>CAVTNP010000001.1:0-1787934 GCA_963736195.1 Ignavibacteriota bacterium
CCGACCACAAGAAGAATGAGATTGGGTTGTCTGCCTGCGCTTGGTAATAAACGCTTGCGAGGGTTTTCATCGTGTCGCTCCATGTAAGCGTGTTGAAAAAGCTATCAATACGATATTCGGGGTATTGCCGCATCAACTGATCCAGCCAGAGATACCCCATGGTGACTTGTGCTGGTTGCCCTGCGTAAATCGGTGGCACGGCCGTGTCCCGATGCATGCTGAAAAGCAAGGGGCCATAATATGGCTTTGTCTGGGAGTGAGTTGTTTGAGCAATGAAAACCAGACAAAGCAGAGCTGGAACGATGATTCGTTTCATAAAAAACCCTTTTCAAAAGTTAATGTTTGTGGAAAAAAATCACATGTTGCTATGATTTGACAACAAATATACGACATTTTTAGGGACTCCGCGTAGCTTTTGTTTGCTTGGCATCCCGATCTCTGCATTACAATAACATGGATATACTCCGTGTGATCGGTAAAAACGTGCGATTCTTGCGTGAGCAACAGGGTTTTTCACAGGAAGAACTCGCAGAAAAATCGGGGATAGATCGATCTTATGTAGGCCATGTAGAACGTGGTGAACGTAACTTGAGTGTGCGAAATCTTTGCCTAATTTCAGCAGCATTAAAAGTTCATCCAAGCACACTCTTCATTGAAGACGTATTTCGCTGGGATGGCAAGCAATCAAAATTGTAGTTCCGCTACGGGCAGTCCCATTAACATTCTGAATCCAGCCACATTTTCATCTTCGTTGGCCTAATACCACTCCTCTTTCTCTTTCCCGATCACGCTGAATTGCCAGGTGAGTCCCACTTGCACACTTCCGATCGGTCCCAACTGGCCACCGGTTGTTACAACGGGTGCATGTGAGGAGGGATCGTGAAGAATGAATTGCTTTGTGATCGCTGAGGACGATAGTTCGTAGGACGCGCTGACGACCAGTGAAAGCTGACTTCCATCCGTTGTAGCAATTGGAACGAAAGCTGCAGCCGTGGCCATTGCAAGCGGGGTCATTTCCGAGCTTCCCAAACTGGAGGATGTGTCTGCGAGTGAACCTCCGAAGGTAAAGAAGTTACCATTGAGTGGTGTGCCAAGGTCAACCCCGAGCTCGAACCACTTGTATCGCAATGCCGGGCCAACGAATAAGTAATCTCCGGCAAAATCATAGGAATAATACGTCGAGCTGCCGCGAATATCCAGATGTCGGTACGTGACGTCCAGCCGGACCACGAACGAAGAATCGAGCGACACATAACCCCTTAGCCCGGCCTGATATGCTGTGATCGGCTGCTGACTCGGGGAAGTTTCGGGCGCAGCAACGCCTACCAATAATTCAGGTCCAAGCGTGAAACCCAGCAGCGGTTGCTGCGCATGCGTTAGCGGCGCAGTGCAAAGTAAAAAAGCGCATAGGACAATTGACGACCGAAATCTAAAGTGCTGGTGCGGCATATCTCCCCTGTTATCTAAAAGCGAAGAATCGTTAATCCGGTTCGCCATCTTCATCTTCATCGGTGGGGATACCACGCATTTGGCGCAGGATGCGCGCGGCGCGACGTTGGATGTATCCGGAGGGATGCGAGGCACTCCACCGCTCGGGGTTTGGGAGGACGGCAGCCATCTGCGCTGCTTGCTGTTGCGTCAACTGTCCGGCGTGTCGCTTGAAGTGGAACATTGCGCCTGCCTCCGCACCATAGACGTTGGGAGCGAACTCAGCGATATTCGCATACATTTGAAGAATTCGTTCCTTCGGCCACATGAATTCAATGAGTACCGTGTAGTACGCTTCGATTCCCTTTCGAATAAAATTATGCCATGGCGGCAGGAACAGATTTTTTGCTACCTGCTGCGAGATAGTACTTGCGCCGCGCATCGGGCGTTTGGGATGGCGCTCGTGCGTGCGGATGGCTTGCTGTATTTCGACTTCATCGAATCCGTGGTGCGAGAAGAACCGCTGGTCTTCGCCTGCAATAACTGCGGAAAAGAGATAGGGCGATATCTCCTTTTCGCTAAGATTTGTGTGGGACCATCGGATCTTTTCACCAGAGAAGAGATGGTCAACCATCTGGCAGATCATCATGGTACTCACCGGAGGGTTGACAAACCGGAGTATTGCAACCTGAAGAATGGGAACTACTGCGAACACTACCGCTATTCGCCAAAGCCACCTGAGCCACTTGCGAGCAGCGAATCCTGAATAAGCTCTGGGGACGGGATCTACGTTCGGCTCGAATGCTTGTGAAGATGCTTCTGCTACTGGTTCAGATTCATTCATTGAGATGAGATTATGCGAATGCGGCCTCATCTATATCCGCATTCGAAAACACATTTTGCACATCGTCATTTTCTTCGAGGGCTTCGATGAGCTTTACAACTTTGGAGGCATCGTCACCAGCGACGGGAACAAGGTTCGCCGGCAGCATTGCGATCTTCGCATCTTCGATGGATATTCCAGCATTGACCAAGGCATCGCGGACGCGTTCAAAATCCTCAGGTGAGGTTCGCACTTCGAAGAATTCCGGATCGTCAGTACGAAGATCTTCGGCACCGGCTTCGAGTACGAGTTCGAGCAAGCGTTCTTCGCCGATCGCACTGCGGGGCACAACGATCGTTCCCATCTTTGTGAACATCCAGCTCACCGAGCCGGATTCACCCAGATTGCCGCCGTACTTGCCGAGCACATGGCGGATCTCGCCAACGGTACGGTTCTTATTATCGGTTGCGGTTTCTACAATGATCGCTACACCGCCGGGACCGTATATCTCATAGCTGCCCTCGACGAGTGCCGCGCCGCCCTCACCGCCCGCGCCGCGAGCAATGGCGCGCTTGATATTATCGGCAGGCATTGAATTTTTGCGCGCTTGCTCGATCGCAAAACGCAGTCGCGGATTGCCATCTGGGTCGCCGCCGCCGGTACGCGCTGCGATCTGTATTTCCCGAATGAAGCGCGTAAACAGCCTGCCACGATTCCGATCGGTGATGGCTTTCTTTCGCTTAATTTGCGACCATTTGGAGTGTCCACTCATAGTTGTGTTGCGAAGAACACTCAAAGGCGGGTTGGGGAATCCCGGCATGAAAAGATGGGTCATTGGGCTTGCACCAAATTAATGGACGCTTGATTTGTTTAGCCTCCGGGCATAAATCTCATTCTTGCTTGGTTTTAAAGACAGATCTATCCTTTCGCCAAACGATAACGCTCATGGAAACCGAGACCCTCCCTCACCCGAGAAAACCACACGCGGCATTCAATGCGCTGGAGATCGAGCGCGAGGAACTCCTGCGCCGATACTTCCGGCTGCTCGAAATGACCGACCGCATTTGCGAGCCGCTGACCGTCGAGGATTGCGTAGTGCAAACCTCCATTGAGTGCTCGCCGATCAAATGGCAGCTTGGTCACACTGCGTGGTTCTTCGAGACCTTCGTGCTCACGCCGCATGTACGCGGATATCGTGTTTTCCATCCAAAGTTTGGGTATCTTTTTAATTCCTACTACAATACTATCGGAGCTCGCACTCCGCGCGATATGCGCGGCCTTATGTCCCGCCCAACGCTCGCGGAAGTGTTCGCATATCGAGATCATGTGTATCGTTCAATGGAACGGCTGATATCCGAAGGCAGCCGCGATGTGCTGCAGACGATCGGTCCACTCATTATTATGGGAATCAATCACGAACAACAGCACCAGGAGTTGATGCTCACCGATGTCAAAACCGTGCTTGCGATGAACCCACTTCGCCCAGTGTATCGAGCGCGAGAAATTATTTCAGCCACTCCCGCACCGTTGAACTGGATCTCGTTCGATGAAGGCCTCATCGAGATCGGCGCAAAACCTCCTCCTTTTCAAGGAGGGGGACAACACATCATCGGTCCTGCTTCGGGAGTGTTCAATGATTTTTATTTCGATAACGAAGCCCCGCGTCACCGGCAATATATCGAAGGGTTCGCATTAGCAGATCGGCTGATCACGAACGGTGAATATAAGGACTTCATCGCAGATGCCGGATATAGCAATCCCACGCTCTGGCTATCGGATGGTTGGGCCAAATGCCAATCCAATGCTTGGCACGCACCCAAATATTGGGAACTGTACGAAGGCGAATGGTGGGCAATGACCCTGCAAGGCTTTCGACCTGTCGAAGATTCAGAACCGGTGACCCATATCAGCTTCTACGAAGCAGATGCCTATGCAACCTGGCGCGGGGCGAGGCTGGCGACCGAATTCGAATGGGAATTCGCTGCAAAAGATCTGCCCATCGAAGGTAATTTCCTCGATGATGAGAATTTCCATCCCATCCCCGATGTAGCACGCATCGCAGACGATGCTACTTTAGTTCGCGACCCCACCGCCGGGTCACAAACTAACGTTTGTGCTACATCACCTGCACAAATGTTCGGCGATTCGTGGGAGTGGACTCGCAGCGCGTACTTGCCCTATCCCGGATATAAAGTTGCTGAAGGCGCGCTCGGGGAATACAATGGCAAGTTCATGTCCAACCAAATGGTATTGCGTGGTGGATCGTGTGTTACCCCGCGAGATCATATCCGTGCAACATATAGGAATTTCTTTCCGCCCGAATCCCGCTGGCAGTTCAGCGGCATTCGGTTAGCGCGAGATACCAACATGACTCTGTGAGATAATTCCGGATTATTACGAATCGGGCTGCGTTAACGATTTCATAAAGTGTAATCGTTATTTTTGTACTCTTTTTATAACATGATTTCTACGGCTCAGACAATAATAATTCTTCTAAGCTTTCTTTTCGGAATTTCGAGCGATTCTGTTAAGTTCACTCCGAACCCAACCTCAAAAACCCAGCACAGAACCAACGCGGCTCCGAAAGGAATCAAGAAGATCGGGCATATTATCGTGCTTTACATGGAGAACCACAGCTTCGATAATCTCTACGGCGAATTCCCTGGCGCCGATGGCATTGCCAATGCAACGAAATCGGAATTCACGCAGATCGATCCAGCAACAGGCAAGCCGTATCTTACTCTGCCGTGGAACGATACCGAGCATTTTCATCCCGCGCCCGTGCTGCCGAACAAGTATTTCAACATCGATCAATTCCTTCCGCCATCCAAGTTGACATTCGACCTTGTCCATCGGTACTATCAGGAGATCGAGCAGATCGATGGCGGCAAGATGGATAAATTTGCGGCGATCAGTTCTGCACAGGGACTTTCAATGGGATATTATCATACCGCCGATTTTCCCGTTGCACAAAATGAAGCGATGAAATACACGCTGTGCGATCATTTTTTCCATAGCGCCTTCGGCGGCTCATGGCTCAATCATATCTGGACGATTGCCGCCGCTACGCCGCAATGGAAGGATGCTCCGGAATCCATGCGCGCTGTTTTCGATAAAAATGATAATTTGATAGAGGATGGCAGCGTCACGCCCGACGGCTATCTCATCAACACCGTTTATTCAGTTTACCAGCCGCATCCAGATGTAAAGAATCCCAAGACCCTCGTGCCTGGACTAACAATTCCCAACATTGGCGACAAGCTTTCGGAAAAAAATATCGACTGGGCGTGGTATAGCGGAGGTTGGAACGATGCCCTTGCCGGACATCCCGAC
Source organism: Ignavibacteriota bacterium (assembly GCA_963736195.1). GTDB lineage: Bacteria > Bacteroidota > Ignavibacteria > Palsa-1295 > Palsa-1295 > PALSA-1295. Next base: position 5,585 of record CAVTNP010000001.1, read on the forward strand.
AGCCTGTTCCAATATCATCATCAGCCTTTCGAATATTTCAAAAATTATGCGGATGGAACGCCTGCGAAAGCCGCCCACTTAAAAGATGAGAATGATTTTATCGCGCAAGCGAAAGCCGGAACACTGCCCGCCGTATCATTCGTCAAGCCCATTGGAGAATTGAATGAGCATCCCGGCTATGCAAACGTAATGGTTGGCGAGCTGCATCTCGAAGACCTGATCAACGCGGTGCGTAACGGGGCAGACTGGAACGATTGCGTTATCATCGTCACCTACGACGAGCATGGCGGATTCTGGGATCATGTTGCGCCGCCGAAAATTGATAAATGGGGCCCCGGCATTCGTGTACCGGCAATTATTATTTCGCCGTTCGCAAAAAAGCATTTCGTCGATCACACACAATATGAAACGGTGAGCATTCTCTCGCTCATCGAAAAACGGTGGGGCATAAAGCCGCTTTCCACGCGGGATGCAAAGGCAAATCCGTTTACGAATGCGTTGAAGTTTTGAAGTTCTCAGGTTCTGGATGAGTGAGTTTTCCAACTTTCGCAACCATCCGCGGCATTCGAAAGTTAGCCTTGCATGCCCGAACAGGTGCCCATCAGCACGACCACTCCTGCAATCAGCCCGAAACGCTTCGTTTTAAAGCGCGCAACTGATTCCGCCTTCATAGATGAATCGCGGTTCAAGGTGCGCTACGAGCAGGAATTAAATGCCGCGCAGTTCGAGGCCGTGAAGCATAGGGATGGCCCGGCGCTTGTGATTGCTGGCGCCGGGACTGGCAAAACGCGAACGCTCACCTATCGCGTAGCGCGTTTGGTCGAGCAGGGCATTGATCCGAAATCAATACTGCTTCTTACCTTTACTCGAAGAGCTGCACAGGAAATGTTGCGCCGCGCATCGGCGCTTTTGCATGATCGTTCTGCAGAAAATGTTGCGGGAGGGACGTTCCATTCTTTTGCCAATCTCACACTTCGGCATTATGCCAGCCTGATTGGGTTCAATAATGATTTTACCATTCTCGATCAGGGCGATTCGCACGATGCCATCAATTTGCTGCGCACGCAAATGGGCCTCGCTACCGCACGCCGCCGGTTTCCGCGTAAGACTACGCTTGGCGCAATGTTCTCGCTCGCGGTTAATAAACTCATAGCGCTCGAAGATGTGATCGAGAATGATTTTCCGCATTTCATCGAGGACACTCCGGATATTCTTCGCCTATGGCACGGCTATCATGCGTACAAGCGCAAGTCCGACGCAATGGACTATGACGATCTGCTTACCAATCTTGTGCTCCTTCTGGCGAATAATGAGAAGGTTCGTCAAACGCTAAATCAGCGATACCGTTACATTATGGTAGATGAATATCAGGATGTGAATCGTTTGCAAGCGCGAGTAGTCGAGTTGCTCGCCGGGTCAGATCCTTCGCGAGTGAATGTAATGGTTGTTGGCGATGATGCACAATCGATCTATCGTTTTCGAGGAGCGGAAGTCGAGAATATTTTTGAGTTTCCGAAGCAATATCCTGGTGCGAAGGTTATTCCGTTAGAGGAGAATTTTCGTTCCACTCAGCCGATCTTGACGCTGACGAATCATATTATTTCAATGGCAGTGAAGCGATATGAGAAAACGTTATACTCTCGGCATGAACTCGGCGAACTGCCGCAGATCGTATGCGCGGAGAACGAAGCGCAGCAGTCGCTTTATGTAGTCGAGAAGATTCTCGAATACCGCGAGATGGGCGTGAGCCTCAAGGATATTGCCGTGCTGTTTCGCTCCGGATATATGTCGTTCGATCTGGAACTGGAATTACAGCGAGCGAATATTCCCTTCCAGAAATTTGGCGGAATGAAGTTTATCGAGACTTCTCATGTGAAAGATCTCACTGCCATGCTGCGCGTGATCCAGAATCCGAAAGATGCAGTGAGTTGGTATCGGATATTACTTCTTCATGATGGCATCGGCCCGAAGACGGCTGAGAAGATCGTCAACGATATTGGGGATGGACGTGTGTCATTCGGGAAATTCAGGGAACCGGATGAAGACCCCTCACCCAACCTCTCCCCCGAGAGGGAGAGGAGTAAGGCTTATGTCCCATTCGAGGCGCAGAAATTGCCGCACAATCTTGTTAACCTATTTAGCACGCTGAAATTTGTTTCGAACGAAAAACTGACTCCGCCGGAGAAAATGGAGCATCTTATCGAATATTACAAACCCATCCTTCGCAAAAAATACGACGATCACCAAAAGCGAGAGAAGGATATCGAAACATTTCAGCTTATCACGGAGCGATACCGTTCGCTAACTTCGCTGCTATCCGATCTATCGCTCGACCCGCCGACGGACTCGATGACGGATGTGGAAGAAGGCACCCGCGATGATGAAATTCTCACGCTGAGCACGATCCATTCTGCCAAAGGATTGGAGTGGAACACCGTCATCATCACGAACTGCCTCGATGGCAGGTTCCCATCGGTTCATGCCGCTCGTGACCCGGAAGATCTGGAAGAAGAACGGCGGTTGATGTACGTCGCAGCCACGCGTGCGAAGGAACATCTCATCATTACGTATCCGACCAATCTATACGACCGCGAATCCGGCATTGTGCTCTCCAAGCCAAGCCGGTTCATCGATGGCCTTGTTGATCAGCAGCTTGCCGAGGGATGGATCATTGCAAATAATGACCAGGATATGCAGGCTGGGACCGATTTTTTGGATGTCTTTGGGAAGGATTAAATGCGCCGCTTTTTTTTTGAAATATTGAGAACACTCCTTGTTCTGTTTACAGGTCACGGGTATGACCGTTCTGCGCGAATAAATAATTTTCATCACAAGCTTTCTTTCCGGCTACACAAACTTCTCCCCCTTTTTGGCATTACCGGCATCCGAAAAGTGCCAGTTCCTGGAACCATCGTTGGCGATGCGCCGAGCCGATACATGTACGTTCGTGCCGAGGATGGCGGCGTGGCGCATCAACTCATCATGTACCATGCCTATGAGCCTTTTGAGTCAAAGCTTGTAAAAGAGCATCTCAAGCCTGGCCTGACCGTTTATAATATCGGCGCAAATCTTGGGTATTACTCCATCCTTGCTTCGGAGTGCGTTGGCCCGCAAGGAAAAGTGTACGCATTTGAACCCGCGCCGGAAAATTTCGAATTGCTTCAACGTACCGTCGCGGAAAACCGGATCTCGAATATCGAATTAATTCAAGCCGCCGTCGGTGCAGCAGTTGGAAGTGCAGTCCTGTCGATCAGCTCAACGAATTCCGGAGATCACCAGCTTCAGAACATTGCAAGCCGAGAGCATGTCGTTGTGAATGTTCTCTCGATTGACTCCTTCATTTCTGAAGGCCATCGAAAACCAGATGCCATAATTATGGATGTGCAAGGATCGGAATTGGATGCGCTCCGTGGCGGCACGGAGTTACTCGCATCGAAACATCCGCTTGTGATCTTCACAGAATTCTGGCCTTCCGGGCTGGATCAGCGGCATCCAAATGGTGCCAAAGAAATGTTGGAGATCCTCGAGCGAGCGAGCTTTAGAATGAGCACCATCGATGAAAAGCACCGGTCGGTAACGCAAACGTCTCAACGTCAATTGTTGGATCAATTTTCAGGGAACGCCGAGGCAAATCTCCGTTGCGTCCGCTGACAAGCGGAGCTTTCAGCGCCAGTTAGTCGTTCTTCCAAATTCGATAGTATTGATATGCATTATCTTTGGATCGCACTTATAGGACTTGCCATCGGGGCATCCGCGAAATTCCTCGCGCCAGGCCGCGGCCCTGGTGGCTGCGTGGTAACCATGCTTATTGGGCTTATCGGATCGATCATTGGTGGTGTGCTTGCGCGTCAGCTTGGGATCAGCGCAACTGGGGGCCTTATCTGGTTTGTAATGTCCGTTCTCGGAGCCGTGATACTGCTCTTGGTTTATCGAATGGTGATAGGAAGAAAAAATGGTTCATAGAAATTTGTTTTTAGTGGTGCTTTTCTGCGGTTTGACCGCGGGTTGTTCACGCCAATTACCTCCGGGAGAACGAAATAATTTTCACCCGTTCGGCGTGCGCCATGCCTGGCTGCATCTCGAATACTTGGGCGACACGCGAGGTTGGGAAGACATCTATGAAGATAGTTCCGGCTTCCTTGAAGCACACCTTGTTCATTCCGAAATTGCCGTCAAAGATCAGTTTCATTCGACTATAACGTACACGGTGCGTCGTGGCAGCAGCGTCACCGTTGTGGATTCCGTTCAGCAAAAAGAAATCCGGCTTCTGGATCGAATCTCCGACAGCCTTTACCATCTGCCTAATGGCGATGTGCCAACTCCAGACGATCAATTTGGAAGTTATTTCGGTCAGCAGGGATACATTGTTCGAGGCGATACCACCATTGTTGCAGGGAATATGAGCCTCAAGTCGCATATTTGGCAAGTGGGCCAGCAGCAGAATTATATATTCGAATTCCAAGGGTTCATTGTCGGCAGCAAAAGCAATATTGAGGGACATGAGAATGACCTTCGCCTTATTTCTATGGACACCACAAGCTTGCTTGACCCTGCGTGGTTTTCGCCGTCCCATGGATTCCCTGTGGTGGATATGACGAAAGGTATGCCGACTGCGCCCGGTCCACAACAATGATGGCACTCCCCGAATGACGCGATGGAATACAGTACTCCGGCACCGAATGCTGATCCATCCGACCCATTATTCCTTCCCTCCTCAATCTTCCGATAATTCATCTTGCGATAATGAGAGCACTCCAAATTAAACGCGAGGAAACCGACTTGATCGTGCAATGGGACGATGGGCACAGCTCGCGATACCCGCTCGCGTATCTGAGGCAGGAATGCCCGTGCGCGGCGTGCAAAGGCGAAGTAATATTCGGGACGGTCTATGCGCCCGCGAAACTGCCGATGTTCACGCCGGGAATGAATGAACTCACTTCTCTTACGCCAACCGGGGGCTACGGCGTGCAGGCTTCATGGAAAGATGGTCACAACACCGGCATTTATTCCTGGGATTATCTTCGAATGATCTGCCCGTGTGAGGAATGTACAAAGTTGCGAGAAGCAAAATTCGCAGATCAAACCTCAGAGGCGAGAGGATAATCGTACATTTGTTTTAACCATTTTGCCTTTGTCTTCGTTTGGAGCGCCGAAATAAGCGTACTCTTATCATAATCCATGACTGAGATCCAAACAATGATGCCACCTCCTCCGGTATCTACCGCTCAAGGCGGGACTCCTCCGAACTCCGACGGTCAGCAATCCAAAAAGCTATTGATCGGAATTCCGAAAGAAATTCACGCCGGCGAACGCCGCGTGGCTGCCACACCGGATACGGCCCGGAAACTCCAAAAACTCGGCTTTTCTGTACTCATCGAGCACGGAGCAGGAGAGTCTGCCGATTTCCCGGATGCTCGATATGTCGAAGCCGATTGCCGCATTGCCAAAGATGCGCGCGAGCTGTGGGCAAGTGCCGATATTATCCTGAAAGTCCGGGCCCCAGAACAGAATGCGGCGCTAGGGCTTCACGAGGCCGATCTTCTTTCTCCAGGGAAAACGCTTATTTCTTTCATTGCTCCAGCGCAAAATGCCGAGCTTGTAAAGACACTGGCTGCCAGAAATGCGAATGTTATCGCGATCGACGCCGTGCCGCGTATCTCTCGCGCGCAGAAAGAGGACGCGCTTTCTTCCATGGCGAATATCGCCGGATACCGAGCGATCATCGAAGCAGCCAATCTTTTCCCACGATTTTTCACCGGTCAGATCACAGCCGCCGGAAAAATTCCACCTGCGAAAATTCTCGTCATTGGCGCTGGGGTCGCCGGACTTGCAGCGATCGGCGCGGGGAAATCCCTTGGCGCTATCGTTCGTGCGTTCGATGTGCGCCCAGCTGTGAAAGAGCAAATTCAGAGCATGGGCGCTGAATTCCTCGAAGTAAAGATCAACGAGAGCGGCGAAGGCGAAGGCGGATACGCAAAAGAAGTCAGCCCGGAATTCATAAAAGCCGAGATGGAGCTTTTTATGAAACAAGCCAAAGAGGTTGACATCATCGTCACCACGGCGCTTATTCCAGGCAAACCAGCACCGAAGCTCATTACGCGTGAAATGGTCGAGGCCATGCGCGAAGGTTCCGTTATTGTCGATCTTGCAGCAGAGAACGGCGGGAACTGCGAAATGACACAGCCTGGAAAAGTTGCTCAGCATAATGGAGTTTCTATCGTCGGTTACACCGATCTTCCGAGCCGCATGGCATCGCAAGCCAGCCAGCTTTATGGCATGAACCTGTATCATCTGCTCGATGATATGGGTGGCTCGGAAAAATACCACATCGATCTTGAAGACGAAGTCGTGCGTGGTGCGCTCATCACGCAAAACGGCAACATCATGTGGCCGCCACCAAAACCGAAGGCTGCTCCAGCTCCCGTTGCAAAACCCGCAGCAATTGCTGTGGCGAAGAAAGAGCCAAAACCGAAATCGACGGCAGCAAAAGTAGTTCCTCTTGCGATCGCAATGCTCGTATTTCTCGGGCTTGCACTTGGCGCACCAACATCATTCCTACAGCATTTCACCGTTTTTGTACTTGCCGTGTTTTTGGGATGGCAAGTGATCTGGAATGTAACACCTGCGCTGCACACCCCGCTCATGAGCGTGACGAATGCCATCTCTGGTATCATCATCATCGGGGGAATGCTGCAATTAGGCGGCGATATTCCCACCATCGTGCTGACGCTGAGCATTATCGCAGTATTCTTAGCGAGCATCAATATCTTTGGTGGGTTCCTCGTCACGCAGCGCATGCTTAAGATGTTCAGGAAATAATTGTCTGAACCTGGATTTATGGGATTATTGGGATTTTTTGGATTAGATTTTAAATGAGTACAAGCTTCGCTACTACAAGTTACATCGCCGCTATTGCTCTTTTTATTTTGAGCTTAAGCGGTCTATCTCAGCACGCGACTTCCCGCCGCGGGAATCTCTTCGGTATGATCGGCATGGCGCTTGCGCTTATTGCAACGGCATTACTCATGCAATCGAATGGATATGTGCCGCTTATTGGTGCGCTCATTCCCGGCGCGATCATTGGGAGCTTTCTTGCTTCGCGTGTTGCGATGACTTCTATGCCGGAGCTTGTGGCAATGCTTCACAGCTTCGTTGGTGCAGCAGCGGTGCTTGTTGGATTCAGTAACTATCTTGGCGCAGGAAGCGGGCTCGCGGGGTCTGAAGAAACCATACATCTTTTGGAGATCTATATCGGAATATTTATCGGCGCCCTGACCTTTACCGGCTCCGTGATCGCTTTCGGTAAACTGAACGGCAAGATTTCGGGTAAGCCCTTAATGCTTCCCGGCAGACATCTGCTGAACATTGCGATGATCGTCGCAGTCATAATATTGGGAGTTATGTTCATGTCTGCTCCGCAAGATGCGGCACATGCTGGAATGATGCCGCTTATTATCATGACAGCTATTGCGTGCGTGATCGGCATTCACCTCGTTATGGCGATCGGCGGCGCGGATATGCCGGTTGTGGTTTCGATGCTGAATAGTTACTCCGGATGGGCAGCAGCAGCAGCAGGATTCATGCTTTCGAACGATCTGCTCATTGTTACCGGCGCACTTGTCGGAAGCTCCGGCGCAATTCTTAGCTTCATCATGTGCAAAGCGATGAACCGCTCGTTCATCAGCGTCATCCTTGGTGGATTTGGAACGGCAGAAGGCGTATCACCCGCCGCTGGTGCGCAGCCGCAAGGCGAGGTGACTGCAACCACCAACGATGAAGTCGCCGAAATGCTGAGCGATGCAAAGAGCGTGATTATCGTTCCAGGATATGGCGTGGCCGTTGCGCAAGCCCAGCACTCGCTTGCAGAAATGGTGAAGATCCTGCGCGATAAAGGCGTGAATGTTCGATTCGGAATCCATCCCGTTGCAGGACGTTTGCCCGGCCACATGAACGTGCTTCTTGCCGAAGCAAATGTTCCCTATGATATTGTTTTCGAAATGGATGAGATCAACGAGGATTTCCCGGAGACCGACGTTGCAATGGTCATTGGTGCGAACGACATCGTCAATCCCGCGGCGCTGGAAGATCCCACCAGCCCCATCGCCGGAATGCCTGTACTCGAAGTATGGAAAGCAAAAACCGCTGTTGTGATGAAACGCTCGATGGCATCCGGTTATGCCGGAATCGACAATCCGCTCTTTTACAAAGAGAACACCCGTATGCTCTTCGGCGATGCGAAGAAGAACGTCGATATGCTGGTAACGAAACTGCGGGAATTGGTAGCGGCATAAAATGAAGTACGACCGCGCACACACGGAAGCTTTTTATGATGCTTATGGTGAGCGCGAATGGGTTCGGTTCGAGCGCAATGCAGCCTCGCGAGTTGGTCTTGCAATCCACCAACATTATCTCCAGGAATATATTAAGTCCGGAGATGTTGTGCTGGATATTGGTGCAGGTCCCGGTAGATTTACTATTGAATTAGCAAGGATCGGAGCGTCGATAACCGTTGGCGACATATCGACCGTCCAGCTTGAATTTAACAAGCAGAATGTTTCCGAGGCAGGATTCGAATCGAGTATTCGCGAACGCATACCGTGTGACATTACTGACCTATCGCGATTTGCAGATAACAGCTTCGATGCTGTCGTTGCATTTGGCGGGCCAATTAGTTATGCGCTTGACCGTGCGGATGATGCCATCAGGGAATGTTTACGAGTCACGAAAAGCGGCGGCATTGTTCTATTCAGTGTGATGTCTCGATTGGGCTCATTGAGGCATCTTTTCCCTGATGTGATCTCGTTGGTTGACACCAACGGATTTTGGGCTTTGGAAGACCCCTTCAAGACCGGTTTATTGGATGAGAAGTATAGTGCGACAGGGCATCGGTGTAGATTGTTTTTAGTCTCAGAACTGAAGGCTATGCTTGAAAATCATTCTTGCATAGTGCTTGAAATGAGTGCATCAAACTTTCTTGCTTATGCTCGGGAAAATGTACTTGATGATCGCTGGTTAGATGCTGAATTTTGGAATGCCTTTTTAGAAATCGAATTTGAAGCGAGCCGTCAGCCGGGCGCGCTGGATGGTGGAACGCATATTATTGCGGTGCTGGAAAAGGTTATTAAGTAGGTTAGGAATGATAAAAAAAATAGGGATGTGAAGAAACTCATTTTGAAGTCCTGCGTTTCGCTTTCGAATGAATATCGGTGAAATAATTGTCGAGGATGAGCCGTTTTTGGCGACTCTTCACAAATATTTTGTGAAAGAGTTATCAGTTTGCGGATCGAGAGCACGCGGCGACCATCGGCACGACAGCGATATTGATCTGCTTGTAGAATTTCAGCCAGATTCTAAAATCAGTTTATTTGAATTTGTCGAATTAAAACTCCAGCTACAGGAGTTGTTTGGAATTCCAGCCGATCTTGGAGAGAAGAACAGCATTAAACCTCGCGCGAGAGCAAGTATCCTTTCAGATGCGCGCATAATTTACTCCATCGAATGAATCAAACCCGCTGTGCCTGGGCTTCCATGCAAAAGGAACCGCTCATGGCGGTCTATCATGACACCGAATGGGGGGTTCCAGAACATGATGATGACAAGCTCTTCGCCAAACTCATTCTCGATGGCGCACAAGCGGGGCTGAGCTGGGTTACCATTCTACGCAAGCGGGAAGGTTATCTAAAAGCATTTCATAAGTTCGATGCTGAAACAATGTCGCGCTATGGCAAGCGCGACTTTGAACGGTTGATGAACGATGCCGGTATCATCCGCAACAAGCTGAAGATCGAATCCGCGATCTCAAATGCTAAAGCGTATCTCGCTCTACGAGAGCGTGGCGAATCCTTCGATGACTTTCTCTGGCAATTCGTGGATGGGAAGACTATCGTGAATAAATGGAAGGCCGGCAAGCAAATCCCCTCTGAAACGAAAGAATCCCAGGCGATGAGCAAGGCGCTGAAAGCGGAAGGATTCCGATTTGTTGGACCAACTATTATCTATGCGTTCATGCAAGCCGTTGGAATGGTGAACGACCACACCACCGATTGCTTCCGATACGAGGAATGCTTAAAGCAAAGTAATCAGTATACGAAATGAAAAAGACCATCCTCCTTCTCGGCTCCGGCGAACTTGGGAAAGAATTTACTATTGCAGTAAAGCGATATGGTCACCGCGTCATCGCCGTCGATTCTTACGATGGTGCGCCCGCCATGCAGGTCACGAATGAGTGCGAAGTTATCGACATGCTCTCTGGCGACGATCTCGACCGCATTGTTGCAAAGCATAAGCCGGATATTATTGTGCCTGAGATCGAAGCTATTCGCACCGAGCGGTTCTACGATTACGAGAAGCAAGGCATCCAAGTAATTCCCAGCGCGCGAGCGGCGAATTTCACGATGAACCGCAAAGCCATCCGCGATCTGGCTTCGAAAGAGTTAGGTCTTAAGACTGCGCGCTACGAGTATGCAAAGACAATAGAAGAATTCCGTGATGTTATTGCAAAGATCGGGATTCCATGCGTGGTGAAGCCACTGATGTCATCATCCGGCAAAGGGCAATCGTACATTCGCAACGCAAGCGAGATTGAGCATGCCTGGGAGATCGCAATGACGAAGAGCCGCGCCAAAGTTGGTGAAGTGATCGTCGAGGAATTTATTTCTTTCGATTCGGAAATTACGTTGCTCACAGTAACGCAGCGGAATGGCGAAACGCTATTTTGTCCGCCCATCGGCCACCGGCAGGAGCGCGGCGATTACATGGAAAGCTGGCAGCCTGCTGAGATTAGCGCCGCACATCTTGCCGAAGCGCAGAGAATGGCGGGAGCAGTCACCAAATCGCTGACGGGATTCGGCATTTGGGGCGTAGAATTCTTTTTATCCAACAAAGACGGCGTGTATTTCTCCGAGCTTTCCCCGCGTCCGCACGATACCGGAATGGTTACCATGAGTGGATCGCAAAACCTAACGGAATTCGAGTTGCACGCCCGTGCTGTACTTGGTCTGCCAATTCCTGCCATTACCCTCGAACGCGCCGGGGCAAGCGCAGTTATTCTCGCTCCGGAAGAATCCCCGAATGAGCCAAACTATGAAGGCATAACCGATGCGCTCTCCATCCCCGGCATCGAAATTAGAATTTTCGGCAAACCTACTACTCGCAAGTACCGCAGAATGGGCGTTGCGCTTGCCAACGATAAGTTAGGAACTCCGATAAATGTTTTACGCGAACGGGCGAAAGAAGCGGCGGCGAAAGCTCGTGTGGTGTAGCGCAAACTTCAGTTTGCGAATGCTTAGAAAGGTACATTGTCATTGCTGCGGACAAGGGAATGACAATGAAAATAAATCAGTGTAATCCGCAAAAATCAGCGTAATCCTGGTTAAGTTTGTTCCATTGCCCCGACGCGCGCAACCTGCTCATTATTCCACGCGCTTTGTGCTTCGCCTGAATCGATCGCGGTCCTAAACCACGCATCGAGTATTTCTTTCATAACTGGAACTGGCGTTGCACGCAGGCTGAGGGCAAGCACGTTCGCGTGATTGTAAATGCGCGCTCCGCGCGCTGTTTCTGCATCGCCGCAAAGCGCACAACGAATGCCATCAATTTTATTTGCTGCGATGGCTACACCGGTGCCAGTCCAGCAGCAGACGATGCCTTCATCCACACTGCCGTCTGCAACCGCCCGCGCTACACCCTCCGCAACAAGCGGCCAATCGCGGTTGGCCTCGCCGATAGTGAGTGGGCCAAATTGCACGAGCGTGTGCCCGCGCTGCTCAAGCTCGGATTTAAGAGCTTGCGTTAATTCTGTTGCAGTGTCGCTGCCGATGGATATTTTCATATTTATTGAAAGAATGTTTGATGTGAAAACACCGATCCCTTACCTAACCTCTCCCGCGGCTGGGGGAGAGGAATAAAAAAATAATATACACCTCTCCCAGCAGGGAGAGGGGCAGGGGTGAGGCGGGGTCGTTATTCTTTAACGATCTTCACCGTATGCGTTTCGCCATAATTTGTCGCGATGCGCGCGAAGTACGTGCCGGGGTTCAGTTCCGCCAGCGAGATTGAAACCGAATTATTCCCCGGCTCGAATAAGCTCTCGAATTCTGCCGAGCCAACCTCATGCCCTAACACATCGAATAGTTCGATTTTCACATACGCCTCTTTGCTGATGCCGAAGGATATTACTGTTCCCGACGTTACTGGATTCGGATTTGTAGTGACGTTGGAGATCATTCCCACATAATTCTCGGGTACATCGGCGTATAGGAGATGTTTTTCCAGTAGTTCCTGAAGTCCTGATTGAATTGAATCCAGCGGCGGAAGAGTTGTATCCAGCGGATAGTAATTACCGTCCGCGGAATCAATTTCATGTGTGATAATTTGGTTTGTTCTGCCAGCATTGTAATCGCTTCGTAGTTCACCCGTATCACAAGTAGTGTTTTGTAAGAGCCAACGATCAAGAGCCAGAGCACGATTTGTCCCTAACTGGAGGGTCGCGGCAGTGCTATCAGCAGGATCAGCTAATGGGAGGGACTCCACACAAGCACAGAAGTATTCCGGATCTGTCGTATTCAGATACATGACAGACTCAAGCCAAAACTGAAAATTATCATATATAATATCATTTGTGGGATTATTAAGATTCTGAGCTGCAACGCTCATTGCTCCAAACGCGCGCCAAGACTCTGGAGCGTTCGGGCAGGTCTCGATGAACTTCTTCAACGTATCGTAGCATTGCTGCCACTGATGGTTTTGCGTGTATACAGAGCAACCTTCGTAATACAGCGTGTCACAATACTCTACCGAATCAGTGAGATTCAATGAAATCTCCTGAGCCAAAGCGTTCCCAGTGCTTGCAAGAAATCGCACAAGGACGAGAATCCTTTTCCTCATCTCGTCACACTCCCCTTTCTTGCTGTTTGCTCCTTGCCATTTCCTAAGACAAGGAAGTAATCGCCGCTGGCGTTGGGGATGGGGATGGATGCATGGTGCTCACCAACTGCGCCCGGCAGATCGGTGATATGTGAGATGCGCGCGCCGGCTGCATTGTAAATATCAAGCGTTAAGGCAGACATTTCCGCGCGCGTGATGTAATCGACATCCCAGTTGCCATTCGAACCGGGATTTGGCGCTACCGAAATAAAGTTGAAATCTACGGAATTTGTAGCCAGCAATTCGAGTAGGTATGGATCGCCACATGCCATTGCGATCGTGAATGGCTGTTCAGGTGTGCCGCACAGTCCTAATGCGGGTTCCGCATTGGTGGCAAAGGAATCGAGAGCGACGGTGGTGGTTGTATCAATAGTAAGCGACACGCTCGCCTTCACATATACCAGCGGCAATTGAAGCTGTGACGTATCGGAAACCGTGTCGATAAGCGTTACGCGGCCTGAACATCCAACTCCGGGTTCCATTATCAGAGTATCGTTCAGGACGCGCGCGGAGCATGTGTTTGCAAAATCCAACTCTTTTGGCGTCAGCAGATCGGTGTTGAACGAAAGATGAAACCCATAGCTATGAATCGAAAATGTATCTGTCGTAGGCGCAAGCATGATGGGAATTTCCAGGGATTGCCCCGCTGTAAGCGATGGCAGCGCCGGAATATAGGGCGTCGGCGCAGTGAGATTTTTCGCGCCTATACTAAGCACGGTGTCGATAGCCACTCCATTTTCGCGTACATAAAGCTTGACACCGATCGTCCGGCTGCCCGTGCTATCGGGAGTAAACGTAACGGACGCCGAATCCCACTCTCCCGCCTTGAGCGAGTTCGCATATTTGGGTGCAGAGAACTCTTTGAGCAGATCGCCGGAAACAACAAGAGAGTCAACGATCATCGAGTCACATCCCACATTCCCGATGAAGAATGGGAGCGTTACCGGCTGGCAATATTTCGTGAAAAGCCAGAGGGAGTCCGGCGATAAGGCCAGCGGCTCGGGGGAAATGATATTGGATACGCTGAGGGAAACCGTTGTATCAAACACCCGCTGCGTGGTATGCAAACGCAACCGAAGCGTGAGGACCTTTGCATCTCCATTCAACGGGCTGTATGCGATGCGAATTGGCAGCGCGCTCCCGCTCTGGATCGGCAATTGGGTGGTGTCGTAGCTAACAAACATTTCGCTGTCATCCCCGATCGAAACCGAATCGAGATAAAGCTCGCCACAACCCAGATTGCCGAGCGCGAGCGTATCCGACAGCGGCAGGCAGCTCCCCGTTGCAAGTGTAACCGAATCCTGCGAGAGCGTTGCCGATTGCGGCAGACTAAAGTTACTTGCAATAATGGTAATGGTTGTATCGCAACGGCCCCACTTCCCATGTGCGTAGATATGCACAAGTTCATTGGAAACGCCAGCCGAATCAGGCGAGTACTCGATACTGATACTATCTCCCGATTGCGGAGCCAATCCGGTGGGTGCATATTGCAAAATAAAGTTACCATTCGACGACACGACAGAATCGAAAACAATGCTGTCGCAACTCGGCGCAAAAAGATCGATTCTCGATAGGATGGGCTTGCAATATTTAGTAGCAAGTGTGAGTTGGGTGGTATCCAGAGTGAGCCGTTCGGGAACTGCGATCGATTGAACAAAAATCGTGATGGTCGTATCGTAAATGCGGCGTCCCACATGAGCGTAAAGCATCGCAACGATCGTATCGACGCCCGCAGTATCCGGCTGAAAGACAAAATGGAGAGGATACGATTCACTGTCGGCAAGGCTCATCGGCAGCGGATCGGACAAGCTCACTTCATGGCGAGTAAACGATACGGAATCCAGCGCCATGCCCGGGCACGCAACAGCGGAAAGATAGATTGTATCGGCAGCGATCGTGCATGCCGTGGCGATCATTCGGCTTGTGTCCCGGGAAAGAGTGAGTTCCGAGGTCTCATCATTTTGCGTAATGATGGTAAGCACCTTTGTAACCACGTCTTCTCCCGAGTGTGCATAGATCGTTATTTGCGAACTAATTTTGCCACTTTTCGTCGGTGAGTAGAGAAGCTGTAGTTCCGTACTATCGCCCGTTTGCAATGTCTGCGGCAGCGTTGTATCGTTTGGAATGGGCAGGAACTCGGTAGTTCCAGCCAGCGAAACAGAGTCGATCGTGATCGGGATGCAATTGGCTCCTGTCACACTGAATGTAAGCGTATCTCCGCAAGGATTCGGCTGCCATTGGATCGTATCAGCGCTTAAGCTGAATTCCCCGGTGAGCGTGCCATCGCCGCCATCTGTGGTTTTATAAACATTCCCATATCCATCGAACGCATAGACGACCTGACCCATACATCCGGTGACGACAAACCGTGTATCGCGGCTATTCTCGGGACCATTCACATAATGCCATGATGCGCCGACGTTATCCGAACGGTACATCCCATGGCGATAGGAATATGCATCCGGGTAAGTGTAGGGGGTTGCAGAATCCGTCTGGAAATACAGGGTATTGCCAACCCCATCGATCGTACCTGTAAAGTGCATAGCTGGAAAACTGGCTCGCTGGCTCCAGGTAAAACCTCCGTCGGTGGACCAATTGATCGATTGGTGAGGCAGATCGAGACCCTGCACAGCCTGGGACTCGTTTGCACAAAAATAGATCCGCTGCCCCTGCAGGGCGCAGACCGACCATGATTCATACTGATTATTACTTACGCTCGACTGCCACGTTCGGCCGGCATCCATCGTGGCCCAAAAATTATTGCCGCCTTGATCGTCGTTCATTTCGGTGACCACACCATTGAGGCTATCGGAAAAGGCAATGCCATTTCCTCTGCGGAACGCCGTTGTCCAGCTTGCGCCGTCATCGAATGAATAATTCCCTCCTGCCAGATCCGGTGGCGCATGCCTTGTCCACTCGGCATTATCCCATTTTGTAAAAATAAGAAGTCCATTTTGACCATAGACGGATGTGATCGCGTGATCCTGATGATATGGATCGAACCAGGTACTGCCGCCATCGGTCGTTTTCCAGAGGGATGAACCGCCAAAGGTAAAATTCTGATCGTACATCACCGAAGGCAAGATCGAGGCGTAACCAATAAGCGTATCTTGCATCCAGATCGAGGTAACTGCGCCACCGATCGATCTCGGGACAAATGAGGCAGCCCAGGTTGCGCCGCCATCGGTGGTTTTGTAGATCGAGCAGGGGCCGCCCGGAACCACTTCTGCCCAGCGAACTCCGGAACCTATCAGCCCGTGATTCTCATCGAAGAAATATCCACAACCGATGGGTGTATTGAATGTTCCAACGAACCTCCAGGTATTTCTTTGAGCTTTTAGCGGAAGCGTCCATCCAGCAAGAAGCAAAGCAAACAAAATTGGAACAACTCGCAACCATGCGGCAAAGCATGCCCTCCGCCCGGAAGGACGATGGGAATACGGAAATAGAGAGACTACTTCGCCCATGGAAGCGTTACGATAGGGAATCAACAATCGTCATCGGAAAATGAGCGATCATCCTCAAATGAGCGATCATCGTCGATGAAACTTCGGACTGTGAAAAAAGTCGAACTCATAGCAATTCTTGCACTGGTACTCGTCGCGGCTGTAACATCCGACGCTGCACGACGACATCCCAGAAAAAAAGGCTCGGGACGTAAAACATCCCAGGCGCTTCAGCAGAAGCGTGCTTCCACTGAAAAAGCACTTGCCAAATTGCAACAGGAGATAGCAAAATATGAATCCGAGCTTCGCGAGCACGAAAAAAAGGAAAAACACTCAAAAGAGACCATCCGGGCCTTTGAAAAACGCCAAGCCAGCCTCAAAGCAACGATCGCTCGGTTAGAAAAAGAAGCCGCTGATCTAGCCGGACAAAAATCAGAGGTTGACCGATCTTTTACAGAAACCTCGAACCTACTCGAATCGAGAAAACAGGCTTATGCCAATAGCAGCCGTCAGTTATATATGCAAGGTTCGCTGGCTCCGATCGATCCTCACGACCCTCTGCTGACTGGATCCTCGGCATCCGATCCAGTTCGCATGTCCTACTATGCGCAGATCATTTCCAGAGCACACTCCCTAGACCATGCGCGGCTCGATTCGCTGAAACAGTCCCTCGGTGCATCAAGTGAAACCCTGGCGTTTACGATAGCAACAGAACAGCAACAGATCGGAGCACACCAGAACGAATCCACAACCATCGAACAGAAAAAGGCATCCGAAGCCGCTGCACTGGCTCAGATACAAGTCAAAAAGGCTCGGCTGCGAAAGCTCTTGGATGAACGCCGTGCAAGCGAAAAGCGCCTTGAACATATAATCGCAGGCCTGGTGACCAGCGAACGCTCTGCACGACGCTCCACAAAAACGCGCCATCGGACGGCTTCACGCGATGATGAAGTAGATAACGATGCATCACTCGGCCCCGCTCACGGCCCGCATTCGCTCGATTGGCCCAGCACCTCGCATCACATCGCGCAAGGGTTTGGCGAACATCGCAACGCAGACTTGGGAACCGTGACCATGAATCTGGGAATCGACATTGCCGCACCGGAGGGCTCCAGCGTGAAGGCTGCCGCAGAGGGTGAGGTTGACCTTGTCGCAACGCTCCCCAGCTACGGAACGGTGATCGTCATTCGTCATTCGGGCGGTATTCATACGGTGTATGCCGATCTGGGCGACGCCTCTGTGCAAAAGGGAACCCATATTCGGGCCGGCCAAACGATCGGCAGGAGCGGTTCAAATGAAATGAGCGGATCCGTCATTCATTTCGAGGTATGGAAAGGAAAAGCGAAACAAAACCCAATGGGATGGCTGAAATAGGATTGTCTGAACCTGGATCCTTCGACAAGCTCAGGACAAGCTTATGAGATGTTTGGGATTTTTGAGATGAGGAAAAAGTTTTTCAATACTCTTTTTGGTAAAATTGTCATCCTGAGCGAAGTAATGCTCCCGAAGGGAGCATTACGGAGTCGAAGGATCTCTTGCATTCACAAAAGATCCTTCGACTTCGTTTGCCCCTCCTTCGTCGGGTCAAACTCCGCTCAGGATGACAGTTTAAGGGTTTGCTTTGTGCGAACATTAGTTACACTTTTCTTCCTCATTATAAGCATATCTCAATTGTTGGCCCAACCGATCACCATTGAACTAAACGATCCCAGAGCCGCCCAGGTCCACACCGATAGCGTAAATTGGAATGAGGGATGGATCGAGCTATCCGGACTCTCACCGGGAGAACAACCGGATCTTGACGATCTTCGCGTGACAAGTGGAAAGCGAATCGCCGAGATCCTTTCGATCGATTCCGTTAGCTGGAAATTTAATAGCAGACTTGCTCTCAGCTTCGTGCTCGATAACTCCAGTTCCATGTTCCACGCATTCGATTCGCTGACAGTTGCTTGCGATAGTATCGCCAACACGCTTCCAGCAGGCGCGATCGGACAAGCCGTAACTTTTGACGATCGGTACCGCGACGCAATGCATCTCTATACAAACCGAGAATCGATTTTCATTGCTCAACATGAATTTACCGATACGATGGGTTCGCTTAGCAAGTTCTGGCATTATTTCGATACGATTCGTACGCAACTAACGCCGCTTTACGACGCCATTGCGGCGGCTGTAACTAATATCACTATGCGAAAGGAACATCGGGGTACATTCAAAACCCGCGATAGTTCACGGAACGATGTGCTGATCGTAGTCACCGATGGCGAGGATAATGCCAGTAATACTTCAATAGAACTGCTCGAAAAACTTTTGCTTAGCTGCCATCTTCGCCTTTATGCCATCAATTTTCGCACCGAGGAGGATAACCGCCTTGAATGGCTCTCTCGAAAGACGGGTGGGGATTACTACACTGCCAATCTTATCGCAGATCTTCGCATCTTACTTCAGACGATCGGGAAATCGCTTAGCCGGCAATACCACATTCGTTATCGCTTTCCAACGCTGGGCCCGAGTCCAGGCCACTGAACGACGAAAAGTTCGAATGAAACGCATTCCACGCTGGTTTTCCATACTCTAATAGAAAACCTCGACTCCGTTGACCACTACCCATACCCCTCCAACCGAACATCCTGAAGAGATCAAGCATGCCTTGCACAACATTCAGGAGGCCGAGCGGCCAGAAGCCCTGACGGATCAGGAGCGCGAGCGAAGAAACTCGCTATCTCAGCTCCGAGAGCTAGGCATCGAGCCGTATGCCTACGCATTCGACCGTACCCTGTTCTCCGACCAGGCTTTCGCTCTCTTCGATGAAGCGAATCCGGACGCACACCCAGAAGCAAGCATTGCCGGACGTATTATGGGGATCCGCCAGATGGGAAAAGCCACGTTCGCACATGTGCAGGATGAGGCCGGAAAAATTCAAATTTATTTCAAATCGAATGAACTCGCCGAGCGCTATGAGCTATTGAGATTGCTCGATATTGGTGACATCCTCGGCGTAAAAGGATATATATTCCGCACTCGAACCGGCGAGGTCACGCTTCACGTCACTTCTTTCGAAGTGCTGGCAAAAGCGCTTCGGCCGTTGCCGGTCGTAAAAGAAGAGACCGATCCGATTACTGGAGAAAAGATCGTACATGACGCTTTTTCCGATAAAGAATTGCGCTACCGTAGGCGCTATGTCGATCTAACCGTCAATCCTGAAATTCGAAAAACATTTCGAACGCGCGCGAAGATCATAACAACCATCCGTCGATTTTTCGATGAACGTGGTTATCTCGAAGTTGAGACACCGGTCTTACAACCGATATACGGTGGCGCGTACGCACGTCCGTTCGTGACACATCACAACGCACTGGATTTCGATCTTTTTCTACGCATTGCAGACGAGCTTTATCTGAAACGCCTCATCGTCGGCGGACTTGCCGTTGGTGTATATGAGATCGCAAAGGATTTCCGCAACGAGGGCATGGATAAGAACCACAGCCCCGAATTCACCATGGCCGAGATCTATATTGCGTATAAAGACTATGAGTGGATGATGTCGTTCACGGAACAATTATTCGCTGAGGTTGCGCGGTCGGTCACAGGAGCAAGCATGGATATTGCCGCGGCGGATGGCACTTCTCTTAAATTCGCTCCTCCCTATCGAAGGCTTTCGATGTACGATTCGATCAAGGAATATGCGGGGGTCGATGTCAGCGAAATGAATGAAGAAGAGCTTCGTTCAACAGCGAAATCACTTGGCGTTCCTATTGAGCCGAGCGCCGGTGCAGGAAAAATTATCGACGAGATCTTTTCTAGTAAAGTGGAGCATCATCTGATACAACCAACGTTCATCACAGATTTCCCATTATCGATGTCGCCACTTGCGAAAATGCACAAGACAAAGCCGGGGCTGGTGGAACGGTTCGAACTCTATGTGAACGGCCAGGAACTTACTAACGCCTTCAGCGAGCTTAACGATCCGCTCGACCAGCGCGCACGCTTCGAAGAGCAAGCGCGATTACGCACGAAAGGGGACGAAGAAGCCATGGTGCTCGATGAAGATTTTCTTCGCTCTATGGAATATGGTATGCCACCGATGGCCGGCCTTGGCTTTGGCATCGACCGTTTGGTAATGATAATGACAGGTGAAGAATCCATTCGGGATGTCGTGTTATTTCCAGCCATGCGCCCTGAGCGAATGCGATAATTCAAGCATTGAAACACGTCATTGCGAGGAAACCCCTCCGGGGTTTCCTCGCAATGACGTTCTAGGAAATTATCTGATACTTTCTAGATAAATTTTCGTTTAATACCGAGACTTGCGTTTTTTCTACAATTCATCTTTGGCTGCATCCATGGCAAATCTTTACGAGCGAGAAAAAAATTCATTCTTTCCAACCTACGAACGGCTTCCGATCGGCGCTGTTACGCGCGCCGAGGGCGTGCATATTACGACCGACGCGGGTAAAGCGTATCTCGATGCGATCGCAGGGCTTGGCGTAAACGCATTGGGACATTCACATCCCGCGATCGTTGAAGCTGTTCGCGAACAGGCGGGGAAATATCTTCACCTCTCGAATCTGTACTTGCAGGAGCCGCAAGTGCTGCTCGCCGAAAAGCTCGAGCAGCTGTCGGGCATGGAACGCACGTTTTTTACAAATTCCGGCACCGAGGCAGTCGAAGGCGCGATCAAACTGGCACGTAAGGTTTTTTCGAGCGAGTATAAGGCGGAGGTCCTTGGAATTGCCAATGGGTTCCACGGCCGCACCTACGGTCCACTTTCCGTGATGGATAAAGCAAAGTACCGCGAGAACTTCGGCCCGTTCCTATCCGATGCTTCCTGCATTCCAAGCTACGATGTGGATGCACTTGAAGCTGCCGTTTCCGCGCGAACGGCTGCTGTTATTATCGAACCGATCCAAGGGGAGGGAGGAATTATCGAAGTTCCCGCCGAATTTGCTCGCGCTCTTGCCGAACTTGCAAAGAAGCATAATTTCCTCATTATTGCAGATGAAATTCAATCCGGAATTGGCAGAACCGGACGCTTTTTCGGATACGAACATCTTGGCATGAGGCCGGATATCGTCGTTTGTGCCAAAGCCATCGGCGGAGGGTTACCACTCGGAGCGATCCTATCGCGAAAAGAAATTGCCGAAGCGCTGAAGGCTGGAACCCATGGAACGACATTCGGCGGGAATGCACTCGCCTGCGCTGCGGGCAGCGTGGTACTCGATCTTGTTGAAAAGAATTACATGAAGAACGCTGCGAGCGAGGGTGCATACATCAAAACAAATTTTGAAGGGTTGCAGGAGAAGCATCCGAACTCCATACGCGAAGTGCGCGGACGCGGGCTGATGCTCGGTATCGAATTCACCTCGAACGCAAAGCAGGTTCAAAAACAACTCTTTGATAAGCAGATCATAGCGAATGTGACCGCCGGTGAAGTGCTGCGCCTTCTTCCGCCTCTTATTTTTGAAAGGAAGCACTCGGATGAACTTATCGATGGAATTGCCGAGGCCGTCGAGACGATGGATTGAACCCGGTTCACTTCCCCGCCGCTGAGTCACGCTTTAATTCCGCGATGCGGGCAACAAATCGTTGTTGGAGTGCTGGCTCGGGGTAGCGGCTAAAGTACAATTGCTCAAACGCGGCATAGTCCGCTTCGAGCAAATTAAGTGGCCGTCCGGAAAGCAAATGATCTGCATAGTATGGGATCAGTTGCTCGTATAAGGGAAGGATAGATTTATTGTCCGCTGCACGGAATCGGGCTGCAAGGGTATCCATCAGAGGCTGGTCGTACGTCACGAGTCGTGCAGTTTGCCAGATGCCGAGCTGCGGCATTTCGAAGGCGCAGGAATTGACTGGCAGCTGGTCAGGTAACGTTCCTATCGGATTTTGCATCTCAACATTAACGTGCCGCTTCACGAAATATGCTTCGGTTGCTAACTTCTCATGGCCGATGCGGGCGCGTTTCAGAAGTGCGGAGTGCGCGATTGTGGAATCGGTAAGTCCAAACTCATTCAATACCACCGCGAAATTTGCATAATACGCGATCATATTTTCAGCACCAGGAATTGCTACGGTGACAGGCAAGCCTCGAAAATACGGTTCCAACGTTTTACCGATCTCCGAGCAGACATCCATCGAGCCTCGATGAACACCGCCGATCAAAAAGTGATCGGAGTAATACACCCACCGCTCCTCGGCAATGCCACGCGTTGAGCCGCTCATTCCTTCGGGCAGGTTCCAATTCTCGACGGGCTTTCCTTTATCGTTCAAATGAAACAGCACACCCTCCCGGAGTTTGTTCTCTACAATCGTCGAAGCTACTAACAATAGCGCAATGCCAATTCGGTAATTTAGCATTTTGGCCGGCAAATGGTTCAATGCTCCTTCGACAATAAAATATACAAATGGTACTACTGGAATGATAAACCGCGCGAACATAAAATCCCCGCCGACGCGGGCAACGAACAGCAGTAAATAACCCACAATGATTACTGTTGCTGCCAGTGAGGGCGAACCTGGATCGGAACTCCTGCGAACAGCATCCTCCTGGGGATTTTTCCGAAGCACAATGTACAAGCCAGCCACAACCGCAATTCCAGAGATAAAATATACTCGGAAATACAGCCAAATGTAAAAAAGTCCCTGACCGAAATAATTTGCGTCGGCGGATTTCGCATAGTAGGTGAGAGGCAACGGGTCGCCGTAGTAAAAATACTTCCATATCAAGTAGGGTACACCAATCGCGAGGGACGGCCACATGAGTGTTGCTATTGACCGTGAAATAGCTGACAACTGCTGCTTTCTTCGATATCCAAGCACACCAAGCAGTACAGCGGCTATTGCAGTAAACAGCACGCCATCCGGGCGCGTAAGCGATACAAGTGCGAGCATGAGACCGGTCACCAAGAGTCGCCGCTGCTCTGAAAAACGCGAATAAAACCAGAGATAAAATGCTCCCAGGATCAGAAGCGTGTAAAATGAAGTCTCCAATCCTCCGCTTGCCCATTCTGCCGTGTCGTAATTCAGCGCAAATAATGCGGCGGCTATCGGTAACCAAATTCTTTTCGGATCTTTCTTGTGCTCGCGAAGAGAAATGGCTAATAACAGCACAAGAATCCCCGCATACGCAGCGATGCCCAGCCACATACTTGCATCGACTGGGTCGAAACCGATCGCTTTCGACGCCGCCAGCAGCATCAGCCACAAAAAATGCGTGTAACCCTCGACGCGCTCACCAATATTATAGACTAATCCATTGCCTTCGACAAAATTCTTGACATACCGCATCGTGATGAATGCATCGTCGCAGATCCATTTCAAATCAATAGCGCGGTACAGTCCATAGGCAAAAATTGCCAATGCGGCCACAGGTGGCCACAGGTTTGGCTGCCTATTCAGTGGCTTAGAGGCCGGAGCCGTGCGGAATGTGTTTCGTGAGCGATCGTTGGACATTAATAATCTTGTCGAAATGCTTATGCTTCGTGCAGTATAATAAACAATCCGCGTAATCCGTTCAAATCAGCGTAATCCAGGTTCACCTCGCCGAATCCCGTTTTAATTCTGCGATGCGTTCTTCGAAGAGATTTGAAAGTGCGGTGTCAGGGTACTTCTCCAGATAAAATTTGCGAAATCCGTCATAATCACTCTTGATCTTATCTAGGGAGCTATTGGGTAGCACTTTATCGGCATATTCGGGAATAATATATTGATAGAGTGGAAGGCGTGAATCGTTATTTGTTGCCGTGAAACGCCGATCCAATTCATTCATGATCGAGCTATCATAGGTTATGAGGCGTGCCAATTGCCAAAGGCCAAGATCTGGTATTTGAAAAGCCAGTGTATTTCCATGGAGTTCCGGGGGCAAATTCGAAACGACAAGTTGTAATTCAAATTCCACATGCTTCTTCTGGAGATATTCATCCTGTGCTTTTTTCTCATGACCGATGCGTCCGCGGGTAGATAGATGTGAGTGCGCAATATAAGTATCCGTCAAGCCATATTCATTTACACAATTAGAAAAGTTTCCATAATAGGCAACCATGTTTGTCGCTCCAGGCATCGCAACTGCGATAGGTAATCCCCGGAAGTAGGTCTCAAGATATTTGCCGATTTCCGAATAAACATCCATTGTTCCCCGCTGAATAC
This sequence comes from Ignavibacteriota bacterium, assembly GCA_963736195.1. Taxonomy (GTDB): domain Bacteria; phylum Bacteroidota; class Ignavibacteria; order Palsa-1295; family Palsa-1295; genus PALSA-1295. The sequence continues at coordinate 30,097 of CAVTNP010000001.1, forward strand.
CGCCAAGATTAAAATGACCATAATAATAGACCCAACGTTCTTCCGCAATTCCACGAGTCGATCTCTCCCCACCCAGATCCCAATTCCCGACGGAATTCCCTCTCTCGTCTGAATGAAAGAGAACACCATCCCGGAGTTTATTCTCCACAAAAACCGAACACAACAAAATTAAGCCAACACCAATCCGGTATTTCAGCAAGTTTGTCGGCAATTGCTTGACTCCTTGCTCGATAATTAAATACACAAATGGCACAACGGGAATGATAAATCGCGCGAACATAAAATCCCCGCCCACACGCGCGACGAAAAGAATGAGATAGACCACAATTGCTACAAACGCCGTTAAGTAGGGCGAGCCTGGATCCGAATCGCTGCCAGATTCGCTAGTCTTCTTCTGCTTCTGCGTCAAAACCAAAGCACCGAGAATAAGTGCAATGCCCGAAGTGAAATGCACTCGAAAGTACAGCCAGATATAGAAGAAGCCCTGACCGAAATAGTTCTCGTCAGCAGATTTGGCGTAATACGTTAGCGGCAATAGATCGCCGTAATAATTATACTTCCAGATCAGATACGGTACCCCAATGACTATGGATGGTAGAACCAATATACCAATGGATCGGGATAAGGATAGCATAGACTGCTTGCGCCGAAAGCCCACGACTGCAAGTAGCGCAACTGCGGTTGCAGTAAACAGCACACCATCCGGACGCGTGAGTGAAACCAGCGCCAGCGCAAGGCCAGTCAGCAAAAGACGCGGTTGCTCAGAAAAACGCGAATAAAACCATAAATAAAATGCTCCCAGAATCAGAAGCGCGTAGAATGAAGTCTCTAATCCTCCGCTGGCCCATTCTGCCGTGTCGTAGTTCAGCGCAAATAATGCGGCGGCTATTGGCAACCATATCCTTTTCGAATTCTTCTTATGCTCGCGAAGTGAAATGGCTAATAACAGAACGAGAATCCCAGCATACGCAGCGATGCCCAGCCACATACTTGCATCGACTGGATCGAAACCGATCGCTTTCGACGCTGCCAGCAACAGCAACCATAAAAAGTGGGTGTAGCCCTCGACACGCTCGCCAATATTATAAACCAACCCATTGCCATCCACAAAATTCTTGACGTACCGCATGGTAATGAATGCATCGTCGCAGATCCATTTCAAATCAATGGCCCGGTAGAGGCCATAGGCAAGAATTGCAACTGCGGCAATCGGCGCCCACAGGTTCGGCTGCGGTTTTACCGAATTCAGCGGCAGCGCCGTTTTGCTGGGAGTCTTTTGAGAGCGTGCTTTGGACATCAGAAGGGAGAACCGGGATTTCGCTGATTAAATTACCATGTCATCCTGAGCGGAGTTTGCCCTGACGCGCATCGCCCACGATGCTTGGAAGGACAAACGAAGTCGAAGGATCTCATGTAATTTGACTCATTGATGAACGACCGGAGATCCTTCGACTGCGCAATTCTCCCTTCGGTCGAATTGCTCCGCTCAGGATGACAAATAAAATATTCCTATGATTCAAGTTCCTGCTATAAGTCTTTTACGAAGCGTTTCGTTTTCTCTTCATAACCGAGCTTCATATAAAATTGGTGTGTTTCGTGGCGCTGAACACCGCTAGCAACAGCAATACGAACGCATCCTGTTTCCTTCCCAAATATCTCAGATTGTGCTACCAAGCTGCGTCCTATTCCTCTGCCTCGATGAGATTCGAGCACACAGATTGCGGTGATCGTCCCGATGCGGCCTTCGCGATGGAAGGCGGGTTCCGAATCGAAACTCAGGAACCCTACGACCGAAGCATTTTGCTCTGCCACAAAGACCTTCGCGCTTGCACGCTCCGATAATTCCCACAGCTTGCGAACAATGAATGAAGCATCCTGTGGATAGCCAAGCTGTGTAAGCAGAACCGCAAGAGCATCGGCATCCTCAGTCCTCGCTTCTCGAATTACAACTGTACCCGGCATAATAATCCAATCCTAAAAATCGTCCGTGTAATCTGCTTTAATCCGCGTAATCCCGGTTCTGTCCCCCTACTTTAGATTATGGTACACCGCCTGCACATCATCATCTTCTTCAAGCTTTTCGATGAGTTCGAGAACGGGTTCTTCATCGGCTTCAGAGAGTTCTTTGAATACGGTTGGCAGCCGCTGCACTTCTGCGCTTGTAACGGCGATCTTCCGTTCTTCGAGCGCCTTTGACATTCCTACAAAATCCGGGAAGGATGTCAGGATGGTCACTTCGGATGATCGCTCATCCGTTCCTTCTTCTACGGTAATTTCTTCTGCGCCATAATCTATCAGTTCTAACTCTAGGTTATCCAGATCGATACCTTCTGCTGGGAATTTGAATACACCCTTGCGCTCGAAGAGGAAATCGAGCGAGCCGGTCGTAGCAAGCTGACCGCCCGAGCGAACGAACGCGCTGCGAACATTCGCCACCGTGCGGGTGGGATTATCCGTAGCGCACTCCACCACGATCGGCACGCCGGATGGGCCGTAGCCCTCATAGACCACTTCCTGAAACGCTTCCTGATCTTTCGACGAGGCGCGCTTGATCGCACCCTCGACACGATCCTTTGGCATGTTCACCCCTTTGGCGTTCGTGATCGCCATTCGCAGCCGAGAGTTGCCTTCCGGATCTGGGCCGCCCAATCGGACGGCGATCGCTATCTCGCGGCCAATTTTCGTGAATGCCTTGGACATCTTGTCCCACCGCTTAAATTTACGTGCTTTGCGGAATTCGAATGCTCGACCCATGATATAAATAAAAAATTAACAATTAAGAATAAAGAATTGGGAAAGCCTATCATGCACACCTGCTTGAACGATCCCTGTCAAGAAACAAGGAGAGTAGCCGGTGAGGCCGTTTACGTAACACAATTTCGATTTCCTAATTCCGCTTATCCTGCCGGAAAGTCCGTATATTTGTATCTGACCCTTGTGTGAATCATTCATTTCTAATCAAACAAACACTATGAATATTTCGAACGCGAAAAACGTACTGATGAGCCAGCAGGCCGAATGGACCCGCATTATGTCCGAGGAAAACGACAAATCCGGCCTGATGCGCTATGGTATGACCCTGATAACCATTGCGTATGCAATTCTTTTCTTGTTATCCCTTGTATTCACCGGCGGGATGGGCTTGCTGGTCTCGTTTTCGACGACCTACGTTATCACGATGGTTGTGGTCCAATTCGTGCTGGCCATTGCATCCTTATACTTTCTTCCGATGATACTTGGTGCGATAGCGCCATCGTTCGGCGGGAAAAACGATACGCTGGGTGCGCTAAAGCTTTTCGTTTTTGCCGCAACTCCTTCGTGGATAGGTACAGCCGTTTCACGGATACCGATCATCGGTTGGCTGGCAGCGATCGCAGGAGGAATTTTCGCTATCTATCTATTCTGGCTGCATGTAACAGAAGCGATGAGCGTTCCGGAAGATAAGAAAGTCGGATACGTGATCGTATCCGTGATCGTTCTCGCAGTTGTTTATTTCGTGATCGGCGCGATCGGGACCGCTGTCGCAGCGATGGTTTCACCAGTATCGGTTTTCCACGGAATTCATTATTGAGAAGGAATTCCTCAGATCACATGCTCATCGGCAAGTTCGCAGCCGGGTGCGCCGCGCTCAACCTGGAGCGTGGTGTGCTCGATACCGAAGCGGTCGTGCAATACATGAGAGATCGAAAACAGTAGATCATCCTCTACGCTGCGCTCGGGAATAACGAGATGCGCGGTGAGCACTACGTGCGTGGTGCTCATCGCCCAGATGTGGAGATCGTGTACGTCCGAAACGCCCTGAATGCTGCGGAGATATTGCTCGATCGCAACGGGATCGATCTGCGCGGGAACTGCATCGGCAGCAAGATTGAAAGAATCCCGCAATACCGACCACGTCCCGAACGCGATCACAATGGCGATAATAATACTTACCGCAGGATCAACCCAAACCACTCCGGTATAAACGATAACGAGTCCCGCAATGAGAACGCCCAACGATGCTGCTGCATCGCCGGCAAGGTGGATGAACGCCGCGCGCGCATTGAGATCATGATGCCGGTCGCGATTGAAGAGCATTGCAGATACTCCATTCAGCAGGATCGCAATTCCAGCGAAGATCCATACGATGTGACCGTTCACCTCAACCGGCTCGGTTAGGCGGTGAATGGCGCCGTAAATGATGGCACCCGTGGTTATCAGGATAATCACCGCGTTCAGCAGCGCGGCAAGGATGGTAGTACGGCGAAAACCGTAGGTGCGGCGCTCTGTGGCAGGGCGCGAAGCCAGCACATTCGCACCAAGCGCAAGCAACAGCAATAGGACATCGGTGAAGTTATGTCCAGCATCAGCGATGAGCGCCACGGAATGAGCAAAAATGCCTGCAACCACCTCCATTACCACAATGGTAATGTTCAGCGCGATCGCAATCTTAAAGCTTGCGTGCGGAGACCCGGTTGGCGGTGCGTGATCGTGCGGCATTCGAAGATAACAACCTGGGAGCGAGTTTTGTCAATGAAGCCACAAAGCATTGAAAAAGCGATAGCGGAACCGTTTGTGGATGTTTTTCTTTGAAGTTAGGTAATTGCATCGGTTTCACGTCCCAAATTATCCATTCCAATATGAAAAACACATTCCTGATTTTCGGTATCTCGCTCCTGGCGGCTGCCTATGGCTGTTCACTCGTACCATCCGGATCCGCACCTGCGCCAGCGACGGTCGTTGTGCCAAACCAGGGCACAAGCTGGACGTTCCAGAATACCTATCGCGATAGCAACAATGTCATAACGAAGATGGACACATCTACGCGGGTGGTCGAGCAGACGAATATGATATACGAGGGTGATTCCGATGTGGTAATGATCGTCGAGACGTATTCTTCAACGAAGTTTTCCGATACCATCTATGTTCGCTACCTTTCGACTGGAGATATTTCGCGGCTTAGCTGGCCGCTGATCGGCCCGCATATTGCGCCGGAATGGCTGACCGTCCCGTATTACAAGCACAAGACCGAGCCTTACGCCTGGTCGGGTGGCATTGGCGGGTACAAGGGTTTTACCGAGGATTCCGTTGTGTTCACCTCGTCCTATGCCGATCAGGCGAGCGATACGGTGGCGGGAACCATCTATTCCGCGAGCGTGGTGAATACGACGATATCGGAGCATTATACCGGGCCTGGGAAGGATAGCCTCGATGTTCAGGATCAGACCAACTCGTTCATTGCTTCGGTTGGAATTTTCGGGAACCGCGAGGCCACGCTGCACACCATCAATGGCAAACGAGTGCCCGTCGAACAACAGGTGCTCATCGCCGTGAATCTGAAGTAGGAGATCGCGTAGAGCCTGCCCTCAGCTTGGCTGGGGGTCGGTGCTTCCAGCCCGACAGCCCCAGCAGGGCGGCATAGTTGCAGCCCCGCGCGTAAGCGCGGGGGTGCGGGATTTTTTTAAGTCGCGTAGGTCGGTGCGTCCCGCCCGACACTCCCGGAGGGACAACAGAGAAAGTGGCGAAGCCACGAAGTACCCGCAGCCCAGGGTGAAGCGTAGCGGAACCCTGGGTACGGATTGCGATAAAAAATTTTTTAGCCCTGAAAGGGCGATGTTTGCCGCCGGGTTTTTACAACGCCCTTTCAGGGCTTGGGAACCTACAACGCAACGAGAACCCAGGGTTTCGCTCGCAAGCTCGCTGCACCCTGGGCTGCGAGTACTCCGTCGCTCCGCGACTTGGAGGATAACCTTCATTCGTAAACATGCCCGTATTTTAGAATTACTTCCAAGAGGTCTGAAACGGTGAATCTATACCAAACGGCCGCGGCTAATAATGATTTATACTCACTGTCGGAAACAAGCCAATCACTTTCGACATGAGGGTGAGTAAGCCTGTCACGAAGCTTTAATGCGCTTTTGAAATTATGCCACTCCTTCGATTTATGGTTGATAGCATTTTCTTCCGCGAACCGGGCGACCATGTTTATCGTGAACAGAATTAGCTCTGCGGTAGGAAAACGAGCTTTTACTTCCTTAATATTTCCCTCTTCAAGTCGGGGCATTTGCTCACGTAGCGCAATTTGCTCAAACGACGCAAATACTCCGGGGTTCTTATCGAATTCGCTGACCAGTACACCGCGTAAAAATGCGCAAGAGGATTCAATCATAGCGAACGTAGATCGCGCAAATATCCTACGCAACGGTTGACTCTTCGGATTACCCTTAAGAAGCGAAAGCAATAGGTTCGTTTCTTCCTCGTAAACTGGAGGCAGAGTCTTGACTTCCTGTTCTTCAGTTTTCATTTCGTTGCCTCATCGTAAATAAATAAACCTTACGCCTTCAAAAATCCCAACTCATAGACCATCGGTTGCAACTTTTCCGTCAATGATTTATAGGCCGATTCGAAAGCTTTGAAGCTGACGGGCGGGAAATCGCCGCTTTCGTTACGGGATTGCAGGGCTTTGCGGATTTGATACCAGCCTACATCTGCGCGGTTTAGTTTTAGTTCCTTGCGGACGGTGTGAACGTCCGTGTTCGCAAAATATGCTTTCCACAATGCTTTACCTGCTTCGAGGACCGCGTTTGATTCTTTCGAGAATTTCTTACCTCGCATGTATTGCACCATAAAATCACTCTCGAAGCGGTCGGGCGCGCCGACCTCTTGTTCGGTGTAGGGAATGAAATGGTTCACGATGCTCCACTTTTTTCCGTTCCATTCTAAATCGTTGGCGCTGGCGGTGAGGTTGCTGCCAAAGAATTTAGTGCCGGAGGCACGAAGTACTCGCAGCCCAACATGGAGCGAAGCGGAATGTTGGGTATGCGATCCGATAAAATTCCTAAGCCCCGAAGGGGCGATGTACCTAATCATCGTCCTTCAAAAAATATTTTGGATCGTATTCAATTCCTGCCGCTTTCAACATATCTTCAAACTCTTCCTGGAACGTTTTATGGCGATGGTGTTCCTCCTGATTTTCGATGTATTGCGCGACATTCTTGAGATGACTTGCGCTCACGCTGAATACACCATATCCGCCCTGCCAGCTAAAATCTGTTCCTAATTTTGATTTCAACCAAGCCGATGATTTCGACTTTATCTCGCGAACGACGGTTGCGACCGACGATTCTCGACCCAGATCGATCAAGAGATGCACATGATCGGGCATTCCGCCCTCCGTGATCTATCGCGCCTTGCATTCGTGCAAGATCGGAGTAATGTATCGCGCGAAATCGGTGTGCAATTGCGCCGTGAGAATATTCGCGCGGCGTTTCGTGCCAAAGACGATGTGAAGGTAAACCGGTCCGTATGCTTGTGGCATGGTACAACGCCCTTCCAGGGCTAAAAAAAATAAAATCGATACGCTAACCCAACATTCCGCTTCGCTCCATGTTGGGCTGCGAGTATACCGTCGCTCCGCGACTATTCGGGGAACGTTGCTGATTTGAATGCTTCAACATCCTCTTTGTCGAGTTTATACCAACTTGGACGGATTCGCTTTTTCTTGAATCTACTATGCCAATAGCTCTCAACAGCGAATGGAAAGGCTGACTTAATCGTAGCTATAAGTTTTAGCTCTTCCGCATTGCCGCGTTGATGCTGGTACTGTCTGATGACCGCATTGTCTGCCTTACCAATTGTATAATTCCTGCCAGCCTTGAAAAGATAAACTTCGCCGACTGGTGTGGCTTTTGTATGGAAGGTCATGCCTTGTTCACAAATCGGAATCGCGATGGCAATTACATCATCCAGACCGCCTTGCTTCTGACAATGTTCGACCAATCTTCGTGCAATATCAGATTTCTTTGATCCAAGATTAGACTCGATCGCTTTCCAGTTCGGGAGATCAAGGCCTTCCCGTCTGCGGTTCCATATTCGTTGAGCAGGAAATTCGTGGTGCCGTTTAATGTAGAGAACGAGTAAGTCCAAAAGCTTCGATGGATCATGTTTCTTCGTCACCATTGAAGGACTATTGAGCCCTACTTCTTCTGCTAATTCAGACAATGTTCCATAGACTCCCCACTGATGTTCTTTAATTCCGGTCGCGGTAGTGAACTGCCTTTGTGACGGCCTCACCCCATCAACGGCAAGGCGTCTGAGTTCCGCCTGAATGAGTTCTTTGGTTATTTTCATCTTATGCAGTTAAATAACGGTTTGCAGTGGGGTCGCAATGGGGGTAAGAAGGAACCAGTGAGTTCGTCACCCATTTATCGAAGACCTGTTTCAGGTTGTCGGGCGTGATTTGAATGCGAATGATCTCGCCCTTTTGTATCGCGTCCTTAAAGGTTCGGATAAACTCATCTTCCTGCGTTTCGATCTTGAACGAAACGAGGTGCGTACCGATATACTGCGAGACGGTGTCGAGCGCTTCCTGCGTAACGTCGCTGGCGCGCTTGCCCCACTTGATCGTCTTTTTTTCGAGGAACGGAATAACGTCCGCGCTCTTCATGATCGCCGCTTTCTGCGTATCGACCACCGCAAGAAATGGCGGAACATACTCGCCTTTGTTCAACGCCTGCTGCACATAATGCAGCAGTTGTGTGAACATCGCATAACTGGAAAGCTTAGAGTTATCCTTCGCCTCGAACCATATCTCTTTGGTCTGAATGTCGATGAGGTTTTTCGAATACCCCTTCAACCCCAGCGCCTTGATGTAAATATCTTTCACATCCTCTTCGCTTTTTGCTTGTTTCAGTTTTTCAAAAAGCGTCATGGATGTGGAAGGTTATATCTGGGTTATATTAATAAGGATAGATGCTATGCGGAGCGAAGAGAACATATCGGGCACCTATTTCGTGTTCCGGGTTGCCAACGATTTGTGCCGTCCCTCCGGGACTCTTAGCTCAAAAAATCGCTAACCCCGGACTCACGTCCGGGGCTACAACTATGCCGCCCCGCTGGGGCTGAGAAAATTTCGAATTTCAAACGGATGCAAAATATTGTCGTATATTCGTGTGTGATACTATAGGCACCAAGTGTCTGTAGGAATAGTGTTGGTGTCCTAGTTCATTGACAATCGGCGTGGCGGCGGTAGCTTTCGTTATGAACGACTTCTCTGAGAAAAGAATTTGTTGCAACAAATGGCGAAAACAGCCTGGAAACGAGGAATCGTCGGGAACTCACAAGAAAGAAAAACGGCACCAATTTCTGGGGGAAAAGTCTGAACCTGGATTTCTGGGATTTGCGGGATTCATGGGATGGGGTTAGGAAAAGTGATCTTATCTCAAAACGGATTCTGGGCGGGATCGGGTAATATGTTCGTATTTTTGTACTGAATAATTGGTCCTCACTTTAACACAAAAAAAGACATAGCACATGAAAATTACAGTGATCGGCGCCGGTAACGTAGGCGCAACCACCGCGCAGCGCATCGCGGATAAGGAATTAGCGGAAGAGTGCGTATTGGTCGATATTATGGAAGGTATCCCGCAAGGCAAGGGCCTGGATATGTGGGAATCGGCGCCGGTCAGCGGCTCCAATACCATGATCATCGGCACGAACGGGTATGAAGAGACGGCTGGGTCGGATATCGTGGTCATTACCGCAGGCCTGGCGCGCAAGCCAGGGATGTCGCGCGATGACCTGCTGGCGAAGAACGCGGATATCGTCGGTAGCTGCGCCGAGAGCGCCATTAAGTATAGCCCAAACGCTATCTTTGTGGTGGTATCGAATCCGCTCGACGTGATGACGTACGTGACAATGAAGCGTACCGGATTGCCACGGAATCGGGTACTCGGCATGGCCGGGGTACTGGATTCAGCACGATTCCGCTCCTTCGTAGCGATGGAGCTGAATGTATCGGTCGAAGATGTATCGGCCTTTGTGCTCGGCGGTCACGGGGATTCGATGGTGCCACTCCCCCGCTTCTCCACAGTGGCCGGGATACCGCTGCCGGAGCTTATCCCAGCGGAACGGCTGGCGCAGATCGTCCAGCGCACCCGCGATGGTGGCATCGAGATCGTGAACTTCCTGAAAACCGGAAGTGCATATTATGCTCCGAGCGCTGGAGCGGTGCAGATGGTGGAATCGATCGTGAAGAACAAACGCCGCATCCTGCTATGTTCAGTATGGCTCGATGGCGAGTATGGGCTGAAGGATACGGTAGTCGGAGTTCCGGTGAAGGTCGGCAAGAACGGAATGGAACAGATCATCGAGATCAAGCTTCAGCCGGATGAAGCAGCGGCCTTGCAGAAGAGCGCCAATGACGTGAAGGAGAATATCGCGAAAGTGAAATTCTAAATATCAGTTCCTGGCTCGGTCAACAGATCCGCTACCTTCGATGCTGGTGTGAACATCCTGCACATCGCCAAGGTAGCGGACGCTCCCCGAGCCGGAGATCGAGGCATCGAGCCGCTTCGCAACATTCAACGAAGCATCGCCGGAACCATCGATCTCCACTTTGGTGGTATCGGCCAAAAGCTGAGAAGCTGAGAGGTCACCAGAGCCATCGATCTCAGCAGAGTGGTACCCAGCACTGCCAGTAACCTTGATATCGCCGGAACCCTCGATCTGGGATTTTAAGTGCTGGGCATGGACTTCGAGATTGAAACTTCCGGAGCCTTCCATCGCAAGGCTGAGATCGTTCGAGGTGATAGGAGTCGAAGCTTTTACATCGGAGGAACCTTCAATGTCGAGTGACTTGTAATTCGGGCTTGTAATGGTAATGGAGATGGTTTTCGTCGGCTGAAGATTCCCTTCTGAACTGACGGTTAATTCGCCATTTTTGATGACCGTCGTTATATGCGAGAGCAAGTTTTGATCGGTTTCGATCTGGATTTGAGAACTTGGTCCCTGGACGATCGTGACGTCGTAGGCGCCATCGAGATCCACTGCAGAGAATTCGCCGGGATGCCGCGTTTCGGTCGTGATCTTTCCATCGCCGGAGTACATTTGCAGGATTGCAGACGAGAATTTCAAGCAACCAGCGATCGGGATACTTAGGATTAAGCAGAGGATTCGAAGTGTTTTCATGAAATAAAGGTAGTCTGACCAAAAGGTACGCTGCCCTATGAAAACTGTTTCATCTGATAGCGCCGTGCAAATTAGTAGTCCAGGTGTAACGTTTTCCCAAGAACGGAGTTATTACTCTGAGTCTTTTTATTCAAATCCAACAAGAACGAATGAACCAATCGAAATTTTACATTCTGGGCATCCTCTTCATCGCATTTAGTGCTGGATGTAGTGGTACTACCATTCCAAACACCACCCCGCAGGTCAACTACGTCCAGGGGAATGCTTACATTTACTTCGCACAAAACCTCAACGCAAGCACTGGGGACACCGTCGCCGGGTCAGGAGACACCATTACGTCCGTCGTGTTGCAAACGGGAATTAGCTATCGCGGAATGTCGAATGTGACAGAGATCCAAAACACGCACACCAATCCGGTTTCCGTTGACACAACGTATGTCTCGCAGAGTAATGGAAATTATTATCACTATAATTATGGGATGGAAACGATCAATTCGACTCCGGCAGCATTAAATCAAGTCAATAACGGTGACCAGATCAATGTGGGCTGGGTGCTCCAAGCTGAGTTTTCAGCCGCCGCAGGCGGAAAGTGGGCCGCGCTGGATACCAGCATCACCATTACCGCCGGAGCACTCGACCTCGCCGACACAGCAACAGAATCCAATGACACTACGGTTACTGTCGGAGGCGCCGGAATCTTTGCGAAACATTCTGTCCATTCCGTTAACTTAAGTGCGCTGGGGGGATTGGTTAAAGCCAACCTTATGGCAGATACCTATGTCTCTGAAACTGACGGGACCTGTGATTGACATTTTCCACCCTACAACTTTAGAGACTACACCAGCGCCAGGTCGAATTACCGTGCTGCTGAGTACAAAGTGATTCGTTCCGAATTTATCCGGTCGCAAAGCATTTCTCGATGTGCGCCATAATGGGAGCACCCTTTGAAAGGAACGTGGTTCGACAACTTCGCCGGTTCAATTCATGAAGGCTCTATATTCCAGCATAATCGTTCCGCTTTTGCTTGTATTCCACAGCAGTCTTCAGGCGCAGGCGGTAGCAAAAATTGAACTTTGGAGGGAACCTTCCTTTTTTCGGGGATTTGTTATCTCTCCGAATGTTCCGTTCACACAGCAGGATATGCTCGATGTTAAGAGCTTTGGGGCTACACTCGCATATCTTGCCACGGACGGATTTTGGTCTCCCGATACCCCCTACACCGAAGAGGAGGGGAACATTGATTCACTCGACGCCCGTGCTGAGTATTGTCGAGCCGCAGGGGTGCATTATGCGATTGCCGTTCGCCAGGGGCCAGGACGCTATGATGTCGCAGCAGAAGGAACCGGTCAAGATCCTCCCTCAACAATATGGTTTAATCATACGCAGCAGGAACTCTATGGCTCGATGCTACGCGAAATAACGGATCGCTATGCTGCTGACACCTTCTTTGTGGGAATCACACCGACCGTCGAACCCGATCCGTTTTTTGACAGCCTTTGCTGCATTGATACTGCCACGTTCAATTCCTACTTCAAACGAGATAGCGTCAATTTGACGGCGATCACACAATTATGGGTTGATTCCATTCGGGCCGCATCACATGATATTCCAATACTCATTCAGGGACCTGGGTATTCGAATCCTACGGTATTTTCGCTTGTGCCGATTATCCCAGACCCAAATGTTGTTTATGAGTTCCATGATTATCACCCCACTCAATTTACCGAGGCCGACGACACAGATCAAGTGAGAATATCCTGGGTCTTATCTTGAAGTGATCAATGGCCAACTTGAGTTAGCACAATTCGATCGCACGTTCATCGAAGATACCCTTTTCGAGCAAATTTCCCAAATCCAGCAAAAAACAAATGCCCCAATCTTCATGGGAGAATTTGGGATGACCTATCCCCACGCTGGCGGTCCGCAATTTTTCGCAGACATGACTTCCATTGCTATCGAGAAAGGATGGGACTTTACATACTTCAACTATTGGCACCGGCCAGTTGATTCGGTTGTCCAAACCTATGACTATAAGGATTGGGATCCTTCCTATTGGAATGAAATATTGACCTCACTTCAACAAGGCGGCGCATCCGTGTGCGAATCGAACACAAACTCGAACGTGCTTAGGATTTTGGATGCCGAGCAGAATGCTGCGTTGTATGTACAATGGCTTGGTGCACCGAGCGCCGTGATACATGGGACGATTTATGATCTCCTCGGTCGCATGAGACTCTCATTCGATTACACGAATATGGGATTCACGCTCAACACCTCTTACCTCAGCCAAGGAGCATATTTTCTGGTGCTCTCATCAGGCCAGGAGCGGGTATCAGGACACTTCTCAGTCACTCACTGAGAAAATCTTGTTCAATTTACGCAGCCTCGGTCTTTGCAAGACTTTCAACAGGCGACCGGCCAAATCGCCGGTCAAGCTCGTCAATAGCAAGCTTAATGACGATGGGTCGGCCATGTGGACAGACATAAGGCATCTGGGTTTCGAATAGCTGCTCGATCAGAACATGCATTTCTTCCTGACCAAGTTTATCGCCAGCTTTGATAGCAGCTTTGCAGGAGAATGTGGCGGCAAGGGCATCACGACTTGGGATGGTTCGATTTTCACCATATTCATCGTAGCCTTCAAGAACTTCACGTAAGATTCCCTCTTCGCGTCCTGCACGGACATCGGCAGGAATACCATCGATAATGATACTTGCTCCACCAAAGAACCGGATCTGGAACCCTATTTTTTCAAGATCTGGGAGCAATTCTCGAACCAGCGCCATTTCGCGGGGCAACAGATCGAGATGACGCGGGAACAGTAGTTGTTGGGAAGCTGGGTTATTGTCTTCCATCGAGCGTAATGCGCGCTCATAAAGAATGCGCTCATGTGCGACATGCTGGTCCACGATCATCAGCCCGGACTTGATCTGCGAAAAGATATACTTATTGTGCAACTGCCAGAGAACAGGCCGATCCTTCAATACCTCAGCTGCGAGTCCAGTGCGTTCAGCGATTTGCCGAACCGCGGTTGTTGGCGACGACGGCTGCAGCGTCTCGACAGACTTTCCTCGGAAAAGATCATCCGGCTTAGCTCCGAAGAGACGTTCAAGAGTGCCCAGCCCCCCGGCATCCGGAACACTTCTCGCGACAGTGGCAGTGGATCGACCTTGACCGTTAGGAGCAGTAGCATAATCGGGGAACCGCATTCTCGCCGGATCGGACGAATTATTGATAGCGTCCGGCATTGCCATGTCAGGTGCAAGCGCGCCTTCAGTTGCTGATGCTTGCGTAGCACGAGTCAGTGCTTCCTGTAATGCCCGCCGGACCTCTTCGGTAACTCCACGCTCATCCTCAAATTTTACCTCCAGCTTTTGTGGATGCACGTTCACATCAATATGCGAAGGATCGATCGTGAGGAAAAGAAATGTCGAGGGGAACGCACCCTTTTCTACTAAATGCTCATATGCGCTTGCAACCGCATAGGAGAGACTTCGTGAGGATATCGGCCGATTATTGACAAAGAAAAATTGCTCCGTTCGGACGCGCTTGACAAAGCTCGGTGCACTGATGAATCCATGAACATGCAAAAGTGGTGATACACGCTCGACTGGCAGCAAGGCGCCGCGCAGTCGATTCCCAAAAATTTGTTCGATGCGCTCAGGTAATGGAACCAATGCCGGCAGATCAAATATCAGATCGCCATCTGATACGAAAATAAAGTGTACATCGCTATGAGCCAAGGCACATTTTGTAACAGTATCCACGACATGCTTGAATTCCGTCGCCTCAGTCTTCATGAATTTCCTGCGAGCAGGAATATTAAAGAAGATATTTCGCACCGAGATGGAGGTACCTTCATCTGAGGCCGCCGATTCACAGGAACGGAGAATACTTCCCTCAACTTGGATCAGCGTACCTAACTCCTCACGCGACGGCCGCGTGAGCATCTCGAATTTTGAGACCGAAGCCATCGCAGCTAGCGCCTCGCCACGAAAGCCGTAGGTCGTGAGATGTTCGAGATCGTCTATCGTCGCAAGTTTTGATGTTGCGTGTCGCTCAATAGAAGTTCTCGCATCGTCTCGCGACATCCCAGCTCCATCATCGACAATTTGAATGAGCGTTCTGCCGGCATCTTTCAGGATGATGGTAATATTCTTCGCGCCGGCATCGAGCGAATTCTCAACCAATTCCTTTACGACAGACTCTGGCCGCGTCACAACTTCGCCGGCCGCGATCTTCTGTGCGATAGAATCTGGTAAACGCTTAACGATAGACATGATGCCGTTAGGCTACTTCTTCTTCCGTTTGAAACATGGCATCCCCGAACATTGCCTTTGCGAATTCCTCGGAATCAAATGGTTGAAGATCGCCGATCTTCTCACCGACACCAATGTAACGCACAGGCACTTGAAGCTCGTTCGTAAGCGCGATCACGATTCCACCTTTGGCGGTACCGTCGAGTTTTGTAAGAACGATTCCAGTTATCGGTGCGACTTTGGTAAATTCCCGTGCTTGCTGTAGAGCATTTTGCCCGGTCGTTGCATCGAGCACCAACAAAATTTCATTTGGTACATCGTGTTTAAGCTTTCGCATGACCCGCGTCATTTTTTCAAGCTCTGCCATCAGGTTTTGCTTGTTGTGCAAACGTCCGGCAGTGTCAATGAGCACGACATCGGCGTCCTTGCCGATTGCGGATTGCAGCGTATCATACGCCACCGCCGACGGATCTGCGCCAGGATGCTGCTGAACAATCTCAACCCCTGCACGCTCGGCCCATACTTCCAACTGCTGGTTTGCTGCTGCGCGAAAGGTGTCGGCTGCGCCAATAATAACTCGCTTACCTTCATTACGATAATTAAAGGCAAGCTTGCCAATAGTCGTTGTTTTTCCAACACCATTAACTCCGACTATAAGGATCACATAAGGTTTTGGTGATAGCTTGTTCTCGACTTCTACCTCATGGCTAACCTTAGGTGTATAAATGGCTTGGGAAAGCTGCTTACGAAGCTCATCCCGCAGTTGTGACGCTTCCGACCACTTTTTGAACTGCATCTCATCGACAAGATGCGCCATTATGCGTTCGGTAGTGGTCACGCCGACATCCGAAAGCAAAAGCGTTTCCTCGATCTCCGCCATCAATTCATCATCGATCTTTCGTGACTGATAGAAGATGCGGTTGATCTTTCGCACGAATTCGTCGTGCGATTTTTGCAGCCCTTCGCGGAGCTTGGAAAGCTTGAATTTATCGAAAAAGCCCATGAGTCAAGGCACAACACAAGACGGAGGAGGAAAGCTTCAAAGCTCAAGCATTGAACCCTATATCAACTGGGGGATCGTTATCGGGCACTACTGTTCGATGTTTTGTGTCAAGGTCATTAGCAATCCTAATTATATTGCATGGACGAAGATCTAAAACAGCGCGAACGGAAATTTCATGATGAATTGTACAGCCAATCCAGTTGGGAGGAAGGCCCACGCAGTTCGACGCTAAAATATTATTCAGCCACCAAGAACAATAGGCAGCGTTTTCGAGCGCTGGTTGCAGAATCTGGCAAGGGCAAAAGCATTTTGGAGATAGGCTGTGGCGATGGTGGGTACACTTTTGACTATCCTCGGATCGCAGCAAAAGTTACGGGAATTGACATTTCTGATGTTGCGGTGGAATCTGCAAGAAAGAAAGCGGAAGAGCTTGGATTTACTAACATGGATTTTCAAGCCATGGATGTGGAAGCTATGTCCTTCCCTTCCGACTCTTTTGATGTGATCTACGGTGCTGGTATCTTGCACCATCTTAACATCGACCGCTCTGCGCGAGAAATTGCGAGAGTCTTGAAACCGTCGGGAGTAGCAATTTTTACGGAGCCACTCGGCCACAACCCGGCTATCAATCTGTACCGAAGATTAACACCGAACATGCGTTCCCCGGATGAGCACCCGATCGTTTGGAAGGATTTTCAGATTCTGGATCGATATTTCGAGAAGACCGAAGCAACGTTCCATAACCTGGTTTCCATGGGAGCTGTGCCATTTCGCTCTCTGCCATTTTTCCCCGGTTTGCTTCGTTCCCTCGAACGCGTGGACGAGGGTGTTTTCAAGATTGTTCCATACGCGCGCCGCCATGCTTGGAACACGATCTTTGTCTTATCCCACCCGCGCAAGCAGCCCCTTTAATCGGCTGCCATACACCCACAACGAAAGCGCCATCAATGCTACGCTTAGCCATTCGAGGCAAACGATCACTTGGAAAAGGACGCTCGTATCTCCTGAAATTCCGGCTCGAATGATAATTAGAAAAAGAGTGAGTGCGACCGTTATTACGGCTATTTTCCCCGGATAATTTGATGGCAACACAACGCCAAGTTTTTTCTTGGCCCAAACACCACCAGCAAGAATTATCAGATCGCGGGCTATAATAATAACGATGAACCAGATGGGAATCAGTCCATAGAATGCCATTGTGATCACGACCAACCCAATAAAGATTTTATCAGCAAGCGGATCGACGATCTTGCCAAGTTCCGTTACGGAATCTGTCCGGCGAGCTATAATCCCATCGAGCAGGTCGGTAAGCACTGCTGCGACGAAGATCGCAGCCACCAGAAAGTAAAGCTGCGCCATGATGCAAAAGATCGCAGGCATCACGAACATCACCCGCATCAGGCTGATGAGATTGGACGGCGTGAAAAGGTCGTCCTTTGCGCGGTATTTCGCTATGGGATCTTTTTCAGCGACGGGATTTTCGCTCATGCGGCCACGACCGGTGATGCCGATTTTGCGGGTGCTTGGTTAGAGATCTGTTGCTGAGCTCCGCTCTTGATGCGCTCGGGAATATTGCTCCCGGAAGGCCAGCTATTCGGATAGATGATGCAGCGCACCGTGTGATCCGGTTCGTTCTCAGCAAGCAACGGATGCACGGAAGAACATTCCGGCATCGCCTTCGGGCAGCGGGGATGAAAATAACAGCCGCTCGGCACATTCGCAGGGGAAGGTACATCTCCCGTTAGCACAATGCGGGAACGTTTCACTCGAGGATTCGCCACCGGTACTGCAGAGAGCAGTGCTTGAGTATAAGGCGCTTGCGGGGCGGCATAGAGCGTTTTGTAATCGGTCATTTCAACGATCTCACCGAGATACATTACTGCAACGCGGTCGGAAATATGCTTCACTACGGAAAGATCGTGCGCAATGAAAAGGTAGGTAAGGCCCAGTCGTTGTTGCAGATCCATAAGCAAATTTAAGACCTGCGATTGAATGGATACGTCGAGTGCAGATACAGGCTCGTCACACACAATAAATTTTGGCTCGACAGAAAGCGCACGGGCAATACCAATACGCTGACGCTGCCCGCCGGAGAATTCGTGAGGATAGCGGCGAGCATGAAGCGGGCTTAGTCCAACTGTTTCGAGTAATTCGTTGACGCGATCTTTTCTTTCAGCGTCTGTCTTACGAAGATTGTGAACTTTCAGAATCTCGGTTAGCATACCACCGACGGTGATTCGTGGATTAAGTGAGCTATACGGATCCTGAAAAATGATCTGCATCTGGCGGCGCATTTCGCGCAAGCGGTGTGCATTCATGGTGGTTACTTCTTCACCGTCGAATTTCACAGAACCCGCTGTTGGCTCAATGAGCCGAAGGATCGCGCGACCAGCCGTAGTTTTGCCACAACCGGACTCACCAACCAACCCGAGCGTTTCGCCTTTGCGAATCGTAAACGATACATCATCGACCGCTTTAACATGACCGACCGTTTTAGATAAGATCCCGCGCTTGATCGGGAAATATTTCTTTAAGTGAGATACCTCTAGCAGGTTTTCAGCCATAGAAAATAGTAATACAGGATAACTTAATGGTCGATCAGCCTTGCCAACGCAGCAATTGCAGCCGTTTCAGCACGAAGGCGACGCGGGCCAAGTGATGTGATCAGGGCTCCGGATCTTGATGCCAATTCAACTTCAGAATCCGAGAAACCGCCTTCCGGTCCGATAAGGATCGCTAGCGGTTCACCTCCCAATGGCCTCGATCTTGAATTGGTGGAAGCTACAGTTGAACCTTCGTGAAGCAATAGCACCCCCCGCCCTTCCATGATCGCTTGAGATAACGCCGTGCCGAATGAAGAGAGTTCGCGCAATTCCGGCAGCCGCGCCCGTTTTGTTTGCTTTACAGCAGCCCGTAATATGCGTTCGGACCGATCGCGGTTGAAGTTGGCTCGTTCCGTCCGCTCTGTTGTGATTGGCTGGATGGCGCTGACACCTAATTCCGTCGCTTTTTCAAGTAAGAACTCCCACCGAGATGGCTGGGAAATCATACCTTGTAAAAGCAGAACGTTACGCTCCGGCTCCCCATAATTTGGAAGAATTTCGTCAATGGAGCAAAACACTGCATCATGGTTGGCTCGCTCCACATGGCATCGATAACATGTGCCAGAAAGGTCCGTAGCCAGAAGTTCTTCACCAGCCCTGATCCGAAGTGAGCGCGTAGCATGATGGGCTTCATCGCCACTAAGTATAAGTTCGTTTTGATCGAGATGGATATTTGCAGATTCGACAATGAAGCATTCCATATCATGGGATCATTATCTGCGCGAGTGCTGCATCAACTGCCGTGCAGCGGTCTTCAACATAAAATATTCCGGCGGCTTCAGTTAGTTGTTTGGCTTCCTCGTTCGCGATTCCTAATTGCAGCCAAATACATCTCGGTTTTGCCCTCCTGCGAAGTACATCTCGGACAACGTCTGGGGTCGCTTCACATCTTCGAAATACATCAATTATATCGATCTCAATATGATCGGGAATAGAAGTTACGGTTGGATAGGTATTAATACCCCGCCACTCCTTGAGGCTCGGGTTAACAGGTATGATCGTATAACCACGCCGCTGAAGCTGGTGTGCAACATCGTTGCTGGGACGGTTTGGGCGATCACTAATACCGACGACCGCGATCGTTTTCGATGTTCGAAGAATATCGTGGCTCGTCATAAAAAGCGGCCTAGAAAATCAGGCTTTCGGTAAAACCGTTTTCTTCGCAGGACTTGAAGTTGTGCCAGTCGTTTTGCCCGCATATTGCTCAATTAGCATTGGCCGGTTGACGGCATCTGCAACGCGCACAAGTTCGCCCATCATTTCTTCGAATAGTTCAAAGGTAAGACTTTGGGCACCATCTGAAAGCGCCCGATCGGGATCTGGGTGTACTTCAACCATGATTCCATCAGCACCTGCTGCGATAGCGGCGCGTGCCATGCTCGCAACAAATTCGCGTTTGCCGGTCGCATGGGAGGGATCGACGATGATCGGCAGATGCGAAAGTTTTTTAATTACCGGTACGGCGCTGATGTCCGGCGTAAAGCGGAGAGAACCTTCAAAGGTCCGAATGCCGCGCTCACAAAGAATAACTTTTTCATTCCCACCGGAAAGAATGTATTCCGCCGCCATGAGCCATTCTTCTATAGTTGCTGCCGGCCCGCGTTTGAGCATGACTGGCTTCCGAATATTCCCGATCTGCCTGAGCAATGGATAGTTCTGCATATTGCGCGAGCCGATCTGAACGATGTCGGTAAACTCTGCAATAGCCGGTACATGGGCAGGCTCCATTACTTCGGATACGATGAAGAGATCAAATTCTTCACTGACTTTCTTCAGTAATTCCAGACCATCAAATCCTAAGCCTTGAAAAGAGTAAGGGGATGTCCGCGGCTTAAAAGCCCCGCCACGCATGAAGCGCACTCCGGCTTTTCTGATGCATTCAGCCGTTCTCCGAAGTTGATCTTCCGATTCGACCGAGCACGGCCCAGCGATAACAATACTTGGTGCATCGCCGCCGATTCGAGTGCCATCCGAAAGGGTGATAATAGTGTCTTCAGGGTGCCCTGTTCTGGCAGATAGCCGGTAAGGAGAGGAAACCCGAAGCACGTCCTGAACCCCTGACATCGCAGCCATCGCAGCAATATCATAGCCGCCGCTGCCGCCAACGATGCCAATTAGGGTCTGCTCGTGGCCATCCAGCCGTTCGGCTCGGATGCCACGGCTGCTGAGGTACTTCGTGATCTGCTGAATCTGCGGCTCTGTTGCGCCGCGTTGCATAACTATTATCATTCAAACGCTAATTTCTAAGCTACTAAACAGGCTTGGAAGGTGGATTGTGCCGAACCATGACGAGCTTATTTCCCGATCAGAACCGCTTTCGCGATATATCCTGCCATTTTAGGATTTTCTTTCAAGCGGCGAATAGAATAGCCGTACCAGTCTTCGCCGAAAGGAACATAGACTCTAAGTCGAAAACCTTCTCGAATAATAGCATCCCGCACATTTTCGCGAACGCCGAGCAGCATTTGGAATTCAAATGCACCCCTTTCGAGTTGGTATTTCTTGATCAGCTGTTTCGCCCCGTTTATGAGAAGATCATCATGGGTAGCTATACCGACGTACGCGTTAGCGGCAAACAGTTTTTCGAGGCAGGCCAGATAATTATCCTGAATTTCTTTTCTATCCTGAAATGCGATCGATTCAGCCTCAACATAAATTCCTTTACAGAGCCTGACATTCGTTTGAATGCCGTATGCGGAACCATCTGCAAGCAGGGAATCAACATCGTTCGGGGTGCGCCGTAGATATGCTTGCAACACGACTCCAACGTTCGTAAACTCTTTTCTGAGTTTGCGATAGAGTTCGATAGTCTTTGTCGTGTAGGGGGAATTTTCCATATCCATCCGTACGAACATATTGCCATTTTCGCGCGCCGTCACGAGAATCTCGCGGACATTCGTTTCACAAGCAGATGGATCGATCTCGAGACCAAGCGAGGTGAGTTTTATGGAGAGATTACCCTGCAATCCGTCACGATGAATTCGTCGAATGACCTCGCAGCAATAGCGCGTATTTGATTTTGCTTCTTCGAGATTCTTAATGAATTCGCCAAGCACATCGACCGTTGCCATTGCTCCTTTGGCATTCAAGTCGCGAAGTGTGCGGATGGCATCGTCTAAGGTTGAGCCGGCGATATATCGCTGGCTTACCCTTCGGACGATCGGTTTTGGAATTACAGGGAGGAGCCAGGTGACGGCTTGGTTAAAAACATTCATTTGGGGGCACAAAACGCAAGACCGCCCAACTAAAGTTGGGCGGTCAAGGGCATTTTTTTAGCTCGCTCCAAAAGAGGGCGCGCTTCGCAAAAATCAAAACGTCACATCATACACAAGCCTGAAACCGCGTGCGGGCTGAGGAAGGAAAAAACCGATCGCAGATAAATTATCATAATATATCTTATTGAACAGATTATCGCAATGTACGCTGATATTATGAACGGCTTCTCCAGAGTACAATCGCACGCCGAAACCCAGATTAAGGATACCATACCCTGCAGTATAAAAATCGCCATCCCCAAGCCGGTTTTGAGCAGCAACCAGGCGCCACTCGATCACTCCTGAATACATATTATCGAGATAATTCAATTTCAAAAGCCCACGAAGTGGCGGCGTTGATGGGAGCGCCGTATCGCGCGTTACATCCTTAGCATTTACATAATCTCCACTCACTGTAAACGAGAGATGTTTAATGAGCTGAGCTGTCGCGCTGACTTCTCCGCCCCACAGTCTTGCTGAAGGATCCTGTGCGAAATTTCTGTAGTCATAACCAGAACCATAGGTAGTATCCATAACCCTGGTATCGTAGCTATAAATATAGTTATGAATAAAATTTATAAACGGCGAGACGGAAAAGGTGAGATTGGCGTATCTGCCTATTAACTGCATATCAATGCCGAGAGATGTCTCGGGGACAAGGTTCGAATCGCCAACAAGCACTGCGGCGCTTGCGTCGTCTGGGCCGATTGCATAGAGCTCCTGCAGTGTTGGCGCACGGAACGAGCGTCCAACATTGATGGATCCTGTGAGCTCGGAAGTTAGCTGCTGAAGAATTCCAAGCGAACCAGTGACCGCGCCAGAAGTACGTTCCGTATTAAAATTTTGGAACTCAACTACGGTCGAATTGGGCGAGTCAAAGGTAGAAATATTGTTGTAATCGTACCTAATGGCTCCCTCAACTCTTGTTTTATCGCTGGCTCGAAATTCTTCCAGAGCGTACCCCGCAAGGCTCGTTGTCAGGGAGTTCGGGCCAAGTGGCTGCTGGCCACCCATCGTAAGGTTCTCAAGGTCACTCCATAGACCGAGTGTACCCTGCCAGTCACCCATCGGCTGAAGAAGAAATTGAAGCGTTGTGTTATAATTATTTTGGTGAAAACTGTTCTGCTGGAATTCGGCTGGAAAGTAACCCTCAGGATTTGTATTCGTGGAATCAATTCCCATCGGGAACTCTGAATGAGTGTAGTCGGATGCATTTGAATTAAGTCGAATCTGATTCACAAACGACCCTCCGACGTTGAATTGCGCTCGCAGTTCTGCTGTGTACTTTTCCTGTACAATGCGCGAAGTGGTGGGACCTGGATTCAATTGGGAGCTATCCCACGGGTCGCCGGTTATTCCATAATTGGAATAATAATGTTTAACTCCAACTCCGATCATTCCAAAATCACCTTGATAGGAATAACCGATTCCCTCATCGCTCGTGCGCATGAAAGATTGTGGCATCGAGGTAAGGTTGTATGTCTGGCTCGTAGTGGGGTCTGTATATGTTCCGGAGGGAATTGCAATATTTCCGGAATGGAGATCGCCGGCTGAAATTTGGAGCGCTGATGAGCCGTCGCTCCAAATAGTATTAAAATGAGCGGAATAAAGATCATTAACCGAATTCCCTGTGAGAGTTGCATTTCCGCTAACGGTTTGGCTCGATGCCATTGGGATCGTATTCGTAATAACATTCACAAGACCGCCAATGGAATTGGAACCATAAAGAATGCTTGCCGGGCCGCGTACAATATCTACCTCCTGCACCTCACCCATTTCGATCGGTGTGGCGTGCGCAGGGTCGAACGTTGAAAGATCGCCAATTCTCAACCCGTTTTCTAAGATGAGATCCTCATTATCGCCAAGACCACGCACAATCGGACGCGATGGCGCAGCAGCATTATATCGCATGGCAACGCCTGGAATATCATCGATCTCCTCAGAAAAAGTTGAGCCAGGACTTTCATGCAACTCACTGGCATCCTTCGTCGCAACCGGTTGGTATTGGTCGCTCTCCGTGCGCGCATACGGAGACGAAGAGACGACGACGTCTTCGCCAGGAATTGCAGACGCAGTGAGTGAAAACGATAGTTCGACTGCTCCATCTTTCACATTTACGGCGCTCGTCACTGACGCATAACCGATCGATCGAACAAAAACATGGTACGTTCCTGAGGGAACGTTGTCGAAACTGTACTCTCCTCTGGCGCCTGAAATTGTGGTGCGATCAAGTTCCAGAAGCCGAACGGTTGCACCCGTTATCGTTTCTTCGCCACCTTTGATGATACCGTGAATCGATCCTGCCCATGCAAAGGATGGAAACACCGCAAAAACTACCCAAATAAGGCCAAAGCGACAAGAATCAAATAGACGGAATTTCATTCTGCAAACATACACACTCAAAGATAAGAATACAATTAGAATTTAATGAGAATTTTCTTATCCGATAATGGCTGATTGTGGAAGGCTCACGAAAACGGTCGTTCCAGAGTGTTCCGAGCTACGTACTGATAGGGTGAACCCATAGTGATCCGCAATAGATTTCACGATGGCAAGTCCAAGTCCGGCGCCACCGCGACTGTCTGCGGCTTGACCTTCTGTCCGATAAAATCTCTCGAATAGGTGAGCCAACCGATCCGGAGGGATGCCCGTCCCCTGATCCTCTATCTCAAGTATACCGCCACCAGTGGAGGAGTGTACACGCACAAAAATCCGGCCCCCCTTGCTAGAATGTTGAACTGCATTTAAGAGAAGATTATAAATAAGACGCGTGATTCGCTTTTCCTCAGCAGCGATAGTAACATCTTCAGTAGGAAGGTCGAACGCGATGCCGCGTTCTGAGGCCAGCGATCGGAGCCTGTTGGCTGCATAAAGAATAGCAGATTGAATGGAACATTGGGATTCTCTTGAATCTTGGGAGGTTTCTGATTCGATCTCGGCTAATTCAAGAAGATCCTGGACAGTAGAAATTAGGCGATCTATCTCTTCGAGGTTGCTTCGCAATACTTCCACATGAGGACTCCCAGCTTGTGTAAGGCGTAACTCCACTTCGATCTCTCCTTTTAATACTGTGAGCGGCGTCCGGAGTTCGTGAGCGGCATCAGCAGCAAAGTTACGTTGTCTTTCCATGGCTCGTTCGCGGGCATCCAGCAGTTCATTTATAGAGCGTGCAAGAGCAGCTACCTCTTCAATAGATTTTGAAACGGGAAGCCGAGCCAGTGATTGCTCGGGTTTGTGCAGGATACTTTTTGCTGTGGCGGCTAATGAGCCGATCGGTCCAATCAAATATTTTGAAAGGATTATGCCTCCCAGAATCCCCACGAATAAACCACCGGCTAGATAGTAGGCAAACACATGAATGATCGAGTCCTCGGCCTCTTCAAGAACGATCATATTGTACGATGCTCCAATGATGAAGTCTGCGTGTCGGATGCTGATAAGACGCATATCACCCTCGGAAGTGGAATAGGATAATGGTTGGCCATGATTCAGTTTAAGCTCCATCATTACATTAGAAGGGAGGTTGCCAATCCCGTTTCCGATCGAGACAAGAACATTCCCTTGGTGGCTTGCGAGAAATACATCACGCAAAGGGGACTCCCCAATGGACCGGTTCTCTGAAAGTATATGAGCGAGGGTATCTCGAGAAAGTCCCGGTTTAATTTCCGCTGCAAATCGCTCTAATTCTCTGCGGACTTCGCTGTCACTACGATAAAGCAATGATCTGTGGATAGAAACATAAGAAGTCGCAAAGAAAAGAGTGAGGAAGACAAAGAATGCCAGTGCGATGGATAGAGCAGTCCGCCACTGTAGACTTTGCGGAATGATTCTCATGATTGCTCTGGGACTTCACAAAGCCAATATCCGACGCCTCGAACGGTTCGTAGTAAGGTTGGAGCGTCATCAACTTCCAGCTTCTTTCTCAGATACATCATATAGACCTCAATCACATTGGTCTCGCGCTCAAAGTGCTCTCGCCAAACGGATTCACCAATCTTGGCGCGTGTAAGCACCTGCTCGGGATTGCGCATGAATAATTCGAGAAGATTAAATTCCCTTGCCGTCAATTCGATTTCCTTTCCGTTTCGAATAACTCGCCTTGTCTGCAAATCCATTTCCAGATCGGAGTAAGAAAGCTTTGAGTCTTGAGCGAAGGTGACAGTTCTGCGAGCTAGTGCACGGATGCGAACGATCAATTCATCGAAAGCAAAGGGTTTTGGGAGGTAATCATCCGCTCCAACTTCAAAACCGAGTAGTTTGTCTTCCAATGACCCTTTTGCGGAAACCACCAGGATACCAGAGGAATTTTTTCGCGCTCGGAGTTTTCGAATAACACTGATTCCATCGCTCCCTGGGAGCGAAAGATCTACGGTAATGACATCAAACTTGCGCTCGAAGGCAAGGCGCAGTCCTTCATCGCCAGTCTCGGCAACGGTTGTTTCCATACCTTCCGCCGAGAGACCCTTTTGAATGAAACGAGCGACTTTACGCTCATCCTCGATGATGAGTACTTGCAACATTGCAATTCAGACTGGTTCGATCTCTAAAGAAATATCCAGAGCTCGAACAGAATGTGTCAGCGCTCCAACCGAGATAAAGTTTACCCCCGTTTCCGCAATAGTCCGCACAGTTTCGATATTCACCCCTCCGGATGCTTCCGTCTCGAAGATACCGGCGTTCATTTTAACAGCTTCACGAACCATGGCGATCTGAAAATTATCGAACAAAACTCGATCGATAATGTCAGCGCCAAGCCGAAGAACTTGATCGAACTGTTCAAGCGACGTTACCTCGATCTCAATCGGAACAATCGGGCGTTCAGGATGTGAAAAAAATTCGATGAGTTTAGCAATGACCAATCCAATATCACCGTCATTCGCGGCGATATGGTTGTCCTTGACAAGCACCATATCACTAAGGGAATAACGGTGATTCGATCCTCCGCCGGCACGAACAGCGTAGCGGTCGAAGGGCCGGAGCAAGGGAGCGGTCTTGCGTGTATCAAGGATGATCGCACCAGTTCCATCAACTGCATCCACAAAAGATCGCGTCAGAGAAGCGATACCAGAGATTCTTTGCAAGAAATTAAGTGCGACTCGTTCAGCTGCAAGCAGCGTTCTCATTGTTGCTCGTACGCTTGCAAGCGTATCTCCTGGACGAACTGAATCACCTTCTTCAACAAGTACTTCAAATTCGAGGGTTGGGGATGCAATGCCATGCATTATTTCATACAATGAAAAACAATGCCATGCAATATCGAGACCTGCAACAACACCATCACCCTTAGCGATAAATGTTCCCACACCCTCCGCATCTTCATCGACCGTGGCAAGTGAAGTTAGGTCTTCTCGCCCTCCATCTTCAACGAGGGCGATTCGGATGCGTTGCCGTTCAATGTCACTAAGTGGTTGTTTGTCGTTCGATGGCATTGCGATATATTTGTGGTGGTCGTGTAGGTTTCCCTGTTGCGCTTAAAACCATGACGAGGGTTGTTGCGCCTTCGGCGATCAATTCACCTGTTGAATCTAAGCGAACTTCGTAGGAAATTTCTAACCGTGGGCTAACAGATGCAGGCATGCGCGCAATGACGCGAAGCAGGTCATCGTATTTTGCGGATCGGAGGTATTTTATACTTGCGTCGGAAACGGGGAGCCAATAACCAGCGGCTTCGATCTCTGCATAGGGTAATCCACATGCGCGCAACAATTCAGTACGGGCTACCTCGAAGTACTCGAAGTACTTACCATAATAAACCATCCCCATCTGATCCGTGTCGGCATAGCGAACGCGGAGATGGGTTGCGTGTTCGATATACGGAGAATCAGGTGTTGGAATATGCATCTTCAGTATGAGTGGTAGCAGGCATCAACCAATTCCCCGTTTCTTTCACCAAACTAATTTCGCGCGGCTCGCGCAATTTTTGCTCGATAAGCTCAAACGGCCAAGCAACCCTTTTTAAATTTCGAAAATACAGCACAGATGCTCCCTTCTCCGATTGCCAGGATGCCGTTCCATCGCGCACAAATACTTCCCCAAGATAAGCCGCGAGAACAAAAGTGAGATCATTGGCCTCTTCCAAGCGGTCATCCGATCCAACATTCCCATTACCCCAGCCATCTTCCATAAGCGCATCAAGCGCTGCAATGCTTGAACGCGAGTGATCAAGCTCAACATGAAAAGCGTCTCTCGCGGCGGCTTCACAGATTTGAGAACCAACCGCCATTCGTCTTTCATTTAGCTCTCTTTGACGTCGGGCTTGCCGGACACTGGTATTCTGTAATGCCACTGGCACCAGCGCCAGAGCAATAAAAAAGAGGAGAAGGCTCGTGAATAATGGCATAACGATAGCAGTAAACAGCCGATGGAAGCTTTAGCCTTCGATAACTGCAGCCCCCTCAACCTCGATCATTTGTTCAGAAATATGGGCCTTCGACATCGGAGACACTTCGTTCCACATCCCCATTCGGGAGAATTTATCCGTTCGTCGTTCTAGCGCTGAAGAATGCTCTAACTGGAAAAGATCTTCAAGGCCTCGTAGCTCTTCAATCAGGATCTCTTTAAGAGTTTGGAACATCACTTCTGGTCTGCGGTGCGCTCCTCCAAGCGGCTCAGGAATAATTCGATCAATAATTCCACTTCCAAGAAGATCGGGCGCCGTAAGCTTCAATGCTTCAGCTGCCTGCTCCTTGAAATTCCAGCTTCGCCAGAGAATGGAGGAGCAACTTTCAGGCGAGATCACGCTATACCAGGCATTTTCTAACATTAAAATGCGATCGCCCAATCCGATTCCCAGTGCACCACCGGAAGCCCCCTCACCAATGATAACAACAATGATTGGAACGGTCAGCCTTGCCATTTCAAATAAATTCCTCGCAATGGCCTCGGCCTGCCCACGCTCTTCGGCTTCAATGCCAGGAAAAGCCCCGGGAGTATCCAGCAAAGTGACGACAGGCTTGCCGAATTTTTCGGCGAGTTTCATCAACCGGAGCGCTTTCCGGTATCCTTCTGGATTAGGCATTCCAAAGTTCCTAAATACATTTTGTTTTGTATCACGGCCTTTTTGATGCCCGATCCACATCACGCTGCCGAACTCTTCAAGCGTTCCGAATCCTCCTACTATCGCTGGATCGTCCCGTACACCGCGATCTCCGTGCAACTCGGTAAAATCCGTAGTAAGTGCCTGAATGTAATCGAGAGTATATGGCCGCTCCGGGTGACGAGCAACCTGAACCCGCTGCCATCTCGTCAAATTTTCAAATGTCTCGCGGGTTAGATCCTCGATCTGTACACGCAATGATGCAAGCTCGATCGAGAGCTCGACCGTTTCCGAGAGCTTTTGCATTTCCTCGTACTTTTGTTCGAGGTCTTCGAGCGGCTTTTCAAAGTCCAGAGTAGTTCGTGCCATCATGATCTCCTTCGAATAGGTCCCAATAATCTTCCTTCAGGCCGGGAAAAGAATGCCTTGAGCAAAATCTCGCAGTCCATCCCAATGGTGTGATTTCGCGCGTAGTAATGATCGAAGTGTTGAATATCCTCGTCACGCAAACTGGCTCTTCCAGCAACAGCGGCCAAACTGGTCATTCCAGGCTTTGGGAAGTATGCGTCTCGATCACTAAGGCTTTCCACGCCAACGAGGGTTCGGTCGCCAAGAAAGATTTCCATCCACGCTTCCCTGCTGTCGCGCAGAGCATGGGTCGGTCGGAAAATGAGTCCAATTGTTAGAACAGGAAGAGCAAAGCTACTCACTACAAGGTCAAGTATCCGTTTTCCCAGCCGATGGGACAAACGATCGAGATTGTATGCAATCGGAAGCAAT
This sequence comes from Ignavibacteriota bacterium, assembly GCA_963736195.1. Taxonomy (GTDB): domain Bacteria; phylum Bacteroidota; class Ignavibacteria; order Palsa-1295; family Palsa-1295; genus PALSA-1295. The sequence continues at coordinate 59,979 of CAVTNP010000001.1, forward strand.
GCAACCGGGTCTTTCCCTGCTTCGGTAAGTAGTTCGATGTTTTGCTTCCCAAGCAACACATCACTTGCTGCCGGAACCATCGAAAAATTCACGCGCATCGAGGGATTTTCTGCAGAGGTTCTTTGCATGATCGCCAACACCTGTGTATAAGGAATCGCACCACTCGCAAAAATCACTTCTGCAATGTGTTTTTCACGAACGACCCTTGCAACCATGTTGGTGTCGCCAAGAATTCGCAAGCCAGGCTGTCTCTCCATATTCAACCTTTCAAGTGAACTATCAATGAGACCGACCACTTCAAAGCGTCGAAGAAAATTCATTCGTGAAAGAAGCGAGGCAATACGAAGCGCCTCATCATCGGCACCCACGATCAATGCCCGCCTCGATTGAGGACTTGACGAGGTTCCCACCCCACGCACCAGCCTGCGAGCAAAGCTCAATAAAATTCGATCTACCACGAGCAGTACGCCGGCAACAAGTGTTACAATGACCACGAAGCTCCGACTGGCTGGAAATTCCTTAAAGAAATAGGTAAGGGAAGAAAGCCCAATAAGAATGGCCGGCACCGCAATGAGTACCGGACGAATGCTCCTGAGTCGACCTGGCTGATAGGCTCTCAATATCGCGAGCAGCATCACCGCAATGAATGGAGGAATAAGATATGCGAACGGGTAATCCCAAGAAGGCAAGCCAAACCATGTGCCGAACAAAATTTCAGAACTCAATAGAACACTGAGTGCAATGAACACATAGTCAATGGATAGCAGAACGATCGAGCTACGATGTCTCCTGATATGGGCAATTGTTCGCCTGAAGAAAATACCGAGGCGTAGTAGCAAGCTGAATACAAAAGATGCTCGGTAGTGTTTCTTAACGAAGACGTGCATCGCTTCGTAAAATACTTGAAGCTCATTGATGGCACTGCGCTTTGTGGATTCCCCCTTGAAATGCACGGTCGCTGTGGAATGCACATAATAAACTTTGAAACCTGCTTGTTTGGCTCGGTAGCACAGGTCAATATCTTCCCCGTACATAAAAAAATCCTCGTCAAAGCCTTTCGTTACATTCCAAGTCTCTCGTGAAAGCATCATAAATGCTCCCCCAAGAGCATCGACTTCGTACGTGGCATTAATTGGCAAATAGGTGAGATTGTATCGGGCAAAAAGCTTGGAATTTGGAAAAAGGCTCGCCAGACCGAACAGCTTGGTAAAACTTGCCCATGGTGTTGGGAAACCTCGACGACAGCTCAATTGAAACGTACCATCCCCGTTAAGGAGTTTGCAGCCTGCAAGTCCGGCTTCTGGATGCGAGCGCATAAAATCAAGCATTTCGCGCAATGTCTCTTCGCCCACAATCGTGTCGGGGTTCAGCAACAGCAAAAAATTTCCGTTTGCACTTTTGAGAGCGAGATTATTCGCGCGACCGAACCCAATATTCTCATCCAACGCAAATAATTGTACTTCCGGAAACTCGAATCGGATCATGGCGGCACTGCCATCAGTGGAATTATTATCCACCACAAGGATCTCGCCCTCGATTCCGCCAGCCATGAGCGATCGGCGAACGCTCGCAATCGCGCCGCGAAGGAAATCCTTCACGTTATAGCTGACGATTATAATCGAAAGATCCATTTTGTCACAGTTCCCCAGAAATAGCACGCGCCTTCAACTTCCAGACCATGCCGACGGCCTCGCGAACGATCGCCTTGCTCATCTTGCTGGATCCAGCGTGACGATCCGCAAACGTGATCGGTATTTCCTTAATACGAAAACCCTTTCGCCACGCACGGAAATTCATCTCGATCTGAAATGCGTAGCCGTTCGAACGGATATCATCCAGATCGATGGCTTCGAGCACCTCACGTCGAAAACACTTGAAACCCCCTGTGGCATCGCGCACTGGAATTCCCGTAATAACACGGGCATAAACGTTCGCATTATAGGAGAGCAGCAGCCTTCGCTTTGGCCAGTTGGTTACATGTGCACCTGGAATATAGCGCGAGCCAAGCACAAGATCATACTTCACTATTTCATGTAAGAAATTCGGGATTTCTTTCGGATCATGCGAGAAATCCGCATCCATTTCAAAGATATAATCGAACCCTTCGCGGACGCCGTACTTAAAACCAGTCACATACGCCGTGCCTAATCCCATCTTTGCTGGTCTCGTGAGCAGGTGAATTCGATTGAATTCAGGATCTTCCCGAGCCTGAAGATCTCGGACAATTCCAGAGGTACCGTCCGGCGAATTGTCATCGACGATCAAAATATTTAATGCGACATCCGGACAGCGGGGTTGCTGCTCAAATATCTCATGAACAAGCCGAACGATGTTCTCTTGCTCATTATAGGTCGGAATGATGATCAGTGCTCGGGCCATGATAATGGGAAAATCTTAAACTCCTAATCCTTCGAGAACATGAGCAACGATATATTCCATTTCCGTACTCGAAAGTTCAGAATGCATCGGAAGCGACAAAATATGATCCGCCGCATACTCGGAATTCGGGAAATCTCCGCGCTGGCCTTCGGCATAAGCCTTTTGGAGGTGAAGCGGCACAGGGTAATAAATGCCATGTGGAATTCCTGTTTCTCGAAGATGCTGGGCTACCTGCTCCCTTCCCGCAGAAAGTATAATGGAATACTGATGCCATATCGAGGTAGCACGAGCATCAATCAGCGGCGTTCGAACAAGCTCAGAATAATCTTCAAAGAGCGCCGAATACGTCGCTGCAGCACGAGCCCGATTTGTATTCCATTCATCGAGGTGAGGTAATTTAACGTTCAGGATCGTGGCCTGAATTGCATCAAGTCTGGAATTCACCCCAAGCCGGTCATGATAATAGGCTCGTTCCGACCCATGATTGGCTATCGTACGAATCGCATGGGCAAGAGCATCATCGTTCGTCGTAACCATACCCCCATCGCCAAAGGCCCCAAGGTTCTTCGAAGGATAAAAAGAGATGGCAGCCATTTCACCAATTCCGCAGACCATTTGCCCGTCCCATTTTGCTCCAACCGCTTGAGCAGAATCCTCGATGACGATAAGCCCGTGTTTCTGGGCGATCTCAGTGATGCGAGTCATGTTCGCCGCCTGACCAAAGAGATGAACCGGAAGAATCGCTCTGGTTCTAGATGTGATCTTCGATTCGATCTGCTCGACATCAAGATTGAACGTTGAGGGATCAATATCAACGTACACTGGCTTCCCCCTAAGCAAGGCGATGGTTTCCGTCGTTGCGGCAAAGGTAAATGGAGTCGTAATGACTTCGTCGCCAGGCTGGAGATCGATCGCCATTAGGGCAAGCTGAAGCGCGTCTGTGCCGGAAGCGCACGCAATCGCATGCTTCACACCAAGATATTCAGCCATTGCGCGCTCGAATCGCTGCACGTAGGGCCCGTTAATGTACTTTCCGCTGCGCACCACTTCAAGCACAGCGGAATCGATCTCGCCTTGATAGCGATGGTATTGACCGATCACGTCAACCATCTGAATCGGCTTCGTAGGTATTTCCAAATCTAACATGCTCATTTTTCTTCTCGACTTTATTTAAGATATTTATTATTGCATCAAAATTGTCATGCCTGTCCCTTACCACGGAACATCATATAGCCCGTCCGAAATAGGATCTTCACATCGAGCCGAAAAGACATGGACTCGATGTACATCAGATCGTACTTCACACGCTGACGAACATCATCGATATTCTCGTCGTATTTGTCGACCATCGCCTGATAGAGGCCAGTTACTCCCGGGCGCACCCGGTGCCTCCGATTATAGTACGGAATTTCTTCGACGAGTTGCTTTACAAAAAATTCGCGCTCGGGACGAGGGCCCACAAGCGACATATCACCCTTCAGTACATTCCAAAGTTGAGGAACTTCGTCAAGATGTGACTTTCTCAGGAATCGTCCCAATGGAGTAACGCGAGGGTCGTTTTTCGAAGCCCATTGCGGTCCACTTTGTTCAGAATCTACATACATCGATCGAAACTTATAAATACGAAATCGCTTGCCGTCCCTCCCTACTCGCTCCTGTGAATAAATGAGCGGTCCCTTCGAACTCAATTTAACAGCGATTGCTGTGACAATCAGAATCGGACTTCCTAGCACAATCAACAGCAAGCTAACAACAATATCGAGCGTTCGCTTCGCGGCCTCCTCCCAGGGGCGTAGCAATACCGGGTTGACATCGATCAGTGGGAAGCCATAAATTTCTCTGGCACGAGCCTGGCCGGATACAATGTCATAGAGATCTGGAACGATCTTTAGCCCTGCATTCGATTTCGATGCACGTGCAATCACATCGATGAGCCTATCGTGCTCATTCGAGCCTAGCGCGATGAGAACCTCCTTGATACCATGCTGATCTATGACCGATTCGAGCTTCTCAGTCGTCCCGAGATTCGGAATCAATCGCTTTTTAAGTACTTGGCCAGATTTACCGGTTCGTTGCTCGATCGTAAAGGAATTCACATGAGCGCTGCTACCATTACTTGAAAATGGTTGAACAAATCCAATAACGTCATATCCCAGGCGAGGGAAATGTGCAACTCGTGCCGCAAGATCTCGGGCCTTTTCAGGGTCTCCAACTACGATCGAAGGCCGTGTCCCCACGCCAGACTCCAGTAAACGACGCTGGCCGTAACGAATGAGCGAACGCACACCAATGCAAAGAACCGCAGTAATGAGCCAATAGGTCAACCCCAGAACGCGAGGATCGTTCGCAGATGGGCTAAACGTATTGGAAGGATCCCACCACATGAAGAGAGCCAGCAGAATCGTGCCAACCCCGAGCGTTTTTAGAATGGTCACGATCTCATCGAACGGAGCTCGAACGTACCACGGACGATACAATCCAAAAAAAAGGAACAGGATCATCCAATACAGATACAGCAAAAGCGCAGACTCAGGCAGCAGAGCAGGCGTAAGATCGCTCGCTCCGCGATGAAAGAGAAACCATCCTGAATCCACGCGTAACCAATAAAACGCAAACCATGCTGCGTTCAACGCAATCAAGTCTCCGATAAAAAGGAGGAACAGTTCCTTCCGTTGCGTCACGAGTGGATCACCTCCTCGCGTACCAAACTCTCACTAATCGGGTTGAGCGCACTAACTCGAGTTGATTGAGACCAAAACGGCTTCTCACGCTTAAATACAAAGCGCAGTATGCCAAGCCCAAATGCAACATTCATCAATGCAAACCAATAGACATGACTAAGAACGGGTAATGGACGATGGATTGCATTCAAGAGCAAACCAGCGGCCACTAATATTACTCCAACTAATTCAGCGACCAACAAAGGCGTTACCCAAAATGCTGAATGCCCGCGAATCGCCGCTATCAGGCTTATTGCTATAAATGTCGCGAATAAGAAGGGTGCAAGCCAACGCAAAAGCTTATGAGACCAAAGCATCACTGAGGTTAGGCCGCTCTTGGGAGAAAGCAAGCCAGGAAACTCAAGCACCGTAGCGACCCCGCGAGCTGCGAATCGAGCTTTGCGCTGAAATTCTTCGTTCATCGAACGACCAAAACGCTCTCTTGCGGCAGAGATGGCCTCGAACACCATACGTTTTCCAGACTGAATAATATTCAGAGCAATAAAGAGTTCATCGCAGATCGGCTGATTCGGAAGCTCCCGCCAAAGGCTCCGCCGGATACTGTAGTGCCCCCCAAAAATACCAACCGTCGAATGAAGCTTTGCTTCATCCATCCGGAGCTGGTTCTCTATAGACATATAATATTGCTCCGAACCCAGGGGCTCCGAACGAATTTCGTTTTCGCCAAAAAGCAGAAGATTTCCGGCGACGCCACCTAAGTTAGTATCTATGTAGTGCCTCGCATGGCGAACGAGGCAAAGCGGATCGAGCGTCACATCTGCATCGGTAAAGAATAGTACCTCCGAACGAGCGCGAGAAACGAGATCATTGACAACTGGAATCTTTCCACGTCGGCTCGTGAAGGAATACACACTCAAATTCGGCATGGCGCTTGAAAATGATTCGAGAATAGAATTAGTCCCATCGGATGAGCCATCGGAGCCAACCAAGATTTCCAACCTGTCCGTAGGATAGGATAAGGCCTCGATGGCCTTCAGGCATTGCGGCAATACTGATTCCTCGTTATAAACAGCCAGAATAATGGAAAATGACGGGCGAAATGTATTATCAAGCAGCCAGGGCTGACCTCGTTGTGCACTCCACAATCGCATCATCAACGGATACAGCACATAGGCGTAACCAATGAGAGCTATGCAAACCGCTAATGTAACGTTATAAAACATCTAATATGCCACGCCGGAACCACGCTGAATGTAATGCTCGGAATGAGGTTCAAACCGAACCGGAAACCGCTCTGCCTCTTTTAGCAAGCAACGATTCATAGAGTGCTGTGAATTCCTTTCCGATCTTTTCCCAGCTGTACTCTTGCATAACAAGCGTTCTTGCCGCTTCACCGAGCCTTCGGCGCAATTCTGCATCAGAGAGTAGTTCGACCACCCCACTGGCAAAGGCTTCCGCTCCGTCCCGAACGAGGAGGTGAGTTCCGTCAAGAGCCTTATTCCCTTCTGCGCCGATCAATGTTGAAACAATTGCCTTTCCACAGGCAAAGCCTTCCAGCAATTTCAGCCTCATACCGCCACCTATTCTGAGCGGCACCACCAAAACCGCAGATCGCCCTAAATAGTCGCGCACATCTGGGACCCGACCATGAACAATAACAGAACCTCCAAATCGCTCCACATAAGGCAAGATTCGGTGTTCAGCAGCCCCGACAATGTGAAAAACGGTCGAAGGACGCTGGGCTAGAATCAAGGGGAAGACTGCGTCGAGAAAAAAGCGGGTGGCGTCATAATTTGGATCCCAGTCCAGTGTGCCGAGTGAGATTAGGGCATTAGGATCCTCATCGTCATTTATCGGATGAAAATAGTTAGTATCAACACCAGCTGGAATGATGACGTAATTCCCCTTTGGCGCGACTTGCTTCATCGCCGCAACATCTTCAGTACTAATAGCAGCAACGGCATCAAAATTCGTTAGAAAACCAGCTTCCTCCCGCTTCAAACGTTTTCCATGAACACGTGCAACCATGCTCTTGATGGGATTTGATTCAGTTTCTGCAAACAGTTCATAGATCAAGGATTCAAAGTTATGCTGCCTCAGCACCACCGGTAGACCATACTCCTGCTTGAGCCATACCCCGTATTTTCCCATGTGTGAGTGATCCACATGGACAACATCAAACATTTCAGCTTCAATAATACGCTTCAATAACGTAAACATCTCAGGCATCATCCGCCGTTCAACGGGATATGCGCCTTTGAAAATCGTCCGTAGGAGTACTTTCCAGCGTGGCGGCAATGGCTTCGAAACCACTTCGACCTTCGCAAATCTCGAGAGTGCAACTACTGCCTCGTGCATTTCGTCCGCCTTCTCCAAAGGGTACGTGACCAGTGTGATTTGATGCCCGAGCTCTGCAAGAGATTTTGTAATATTATAAATCCCAATCGTGCCGCCATCGGTAAGTGGGTAAGGCATGCGTGGTGTAAGTTGAAGGATCTTCATTTGACAAACAACAATCCATTAAAGTCCAAAATCGTTTTCATTCGTCAACCGGCTTTGAAGGATCTTCAATAATTCGATCAAATATTGGGTGCACTTGGAAGTCTTATTCGCTTGACAAGAGATGTAATCTCCTCCAACGGAAGCACTCGAGTGAAATGAATGCACACAAAATAGATGCTGATCATGATGAACGCAGAGAGCACCTCACCTAAAATAGAACGAAGTCCCCAATAGCTAAACAAAGCAACACCTACTGCTAACCCGGTCTTCAAGAAGGCCCAAGTAAATCCTGTTGAGTCAAGATGCCCGGTATTCCTTGAAAGCCAAATCATCGTTCCTGCGCCCAGTGTGACGGCGATGAGCTTGGAAGCCATCGCACCCACAGCGCCATTAGATGGAATGAGGATCAAGTCTCCAATTATTACTCCCACCATACAGATGGCTGCATTCGCAGTCATAAACCAAATATGACCGGAGGCAACGCTTAGATCCATCAGCAGTGTAGCGACGAAAATTGGGATTAGTATCCAGCCAGTCCAAATGAGGAGGGAGCTAGAGGACGCGTATTTTGCTCCAAGAATTAGCGGGACGATCATTCCGCAAAGCGAGGTAACAATGAGACCAATACCTGCGCCAATAACAAGGAGCAGCCTTAGCGAGATGCTCGTCATTTGTTTGGCCCGATCATGGTCTTTCCGGTGAAGTAACTTCGTGAGCTCTGGGGCAGTTACCGCTGCAAGAACCAGCGAGAAAGGTGCCATCGCGGCATTAAGCCGAATGATTGCACCATAACTCGAGACCGCGTATGAAGTGCTTAATTTATCAAGAAGCAGATTGTCTATTTGAGTGTGGATGGTCAGGAATGCCGTTCCAATGGCAAGAGGGAGTGACGTACGAACCATGTCCCTCATCGCTGAAAATTCAACGCGAACTGCTATTTTCTCTCGCTGAACCCATCTCCATATCGACCACCCTAGCATTAAAAAGCCAGGAACATTAGAAAGCGTGTAAATCCATATCACATGGGCCAGATGCAGGTGTTGATAGGTTGCGAGAATCATCAGTCCCGCGAAGGCCATCGCATCGAATAAAGCAAAGGATGCGGCCAAGTAATACTTGCCCCTGCCCCGCAAAACTGCCTCACCCACTGACCTCACGATAAGCATCCTGGAAGAAATCAAAAAGGTAATCAAGAGAATCTCCATGGTGTTTACCATCGGATCAGGATAGATCAACGGAGCGAGGAGTAAGACCAAGATAGCTGAAACAAGCGAAAGGCAAACACGGAGCATCAAGGCGCTGCCCAAAAGAAGCCCACGCCGATCCAGCTTGCCAACTTCAACCTCCTCTTCGGCTTCGACGAATAAGCGCGTAAAAAGGGGGTTCAGACCTAAATCCGCGAGTATAGCGAGAATCCCAACAAAACTGATCGATACGGTGAATTGCGCGTATTCTGTGCGAGATAGCAGCCGAGCGATGAGCATCTGACCAACAAAAAGACACCCATAGCCGAGCGCGTTCAGCGCAAACGCCGAGACGGTGCCTCGAACTATGCGAGCGCCATGGGACGGACCCAAGCTTGAAATTGTTGCAACGCTATTGCTCTTGTTCATGAATGGAATGCCTGCGTAATGTCTATTTGGGAAAGGAAGTTTCTCTGGATTTCGATTTTAGTTGGAACGTATAAACAATATTCATCGTACAAGCCGCTTCTCAAACAAGTACTCCGTGAATCAGCCCTTAATCATAAATGATCGATCCCTACTTGCGGTGATCGCTGTTTCATCTTTTTTTCTCCTAAATGTAATCCTTACACCCAGCTCGTTTGATAACGCCATTGTTCAGTCGATGGCACTTGATTTGTATCGACTGGGACGCGCGCCTTTCCTCGGGAGTTGGGACCAAAGTTTTCCCGGCATAGTCTATGTCTATTATTTGGCGATTGCAACTTTTGGAACCTCAGACCTATCCTTCCATATTTTTGAGGCATTGCTTCAGCTATCATTCGCAATCTTCCTCTATCGATTTTATTCCCGTTGGCTTAACCCACACACAGCTGCACTTTCTGCTATACTCTATATCCTTTATTATGTAGGAGCGAATAGGTGGCTCTATGGAACGCGAGACGTTTATGTTGGGATGTCAATTTTGGCTGGTCTTAGTTTCTTATCGAGCAAAGGAACCACAAACCTGATTTCTGCCGTCATATCAGGCATCTTATGTGGGTGTGCATTTCTCTTGCGTCCTACTTCGTTGCTATTCATTGTCATCATTTCATCATTTTTGCTTTTTAGGAATGGGTTGCGACCTAGCAGACGCAATTTGCTCATTTCTTGCATTTTTTTTATTGCAGCGCTGATGCCAATTGGAGCCTCAGTCGGATATTACATGTCCATTCCTAATGGGATCAAACAATTCTACTTGGCAACTATTCGATGGAATCTGGATCTCTATACAAAGATTCCGAACAACTACTCATTCCTGTTCAAAGAGTTATTGCGAAGGTCATTTTTCATTGGTTTTGCCATATATGCTCTTCTTAACTTTCGGGCTATACTTTCTAAATTCTTTGTTGTTACCCCATTGAAATCGCTGGCGCTTCTTTGGGTCGCTCTTCTTGCATCGGCACTTTTTATTGTCATTTTGATGGGTAAGTTCTACACCTACCATTTTGCAACCTTCTTCATTTTAATGGTTCCATTGTCGGGGATGGGCATTGAGTTAGTAGTTTCAAGGATAAGTGCACCTTTGCGAAAACATTATTTGATGGTGTCCGCTTGTCTGTTATCTACATTTTTCGGTTTTGTTCCAAGATCTCCCTTGGCATTCGGTCTTGCCATTTCTGAATCCCGTGATCCTTTTGCGCTTACATATCAATCTGAGTATCCCGACAGCTTAATTGGTGCGAAACCGGAACTGGCCATCATTGATTATTTAGCAAAACCGGAGAATAGAGTCGACCCAATAGAGGTATGTTCTTATAGCCCATTCCTTCGACTTCACCTCAACCGAGATTTCGTAGGAAAATATGTGGTCCTGGATCCGATCGCTCTTCGCCTTGATAGTGGTAATTCTGAACGCCCTCGATACACATCTTATCAACTGGACTGGCAAAGCGAATATATTCATCTCCTAAAAACACGGAAACCATACTTCATCATTTTCGCCAGAACATCATCTTGGTACTCACTTCGAGATCCCTACGCGAATTTCTTACGCTATCTTCCTGGCTTTGATAGTTTCTTAAAGACCGAATACAGAAAGGATACAGTCATCGGCGGATTCGAGATTTACCGCCGAGTGCAGAGGAATTGAAGCCATTTAATCTTTCATCCAATACTACAAAGTAGCCCCACATCATTCCCACCCAAACCAAGTCGGTCTTGGAATCAAACACTGGTGCAGTCGATGCCCAAATAAGCAGTCCAACGAGAATATCCGATGCACGTGCGAAGGATTATTCGCGTCCAATCAGTAATTTTCTCTGACTTAAGCAGTCTAAACCCTTTCAGCAGAAATGAAAAATAGGCTCCAAATAAGAGTATGGCTCCTAAAAAGCCAGTCTTGAAAATTATGTAAAGAAAGCTACTATGGCTAAAGGTCATCCATACGTTCAGGTGTTGAATAATATCAAACATCCGAAATGGGGTACCAAAACCGTGCCCAAGTATTGGTGAATGTAGTATTGCCTGCCATTCATATCTCCATTCGACATAACGAGAGTTAAGTGAAAGATCCGTTCCAAGGTGTTGGGAACTTAGAAACCGCATTCCGTAATTTAGCAGTAAAAGCCTAAAGACTCGATAAGAATAGAATAGTGGAATAAACGCGGCGATACTAGTAAATGCGACAACGACCAACCACTTGAGCCCGCGCAATATTTCTCTCCTGTTCCCCAACAATATGATTCCAATCAAACACATGAATGTGAGTACATATAGAGTTCGCGCGAATGAAATAGCTACACCAACAACGCCCATCAAAAAGAGCATAATTGCAAGAAGAGAACTCGACCATTTTCTTCTAGTCATGAATAGTGAAGTTGCAAAAAAGACTAGAAATACAGATAACATTTCGTCTGCACTACCACGACCCACTTGATACAAATAGAGTGCTCTTACTACATCGCTGCGGACCCGAAAGAAGTTCCAGGTCACCATGACGAGCGCGGCAGCTAAGACAAGCATAAATAAACGCTTTTCAGATTTTGAACCACTTTCAACAAAATAAGAATATATCGCTGGAAGAAACAGTAGCGGAGAAAGGTTTAACACCTCACGTAAAGCGTTGTTCAATGAGTTATGATCATTCAAACTACCAATCGCAGTTGACAAAATCGCCCAGACAGAAAATATCGCTAAAGCAAGCTGAGCCTTTGTGTGGCTTAAGTCCTGCCATTGGAATATTCGTATCCGTACCAGCCAATAGGCCATCATAATGGCAATCACAGCCCCGAGTGCAATATCTTCTCCGCTCGGTGCACCACTTGCTTTGCTGTGAACTGTAAGATAGACATTTATTACAATGAAGGCAAACAGAGTAGCCACTGGGTTTCGAACAACTGCAAAAACGACAAACGCTGCGAGAATCACCGCAATCGGGATAAGGGAATCGGACAAAATAATCGACCCAGCCAGCACAAGTACAGTTCCAACTCCGACTGCAATCTGCATCGGAAGCGAGAGCTGCAATCGGAAAGCGTTTTCCCGTGTTGGCTGGCCGTGAATAATGCCTTTGGGTTGCACTCGCATCCTATCGAATTATATGCCCAGTTGATGTTGATCGCGCGCAAAATTCAAACGGAGTTTGCGAGAACCCATCATAAGTATCACGACAATGCTCATTACAACAACGCTTCCAATAAATGCCTCCAGCAACAGCAGCGACCGATGTGGCCGCGACTTGTGGATCGGGACGGAAGCGGAATCAAGAGTGACGAATCCGTAGAGATTCTTGGATTCATCGAGCTTGGCCTCTTCGTAGGCGGGAAGTAAAAATGCCTTGAGCTTACTCTGAATTTCAAATTCGCGTGTCAGGCTGAGGTATTGCATCGCCACATCCGGCAGGACGTTAGTAGGTACGAACGAGCTCGCTTTGGCGTCCATCCCAACTTTCAATTCTGCCAGTTTGGATTCTAATTCATCGATGGTGCCCTTATAAACACTTACCTCGCCGGAATTGGCACCATACATTTGCTCTGCGTTATGTAACTGGACCTCTGCGGCCATCTTTTGCTCCTCCATTTCACCAAGCGTGGTCATTTCTGCTCGCGCTTGCTCGGTCAGGGAAAAGATACCATATTTTTTCTGGAATGCCAGGAAAGCACGTTCAGCAGTGTCGAGATCCGAAAGGTTTTGCTGATAGCGCGCTTGCACATACGCGATATTGTGCTCCGCTTCGTCTTTCGAGAGTCGGCTGTTAACATTATTGATCTCCGCCACGACGGCATTCGCGACTGCGGCAGCACGGCTCGGAGTAGTATCTTCAAAGGTAATGATAAAGTTACCTTCTTCAGATAGTTCGCCATCTAAATTCTTTGAAAAGTCATCGATAGCATCCTCTAAGGTGGTATCTCGATAGATGGCTTCAAAGTTGAATTGCTTTACGATCGTCGCCATCAATTCTCTGCTGCGTAACAACGAAAGCGGAGTGTAGCCTTCTTCGCTCCCTCCAAGCTTTGCAAGACCAAGATCTTTGAGGCTCGAAGCTATTCCTGAAGTCGCATTATCCAACGCTCCATTCGCGTGTCGCGCTGGTAGGATCACGGCACGCGCCATGTAATAATTCGGCATTCTAGTGAATGCATACCACGCAGTGATTCCGGTGACAACAATGGCCACCGTGAGAATCAGGTACTTATGCCGGAAGAGAATGGAAACGTTTTCTACCCACGCCTTCCGCGCACTTGTGAGTGGTGGTTTGTTTTCCAATGATTCACTTGAAGGTGTGGATTGTAGTTCCTGCATTTGCTTTTCGTCCATTCCGTGTTTGTCCTTAAAAAATCAAAAAAATGCCTTAACGCCGACAGCACCAATGGTGGAAGGAGTTGATTGCGGCGCCATTGAAACTGCAAGCCCTGCAAGGTTAAACCCCGGTGTCACGAGCGGCTCATTTAAGTAATCCACAAAGGATTTTGTTACATCAATGTAAAATGTGAGACCTCGCCACGGTTCAAATTCCAGATCGAGCGTAAGGTTGATAATATCGACTCTCCGACCGTTCAATAGGTAGGTTTGATTTGAACTGGAGGTTGAATCACCAGAATAACTTACCCTATAATCTGCGCCGGCATTGTAAAGAAGCTTCCCCGTAGAATCATAGATATTCTCTCCACGCTCGATCAATTGACCTTGGAGTTCAACAATCCATTTGGCATTTGGAGCCCAACGTAGGGCCGTCCAATAACTAAGAGCATTTGGCCCGATTTGGGCGCCGAGCACGGTTTGCGAACTTGAATAGGAGCCTACGGTATCCCAGTGTGAATAGGTATAGGGTTGTACGCGCATCCATTCCACTTCCCAATCCAGATCGGGAATTCCAAACGCCCCAGCCCACATGGCTCCGAGCTGATCTCCTCCTTTATTCGACCAATATCCGGTGCCCACCGAGTTTAGTACAAGATCCTGAATTGATGCTTGACCGCGGACTTCAATGCCTGGCACGATTTCCCAGCGCGCATGAGCGCCCAGCATGCCCAGGTTCTGGTCCTGAGTACCATCCAACGCGTGCTTAACGGTCTCAAGAAAGGAAAATGGATTCAAATACGCAAGATCGGGACGCGTGATTACTCTGATATCGGTATAGCCAAGCTCTAAATTTCTGCCGATCACAAACGTAAGGTCATGAATAGCAAGATCTTTTGTTGGGTAAGGAAGTTGGCTGGTGAGCGAATCAGGCACTAAGGACGCGAATATCGATTGGTAGCGGACTGCACCAACATGAGCACCCAGGCTAATGAAATCGTAGGTGGGGACATTATTAGCCGAAAGAAGTATATTATCTTGATATCCGCCACCAACAGCAACAGCCTCGCGTGCAAGTTTACCGGTGAACCAGTCGTTATTGTAAGAAAGCTCTGCTGAGGTGAAATCAAAAAAATTAGAATAATACCGAAGATTGTTATTCTTGCTCAGAATTGGGTCCTCGAGCGCAAATTCTTTGTTACCAATTGCAACGCCGTTCGTGGTCTGCATAAAATAACCAACATCACCACTTAACGTTCCTGAAAATCTTCCACCAAGATTTAGGAGTTTGACGGATTCCGATGATGGATCAGTTTGGCGTCGATATTCCGCGCTAGCGTTTCCGTCAATGAAAAGATCGGAATGTGTCGAATCATTAAACCAACGATAGAGATATTTATCTTCCTGAGTGAAAATGCCGTCGAAAAAAAGTGGCTTGGCACTATCGGAAGGAAACATTGCAATGTCTTCGCGTGGCTCCTGAGCGTACGTTCGAAGATATTTTAGTACCAGTTCCCGCTCTGCATGAGAAAGCTTTTGAGAGTCGGCCTGGTGTAAAAACCCTACTACTTCAAACTTTGAGATCGGAAGCTGCGCCTCGGAGAAACCCATGATCAGGGTACGCACGGAGAGATGGCGTAAAAAAGCATACACCTCATCGTCGAGTGGCACTTGCTCCACGCCAAGATGTGGGGAAGAAGTTAGCACTTGGCTATGCGAAGGACCCATGCCAATGGAAAGCATGATCATAACAACGAGGAGGAACCCCAAGACACGCATATTGCCCCCTACTTCTTAATGAAGGCAAGATAAAGACCAACGATCAAGCCTCCAACACCCGTTATGAGCCCCCCAAGAGACGCAAGGTTTTGAGTGGTATAGCCGATGGGATAGTCGGGTTCTTTTGGAACGAATATTTCATCGCCAGGCTCAATCGGAGTATCGCTGGGATCAATCCACGCATGCGTGCGATACTTGATAACGACCGTTTGGGAACTGACAGCGCCGGCGGCATAACCACCTGCCTGAGCGATGTAATACCGCAATGAAGCTCCCTCCTGATAATTAACGAAACCTCCGTTATTAACGAAACCATAGACATACACCGTTGTAGGACGTTTTGGGATTTCTATTACATCGCCATCGGCCAGGGGAACATCGGCGGAGTGATCATTATGGATAAACAGACGATCCATGTCGACAACCACGGTCAGTGGACGCATTGAGATCTGCTTCTGAAAATTAGCTGTATCTGCAACGGTAAGATCTGCAAGACGGCTGGTCTGAGCTACCTCTGCCGGTGATCCGGCGGTGAGCCGCTCCTCATGCCCATGGCGGAATATTTCTCCAGCACTAGGGTATGCCTTTGAGGTCAACCCACCAGCCTCTTGAATCACTTGAAAAAGTGTTGTATGACCCTCGGCGATAGGATAAACACCTGGTTGGGCAACTTCCCCATGCACTTCTACCACGGCACCATCATTCTCTTCAGGCAGTGCGCGAACGACGATTCGATCATTTGGCGCCAATGGAACGTCCGGCGCACTATGTGCTTCGATCAATGAGAGATCATAGATCTCCGGCGGAGCTAGAATTGAATCTGATTCGCCCGTGCGCGTAAGCTCAACATGATGAAGGTCCGCATTCGAAGAGGGTCCGAAAAGCATACTTAATAGCTGAAGAAAGAGAATCGCCCTGAACGAACTCGTAATCTCCTCGTGACTGCACTGCACCGTAAACCCCAAGAGAAGGGCCGTGAGTATCACGAAACGGCACGACTATCACATCTCCCTGGCGCAATGGAGGTGAAGACTTGGGATCGTGCATGGAATTATAGCGCACCAGATCCACACGCTCTCGCGTGCCATCTTCGTGTGCGACAGTGAGATACCTTTCGCTCGCGGGAGAAGGCTCACGTTTGCCAAAGATGGCCTGAAGTCGTTTCTTGCCGACTTGATCTATCTCAAGCTGGTTTTGATTAGCTGGGAGGTGGGCAGGCTGCGAAGCGGGATCGATCCTGTTTGCAATGCTCACTGCAACATCCGCTCGGGTAGCCGCCGAAAGAGCATAAACCCCAGGTGAAGCCACGTCCCCTTGCACGGTCACGTATATTTTGCGGGGTTCGTAGAGTGCAATCGTTACTGGTGGCTCGCTCGAATCCTGTTTTCTTGAAGCAAACGACTTGGCAGCTTTTTGCAACACCTCCTGGCGGACTTCTTCCAGGGTTTTATTGTGAACATCAAAAGAGCCAAGATTTGGCACGAGTAGCATGTTATCCAATGACACAACAGGAAAATAAGTCTCTCCACTCGTCCAGAAACCACATTCCAATACGTCCCCAGGACCTAAGTGATACTCGCTGGGATCAATGCTGCTTTCAAAAGTCATCCCTTCAGCCGAAGTAGGAGGTGCAGAGGTTTTCAAGGAACCAAGTTGCGGGAAGGGACTTTGCGAAGTTAGGGGGGAAGTTGTTTGAGCACGCGCGCTCAGCCCGATGCCAAGTAGGGTGACCGGAAGTATAAATAGAATAGTTCGAATGTTCCTCAAAGTGAAGCTCCCAAAATGTCTGCAATTCGTTTCGCCGCATATCCATCCCACATCTCAGGAATACGATGCGGCTTCCATTGTCCTTCTAACGCGCGCTTCGAATATTCGAGTGCACGTTCCATATCGATCCCGACAAGTTCGTTCGTCCCTACTTCGATCGTGATTGGCCGCTCTGTGTTCTCGCGCAACGTTATACATGGTACTCCGAGCGCGGTTGTCTCCTCCTGAATACCGCCAGAATCCGTCAAGACAACCCCAGCCGAGTCTTGTAAGGCTAAGAAATCGAGGTAGCCAACAGGTTCTATCAAGATCAGGCTGGAGTTTTGTTGCAATCGTTCACTTAGGTTGAATTCTTGCAACTGCTTTTTCGTCCGAGGATGAATGGGGAAAAGGATATGCGGCACAAACGCCGCCATGCGCTCAAAAAGCTCCACAAAGCGCGTTAGTCCTGCGATCTCATCCACATTGCTTGGCCGATGCAACGTCACAAGAGCAAATTTCTTAGCCTCAATACCATGATTCTGAGCGAGTTTTACGAATCGATCGCGCGCTTTGGGTAAATATTTTTGCACTGAATCAATCATCGTATTCCCGACGAAAAAGACTCGATCCTTCGGAATGCCATCATGTTCCAAATTCATTAATCCACTTGGCTCGGTGACGAAACAGAAACTCGAGAATTCATCTGCAACGATTCGATTGATCTCCTCTGGCATCGATCGATCGAAAGAACGCAGTCCCGATTCAATATGCCCCAATCCAATTCCAGCTTTTGCAGCCACAAGCGCGGTGGCAAGTGTGGAATTCACATCACCGGCCACCATTATTAGATCCGGCTTGATCTCAGCTACCAACTTCTCGATCTCGATCATGACCTTAGCTGTCTGCTCAGCATGCGTCCCTGATCCAACACCCAGGAATCGGTCGGGGAGGGGCATGTCCAGATCGCTGAAAAACACATCCGACATATTCGCATCGTAATGCTGTCCGGTGTGAACAAGAATGGAATCAAATTTCCCAGCGACACGCACCGCTTCCAGCACTGGCGCAACTTTCATGAAGTTTGGGCGAGCGCCAACTACAAAAAGGATCTTTTTCTTTGTCAAGAGTTACGCGTTCGTATGGCGGTTTCCGGAACCAAGCAAAACGATCTTTTCACGAAGTTCCGGTTCGTGAATGTGCTTGGTTGCATTTCTGGTGTCAATAATGTGCTTCGCGTTCCGAGCAAGAAATTCATAATCGTACTGCGAATGATCGGTGGTTATGATAACAACGTCAGCCGATTTCAGCGTGTCGGCATCGAATTTCCTCGCTGTAAAATCACGGCCTTTCACTTTGATGCGATCGACAAACGGGTCGGTAAATTCAATGTGTGAGGCCCCATCGTCCAGCAATAATTCCATTACTCGGATCGCCGGTGAGTGCCGAGTATCATCCACATCGCGTTTGAAAGCTACGCCGATCATTAATATCTTTGCATCCCTCAATCGAATCGGAAGTTCTGCAACTGCCTTGAACACTAAGTCCTTCACGTAAAATGGCATGGACTCATTCGTCTCAGCAGCAAGAGTAATGAAATTCGTCTCGAAATCATACGCACGAGCTTGCCATGATAGATAGAACGGATCAATCAGGATACAATGCCCGCCAATCCCTGGACCAGGATAGAACGGCATATATCCGAATGGTTTTGTCGCAGCAGCATCAACAACTTCCCACATGTTAATGCCACCCATACGATCGCAAAGCTTCGCGAGCTCATTAACCAGAGCGATATTGACCGACCTGAAAATATTTTCGAGCAGCTTCTCCATCTCTGCGACTTTCGGACCACTCACAGCGATGACATTTTGAATGATCTGCTCATTTGTCAGCACAGCAAGCCGCGTGCAAGCTGGCGTAACACCACCAACAACGATCGGCGTGTTTGACGTAGTCCATTTCTGATTTCCGGGATCGATCCGTTCCGGGCTAAACGCCAGAAAAAAGTCCTTTCCAACTTTCTTACCCGTTGCTTCAAAGATCGGCATTACCGATCCTTCTGTGGTGTTCGGGAACGTTGTCGATTTCAGTATGATAAGCTGCCCATCGCGCAACTCTTTTGCGATCGAGGCCGCAGAACTCGTAATATAGCTAATGTCTGGATCTTTGTTCTCCGTGAAAGGCGTGGGAACGCAGATATAGATAACATCGAGCTCTCCGCAATTCGCATAATCGTGCTGTGCTCGAAACGTCCCCTTCTTCACCGCCTCACTGACCTCCGCATCCGGTATATCCTGGATGTAATTCTTGCCCTTTTGCAACGAGTCAATTTTCGACTTATCGAGATCGATACCAACCGTCTCGAATCCCTTCTTGGCAAATTCGATCGCCAGCGGTAATCCCACATATCCCAGCCCCACGACGCCGATCTTCGCCGTCTTATTCGTAAGCTTGCCCTCCAGCACTTCGGCATTGCCGGTGAGGGTAGCGTTATTCGTTGCTTTATTGGCTTTTTCCATCTATGTCGGGCGGAATACGGCGTTGGACTCGGTTCTGTTTCGGAAGCCTCGCTAACGCAACCATTGCCCGAATGCTTCCCCTCCTCCAAATAAGCCGTATTTTTGTCCCATGCCATTGCGTAAACCAATATTCGAGACCTCCTCCGGAATCCCCATCGAGCGTATTTATCAGGCCGATAGCCCCGATAACTCTGCTCCCGATGCAGGCCAATTCCCCTTCACGCGCGGAATCTACCCCGAAATGTACCGATCCCGACTCTGGACCATGCGCCAGTACGCCGGTTTCGGCAGCGCCGAGGAATCCAACCGGCGGTATAAATACCTGCTGGCCTCCGGTACCACCGGACTTTCCATCGCCTTCGACCTGCCCACCCAGATCGGCTACGATTCCGACCACCCGATGGCAGCCGGGGAGGTCGGTCGCGTTGGCGTGCCCATCGACTCCCTCGAGGACTTCGACATCCTCTTCGATGGCATCCAAATGGCCAACATCTCAACCTCGATGACCATCAACGCAACGGCGGCAATTCTGCTGGCGCTCTACGTCGCGAAGGCCAAAAAGCAGGGCGCTGACCTCAAGAAGCTCTCCGGTACCGTCCAGAACGATATCCTCAAGGAATACGCGGCGCGTGGAACCTATATTTACCCCCCCTCGCAATCCATGCGCATCGTGACGGATATCTTCCGGTGGTGCGCCGACGAACTTCCTTCCTGGAACACCATCTCCATTTCCGGATACCACATTCGCGAAGCGGGTTCCACCGCCGTGGAAGAAATCGCATTTACCCTGGCCAACGGCATCGCGTATGTCGAGGCCGCATTGAAAGCTGGACTCACCATCGATGCCTTTGCGCCTCGCATCTCCTTCTTCTTCAACGCTCACTCCAATTTCTTCGAGGAGATCGCTAAGTTCCGAGCTGCGCGGACGTTGTGGGCCGGCATCATGCGGGATCGGTTCCATGCCATCAATCCCGACTCGATGAAACTCCGGTTCCATTCCCAGACTGCCGGTTCGACGCTTACGGCTCAGCAGGTCGAGAACAATATCGTCCGTACCACCATCGAGGCGATGGCTGCGGTCCTGGGTGGAACCCAATCCCTGCATACCAACGGCAAGGATGAAGCGCTTGCTCTGCCGACCGAAGATGCCGCCCGTACCGCGCTTCGAACCCAGCAGATCATCGCGTACGAGTCCGGCATTGCCGATACCGTTGATCCGATGGCGGGAAGCTATTTCGTCGAGTATCTCACTTCGGAACTTATGCGAAGATCCGAAAGCCTTATGGCGGAGATCGATTCTATCGGTGGCGCGGTGCGCGCTATCGAAGCCGGATTCTTCCAGGATCGCATTGCACAAAGCGCATACGAGTTCCAGAAAAACGTCGAATCGAAGGAGGCCATTATCGTTGGCGTGAACGAGTTCGTTACCGAGGAACTCGTTGCGCCCGAAACCCTCCGTATCGATCCCGAACTCGAAGCCGCGCAAATAGCTCGCGTGCGCAGACTGCGTTCTCAGCGCAACCCCCGAACTACCGCAGACGCCCTAAACGCAGTAGAACGCGCCGCCAACGACGGCAGCAACCTCATGCCATACCTCATCGCTGCCGTAGAAACCCACGCTACCCTCGGCGAAATTTCGGACGCCCTCCGCCGCGTCTTCGGCGAGTATGCGTAAGCATTCCTGCCCCATCCCAAAAATCCCATGCATCTCATAAATCCAGGTTCTGACTTTTCCCCCAGAAATAGGTGCCGTTTTTCTTTCTTGTGAGTTCCCGACGATTCCTCGTTTCAAGGCTGTTTTCGCCATTTGTTGCAACAAATTCTTTTCTCAGAGAACTCGTTCATAACGAAAGCTACCGCCGACTGCCCGATTGTCAATGAACAATGACTCCAACACTATTCCTACAGACACTTGGTGCCTATCGCAGCACGACCTAATATACGGCGGGAATTCCCGGAATGCAAGTATTTCCTGAAAATAAGTGAAAATAATTTAAATGATGTAGCGCAGGCGTCCTCGCCTGTCCCACGGGGTTTCGTGCGCCGCGAGGTTTGGGGACCGGCGGGGACGCCGGCGCTACATGAAACCCTCCCCGTTTCATCTTTCATATTTCATCTTTGCCCCATGCGGCGGATTAGTTCTTAATTGACACCCACATTCTCAAAACCAATCCTTGAAATCCGAAATTAATTTCTGGATTTTTGCAAGCCCATCAGGGAGAGGGTGATGAAGCGTACAATGTAAATAGCGGAACGTCGACCACAAGAGAAACCGACATACGACTATAATTTTCCTGACGCAAGTTCAAATTAGTTGAAGTGACGGTTTGGAGCGCGGGACCAGCCTGATATCCGACATTGAGCGAAACGGGCCAGTCTAATATGCCTATTGACACATAACCACCAAGTGAGATAATGTTTTGCCAAGCAAACGCAGGCAGGGGCTTTGTCGTATCACCGCTCGACCTGAGGGCAGCGATCGCAGAAAGATCAAGAACTGATGCGAAAAAACTGAAGCTACCAAGACTCCCACCTAACAGATTGAAACTAACTCCGACCGGAAGCGCCATGCCGTAAATCGGAGTTGACCAGGATGGTTGATTGCCTATTTTCTCTTCTCCAACGTAGGCCCCAATAAACGAGTTAATCATAACAGATGGGTTGCTCTTGCGCTTGATCATATAACTCCCCACAGGCAAGGCAGCCGCCTCCAATGCTTGGCTGACATCGTCGGCGTTCTGAGCTTGTGATACAGCAGCAACGAACGAACCTATCTTTAGAAAATTGGCAATTATATCCGTAGAGCTATCCTGAAGCTTCGAATAAACTAGACGTTGAGCCAAATTGCTCAAGGAACTTGTCACATCGCCCTGAAGACTCGTTGGAAGAGCGCTGATCGCCGTGATTAAGTTCGCATAACTTGTTGCATTCCCTCCGCCGAAAATGCCTCCATTATTTGACGACGTATTTCCACTAATCAATCCCGACGTAAGATCATCTATTTTGCTTTGTAGAACCTTTTTAGTGGAATCGCTGACAATAGTCTTATCCAGCTTTTGAATATAGTTCGTAATATCATTTTTGATTCCATCGCTTATTGATTTTCCCATCGAATTATTCAGGATGATTCCAATCTCGGCAATAGCAGCACCATAGCTTTGATTGCTGATGTCCAAATATAAATTGCCTCCAGACTTCATTAATTCAATGATTCTTCGATAGTCTGCCATATGTGTTTTGCCGAGGGGTTTTTGATCCCATGAAACGAGATTTAATAATTCAGGATCGGTGGGTAATTCAAGAAGATCAGCAAGTGCAATGAGCATGGATGAATAATCGCTAATCAATATTTTTTCATTCTTCTTCTCCTTCGTGTTTATGGTTTTTACAGTGGCTTCAATCGTCTTTATTCGTGCTCCAAGCCTCAGAATAAATTTTTGTGCATCTTTAATATCCGTATAGACAAGGTTAAGAGCTTTTGGAAAGTCAGTATTTGCAAATGATGTTAATAGAGGATCATTCATTTCATTGGCTCTTTTGTTCGCGGATAATTCGAGAAGGCTGAAATAGGCAGCGATCGCCACGGGACTACTCGCCAAAGCTTTGATTTGATCCGGTGTTACCCAATACACAGTGCTATCAGTTCCATGAATCGAATGATTAAGGAGTTGAACTGTGAAGAGTGTTTCTTTTAATGCTCCGTTTCTATCGACCGAATCCATTTCAGATATGTCTAAATTCTCAATAATATCCCCAGGATGAGCATGATCCTTCAGTTCATCGGCGATGTAAAGGCCGCTGTTGAGCAGGACTTTAAATCCTGGTCTTTGGTTAAAAAACGAATTGAGTGGAACCTTGTCTTCAGCTATTTGAATATCGGTGGGAAGATTACCAAGATCGTTCGTAAATGCTTGGCGTAGGTTTTGAAGATAAATAGAGAAATTAAATATATTGTCGCCGATATTGTTGAGTTGGCTCGTCGATTGAGGAAACAAGGATCCAATCGCTGGATAACGGTTCAATATTGTATCCAAATGAATAAAAAAAGCGGTATAAAGCTCTTCCTTTGCTCGTTCGATGACAAAATTGGCAATTGCATTCGCAACATCGGGGGCAGAAAGGAAAGACGATCCACTCGTTTGTTGCGGGCTGAGAGAAGCCCCTGCCCCAGATGGAACTGACAGCTGCTGTGCGTTTGAGCCTCTTGTTCGTTTTGGAAAAATTTGATTTGCTATTATAGTATCGAAATGGAACTTGCAACACTTCTGCAAAAATTGAACACTATCTGTTGTTGTATCAATAGCATAGCAATATTGTTGATAAATTGATAGGACGGCTACTCTATTTTGACCATTAATTGGTGAATCAATCTTCAGGAGTGAATCAATCTTAATCGCATCCAAAAGTTCATATCCTGAAATACTATCCGGTTTTCCCGTTCCACTATTTGCAAAAGCTGGTGATGCGTTGATGCAAAGTATCAGGATCCAAAAAACAAAGATTTTCGACATGGGACTTGGAAATTATTAGATTGTGAACGTTACATGTTTGATAGTAAAGATTCTTTCTTAGGAGTCTGTTAATTGAGAACTTTGTGTCAATAGTATATCTCGTGAATAAAGCTTTTATCAATTTCCGAAAGGGAATCATTCCATCCTACAACGAAGCCGGTCTTTGTTAGACCAGGTGGAATAGGGTAGAGCATTATTGAAGTCGTATCTAAAGGACTATGTTTTATCGGATCTGTGGAAGAGTATCTCGCGAGGACGTTGAAGTCAGTCATGTCGTGATCCCAATAATTCGGATAACCTCCGTAAAACTTGTATACAGCCTGTGTATCCCAAACAATTCCCGGGGCAGGCGTTGCTTGTTCATGTGCAAGTCCAAGCGCATGTCCAAACTCATGTTCCACAGTTCTTGAATATTCGTAGTCTGGCGTTCTATCATCATCAAACCAACCAAAATTCATGGTTACCTTGGCTTTGTAGTTATTTGCATCTGTCCCGATATAGGACCACGAGACATCCGGTTCCGCAAAACTGACTCTGATGTCAGAATGATCCAAATCCGAGAGAACGAATGCCATTTTACAATACTGCGACCAAACATTAGCGTAATGCATAACTTTGTCGCGTTCATACTGAGAGCCATCCATGAAGTACACATTTAAAGTGTGTCTTCCGTACCAATAATTTGGCATCACAAAAACTGCTTTGAATCTGTCTCCAAAGCTCAGTCCCATATTTAATGTAGTTAAACTGTCTTTCTTCCTCAGCTTCATGGGTCTGTCGGGCGAAATGCAAAGGTGCGATATTCGTTGCTTTGACAACGACGCAGTGGCCTTATTAGCGGCTATCGTTGAATCGGATAAAGCTGATTCATCCTTTTTTCCGCAGCTTACAATTACAAAAGAAAGAAGCCCCAAAAGAATCAACAACTGAAAGATTCTCGAATTAAGTTTATTCACCAGCGTCATTTTGATCTAAGCGACGAAAAAAATGCCTACTCTTTCCAGGATTTTCGGCTTCCTCCGTCTCACACCTGCTACACGGGTGCGAAAATTTCGGCGCAAACTTACGGCGTCCGTCCATAAAACCACCCCATCAAAACCCCATCAAAATTGGCAGGGGTTAAACCATTGTAAGATAATATATTAGCGGTTTTTTGCTGTGAATTTTCATTTTTTTTCGGGCGCGCACACGGTAATTTTCTACTGCTTTTTCGCAAATACCCAACATCTCAGCAATCTTCCAGCTTGGGAGCATTTCCTTGACTATGGCGCATACGCGCAGTTCCATCGGCGTCAGCGTTGGGAACTTGCGTGCGAGCGCTTCGGCGTTGCGTGCAAAGTGCCCGTTGCTCTCGCGGTTGGCTTGCTCCCAGAGGAGGTGCCGCTTGCGCCGGTGCCTTGTGCATGATGATGTATGAAGCATCGTCGGCGATGCTTGCAGGTTGGTGGATGTGGGGGATACGTGTTTTACCGCGCGCTCATCGTCGCGCGGTTGAGTTATCGGTTCGGTTTTCACGGCTCATTCCAATCATACAAGAATATTACGACCATCCGAGCAGGAGTAAACCCCCGTTCGGCGTTAATTACCATGGCAAACCGACCGAAGCGGGCATGCTTCAGATCATCGCAATACTCGCAAAATATTCTTCCTAAGGAATGTCACCGCAGAAAGCGGGCGGAAGAGGCAGATGATACGTCCACCCGCAGAACCGAGGGCCGTTCATGAAAGATGTACAAATATACGACAAAAAGACTGGGATGCGTGAGATTTCCAGGGGATGCGTGGGATGGGGGGGGCTGCGGGAACGGGGTGAGTCTGCGGGAATGGGGAGTGTCTACGGGGATGGGCAGAAGGTGGGCTATTCTGCTTTTTTCTGATTCAACTGATTTGTGAATTTCATTCCCGCAACAGCGGGTCTCTTGTGCTTGCTCGAAGTAGCAACGTTTGATTCATAGAAGGGATGGGCATTAGGCTACTTCGCGCGCTCCCGCAAAAATTCCTCGATACCGCGAACGTGCGCTGCGGCGAGCCGATCGAGAAATGCTGCGTCCCTCAGGGCGTTCTCCTGATCGGGAAACATGAGATACAACGATTCTGTCAGAGCGCACGGCATCCATGTTGGCCGGCAAACGGCCAGGCTTTTCATCTTCGCGCCAAGATCCGGAATGCGCGTTACCGCTACGATTTCTTTATCGAGTTCGGCGGCAAACTCTCGAGAGAGCGGATGGAAATAATACGTCGATGATCCATATTTTGCAAAAGGATTCGTTCCATCGGGGAACGCATTGTTATGTACACTAAGGTATAGATCGACGTCGGACTGCACCCCGAGCAGGGAACGCGCTTCCAACTCCTCCGTTTGGTCGTTATCGCTTACCATCCCGTGAACTGTTTCATGCGTCATCAGAACAATCGCACCTTTGGCAATAAGCTGATCTCGAAGCTTCAGCGCTTCTGCAAGATTTGCTTCCCGTTCCATCAGTCCCGTCGGGCCTGTCGCTCCGCCAGGCGGGTGACCGGGATCCAGCATGATACGAATGCCTTTCAGCGGATTAGCGGAATCGATCGTTGGTGGACGCCGCACTCGGACCTCGAGCGAGCCATCGTGCGTGTAAAATGCCTTGTAACCCCAAAAGGGTTTTGTCAGGAAAACAGTAAAGTCCACTCCACCTCTTGAGGAATCATAGTTGAAATGATCGATGAGAGGATCGTTCGTGGAAGTGTCAAAGAGAGCAGCGGGTATCGAAGGCGCTTTGTAAATATGGACTCGGAGCGCAGTCCCATTTGCTGTGATCTGAAATGGGTAATGTTCACCAGGCAGTTTTAGATCGACAAAACCAGTAGATGGGAAAATGTCGCCTTTCAATTCTCTCGAAAATTCAGAGAGGTGTTTCGCCGATCTAATTTCCATGATCGTGCCGTGATGGATGCCACTGTGGGCTGGTTCATTATTGGGTATCAAATTGAAATTACTATCTGCCACCCATGCAAATGTGTTGCTATCGAGCTGAACCTTGTAATATTTGCCACGATGTGCGATCAACGATAAGCGTGTCCCGCGTGGAAAGAACCATTCGCGATTTCCATCGGGCGTTCGTGCACCGGGCGCTACATCATTCCCGGTCTGGAGTGTGTCGCTGCCTTTAGAAATTGTATCGATATGCGGCGTGAACAGCTTATCCGGAGCCTCTCTTTGCTTCTCACGGTTCGCGGTCTCCTCATCTGAGGCTGATTCCGATCGAAAGGGAACGGATAGTGAATCGCGGACCGTCCCGAGTGTCGCAGTGACATGGTATTTTCTGCTTGCAGGCATCGGAAGAAACGCAAGGAACGCCCCGTTCGGAGCAACGCGAATTGGGAACCCATTGATCGTTAGCGATGCCGTGCCGTTTCCGACCGCTCCAAAGATAAAGTTTGAGTCAACATCTGGGACTAGTTGGCCCGGCACCGGATACATTACGCTAATATGCAAAGGCGCATCAGCCGATGTTGGAGGTACATCAGGAAGGCCGGGCGAAATCGCTATCGGTGCCGGCTGGACTGTACTCGGAGCAGGTTGAGTGCGCGGCGCTGAAACCGTAGGTGCGGGCGTTGGTTGCGGCAAAGGTTTTTCCGCTGTGATCTTTTTAGGAGCAGTGCAACCCCAAAAATTACCTGCAAGCACACCGGCCA
The DNA here is from genome assembly GCA_963736195.1 of Ignavibacteriota bacterium. Taxonomy (GTDB): domain Bacteria; phylum Bacteroidota; class Ignavibacteria; order Palsa-1295; family Palsa-1295; genus PALSA-1295. Next base: position 87,734 of record CAVTNP010000001.1, read on the forward strand.
ATAGGGCAGCAAGTGCGAAGCGAGTAGTAAAAACCACGACAAATCGCAAACTGGAAAGGATCTGCGTGTTCGTCACAATGAATGCTGATCTATGAAGAAAGGTGGCTCGCGCGTATTGTGCCATGATAAGGTAAGCCGAAACGCAAACACTTTGGTTCACAATCAGAGCTACACACCTACAAAGCGAGCACCGAGACCACCAATTTCATAAAAAAAAGCCCGCAAGCGCTATGCTGGCGGGCCGGAGAGAAAAACTCTTAACTATTAATGAATTGACTACAAACAAAACTGTGCATTTAGGCGAACCGTCGCAGTGAATGATTTGCTCTGATCTTCTTCGTATGCAGCGCATCAAACGGTTGGCCGAAGGCGGGGTGCACAAATCTGGCAGAATTGTTCGCGGAAAAGTGAAGAGCTTTTACAGCTCGGCAACCTTTGAACGGGAGATCCGCTCTATCGTTCTCGCATAAGATTGTATTCAATTAAGTCGATAATCGACTTGTATGCTGGCGGTGGCACCACTCCTTGGATCCATTAGAAGACCAGATCAATACACCAACTCGAAGCTTGCGGCACAGCTTGCCGAAGCTGCCGTGCCGGACGATGTCGCCATGATATCGACGAGATCCCATCTTGTGACAGGAATTTTATCTACTGTATCGAGCGCAACAAGTTGTTTTGCACCCTTGAAAGTCACTGCAAGAGGTGTATTCATCCCGTTCTTGCGAAGTACGAATGTTCTAGTCGCACTATCTCCTGGAGCCGCAGTGAGGCGGATACAAAGGCTGGCAAGCGTCCCGGTACGCGTAAGTAAGGTTTGAGCCTCCGGCTCACTGATGCACATTCCGCCGCCAACCGCAAGATAATAGTTATCGATCAGTGGAGAGCCGGAGTTCGTCCACAAAAGCAAATAACCTGTTTCAGACGCATGGCTAATTTTGTCCTTGACGATTGGAAACACGAGCAACACTAGAAGTGCGAGGGGAAAAACGGTCCGCATTGGCTTCATAGCATTCTATTCTTTCTAAGCAAATCCACCCATCCAGTAATGGTGTGTGGCAAGCCACGCTACGGCAATTCGATGACGCTAATAATAACGTTGGTCACCCGAGCTCCCGTCGCACTGAATTTTAGACGTGCATCGACCCAATAGGCCTGTGAGGTTGAGAGGCCGCTTACGTAGCCGGCAATAGTAAATGGCGCCAACTCTGTGTGTGGTGCGGAAATAGGCTGTACAATAATAGGAGGACCAACATTCGCCACAAATGAGGATGGCTGTGCTGCGCCATTCGCCGGACCGGTGCCCGTCCCATATTCCACTTGCACTGTAGTAGAACTGCCATTTGCATACGTCGTCATATCCCCGGAAACGATAATGAGCACGTTACCGGTAACCTTCGGCTGGAACGTACTAACACCAGACTGGCAACCAGCCATCGTGGAGTCTGTCGTTACTTCGGCCGGCGAGGCAGCAGTGGTTGAAATGCGCTCATACGATGCAGAGGATGACCCAAATTGGAGCTTAACCGTATCGCCGCTTGCCGATGCTACGGATAATACCTGGCCCGCAGTAGGTGCTGAGGCCGCAGCGGGCAGAGCATAGATAACAGGTGTAGTGGCCGCACCGCCTTGGATTGTGGTCAGTACGGTGGAACCGGTGGAGTTAGCAAGAGCGAGCGATCCCGTCGTCGTTGCAGCCTTGCCCAGCGTCAGCGTTCCATTATTCGATAGCTGCGCCTGGGTAACCATATCCGTGGCAGAGCTTCCGGATTGGAACGTGAGATTACTCACGATCGGATTCGCGCTCGATACCGGCACGTCGGTAATCGTCCATTCGCGTGTTGAATCTGCCGCCGTGGCCGTCGTACTCCACGCGTGGGAAATAAATTCCAAAGAAGGAGATTGTTGAACCGTCGTAGTGGAGGTCGAGGCCGTCGTGTTCTCCAGAATCAAACCGTTCGTGTACGTGCTTGCGATACCCGCCTGGAGCTCATAGATGGGAGCAGTCCAGACGTTTGTGTGTGTGAGATCGAGCCCGATAGTACCAGTGCCGCTAATCGTGGACGGACTAAAGGTCAGACCGCCGGAATTTGTTATGCTGAGCGCGCTTGCAGCCGATGACCAGGAAAGGCCACCGGTTCCATCGTTGAGCAAGTAGCCACTTACATTCGCGGCTGGGAAGGTATCGTTCGCGCCTGGAAGCACGATCGTCGGGTTGCTCGTTAGCGTAGGCGCGACGATCGTTAAGTAGTTTACCGGAGAGGTTCCGCCACCTGCGAGCTGGAGTGCTGTTGCACGCTCAAGTTTGAAGCTTTGGGCCAGCGACGGACGCACCGAACCCGCTAGACTTCCTATGGCAAGCGTCAAAACCAGAAGAACGGCCTGGGCTTTAGTATGGGGTGGCTTGTTTATCATTCGTGCTGAAAGGTTAATGCTAAGCGCGCTGTCAGGAATTTAGAATGGATTGGTATTGCATTGTTGTGCGTGTGCTTGGCAGGATGCGCCAGTCTTCCATACAGAAGAGCTGACTTATCCCTATCCTCTTATGGCAATTCCGTTACGCTGATAACAACATTCGTGGCCGCCACTCCCGATGCGCTGAAACTCATAAGCCCATCGACCCAATAGGACTGACCGACTGTCAGTCCGCTTACATAGCCGGCGATACAAAACGGGGCCAGTTCCGTGTGTCCGGCACTTATAGGTTGCACTGTCGCCGCTGGACCAACGTTTCCTACAAAGTTGCCTGGCTGTGCCGCACCATGCGCAGGGCCGCCGCCAGTGCCGTATTCCACCTGTATGGTTCCGGAGCCGCCGTTTGCATACGTGGTGATATTCCCGGAAACGATAATGAGCATGTTACCGGTAACCTTCGGCTTGAACGTGGTATCAGTGGCTTGTAAGCCAGCCATTTCGCTTGTCGTGGTAAGCTCCGCCGTCGAAATAGGCGAAGTTGTAACGCGAGCGTAGGATGCAGAGGATGTACCCCACTGTAATTGAACCGTATTGCCGCTTACCGAAGCTACGGAAAGAACTTGACCTGCCACCGGAACCGAAGTTGCTGCTGGCAAAACATAGGTAAGTGCCGTTGTCGCCGCGCCGCCCTGGATTGTGGTCAGTACGGTGGAACCGGTTGAGTTAGCAAGAGCGAGCGATCCCGTCGTCGTTGCAGCCTTGCCCAGCGTCAGCGTTCCATTATTCGATAGCTGCGCCTGGGTAACCATATCCGTGGCAGAGCTTCCGGATTGGAACGTGAGATTACTCACGATCGGATTCGCGCTCGATACCGGCACGTCGGTAATCGTCCATTCGCGTGTTGAATCTGCCGCCGTGGCCGTCGTACTCCACGCGTGGGAAATAAATTCCAAAGAAGGAGATTGTTGAACCGTCGTAGTGGAGGTCGAGGCCGTCGTGTTCTCCAGAATCAAACCGTTCGTGTACGTGCTTGCGATACCCGCCTGGAGCTCATAGATGGGAGCAGTCCAGACGTTTGTGTGTGTGAGATCGAGCCCGATAGTACCAGTGCCGGTGATCGGCGAAGGGCTAAAGGTCAGACCGCCGGAATTTGTAAGGCTTACAGATGCTGCAGCCGCCGACCAGGAAAGACCACCGGTTCCATCGTTGAGCAAGTAGCCACTTGCATTCGCGGCTGGGAAGGTATCGTTCACGCTAGGAAGGACAATGGTCGGGTTGCTTCCAAGCGTCGGAGCAGTAATTGTCAGGTAATTTACAGGAGATGTACCTCCGTTGGCAAGCTGGAGCGTTGTTGCATGTTGCTTTTCGAAGGTCTGGCCCGATGCAATAGAAGCCAAACAGACAAACAAGCATGAGAAAACCATTCCAAGCTTTAAAGGGCCCATTACGATTGAAGGTTGTGTCCTGTATTTCATTATCTTAATGAATAATTCAACTTTTTTGTTATCCCTAATTCGCTTCGAACTAATAGACGGATTCAGCTTCACCAAAACATTTTGCATTTTAGTTGCCATTCTCCCACCGCTGAACATTCAAGCGAATCTTTGCTAGAACTGGGACTGTAGCGCTTATATGGTGCCACAGTCCCTTTCACATCAAAATGTTTCCGTCTCGTAAATTTTAAACTTTATAAAATTCCACGATTCGGTTTATTGAGCTTACTGTGCACTCAATAAGCGCCAGTTGGTACCATTGGAAATAAGTGTTGCTGTTCCGCCAGCGCCAAGAATCACGTTTGAACCGTTCAGAAGCAAAGTGCCACCACTAGTAAGCGTGATATAGTTCGCTGCTGAGGTGTTCGAATTAAAGAGTACGATGATCTGACCGACGGTTCCAACATTTGCTCCCGTTATCGACGTTACCGTCTCCGGTACCGTACTGCTAAGAATGAAGTATGAGTTGATGCTGTTAAGAGCAAGCGTAGAACTCGAAACAGCGATCGTGGCTGGAGCAGCAAGCCCGGTACTTCCGAGCGTAGTTTGTCCGGTCACGCCAAGTGTACCTGCAACGGTTTCGGCATGTGCCACCGCAAACGTCGTAGCATTCGAACTGTTAACTGTCGCAATGCCCGTATTACCGATCGATACGTCCTGACTGATGAAACGCGCATGTGCATCGCCATCCGTGTATCCGATCAATAAGCTGTCGTTGCCGAGGCTCAATGAGGAGCTCTTTACAGTCCCTGCCGGGAAGTTCAAGGTACCATAGAAGTTTGTCGTGCTGGTGGTATTACCAATATTGTTCGTGCCACCGGAACCTGTTGTTGTATCGAGATTCACTGCACCTGTAACGCTCTCACTACCCGTTGCTGAGAAATTTGTCGCATGAGAACCGTTGACCGTCGCAATGCCCGTATTACCGATCGATACGTCCTGACTGATGAAACGTACGTGAGCATCGCCATCCGTGTATCCGATCAATAAGCTGTCGTTGCCGAGGCTCAATGAGGAGCTCTTTACAGTCCCTGCCGGGAAGTTCAAGGTACCATAGAAGTTTGTCGTGCTGGTGGTATTACCAATATTATTCGTGCCACCGGAACCTGTTGTTGTATCGAGGTTCACTGCACCCGTAACGCTCTCACTACCCGTTGCTGAGAAATTTGTCGCATGAGAACCGTTGACCGTCGCAATGCCTGTATTACCGATAGATACATCCTGGCTGATGAAACGTACATGTGCATCGCCATCCGTGTATCCGATCAATAAGCTGTCGTTGCCGAGGCTCAATGAGGAGCTCTTTACAGTCCCTGCCGGGAAGTTCAAGGTACCATAGAAGTTTGTCGTGCTGGTGGTATTACCAATATTGTTCGTGCCACCGGAACCTGTTGTTGTATCGAGGTTCACTGCACCTGTAACGCTCTCACTACCCGTTGCTGAGAAATTTGTCGCATGAGAACCGTTGACCGTCGCAATGCCTGTGTTACCGATCGATACATCCTGACTGATGAAACGTACGTGAGCATCGCCATCCGTGTATCCGATCAATAAGCTGTCGTTGCCGAGGCTCAATGAGGAGCTCTTTACAGTCCCTGCCGGGAAGTTCAAGGTACCATAGAAGTTTGTCGTGCTGGTGGTATTACCGATCGTGTTCGTACCGCCGCTGCCGGTCGTCGAATCCAGCGCTACCGAACCGATCACATTCAAAGTCGATGCATCCGTTACGGCACCTGTTACCGTTTCGGTGCCACCGACTGAATCGTTTCCGAGTACCGTGAATTTCGGCCCGCTTGCGCTGTTTACTGTCATAACACCAAGATTAGTCATCGAAACGTCTCCACTAATCGGTTCTGCTACGGCGAGTCTGCTTGCATTCCCAATAAAAATGCTATCGTTACCAAGCTGCAATGATGGCGTTGCTGCGTTTGCCCACGTGAGGTTGCCGGCTCCATCGTTTTGAAGGTAGTACAGGTTTCCTCCGCTTCCGTTATTATTTGGAAGCTTCCAAGTTAAGGGACTTGAAGGATCGCCGTTCACATAGATCTTTAATGAGTTGATTGGGTCCGTTCCGGCGTTGCCCGCAAGCGTCAGAGACGTTGCGTAATCCGCTTTGAAGGTTTGTGACTTTGCCAGCGATGCAGTGAAAGCCAGCACTATCGCTAAAATCGCAATTTTAGTGAATTTCATATTTAAAGTTGAGATGCCTGTTATTGTAGATGAAATGAATTATCGCAAAAAAAAACCTGCCAAGAATCGCAATCACACCGGATGATTATTGCCTGATCAGCCGGGGACTTGTACCGCTAAAAAATTTAGTCGTTTACCGAAAGGAGCTCCCAATGGCCCAAATTGGAGTCGTAAATGAGCGTTGCAGCACCTTTCAAGCCAAGGATAACATTATTTCCGCCCGGGAGATCGAACTGATAGCCTGACGGAGTTGAATTGCTTCCATCGAGATTCGAAAGCACGATGTAATCCGAAGGTGAACCGGTGCTAACATTAACAATTGTTATCACGCTGCCACTGGTAAAACCGGTTGTATTTATGCCTGTAATAGTAACAGGGCTACCGTTGCCATTCGTAAGGCGCAAATAATTCGCCGATGCCCCACCGGGAGCGAACGGGTTTTCAGTCGTCGGAACAGGGTCGGAAGCTAATGTGTATGTTAGCTGCGCGCCACTGTTGATGTATCCAGGAACCCCTGAGGCTGTAACCCCAAGAACTTGTCCCGTACTACCAATCGCTAAGCGAGTGAGTGATGCCGGGCTAGCACTCGCCGCATACAGAACGTCCCCTTTGGCATAGGTACCGTTACCTGTCCCGCCAGAACCGGCAGCGATGGGCGTGGTAAACGTCTTCGCCCCAGCAATGGACTGGGCGCCAGCGGTCATCACGAAATTTGCATTAGTACCGGCGTTGGGAATAGTGTACGTCCAATTGGAAGTACTAGGATTCGCCGCTAGAATCGAAGTGCTCCCGGTGCTATTCTCATTGTACATAATGATTGTTCCCGTCGTTGGGGAATATGGAGATGATATTGACGATGGATCGCCGAGATTAAGTGTATTGACGTTATCCAAGCTATTGTCGCCAAGGTCAATATCAGTCACGGCGATTCCGTTGTAAGTGATCGTATTGGCATTCGATTCTCCCAATTGGAGGTTACCCTCGATATAGGTGTTGTTGGGGTTCGATTCGGTGCCAGCAGTACCAAGAGACGTTTGTCCCTGCACGATGAGCGACGGTGTGTTTGTTTGCGCGGACGCAGCACCCATTACGCCGAGCAAAATTAGGCAGACTATGGCTATTTTTTTCATAACTGTAATTGTTTGAATGTTTGAAACTTATTCCGCCTCGCAGTGCATCAAAATCGATGCCTTGCACAGGCGCATGAAATGCTTAATTTATCTGCTTGCGTTAACAATGATGTATCCTACGTTCACCGTGGGGCTCGTTGCTGCCGAAGTCTGACCAGTCAGGACTGACTGAGTGAGCTTCAATGTAAAAGAGCCACTCGCTGGAACCACTTGCACTGCGTAGGTGCAATTACCATGATCCGGGTCATTTTGAACTGTTGCCAATACCATACTTGTAGTGGAACAGTACTCATTACCTACGGTAAAATCCTGCTCCTGAGTGTTCGGTGCCGCTTGCGATGTGGTAAAACTTGTTGTCAGCGCGACCATCCCCGAAGGGCCCTGCAAACCATTGGTTGCTGGATTGATAGGACTGGTGTTCACGTCATCCTTACCACCGGGGTCTGTAGTTCTGCCCATTGTCAGCTCGCCATTAGTGATATCCAAAGCCATATCGGTGTGCCCCACAGTCTTAACGGAATCACCCTGGGCGCGGACACCAATACTTCCCGTGTTATTCGTATTGTTGTTGCTTGCAAGCCCCCAAACGCCGATTATCCTCGCCCCAGCTCCATTCCCCGTAGCTTCACCGCGAACACCGAAAGAGCCTGTGAATGCGCCAAAGTGGGAGGTGCTACCAACCGAAACCACAGTAGTCGCCGACGTCTTGCCATACATGCCGCTAACTGTGCTGTTTGCAAGAAAGCCATTCGAGTAGGTACCCGTAACGCCGATCGCGGCATCGGTCGGGTCCGAACCCTGACCGACAAATTGAAGTGAGTAGGCTCCGGCCGTTGCGTAACCACCACCTAGCTGCACATCGCTTGTAATTCCACCATCGATCTTAGCTCCAACGTCTGGAGCGTTAGTGAGCCCGATAGAGAGCCCGGTCGAACCCGCCGCACCTGCGGCAGGTGAAGTGTTTATTGACACACCTGTCGATGTAGCTGTTCCAAGGAACGTCGCCACGATAGCATTGTCGCTACCCGCCGTTGTGCTCCCTCCTGCCGAAACGGTGAGACCGGTTGCATTCCCAGTTGCGGTGGCAGTAGAAGTAATGAATGCTCCGAGCGCGCTGGCAACTCCGCCGCTGGCGTATTGAACGTTAAAAAGGTCATTTCCAGTAGTTGCTGTTGCTTGCGCCGAAGTGGGAGCAATATTATAGAGAACTCCCAAACCGCTTAGAGTCGTCCAACTTGTGTTTGTCCCGTCCGTCGTCAGAATGTCGCCGCTGTTTCCGCCTTGCGATGGAGCCAGCGCATTGAACGCCGCATTCGCCGACGTCTGGCCCGTACCGCCATTGGCGATAGCAAGCGTACCCGAGAGCGTTACTGCCCCATTTGTGGCGGAACTTGGGAGTAGGCCAGTCGTGCCTGCCGAAAATGTAGTTACGCCGGTGGCGGGAGCTGGCTCCCAACTTGTGTTTGTGCCATTCGTCGTAAGAATGTAGCCGCTGTTTCCGCTTTGCGATGGAGCCAGCGCATTGAACGCCGCATTCGCTGACGTCTGGCCCGTACCGCCATTGGCGATAGCAAGCGTACCCGAGAGCGTTACTGCCCCATTTGTGGCGGAACTTGGGAGTAGGCCAGTCGTGCCTGCCGAAAATGTAGTTACGCCGGTGGCGGGAGCTGGCTCCCAACTTGTGTTTGTGCCATTCGTCGTAAGAATGTAGCCGCTGTTTCCGCTTTGCGACGGCGCCAGCGCATTGAATGCCGCATTCGCCGTCGTCTGGCCTGTACCGCCATTGGCGATCCCAAGCGTACCCGTGAGCGTAACCGCACCTGTTGTCGCTGAACTTGGAAGTAAACCTGTTGTACCTGCCGAGAAGGAGGTGACCGCAACTCCACCGAGACTCGTCCATGCCGTGTTCGTCCCGTTGGTTGTCAGAACATCACCGGCATTGGTTGCCTGCGACGGCGCCAGCGCATTGAATGCCGCATTCGCCGTCGTCTGGCCTGTACCGCCATTGGCGATCCCAAGCGTACCCGTGAGCGTAACCGCACCTGTTGTCGCTGAACTTGGAAGTAAACCTGTTGTACCTGCCGAGAAGGAGGTGACCGCAACTCCACCGAGACTCGTCCATGCCGTGTTCGTCCCGTTGGTTGTCAGAACATCACCGGCATTGGTTGCCTGCGACGGCGCCAGCGCATTGAATGCCGCATTCGCCGTCGTCTGGCCTGTACCGCCATTGGCAATAGCAAGCGTACCCGAGAGCGTAACCGCGCCTGTTGTCGCTGAACTTGGAAGTAAACCTGTTGTGCCTGCCGAGAAGGAGGTGACCGCAACTCCACCGAGACTCGTCCATGCCGTGTTCGTCCCGTTGGTTGTCAGAACATCACCGGCATTGGTTGCCTGCGACGGCGCCAGAGCATTGAACGCCGCATTCGCCGTCGTCTGGCCTGTACCGCCATTGGCAATAGCAAGCGTACCCGAGAGCGTAACCGCGCCTGTTGTCGCTGAACTTGGAAGTAAACCTGTTGTACCTGCCGAGAAGGAGGTGACCGCAACTCCACCGAGACTCGTCCATGCCGTGTTCGTCCCGTTGGTTGTCAGAACATCACCGGCATTGGTTGCCTGCGACGGCGCCAGCGCATTGAATGCCGCATTCGCCGTCGTCTGGCCTGTACCGCCATTGGCAATAGCAAGCGTACCCGAGAGCGTAACCGCGCCTGTTGTCGCTGAACTTGGAAGTAAACCTGTTGTACCTGCCGAGAAGGAGGTGACCGCAACTCCACCGAGACTCGTCCATGCCGTGTTCGTCCCGTTGGTTGTCAGAACATCACCGGCATTGGTTGCCTGCGACGGCGCCAGAGCATTGAATGCCGCATTCGCCGTCGTCTGGCCTGTACCGCCATTGGCGATCCCAAGCGTACCCGTGAGCGTAACCGCACCTGTTGTCGCTGAACTTGGAAGTAAACCTGTTGTACCTGCCGAGAAGGAGGTGACCGCAACTCCACCGAGACTCGTCCATGCCGTGTTCGTCCCGTTGGTTGTCAGAACATCACCGGCATTGGTTGCCTGCGACGGCGCCAGAGCATTGAACGCCGCATTCGCCGTCGTCTGGCCTGTACCGCCATTGGCGATAGCAAGCGTACCCGTGAGCGTAACTGCGCCTGTTGTTGCTGAACTTGGAAGTAAACCTGTTGTACCTGCCGAGAAGGAGGTCACACCGATCGAACTCAGATTCGACCACGATGGTGCTCCGCCAGAGTTGCCGATAAGCACCTGACCAGTGGCGCCTGCGCCAGTCGTACCCATCGCGCTCGACGAGGCACCATATACGACTCCATACTGTGTCAAGGCCGAAGACTGGCCCGTGCCGCCGTTAGCGACATTAAGCGTACCACTCATAGTCACCGCGCCCGACGATGCGGCACTTGGCAACATGCCGGTCGTACCGCCGGACCAAGTTGTTACGCCTCCGCCGCTCGCCGACCAGCTAAGGTTACCGTTGCCATCATTAACAAGGGCGCCAACGGCGTTCGAGCCGGGCATCTTTAGTGTGTAGCCGGGGGAAGTGATGGACGGCGCATATATCGTAATGGTATGCTGGCTGCCATCGTCGAGCACGAGACCTCCGACCCCAAAGAGCCGCGTTTGAGCGCCGGCGGTGGAGACGATGAGGCTCGCCGAAAATACGAGCGCAAAAGTAGTGGCAAGAATTCTACGGAATGGGCGGTTAATCATTTTTTTCACGCAACCAGTCTTAAAATTACACGAATCTTAGGTGCACTCTCGCACACCCCTATTATCCTCGTCACATGACGAGGGTTAAAACTATTCTGACCTATTGCTAGGAACCATATGCGGCACTCGGGAATTCGGAGACCATTAGGGCCATCAAGCATAACAGAGCGATCAAGTGGCTTATCGAAATTGTAGCGGCCCCGGGGGAAAAACCTCGGAACTCACTACGATCATCGATGAGCAATAATGTCAGCGTTGAATACAGATCCCTAAAAATGTTTAGAGGAATTGATCCTCCGTTTCTAGGGCTTGCAAACCTCATAATCTTCGGTTTTCGAACACCAAAGGTCCGAAAACTTTGTATCATGAGGTGCCCTAAACAGAATGCGGTTTCTTGCTGGTTCCCCCGAAAGTGCAAATCAGATAAAATAATTTGCATTTAATTTCGCAGTTCGTAGCCTACTCGCGGGTAAGATTCATGCCAAATACAATTTTTTGCAAATCCCCCGTTTTTTGGTAGATTTCTCTTGGCAAATGTCCAAGAATGAGATTTCTTGGCAGGAAAAATCTTCAAAATCGGACAAGGCGTTCGGCCTCTACATAGGCTAGTCTCAGCTCATTATGCAGCTGTCGCCAGCAATCTCTCTACTCGATCCTTGTTTCGAACGTGAACTCTTAATCGAAGCCGGACGTGAGTATCAGAAAAAACCCGCTCGCTAACCTCACCTAATTCATAGAGACGCGAAGCAATATCATAATGAGCCATCGGGATTTCGACGGTAAGCTCGAAAGAGGATTCGGTGATAACCTTTTCGATCTCGCTCTTCAGACGTTCAATCCCAATACCGCGCTGTGCTGAAATAAAGACGGCATGTGGGTACCTCGATCGAAGATCAGCGAGCAAGTACTTTTGGTCTTCTTCGAGCGCATCGAGCTTGTTGAATACCATTATTGTAGGCTTCAAATGTGCCCCGAGATCCTGGAGCGTGCCATTTACCACCTCGATCTGCTCTTCGAATTGCGGATTTGCAAGATCAACCACATGAAGCAAAATATCCGCTTCCTCAACCTCCGAAAGCGTCGTTCGGAATGAGGCGATCAGCTTGGGAGGCAGCTTTCGGATGAAACCAACCGTATCTGTCACCAACGCCTTCCTGCCATGTGCAAATTCGACAGCCCGGGTTGTAGCATCCAGTGTTGCAAAAAGCCTGTTCTCTACGAACACGTTTGAATCCCCTGCCGTCAGCACATTTATTAGCGATGACTTCCCGGCATTGGTATATCCGACAAGGGCAATGCGAGCAAGTTCATCGCTTCGGCCAGAACGACGAGTTGCATGTTGCTGCTCGATCGCAACAAGCTTTTCTTTTAGAAGCGAAATGCGCGTTTTGACTAATCGCCGGTCTGTTTCGATCTGCGTTTCGCCAGGACCTTTGGTACCTATGCCGCCGTGTTGCTTTGATAAGTGGGTCCATGCTCGTGTTAGGCGCGGGAGCAGGTATTCAAGTTGTGCAAGCTCGATCTGAGTCTTGGCCTCGCGCGTTCGAGCTCGGCTCGCGAAAATATCAAGAATCAGGCTCGACCGGTCGAGCACTTTGATGTTCAGCTCCTTTTCAAGATTCCGAAGCTGGACTGGAGTAAGTTCATCATCGAAGATCGCAATTTGAATTTCAAGAGCCTCGACATGACGCTTTAGTTCTTCGACCTTACCTTTGCCAAGATAAAGCGCACCATCAGGTGTCGTGCGCTCCTGCGTCATACGGTAAAGCACGTCTGCACCGGCTGTGTCGGCCAGAAGCGCAAGCTCATTGAGATGCTCCAACGCTTGCTGGCGCGTCTCTTCATCGTTCGAGCGAATGAGTGTTACGATCGCAGCCCGTTCCCGAGCCTTATGCGTTTCGAAAAATTTGTCTGAACTTGGATTACGCAGAGTTTCTTGTGATTATTTGGACGAATCTCCCGAGCTTGAATTTCGCTATCAATTTTCGATAACAATTTTAAATAACAGGTGACCCATCAGAATGATACGCCAGTCCCGACTCAAGGTTCCGCGACGTAATAATATGATAAACCGTCTCCGCGATCTCTTCTGGCTCGATGATTCGGCCTTCGCGGTTCATCATGCTGTACATTGCTTCCGCTTTTTCCTGCGTTCGGCCGCGAGCAACGGTCGCCTCGATTGCTGCATTCAGAATTTGAGTCCGTGTAAACCCAGGACAGATCGTGCTGAATTTCACACTTGAATCCTTGAATTCCGCCGATAGCGCGCGCATCATGCCAAGCAGCGCGTGCTTAGAGGCCGTGTAAGCTGCTGTATAGCGGAATCCCTCTATCGCTGCCGTGGATGCGATGGAAACAACGTGTCCTCCATCTGTCAGCATCGATGGCAAAAAAGCGCGAGTCATGTAAAACGCTCCATCGACATTTACCGCGAAGGTATCACGCCACATGGCGTCCGTAATGGACTCAAATTTCGAGGATGGCGCAACGCCGGCATTATTCAGCAGGATCGTCAGCGGGCCGAGCTCAGTAAGAATGTCTTCCTTCAACGCATTCACTTCAGACGAAATACTAATATCGCACGGAGTGGCGAAAGCCTTCCCGCCTCGTTCAACAATCTCATTTCGCAGCCCAGAAATTTCCTCACTCGAACGCGCGACTAGCACAACCGGAATTCCCGGAACGCCGCCAGCCCCCGGCAATGCCAGCCGAAGCGCTATCGCGCGGCCTATGCCACGCCCCGCGCCTGTAATTAAGGCTAGATCCTTATTCTGTTGCAATTATTGCTTTACTTTCCTCACACCGTGAAGTCGTTCGTAAACCCGCCCTCCATAATGAATAATTTCGCAAGCCAGGCAATCTACCGGTCGCAAAAACGAACGGTCACATCATACACAAGCTGCGACACCTGAAAGCTCTTCAGCTTCCGGTAGCCGCCATGCTTGGGGATGAGGGGAGAGATTCTGTCACGCGAAGCTAGACCTTCTAGAAATGATAGATGCAATATCCATTAAGGGTAAATGTTTGCTACTGAATATCAAAGACCCAAGTGCCATCCGTTCCGCTCTGAAAACCGGTATGAGTGGTGAGTGTTTGGAGCGTTATCAAATCCCCTGCTGCCGCTGAAAAGGTATGGGTGTTATCAGTCAATGTAAGTGCGGTGATGCTGGTAAAGGTTACAGTTACACCAGTAGAAGTTGCGCCATCATAGATCGTAAAAGTAGCGGTGCCTGTTCCAGTTGGCAAGGCTGTAATAGTTACCGTTAAATTCTTGATCGTTCCGGCGCGGTCGATTAACATGACATTACTCTCTGCGATGCCTGCGGGCGTATTCTGTATCGCTTCGCCCATCGGATACCAATATTCGGGCGTGTTCGCGTTATTAGAGAAATTACCAGCGGTTACAGCACTGATCATCAATGCCGTCGATGAGCCTCCCGCCGGCGTCACCCACGTTGCATCCTCCCGCAAAAACCTTGTTGTTGTGCCCGAGTTACCAGGACTTGGCACCGCGCCTTGAGCAGCGCTTCCACCCTCCCCAACGAACGTAGGCATATCTGTGGCCACAATAGTACCCCACGCGGGTGCGGTCGCAACACCGCTTGCAGCAGTTGATGTGAGAAATTTCTTCGTTGAAGCTGACGTGTTCCCGGAAAGCTGCATGGGCACACCGCTTGCTCCGCCATAGATCATATCGCCAAGCGTGGTCATTGGGCTTGTCATTAGTGTTCCCGATGTGGGCAGCGTGACGCTGGTGGCTGCGGTTGTTGTCAACGTAAGCGCAAATGCCCCGCTTGTCACCAAATTACCTCCGAGTGTGATCGTCTTGCCACTATTTACGATTCCTGTTCCCCCGTTCGCACCGAGAACGGTGCCTGTCACATTCGTTGCGTTTCCAGTTAAATTAGCCGTAATGGTGCCAGCGATAAAATTACCCGAAGCATCTCGCTTAACGATGGTTGAACCCGTACTCGCATTGGTGGCAGCGTTGGCTGCCAGCTCAGCGGAGTGAACATTGGCCGCTGTCGAACCACCAACTGCAGAAACGACGGTTGCGGGCTGAGTCCCCGTGACGTCCCCAACAAGTGAGCCACTAAACGTTCCGGCCGTCAATGCGCTTGTTGCGGTCGTGGCGTTTCCCGATGTATTTGCGGCATTATTCGGAATATCCGCAGAAACAAGCGCGCGAAACGCCGGAGCCGAAGCTAACCCCGAAGCAGGACCAGCAAAGATAGTATTGGCAGAAGTGCTTGTTACTCCGGTGCCACCGTTCGCCACGACCAAGGTTCCACCCAGGGTAAGCGTGCCGCTAGTCGTGATAGCTCCGCCGGTGAGCGTAAGTCCAGTCGTGCCACCAGATCCGGAAATGCTCGTTACTGTGCCGCTGCCGGCACCAGCGTCTTGCCACGTCGGCAGCGCGTTGGGACCATTGGATGTAAGTATCTGATTCGCAGAACCCAACCCCGAGACCTGTTGCAAATTCCCTGCTGCGGTAGTTCCGCCGGTAATTATCGAGTATGGTGTATAACTTGAGATTCCAGTGCCGCCGAACGAAGTCATAATGGGAGTTCCGTTCCACACACCGCTTGTGATGGTTCCGAGCACAGTGATCGTGCTGGAATTGAATGTCGTTAGCAGTGTACCTCCGCCAAAGGGAAGCGAAAACGCACCGCCAGCAGTTGCACCGGAAAGAATAGAGAAATTACCTGATCCGTCATCGAGATAAAGATTTAAATCTCTGATCTGCGCTTTTGAACTGGATGAAAAATAGAATATCACCACCACCGCATGTAATGCCGATCGAACCAACAACGACTTTATACCCATAGCCATATTTCAAAAAGATGGAAGCTGCACCTTTCACTAAGATTTTGCTGCCTGGTCAGCTAGAAACATTATTCATGATCAGACCCATGAGCAAACTTACGACACTTTTAGCGTTCAGAGGGAAATTGCCTGAAAATACACCGATAGTCGTAAGCCCTCTCTATGTGAACGACTCGTTACTCCGCCATCGTTAAAGCAATTTCACACCATTTATTCCTGATTAATGCGAAAATTTGAACGCGTGATTATTGTCGGTGCATCCTCAGGTATTGGATACGCATTGGCGGAGCAGTTTCTAAAGGAAGGGGCATCCGTGGCAATGATTGCCAGACGCCGTGAACCGATGGCCACGTTGGCTTCAACTTATACAGGCAAGGCCTTCGCCTATGCATACGATGTTACCCACTTTGCTGAAACTCCTGCGCTCTTTCAACAGATCACCAAAGATCTGGGCGGGCTTGACCTCATCATCTATTCCTCCGGCGTCATGCCCTCGATGGATGAACATGAATATAACTTTGAGAAGGATCGCGAAATTGTAGATGTGAATGTGCTCGGTGCTATTTCATGGCTCAACGAAGCTGCAAAGCGATTCGAGCAATTGAAGGACGCATCCTTGACGATGCAAGGCACCATCGTGGGAATCTCATCGGTCGCCGGCGAGCGCGGGCGTCGCGGTAATCCTGCCTATTGCACTTCAAAAGCCGCCCTGACAACGTATCTTGAATCGCTCCGAAACCGACTTGCTCGCTATGGCGTCAAAGTCGTAACTATCAAGCCGGGAATGGTCGATACTGCAATGACTCGTGGCAAACCAGGCCAGCTTTGGGTTATATCAGCGGATGAAGCTGCTAAACATATCATCGATGCTGCAAAACGCGGAACGAACACAGCCTATATTCCTTCCCGTTGGCGATTCGTTATGTTCGTAATAAAAAATATCCCATCGTTTATTTTCAATCGTCTCTCGATTTGAACGAAAATACCTTCTAATGATCGATCATCCTCTTCCAACGGAACGGTTAGAAGCATTGACGGGCTGGGGCGGTGCCGTCGGTGGCGCAGCCTACGTATTCCGTCCATCGACAGTCGCACAATTAAAGGATGCGTTTGCCACAGTCAAAGCATCTGGCCGGAAGGTCACGTTACGCGGCGCGGGCCGCAGTTATGGCGATGCTGCACTTAGCAATGAGAACGCGGTGATCGATCTCACCCGCATGAACCGAATCCTTGCTTGGGATCCTGTTAATGGGATCATAACCTGCGAACCGGGTGTAACCATCAAACAGCTTTGGGAATTTGCTATCGAAGATGGCTGGTGGCCGCCGGTAGTTCCCGGAACGATGTTCCCCACACTCGGCGGCGTTCTTGCCATGAATATTCATGGCAAGAACAATGCGAAAGCCGGCCCTATTGGCGAGCACGTGCTAGCATTCGATTTCCTCGCCGCTTCCGGAGAAGAACTTCATATCGAACGCGATGCCGACCCCGACCTGTATCATGGCATTATTGGCAGTTTCGGAATGCTGGGCTGCTTCACATCGATCACACTGAAGCTAAAGAAAGTCTATTCCGGCGATCTCGATGTGAAGGTTCTCATGGCCAACAATTTACATGAGTTGTTCGAGATCTATGAAAACACAATTCCTGAATCTGATTATCTTGTCGGATGGATAGACGCCTTCGCAAGCGGTCAGTCTTTAGGGCGCGCTATTGTGCATCAAGCGAATTATCTCTCAAAAGGCATCGGCCCCACCCCCACGCAAACCTTGCGGTTAAGCCATCAGAATTTACCGGACACCATCCTTGGACTCGTGCCAAAATCCATCGTGTGGATATTTTTAAGGCCTTTCACGAATAACCCAGGGATGCGTTTTGTGAATTGGGCAAAATTTATTTCTTCGAAGTATAGTCCAAAAAAACAATTTCGTCAAGCACATGCCGCCTTCGCATTCCTGCTCGATTATGTTCCCAACTGGAAGAAATCTTATGGCAAAGGCGGACTTATCCAGTTCCAATCGTTCCTCCCAAAAGAGACTGCGGAAGCTGGTTTTCGTCAGCAATTTGAACTCTGCCGGCGGGAAACCCTGGTGCCATTTCTTGCGGTGTTCAAGCGGCACCGCGCCGATCATTTCCTTATGACCCATGCCGTCGATGGATTTTCGCTTGCACTTGATTTTAAGGTGACCGCACACAATCGGGAGCGATTGTGGAAGCTCACGGAAAAGCTTAACGATATTGTACTCGCGGCGGGAGGAAGATTCTACATGGCGAAAGACTTGACACTCACACCGCAAGCATTCCGCCGCTACCTCGGCGAAGAAACCCTCGCGAAATTTAAGGCCCTTAAAGACCGTTTCGACCCGGATGCTCTGCTCGAAAGCGAGTTATCGAAACGGCTATTCTCTGATCTCTGAATTTTTCAGCCGCATAAAAAAGACGGCGTGTGCCCATGATCAAAGCAGCTTCATGATCGCTATCACGGTTGCGATCTGGCCCACCCAAAAAATGAACATCCATTTGATGATATCAGCTTTCGTTTCGGCAAGATCAACTTTGGTCGCTAACAGATCCGACTTCGCTGTGAACCGCTCGTCGAAGCTTTCTTCGAAATGTTGAATGAACGACCGGGCTTCGTTCTCACCCAATTTCGGTTTCAACATGTCATAAAGACGAATGGTAGCTGTCGTGCTCATCGTAATGGTTTAGTTTTCACCAGACAACAACCCATCTTCAGAATGAAAGGTTACACCAATTAACCCCAAGCCCATTCATCCTACGCCCAAAGCATTCCGCCAGGCCTCGGCGAAAAACCCTCGCAAAATTCAAAGCCTTCAACGCCCGCTTCGTCCCTGATGCAATGTTAGAAAGCGGGTTATCGAAGCGTCTCATGAACCCGCTGATAAAGTGACGCGCCCGTCATGGCTTTATCGGCTCAGTTTCGCCTAGTGTTTCGTGGAAATGGGTGCCTTTTGTGTGTACGATTCATGTTTATTCAAGGAGCGTCTTATCTTCTCTCCCTTCTTTTCAAGCATGGGAATAATTCTGTGAACTCCCAATCCCAGGGACACTCCTTCCGCTGGTGTTGCGTTAGGAGGGAATAAGAATACATTCACCGTCTATGTTCCGCTCGTTCCAATGGTACTTTTTGGTGGTTCTGCTGGCAGCAGCCGGAGCTAGCTTGCCGCGCATCGCGCGCGCGCAGGCAGTGCTCCCGCGCGCAGGCCAGTCGTTTAGCTTTGGTATTATCGAAGGTGCTTACAGCCTGCCGGACAGCGTCCTGTATCTTCAGCAAACCAGTTTGACCCTCACCGTGGTGAGTGCATATTCCGGGTGCGGAATCGTTACCTCACCCTCGGGCTACACGCAGGATTTCAGCTTTGCCCCAGGTGCTCCGACGATCATCGATCTTCCGCTCAACCTCATGCATCTGAATGACCTGGGCAAAACCGAGAAGGGATTGCTCGTGCATACTACCGCGCCGGTCAATCTTGTGTTTCACGACTATTTGCCTTACGCCGGCGACGCCTCGCAGATCCTCCCCGATCTTGCGCTCGATACCAGCTACGTTACCTGCGGATGGGGCATCTGGGACGACCCCTCCGACAGCGAGCATGACCTCGAGGAATTCATCGTGACCGCAAGCGCCGACTCAACTTTCGTTACCATAACGCCCTCGGTTCGGACGATGTTG
This sequence comes from Ignavibacteriota bacterium, assembly GCA_963736195.1. GTDB lineage: Bacteria > Bacteroidota > Ignavibacteria > Palsa-1295 > Palsa-1295 > PALSA-1295. The sequence continues at coordinate 107,209 of CAVTNP010000001.1, forward strand.
AATCAGCAGGATAGCGTACCGTTCACGGTCATGCTTAATCGCGGCGAGTGCTATATCGTCAAAGCCGATACATCGGACCATCCATCGGATCCGTCACTTTCTGGTTCGACCGTTCACTCGACCAAACCCGTGAGTGTGATCTCCGGGCTTACGTGCGCCTATGTTCCGGTTGCGGTCGAAGCATGTAACGAACTAATGGATGAATTGATCGGAAAGAAGTGGTGGGGTTCCCATTTCTTCGTTCAACCGCTCGACCGCAATGATTCCGGCGGAGAGATCGTCCTGACGAGCAGCAATGATTTTGTTGCAAAGCTGAATGGGAATTCGATCAATTCCCTCCACGGACGGATTGCGACTCAATTTGTGGGAACGCTGGAGATCCATACGGTAGATGCGCAAAATAATCCGTTCCCAGTCGAACTCCATCAGTTGACTCGAAGCTACTCGTATTGCGATTCAGGATATGGCGATCCCTCGCTGGTGACCGTGCTCGATACCACCTATTACTCGGACACGGCCTTGTGGAATACGCCCTCGTTCTTTTTCAGCCATTCTGTCCCGATCGTCTGTCCGACCGCCGACCTCGGAATCGCTACGCTCGATGGCAAGGCACTGAATCAACTGGGAGTTCCGACCACAGTCATTAACGGAAGTTCTTTTAGCGCGCTCAATCCACCTGTTCGTTCCGGTGTGCATGAGATCATTTCGCCAGTTCCAGTTTTTGCGGTTCCATCCGGTTTCTATGATGCGGACGCCTATACCTTTGTCGCCGGCACGGCCGGCGCTGAACTGCCCCGCGATACAGTGGACCATTCCCTAATCCTGCAAGCAGATTCTGCGATGACCTGTTCTGAATTCAATGTGACCGCATCGCTAAACACCCCAATTCAGACATCCGAAGGTGTTATCACGTTTACGATCACTATTGACTACGATCCCAAGACACTGCATCTTCTTGCCATCAACCCTCTGGCCCTTCTTCAAAATGCTTCCTTCACGGTCGATACGTCTATAGCAGGAACAGTAACAATCAAGATCATTGGCAAGCCGCTCATTACCGGCAGCAACCTGTTTCAATTGGTTTTCGAGGCCTGGAAATCCACTGCGGCCACGACGGTTGCCCTGAATAGCGGGGCCACGACCCTCTGTGGCGATGACACCGAATTTGTCAGTAGTAATCCCGCGATTTTTGCCGTGCATCCTTCGCCGGATACGCTTCGAAGGCAATTCCTGATTGCTAACACGAACGCTGTACTCTGTCAGCCTTTTACTGTTACGATCAGCACGGATTCGCTTGTCCAGCCAACCGACGAACTCGTTCTTTCAGAGATCGTGGTCTCGTTCAATCCAGCCACAGAGCAATTTCAGGGTGTCACTCCGGCCAATCTGATCGGATCGCATGGCTTTGTTGTAAATCTGCAAACTCCTGGCGAAATGAAGATGATACTTACTCCGGCCACCCAGGTCGTTGGTGGGAAATCGGTGATCCTGATCAAATTCACTCCCCAAATGGTGGTTGCATCGGATACCATCCGCGCACAGATCTATTTCCTTCACTGTGGCGACACGTTCTCTCGAAGCCTGATTATTACGTTCCCAATAGCGCAGAACATCGCGTTGGTCTCGCCGCTTGCTTTACTCTTTGATACTATTGTGACATGCCTTCCACACGATACAGGCATTGTGATCTGGGATTCAAGCTGCCTGCCACTTACGCTCACCAGTGTGACGTTCACTGGAACCGATTGGACCGTGCTGAGTGGGACGGGCCAACCGTTGCCGCTTCCCCAGATCATTCAAAGTGATGATGGCTTACCCGTTCTTGTTCGGTTCCATCCTCAGGTGATTGGCGAGGAGCAGGATACCGCTACGATCACGTACACCTACGCCGACTCCACATTCACTCGGAAGATCCCACTCTCGGGCGCGGGGAAAGCCTCTGGTGCGCTGGAATACCCAGACACACTCCATTTTGATACTGCAACGCTATGCGCGCCGGTTGCGAGCCAAATTACGTTCAACAATCAAACCTGCGACACGGCCCAAATAGATAGCATCCGCCTGATGCCACCCTTCGAGCTGATTAGCGCCGTGCCGGTTAAACTCAAACCCGGAGATACCGGCGTGTTGAAGTTCCGATATGCTCCGCATGCAGTCGAAACCGATTCTGGAAAAGCGTTCGTCACGATCACCGTCAACGATAGTGTGATCACCGACACCCTCTCGCTCTCTGGCATTGGAAGATCCACCGGTACGGTTCAGTATGATCCTCGCGCCTATAATTTTGGAACTACTTCACCCTGCACGTCACTCGAAACGTCGATTGCCTTCACGAATAAGTCCTGCGATTCCGCTACAATCGATAGCGTCTTGGTAGAACCTCCGTTCTCAGTGCTAACTCAAACCCCACTGACCATTATGGGTAATAATGGTAAGGGAATCCTGAATATACGCTTCGCGCCCGACTCGATCTCAGCAGATACCGGGCGGGCGATCGTCATGCTGACCGTCAATGGAACTCCGCAACTAGATACCATCCCGTTCACCGGCGTTGGCCAGGCATCAGGTTCCGTCCATTACACACATACATTTAATTTTGGTTCGGTTCCGATCTGTTCGCGGCTTGATACCGCGCTCCTTTTCCTCGACAGCACCTGTTATCCGGCTCAGATCGATAGCGTTCGTGTATCACCACCGTTCGTACTCATCAATACCTTGCCGCTAACGCTCGATACTGGTGTGAATTCGGGCTTGCGTGTCCGCTATCTACCATCTGCGATCGGAACGGATAGTGGTGTGGCCATTATTACTTTGGAAGTCAATGGCGAGCCGGTGACGGATACCATCAGCTTACTTGGGCAAGGCATTGGCGGCTCCAGCGCAAAGTTGCTTTCGACCGTCCAGAACGATTCCATCACGATCACCCGCAGCCAATGCGATCCCCTGGACACAGTTCCATTTTATCTCTTCAATCCCGGCTGCGATTCGCTTATTCTCAAGAGCGGGTTCACGATCATTGCCGATAGCGCAGGTGCCTGGAGCGCCATTGTGAGACCCGTGGCAAGCCTGCCAGCGGGCGATTCCGTGCTCGTTGCGCTCGTGACGCACGATACCTTGCCGGGGATCTATACTGGTTTGTTTCAGACCAGCTATATCGATTCCGATGGCACGCAGCGCCCGTTCTCACTTCGGATCACGGAAACAATTACCCCTGCAGCACGCACCATGGCGCTCGATACCTCGCCTATCGATCTTGGAACGATCACTCCGTGCGTGACCCTCGATACTGAAATAGGATATGTGAACACAAGTTGCATACCCGTTAATATCGTAGGATGGAATTTATCCTCCTGGGCGAGCGGCTTCAATGTGTTCGGGACTGGTACGCATCCGCCATATCCTATTCCTGCGGGTTCCAGCGACTCGCTGCATATCACCTTCGATGGCTCGCACACAGGCGTGGTCTATGACACCGTGATCGTCTTCATGGGAACGGATAACGATTCGGTTCGACGAATTCCGGTGCAGACATTCGTTCCAGCTGTAGATTCCGTTCATTTCCTTGTGAAGATGCCGACACCCCTTGCCGCCGGCCAGCATTTCCCAGCGGGTGTTTTCCCCGATCGAACGATCAGTGCGTCGAAAGGACTCATTTCTATATCCGGCAGACTCAGCTATCCCGATAATGACTTCAGTTTTGATTCGATCACCGCTGCTCCGGGTCTTCAGCATGTGTTCGTTGGTCCTGTAACGGTTGGCGGCGTCGATAGAGAAGATTTCTCAGTGTCGAATGCATCTGGAATTGCGCTCGATCCGGCCACGCCGATCGTTCAGCTTTGGCTGGAATCCATGCTGACAGATTCCATTAATTATTCGATCGGCCTGGATTCCGTAGAGCTAAACGGCGGCGATACGAACTTTACACAATGCACACTCGCGACGTCAGGTTTGGGAACGTCCGCTCAGTTCACTGCCTCAGCATGCGGCGATAGCACGCTCATCGAGGCGTTGCAAGGAAATAAGATTCTGCTGCTTACGGTGCCGCGCCCAAACCCGGCGACCGATCAGGTTACGATTGGTTTCCTCAATGGCGTGGGAATCATCCATTTTGAGATGCTCGATGCCCTCGGTAAAACACGCATTGCAGGATCGACGAATGCGGTAAATTTGACGCTCGATCTTTCTTCGCTTCCATCCGGCGTATATTTCTTCCGCGCAACCAGCGCGAATGGCATCTCAGCTTCGACCCAGCTTGGGATTGTGAGGTAACATAATTTAGGAGCGAATTGCCGATTCAAATGTTGTGTAGTTTGTGAAGAGTGTTCGCCCTATTGTTATCGTCCTGGCAGTCATCAGCAGCGTGATGCTGGTGGCTACACTTGCTTATCCGTTCGGGTACGATCAGGCGGTGTTCGGTGTGGGTGGGGAGATGGTACTCAAGGGTGCGTTTCCGTACCGTGATTTTCTCGATACTAAGCAGCCGCTCATTTTTTATCTTTATGCGATCGCGATTGGGGTGTTTGGTCGGCATGAGTGGTCCATTCATCTTTTCGATCTACTATATCAGCTTTTTGCTGCGTATTATTTCTTCAGAATTCTACGACGGGAGCTTTCTTTCGAGGTTTCACTCCTCTCCGCATCGCTGACGATCATTTTGTATGCCGGTTCCGGCTTTTGGATGACGTGCGAAGCCGAAAGCTTTGCGATATTGCCATCGCTCCTCCTCGTCGATATGACAGTCCGCACGGTTACTTCCAAGCGACTTGCGAAAGACCGTTTTGCATTCCAGTATGGACTCCTGGCCGGTGCAGCCGTAATCTTGTTGTTGCTCTTGAAGATCACGCTTGTGCTTGGAGGCCTTGCCGCGATGCTATTTGTGCTATCACGGTCTGGCCTCACGCGGAAGATCAAATGGAGATTTTCCATCTCCCCAACGACATCCTCGATCGCTTTGGCATTAATCACGATCCTAATGTTCAAATGGGTTGGTGCGCTTCATCCATTCTTGCAATCGCTTGGCTGGCTCTGGCATTATAGTTCAATTGGAGGTGGGGACTCCTTCTTCAAGCAGCTTTTTCTTACATTCCCAACGCGATTGGTTTATTCCAGTTCAGTCACTCTGTTTTTAATGGGAATTCTCGGAATGCTGCTCTACATTCAGAAGCGAGCATCGATCCAGCGCACACCAACGCTCACGCTTCTATTTTTAACTGGGATCTTGCAGCTAATTGGAGTTCTGCTCGAACGCAAAATAGAATTCCCGTATCAATACACGCGGGCTTTGTGGGCATTCACGCCATTTATGGCGATCGGTTGGATCGTATCCTTCCAAAGGCTAAATAAGATCCGGGCGCTGGGTGGTGCGGTGCGTGCAGCGATATGGGTGTTCTGTGTTGTCGGAATGCTTGTTCTCTCGCCATTGCCACGGGTCATTACACAGACAATCCCATGGTCATCTATCGCACTTTCTGGTGAAGATGCCGACGACGAGGTGCAAGCGCGGATTCCCGATTATTTCGCGAAGGAGCAGCGTCAGGCTGCGGAATATCTCAAATTAAAAATGAAGGCGTATGATCAGTTCTTTTTCTGGGGAAACGATGTGGGAAGCTATTTTATGGCGAATAAGCTGCCGCAGACGATCTGCCTGACCGCGACTCCATTTCGAAGCCCCGCTACGCCATCGGAATGGAAAACAAAGCTATTAAAGCAAATCACCGATGCACCGCCGAAGTTTTTCATTGTTGAGTTCGGGGACGCAAAACCCTACATTACGGGAAGTCCATCGGATTCTTACCAAGCACTCTTAGGATGGCATGAACTTGCATCCCTTTTAACTTCCCACTACACAAGCGATACCACGATTGGGCATTTCAAGATCTTTCGTCAGAACCACGATTTGGGGCGGTAAAGTATGAATGAATCTGGATTAGGCCTGACCCCTTCGTTCGCTGGTATAATAAGATTATTAATTGATGGCGCGAAGCGCCAAAAACAACACATTAATGTCATTCCCGCGGAAGCGGGAATCCATACTCTGTAGCTCCGACAATCTAATAGATTCCCGCGTCCAGAAATAACAATCAATTAGCGTAATCTTCACAATAATTAGCGAAATCCAGGTTCTGATTTAAATATGTGGCTTACCTTCCAGCGGGTTGGTCCACAAATTGTCTGAAGGTGCTACCTCGAACGCCGCTTCGGCTTCAACTTCACGCCAGATTAATTGACACGGAAACCGGTTCTCGTTGATAGCACGGCAGAGTACGATAGAATCGAGCGCTGCATCGAGTTCCTGAATCCGATTCAGTTCGGAATAACCGCGCACCCCATGCAATGCCGTGATGCGGATGCTCGCGGAGTGTGCCAATCCGGCAATTTCACGCAGCCGGTCCCAGTCCAGCGCGGAGGATTCGAGCGAATCATCGGCAGAAAGATCGAGCGCAATGCGATCGATCCCGCTGGATCGGAACAGTGGCAGGTGACTTTGGAGATCAAAAAAAAGATCGATCGTAGGAATGATCTTGCGAGAGGTAAACCGTTCGCAATAGCTGAGGAATATTTGCGCCGGCGTATCCTGAGGCAGAAACACGCGCAAAATACCGGCATCGAATAATGTTTCCAGATCGGAATCAGTCGGAGGAAGTTCGGTCAGCGACATTCCAAAAGGGATATTGACGGCATCGCGCATTTCGCGAATGATCGCGAGGGAGCTTTCATCCCAGGACTCGGGAGCTTGAAACTGCAGGTGAAGCATTTTTGCATTCTCTCTGCGAAACAACCGCGCGCGATCGACCGGATTTTGCGAATAGATATCTCCGTCAGAATGATGGATCTCATGCGCCAGCGAGGCAATTTGCACGCTGCACACGCCATGAACGATCGGTATAGATGGAATGACAAGCACCATAATTTGCGCTTAACGAGAATCAGTCGGCGAAAAATCCGGGCTGTTTATCGCGCGTACTATCGCTGGATCGTCATTGCTCGACGTATAATTCCCAGATCCGATTCGAGATTCAAATAATATACACCATTTGGGAGCTGCGTGCCATCGAACACAAAACTGCGCTCTCCGGATTCAGCCATGCCGTTGAACAGAGTCGCTATGCGCTGTCCTGTAATGTTGGTAACGAAAAGCTCAGCATGTGCAGGCGTCGCCAGTGTGAAGGATAGTTTCGTAGTCGAGTTGAATGGATTCGGATAATTATCCGAAAGAGAAAGTTGATCGGATATCGAAGACAGGCGTTCCACACCTGCAAGCGAGCTGCCGGATAAAAACGCCGCATACACTCGAAGATTGCCGCCATCATCCCGCCCATCGGTCCATACTGGAATAGTATAATTGGGAGTCGTCAGCATTTGGGTGTATTCTCCAATGCCGAAATTTCCGTTCACAGAAGTGACATAGTTGAAATCCATCGGTTGCTTGGCAATGGGGCCATTTGACCAGGTCTTTCCCTGATCGGTGGATTGTCCGAGGTAATATCTGCCGATTTGATTGAAGGGATCCTCGCGCCGATCATACCATCCGACCAATATCGTGCCCTTACCACTTACCGCAATGCTTGGATAAAAATGGTCGATATAGTTTCCATTTTCCGTGTCACGATCGTTATTGATAATACTTGCTGCGCTCCAGGTAGCACCATTATCGGTCGATCGGCTGTAGTAGATGTCCGTGCCTTTTTGCAGGTCAGTGGTGGTTCCAAGGGCCGTCCATACCATATAAAGATTTCCAGTCCCAGAAGTGTCGATGCTGAGGTGTGGACAGGGATAATCTCGTTTTGGTGGAACGCCAAAGATCGTGTCCATATTGGCTTTTGCGTCGGCAGACATTCTCGGGAGGTCCGCATCGGATATCTTAACCGGCGCCGAGAAGGTAACCCCGCCATCCGATGAATACACATGATAGAAGGCGTAGTTTATCGTGTCGTGCGAACCCATGAATGTAACGTGCAGGCCTCCTTTCGCATCAACTCCAAGGCTTGTGAATTGAACTACGAGGAAGTCGTTCGGTGTCACTAACACGGGAGCTTCCATCGAATCGTTACCTGGCAGTTTACGGTTCACCATGATGCCGTAATCCTCAGTTCCCAAATGGGTCCAGGCGGCGTACAGAGTGTTGCGGTATGGCGAGTTCGTGCGATCGACGGTAAGCCACTCTTTATCAACTGAACCGGTGGTCTCGTCGATTCTTACCGAATCCTGCGATGGATTCAAAACTGAGTGCAGATTGGTGTAAACGGTCGCAACCGTAACCCCTTGTCCGATGTACCCGCTCGTAGAACGCTGCCAGGTTTGACCGTCATTCGTAGAAGAAGCCCAATACATTTGGGTGTAACTGGTATCGAAGAACACGCCGGATGAATCATAAAGCCCGCTGAACACATCGATCCAGGAGTAGTAGAGCTTTCCGCTGGCATCATACGCGAATACTGGGTCACCACCCCCACTGATCGCCGCATTTGGATCATAGGGAACAGGTTTAAATGAACTCTTTTTCCAGCTTTTTCCGAAATTACTCGAATAATAGATCGGGAGTGTCATCCCCAGCGTGGGGCTTAGATCGATGGGAGCAACAACGATATTTGTGGTATCCCTCGGATTGATCGCCGCATGAACTTCAGACTCAGAAGTTCCATTTGCATCGGTGCTGATCTTCTCTTCGGTGTCGGATGTCGAAAGGAGAGCGTCATTCGCATCGGTGTTCATCCCTTTAATGGATCCAAATGGCTTGTGCGTTTTCTCTTCGATCGATTCCATGATCTGCCGCAAACGGAAGGCGCGAAGATCCTGACTGCTCGTGGTCAAAGTTTGGCTCCTCACTGAGCTGGCAGTAAGGGTGAGAAGACAGGATAGAAGCGCGAAGTATTTCAGCTTTGGCATAATGAATTTGAGCTATTTTACAGTGGTTTGCGCGGATCGGAGTTTCATCAATTGAACGCCTCCTACCATACCGACAGAATCGAAATAAAGTTCGTGAGCCTGGGCCATTCTGGCTATGTCATCGGTGAACGGTTTCCAATCCGCGATATAAGTGAAATGCTCATCACGGAGATACTCAGCAAGCAGTCCTTTTTGATGCGCCCGTAAGGCGGCCAGATTTACTTTACCATCAAGATTGGTAATAGTCGGTGCAATAAATCCCGCAATGCCGGATTGCAGCATGGCCACCTTCTCATTGGGATGCTCTCTGGCCCAAATACCCGTATCGTAAAAATCAATGGCCTGAATGGCTGGGAAATAATTTCCTTTGTATTCCAACACAGAGAACGTCAGCCCCAGGATGGCGATCGCGATCAGTGATCCTTGCATTCGACGCGCCTTACTTTGCCACAACACGGTCGCACCGGCAGCAAAAATGAGTGACCAAAGAATGCGCGCAGGCTGGAAATACCGCGAAAGAAAATGCGGTGCGCTGAATAAGGAGATATAATAGATAATGATCGCAAGCGAAAAGATCAGGAAAGGCAGTAGAACGTTCAATCGATAGGAAGGACGAATACGTTGGAGCAGCCGCGTTTTGTAAAACAAAATGGAAAGTCCGCCAACAAGCACCACCGCCCAAGCGATTCGGGAGATCGGCGGGATGTAGAACACCAGCGATAGAATATCAGAGATCGCTTGCGTGCCGCGGCGGATATTTTCCCACGGTGGCATGGGCCAGCTATTTTCCGCTTGCCCACTGATCGGCATAAAGCTCCCAAACGTTTCGAAATTAAAGATCCACCACGGCGCACTCACGATCGCGGCAATGCTTCCAGTAATTATTGCTTCCCAAGATCGGCGCTGAATAAATAAAGTTATGACAAGAATTGCAACGAAAAATGTGGCATCGATTCGCGCAAGTACCGCCAGGCCAAGCAAGACTCCGAAGCCAACCCATCGCCAAAGTGAAATGGGTAATTTCTTCTCGGAATCTTCTTGAAGCTTGGAATAAAGGATGAGCGCAACGATGAGGAACAAAGTGGAAAGACCTGTTTCCAATCCATTCGTCATTTGGCTAAAGATCGCGATTGTGAATGTCCATATTGCTGCTCCAACAATGGGGGTGGTTAGGCCTTGCGTGTTCGGTTTGCGCTCTAGCGCTCGCAGCAGCACGGCCACTGCATATACGGTAAGCGCAGCAATAAAACCATTCAGCACAAAACTCCACCGAATCGCAAGCCAGGAATCCGAGCCGCAAAGCCAGAAGATCGGTGTGTAAAGCACCGCCATCAATGGTTGAAATCCATTGGTGAGATGAATCCCATCAACCGATGGCCCATGCCCCGTTGCAATATTCTGAGCTACAGAAAAGAGATAGTAGGCATCGTCTGTATAAGGCAAGCTCGCGAGTTCGCGTTCGGCACGAAATGCCAGCGGAATCCGGAGTGCGAGCGCAATAAATGAAAGGACAGCGACGACATATTTTTCCTGCCTACTCAGTGATGAACTGCTCATGAAGCACCCCTAACGTGGTGAATCCAAAATGATTCTAATAAGTGTTTACAATATCTTTGAAAGGTCACAGACAAGAACCGTTGGTCGGTCTTGCTCTTTTCGAGACAATTGCATTCCATTATTCGGGTACTGGAGAAATGTCCCTGCGTTTCATGAGTTGAAAGCCGTCTATCGTACTTACGGAATCAAAGTAAAGCCCTCCTTTACGCGCGATTCCGGCGAGATCCTCGACTAAGTTTTTGGTGTCCGCAATATAGGTGAACTGTTCCTCACGCAAAAATTCGGCAAACCTTCCTTGTTGATGGGCACGTAATGCTTCGAAGTTCACTTTGCCATCGAGGTTGATCACATTCGGCGCGATGAAGCTCGCAATTCCTGATTGGAACATCCCTATTTTCTCGTGAGGATGTTGAGCGGCCCATTCACCCATCTCGTAGAAGCCGTTGGGAGATCGATCGCGAAGCGCATGCGTGTATCGCTCGATGCCGAACCCCAGTGAGAACAGCAAGAATATAATAATGCCCGCCCGTGTGAATCTCCTTCTATTAATGCTGAACCGACGGTAAGTGTCATACACAACAGGGATGGCGCAAGCAACTAATAACAGCCACAGCATGCGAAGCGGTTGAAGATATCGAAGCATGAAGTGCGGCGCAGAAAGAAAGAACGTGTAATAAATTACCAGCACAATCGAGAAAAAAGCTAATGGAAGGAAAGCTGGTAGAAATATCGCTTGCTTCAACTGGGAGACCACTCTTGTTTTCCTCAGCACCAAATACATTAGCAAAACGATTGCCACGCCACAGAGAATGCGAATAGGCAAAGAAAGGTCGTGCGGTGTGTAGAATAAAACAAGCGATATATCATCGAGCGTCTGAACGAGGCTATCAAGTTTATAGTAAAACGGAACGTACCAGCTATTCTCCGCTTGTCCGCTCATCGGCATGAGGCTGCCGAAATAGAAGAGGTTATTGATCCACCAGGGTGCGCTTATCACAAGCGCGGTTCCACCGATCAATACTCCGCCGAGGATATGCCTCCGCCAAAGTTCGATCCCGACAAGGATGGCAACCAGGAACGCCGCATCTATCCTTGAAAGAACAGTTAGTCCAAGCAAGATTCCGAGAACGATCCATTGAGTAAGAGTAACGCTCAGCCCAGATGCTTCGCCGCGAAGTAGTCGTGCGTAGTCCGTCAGGCTCACAAGGAGCATGAGTGTGTAGAGTGCCGTTTCAAGATTGTTCGACATGTGCGCGAACAATGAGATCGAAAACGTCCAAAGTAGCGATCCGAACATCGGTGCGGTCACACCAAACACCCTAAGTTTTTTACGCTCGCACGAGCGAATAAGTATCGCGACACCCCAAACAGTCAGCCCAGTAATGGCACCGTTGAAAAGAATAATAGCGCGCACGGCAAGCCATGAATCAGCATGATCGATCATGCCCGAGCCGCACAACCAGAATATGGGTGCATACACCACGACGATCAGCGGCTGAAATCCATTGGTGAGATGGATGCCATCCACTGAGAATCCATGTCCATTTGCTAGATTCCGAGCAATGGAAAATAAGTAAAACGTATCGTCAGGACCAGCGATCGCTTGATCAGGTAGAAATGCCAGAGGAATGCGAAGCGCGAATGCTATGCACGATAGGACAGCGACTGTGTATCGTTCTCTTCGGCTCAGGGATGAATTCCGCATGAAAATGATGTCTGACCTGTATAAAGCCTATCGAGCGATTTCAATTTTCGCTGACTGATTCCCCAATCTCAGAAAATACATTCCCGCTTCAAGGACCGAAACATCAAGAGTGGCTCCGGTGCCATCCATTGTGGCACTCGTGCGCTCCCTGCCTATAAGATCGAAGAGTCGAACTGTTCCCCATTGATTCTCGCCCATAACTTGAAGAACATCCGATGCGGGATTCGGAAAGACTTGAATGGCGGTACTCGAATTTGAAGTTGCGTTCGTTTCCACGCCAGATTGGTTAAAATCCGAAAGAGGCCGACGCCAAATGCCGCTATCGGTTGCTGCAAAAAGGAACCCATCAGCGACTGCCACAGAACCAACCGAGCGATTCGATAATCCTCTGCTGATATCCGTCCAATTCATCCCATTGTCGGCTGATAAAAAAATTCCGCTGTCGCCACTCCAAGCGGCTGCAAAAATAGAATTTCCACTTATGACCAGAGCGCTGATGTTGATGGATGACAGTAACCCATTCGATGCCGATTCCCAGCTATTGCCACTATCTGTCGAGAGGAATACGCCCCCGGTGAGAGATGGCCCAATACCAATTCCGGCGAACAGCTCGGTCCCTTGTGTGGCAAAAGCTGTGACATTCGGTATTGCCATTAACCCGTTATTTCGTGGCTTCCAGCTATTGCCACTATCTGTTGAGACAAATATTCCCGAAAAATTTTCTCCCGCATATAAATCACCTCCAAACATAGTAAAAGTGTTAACCCAATCATGCGTAACCTCAAGGCCACTATCACGGGCCGCTATCCAGCTATTTCCTGTGTCTGATGAAAAATAAACGCCACTGAATGTCGAGGCAAAAATCATGACCGGGGACCCATTACCACCAAGTGTAGCAAATGTCATAAAATCGGCAACAATGCTGCAGCCGCTCCACGTTCTTCCATAATCGGTTGAACGAAAAATACTATCATCACGATGATCCGCGACAAACAGGATCGTATTGACAGCACCTAGAAAGCCGAGGTATATAATAGAGTCAGGGGGCTTCCCGATTTGGTTCCAACTCGCTCCGCTGTCTGTAGAATGATATATTTCCGTGGGGTGCATCGGACCCAGTCCCTCACCTGCAAAAAGATTCGATCCCGAGAAGACAAGATATGAGGAATGCCCAAACAATCCTACATTTTCCCACTGTCCGCTCGCATTAGGTATTGCAGAGAGTGTAACGATAAGGATTACGAAGATTTTTATGCGCCTCTTCTTCATAGGATTTACTTTTGAACGCTGTGTCTCTGGAGGACGTGCCTTTCTCCGATTGAACAGCCTCTTCATAATTCGATGTTCACAACTAAAATTTTTTCCAACAAACTGGAACTCCTTAGCGAATTATCGTATTTATAATAACAGCTTATGGGATGGCAGGCTCAGGTTGCTTGGGGGCAACCGGGTTGCTCGGAGCAATAGCCAATATTCCTAAAGTCCGTTTGATCGGGTAAGTAGAAAGCGAATATTTTGAGTAGTGCCAAATCCATCGTTGAACCGATGAGGATAGCGGCCAAAGCTCACTGACTTAACCACTCACCTGTCGGTAATTGAGGCTTTACTCTCAACGTAACGATATAAGATCTCTGCTCAGCATTACCGAGCGTGGTGGATCGCTCGAAACATCGTCATTGGTGTAGAATGAATGCCTCTGGCGCAGGTGCGACAGAGCAAAAGAACAGATTCCACCGTGCTCGTTTAGCGAAAATTTAATTTAGAATCACCGGATGGTTAGCGCCAGGTGCCCCCTGACTCTCATTCGGATTTGTCGCGGAATGTCTCCCATTTAGGCCGAAATCCGCAATACTCACAACAGAACAATCGAAGATAACATCATACTATGATCACTATCATTGGCGGAGGCTTCTCAGGTCTTTCCGCAGCCTATTTTCTTCACCGTGCCGGCAAGGATGTCACCGTACTGGAATGGTCCCGCAGCCTCGGCGGACGCGCATCCACTCGTAATGTTGGTTACCGAACGATGGATTCCGGTGCGCAACGCATCGATCTTTCGCCGCTGGCATCCAATCAATTAGAAACGAACGCTCGAGCGTTGCTCCGCGCCGTGGCAATCGAGCGCGGCGTGTTACAACATGCGCTGCCTTTCCCACCTCCGGTGTTCCGGTTCGATGGCCGGTCGATCGAAACGGCGCGCGAAGTGGAAGTACCCAACTGGTCCTTTCTCGAAGGCGGAATGAAGGTACTTGCCGATGCGCTGGTTAAGGATATTCCAGTCCGCACGCATACTCGCATTAGCGATATCGTGATCGAAAAGGATAAATATCAGCTTCGCAATCAGCGCGGCGAAATGACGCCCTCGGACGGCGTCGTCATCGCGTTACCGGCGCCTTACGCGCTTGCAATGCTTCTACCCCATGCCGAAAAGAACAAGAAGATCAAGCGTATCACCGATCTCTTTAACGATGTGAATTACGAGCCGATGATCGGTGCGATGTTCGGCACTACGCGTATCGACTTTCGCGAGCCGTTCACTTCGCTCTTCACAGATGATGTGACTGCACCGATATTCTGGCTTTCGCAGGAAAGCCGTCGCCGTCCGCTTGGTATTCGCAAAGAAGAAATGGCATTCGTGCTTCAGCTTGGCGCAGAGATCAGCCGCGACTATGTGCTCAAATCTGATAAAGAAACCTTCGTAGCCGTCGAGCGTGTGTTCGAAGAAGTGCTCGATGTCGCACTGCCTGATATCGTCTATGGCGATATTCAGCGATGGCCGGCGGCGTTCCTTTCATCCTCGCCATTTACGGTCGATACCATTAAAGAAGGTGAGTTCAAAGTTCCTCTTTTTCTTGCCGGCGATTATATCGCAGGACAAAGCTCAATGGCTTCTGCATTTTGGAGCGGCAAACAGATCGCTGACCGCCTGGTGGGTATGGATACCTTCCAGTTCGTCGAGAATCCTGTTCGCGAGCAAGCAAGGCTTGGTGAAGAAGAATGGAAGGCTGTTGTTCCTCCGATGCGCCTGCCTCGCAAATCTGTGCGGCCGCAACGCAAGCATGCCGACAAGAAATATGACGCCGAAAAGGGGAAACGCGTCTATGTGCCTCGCGAGAAAAAGGAGAAAAAGAAATTCGAAGGCCGCCCTTATGGCTCACGTCCACAGGGCCGATCGCAAGGCCCACGCCGGAGTGGTCCACCACGCCGAGGCCCGGGAGGGCCGCGCCAGGGTGGATGGCAGCAAGGGCCACGCCAGCAGTCTTCACGTCCGCGTCAGGGAGGCCAGCGTGGACCAGCAAGGCAGTATGGAGGCGGTCAGCAGCAGGGAGGCTACGCTCCACGCGGCCCACGCCAGTATGGTGATCAGGGGCCACGCCAATATGGTGATCAAGGTCCACGTCAATACGGCCAACAGGAGCAAGGTCAGGGTCGCGCATTCGGCCAGCGTTCCGGTGGTGGTTCGCGCGGGCCGCGTCCGGCAGGACAGGGACGCCAATGGGGTGGTCAAGGACAATCCCAGCCACGCCAATATGGACAAGGTCAGGGCGAGCGCCGATCCTACGGCCAGGGCCAAGGAGGCGGTGGTTACAACCAGGGCGGTGGATACGGCCAGGGCCGTCCGCAGCGCCCACGGCCGCAAGGCGAGCGATCAAATTACGGTGGTGGAGGTGGTGGTTATCGACAGCCGAGGGAGAATAACGGCCCACCGTCACAAGGCCCTCGCCAATATGGTAGCCGCAGCGGCGGACAGCAGAGCGTTTATTCCACGAACGTTCGCCCACAACCACGCGGCGATCGCGGTGGATACCAACCCCAGCCGCGATCCAGTGGCTACGAACCACCCACCCCACGCCGGCCAAGGCGCCCGGAGGATGATTCGATCGGGAATAGGTAGTAATTAATTACGAATTGTCAATTTACGAGTGGGGGGAGCGCTACTCCCCTTATTCGTATTTGATCGCGTTGAAACCAAATTTCAAGGCTCGTGCAAATGCAGCGAGAATTCCCCCGGCGCTGCACCACCCCCAAAAGCTCTTCGCACCACCACTCTCGAAGCCATGGTAGTGCGTCCACTGTGTTCCTCAAGAAATAGGTGCCATTTTTCTTTCTTGTGAGTTCCCGATGAATCCTCGTTTCCAAGCTGTTTTCGCCATTTGTTGCAACAAATTCTTTTCTCAGAGAACTCGTTCATAACGAAAACTACCGCCGGCCTCAATTTTCAATGAACTCGCACCCTCCCTCATTTTTCATCTTTCATCTCTCATATTTCATCTTTTCCCCGGATAGGTGCCCATAGTTTCACACACCAATATACGGCGGGAATTTCCGGAAGTCAAGTGATTTCCGAAAATAATCGAAAATAAATGACCCCCTTTCATACTTCATAATTCATAATTGCCCAAAGAGGCGGATGATTTGGATGGTTGGGATCATGCACGATCATCCCAAAAATCCTCCCCGTCCCATGAATCCCAGCCGAAGGCCCGCCGAGGAGGGTTCAGACTCGGATGCGGACGACACAAGCCGCGCGACGGGAAGCACCCCCAAGTGGCGGAGCCACGAAGTATCCGCAGCCCAGGGTGCAACGAAGTGGAACCCTGGGTAAACGAACACGAATCGTTCCAAAGCCCTGAAAGGGCGATGTTAACCGCCGCGGATTTACTCCGTCCTTTCAGGACTATGGGAATCTAAAACGCACCTGAACCTGGGGTTCCGCTCGCATCGTGGGCGATGCTTGCTCCACCCCAGGCTGCGAATACTCCGTCGCTCCGCGACTAAATCCGCCCAATTGCCGATGTAATAGGGATCGGTGGTGTCGAGGATGGCATAAAGCCGCTCCCGTTGTGCAGGCGGCATAAGCTGAAACGCCAGCCGAACGATGGCTGCATGACCATCCTTACCCCAGCCGAAGCTGCGAGTGGGAATTAACAATACAAGCGCAACGAAGCACGAAAAAAGTAGATTGGAGATTCCGGTTCGTTGCATGGTATTCAATTATTAACGCGCGCGATGCGGGCGACACAATCCGTGCGACGGAAAGCGAGGAAGCATTAAGTGCTGTAGGGGAATACGCTAAACTCTGATTTTTGGATGACTTTGTCAAGCGTCTTTAATTTTGAGTTAACAACGATCTGTTTAGAATCGAGAGCTCCTTTTAGAGCTTCCGATGAAATCCAGTCATTATTCCAAAGACTCAATTCGTCATTCCATAGAGGTTGTGCAGACTCATTTACTAATCGACAAATTCGCTCCTTAAATTTAATTTCATAAGTATATGGAATGCAAATTCGTTGTAGCCAAATTTCCATGTGTCCCATGTTCGGAAGTTCGAGCAACTTACGATGAATCTGTTTAACCACGGCCGCACTATCCTTTGCCTCGATGGTTGTGAGAATTTTGCTGATAATTGCTGCGCATATAGGAAAGGTCCGCGGGCTCGTGTAGGCAATATCAACAGCAATACTTATCAATTGTTTTGCGCTATCAAATTTTCGTAAAGATTTTACCTGATCGTAAAAAAGCGACAGAGCCTTAAGCAGACTGCCGCCGTTCGGAAACTCGACTGAGTGGATGTGAATTAGCAAAAGGTGTTTTTGCAAATTATCGTCAGTTTGCCTATTTTTCATCCAAGCTAGCTTATCTTTTTTCAGCGAATTCGAAATTACTGATTGGCTTCTGGTTGTCTTTGATGTATTGAGTTTTTGATTAAGCCCCACCATGATCTCTGTTAAGGATTTGAGAATCTGGTCTCCATCACGAGGATTGTTAACAAAAATACGGTAGTCGTCTCAATATCGAAGAATCTGGTAATCCTGTATGTTCGACCCTGAAATATGCTCAGCCAGCATGCAATCCGCGTCACCAAGCACAATCTCTGCGAGAAGGTCCATGAGCACAGAGCCTTGAGGAATTCCATTCGTCTGACCGTAGCGCATGCTTTGAATACGCCAATCAATAACATTACCAAGTAGGGTCGGATCATTTCTCTTATTCTTCGCTTCCGGCTTTCCGTGCAGTGCCCAAGGAATTGAATGTGTGTAAATTGCGCCATAGCAATCTGTTAGGTCGGCATGAAGTACGTATTGATACTCGAGTGCTAATTCTATTGAGGCTTGCTCAATATTTTCCCACCAGTGAATAATCTGTGCAGCCCGATTCTTTTGGCTTTTTGTCGAAGAGACAGGGATACTCAGACATCGAATCTTATCTACCTGAAATATCTTAAATCGCTTTTGAATAAAGTCCCAGTTTTCTTGCGTGGTAATGCAATTCACAAATGAGACATAGAGCGCTGGATGGATAAGTTGCAAAGGTCTCCAAGCGTGAGCCCCATCCTTATTGGTAAGAAGAGAATAGTTAACCTCTTCACTATTTCGACTCTTTTTCCACTCACAATCATTCTCTTTGATGACTTTCTCAACACTTTTTAGCAACTTATTGAAATTCAAATAGGGCGGCAGATCCAGATTACAATAGCTCTCTGGTTTAAGAAAGAAGGCTTTCGCTTCCGAACAATTCATGTCGAGAACCGACTTTGTCTTTCGGATTTCTGACTTGCTCTCTCGTTTTTTCATAGCTTTAACAATTTCTCCTGCTCGGGCTATCACAGCCTACTCCTGCTGAGTCTTGAAGCTACCTCATTGCGAATTCGATTGCGCCGTTCCACGCCTGGTGGTTCTCGGACAACAATGATTTCAACTCGGTTCAACTCATTTTGGTCCAAGGTCTCCCGTATCGCGGTGGAATTCAAGTAAGCATGTCCTTCCCACTTCCTCTCTAGCAGGATGCATACGATTGATTCATATCTTGAAAAGAACTCATCACGTAATAAATCCGTAAATACATTCGCGCTCCTCCGTCTGCCAACTCCCGGCTCCATTGATGGGCAAAGCGCACCGAATAGGTGCCGACCAGTGTGCCCGGCCCCTATCTTCTCGGTTAAATCTCGGATCCATGTCGCCCCTGGAGCATCATCGTTGGAAGCGAGGTGCACATCAAACTCAGCTTGAATTTCGGGAATAGTATATGGTGGGTTTTGAAAGTGGCGTTCATCAAAAACCTCTTCGATGGCTCTTGATTTTCCCCAATTGCTGAAACCGGTTATCAAAAATGCGATTGCCATTCTCTTTCTCCTACAATAATTTTTCCTGCTCCGCCCCCATATCCTCCACAGCCGCGCGTTTAAATGTGGAGCGGCCCAGCGTTAAATCCGGGAACCGGGGGCGTTCGGTGCCGTTCATGAGTCCTTCGATGGTGAGGATTTGCAGCTTCGGGTATTCGGAGCCGAAGCGGGGCGCGTCGTAGAAACCGGCGGAGACTGCTTCCTCGCGCATCGGTCGCCCATGATCGGTCATGGCTGGTTCGGCCAGCGTGACGAAAAATCCCATCGAGGCTTTTTCGCGATCGACAACATGGCCGAGATCGCGCACCATCGCTACGTTCACATTCTCGCCGCCCTTGGCCGATACCACGATTGGTATGAAAATAACTTCGCCCTTACAGGGCTTGGAAAGTTTATTTGGTTCCACTATCCCAGGGTTGCGTCCGCTGGCGCGGCGCATCGTGGGCGATGCTGCTCCACCCTGGGCTGCGGGTACTTCGCCGCTTCGCGGCTGGGTTCCTAAAGTCCCGGAGGGACGGAGTACTCGCAGCCCAGGGTGAAGCGTAGCGGAACCCTGGGTAACGAACGACCCACGATACAAAAGCCCTGAAAGGGCGGTGTTATTCCCCGTCGTCATCATGCCATAACCATTTCGTATCATATTCAACACCGGCTGCCTTCAACATATCCTCGAATTCTTCCTGGAATGTTTTTGTGCGATGATGTTCTTCCTGATTCTGAATATAACTCTCGACATTTTTAATATGACTCGGACTGACGCTGAATACCCCATATCCCGATTGCCAACTAAAATTCTTACCTGTTTTCTTTCGAAGCCATGAAGAAGATTTTGCTTTGATTTCTCGCAGCAACGTTGCGACGGATGATTCGCGTCCGAGATCGATCAAAAGATGAACATGATCGGGCATTCCGCCTTCGGTGATTAATCGTGCCTTGCAATCTTTCAGAATTGGCGTGATATATCGCGCGAATTCGGTATGAAGCTCTTTCGATAAGAGATTCTCGCGATGTTTCGTGCTGAAGACGATGTGGAGATAAACGGGTCCGTAGGATTGCGCCATTCTGACTGCGCCCTTTCAGGGCTTGAAAAAAATAATTGGTCCCTTTACCCAGGGTTCCGCTGCGCATCGTGGGCGATGCTTGCTCCACCCTGGGCTGCGGGTACGCCGTCCCTTCGGGACTATTCCGTATCAAACGATCCAACCGCAATGTGATCGCGGAGAATATCGAGATTGTCGCCGAAATAGAGTTTATTCACTCAGAAGGCATAATAAATGGTGCCGAACACCACAAGCACCTAATATCGGTTCCGTAGGGAACACTTACCTCAAAGCCGGTACCCCATCCCCAAACCTAACAAGGCAAAGCTATTCAAGTAATTATTGCCGGGGCCATCGTGAATCTGGAAGATTGCAGCGGTAAGCTTAGCTTTCACCGTCACATGACTGAACAGATCAAAATTTGATACCGGCTATGCCATTTATGCAATAACCGGCTGCGTATCGGTTGTTGATGTCGGAGTTCCCTGCACTTAGTTCTTCGTTGGCACAGGTCCCGCTCCCTGGGTTTTGACTGCCATCATCAGATCAACCATTCCATCGGCATCGACGTCTCCGGCAGCGATACTGACGCTGAAGAATTTTGGCGAAGCTGCATCGATCTCCTTACGGATGGTGATCGGATCGTGCCGTCGACGGCCCACAGACGCGCCGGAATTGGGATCGGCCTGGGCTGAGTTGGTCGTCAGCGAGTTATTTGGTTTGGTCGTCATCGTAATAGTATAGGTTGCAGGTACGCCCTGGCCTTTGACCGCCATTTTCATGATCTGCCCCCAATCATCCATAGAGGTCTTGCCACCGTCAACCCAGGCGACCTGTACATTGTAGGTTCCCGCCGGCAGCCTGCCAACATCTGCGGAACCCGCAGTCCAATGTACGATCTTTGTGACGCCTTTAGCGGGACCGGAAACTCCATTGAACCGAAGATAAGCCTGGAACGCGGCATGCGAGGTGGTCGTAAGCGTCAGAAATGCGAAGAGCACCAACAAGGCCGAAATCATTCTGCGAACTATTTGATTATGTTTCATAAATAAATTCCTTTCATTGAAAAAAGCGTTAAAAGCACTGGTTTGGGAACACGTAGAATGAAATTTAGTTGCATAGGCAGGAATTACGTGCTCGCGGCTGTTTTGCTAATGGGATGGTCGGTCCGCCCGGCGTGCGCCCAGCAAGATACCACTGCGGTCGCCACCGATAGTACCGCAGGCACGCCAAAATCCCAGCTTAACCAGCATACGTTCTCGCCCTCGCTCGGCGTTACGATCCAGAGTACCAGCTCATCCGATACCGATGCACTGAGCGCAGTATGGGTCGCCGGTCTCGATGCCAGTTATTTTTATGATGGCGAGCCCTGGCAATTGGGCGCAAAATTGCATGTCATTTATGGGCAGCAAAATAACGGAACCCAGCCGCCGCATAAAACGCAGGACGACCTGGTCGCGAGTATTACGCCATCGCGAACGATCATCCCACAGTTTCATATCCGGCTTTTTCTCGAGACCGCCGGTGAAACACAAATGGCTCCGGGAATCGCTGGAGATAGCACTCCAACCAAGTTTCTCGATCCTCTTTTCGTCTATCAGGCGCTGTTTCTCGGCCGTAGGTTCGAAGGTGC
Source organism: Ignavibacteriota bacterium (assembly GCA_963736195.1). Taxonomy (GTDB): domain Bacteria; phylum Bacteroidota; class Ignavibacteria; order Palsa-1295; family Palsa-1295; genus PALSA-1295. Next base: position 129,153 of record CAVTNP010000001.1, read on the forward strand.
GGCGGAGGATGGCTCCTGGCAATACGATCTGACGGCTGGCGTGGGTTACGCACTCCAGGAGACCGTTGCGCAGAATTTTATTCTCGCCCAGAATAGAAATATTATTGTGACTCCCCAAAACCCTCTTTCGAGCATCCAGAATGAGGTCACGCTGGAATCAGGATACAGCCTGATCGTGGATTTTGATCTGACGGAAAACATCGGACAAAATCTGCAATACACTGCAAGCTGGCAAACCGTCGCTATCGACCGCATTGCCGGGCAATCGCTGCCGGTAGCGTCAACCTTCTTCGAAAATGCGCGAATCACGTCCCTCCTCCAAACGGGACTTCAGTATAAATTCCTTAGCATCAATTATTCCGGTGACCTAACCTACGACCGTAACGTCGCCGCCCGCCGCTCGCTGGATCAGTCCCTTGTATTCGGATTTAAGATGACGTTATAGCCCGGCATCAATATAGCCCTGCCTCAATCCTTTTTTGAGCTCGAACCCTTTACATACATAAATCATGTTCTGTCGCTTAAGGAGAATTTAGTGAAGGTATTAGTAACGGGCGGAGCAGGTTTTATTGGATCTCATATCGTCGATGCATTCGTGCAGCGCGGCGATGAAGTTATTGTGCTCGATAATATGAGCTCCGGCACCCTCGATAATCTCAATGAACAAGCCACCTTTGTCGAAGGCGATATTACGGACGCGACCTTGGTGCGCGGGCTTTTTCACGAGCATCGTTTCGAGATCGTGAATCACCACGCGGCGCAGCTCGATATTCGCAAGAGCGTCGCCGATCCGGTTTTCGATGCGCAGCAGAATATACTCGGCACGTTGAATCTCCTGGAAGCCGCGCACGAAATCGGAAGTGTCAAACGATTTATGTTCGCTTCCACCGGAGGGGCCGTCTATGGCGAACAAGAATATTTCCCAGCCGATGAGCAGCATCCTACTAATCCCATCGCCCCGTATGGCGTAGCGAAACGAAGCATTGAATTGTACTTACATTATTACCACGCCGTGCATGGGATGGAATATGTAGCGTTTCGTTACACGAATGTCTATGGCCCGCGCCAAAGTCCGCATGGCGAGGCTGGGGTGGTCGCGATCTTCACCGAAAAATTATTGAACGGCGAGACTGCCGTCATCAATGGCGATGGAACCCAAACCCGCGACTACGTTTATGTCGGCGATGTGGTGCGCGCACATCTGCTGGCTCTCGACCAGTTGCAAGGCGCTGGAATCTTTAATATCTCGACCGGCAAAGAGACCGATGTCAATGAGATCTTCGAAATACTGAGTGAGCTTACCACCAACGGCGCCGCCAAACCAAACCACGGCCCGGCAAAAGCGGGAGAACAGCAGCGGAGCGTCTGCGCATACGATCGCGCAAGGCAGGTACTTGGCTGGCAACCTGAAATGCCACTGATGGAGGGTCTTCGTGAAACGGTTGAGTTCTTCAAGCGTAAACCTGCGGTAATTAAGAAATGAATTTTTAGAATTAAGAAGTAATACATTCTCTTTTCCGCAATGCGCTTCTTCTTTCGTAGTTCTTTATTCTTAATTCTTTCTTCTTGCTTCTTAATTTCATGTGCGTCCCAACAGCCACCACCGGGCGGGCCCGTAGATACCACACGCCCCAGGATCGATTCGGTAGCGCCGCAAAATCGGCAGCTAAATGTTCCCAGAGATACTCGTTTGTATTTCCAATTCGATCATGATGTCGATCAGGCCTCGTTCATGACCGCCTTTTCGATGATGCCCTATATGAACGGCACGCCGAAGTTCCATTGGTCCGGGCGAAGCAGGGTGCGTATTGTGCTTCCCGATAGTCTCCGCGATTCCACTACATATAGCGTTCAACTCACCCGCGATCTTAAAACACTTCTGGTCAACGGAAGTGGCAGTCAGCTTGCAGCGCCGTTCTTTCTGACGTTTTCAACTGGTGCTATCATTGATACCGGTAGTGTCTCAGGATACTTGCTGACGCCGATCAATTCGCCGCCATTTAAACCAAGCGACCTATTCATCTTCGCTTACGATATGTCCGCGCCGCATGCGGATACGCTGAACTTCGCGCACACGCCGCCGGATCAGCTCACGCAGCCGAACGATCAGGGGTTGTGGCAATTCTTAGCAATGAAAGTCGGCCACCGTTATCGTGTGTTCGCTGTCGGTGATGTGTATCGCAACAAAGTGTATGATGCCGGCGTGGATGCGTTCGGAATTCCCGCCGGCGATGTGGTGCTCGATAGTACTGTTAAATCGGGAATCTATATCCGCATGGCGCCACCGACCGATACCATCAAACCCGAGCTGCAGGATGTCGAAGTGGTCGATTCCTTTCACATGCGCGTGCATTTTTCCGAGGCGATCCACAACGAGGATATTCGAGCACACAATTTTATTTTGGCCGACGTTCCGATCGTTGCCGCATACCGTGAAAGCCCGGAGAAGCGGCCCAGCCAGATCACCCTTCTCACGGGGACTCCGCTCGCGCCAAATCACAATTATACACTTGAAGGAGTTCGCGACAGCATCCATGATCGCGCACAAAATCCACTGAGCGATTCTGCATATAAAGTGACATTTATTACCCCCGCAGAGCTTCGCGCTAGCACGCCGCCGAAATTCGAATCGATTGATGTTCGCGATAGTACGAAGGATATCTCCCAGCTTCCCACATTCACCGTTTCATTCAGCGATGCCGTAAATAAAGATTCCGCAGAGAATGCCATCGTCCTCATCGATAGTGGCCACCATGCCGTCAAAACAACCTTCGATTGGTACGACCACGCGCGCATGCACGTTCAGCCAGCGGATAGCCTTCTCTCAAATGTGTTCTACACCTTAGAGGTTTATACTGGGCGTATTCACAGCCCTCTCTCACAAATTCCCGGTGTTGCGAAAGATACCGTGCTCCGGTTCCATTTCAAGACCGCAAACAATCGCGATTTCGGCACGATCGGCGGCACCATCGCTATCGCGGATTCTTTCTTTACTCAACATCCCCAAAGCGCGCTGGTGGTGCAAGTAATGCAAAACGGGACGGTTCTAACCGATCAAAAGATCCTTCCACATGGCGAGAAGAAATATCAATTCGATCAGATCCCGACAGCCACGTACCGCGTGAGAGCCTTTCTTTCGATGGATGGCAGCGGTAAATATGATGCTGGCGCGATCCAACCCTGGCGCTTCGGCGTTCCCACCGGCGAATACGGCAAACCCTTCGATACCCGCCCCCGGTGGACCATTCCCAACGTTGATTTTGAGGTGAAATAGTTCGCAATGATGAATTATGAATGGTAAATGTTATCAATTCTTGTTACTTGTTGCTCCCTCAAGCGTGGGAATGACCTGTTCTATTTCCATCATTGATCATTCCTAATTCATCATTGCCACTCAAACGCGCACTCGGCCTATACGCTACGACAGCCCTCGTCATCGGCTCCGTCGTGGGGTCGGGGATTTTTTCATCGCCATCGCAGATGGCGCGCGACCTGCCGAGCGCGCCGTATCTGATGGGAGTGTGGGTACTCACCGGCGTGCTCACGCTCTTCGGCGCGTTCACCCAATGCGAGCTCGTCGGACAAATGCCAAAGACCGGCGGTCTCTATGAATACTTCCGCGAAGTCTATGGCGAAGGACTCGGCTTCCTCTACGGCTGGGCAAATTTTATGATCGCCGGAAGCGGTGCTATCGCGGCGATCAGCTTCTTCTTTGCACAGTATTTCGAAAACTTTACCGCGCTGCCGCATTTCACACACGCGCTATCCTTGATCGGCGTTACCGAACAAACGCCTTGGAACATCCCATTTCTCGGCGCGATCTTTCCTTATCAATTCTTAGGAAGGAAGTTGGTCGCCTCGTTTCTCGTTGTGTTTCTCACCGCGCTCAACGTTCGCGGAGTAAAGCTTGGCGGAACGGTGCAAAGTATTTCAACAACTGCGAAAATGCTTGCGATTCTCGCTATTGTGCTTGTTGCTTTTATTGCCGGTTCACATGTGGGCTCAACTGCTAATTGGAGCCGCGCCGGAGCCGCCGGAACAACGCTCCTTGGCTGGCCGCTTATTGGCGCGATCGCGCTTGCGATGTCCGGTGCATTTTGGTCGTATGATGGATGGGGAAACGCAGCCTATATCGCCGGCGAAGTGCGGGAACCGCAGAAGATCATACCGCGTGCCATCATCCTTGGCACCGTTATATTCATAGGACTTTATCTCGTTGTTAATCTCGCGTATTTCTATATTCTTTCGGTTGGGGGAGTGGCAAATGCACCCGGCGATCGCGTGGCTTCGCAAATGGTCTTCGCAGCTGTTGGTTCCGGCGGCGCGGGAATTATAGCGGTCATTATGATGCTCTCGGCATTCGATACGACGAACTCCACTGTGCTAACCAATGCGCGCGTGTATTACGCCATGGCGCGCAACGGACTTTTCTACCGCAAGAGCGAGGAAGTCCACAAGAAATTCCAGACGCCGCATATCGCGCTGATTTTACAGGGTGCGTGGTCAATTATTCTACTTGTGACCGGTTCGTTCGATCTCATCGTAAGCATGTATGTGTTCGTCAACTGGGTGCTCTATGCGCTGATGGCAGTCGCTGTTTTTATTTTGCGCAAGCGCAAGCCGAATGCCCAGCGACCGTTTTCGGTGCCGGGATACCCGTGGGTTCCAGCGATCTTCGTGCTGTTTGCGAGCGCGTATGTTATCATCACGCTCGTTACGGATATTCAGGCGTATCAGGCCGGAACCCAGCCACTGATCCGCAGCGTAACCGGCATGGCACTCGTGCTGACGGGACTGCCGTTCTATTATTATTGGCGATCGAAACGGCGAAAGAAGTTGATAGTGGATAACGGATAGCCGAAGGAATAAAAATGTTGATTGTCATTCCCGCGAAAGCGGGAATCCAGTAGGTTACCGTAGCTGTGGGGTCTGGATTCCCGCTTTTACGGGAATGACACGATAAAACTATTCGGACAAATGCACAAACGCCTTCTCACCACTACGTGTCACCACCCAATATAATCCTTCGGGAAGCGCATAGACATCCACCGAAAACGCGCAAGCTTGTACGAGGTGGTGGTAACAGTTTAACGATGAAACTTAGGCCAATATGTACCAAGATAATAAATATTGTGATCAAAGCTGTTATATCGAAGCACGTAGAATTGATTTCCCTTTACTGTGTCACCCCAGCTTGTGAAACATGAAGAATCTATTGGGCTAGCTTCGTATTTAGAGGTAGATAGAATAATTCCAGAATCTCTCGGCGTTCCACAAACCGCTTCTAGGGCAGTCACAAGTTCGCGATAATCCTTCCAATAAAGGCTCTTCCGCAAGGTTCTAATACCAATGCGCGTAAGCACGCGGACTGAATCGGTTGGAGGATTCTCATAAATCATGAAATTCGACAATCTTCCAATTGAAAAATCAAGTGATGCGTCTAAAGAATGCTCAACATTCGGAAGAGAGATGTCCGGAAATCTGAAGACTGTAGAATTCCAGGTGACCTCGTCGCTTGAGTCGCATATCCATCCTGCTTTTCCGGTTAAACTTTTGATAGAATCTAATGACATTCCTAATTCCAGGTTAATTAGCTTAGCAATTTTCCTCGGCGAGTCATTTTTCGATGTGCACTGCATCGAAAACATTGATACTGCAATCAAAATAATGATGATATGAGAACGCATTCTTTTATAGTTATGCAATAGTGCACTACAAAAACATTTTCAAAAGCCGAAAGTTGCAGACAACGGGAACCGACGAGCCTAATTATTTGCTCAAAGCATTCATATGAAACTCGATCTACTTGCTATAGCCGCGCACCCGGATGATGTCGAGCTGGCCTGCGCAGGCACAATGCTTATGGCTAAACGCTCCGGGAAGCGCACGGGCATTGTCGATCTGACGCGCGGTGAGCTTTCCACGCGCGGCACGCTGGAATCGCGCGCGCGCGAAACCGAAGCGGCGACGAAAATTCTGCAGCTCGATTACCGCGCAAATCTCGAAATGCCGGATGGGAATATTGAGCTATCGCAAGAGAACTTGCGCCGCGTAATCCAGCAAATTCGAATAACTCGTCCGACCATCTTGCTTGCGCCCAGCCGCGAAGAGCGCCATCCCGATCACGAAGCAGCGGCCGAACTTGCCCGCCGTGCAGCATTTTATGCTGGGCTGGTAAAGATCGAAACAAAGGATGTCGATGGGAACCCACAGGAGCCGCACCGTCCATTGCTGCTGCTGCATTTTATGCAGACATACAGTTTTGCGCCAACGATCATCGTTGATGTCTCTCCCGTATTCGAGGATAGAATGCGCGCCATGGAGGCGTATGGTTCACAATTTGCAATGAGTGGGGCCACAACGGATGGTTCCGCTCGAGAAACGATGCTTTCCCAGCCGGGATTTATTGATGCGAATCGCGCCCGCGCCGGGCATTATGGCAAAATGATCGGCGTTCGTTATGGCGAGCCGTTCTGGTCGCATGAACCGCTCGGCACGCAAGACCTGTTTAGCATGGTAACAAAAACCGTTGCATAAATTCGACACGGATCATTCTGAGCCAAATGTCACATCGTCCGAGGGTTCTCTTTACGCTTTTGTCCGGGCTCCTGCTGAGTGCGGCAAGTTGCGCGCCGCCGAAGATGCAGCCCCTGATTTGTCCTCCGCCACCACAGCCGGTATGCACACCTGGCTCATTCGATAAGACGCTGCTCGATACGGAGTATCATGGCGCGGGGATCGTGCAGTCCCATATCACAATGCTGCCGGTTCCACCGAATAGCTCAGCCCAGGATTACGCGATTACTTTCATTCCCGATGGCAATGGGGGATCTATTGCGCTGATTACCAGCGACCGACCAAATGCCGATCGGGACAATGGCCGAGGCGACGTGCAGCGGCTTTTCTCAGCACGATTTGTCACAACAACGAAATTCGGCCCTTTGAAAGAAGTCCAGGTCGGCAATGTACCGATTCCGATCGGTACAGCTTTTTATTCAAAAGCTGACGGCTTGCTTTATTTTTCTGCAAAAGCCTACAATGAAGATCCCGACGATTTCGATCTCTTCAAAGCTAACGTTTCCGTAAGCGGTGATCAAGTTAGTATTTCAAATGTGCATGCACTTGACGCGCTCAATGCAACAGGGCATTTCGACAGCCAGCCGACGCTCAATCAATCGGGAACCCGTATTTACTTCGTCAGCGACCGTCCCGGCGGCGATGGCGGCACCGATATTTGGTACTCCGAACGCACCAGCGCTACCTCGAACGATTGGATCGCGCCGCAGCCATTGCCGGTGCCAGTTAACTCCGCTTGTGATGAGCTTTCGCCGTTCATCCTCGCTTCGGATCCGAATACACTGTATTTCGCGTCGAACGGACACGCTACGGTTGGTGGCTATGATCTGTTCAAGACGCGCATCACTAAAGGCGGTTCCGACGGTTCCCTGCTCTATTCCGAGCCGGAGAATTTAGGCAAGCCCATTAATACCGCATCCGATGAAGTGTTCCCGTCGGCATTGAACGACACTGCATTCTTTTGGTCATCGAACGCTCCCGCAACCGCGCCGGGAATGAATCTGTATACGATCACGCGAACACTGATTCCGTTGATAGCCGCCCACGGTGAAATACCGGAACCGGGCCGTATCGATGCAAACCACTTACAAGAGGATACCGCGCAGCCTGCGCCTGCGAAGCAACCTTCTCTTCCAACACCCCCGCCGCCTTCGCCTCAACCGGCTCCCGCGCCTATTGCTCTTGGGCCTGTAGAGATCATCGCGCACGTCACGCGCGGAGCCGACAACCGCCCGGCAACCGGCGCGGATATTTATGTCCGTAAAGATTCCCTCGAACTCTATCGCGGTTCCATCCCCGAAAGCGGGTTGATGGGTTTCAAGGTCAATCGCGATTCCGAATATGATGTTGGAGCAGAAACAGAAGAAACCTTCTTCGATGTAAAACATGTCGATCTGCATGGCGTTAAGGATTCCGTTGTCGATGTGTATCTTCATTTGCCGGATACACTGGTGATCCGCATCAATTTCCCGTTCGACGACTACCAGCACCCCTACGATTATACCATCGACGATAATGGTCAGGCTTCTTCAATAACATGGCAGCAGGCGCTCAACCTTGCGGCGCATTCAGCACTTCGATCTATGGCTAACTTGAAAGAATTGGTGCTCATCGGCCACACCGATTCATTGGGAACCGACGCATATAACAATCAGCTTGGCCTCGAACGCGCAACGTTCGTAGCAAGTGAATTGGAAAAGCGCGGAGTTCCAAAGTCGATAGTTCATGTTTCCTCTGCCGGACGCACCCTGCCACTCGCGAGACGTCCCGATGAATCCGACGATACCTACCGCCTTCGTTTGCGAAGAGTGGAGTTTATTAAGGTGTTTAAATAGCCGGAATGGGGCTCACCCTACCTTCACCTGAAACAGCAGCCCCAATCCATAAGTGACAACCGCAACGATAATTCCCACCACCATCATTTCCATCCCTGATTTCCACCAGGAGCGGACGGTAACGATGCTCTTTGCAGCGCCGACTAAGAAATGAGCAAGCAAGGATACGGCGAAGCTGGTAATAACCGCCGTCATTCCACCTAAAAAGAAAAATGGGATGAGCGGAATGAACGCACCGACGAGGGTCGAGAGTCCACCAGAAGCCAGCGAGCGCCACGGCGTTGGGAACGACATTTCGGAGAGTCCCAATTCCTCCGCGCCCATGACTTTCAGGAATTCTTCCGGCTGTTTCGAAATCTTGTGTGCGAGTTCGTTCGCTTCTTCTTCGTTGAAGCCGCGAAGTTGGTACATTAGTGAAAGTTCTTCGAGTTCTTCTTCCGGGTTTTCTTCGATCTCCTGACGCTCTCGGTGCATCTCGCCTTCATATACTTCCCTTTGTGATTTCGCTGCCAGATACGCGCTCGATCCCATCGAAACCGAGCTTGCGATCATTCCCGCAAATCCGGAAAGCAATACAAACTCTGTCGATGCGCCACCCGCAACGTTCGTTGCACCCGCAACCCCGCTTACGATGCCGAAGACCGCGCCCAGCCCATCGTTCACACCATAAATTGCGTCCGCGAGCCAGGAGCCGCTGCGCACGTGCCAACGCTCACGACGTAGAAGCGTGTCGAGTTTCGAGCGCGTTTCGCCCTGGGGATGATGTGAATCTCCGCCCATCGTGGTCGATGGACCATACATCGAACGAAGAACCTTCCCATGCACTTCCTCTTCTTTCTTTACTTCTTCGATCTCGCGGATAAGTTCTTCATTTGTAACTCCGGCCATCATTTTAGCGTAGCCACGTTCTGCGGCTTCTTCATCGGCCTCCATGCGGCGAAGAACGCTTTCCGTATCCAGCGATTTCACGAGCATTCGTTTATACCGCAGCGAAATACGCGAAGGCTCATCCACCTTCACCCCTAATTCTTCGAGCCGTTTTTTCCAGCGCGCGGCGTGCTTTTCTTCTTGCGCAACAAGCTTATAAATCACCGTTTTTCGCTTTTCATCCCGCTCGCGTTCGGCCAGCGCGCGGTATTGCTCGGCGGCTTCGCGCTCTGCGCGGTAATTCTCTCGAAGGACTTTGATGGTGTAAGTTTGGCTCATTCGCTATTCCTTAACAAACGGCAGTGCTGCTCTCGCGCCAGAGGCACCCGTAACAATACACTCGTAAATTCCCGCGGGAATGTTTTGAATGTCAAGCACGGATGACACGGAAGTGACTTCGGCACTCGCAACTTCTCGGCCAAGCATATCTTCGATTAGGATGGTGGTTGGTTCATCGCTAATTCCATGAACGGAGATTGTATTCAGTGCGGGATTTGGAAACAGTTGAACAGACTGATTAGAAATGGGAAGAGACACATCATCGCAAATTGCAACAGGGATTTGGTAAAATGGAGTCTCGCGATACAACCCTTCCACATTCACAGCCACGATCTTAGATGAGGTTTGAGCAAACAGATATTGAGTAAAAGAACCTGTATAGTGGTTAGGCGCTGTTTGCAGAAGCGGTAATGTGTCTTTCGCCTTGCCCACATTAAAGACTGCAAAAGCGGCTTTAATGGAATCAGTCGAAAGATAAGGATCTGGGAAAATATCGGCATTGACTACTATGGGATTAGGGTAGCATATTACCGAATCGATGGGTTGAAACACGATCATCGGCCCGGCACTCCACGCGTAATCGGCGAAAGGTGTCAGGAACGAATAATCGTTAGCCCAGGTGGTGTACATCATGCCGCGCATATTGGGGATGGTATCCATGGCAAGGCGCCAATCACGCATGTTCACCGTGTTCTGCACATCATAATAGGGGCTGGTGATCTGCGAGAACCCGAGCTTCGAGAAAAAGTCGAGGCTTTGCGACATAAATCCGCCGTTCCAGTTCACAATGGTCAGGTCCTTCGGAATAAGATTCCAATCGCCGGTGAGATCGCCATTCACAAGATAGTAATTGTTGTGCGCATTGTGCAGCGAATCGAACATATCGCTCCAATCGAACCGCTCGGCGCCCGGGTGGACTTTCTGAATGATCGAATCGGATTTCTTCACATTATCGGCGAGCAGCGCCGCTGGCGAAAGCTTGCGCGAAGTACACGCAGTATCCCAGTTCATCTCGCGGATCTCATCGTGGCTCATGAAATATTTCCCGGCATGATACTGCGCATCGACCAGCGATAGCTGATTCTGCAAGATCGGGTACAGCGTATCTTCCGACACGCAGACCATCGTCGAGCCATCGCCGGTCGCATCGTTCTCTACAGGATTTGGTCGAATAAAATGCACTTGAACGGTATCGCCATTTTTGATCGCACTTCCAGGCAATATCGTAAAACTGGGCGATGAGTGCCAGGGATAGGATCCCTCATTCTTTTCCAAAATACTATCGACAACGGCGGCGTAGTCTTTGCCCTCAACATACGTCGTTGATCTTCCCGCTTCGCTCACCAAGGGCAATTCGGAAGATGGGCGAAGTACGTTTGTTAATCCGGCATCTTCGATCTGAAAATCATCGAACCAGATCGTTCCAGCAGAACCGCCCCAGACGCCGCAATAGACATAGAGGGAATCGTACGTCAGCGTATTGAAAACCACATTATATTGGCTCCATCCGTTAGAAGTCGATGGAACTGAAAACGCCGTGTATGTCAGTGATGTACTCTGCGCCCCGTTGTGGCCTATGGCGAGTAATTGTACCTCTTCACCAGAAAAATTCTGCGAATTGATCCACACCGACATGTGATACCCGTGAAATGGCTTGCAAAGAACCGATCGCTCGAAACGGCAGTTGCCGCCTGCGTTACCAGCAACAAAATTCGTGCACCGTGCGCTATATTTCCCAGAGTGAACAGTTGTGGAATCCACGAACGCGCTCACCTTCGGGCCATCGTAAAAGCTCCAGCCGGTGAACTGCCCGTTCGAGACATTCTCGAATCCTCCGTTAGGTAGGATCATATTCGGATCGGTGAGTACCACGCCTGTATCACCTTGAATGAAAAGGGAACTCGTCGTTGGGATGCCTTCGGCAATATCGGGATCGTGGAACAAGATCCCTTCCGACCATCCGAAAGGAAATACGCCCGGAATGATCTCCACATTCGTTTTCGCGGAATACGCCTGAAGCGTATCGACATTATAGAAATACTGCGGGTACGATCCTTCGAACACACTGTAGATATTGTTCTTGAAATCGTTTTGTTGAAGGCCATTCAATTTATGCGCAGCCATCGTGTCCTCGATGGTTTCGAGTGCCGCTACCTGGCTCTGCTCGATCAAATTATGCAGGGAAAAGACCCAGCGAATAGGGTAATCGGGCCAATCGTAGATATGCATTGACGGCATCTTATTCCCTGAACCTGCGATCAATTGCACGAGTGTGGAAACGGCATTAAACGTTCCGTTCGTGTCAGCGCCCGCAATGAGAATCTGATTGGCATCGATGTTCATTGCATACCCCTCCGGCTGCGAGAGCGAATCGGTAATCGGCAATTTTTGAAGATAGGGAAATACGACTCCATCGCTTTTTTTGCCAATGACGATGAGGTTAGAATCTGGCAGAACCGTCGGTTCGCTATCGCAATAATATGGAATTAGTTGCAACGAATCGCCGAGTAGAGATTGGAGCCTTCGCTGAAGATATGCGATAGCTCGCAATGTACCCACCCCAGGTTGGCAGTCATACGCGATGGACCAAGTCTTGTTAATCGTAGTAGGACGATTTGATTGCAAAAAATATGACACTTGCGGTCGTGGGTGAAGTCCCGTAAACAGATCGAGCGATTGCGCGTAGCTTGCAGAGCTAAAAAGCAGAAGAAATAATGCGATGCAGTGTTTCATAATAGTGCGAACAAAGTATAAGGGGATTGAACTCACTCAAAAATAATTGGTTTTCAGTGCTGGAACAGTCAATTCCATACAATTTCTTCTTGAAGCATACTCGTTTTCTTTGGTTTTTGGCCTTTTTCTCCCTTTTCGGCGGGGTGGTAAGGTCACAGCCAGTAACTCCGGCAGGGGCAACTCCCGGCTTAGTTGCAATTCCTGCAAAACTGCCTGACCAAGATTCGGCCGACGACCGCCCGTGCTTTACGCTGGATGGTCGCACGATGTATTTTGGCTCGCGCCGGCCATCCAAGGATCCCTGGCGCACGCCCGATCCCAATCCCCAATGGAAATGGGATAGCGATCTGTGGGGGCGAATCTTAACGGATAGCGGCTGGTCGCGGCCCATTAATCTCGGCCCACCTATCAACAACTCGGCAGGACAACTCAATCCAACCATCTCTCCTCGTGGCGATGAACTCTATTATGTGGCCGGAAATGGCGCAATCTTGTGGAAGGCTAGAATGATCGATGGGAAATTCCAGCAACCGCAACCGGTCCAGGGTCTTCTAAATAATATCTACACGATGAAGCAGATCGCGGAGTCTCATTTCAATGACTCGATACGAAATTTGATCGCGCAGGAAATGGCCCCAGATTCTGACCTTAAAGTTCGGGCTCCTGACGCTTGGGATCTCCACTATCGTGAACACCTCGTAGAACATCTGAAGACCCGCATGGCCGTCGATTTTTTCCAGGGATTGATACGCTGTGAGTCATCGATCTCACCGGATGGTAAAGCGGCGATCATCAGCGAGAATTTCGGAAAGCGCGGCGATTATGGAATGGATGGCGAAGGTGGCGAGGATCTCTGGCTGATCAAAATAAGCGCAAATGGGAACTGGGACTCGGTCTATCGCATGAACCATGTTAATTCGCAATATGATGAAACATACCCTTTCATTGCGGCTGACGGAACTACCCTATATTTTACATCCACGCGACCCTGCCAAACATGCCCACGCGGAACCAGCGGAGCACAGGACCTTTATCGCAGCCAGTGGAATGGTCATGATTGGTCCGATCCTGTACCGCTCGGAGCTCCCTTTAATTCCCCTGCCGATGATTATGGCTTCTCGATCGGTCCCGATGGAAAGACTGCTTATTTTGTCAGTAACCGCGATGGCAAATCGCGGCTGTATCAAGTGGACTTACGACCGGAGGATTCCGCAATCGCGCCAAAGCCCGTGGTCGTGCTGCAAGGCGAAGTAACCGATGCGAAAACGCATAAGCCCCTTGCCGCTGAAATTTTTGTCGATGACCTGACTTCAAAACAAAATGAGTTCAGCGTGCTAAGCGATAGCCTTTCCGGTGGTTATGTGCTGGCCGCGCAACGCGGACACCGCTTCGGCATTCAAGCGATCGCCGCGGGGCACATGCCACGCTCGGAGCGATTTGAAGTTCCAGCCGATCAGCCGTTCGATCGAACCAAACTTGCCCTCGAACTCCAGCCCGTCGAACTCGGGGCTTCGATGGAGTTCAAAAATGTATATTTTGAATTCGGAAAAGCGGATCTTTTGGACGAAAGCAAACTCGAACTTGATCGTGTCGTCACCTTTTTGTCGAAATCCACGAATACTACGCTCGAGGTCGCCGGTCACACGGATGATGTCGGTTCCATCGCAGCAAACCAAAAGCTTTCAGAAGACCGTGCCAACGCCGTTAGGGATTATCTCGTCAAACAGGGCGTGGCAGCAACACGATTGAAGGCTGTGGGTTATGGCAAGTCCAAGCCGCTCGTCAAAGGATCGTCCGAAGCTGCTCGCGCACAGAACCGAAGAGTCGAGATGACGATAACGAGCGAGTCGGATTAAATAGCACCAGAAACTGGATTACGAGGATTGGATGGATTGCGCGGATAACATAGTAAAAGCGAAAGAATGTTAGAAACGAAAATTATCCGCGGAATAAAACTTGCTTTTGAGTGGGTTGATAATGGAAATGAACTTATCGTCTTTCTCCACGGCGTTGGCGCAGACCGTACGAACTGGGAACCGCAGATAACGTTCTTTAGCCAACAAGGGTATTCCGTTGCCGCGATCGATATGCGCGGCAGCGGGCTTTCGCAATCACGTCAGGAAAATGGCATTGCGCTTCCGATCACCATCGCCGATTTTGCTTCCGATGTTCACGAACTCATTCTTTCACTTGGTTTCAAACACGCGCATTGGGTTGGTAACTCGATGGGCGGGGTGATCATCATGGAGGCCTTTCGACAGCAATTCCCATCCATCGGAAAGGCAGTGCTCTGCAACACCTTCGCAAAGCATCCCGATTCAGCGCTCATACTTCCCCGCCCAGCGAATGCGCTGAAAATCAAATCGCTTTCGGAATTTGCTGCGGAAAGAATTCCCCTTGCACACAAGCCCGATATTGCTCCAGCTATTCTGGAATCCAGCATCTGCGCCATGGCAATGAAGGATGTGGAAACGTATCTACTCTCCTGGCGTGAAACTTGGAGTCATGATTACCGACGAATATTGCCAGAAGTTCGCATTCCTTCGCTCATCATCACTGGCTCTCTTGATAAAATTACTCCGTCTGCGCTTGGGCTCGAGATCGCTGGCTTGATTCCCAATGCTGAGTATCATGAAATTCAGAACGCGAGCCATCTCTCCAATTTAGATCAGCCAGAGGAGTTTAATCGTGTGGTCGCAGAGTTCCTAAAAAGCCATGAAGCTTAACGATCTTTCCAATCTCTCGGCGCTGCTTTCACAAGAAGAAGCCGAAGCGCTCGCCAAAGAACAAGCTGCGACTCAAGCCAAGCGTAAACTCGGAGCGGGACAGGAAGTTCGGGTCTTCCTTGACAAGAAAGCTCGGCGTGGCAAAGCAGTAACCGTTATCGAAGGGCTTCATCTTTCTACCGAGATGCGTGACAAACTTGCGAAGACTCTCCGTCAAAAATTCAGCGCCGGTGGAACTGCTAATGGAGACACGATTGAATTGCAAGGCGATCATGTTAAGAAGCTGGTAGAATTTCTCAAAGAGAATGCCTTTCTCGTGACGACAAAATAGCAAATGCAACTCCTCGAACTTGGCCTCACGCCGTACCAGCAAGCTTGGGATCTCCAACGGGAAATCTTTCGCGGCGTGGTTTCCGGTGAACAAGATGACACGCTCATCCTTGTCGAGCATCCGCATGTTTATACATTCGGGCGTGGAGCGGACATGTCAAACTTTCTTTTGTCCGACGAAAAGCTTCGCGACATCGGCGCTGAAAAATTCGAGATCGAGCGTGGAGGCGATGTCACGTATCACGGTCCTGGGCAACTTGTTGGCTATCCCATTCTCAATCTTGCTCATTTTAAAGAAGATCTGGGATGGTATCTGCGAGCGCTTGAGGACACAATCATTCATGTGCTCGCAACATATAATATTGCCGGATTTCGCATTCCTGGCCGCACAGGAGTCTGGACGGGTAATGTGGGCAGTGAAGAGAAGATCTGCGCCATTGGGGTTCATGCGTCGCGTTGGTGTACCATGCACGGATTCGCGTTCAACATCAATACCGATCTATCCTATTTCGAGCATATCATTCCCTGCGGCATCTCCGACCGTGGTGTAACGAGTCTCGAAAAAATACTCGGAAGGAGAATTACGATGGACGAAGTTATCTGCCGTTATGTTGAAGCTTTCAAATTAGTATTCTCGGTAACATTCGAAGAATTGCTTATCCCACAATGAAACGAAAATTCCTTTTTGCGGCCACGCTCATCCTCTGCTGCAATTTTGCTCACGCACAACCCTCCGCCGAGCTTGTTGCGCGTATCAATCAAACCACTGCGCTCATCTGCGCCGATCCCGCTGGCTACGATACCATTTTCACCCCTGATTTTCTTGCACAAGTCCCTCCGTCACAAATGACGGGTATCTGCACGGACTACTTCAATAAATATGGCAAGTTAGTACGATGGAACTATCTAGATTCCTCCAAAACATCGAGCGCAAAAGTCCGCATGGTACTTTCGAAAGGATTTTCGGTCGATATGCACATTGGGATAGAGGAATCCGGAAATCATCTTATCAATACATTATTGTTCGGGGCAGGAACGCCACAACTCAAATCGCTGGATGAGGTTGTAACGAAGATGAGCAAGCTTCGCGGCACAACAGGTTTCCTTGTCACAAAGATCGCTTCTACGGGATTTGATCCGATCGCAAAATGGAACCCCGACACTGCGCTCGCACTTGGTTCCGCATTTAAGCTATACGTGCTCGCAACTTTATTGAAGGAGATCAACTCCGGCCAGCGGCATTGGAACGATGTGATCTATCTCGACTCAGCCTCACGAGCATTTCCTTCCGGAGAAATGCACGCGTGGCCCATCGGCACACCCGTCACGCTGGCAACCGCAGCGACGCTCATGATCTCCATCAGCGATAATACCGCGACCGATCTACTGATCCATACGCTTGGCCGCAAAAACATTGAAGCGATGCTTGGCGAAGCTGGGAATGCACATGCAAGTCGGGACATTCCCTTCCTCACAACGCTTGAGATGTTCAAACTCAAATCGAAGGATTTGGCAATGGGTAAGCGCTACGTCGAGCTGAGCCCAGCCGATCGAGCAACATATCTGGATCGAACCGTTGCACAGTTCCCACACGATAGCGTTGCCTTCGGAGGTGGCGTGGCGATGATCGATAAGATCGAATGGTTTGCTTCGCCGAATGATATTGCGAATGTTCTGAGATATATCCGCGACAATTCGGCCTCAGGCGAAGGAGCGCGCGTTCGGGATATTCTCGCCATCAATCCCGGACTTTCGATCGATAGATCGAAGTGGGAGTATATCGGCTACAAGGGTGGTTCTGAACCTGGGGTACTCAATCTATCCTATCTTTTGCGCGCAAGGCCGAGCGGCGAGTGGTATGTTATAACAGGAACTTGGAATGATACTGAAGCTGCACTCAATGAAGCCAATTTCGAGGGATACATGCAGCGTGCGACGGAACTTGTGCAATAATGCAACATGGAACAACCGTTTCCATATCAGCGAGTGTGTGTGATCGGCGTTTCTGCCTCCGGCAAAACGACTCTGGCTAAGGAACTCTCTAAACGCTTACATTGCGAGCACATCGAGCTTGATGCACTTTACCACCTCCCGAACTGGCAAGATGCGACAGTCGATGATTTTCGCGCTCGCTCAGAATTGCATTTGCGTTCTGGACGGTGGGTTTGTGATGGATACTATGGAAACTGGGCGAGCCAATTCGACCGCGCTGATCTTATTATTTGGCTGGACTACCCGTTCCGAATCATTCTACGCCGCGTTCTTTGGCGAACATTAAAGCGGCTTCTGACTAAAGAAGAGTTATGGAATGGCAATCGAGAATCCTGGAAGATGACCTTCTCAAAAGATAGCATCGTGGCCTGGGTGTTCAAAGTCTATTGGAAACGAAAACGCGAGACTCCGCAAATCCTGGAATTATTCAAAGCAGAAAGGCTGCGGTTTACCCACCCGAGAGAATTGCAGCGTTGGCTTAGATCATAGCCGGATATCTCACCGGATCGCTTTCGTGCATGAGCGTATAAATGCGCTCGAACATCGTCTCAAAACTCGGCTTCGAGAAATAGTCTCCATCGGAACTATACGCGGGGCGATGATTCGTACCTGTAATAGTTACAGGCTCAGAATCCAGCCAGCGGTAGCCGCCCTGTCTTTCGAGCACCTCGCGCATCATGTAAGCGGTTGCGCCACCAGGAACATCTTCATCGGCAAAGACGATGCGGTTCGTCTTTTTGAGAGATTCGAGAATCATTGAATATCTGTCAAACGGCAGCAGCGTCTGCACATCGATCACCTCCATGGAGATATCAAACTTTGCAAGCTCCTCCGCAACTTCTATTGAAATGCGGCACATCGCGCCGTAAGTCACGAGCGTTACATCCGTTCCCTCACGCAGAATTTCTGGAACTCCAAGCGGCACAGTAAACTCGCCAACATTAGCTGGAATCGTTTCTTTTAATCGGTAACCATTCAGGACTTCAACGATAAGCGCAGTGTCATCCGACCGAAGCATGGTGTTGTAGAATCCGGCAGCTTGTGTCATGTTGCGTGGCACGAGAATGTACATGCCACGAAGCGAATTCAGGACCATTCCCATAGGGGAACCCGAATGCCATACACCTTCTAACCGATGCCCGCGTGTGCGCACAATAACCGGAGCCTTCTGGCCGCCTTTGGTCCGCCATTGCAAGGTCGCGAGATCATCCGACATCGGCTCCAAACCAAAGATGAGATAGTCGAGATATTGTATCTCAACGATAGGACGCAACCCGCGCATCGCGGCACCGATACCCTGCCCGATGATCGTTGCTTCACGAATGCCGGTATCGGTCACGCGAAGCTCGCCGTACTTCGCCTGCATATCCTCGAAGCCCTTGTTGACATCGCCGATCACGCCAATATCTTCACCAATGGCAAACACACGCGGATCGCGCGCGAGCGCGTGATCGAAGCAAGCCTGCATCACTTGTCGGCCATCGACTTTTGCCTCGTCGCCATTATATTGCGGCTTGATCTCCGGAACGTTCAGCGCCGATTCTGCCGACTCGCTATAAATATGCGACGAATATTCATCCTCATGCCGCGCATCAGCTTTTCGCTTCCAATGCCATAGGTCGGCGGCGTGCCCTTTCCCGGCAAGACGAATGACTTTGCCTACCGCGCTGTAAACATCTTTATAGATCGGCTCCTTTATCGCATTCAGTGAATCTTTAACTGAAATAATTTCACTGCTTGCGCTCGATTGCGTGGCGATCTGGTCGAAGATCGCACTTACATCTGCAACATCCTGCTTGATAGGTGCAAGATATGAATCCCATGCGGCTTGCTTGGCTGCATCGACAAATTTCTTATCCTCGGCATCCATGGCATCCATCTCCTCGGGCGTTGCAACGGCGTTCGCGACGATCCACTCGCGGAAACGCTTGACGCAATCATGCTCGGCCTCCCAGTCGAGGCGCTCTTTGGATTTGTAGCGCTCGTGGGAACCGGATGTGGAGTGTCCCTGCGGCTGGGTAAGCTCGGTGATATGAAAAAGCACGGGGGTGTGCTCTTTGCGAGCGCGTTCGCTGCCTTCACGATAGGCTTTGAGCAACGCAGGATAATCCCAGCCATTTACACGATAGATGAGGTAGCCGAGTTTATTTTTCTCCCCTCCCTCCTGGGGGGAGAGGCTGGGTGAGGGGTCGGTTTCAAATCCTTTCAGGATCTCCGAAATATTTTCTTTCGTAGTCTGATATTTGGCAGGGACGCTGATCCCATAACCATCGTCCCACACGCTGATAGCCATCGGCACGCGAAGCACTCCGGCAGCATTAAATGCTTCCCAGAACATTCCTTCAGAAGTGGAGGCATTTCCGATCGTGCCGAAAGCCACTTCATTCCCGTGCTCGGAGAACTGCTCGAATCCTTGTTGAAGCACGGGGGTTTCGCGGAAAAGTTTGGAGGCATAAGCAAGCCCGACGAGGCGCGGCATTTGTCCGCTGGTGGGAGAAACATCGGCGGAAGAATTTTTCTGCGCCATCACATTCTTCCACGATCCATCTTCATTCAGGCTTCTTGTACCGAAATGGCCGTTCATCATACGGCCTGCGCTGGCAGGTTCGGCTTCAACAGATGTATGCGCATACAACTGCGCGAAAAATTCCTCCACGGAATGAATACCGGCGGCGATCATAAAAGTTTGGTCGCGGTAGTAGCCTGCGCGCCAATCGCCATTGCGGAACACACGCGCCATCGCAACCTGCGGGAGTTCCTTGCCATCGCCGAAAATGCCGAATTTCGCCTTGCCCGTCAGCACCTCGCGCCGACCGAGAAGACTGGCGAGACGGCTTTGGTGACAAATGCAGTAATCCGAGAGAATCTCCTCACGCGAAAGACCGACATCGGGAAATGATGAATGAGGAAGGTTGAATGATGAAGCGGGCATGTGCCCATTCGTCGATTTCATCTCACCATTCGTAATTTCGCCCAAAACGGGTTTCTTTTTCGCGGTTTTCTCTGGCATTATGCTCAGAACAAACGCGAGCAGGGTTTTCTTCCCCATTATCTGAACCTGGATTATGGGAATATCTGAACCTGGATTACGCGGATTTTTGCGGATGACGCGGATAGATTGATGCCAAGAAATTATCCGCGTAATCTCACAGCCTCATCCGCGTCATCCAGGTTCAGAAAATGACCATCGCCCGCGTTTGGGACTGCCCGCCGCTCTCCAAACGGTAGAAATACACGCCGCCTGGGGTGTTCCCGCGCTGGAACGGCACATCATGCTCGCCCGCATCCATAAACCCATTCATGAGAGCAGCCACTTCACGGCCCGCGGCGTCGTAGAGTGTGAGGGTGATGTAGGATGGTTCCGGAAGGGTGAATGAGATGGTGGTGGTTTGGGTGAAGGGGTTGGGGGAGTTTTGGGATAGAATATTCGCTCTATTCAAAGGGATTTGAGTTTGAACCATTAACGATGTAAGGTCCAAGGAATCAAGCCGGAAAACCCCATCATAAGTTGCACCATAAATTGTCCCTTTTCTTTCAACAGCGAGCGATGCGGGGGAACCCGGAAGCCCGGAGCTTATATCAAACCAGGAATCTCCATTATTCGTCGAAACGGAGATACGTTTACCTAAAGATGACGTGGAATCGGAATTAGAAGCGAAAATATTGCCTTCTGAATCGGATGCGAGAGCAGAAATTGAGTAATAATTCAACGCTGGGAAATAACGAAATCCATGTATTACCCGAATCCGTTGATCGGAAAAGACCAGCGTTGCTCGTGCCCACAAAAACAGACCCGTTGGGAGCTATTACGATTGATGTTAAGCGACTGGAGTCGAAGGAGCTTATTTTATGAGTCAAGTCGGGACAAACATTTATCCATGTCTGGCCATCGTTCTCAGACCGGAAAATACTTCCATCCCCTAACCCCGGCCATGTTAAGGCATAAAGAATTCCACTGCGAGATGCCGCAATTGCAGTCACTTCGGAATCAGTCACGCCTGAACTTGCCCACTCCCATGTATCTCCTTCGTTGGACGTGCGAAACATTCCGCCCAAGTAAGTTCCACCAAAAATGAAGCCCTGTGGGTCGATTGTAAGGAAATTCAGAGTGTTTCTTAAATATCCAAAAGAATTATATAGGCCACTATCGACTTCAATCCACGACTGACCATTATTTGTGGAGCGAAAAGACCTTCCCATATTCACGAAAATATGCCCATCTTGATTGAGAGTTACGTCGACAACATTCGGATCCTCATCAGAATACGGGTATTCAGGATCTAAACCATTCGGACTGAATTCACTGTCTACGCGTTCCCATGTATCGCCAAGATCTGATGTTCGGTAAACTCCATTGCCACCTCCGTAAACGTCCTCATTTGGGGCAATGGTTAATGGCATAACTGCACCCCACAATCCGGTTTGTGCCTGATGCCAACTTGAGCCGCTATCCTCCGAAGCATAAAATCCATCACCTGACGTGCTTGCAAGTAATCGCCCGTTGGGGCAGATGAGGACTGAGAGAATTCCAGCGTACGTCCCATTATAAACGGTTTGCACATTCGCCTGTTTGGTTAGTGTTGCATATCCGAGTGTATTTGTTCCTCCCCATAGCACCACACTATCGAGTGAGACAATGCTGTTTAAGCCTCTTACCCCTGAAACCTTATTCCAGGAGTTACCTTCGTCGGTGGATTTGTAAATAATTCCATCCAAATAGCTGTCTGTGTCATCAAAGGCAAAAACGCATTCCTTTGTAGCGACGATGTTTACAATAGATCGGTTGTACAATCCAACATTGGCTGGTTGCCACGTTTTTCCGGTATCGCTTGATCGAAGGATGCCAGTAGGGCTGGTTACAAAAACATTACCATTCGGATCGGCTGCAATGCTGTGGTGAAAGAACGTGTCTTGTTTTGTCCACGAATCTCCAAAATCGGTCGATTTATACAAACCATTACCATACGATCCGACGTCCGTTCCAGCAAAAACGACACCGTTACCCATGCATGCCATGGAATAAACCCAAATACCATAATTGGTATCTCCCAAACCCGTTCGGTGAGATGTCCACGAAATGCCATTATCGGTCGATCGCATCACCCCGTCTCCGTTTGAATAAAGATTCCCTGACGAATCTGCGACAAGTAGAGAGAGGTTAGGATTTGACTTATTCGAATTGACGGTTACCCAGGACTTGCCATTATCCGATGAACGATATAACGAATTAGAGGTAGCGGCGAGGACATTGCCTAAACGATCTATTGCGAATGCTTGGATAGCACCTACTGGTGAGCCGCTGGCAGATTTCCATAAATTCTGCGCTACGCTTGTGCTGTCGGCGAAAAGCACCAGCGCGGCGAGGATGAGCGGCCAAAACCTGAGCTTCATTTCATGCAAATATACTACTAAGAAAGCCCGCGAGATGCGAATCCTTCGAGAAAACGCTTGCTCGTCTGCTCTGGATTTTCTCCATCATCTCGCGCGGGAACTCGACCGCTTCGATACGTTCCAGATTCGTCTTGCAATCCGCAAGCGCTGGTGCAATAAATTGATCGAATGCGTCCGTCGTGATCCCAAACCAAGCTGGGATAGTAAAGGCTTGCGAATGACGAACCACTTCATCTAACACCGCCAGATTCATGGCTTTCCCACCCAGCAAAGCAAACGCCGGCCTGAGTCCATCGCTCGGCGCGTAGGTGTATCTATAGACAGTATTTGCCATACTCTTTGAAGCGCTTACAAGATCTTGGCTGGGCCACTACCACATGGAGTTGCAGGAGTACATGGCCTTCATTTCCGTTAACAGGAGCACATAATGATTCATTCAACCCCAACGTGTCGGCAATCCTGTTAGCTGCCGAACCTGGACTCCGCTGCCCGATCAGACCATGGGCAGCCCGTTAGCGGGAATGACGATCCCCATCTTTCTGTATCTCTGAAAACCAGTCCTGAACCTGCCGAATCGTCAAATGTCTAACCTGAGTTCGCCGAAGTATTCAAACACTTCCTTTGCTGCCTTTCTTATTTCGTGCTCGAATACTTCGACAGAGCGTTCTGCAATTATGTAGAGTCAGCTTCGGTTTCGCTGTCACCGTATATCTCGCACTCCAGGAGAGCTATTCCCGCTCATTCACTATGAATGAGATCGTTTGAAAACGCGAACCCCCTCCGAATTGGAAGGGGTTCTAAAGGATGATCGATCATCCCGGAGGGCCGTTAACATACAGCCCGCCGTTTCTTTCGAACGAATTATCTTCTAAGGTTACTTCAGAAGTACCATACGCTTGGAAGCAGAGAAACTCCCCGCATCCATGCGATATATGTAGGTTCCCGAAGGAAGATTATCCGCGTCCGTGAAGTCGATCTGGTACGTACCCGGTTGGTCCACTTCATCCACCAGCGGCGTATGCACTTCCTGACCGAGGAGGTTCATCACACGAATGGTTACGTGTTCTCGCTCCCCGACGGAGTACTTGATCGTCGTAGATGGATTAAATGGATTCGGATAGTTCTGCTCAAGCGCGAATCCGTCAGGCTCTGCGGGGCCTTCCTTAACGCTACCAGAAAAGTTCGTTGGTACGGTGTACCAAAAGCCCTGATAGTCGATAAATGGAGAGGTCTGCACAGGACCGATGATCGGCTGGCCGATGGTGCCGTCTAAGACGAAACCACCACCCGAAGCCGGTGTCATCCCTGATCCGATCACGCTATTCACGATTGTTAAGGTACCTTGAGAACGGGCCGTAAAGCTCGTCGCAGCTACCAACAATCCAGCGATAACTATTGCGCGAATGTTCATGTGTTATTGTCCCTTTGATTATGATTCGTCGAAAGAGAGTTCACCCTATTATACAATCTTTTGGGAAGAATGCTCCCCAATTTTCGATTTTTTTTCATCCTGGCTAAAAATAATCTATTCTTTAAGAAAGCTAATTCATGCTTTTTTTGTAAGTCCCTTCGATTTTCGCGAATTCTCGGATACATTCCTTCGTTAGCGTTATGCACATGAAAAAAACATTTCTTGCCCTAATAATCCTTGGCGCCGTGCTCGTTGGCTCTATGGCGATAAGCTCCTGCGCCGACAAAATGACCGATAAGCACAGCGAGATGGCTGGCGGCGCCCAGGGACCGACCCCACCCGCATTGCGTGATTACAAGAATAACGGCACTCCCAGCAATACGAATGGTATGGGGCAGCCCCTCGCCGGCGGTAAGGTAAATTCAACGCCGGATTCGATGTGGAATCAGAATTCCATGCTTGTGGGTAAGCCGTTCTGATCTTCTTCTGCCAAGATTTGCCGCTTTTGTTGCGATTTTCGCAAATTTCCAAGTTTCGGCCGTAATTGGAAACTATCGCGTCCCATTTCCGTTTACAATACTGACACTCATCGAGAACAGCCGAGGGATCAGGCCCGAAGACGCTGTAGCAACCGTTGAGACCCCGCATCGCTTTTTCACTTAAGCGGATCGGACTCAAGCCCAGGTGCTAACTCCTGCTGATGCTATCGTAAGATACATTGGGAAGATGAGCCGAATCGGATGAACGATCACAATCGATCGACATCTGGCGGATGCAAACTCATTAATGGTGCAAGATCATTAATAATGAACGGTCATCCGGCTATACGATGGTCCGCAGAAAGCGGACTCTCCGGAGGGATGGTAGATCATCCGCGGAGCAATCGCAAGGCCTATTCGGCGTAGCACTATCAGCGGTCACCCGCAGTGCTCATCATCCGGATAGGGCTTTTTATTTTAAAGCAGTCCTATTCGGTTCCTATTCCATTGTCGCGCGGCTAAGCGGTACCCGATGAGTGATTGATATCGTACATTAACACTCATGAAACAAGAAACACGCACGATCCTCGCCACCACGCATACCGATTCCGAGTACGGCTCGATCGGAACTCCGCTTTACCAAACATCCAATTTTCGTTTTCGGGAACCCGGCGTATCCACCGGCTATGATTATACGCGCAGCGGAAATCCCACGCGACACACACTTGAAGAAGTTCTTGCAAACTTAGAAGGAGGCAAAGGAGCGGTCGCTGTTTCGACCGGTATGGCCGCCATTTCAACGGTGCTTGCGCATTTCGATCAAGGCGCTCATATCATCTGCACCCACGATTGCTATGGCGGAACGGCCAGACTTCTCAAGCTTTTCGAAGAACAGGGCAAGTTGGAGGTTTCCTTCGTTGACCTTGAGAATATTGCTGCTGTTCGCAGCGAGATCAAGCCGAACACTGCCTGCCTTTGGATCGAAACACCGAGCAATCCCTTGCTGCGAGTCGTGGATGTCGGTGCACTCGCCAAGCTTGCAAAAGTGTATGGATTGCTGGTTGCCGTCGATAATACCTTTTTGTCGCCTTACTTTTTTCGCCCATTTGAATATGGAGCGGATGTCGTAGTTCATTCCACCACAAAATGGCTGAACGGCCATTCCGATGTTGTTGGTGGCACTATTATTTCCCGCACCGCAGAGCTTGGGGAGCGATTCCAATTCCTTGCGAATGCACTGGGAACTACCACCGGTTCGTTCGACTCGTGGCTTGTGCTGCGCGGCATTAAAACGCTTGCTGTTCGCATGAAACAGCATGAGGAAAATGCCCTTGCGATCGCAAAATTCCTTTCTGAACATCCAGCGGTTGCAGAAGTATATTATCCCGGACTCGAATTCCATCCGACGCATGCAATTGCTAAAGCGCAGTTTTCAGGATTTGGCGGAGTGATCAGTTTTCGCGTCAGAAGCTCAGGCAACCATGCGGGTGATGTACGTGAAGTGCTGCGATCCACTGAGATATTCTCACTCGCAGAATCCCTAGGCGGGGTCGAATCGCTGATCGAACATCCTGCAACCATGAGTCATGCTTCTATGACTCCGGAACTCCGCGAACGTGCCGGAATAACCGGCGATCTGATCCGAATCTCTATTGGCATTGAGCATGTCGATGATCTCATTGCCGATCTCTCCAATGCACTTAGCGCCGTTGCCAAGCAAGAAGACATCGAGGAGGCTGCGAAATGTTGAGAACTCATTCCTCTAATATCCGGCTTGATGCGACGTTCGATCTCGAACTCGGAGGTCAGCTCCGGGAAGTAAACATTGCATTCAATACCTACGGTGAACTTAATCCTGATCGCTCGAATGCCGTGATCGTTCTTCATGCTCTTACGGGCTGGCCCGCTGTGGAGCAATGGTGGAGCGCCATTGCAGGCAACGGATGCCTGCTCGACCCTCACAAATACTTCATTATTGTTCCTAATCTGCTTGGAAGCTGTTATGGCACGACTGGTCCCGAATCGATAGATCCGGCAACCGGTCAGCCCTATCTTGCATCCTTCCCAGACATCACCCCGCGCGATATGGCGCGACTGAATCTTGCACTGCTCGATGCCTGTAACATCGACCGCGTCCATCTTGCCATCGGCGGCTCGCTGGGAGGCATGGTAACGCTTGAAATGGCGGCACTGGCCCCCGAGCGTTTCCGTGCCATCGCTCCGATAGCCGTTTCCGGTTCCCATTCGGCGTGGCGGATCGCATTCAGTTCATTCATTCGCAAAACGATCATTGCATTCGACCCCTCACTTCGCGATCGCGCAAAGCTGATCGAGGGATTGTGTCTTGCTCGGCAAGCGGCAATGATAAGTTACCGCTCTGCTGCCGAGTTCGATCGGCGTTTTGGTCGCGTTACCTATGGTGCACGCTTTGAAGTTGAGAACTACCTCGAACATCAAGGCGATAGGATCGCAGAGCGATTCTCGCCACATTCCTATCTCACCTTGACGCGCGCAATGGAACTCTTCGATATGGCGGAGCTGCGCGGCACGTTAGAAAATGCAGCAGCGTCCGTCGAATGCGAAGCACTCTTCATTGGCATTTCTTCGGATCTGCTGTACGATCCGAAGGAGATCGAACAATTTGCCTCCCTTTTTCCGAATAGCCAATACCAAACACTTCACGCCGTTCACGGTCACGATTCCTTCCTTGTCGATGCTCATGCTCTTGGCGACATCCTGACGCCCTGGCTTCGCCAGATCGAAAGAACTTCCCTTTTAGCACCCATCGAAAGCAACATCGCGGAGGAAGCTGCAATATGAGCCTAAATACACTCGAAACCTCTTCCGCGAAAAACGTGAAAAGATCGATTCGGCACGTTCGCATAGCTCTCTTCGGCTTCGGCGTCGTTGGAACCGGCGTCTGGGAAGTATTGGAAGCGAAATCCAAAGAATTCCGCCGACTCTTTGCCGCCGAGATCGAGATCGCCGGCATCTGCGTCCGTGATCTCGCTAAGCAACGCATTACTACTGCGCCCCGCTCCCTCATTACCGACCAGCCCGAACAACTCCTGGAAGATGATTCCATCGATGTTGTGATCGAGCTGATCGGCGGCCGTTACGAAGCTGTGAACCTCATCGAGCACGCACTCCGAAGCCGAAAGCATGTCATCACGGCGAATAAACTGGTGCTCGCCCATGAGCTGCCGCGCCTGGCTGCGCTTGCCGAACGCAACGGAGTGGAACTTCTCTACTCTGCATCCGTGTGCGGAAGCGTTCCAGTGCTTGCGGCATTGGATGAACTCCGCACCCGCGACACCATCCAAAAGGTCTCCGGGATCGTCAACGGCTCGACCAACTTTATTCTCACCATGATGGGGGATTCCCTCACCCTGCCCACCCCTAATGGGGGAGGAATAGAATTAGGTGATGCCATCGACGAAGCGCGGCGGCGCGGGTTCCTGGAAGCCGATGCCTCGCTCGACCTATCCGGCGCCGATGCTGCGCAGAAGCTTTCCGTCCTGACGTATCATGCGTTTGGAGAGCATGTTCGGCCTCACGAAATAGATACCACCGGTATCGAGCAGGTCACTGCTGAGGATATTCGCGCCGCTCGCGAATCCGGCGAAACGATCAAGCTGATCGCTTCGGCGGAACGAAATCCTGCTACCGGAGCAATATCTGCCGTTGTTCGACCGCAGCGAATTCCCAGCTCGCATGTATTCGCTCACACGCGCGATGAGTTCAATGCACTCGAAATTCAAACCCTTCATGCCGGACCCCAAGTCCTCTATGGCAAAGGCGCGGGCAGCCTGCCCACCGCCAGTGCCGTCGTTAGCGATCTGGTTGCCTTGCTGAAAGGCGAATAGACTTCTCCAAGAAATAGGTGCCGTTTTTCTTTCTTGCGAGTTCCCGATGACCCTTCGATTCCAAGCTAATTTCGCCATTTTTTGAAAAAGTTATCCACAAAACGCTTTCATGGAGAACTCGTTCATAACGAAAGCTACCGCCGACTGCCAGTTTGTCAATGAACATGACACAAAACACTTTTTCTAAAGACAATTGGTGCTCATACTTTTACCAGCAATATACGACAAATTTTTCTGCCCGCCAAAAAATCGAAATTTTATTGTGCGACGACATGAAATTGAAAGCCAAACGTATTTGTCGGCTTTCCGGTACCCCATAAAAAAGTAGTAACAGTAAAAACCGGATAATTAACAGTAGCCGGCGGAATGGTGAGTTGATAGCTGCGATACTGAAACTATCCCTGGTGTTCCCGATAAGCCTTGTGAGATAGTAGCAACAATAGAAGCCTGACCGCTCCTAAACGTGTGTAGCGAACCATCCGGATTCATCACGTTGAGTTGGATAATGTAATTTGTATCGGCAGCACTGAACGTGACAGATAATACTCCAATGCTGGCAATGGCGGTATCGCCAGAAGCACCA
The DNA here is from genome assembly GCA_963736195.1 of Ignavibacteriota bacterium. Classification (GTDB taxonomy): domain Bacteria; phylum Bacteroidota; class Ignavibacteria; order Palsa-1295; family Palsa-1295; genus PALSA-1295. The sequence goes on from CAVTNP010000001.1 coordinate 158,281, forward strand.
GATTGAACATTTCCCCACGCCTCGATCGTATTGTTGGCATACATAGTTCCGATACTCGTGGCATTTCCACTGTTGATGGATTGATATGCTGATGCACTCCCGTCACTGGAGACGGTGAACGCATTGGAACGTATAGAATCGGTGCCGTTTCCCACAGTTAAGAGGGTTCCAATTTCTGCTTGATTATAAGCTCCAACTACGGTCTGTGCGTAGGCAGCTGCAATTAGGCCGATACCCCCCGGAATAGAGGCATGATCACCAGCTGGAGTAATCAAATTATTCTGTCCGCCGCCCACGGAGCTATAATCTCCGAGGATTCGGTTGGAATCGCCGCCTGCAATCACATCGCCCAAACCTGGAATGGTATCGGGAAAATGAACGTCCGAAAAGTTGGTGAGTTGATGCCCACCGATGAAATTACCACTTCCACCACTGATTGTAGATGTCGGAGATGCAGTGTCAATCGTGTTGTTCTCCCCACCGCCAATCGTTGCGCACATTACCCCCGAATCGATGGTATTGTGTGAACCACCAACAATCGTGGAGTACGAAGCATATTGTCGTATCATGTTCGAATCCCCACCCAAAATTGAGCTTGCATAAATTGGCCCTGCATTTACGGAAATGTCACCACCGACCGTATTGTAATAACCACCCGCGATGACACACAATGCACCCGGTCCATTTAAGAGGTTTCCTATGCCGCCGCCGATCGAGCCATACGCATCCGCGAGAAGATTCTTTTTCCCTCCCGCGATTACGTTGTCGTACGACCCATATCCGACGAAGTTCGAATCGCCACCGCCTATGAAATTAAATCCCGAACGCCAACTTATTTGCGCACCCATAAAGTTACCCCGTCCACCGGCGATCACGTCGAACCCATTATGCCAGCCATATCCCGGAAGTGTGGTGTCGCCTGTAATATGGTTACCCTGCCCCGAAAGAATCGCAGAAAAGGGAGCAAGGGTATCGATAATGTTCCCTGTTCCACCCGCGATTAATGAAAAGGTGTCGGAAAGATTGATCTTGTTCGGGTTCGCCATCGTCCCGCCTGAAAGAATCGCGGCACCGGTAAGCCCTGGATCGAGCGTGTTAAAGCTTGATCCTCCAAGAATGTTTGGCGAGGTCGTACCCTCATAGTAGCGCATAACACGCTTATTCCCACCCGTTGAAGTGGCTGCTGAGTCATGCACATGTATCTCCATTGCCACGTTGTCGAGGGTGCCGAGAAAATTAGTGCCCGCCGTAGTACCCGAGTTACCTGTGAGCAACCACCCGGCAGGGCCACCACCACCACCACCGGAAGTGTCAATCACCGTATCTGAAGGTGGATTTGCCCACGAGAGAGCAACTGCATCTGGGGCGTAGCCCGAACCTAAAGTTACTCCCTGCGCTTTAAGGAATTGCCCTACCGTGGGGCGAGATGCAGGAAGTGTATATTGTATGTTATGCGATTGTGTTGTTGCGCGGAATGAGGAGTAGGTTACGGTAGCGGGAGAAAAATTTCTACTCCCTGGATTCGGCGAATAGAACTGCACCTCACGGGCGTTGGTATCCACATTCCCTACCATGATGTTAACATTGCCGAAATAGGCTACTCCGATATAGTTACCGCCCCCGAAGGAGTCGCTCAAATTGGTCAGAGGAGGTACGTGGGGTGGGAGTTCGGTGTAAGCAGGCTCTGCGGTGTCTTGATCGCCATTGAAACCAAAGGAGAAACTACCAAGCATCAGTGAGTTACCTCCAGGAATTGCTGTACCGATACCCAACGCTGTGTTATTAGCACCACCGCCAATGGCAGAGTGGAAGGAATTCGGATCTACCGAATCCACACCGACGGTATTCCCCTCTCCTCCAGAAATCACCGCATCATCACCATACGCACTATTAAGATAACCACCGCCGACGGTTGCTGCGATGTTCTCAGCAATATTCGAGTTGCCACCGGCAACTACAGAGTTATGATCGGTTGCCAAATTCGGATAAATACCTATCCCTGGAGACCATTTCGGGACGTTGCTCGTGCCCCCATTAGCTATGGGTAATACACTGCTCACATCCGACCCGAGGTTGACAGGTCCCCATGTAGGAGAACTTCCAGGAGTGCCAGGATCGCCATGTAGGACAACGTTTATCGCACTTGCTGTGCCGGCATCATACACGCCTGTGAGAGTATTAAAGTATGCAACATGGTTATAACTGACAGACAATGTTTTCATACCTCCGCCCGATCCGCCGTTTCCACTTAGCAAAAGTGTTCCCTCGTTTGGTATCCAGGTAGCGTTCACGCCATCTCCGCTCACAATATTCAGGGTTCTTCCCACGCCCGTTATTGGGTTCCCATTGATGCTGATCGAGGAAATATAGTTCATGTTCATCTTGTCCGCAGTAACCGAGCTATCAGCCAGCTTTGCGGTAGTGATGGCTTGATCCACTACTTTCTTGGTAGTGATAGCGCTATCTGCCACATTGACTGCCATTGGAACGGCTGCAAGACTGGATCTCAGGGTGGCTTCAGAGTACTCGCCTACACTGGCACTAATCCAGAGCGAATGGTCCATCACTTGTGATGAGGGCAGCGGCGTCTGAGAACCGAGGGATATGTTAAAAACGCCACCTTTCACCTCAGTTTGGAATATGTCCTGCCAAAGCGGTGAGCCACCGTCCGGTTCGGTCCATAAGATAACCGTAACAGGGTATGTGCTATCCTTGGGCGTAACGCCATTTACTCCGTTTATTATTCCCTGGTAAGAAATCACATGTGTTACTCGCTGCGCATAAAGCGAACTTTGGAGGAATAAGGAAAGAAAAGCTAAAATAATGTGCTTTTTCATGGTACGATGAATTTAGATTGTAAAACACCTAAGAACTACACATGAGGGAGCAACTTCCAGCCGGAGCAATTGTTACAGCCTCAATGCCATTTTTCTCTCAGGCAATGAAAACAAATATACGAAAATTAAGTTTGTCTTTTAGGAAAACCGTCTTTTCCCGAGTCGATTCCAATTGAATGCCCCTTCAATCAGCAGGATCTGATCCGGAATTCCAATCACCTCAGCGATTCGGGTGATCGTGTCAATCGTCACATTCTTTTTACCTTGTTCAATGCTGGCTAGGTAGGTATTATTGATTCCAGCTAATTTAGCGAATTCTTTTTGACTTAATCCGAGTATCTTTCGATAACCTCGAATGTTCTGTCCGATGATTTGTCGTGTATTCAAAGTGGGTAATAATACCCACTTTCCTCACGTCTGCTTGAATATACTCTCTTATAGGAAAATAATTTGCCTACGGCACCTTAACTTTAATAACTTTTGAGGGTGTGCCGACAGAGGTATAGACAAACTTATCAGTGGCGACATCGTAATAGCTCGAAAAAGGTATATTATAGCCAGGCACAAAAACACCAAGTGGATAAATAATAATGTAAGCATTCGATCCGCTTGTAAAACCTGCGTACTCAAGTTCCGTGGGTGGGAAATAATCATAGCTGTGCTTGCCGAGCGATGAAGTGATCTCGGCGATGTCGAAATATTTGTAACTATTTGGATTACCTCCGTTCACCGAGGAATCTTGTCCGACCACAATCAAGAAACAATTTGTAGAACTATTTGCTATGGTATCAAACTTCCCGATCATCGTGAACCAAACATACAGCGTATCGGAGACCGTATTGGATGAGTCGATCCCAACGGAAAAAATTGGGGGTTGTGCCATTACTATATCTCCGCCCTGTGTGAGTGTACGACTATTCGAGCCAGCATCAACGACCGTACCACTTACAAGCTGCACATCCTGCTGTTCCGACATGCCATATCCCGGCTTTGTTTCGGTAATGGTATAGCTTCCAGTTGTTAGGTTGCCAAGTGCCCATTGTCCGAGGGAATCGGTTGTTGTCGAAAACGCAGTCCCCGGAATGCTAACGGTTACCCCACTCCGATCAATAGGCATGCTGCCATCAGCGTTAAATAGCTGAACAACCCCCGTAATGCTTCCGCTAAGTAACGGCCCCGCAGGCCCGGTAGAGCCGGTGCATCCCGCAATAAGAATTGGTGCGATAATAAAGGAAGCGAAGCTGAGTTTTTTGTAGTTCATAGCGAAATGGTTAGTTACACAACATAATAACCATCGAAATTGAAAATTGTTACACTTTAGAAAAAAATCTGTGCTGACCACGCCATATCTATCTCACATCGGATAATCTCTGCAACCCAATACAGCACCGGGAATTAACGGGCGCATTATTGGGTATAATACAGCAGCTTCCAAAACGACTATGTGGTTTCTGATCTCGTTTCTCGTTCTCGTCTGGTTCATAGCGATCATCACCTTCGGGTTTACGTCGTATTGGGTGCACGCCCTGTTACTCGCGGCACTCGTGGCTGGCGTGTGGAAGATGGTTCGCGGTCAGTTAAGTACGAAGGGTTAAGTACAAAGGGTTAAGAACTAAGGGTTAATGGTTAAGAGTTAAGAATTGAGATCTAAAAGATAGGCAGAAGCATGTCCGAATTAAGAATGAAGGGAAATAAAAACGATGCAACGCGCAGCCGTTGGTATGAGCGAGCATCACTGCTATTCTTACTTTTTGCCTCTTGCATCTTATTCAACGATTGCGTCATCCTTTCAACGGCACACGCTCAGCAAACGAATGATCCTGCGCCGGATAGCTTATGCGAGTGCGGCGGCGCTGCCATAACTACCACTCCCACCAATGCCGGAACGAATTTCCTGCTGTGCTTCGAAGAGAACACCGATCCCTACTACCACTCGATCTATTCTGCCGATGGCTATCTTGGCGTGTATCTTGCTTCCACCGGCAATATCGCAACGGTAACGATCACCTGCAACCGGTATCCCACTCTGAACAAAGTGATCGCATTACAGGCGGATCAATCCGTTTCGCTTGATCTCACCGGCGATTCGCTGGATGATCTCTGGATCGTTTCCGATGAGTCCGTCGATGAGCGTGTAGTACAGGTGCATTCTACCTCGCCCATCGTGTGCTACGGTCTGGATTACAAACGCTGGTCCGCCGATGCGTTTTGCGCGCTGCCGTTGGAGTATGCCGGAACGGATTATCGCGTCATGAGCTATGGCTGCTCGGATGGGGAAGTCGATGGCGGCGCGGCCAGCGGCGAGTTCGCGGTTGCGGCCTTCGAAAATAATACCGTGGTCACGATCACGCCGACCGTGATGACGTCAAAGGGGAGTTCGGGTGGTATTTCTGAAATATTTAATCTGCAGCAAGGCGAGTGCGTGCAATTCCAGGCGGATACTGTTGGCCAGGGCAATTCGCACCAAAATCTCGATCTTACCGGTTCCACCATAAGCTCGAATCATCCTGTTGCAGTGTATGGCGGTCATGTCATGACGGAAGTTCCGAATAATTGGATACGATTGCCATACGTGCCTGCCACACGCGATATGCTGCTCGAAGCTCTGCCGCCGACTAGCGCCTGGGGCAAGAGCTTTGTGCTGGCACCGGTGGCACTCGATAGTGCCGGAGATATGAATCCCGATGGAGACCTGATGCGCGTGCTTTCGCTCGATACCGCAACCGTTACGGTGAACGGCCAGCCATGGGCGAGGCTGAACCCCGGACAGTTCCAAGATTCACTTATTACCTCTCCAACGCTCGTCAGTTCGGATAAACCGCTCTTAGTGGCGGAGTTCGCGCATTCCTCGTACACGTACACCGGCCCAGGCGATCCCTTTCTTGCCATCGTCCCTCCGATGGAGCAAACGTACAACACTTACACCTTTTTTCTTCCGTCGGACACAAACTTTAGTTACCAAGGCGTGATCGTCGCTGCGGATGTAAGTTCGCAGAACAATATCCTGATCGATGGCAGCCTGATTCCTGCCTCGAAATTCAGGTTGGTTCCGGGTTCCGCACAAGGGCGTTCGTTTTCCATCTGCGAGCTGGGATTGCCACAAGGGGTTCACACGATCAGCTCCAGCTCGCCACCGTCGGAAGGTTTTACCATAGTAGGATATGGCGCGGGTTTTGCCAACGCGTATGGATATGCGGCCGGTCAGTTGTTAGTGCCCATGCGCGCCATCCGGATCGAGTATCCGCCAGCGGAGACTCAGAAAGTTCATTCCAACGTGCTTACTTTTGATAATACTGCATACCAACCTGCGTACGTCGATAGCGTAGCATTTACACCTGACGATCCAAAAAATTCTGGATTCGGCATTCATTCCTCCGAAAACGTAGCGATAGATATTGGCCGCGTGGATATTGGCGGATCCGGTACGATTCATCTTGTTCCCACCCTTCCCCTGATCGCTCCGGTGAGCGGAACGGTGAGCATTTATTCCCACTTGCCTTCGTACTTCAGCATCGAGCCGGCAAGGATGCACTTCACGCTCTACCCGGACAATTCTGCGGATGTGGAAGAAGCCTTCATGCTTGCCCCATTGGCGACAGCCGCTCCAAACCCGTTTGCATCATTCACCATGCTTAACTTCTCGCTACCGGAAAGTGGTGAAATTACGATCACGGTATACGATGAGCTTGGCAGAGTGATCCGCCGGGTTGCATCGAGCGATTTTTCCGCTGGGCCGCATTCGATACGGATCGAAAGGCAGGGGTTGCCGAACGGAGTTTATACCTGCGCGATCACGTCCGAAAAGTTAAATTTTAACACGCGAATACCGATTGTCGCCTGTGAGTGAACCTTCCCAATTCATCATTGACAATTTCCACTGAGGGTGTAACAAAACAGAAGAATGCGAATAGTTTTACAAAGGGTAAGCCGCGCCTCGGTGTGGATCGAAGGTGAAAGCGTTGGAGAAATTGGCCTGGGCCTCGTTCTTCTGGTTGCCATCAGGGATGGTGATTCAGATGAACAGGCCAAATGGATGGCCGAAAAAGTGGCAAATCTCCGCATTTTTGAGGACCTGGATGGGAAAATGAACCTGTCGATCCTGGATGTTCGCGGTGGTGCGCTTGTCATCAGTCAATTCACGCTGTACGGCGATAGCCAAAAGGGCAACCGGCCGAATTTCCTGCTGGCGGCCGCTCCGGAGAAAGCCGAAAGGATCTACGAATTGTTTCTGGGTTATCTGACTGCTCGGCTTGGGCCGGAAAAAGTTGCTGCCGGGCGTTTCCGAGCGAAAATGAGCGTTCAGCTCGTTAACGAAGGGCCCGTAACAATTCTGCTAGAACGGTAATTAAAATCGACTCTTCTGATGTTATTTACTCTGCCGATTTACCGCGCAAATGCCCGGGATCGGTATGTTGAAAGTTTTTCGTCAAAATAATAATCAACTCTTCCTATGACTATCCTATGTCGCTTCCACTCGTTTCATTTTCGTTCCATTCAAATTTCCTGGGCACGCCTCGCCCTTTCTGCGATGACGCTCGCATCGCTGTTGGTGATCTTCGCGTGGTCGCTCGCACTTCCCACGGGCGCAGCTGCGCAGCAAACTGTTAACCCGATCCCAGATTCCCTGTGCCAATGCGGCGGCGGTGCGCATACCCTTACACCCACTAATGCCGGAACCGATTTCCTGCTCTGCTTCGAAGAGAATATCGATGCCTCCTTTTCATCGGCTTACTCGAGTGGCAGCGATCTTCAGATCTATATCGCTTCGCTTGGTGATTTGGACACCGTAACCGTCACGACGAAAGCCTACCCGGCGCTCAATAAGGTTTTTATTCTTCAGCCAAATGCCTCGCTCACGTATGATATTTCGAACGACGTCTTACAAGGAGTTCCTATGCATAATTTGTGGATCGTCTCCGATGAAGTTCCCGATAATACCGTAGTGCAAGTGCAATCGACTTCGTCCATCGTTTGCTATGGGCTAAATTATAAGAATGAATCGGCCGATGCATTCTGCGCGCTTCCTGCGCAATCGGCTGGGACGGATTATCGCGTCATCAGTTATCCGAATTCGCAAACCGCTGACCCTTCTACCTCTTCTCAGTTCGCGGTTGCCGCATTCCAGGATAATACGACCGTCACCATCACACCAAGTGCACCAACGTTAGGAGGTAACCCTGCGGGGGCGCCTTTTACTGTTGTTTTGCAGCGGGGCCAATGTGTACAAGTCCAGACCGAAAGCTCTGTCCCTGGCCTCGATCTGACCGGATCCGTTGTAACGGCCAACAATCCAATCACGGTCTATGGTAGCCACGAGCGGTCCGAGGCCCCCCCTGGCTGGAGTTCCGCCAGTAACGGAATCAGCAGGGATATTCTGCTTCAGACCATGCCCCCGACCAGCGACTGGGGTCGGAATTTCGTGCTCGATGCTATTGCACTCGATAGTAAGGGCACCGTAGGTCAGGACGGCGACGTCATGAGGGTCCTCGCGTTGAATGACAGTACCATCTATACGGTGAATGGCTCGAAGCGGCCTATGCTGAACCACAACCAATTCAGTGATGACACGGTCTTTGGACCCACTCTTGTCGAGTCAACGGGACCGATACTCGTTGCAGAAATCGAACATTCGGATTATTTCCTTATGGGTGACGATTACGGCGACCCCTCACTTTTGATCGTCCCTCCGGTTGACCAAACGTACAACAACTATACCTTTTTTCTTGCCGAGAACACCAATTTCCAATTTCAGGGCCTGATCATTGCGGCAGATACAAACTCGCAGGGGAATATCATGCTCGACGGTACAACCATCCCATCCGCTGGATTTGTACCCGTGCCAGGTAATGTGAACGGACGTGTGTTTTCCGTGCGTCAGGATGTGTCAGTTTCCCAAGGCGTACACACGATCAGCACCACCGCTTCGGCGGAACAGGGCTTCACGATATTGGCGTATGGGCTGGGAGATGTGATCTCTTATGGATATGCTGCCGGTTCTCTGCTGGTGCCAAAGCGTACTATCAGCATTGAATATCCACCGCAATCGAACGGTCCGTTACACACGAACTACCTTAATTTTCGCAATACAGCCTATCAACCGGCGTATGTTGATAGTGCAGTTTTCGTTCCTGATGACTCCAAGAACACCGGCTTTGGCATTCATCCCGTGGAAAACGTTGGTTTTGACATTGGTCGTTTGGATATTGGTGGCAGCGCACAGATTCATTTCGCTCCTACAATATCCCTTATCGCTCCCGTGAGCGGGACGGTGAGCATTTATTCTCACACGCCCACCTACTTCAATATCGAGCCGGCCCAAATGCGCCTCACGCTCTACCCGGATCAAGAGGCCGATGTGATTCCTGCTGGCTCGCTTGCGTTGTCTGCTACTGCTTCGCCAAACCCGTTTACCACATCCACAACGATCAACTTCACGGTTCCGGAAACGGGTGACATCACCATGACTCTGTATGATGAACTTGGTCGAATGATTCAGCATGTGGCCTACGGCGAATATGCAGCCGGGCCCTACTCCGTGCGTATCGATCGGCACGGACTTGCAAACGGCGTGTACGTCTGCGATATTTCCTCCGTGAAATTGAACATCCACACCCGCATTCCGATCGTTGCCGGCGAATGAATTAGCATAGCAGTTAAGAAGATTAAGAATGAGGTATGAGGCATGAAGTCAAAGTAGGAATGAACGCTTTGCGACGTCATTTTTGGGCGCGTTGCTTTGCGTTTCTACTTCATCGCTTCTTGCTTCTTACTTCGTTCCCTATATATTTCGCCTCTTATTTTTTAGTTCCGCTTCCCGCTTCCGCACAAACGCGGTACCACACGCTCTCCTCCGTAAATATTCCCGTTGTTTCTCCGGATACCATCAATTTTGGCCGCGTGCGCGTCGGAGAACACCGTGATAGCATCTTTTCGATACGAAATAGCGGAACTTCGAATATCGATCTTAACAGTCTCGATTTTTCAACGGGCTTGAATCCGGAATTCTCGGCTGACAGCATCGCAGGCGATCCCAAACCCCCTTTCATTCTCCAGCGCCCACCCGGTACGGATCTTGTTGACATTGGCGTCCACTTCGCTCCCACCCATGTTGGCCGGGATACTGGAAGCATTCCGATCTATTGGGAGGGAGATAGCGGCATAGCTCGCCCAGCCGTTGTGCTGCTTGGCTCAGGGGTCGCGCCCACTGTCATCTCTATCGGACACGATTTTGGCTCCGTGCGCGACTCCCTGCTCTCGGCTTTGGACACGCTTTCCATTCTCAATATTGGTTCCAATACGACCGCGATCGACAGCGTAACGATCGTGGATACCAGCGCACTTTCGGATTTTGCTGTATGGCTCGATAGCCTGCCTCCCTTTGGCGCGCGCGTTTCGCCGCTCCCAATCGGCTATGAGGGTAGTGATACTGCGTTCCATTTCATTGCTCAATTTCAGCCAAAATCCCTTGGGAGAAAAATGCTCGTGGTGCGTATCCATACGATCGATAGCGAAACGATCTTTGATACGCTTTGGGGAACCGGTGTCGAACCCCAGGCTTTGATCAATCCTAGGATCATTGATTTTGGCACGATCACACTTCAACGGGGTAATGCACAATCGCTCCTACTCGATTCCTCGTTCGTTATTTCGAATGCCGCTGGCACGTATCCTGCGCGCTTGGATTCCGTGATCCATAGGGATACCAACTTCGCCGTACAATGGAATCCGGCCATCACGTTTCCGGATACGTTGAAATCAGGTGACTCCCTGACCGCGCTTGTCAACTTTAATATTGTGAAAACGGGGGATTTTGCCGACACTCTTTACTTCCCGAACGATACACGATACAGTATCTATCCTGATCTCAGCAATTATCAACCTATGATCATTCTGAAAGCAAAGGTTCGGACAGGATCTATAGGATCGTTCAATGTTTCGTTCGATACCGTCACTACCTGCGATACATCCTATCAGGAAGTCGCGATTTTCAATCCCTTCCCCATCGAAGTATCGATTGACAGCATTGTGTTCGTTTCGGATACCGCCGGCTTCAGCTACAATCGAAGCTCCTTTAAGTTTCCTATTAACATTCCGCCGAATGGCACATATTCTACCCTGCAACTTGCTTATTCCTTCCCGCTCGACAGTTTGAACGGGCCGCAGGCGTTGAAGATGGCGCTCTTCCAACACGGACTGGATAACGAAGCCCCGGTAGTCGATACTGCCACAGCGAGCGTGGTTCGAAAGCAGCAAGTGCTGACGTTACAAGCCAAGATACCCCCCGCGGGGTCGCTCGGCATGAGCGCCGCAGACGATGTGGAACTGCGACTGCCGATTATGCTCGAAGGCCCACACTCTGGTGTAACCGAGCTTGATAGCTGGACGCTTTCGCTGCAATTTTCGAATGACCTTTTTGTGCCAACCTCGGTGGATACTTCCGGTTCGCTCTCAGTAGCGGGGGATCCATCATACACGCTAAAGCCGTATTGGGATCAGTCTTCGCGCACTTATTCCATCGTCGCTACGGGGACTGCCGTTTCGGATCCTGCAAGAATGGCCAATAACCTTCTTCTCACAGTCATGCTGCAAGCTTATCTTACAACCGATACCGTCGTAACGGTGACACCAACGTTCACCTGCTCGACGCGCCCGTGCGCCCTCAATATTCAGACCGATACGCTTTCGATTCCGTATGCAGATGATTGTGGTGACCAAACGATCCGCGCAATGTTGCTCGGTGACACTCCTTCTTTTATCCTTACAGGAACATGGCCGAATCCAGTCAGAATAAGCGATCTTGCCGGTCAGGTGGGTGGGGTGACTATCGGCTACAGCGCAGCCCAGCCTTGCAATGTTACCGCGACAATCTTTAGCGCGTCCGGCGAAGAAATAGGGAATATCGAGACTTCAGTACAACAGGGTTCTGGCACGATTAGCGTGCCAGAACAGTTGATTCCAGACTCGGGACCGGCGTTTATTCGAGTCCAAGCTTTCGGACCGCAGGGTAACTTGACAGCGACTCAAACGTGCAAGTTCGCTGTTATAAGGTGACAGGTTTTTCTGAATAATTTTTCCTTCTTTTTTCTGTCACTTATCTCACGTTTCGGGTTTATAGGAATAGGAATAAATGACACCGCCGGAGCATTCCGCTCCAAACGCTTGCGGGCTATCGTGTGAATAAGCGTCCGCTCGTGGTGTTTAAAGTAAAAAGAGGTTAGAAGGTCATTCTTATGTCTCAGTACAATAGCAAAAGGTCCGCTCCTAGCTCCTCGAGGCACTGCGTTCAACAATCGCCACTTGCCGTTCTCTTAGCGATCGTCATGCTTTCGATCTCATGTGGACGTCTTCACGCTCAAAGCCAGAACTTCGATAACTTTGGTACCGAGTTTTATGTGGCATTCGGGCCAAACGAAGGCGGACAGACTGGGTTCCCGCCTGAAACACAAAATGTCATGGACTTATATATCACCAGTCATGTGGTCGCTCATGGCGCCGTAGAAGTTCCTAAACTTAATTTTTATCAGACGTTCACAACCACCCCCGGTCAGATCACCACGATCGTGCTTCCTAATGGAAATAATTTTGGCCAAACCGTCGAGGTCACCGAGGATCAGGTGGTCTTGCCGGGAATGTCCGTCCACATCACCAGCGACAGTGAAGTTGCAGTGTTTGGCATGAATCACAAAGAGTATTCCAGCGATGCATTTATGGGGTTCCCGACCAAAGTGCTGGGCACAGAATATCGCACAATGAATTACCCCACCTCGAATAATGGTGGCGATTTATTGCCAGGAATGTTCTTGGTGGTGGGAGTCGTGGACTCTACGAATGTCACGATCACATTACAGAACGCTTCTACGAGGAGTCCCGCCGGAACGCCGATCACGGTTCGGCTCGATAAGGGCGATGTCTATCTTGTGGAAGGAACATCCAACATGAATGATGATCTGACCGGCAGCCTGATCGAGTCTGATTATCCGGTTGCCGTGTTTAGCGGTCATCATCGCACCGCGATTCCGGACACGGCAGTCAATATCGATGGTGCTCCCAGCCGCGACCATTTGGTCGAGCAGCTTCCGCCGGTAAGCGCCTGGGGCGATTCCGCACTCGTCGTTCCTTACGCCTCGTCCACGTTGCCAGATCTGGTTCGTGTCGTATGTTCTGAGGATAGCACACAGATTACGATCAATGGTAATCCCCTTCCGAACACCTACAACGCCGGCCAATTTTATGAGATCACTCACCTTCCGGGTGTAACTTCGATCCAGGCATCCAAACCGATCGAGGTTGGGCAGTATATGCACACCAGTTTGGGAGGATTAGACGATCCGCGCTTCCCTGCCTACGGCGATCCTGCGCTTGCTCTTGTGTACCCTGTCGAGCAATTTAAAAATTCTTATACCATTATCAGCGTAGTAAATGCTGACGCATTCACCGGTAATTTTGTCAACATTGTTGCCGATGCGAGTTCCATTAGCACTATGATGATCGATGGCATTCCTATCAGCAGCGCCGAGTTCCATCCCATTCCCAACACTCGCTTCGATTATGCGCAGCACCCGCTTACGCAGGGCACGCACAACCTAAGTGGTTCTCTCCCGTTCGGCGTCACGGTCTATGCGCTCGGACCGGTCGATAGTTATTCGTATGTCGGTGGCACGCTGCTAAAAACTATCACACCACTCGAAACCGTTGGCCTTGTGATCGACTTCGGAGACCGGGTGCTCGCCGCCGCCGACCTGGTCGCACCTTATCCGCGCAATCCGAACGATACGTTCGATACCACGGTCGTTCTGAAAAATATCTCCGAAGACACCGTCAACATCTATTCCTTCCCAAAGCGTATTCAGGATACCGATCGCTTCTATGTCGTCGCAACGACGCCTCCGTCCGGAGCACCCGCAGGAACAGCACCGGTTCTGACCATTCCGCCGCTTGGAGTTGATTCTTTCACGATCCAATTCTGGCCCCACGAGATCAATCGCCGAATGCATACGCAGATCACCGCCAACACCGATCATCTCCGTGCATATGTTGTGGATGTTTATGGCCGCGGCGTCATGGATAATATGGGTATCTTCGCCGATACGAACAAGACCATAACGATCGATACCCTCGATTTCGGAACATTCCAGAACACCGATCCACCCGGCGATTCCGAAGTGTTTGTGGGCAATGCCGGAACGGCTGCAATGTACGTGAGTACTGCAGCTCTCTCTACTCCAGGCACGATTTTCACGGAACCGGGCATTAGCTACGGAGGAGCATCGGTCACAACCCCTTTCACCATTGCAGAACCACCGTCCGGTGCGGCGCGCGTCGATCTCCAATTCAATCCGACTGGGTTGGCCAATGGCCTCTTTTCCGATTCTCTTGTCATTGAATCCAAGTCCAGCAAGCATATGGTCGTGCTCATCGGTCATGTCGAGACCATCACAGCGCTCGCGCCCGGTGTCGATAGTGTAACCTGGGGTTCCACCCGTGTTTGTGAGAATGCTGTCTTCGATATACCGGTCAATAATCCGAACAACGTTCCGATCACAATTACCTCGGCGAATATCATCGGAGCGAACTCGACCGATTTTGCGCTCTCAACGAGAACGCCTCTTATTATACCTCCCGGCCACACCGATACCGTCCAAGTTAATTTCATTCCAACTGCAGGGGGTACCCGCACAGCTCAAGCGATCCTCGCCTACAATCTTCCAAAAAATGCCCCAATTGACACCGTTCAGCTTTTGGGAACCGGTGACAAGCCCACCTTGGAACTAGCCGCGCAGCAAAACGTCCACGGATATATCTTAGACCCCTACTTCCTCATGCCCATCTATGCCAAAACAAATATGGGAATTATTGGATGCGACGGATATCACATTTACCTCACCTACGATTCGGTCAATCTAAAGCTCCTTGATGTCATCACAGCGCGTACGCTGACCCCTCAGGGTTATATTTCGATCCAATCCTCAACCCCACCTGGGCATGACACCATCAACTTCCAGCAGGGTGGAGAAGCAAGCGCGGTCGAGTCTGCCATCATCACTGGGGGTGGCTGCGATGGTTCCGATTCCGGTTGTATTCCGCTTGTGTATCTCCAATTCCAACCTGTGTTAAGCGGGGCCGAGGATCCTGCCGATGCATCTCCCATCACCTTTGAAAAAGGATTTCCTATCAACTTCACAATGACGTTTGACGATGCACAGCTACCCTATTCATGTTCCGATCACATCTTCGACAGTGGGTACGCGGTCATCGGACCCGTTTGCGACACTCAATTCATCGAACCGCAACCGCTGGTTCCTTTAGCAATGATGCTCGGCACGCCGATACCGAATCCAAGCGGAATTGCAACTTCGAACTCTAGCACCACCATTCAATACGATATAGATACAACCATTGCGGTGCGCATCGATCTGGTCGATGCACAGGGTAATCAGGTTCAAACCCTCGTCAACGAGCAGAAGCTTCCCGGATATTACAACGCCACCGTCGATCCAGCTAAACTCCCGAGCGGCCTCTACTATGTTCGCATGATCGCTGGTAATTATATTCGAATTAGAAACCTCGTTATCCAAAAGTAAGATCGCGATGCTCGTCCTTTTGTCCCAATTTGATGATTGAGTCATTGTTCCGCGGACGCCCTGCGGTATTCGCGGCGCTTGGCCTTGGATTGGGAATTGCGCTTTCTACTGATGCGGATCTGATCGTGGTCTTTCTTGGCGTTGTGACGGTAATTGGGATTATAACCGCCCTCATTTGGCGAGCCAATTGCTTATCGAAGCTGCTCCTTTTCGGTGCGTTTGTGGTGGTGGGCCATCTA
Source organism: Ignavibacteriota bacterium (assembly GCA_963736195.1). Lineage (GTDB taxonomy): Bacteria > Bacteroidota > Ignavibacteria > Palsa-1295 > Palsa-1295 > PALSA-1295. The sequence goes on from CAVTNP010000001.1 coordinate 173,938, forward strand.
CTGACGTCCCTCGACAAAGCTAGTTACAGTGGCACACCCATTGCCCGCATCGCCGCGATGAAGCCTGAGAAGCCAACGTTAGTAGGAACCCTGACTGAACTTGATGAGACCAATTCTGAATATCTATGGATTTTTGAAACAGATAGCATCAGTATTGCTTCAGAATCTGCAATTGCTGTAAAGAGCAGGGTACTGCTCCGATTACCCAAGAGTAGCCACGAAAATGTTCCTCTCCCAGAGGAAGGAAGCGCGTTGCGGGTGTTCTGCACGCTTGAACCGTTTCATGCGCCTACAAATCCACACGAATTCGCGAGCGAACTGAAATTACAAACAACGACTCACACCGAAGCCACCGGCTTCATTCATTCCCGCTTTGATTACTACATTCTCAGCGCTCCGCACCCAAATTTTCTTTTTCGATTTGGTCATGTCTTTCAAAGCATTCACCAAACCTTGCTAACGCTTCTGGACACCGCAATTGCAGAGGGAAATGCACGCGGATTTGTCGAGGCGGTCGTACTCGGTGATCGCAGCGACATGGATAAAGAAACGCTGAACGATTTCACCACCGCCGGTGTGGCGCATATTCTTGCAGTAAGCGGATTCAACGTGGCAATTGTCGCATTGGTGGTTGCACAACTTTTGAGAATATTTGGGATCTATTGGCTCCGCACTCGCATCTCGATCACAATGGTCATGGTGCTCCTCTATTCTGCCATTGTTGGATTTCAGCCCAGCGTAGTGCGCGCACTGCTTATGATCGAGCTGTATCTTCTTGCAAAGCTTCTCGAACGCAAGCCTGATCCGCTGAATATTGTCATGAGTGCCGCAGCTATCAACCTACTCCTTCGTCCGTATGATCTATTTGATGTTGGATTTCAACTTTCCTACGCCGGCGTGTTGGGAATGATACTCATCGCGCCAAAGATTCGTTGGCTAATGTTACCTCAATCGACTGAGCAAGCATGGGATAAATTATCCGCTAAGCATCCGCAGTTGCAAAAGATGTTGAAGGCGACAGCACTATCCATCGGTGCTTCGATAGCGTCGTATCCCGTGATCGCGGCACATTTCTATCGCATTTCGTTTATTGGCTTGCTTGCGAATATTCCCCTCATTCCGCTATCCGCCATTATTACGGCGCTCGGCTTTTTGCTGCTTCCGATCACTGCGATCTCCACTTGGTTCGGGCATCTTTATGGGGATGCAACAGGCTATTTATCCGATCTGCTATTATTGCTTACAAAGCTTTCTGCGCATGTTCCCTCCGCAGCTCATGCGGCGGCTTCCCCTTCGTGGATCTTTCTTGTCCTGCTCGGCATTGCTGTGATCTTTTGCCTGCGTTCACCCACGAGACCGCGATTTCTTGGAAGGCTCTCGATCTCCCTATCTTGTTTCTTCGCACTTTCGACCTTGGGAGTTCCATTCTCCAATTCTGTGCTTGCAAAAAATGAAGGAAAGCTTCAAGTTCTATTTTTTGATGTCGGGCAAGGGGATTGCATCTTGATTCATTCGCCGGAAGGAAAAAACTATTTCGTCGATTTTGGCAGAATTGACATGGAAGGAAATGCGAACATTGAGCGAACAGCATTGCCCTTTCTTCGTGCCGAAGATATAACCCAGATCGATGGCGGATTCATTAGCCACATGCACACCGACCACTACGGCGGAGCGCCCATTCTCCTGGAAAATTGCAGCGTCGCTTCACTCATGACGAGTGGCGAGCGGGTAGCCGGCCGCACGGCGCGTTTGCTGGACACGCTGTCTCAAGTACAGCATACGGGACTTCGCGTTCTAAGCCGAGGTGATACGTTGCATCTCGATCCCGATCTCACGCTCTACGTCCTCTATCCCGACAGTCATGTTCCCAAATCAAAACTTACGGCGTATGGCGAGAACATTCATAGCGGAATGCTTGCATTCCGAATCGTTTATCGTAATACTAGCTTCCTTTTCTTAGGAGATGCCGAGCGGAGCAGTGAGGAAGAAATGCTGTCTTGCTACGGAAATCTACTGAAATCAAATATGGTGAAGGTCGCTCATCACGGAAGCCTGACAAGTTCATCGAAGTATTTCATTGCTGCAACCAATCCTGATTATGCCGTCATCTCCGTTGGCGAGTATAATCATTTTGGGCATCCCGCTCCGGCCATCGTCAAGCGATGGACTACCAACGGCTCCAAGGTTTGCCGAACCGATCTCGACGGAGCCGTCCTCCTTGTCAGCGATGGCGAGCGTGTTGAAAAAGTTGATTGGAAATAATCTATGTTCCAAATGTAGCGCAAACTTTAGTTTGCGACCTCCGCGCGTGCAGTCATCGCAAACCAAAGTATCATCGACGACGGCGTGCGCTACATTATAGCCCATATTGGATCCCAACGATAGCCCGGACGGTTTCAGCAAGCTGGTTTCCATAGAGCGCATGAATGAAGGGAATCCAGACGGTTGCATCCAGTGATATTCGTGGTGTAAAATAGATCTGCGCACCCGGAGCGACATAAACCATATTGCCGCCCGACCATCCGAGCGAATCGTTATCGAGGGGCTGTCCGTTCTGCAGTTCGTACCCACGCCACTCGCCTCGCACCCCTAATGATGCGAACGCGGAGGAAAGTAGGGAACTCGGCTGAATTGTCTCGTTCTGATAGAGGCGGTAGCGTCCCGTAACATCATAATTAAAGTTGTTCCCGTAGACGTGTTCATAATATCCCGATCCCGGTCCTCGAAGATTGAAAAGTCCATCAGCTCCAAGAGTCCAGGTTTCATTTCCCAGCATATATCCTATTCCCAATAGGAAATCCGTAGTACCAGTACTGAGCTGAACGTCGGGATCTGCAGGCTGACCCGCATCGGTGAATGCATTAATGCCAGTGGGAAATTTTACCCCAGCCGAAACCGCGAGTGCATCCATGGATGTAGCTCCATCCTCTTTCATCGAGTGATCGGCTATCAGGTAATAGCTTACTCGGAGGGAAATATCCGCTAACCCGATGTTTGTGATCTCTGTCGGTGCTGTCGGCGATGGGTTTGAGTTGGGGCCGAACAGCGCGGTAGGATCGTTCGAGGTTTCCGATTTGTGCGCGAATGGCACAGCCAGTGTTGCTGAAAGATCTGGAACGATCTGGTAATTGAATGACAGTACCTGGGTAAGAAATCGCTGCACGTGATTGTCGGGATTCTGCTGAGCCACACCATCCTGAGTAACCGTCCCGAGTTCCGTGTAACGCGCATCATACCGAATGTAGGAACCTCCCATCGCAACAAGCGGAGATATGCCCATCGAACATTGGCAGAAATCGCATTCGGAATACAGTCCTGGGATCGAGGGACATGTAGCATATCCCTGACCAAAGGAAGGATGTGAAAGGAATAATAAACTTAAGAAAATGAATAGAAATCGTGTTTTCATACGAGCAATAAATTTAAATGCACATACATACCAAGCACTCCCAAGAGCATGGCACGTTTGAAGATAAGTTGATGCGGGTTGCCGAAGACTTAGGCGATCCGAGGAGGTTGGAGAAGCGTCGTATGAAATCCCGGGAGAGTGTGGTTAACCGTGATAAGGGATGTATTTCGGTGCTCTGTTACAAAAGGGGTCACTTCGCCTTTTTCACTTCGCAAATAGTGACCACTGATCTGAAACGTAAATCGTTCGGTGCGCTTGGCATTGTCGGCGTTAGTGGATTTTGCGAGCTGCTTCATCAAATAGCAGTTCCCGTTGCAGTGCGGCATTTTATGCTCGCACAGCGTCCGCGCGATCTGATCCTGATTGATGCGGAAGAGCAAAAAATCCAGCGGGACGGCATTAAGCTGCACCGTAATGGCAGCAATGCCGAGCCAGGTAAGAATCTTAATATGAAGTGGCGTGTCCACGTACGATTTTAAAACACCCAATTCTTTCCCCACGTTCGTAAACGCTGTTATTGCCCGATCCAAGTGCTCCCGCTCATGCGCTGCGGAAATTTGCACGCGAATACGTGCCTGGCCTTTCGCCACAACAGGATAGAAAAACCCTGTAACGAAAATTCCCTCATCCTGCAAACGCGCAGCGAATTTCTGCGCGAGCGGAGCATCGTACAACATGATCGGTACGATGGGGTGGATGCCGGGTTTAATATCAAAACCAGCCGAGGTCATTTTCTCGCGGAAGTATTTGGTGTTCGATTCCAATTTATCGCGGAGTTCCGTTGTTGCATCGAGCATTCTGAGCACTTCGAGCGCTGCACCAGCGATAGGCGGCGGAAGCGTATTCGAAAAAAGATAAGGCCGCGAACGTTGGCGAAGCATCTCGATGATCTCTTTCCTGCCAGATGTAAATCCTCCCGCCGCGCCTCCGAGTGCTTTGCCCAACGTCGAAGTGATAATATCGACTCTGCCCATCACATTTTCATGCTCGATGGAACCCCGGCCTGTTTTGCCGACGAATCCTGTCGCATGGGAATCATCTACCATCACAAGCGCATCGTATTTTTCGGCAAGATCGCAAATTTGCGAGAGCTTTGCAATGTCGCCATCCATCGAAAATACACCATCGGTGACGATCACGCGCCGGCGTTGGGGTTGCGCTTCGATGAGCTGTGCTTCCAGATCGCTCATGTCGGCATGTTTGTAGCGATAGCGTTTCGATTTTGCAAGTCGCACGCCATCTATAATAGATGCGTGGTTCAGCTCATCGGATATGATCGCATCCTCTTCGCCGAAGATCGGCTCGAAAATTCCGCCATTCGCATCGAAGCACGCAACGTACAGGATGGTATCGTCGGTATGCAGAAAATGCGAGATCTCGCGTTCGAGATCTTTGTGCAGATCCTGCGTCCCGCAAATAAACCGCACGCTGGACATCCCATACCCATGCGTCTCCAGCGCCTTGCGCGCCGCCGCGATCACCTTCGGATGCGACGAAAGCCCAAGATAATTATTTGCGCAAAAGTTGAGCAACTCCATACTCCCCTCCCGCTTGCGGTCTGACGATTCCATACTCCCCTCCCGCTTGCGGTCTGACGATTCCATACTCCCCTCCCGCTTGCGGGAGGGGTCGGGGGAGGGTGTTTTGACGCGAATCTCAACACCCTGCGGCGTGGTGATCTCCCGCTCGTTCTTGTATAAACCCGCCTCGCGGATGGCGGCGATCTCCGCTGCTAATTGCTCTTTTACTTTTCCGTACATGTACCAATGATGAATGTTCAGTGATGAATGATGAAGGTTTCATGTACTTCATCATTTCCGCGCACCAAACATTCTATCTGTCCCATAAATCCCAGAGCGATGGCAGGAAGCGAATTCATGCCTAATTCTTTTTCTAATAAATAGTGATTTTTTGTGTTTGTTCTTTTCATATTCATAATTGGTATCGATTCCAAGCTGATTTCGCCATTTGTTCCAACAAGTATTCATAATTCTCCGCCTCAAAGAAAACTAAGGCTTGATTCCCCATTTCATCCCTTCGGCAAGCTCAGGGCAGGCTTTTCATACTTCATCTTTCATCTTTTCCCGGATAGAGCCTGCCCTGAGCTTGTCGAATGGGTGCCCATCATTGCACTCCCTAATATACGACAATTTTCCCGCCCGCCACGAAAATCGAAATTTCGCGTAGGTCGGCGCTTCCAGCCCGACTACCCCCTGATCTACACGAAACTCATGGGGGGGACAGGCGAGGAAAGCATCGTGGGCGATGCGGCCTGCGCTGCAATGTTACTCCGATGCCACTGGCACGCTTAATGAGCTATCATTCATTACAGAGCAATAATGTAGCAATAAGGAGACAATAAAAATGAAGACGATCTTACTGACCATCCTACTCGGAACTCCGGTCGTCACACTCGCACAAAAGCCTTTAGTTCACATACCAAAAGCTCCCCACGCCGGAGATACCGTATGGCCCGGTTCGCAAGCGTGGATTCATGCTGGTTCGCCGCGAAGCGTAATAACAGGAGATTCCATTGCATTGATATGGGGTTCCGATGGCAAGTTACATTCGCTCGGATATGAAATCGAAGACACGGATGGGTCATGGGTAACCAGCACGCCGGAGGGGTATGCAATAGTAGAATACCATAAAGAAATAGTGCGATTAACGGCAGCCGTAAGACAAATCATGCTGGATATGCCTGACCGCATAATTCCCAGAGCAGTTGACACACAAATTGTAAGACTCGCAACCCACGATACGGTTTACGAACCGAATGAAGAAATGAAACTCAGCACACATTCGACAACAGATACTGCCGATACAATTTCCAATGACTCATCGTATGAGATGATAATGCACTGGAATGATACCGCGCCAGGCTCGGATTTCGTTCGAAGGATTGAAATCAATCGTTATCGCTACCGAGGGCATCGACCACAGGAGGACGATCTTCAGCCGACATACTTTGCATCACCCTGGAGACGACCAATAAGAACATCATAGAGGAGTTTGAAAAGTGAAATACCGTTGCGGATGAAGCTACCATTGTTATAACATTCGTCCGCTCCAGCTGATTAATCCCAGCCACCCCGTGCTGGCGTCGGGCGTTTTACGCTGCTATCCTTCCAAGTTCGTTTTGCGGGGGCGGGGCGGTTCAAGCGGCTTTGCGCCAATGAATCGGAAGATGTGCGGCTGAGAGGGATTCGTTCACGCGATCGACAACCTTCTCGTCGATTTGCGAAAAATCAGCGCCGGCCCGGATCAACGCATGAATGCGATCAACGATCATCTCAGGTCCATCGGGAATAGCAAGTTCGAGATCTCCCGTAGCAACTTTGGGATTGCGAAGCTCATCATCTAATACGTCGTCTAACGAACGGTATTCGCTTTTCTGCTTTTGTATTCGTTTTATAATTTTGTCGCTTGCCGGATGGCGTGTTCCTGGTCTCGTTTGACTGAACCGTTGAGGTGCACTACGATTTTGTTTCCATCGCGTCCGTAAAAAGCTCGAATTCCCTGCTGGAAGTGGAATCGTAGTTCGAACAATCCCTTTTCTCCTCCAATCGGTTTTATGTCAGCGAAGTTCCCGCTTTTTACGCGGGTCAGCCGATCGAGCACCATGGTCCATTCCTTTTCTGTTAAATCGTGAAGCCAATCGACAAAATGCTCGCGGCCTCGCTCATCGCGGTAGGAAATGACCTCTTGCTCAATCGGCTCAATTCAGTAAGCTCCCAACGAGGAGGTACTCTAATCTATAATCTATTCCCTCACACGTTGGGCTACTTAATCCCCGCCGCCGCACCCTGTCGGGGTGCGCTTTATGCAGCTACCCCGTGTTTTTTATCATCGGGGAATGAGTCCACGAAGGGGTAGGTTACTAATTAGTGCGTATGAACAGGTTACTGATTCGAATCAGGGTAGGGTTAGCCGCTGGGGCGATCATTGCTGCAATAGATAGCTATGCGTTTGGCGGTGAGATCAGCCCGATCGCGATTGTGATCCTGTTGCTCGGTAGTTCTGTTGTCATAGGGCTACGGTGGGGCCGTCGCGGATGGGTTGCTGGTTTGGCAATGTGGATCGGCGTTCCGCTGTTCCATGTTTTCAAGCATATCTGGCAGTTACCTGATACCTTACAGCCCAATACGTATGCCTCGATTCTGCTGTTAGCGGGATTTACGCTGGTGGTCGTCAGCATTGGCATTGCGGGCGGCGCATTGATGCACAAAGGAACGATGCGATTACATCGACCTTGATGATGATAATTCCCATCCTTCAAAAGGAATTGCCCGGCAGTTGGCGTGCGCTTAATGCTGCTACCCTTCGCGTACGTTTTGCGGGCGCGCGGCGTGGTATATGCGCCCCGTGTAGAACAGGCTTTTAGCCTGTCTGGGAGCTTTTAGCTCGTGTCTGTTACAACAATGCCGGACTTGGAAGACCACCGACAGGCTGTAAGCCTGTTCTACACGTTCGGCTACCACGCGCAGGCGGCGGGCGCTTTATGCCGCCACCCTTCGAGATCGTTTTGCGGGCGCACGGCGTGGTTTAGGTGTGGTACCGTGAACTGGGACCGTTTCCAATCGGAGGCGAAAATGCCGTTTCTTGCCATGGATCTGTTCAACTAATCGGAAGGCATCGGCGATAAGCCACGGGTTCCCGTCTTCAATGCAGGTATTGAGATACGCAGCGGCCATTTCCGGATTGGCAAGGTATTCTCGCATGAACTCTTCGTGTGACTTGAATGGCATGTTATTTCTTCTTTTTTTCGGTTTCTTCGATCTCGATTAACAACCGTTTCGCTAAGGATATAATTCTCTCCTGATCGCTCTTATCGGAACCGGCCAGTACAAGCACGATTTCATTTCCTCGTCGAGTGAAAAACACGCAATATCCCGGCCCATGCTCTACTTTAAGCTCCCATAGCTTATTAGCTACCGTCTTTACCTTTCCAATTCCGACCGAGAGTTTCACGACCTGTGCCTGAACGTTCGTGCTGGTTTGTTCGTCCAGCGTGTCAAGGAACTCCTTATAATAGTCCTTCCCGTTTCTTGCGGTATAATATTGGAGCGAGAATGTTTTTGAAGGGCCCATTTTTTAATACGAACATCACACTCAAGCATTATATCCCATCAAAACCTACGCTGGGTAGTCCTCCCCCACCACGCGCTGGTTGCTGGCGCTTTATGCTGCTACCCTTCCAAGCTCGTGCTGCGGGCGCGTTCGGGTTGGTTTTGTGCGCAGCACGGCGTTTCGCAGAAACCACTAACTGCGAAACGCCATGCCATGAAGCGGCTCTCAAAGAAATAACTATCGCTCTCATCGAGCCACGATAGATGCGGGCTTTTCATCGCGGGCGTAGGCTGTTTCGTATGCTCGCTCGAAGATAACAGTGTATGGGCTCTTGTGTTTTTTGGCAGCGCACAATACGCGGAAGTTATACAGTAACGTGTCGGCGCGTGCCATATCTGCGGCAAATACAGCGCGGAACTCCGCAATGCCTACTTGCCGGCCGTTTTGTCCGACAAGATAAATCGTGAAGTTTTGATCTGTATCTACCTTCCCGCTGGAGATCAGCTTGGCCCATTCCCATTCATCCTGGAGAACGAAATTGGCCATTCCCAGCTGTTTGTTTAGATCCCATGTCGCCGGGTCATTCGGCGCATACCTGAATTCGGCGCGAACGAGGCTATCTAAGTAATAGCCATGTCCCTGATCGTGACGTTTTGCACCAGCGTCACCGCCCGCGCACAGGAGAAGTGCAGTTAGAACGATGTAGGTTTTCATTTTTGGGTTCCTTTCTTTCATGTGTAGCATTTGCTCCACACTACACATTCACTACACTAAGTGGGCCAACACTAAAGCCATCTATCCAACAACCGGTCTGCACAACGGCTTCTTAATCTGAGTCACCCCGCGCTGGCGGCAGGCGCTTTATGCCGCGGAACTTCGCGGTGGTTTTGCGGGTGCGCGGCGTGGTTTAGGTGCGATAACTTTAAGCCTCCACCAGTTCTGAATCGAACTCCAGCGTGAAGAGCGACTTAAGCGGCATTTTTTTCGAGGCGTCGAGAATTTCGATTCCCACAACGTGCTTATCGTGTGTCAGGTCAATGTGAATGTCATCGGCAACGATGATCGCAGCCTCCGGAATTTCATCAGAAAGCGAAATATAGGCCGCATGGACTTCTTTATCGTATGATATCTTCATAATTTGTCTCCCGATCGTACGGAAAAATGGTTACGACGGTAATTCCCGTTAATTCTCGCACATACGCAACGAAGAGCGGATGTCCATAGTGAGCAACCTAATCGGCCGCAATTAATTCTCTTCTCAGATTGAGCAACTGGTTCTCTGCCCCATCGGCAGCAAGTATTTCCTCGATATGCTCGCGGCGAATCTTATCGAGTTTCAGCCGCTGCTTTGCCTGGCGTGAATAACGAATTATCATAAATGGATCGGCTCGCCCTCGGCGACAGAGGCGGCTTCCATGACGGCTTCGCTCCAGGTCGGGTGCGGGTGGATCGTTTTGGTGATGGACATGCCCGTCGCGCCGTGTGCGCGGCCCACCACGATCTCCTCGATCATCTCCGCTGCCTCGTGCCCGATGATATGCGCACCGAGGATCTCATCGTATTTCGATCCAATGACAAGCTTGACGAATCCATCGGTCTCGCCCATGGCGCGGGCTTTGCCGAGCGCGGTGAACGGGAACTTGCCGACCTTGTATTCAATACCCGCTTCTTTTGCGGCGCGTTCGGTCATGCCGGTGCTTCCAACTTGCGGCTGGCAATACGTGCAGCCGGGAATGTTGTCGTAATCGAGCGAGTGGGGATGCAATCCTGCAAGATGCTCCGCAGCAATAATTCCCTCATGGGTCGCAACGTGCGCAAGCCACGGTGGGCCTGCGACATCGCCAACGGCATAAATGCCCTCGACAGGAGTTTGCATATATTCATTGACATCGATAAAGCCTTTCGTCATCTTGATTCCAAGCTTTTCGAGGCCAATGTTCTCCGTATTTCCCTGCACGCCGATCGCGACGAGTACGCATTCTGCTTCCAGCGTCTGTTTTGCCCCGCCATCGATAGCCTCGATCTCGACTTTTGTCGATTTCTTCTCCAGCTTCACGCCATTCACTTTGTGCTTTGTGAAGATCTGATAGCCCTGACGCTTATACAGCTTCTCGATCTCAGCAGAAACCTCGGTGTCTTCAACGGGAAGCAAATTCGGCATCATCTCGACGATAGATACTTTCGTACCAAAGCTCTTGTAAAAATACGCGAACTCCATTCCAATAGCGCCTGCGCCAACAACCGTCATGGATTCGGGGATATGATCCATGATCATTGCTTCGGTCGAAGAAAGCACTTGCTTTCCATCTGGCTTTAAATTCGGAAGCTGCCGCGCTCGCGCGCCTGTCGCAATGACAATATTTTTTGCGGTGACCGTCCGCTTCTTGCCTTCGGCATCGGTAACTTCAATCGAATTCCTTCCCGTAAGCACGCCAAAGCCTTTTATCGAATCGATCTTATTCTTGCGGAAGAGAAATTCAATTCCCTTCACCACCCGATCGGAGACGTCTCTGGAACGCTTAATGACCTTCGAGAAATCCACCCTTAGATTGTCGTAACTAATACCCCATTCTTCCGGCGCTACTTGCATTGTGTGGAAGATCTCCGCATTCTTGAGCAGCGCCTTCGTGGGGATGCACCCCCAATTCAGGCAAATCCCCCCAAGCCGGTCGCGCTCGATGCACGCTACTTTATTCCCGAGTTGAGCCGAGCGGATCGCTGCGGGATATCCGCCGGGTCCGCCGCCAAGAACTACTACATCATAATCGAATGAAGCCATAGGTGTATGATTTTGCTAATGAATCGGCCAAAGTGTCCGATAATGGAACGGTACGTTGGAAATATGTACGAAAATACGACAGTCCGGAGTGTCCCGCTCTCAGAGCGCCATAAAAAGCTGTTTTTACGCGCAATTTCGCTAATAGTTTAATGAACGAATCTTGGCATGGTCTTTGAGCGGGTTTTAGGATGTATTTTGCGAAACTGCTGATCTTTCTGTAATTCTCAGATTGTCTCTCACTCTATTCGGATAAGGCAAGTCCGGTAGAATGCTCTGTCGTGCGATCGACAAACGATACATACCATGAGAATATTTTCCGGCGAAGGAAAAGAAAACGATCGGATTACAATCACTCCCTCGTCCGCGTTAAACGGACGTATTTTCACCTATGATAAGGTTCTTGGTTAGGACTGCGACCTACCTGAGCGACAGGCTATCTACATGCCTGCGGAGCGTTTCATTCCGATGGCGTCTGGGCTCACTCGGCCAGTCGCTTATAGTGCTCTTGCTCGCGGTCGCGAGCGAGCGTTCGCTCGCACAAAATGCTGGAGATAGCGTTACAACGTCAACGCCGCAGATTGCCATCGCAGAAAGCCCTGATGGCGAAAACACAGGCACGGTTAGCAATGCGGGTGATAGACTCGTTGCCGCCAGTGCTGATACTGAATGCGCCATACTCCCGACGTATGCACCGGCATCGCTCACACCGCCCGAAGCGGCCCCACCCCTTGGGTTGATCATCGAAATGTCCCTTGCACCACCTGCAAACATTCCCAGCGGCTATTATGACCTCGCAAAGTATGGCAGGATCGGCGTTGACTACTCACACGCCGCAGCCTTCGATGGGTTTAATATTGGCGTTGCGGCGCAAGCATTGCACGTCGAACACCACTTGTTGCTGTATGCTGCCGGACTCAGCACCGATATTAATAACGATGGGATGTTCATTCTTACTGCCGGACTCTCCTATTATCAGACTGGGAACGATCAAACATCCTTTGTCGATGCTCCTTTCATGCGTATAAGGTTCCAATCATCCCAGGACGATCTTTACATTTATTCCGAAGCGGAAACGACCATGCATTTCCGGCAATATATTTCCGGCATGGCAGGGCTTGGCTACCGTGTCTCAAGATCCATTCAATTGATGGGTGGTTTCCATCATACCGAGTTTGTGATGCCCGAGCAGCAAACGGTTCAGATGATCAACGGTCTCGAGGGGATCGTAAGCTGGGGCTTCTAAGCCGCATCGCTTAAAGGGCAGCTCTGCCCCTCTGCATCAGGCAGATAATACAGCTTTCGTCCCATCCAAGAACTTCCCAATGTCATCCGGCGTGGTGTAGATATGCACGCTGAACCGATTCGCTTCTAAATTCCCCTCGGGAACGATGCGCGTTCGGGCTTTGCATTTATCCATCAGTTTGTTGGCGAAGTCCTTGTAGTTCATTTTGTCCAGCTTGATCGTCGTTAAGCTGGTGACCGACTCACTTGGGGTGAGGAACCTAAAATGCCCCTCGCTCATATCATGCAGACCCGCGCGGAGGAGGCCAGTCAGGTATTTCACTCTTGCCTCGATCTTATCGAAGCCGATCTTATCCATGAACTCGATTGCACATTGCAGGCCATCGAATAACGCGAAATTTTGCGTCGCAAAATCATAGCGCGAAGCTGTTTTCATAAAATCGAGCTTCCCATCGTATCCCCAGTAGGTGTCTGCTTCGGCGCCGCTCCAGGTAGGAATGACGTGCTCGATAAAGTCCGGTGCAATATACAAGAATCCAATGCCTTTCGGCCCGCATAACCATTTGTGGCCGCAGGAAGCATAGGCGTGTACCCCCAGATCGCGCACGTCTGTTTGCAGCATTCCAGGCGGATGGGCGCCGTCAGCAAGGAACCATATAGGCGCACCGTTGTCGCGCCCCTTCGAGCGCGCAAGCGCTGCAAGCCGTTTGATCGGGAGCAAATGCCCGGTCGTGCATGTCAGGTGCGGCATGGACATCGCGCGCGTGCGCGGAGTGATCGCATCGCTGACGCGCTGTAAAAATTCATCGTCACTATACGGATTTAACTGGGCGTCGGTAAGCGGAACGAATTTTAGCTCGATGCCATCGCGTTTTTTCCGAGCAAGCCAGGGAATCGCGTTCCCGGCATGCTCCTGATTAGTCAACAATACTTCATCGCCGGCCTTGAGATCGATACCGCTCGAAACGATGGAAATTGCTTCGCTTACGTTATGGGTAAATGCGATCTGGTCGCCGCTCTCTGCATTCACCACTTTCGCAAGTGCCGTGCGAATGCCTTCATAATCGCCACCATAATCGCCGGTCGCATCGACGTGCTTGATGCGGTCCGTTACCCGCTCGGTCACCACCAATGGGCTCGGTCCCATCGTACCGTTATTAAAATATAACAGGTTCTGCATGATCGGGAACTCGTCGCGGATGGCACTCCAGTATGCCTCGTCGATGACGCCCCTATCGATTTCGCTGGATGGAACGATCACCGATGTTCGCCGCTTGCTGGCGGCGAACTTGGAACTATGGTCAAGTCTGTCACGACCGGCGGCTCGAAGGGACGTTGTTGCCGCAGTGGTGGAGGCTAAGGTCAATTGGAGAAACGTTCGACGATCCATGGCCATGCGTAGGTTATTTTGATAGTTTTCTCGATGGTGATTAGTTTTCATCCGGTCAAGCTCGATCGGCGATAGGCCGGATCATCGCTCCGATTTCTCAGCAGATCAAATCTGCGCTAACTGTTGAAAACCGCACAGAATCAGCAATCATTCTATGAATTCGCAGCAAACCTTTGAATTAACGGCACCAATTTGATTCCGCAATTGTCATAAGAGAACCGAAGAATTCCTCCAACAATCTGTTCCAACGAATACCCACTTGCTGAGATATAAAGCCGACCGGCGAACGCTGGTTTACATGTTCATAACCACCGCACTTTTTGTGACGCAGTGGATATTAGGCTTTAATGCCGCGATCTATTTCGTTTATTTATACCTTTCCATCGCCGTGACTGTGATCGCGCATAACCACAATCACATCCCCATTTGGCGGGGGAAAAAAATGAACGCCTTCACGGATTACTGGCTGACGGTCTTCTACGGGTTCCCGGCGTTCGCATGGATACCTACGCACAACATGAACCATCATGCCTTAAATAATCGTGAAGGAGATTACACCATTACCTACCGACTAACCGAACATAATAATCTCCTGATGCTGCTTGCGTATCCAACGGTTAGTAGTTATTATCAGCAGAAGCCTATTCGAGATTATCTAAAACGGCAATGGGTCGAGGATCGTCCGTATTTCTGGCACTGCGTTTCTCAGTATATTTTGCTTGCAGTATGGATCGCTATTGCATTTATCATCGATTGGAAAAAGGCGCTGCTTTTTGTGGTCATTCCACAGCAGGTGGGATTGTTTAGTGTGTTGATCTTTAATTATGTTCAGCATGTGCACGCCGATGAAGAATCGCAATGGAATCATTCGCGTAATTTTGTTGGGTTCCTGAACAAGATGCTGTTCAATAACGGCTATCACACGGTGCATCATGATAAGGCTGGCTTGCATTGGAGCAAAGCGCCTGAAGCTCACGCAAAAGTTGCCGCTAATATTTCTCCGGACTTGCAGCAATCTGGGTTCTGGAGTTTTATCTTCAAATCCTATTTTCTTGGTATGGTCGTCCCTAAATACCGTACCACCTCGATGCGTTTGGCTCGCATCGCCCGCGAGTCTCAATTAGCGCACCAAAAGTAGATCACTCTTTCGTGATGCACCTCGTTTCGGTGTGACCATTTGCGTTTGATACGAAAAAGTAAGGTCCGCTCGGAAGCGATTCGAGTGATATGGAATTCGTCGCCGATGGTTCCACCGATATAGACATCATTATCCGTCCGATCTCATCGTAAACCATGACTGAAATCCTGTCACTGCTTGCGTTCTGCACATATAACTCGTTACTCGCAGGATTGGGATAAAATCGAATGTCTTCAGAGGGAAGAGTAAATGTGCTAACGCCGCTTTCGACTCCCAAGGTTTTGACCGCCCAGTGATTGTCCTCGTTATCTGTTACGCAGAGTGAAAGCGTCTGCGTGCCGATATCAAACACCAAACTCGGTAACTCGACCCAGGTCGTGGCAAGCTGATTCGAAGTTGGTCGAAAGAGCGCCGTGCCAAGATCGAGTGGCGCTGTGGGGGAAGGAGCATTATTTTGGATGTCGATATCAACGGAATTGCCATGGTTGGCGAGCCCGTTCAGGATCCAGCCTGATGGCGGGAGATACCCTGCGTATTTTACTACAGAAGAATCCCAGGAATAGGTCGCCTGAATGGCGGTAATATACGGCCACAGTGAATCAAGATTGAGTTGCGGGTCAATATCGACACCGAGCACCAACGAATCCAACTGCCCCACATACGCGGATGCGGCTTCGCGATGGAGCTGCTGGGGAATGCCACTACCTCCCGAGCCAAACGAATATTCGAAGAGTGAACCATGCGCAGCAGTGTCGAATCCATACAACGTTGGACCATTGCATCCATCGATCACGCTGAACCGTGTGTCGTTGAGTGCGGATGGGCCGCCGATTGAAGTCCAGGATACTCCCTGATCGGTTGAGTAATAGAAGCCATTATAGGCGACACCGGATACGATGTTATTAACATTCGTAACCTGCATAAATAGGTATTGATCTCTAATACCCGTTAGATGTCCCGTGAAAATGAACGGAAAACTTGCAAGCTGCCCCCAAGTGGCACCGTAATCCGTCGAGTGATAAATAATTCCATGCCATCCTGTGCCATTGGTGGGCCCTTCGGGCGCAGCATAAAAATTCGATGTGCCTGAATCGCCATAGACAGACCACGCCTCAACCGTCATGGTTAATTTCTGCCACGTGACTCCTCCATCCGCGCTCGTGAGCCAATTCTCTCCGCGAAAATCACTGATCACCCCGTGCAGCGGATCGACAAAACTAACACAATTGGTGCTGTTCATAGTCCCGGTAGTAAACGTGTTGCCACCGTCGGTCGAGATATGGAGATCGCCCAATAGGTCAGTCACAACCATGGCGCTCGGCGTGATTCGAACGGAAGTACCGGAGCCGGCAAGGCTCGTTTCGTTCCATGTCAGCCCGGCATCGCTCGTGCGCCACAGCGCACTATTGCCACCGTTCCATGCTGTCATCGCAAGCCAGCCATGCAAGGAGTCCACCATGAGGATATCTCCAATTTCACCGCCATACCCACCTGGAATTGTCGCTTTGACCCACGTTTTGCCTCCATCGGTAGTTTTATCGAGTTCTATCGCACACGTAAGACCCTTACCCGGACTCACGCCAAAGCCAACAAAGCCGGTGTTCGCATCGAGAAATTTCGCCAGACAAATGTAGCCGTCGAAAGTGTGAAGTTTCGTCCACGTCTGGGCACATAGTGTACCCGAGATCAAGATAGGAATAATCCACAAACACAAATGGACTCCGAATAGGCTAAAGCGCTTCACGGCTTTTTTATGGAACCAGGTTCGATCGATTCTGCGACCGTTAGACATATTATCCTCCTTCTTAGGAATATTTCTATTGAACTTTGCTTATGTTTCGTGTAATCGTATGATCTCCAATATGGCACACGAGCGTATACGACCCCCGCGCGAGCGAGTGAATATCGATCGAAGCTGTCGAAGATGCAATTGCGTTACCCGATGCAACTGGCCTCCCGATGGCATCGTAGATCACTATTTGGGTTCCGGATGGATTCGCGGTTCGTACGAACAATTCGTCTCCCGCCGGATTTGGATACGCCACTATCTCCTCTCCATCCTGGACGAGAGGCTGGATGAGGGGATTGACCCCACTAAGCGCTCCAAGCGTTTTGAGGGCCCAGTGGTTATCTTCGTTATCGGTCACGCAAAGCGAAAGTGGTTCGCTGCCAACCTCGAGCACCAAACTTGACAAAGTTACCCAACTCGAAGAAAGCTGCGTGGTGCGTGGCCGAAATAGCGCAATTCCAAGATTCAATGGTTGTGACGGAGCAGAAGACGAATTTTGAATGTCAATATCGGCTGTGTTGCCAGTATGCGTTACGGAAGAAATGAACCAACCCGATGGCGGAATATAGCCAGCGTAGCTTGCCAAGGAAGAATCCCACGAATAGGCCGCGAGTATATCGCCGATATACGGCCACAGAGAATCGAGATTGATCTGGCTGATATCGACTCCAAGCGTGAGCGTATCTATCTGGCCGTAGTAAGCTGATGCCGATTCTGGATGAAGCATCTGAGGATTGCTGCTACCAGAACCAATCGAATATTCAAAAAGGGAGCCGTTGGCTTGGTCGTCAAAACCGTAAATGGTAAATCCTCCGCACCCTTGAAGCACGGAGAACCGGGTATCGTTGAGCGCGCAGGGACCGCCGATAGAAGTCCAGGTTAGACCTTGGTCGGTAGAGTAGTAAAAGCCCGCATACGTGACACCCGCCACTGTATTCCTAACATCCATGACCTGGAAGAAGAGATATTGCCCACCAAGGCCCGTGAGATGGCCAGAGAACACAAACGGAAAATTAGCGAGGGTACCCCATGTAATGCCATAATCCGTCGAGTGATAAATGGTCCCAGGGTTAAAATCGGCACTCGAAGATCCTTCCGGAGCGGCATAAAAATTCGGTGTGCCACTATCGCTATAAACGGACCATGCTTCGATAGTCATGTTTGAATTTTGCCATGAAAGCCCGCCATCCGAACTATAGAGCCAATTTTCACCTCGAAAATCGCTGATCACCCCATGCAGCGGATCGACAAAATCCACGCAATTGGTGCTGTTCAGGAACCCGTCTGAAAAAGTATTACCGCCGTCGGTTGAAATGTGACCTCTGTTATTAATATCGGTCACAATCATGGTGCTCGGCGTGATGGTGACAGAGGTGCCACAGCCTGCAAGCTGTGTTTCGTTCCATGTCAGTCCGGCATCGTTCGTGCGCCATAATGCACTGTTACCACTCCGGTATGCCGCCATGGCAAGCCAGCCATGCAACGAGTCCACCATGAGAATATCTCCAATTTCTCCGCTATAGCCGCTTGGGATCGACACCTCGGACCACGTCGTGCCGCCATCGGTCGTTTTATAAAGTGCAACGGGACCATTTCCAACTTGGCTCCCAGGGCTTGTACCAATGCCGACGAACCCCGTGTTCGCATTGAGAAACTTTGCCAGGCAAATGTGGCCGTCGAAAGTGTGAAGTTTCGTCCACGTCTGGGCACATAGTGTACCCGAGATCAAGATAGGAATGATCCACAAACACAAATGGACTCCGAATAGGCTAAAGCGCTTCACGGCTTTTTTATGGAACCAGGTTCGATCGATTCTGCGACCGTTAGACATATTATCCTCCTTCTTAGGAATATTTCTATTGAACTTTGCTTATGTTTCGTGTAATCGTATGATCTCCAATATGGCACACGAGCGTATACGACCCCCGCGCGAGCGAGTGAATATCGATCGAAGCCGTCGAAGATGCAATTTCGTTACCTGTTGCAACTGGCCTCCCGATGGCATCGTAGATCACTATTTGGGTTCCGGATGGGTTCGTGGTTCGTACGAACAATTCGTCTCCCGCCGGATTTGGATAGGCCACTATCTCCTCTCCATCCTGGGAGACGGGCTGGATGAGGGGATCGACACCACTAAGCGCTCCAAGCGTTTTGAGGGCCCAGTGGTTATCTTCGTTATCGGTCACGCATAGCGAAAGCGGTTCGTTGCCAACATCGATCACCAAACTCGGAAGTTCCACCCAACTCGTTAAGAGTTGACCGGTATTCGGGGTAAACAGCGCCGTGCCAAGA
Source organism: Ignavibacteriota bacterium (assembly GCA_963736195.1). Lineage (GTDB taxonomy): Bacteria > Bacteroidota > Ignavibacteria > Palsa-1295 > Palsa-1295 > PALSA-1295. The sequence continues at coordinate 193,047 of CAVTNP010000001.1, forward strand.
TCGAGCGGCTGCGTAGGAAGAGTACCGAACGCATTTTGAATTTCAAAATTCACTGCGTCGCCGTGGCTTGCAAGCGAGATTAACGACCAGCCTGAAGGTGGGAGGTATTCGTAGTGTTTTGCCACGGAAGAATCCCAGGTATAGGTTGCTTGAATATTTGCAATATACGGCCACAAAGAATCGAGATTGATCTGGGTGCTAATATCCACTCCGAGCGTGAGCGAATCGAGCTGTCCTGCGTACGCCGAAGCGGATTCCCGATGAAGCTGCGCAGGTTGCGTGAAAAATGGAGATGTCACGCTGCCAATCAGCAGGACCGTCGTATCCTGCACTCCGAACCCGAGATCATAGTGAATATGTAACTCCGCTGTATCCGCACCGGGCGTTCCTCTGAAACCAATGAGGATGCTGTCGTTGGAGGCAACGCTCCTCGGTGTTGTTCGCGAATCCGAGATAGAAAAGGCCGAGGATCCGGTGAGCCAGACCGAATCAAGGCGAGGGCTTGTCGGCGAACAACCTTCGATCACAAAAGGAATGGCCGTGTCGACAGCAGCACATGAAGATTCAATTACTTCACTTTCAGTACTCAGAGAGAGTGTAGCTTCCGAGCCATTGAAAAGATCCGTTAACTTGAATGCGCCGCCTCCCGTATCAAATGCGAAAATAACGGAACCGCATGGAATAGGAATTACAGTAAACCGGCTGTCATTAAAATTTTGAGGGCCGCCTAAGTTCATCCAGCTCACGCCGCCGTCCGTCGAGCGAAGAATCCCCGTCGTCAAATTCGGCGCGAGATTCGAGTTGACCTGCACATAGAGCGTTTGCGAATCGACCGCATGAATATCCCCGCTCGTCTCGAACGCGAATGAATGGCGCGAGGTCCACGTAAGTCCCTTATCTGTAGATTTGGTAACAACCGTCGGAAGTGCCTCCCCAGCGCAATAATAAGTACTGGTGCCGCGCACGGGACCAATCCCCCACGATTCCTGCCGAAGCGGAAGATCGTTCCACGTGAGTCCGCCGTCGGTCGTTCGTTCCCAAGGACCATCGCGAAACACCGTAATGATCCCATCGGTATCGTTTAAGAAACCAATACAATTCGTTGATCCTTGAAAAGTGTTTGTGAATGTTACTCCATGATCCGTTGAGATGCCTCCCTCGTTGAAATTAAGATCCAGATCCGTGAGGATAAGCGCGCGCGAGGTTTGATAGACACAGGTGCCCGTGCCCGTTGTTGACATCGCTGTCCAAGTCATTCCACCGTCAGTGGTCTGCCACAAACGATCGTAACTGTCGGAACTCTGAGGCAGAACGCTAGCCCAGCCGTTCTTCTGGTCAACCATAAAAATGGAACTTACCGAACCCTGAACGTTGGGCGGGACACTCATTGCAGCCCAGCTGAGACCTCCATCAGTGGTACGGTAGATATTGATCGGTACCAAACGAGAATTTGGCGCTCCAACCGTTGCGCCAGATCCTACGAATCCTGTGTCCGAATTAAAAAAGAATGAGCTATTGATTATTTCCGGAAGGCGTGCAAGCGTCTGCCACGATTGGGCGTGTGCTGTACCCGCTCCTAACGCGACAGGAACAATCCACAATAGCACGCGGATTCTGAACGATCTTACGACCCTGAACAGATCAATCTTGAAGTATGACTGAATGGAATTGCAACGGTAAAACATACTGGTCTCCTAATAAATATCTCGCTATTAGATTTTGCTAATGCTTCTGGTAACAGTGTGATCTCCGATTTGGTAAAGTAGCACACGCGCCGCCCGTGAGCGCGAGTGAGAATCCATCGAGGCCGTCAAGAATGCCGGCATGTTCCCGAGTGCAACAGCCCTTTCCCGCAAATCGGTGACTTGCCTTATGGTTCCGCACTGGTTCCCGTATCGCAAGAACACCGCATCTCCTGCCAGATTGGGATACATTGAGTTATTATCTTCATTCGGAAGCGGTGTAAGTGAACTTTCACAGCGGAATATGCCGAGCGTCTTTACAGCACAATCTTCTTTGATCGTCATCGTAAACTCAGCAAGGGAATGTGGGACTCTAATAATAGGTGTTATCTCCATCCCTTGTGCCAATATCAGAGATGCATACATAATGAAAATCATCGCGAACGAGAGATTTTTCATCCCTTAAGAAAATTTAAGACGGAAAGATCGAATGGTTGACCACTTCTATTGGAACAAACAACTTCCCAGATGGTTCACAATGGAAATCCTTCAAACTAAAGCCCCCATGGTCCTCATGTTCTGGACCTCAAAACACCAAATTTTCAAACAATATCCGAACTAGCTCCGCCAAGGAAACCACCGCGAGAGATGTTCGCGAAGAAATCGCACGGCATCGTATGATCCCCGGACTAGAAGCTGGGAAAATCCGACACCGACTTCTCTACGTACGTAAAAAAAGAACAATATGGCCTGGACGCCATTCGCAACTACGAAAGCAATAGCAGCTCCCACAATGCCGATCGTCGCCAAGAGCACTGTTGCCAAAGCAACGTTTACCACGAATCCAATGAGCATCATTCTGAATAGCTCCTTAATTTTCCCCATGCCCGACATCGCGACCGCAAATACCATTTGGATGGGGAACAGCAGTGTCGCAAGCAAAAGAACGCGAAATATCGGGATGCTTGCATCATACTTCGTTGCATACAATAGATGAAAGATGAGCGGTGCACCAAATGCAAGCACAATCCCTCCGGGGATGAGGATTAGATATAAAAAGCTCACACTTTTTTCTAATATCGTTCGGAGCGTTAAATAATCATTCCGTGAATGGTACTTACTCGCAGCTGGAAATACAAAAAGCGACATCGTTTCGCGAACAATATCGTATGCCCGAAAAAGCATCTTTGCGCTACCATAGATGGCGGCTCCAGTTGCGCCGGTGAACCCGGACACAAGAAGCGTGTCAATGTTTTGCTGCGCAGTTGTGGTAACTCCCATTGCTACTTGATAGCGGACAAAGTTGGAAATCCGTGCAAGCATCGCGCGTGAGTAACGCATTCGAAATTTTAGATGTGGTCGGACCAAAATGGTGGCAACGATTGAGGAGAGAAGTCCAGTGAATACCGTAATGTGAACAACATCCAACGCAACATGAATAGACCCCTTGACAAGCAGAACTCCCAACAGAATCCCAGCAACTCCAAAATTTGCAAAATCCACGAAGAAAATCTTTTTCATCTGAAAGTTGGTCTGAAGTATCTTTACAACTACGACTCTTGGAATGGTAAAAAAAGCAAAGAAAGCAAGCCACGGGAGCAAATCGCCAAGCGCGCTATTGTTCAAGAGCGATGCAACGAGTGTTCGAAAAATAAGGAGTAGCGAAAGCGAAACCGTAAGAAAGCCAAGGAACAGCATGGTCGTGACCGTTACAAGCTCTTCCATTTCGACCAATGGCTCAACCCCGAATTTCACAATGGCTTGAAGTGCGAATGCATCCGAGAAAGTGAAGAGCATGCTGAAGAGCGTTTGGAAGACCATCAGAGTCCCAAACTCCTGGCGCGATATGGCGCGCGCAACCATTATGATGGAAATCGCATACAGAGGCTGCAAACCACGAGATGCGAAGGCCCAAATGCCTTTTCCTATGTGCTCGCTGAATTTCACTTGGAATTGTGTGATCTATAATTGATAGTAAACACCCGCATGTGGGGTGAGTTCGGCACCCTAACCCATTATTAGCAGTTAATGCCCTCAATTTCTTAATAATGATAGTAAATTCGAAAGGCGACCTCATCGATCATCCCATCCTCCTTCCTGGAAAGGCCACGCCAGGGGCAACCTCAGCCATTCCGCCGAGGCACCCAGATTGGGCGGATTCATATCGCACCCTGGGGCGGACACGCCTTACATGCAGCGGCGCTGGGTTTGGCACATACCGCGTTCATGCGCGCGTCCAGGAACATCGGGCGGCGCTGGCAAAAGCGCTGCGTATGGGTGTCAATCTGATAGATACGTCTGCCAATTATGCTTCTGGAAACTCGGAGCGGCTGATCGGTGAAGTGTTGACTGGGCTTGTCACACAGGGTCTCGTGAAGCGAGAGGAAGTGATCGTGGTCTCCAAAGGCGGGTATATTCAGGGCGAGCTTTTTGAGGAGATGCAGCGTCGTGCAAATGTAGCTCATGCAGATTATTCCCCTGGTTCTGAGCTTTCTGAGCTGGTTCGTCATAGTCAGGGACTTTGGCATTCGATCCATCCTGATTTTCTTCGCGACCAGCTCACCGATTCGCTCGAGCGGCTTCAACTCGAAACGCTCGATGTTTATCTTTTGCATAATCCAGAGTACTACATCGAGTGGGCGATCGGGGAGGGCATTCCTGCCGACGAGGTGATCGATGAATATCACAGGCGCATCAAGCAAGCGTTTGCATACCTCGAAAAAGAAGTTGTGCGAGGACGCATACAATTTTACGGAATTAGCTCCAATACATTCACAAGACCGGAGGATGCTATCGACCGAACCTCGCTGGAGCATGTGTGGCAATCAGCGGAAGAACTTGCCGCTGGAATGCATCATTTCGCTGTTATCGAATTTCCAATGAATGTATTCGAGCCAGGTGCCATTGCTGAAAAAAATCAGCGGCATGGAACGGAATCACTCCTGGAATTCTGCGAGGAAAAGAATATCGGAGTTCTCATTAATCGTCCGCTTAACGCCATTGCAGCCAAGAAGTTGATTCGTCTTTCAGATTTTCCCTTGCGAGAAGTTCCACCCGATGAAGATCTCGATGATCTTTTGCATGATATAAAACTGCAGGAGGTTGAATTTGCCTCTACACAGTTACCGCAGCTCGATCTTGACAAGGAGAATCGTGATGCCGTCAAGCAATTTTTGACACTAGGCCAGAACCTCGATGAAGCAAACTGGAGAGAATTTGCAAGTGTCGAAGAATGGCTCGACATTTCTCGCACCGTGCTCGCGCCTCGTATTCAATATGCATTCGATATTTTGCGGCCACTTTCGCAGGAGGATGCTTCGCTGATAGCATTTCTCACGCACTATGCAGAGAGCGTCGATGAAGCTTTCGAACACCTCTCCAATTACTACACAAATCGTGGCTACGACCGCTCAATGAAAATTCATCAGGCACTCGATGCGCTGATGGGGAAGGAATATCAACCGCTATCACTTTCACAGAAAGCAGTGCTTGTGCTCCGCAGCTTGCCTCAAGTCTCATCCGTCTTGGTGGGTATGCGATCAGATGAATATGTTGACGATGTTGTCTATGGCTTGCAGGCTAAGCTGCTTCCACATGCTGAAGAGATATGGAAACGGCTTGCAACTGTAAAGGCTGAAGCTTGATCGTGGAGGATCACATCCTATTGGGCATTCGAATAACTGCTCCGTTCACCGTCTTACCCGCTCCACTCGAAAGGAAGAGACACATTGCAGCAATATCCTCTGGTTTCGTCCATTTGGGGATTTCGTCTGGGGATCCCCACTCCTCATTCGCCTTGGTGTGAATTGTTGTGGGCACAATACAATTCGCATTAATTCCTCTCTCTTTCCCTTCTTCAGCGATCACTCTTGTAAGCGCGATCACGCCGGCCTTAGCGGCAACGTACCCGCCCTTCTTTGCGGAAGGTGAAAGCGCCGGTTCCGCTCCGATAGAAATGATCGTTCCTTCGACGGACATCAGCTTCATTGCTTGTTTTGCGGAAATGAAAAAACTTGAAAGATTGAGCTCAAATAGAAATCGAAAATCATCAATTGTGAGATCAGCAACGGATTTCCAGGGTCGAACACCACCAATGGTCGCGACGAGCGCACGTGGACTTCCAAGATCGAGAACAGCTTGTGCGAAGCTTTTTTCGACATCAGCCTCATTCGTGGCATCGAATGCATAAAAGCGGTACCTCTCGTCGGTAAAGCCATCGTCTTCATGCGAGAATCCAGCGACGCTCCAGCCATCGTCCAGATATTTTGTGCGGATCGCGCTTCCAAGCGCACCCGTTGAACCTGTGAGAAATAAGACGGACATAATGTTCCTAAGTTGAAAAAGATGAATTAAGCGTTCCGAGCAGAAATTCCACCATGGATGCTTTTAGCCGCAATGCCAAAAGTGCGCAACAATGTCACGGCCTGCATACTCCGAATACCCGATGCACAGACTATTGCAAAATCTTCTTTCGGTAATTCTTCAAGATGTTCACTCAGGGAACCCAATGGGATCAGCCTCCCTGTTGAAGGAGCGGCCTGAAATTCCCACTCCTCGCGAACATCCACCAGTGGGATCGGCCGCTCGGCGAATGTTTCCCAAGTGATCTCATCCGAATCCGTCTCACAAGTGTCGTAGTCATAAGTTTCAAAGAGTGTTCGTTCGGAATGAGGAATGCTGCACGCTGAACACGCAGGATCTCGATGTACCTTGAACGTTCGAACAATGGCTCCGAGTGCATTGTAGATCAAAAGTCTTCCGGACAAAGGTTCACCGATCTTGGCAATAATTTTTACAGCCTCCATCGCCATCATCGTTCCCATTACACCGGCGAGAGCGCCGATCACACCAGCTTCCACGCAGGAAGGCGCATCCTCTGCATTTGGCGGCTGAGGAAATAAACAGCGATAACACGGGCCGTCAAAAGTGCATAGCACTGTTAGCTGCCCATCAAATCTTAAAATGGATGCAGAGATAAGAGGGATCCCCAGCATTAGGCAGACATCGTTTACAAGATAGCGGGTTGAGAAATTGTCCGTACCATCGAGCACAAGATCGAATCCTCTCAAAATGTCAATTGCGTTTTTCGAAGTAAGCCGTTTTTCAAAAGCGATGATACTTGAACGCGGATTTATTTCCGATAGCAGACTTTCTGCGAGATTCGCTTTTGATTGTCCAATATCGCCTTCACGATAAAGAATTTGCCGATGAAGATTGGATACCGCAACCTTATCGTCATCAATAATTCCAATTGTTCCTACACCCATGGCGGCAAGGTAGATGGCAGCAGGTGAACCGAGCCCACCTGCTCCGATGACAAGCGCGCGTGCTTCTTTCAGCCGCTCCTGGCCAATCATACCAAATTCTGGAAGTAGAATTTGCCGGGAATATCGCTTCAATTCGTCAGGCAGCAATGGCATGGTGTTCCTCCAACATTCTAACAAATTGCCGAATAACCGCTGCAGGATTATCCGCTTCACTTACCGCACTTATCACAGCAATGCCGCCAAGGCCAGGACAAATAATGTCTTCCATATTCAATGTTGTAATACCACCGATAGCGATAACAGGAATGGAAACAGAAGCGATAACAGAACGCAGTTCATCCCTGGATTTAGGTTGGGAAGGTTTTTCTTTCGACCGTGTTGGAAACATGTGGCCGAAACCTAGATAATGTGCCCCCTTTTGTTCAGCCTCAAGAGCTTGCTCAATATTTGATGTTGAGACCCCGATGATGCAGTTAGTACCAAGCAGGTTTCTTGCCGATTCGATCGGCAGATCGTCCTGACCGAGATGTACCCCATCTGCACCCGATGCTTTTGCAATATCTGCACGATCGTTTATCACAAACACTGCCCGATGGATGATCTTGCGAAGTCCTATTGCAATTTCGAAGATTTCCCGATCAGATCGACTTTTCTCACGCAGCTGAATGACGCTCGCGCCTTCTGAATCAGCGATGCGGGCGAGTTCCAGTGTCCGATCGATCTTGTCGCCACCAACGATAACGTGAAGTCCCTGAAGCGAATTCATAACACCCCTAACACATCTTTGTACTCGGCAATACGCTCCTTGAGGTTCGGCGCGGTCAATAAGTCGCGAACAGCGGCAACACCCCAGGCGCCTTGATCGACACACTCTTTCGCACGGGCAGGTGTGATTCCACCGATAGCAAGAACTGGGATATTAACTGTTTTCACTACCTCGGAAAGTTTCTTCAGCCCTTGCGGTCCAAAACCAAGCGCCTCTTTGGATGGTGTTGCATACACAGGTCCAAATGTCAGAAAATCCGCACCCCATCGCTCTGCCTTTCTTGCTGACTCAACAGAGTGGACACTAACACCGCACAGAAGATCGTTCATTGCAGCTTTCAGTCGGTTCGGAGACCATTGGTCGCCGATCGCATGTTCGGGCAAATGAATCCCGTTAGCGCCAACAACGGCTGCAAATCCAGCCGCCGTTCCAACCATTTCATCAGCTTCCTCTGGCGCGCTTAGAAATAGTTTTTGTTTGGGAAGCGCAGCACGTAATTCATTTGCAAGGCGGAACGAACTTACGCGATCCAGATCCTTTTCGCGTATGCGCAGTGCACGAACACCGCAACGCGCGGCCTGAATTGCAAATTGCTTCAGATCTGGATTGATCCAGCGGTCGGTTATCGCATAGAGTGAAAAATTAACCATGTCCGATCATACCTCCGATCGGGCTCGAACGCTCAGCCATTAATCGCTCTGGTATTCGGCCTGCCAAATACGCCGCCCGGCCTGCTTCCACAGCAAGCTTCATTGCGCGTGCCATCTGTGCCGGATGCTCCGCACATGAAATGGCTGTGTTTAATAAGATTCCGTCTGCACCTAATTCCATTGCGAGCGCGGCGTGGGAAGCTGTTCCAATTCCTGCGTCGATTAGCATTGGGATCGAAACCAGTTCACGAATGATAGCAATATTAGCTGGATTCCGAATTCCTCCGCCAGAACCAATAGGCGCGCCAAGCGGCATCACGGCGGCGCAGCCCATGTCCGCAAGCTTGCGTGCAGTTACAGGATCATCGTTCGTGTACGGAAGCACGGTGAACCCAAGTGAGATCAACTGAGCGGCGGCTTTTAATAATTCCACGGCATCCGGCATCAGTGTTTCATCATCACCAATGACTTCCAACTTGATCCAGTTCGTTTCAAGCGCTTCACGTGCAAGCTCGGCGGTGAGCACGGCTTCTTTCGCGGTGTAGCAGCCGGCCGTATTCGGCAATATATGAAATGCTCCGCTCTTGAGCAATCCCAGAATGCTCTCGCTCGAATTATCTTGCAGATTATAGCGGCGTACCGCAACAGTTACCATCTCTGCTCCGCTCGCCGCAATGGATTCGAGCATCGTCTCTGGATTTGGGTAACGCGCCGTTCCCAAGATCAACCTTGAGGTAAGTGTTCTATCGGCTATTGTGAAAGAATCTTGCATCTATGTCATCCTCCTTGTACCGCACGAACGATCTCAACGCGGTCGCCCTCACGAAGTTGTTGTTCTGGCCAACGAGATCGAGAAACGACTGTATCGTTCACCGCAATGGCAATACCCTTGCCATCCGCAGGAAGCGCAAGTGCTTGCAGCAGATCGCCTACCGCACGAACCTCAAGCTGTTTTTCCTCTTGGCCAATTATTAATCTCATGATCGCGCTTTTATTATTTGGAAGCGAGTATCTGTTTAGAAATCTCGAAAGCCGTTAACGGCGCCATCAATATTCCATGTCGCCAATGGCCTGTTGCAAAATAAAGATTCTCTGCTTCTGCTTTTCCCACAATGGAACGATGATTACGTGTAGCCGGACGAAAACTCGCGAGTGCCTCCTCGAATTCCAGTTCATAAACTGCAGGTACGATCTCCCACGCAAAGTGAAGTAGTTCCATAAGTGGCCCGGCGGTAACACGTTGATCGAATCCAACTTCTTCGGCCGTTGCGCCTACAAGTAGGCGACCATCGTCTTTTGGCACGAGATACACTCGTGGCGTTCTGACTGGCTGCTTAAGCCGTGCTTGCGGCGTCATTCGCAGACCGATCATTTGCCCCTTCACCGGTCGGACTGGTATTGCAGGAGCAATTCCATTAATCTGTGATGACCACGCGCCACCAGCGATAGTAATGCTGCTGGCTTCAATTTCTTCATCCCCAGCACGAATTCCAATCGCTTTCCCATTCTTAGTGACAATTTCTGCAATCTTGCAATGCTCTCGCAATATTCCGCCACGCTTCAGGAATGCTTCCTTCAACGCGAGACAAAGTGTGCGGTTATTGATCTGCGCATCCTTTTCGAGCCACAAAGCGCCTGTAACTTTTGTGCTAAGCAGGGGTTCTCGTTCTCGTGCTTCATCACCCGTCAGGCGTTGCACAGGAATGTTCATCCGCTTGCGAAAATCATACTGACGCGTAAGCTCACGCGATTCATCGGCGTTCGTGGCGAGAACCAGTGTGCCGCATCGATCGATGGATGGAATTAGCTCTCCTCCATCTGCACGAAGTTCATCCAAAAATTGGGGAAAGAGATCAAGGCTGCGCAAGCCCTCTTCATAAACATCCATGTCCTCGAAACCGGCTTCGGCGCGCGGAGAAAGCATTCCGGCCGCGACCCACGCTGCGCCTGAACGCGCAGCTTCCCCTGCTTCAAAAATTACTACATGCTCCGCTCCTTCATGCAGAAGCCGCCAGCCGATCGCAAGCCCCATGATGCCGCCACCGATAACAATATGTGATTTTGCATTCGGCATTATTGTAGTCCTGGGGTTGCGACAAAATCTACGGAGATTGCGTTTAGAATCGTCCAAAATTCATCGCTTGAAATTGTCGTCATGAAATCAATACTATTTTCATTCATCATTGTTGCCTCGCTCGTCTTGCTTTCATCGTGTGGGAAGATGAACGGGAAGTATAATGAAGGATCGGTTGCCGGAGGCGGTTCGGAAACCGCAAACCTTACCATCGATATGAGCGCCGAACATATTGCCGCCGGCAAAGCTGAATATATGGAAACCTGCGCGCCATGCCATGGCAGCGCCGGCAAAGGCGATGGCCCTGCCTCCGTTGCAATGAATCCTAAGCCACGCGATCATACGAATGGCGCTTACATGGATAAGCTTTCGAATCTTCATATCTACACAGTCATTAAGCAGGGTGGAGCGCAATTCGGCTACCCTGGGATGCCCGCTCAGCCGCAACTTTCCGATCAGCGAGTAAAAGATGTCATCGCTTTCGTTCGCACGCTTAGCTCGAATTACCATCAACAATGATCTCAGGTTCGTCATGTTATCACTCGCTTATAAAGTGAGGCTCCGATCGTAACAAGCACGAGAGATGAAATTGTAAGCACGATGAAATCGAGACCAAGCCCAAACTGTCCGGTTTGCCCGGTCATCAATTCACGGAGCGCATCGATCATATAGGTTAGCGGATTTACTCGTGAAAGTACCTGCAACCATCCCGGCATGAGCGCGATCGGATAAATAGCATTGCTCGCAAAAAAGAGCGGCATGGTCATGAGCTGGCCGATTCCCATGAAACGCTCGCGCGTTTTTACTAAGCAGGCAATGATGAGCGAGAACGTAGAAAAGAAGATCGCGCCAAGTATGACCATCGCCAGCACCCCAAGCAATGCGAGCGGTTCCCATATAATGTGTACACCAAGTAAAAGCGCAAGGATATACACAATGATCGCGAGAGGAACACAGCGTACGCCTGCCGATAACGATTTTCCAAGCACGAGCGCGGCGCGCGGTGTCGGTGTAGCAAGAAATTTATGTGTCAGTCCCAGATCGCGTTCCCAGATAATGGCAATACCATAGAAGATGGAAACGAAGAGCGTACTCTGCGCGAGAATGCCTGGCGCCATGAAATCCAGATAGTTCACATTGCCGGTGATGCGCATTCGCGCGAACACCTGGCCGAACACCAGCAGCCACAATGCTGGCTGCACCGAGCGCGTGAAAATTTCCGTCGGGTCTCGAAAGATCTTGATGATCTCGAACTCGGCTATGACCCAGGTCTTTTGGAAAAATTTGAATAGTGGTTGCATTAGATACTGACGCTTCTATCCGACGCGTGCGGCTGTGGTTCGGTCGCGCCGAATTGCACGGTAATCGGCTTTATTACCTGAATCGAGCGTTTCGGATGCGTAATGAATAAAAACGTCCTCGAGCGTTGCGTTCTTATCTTCCATGGAATCTTTCAGCGCTTTGGGAGTTCCAATTGCTGCCAGTTTCCCACGCGAGAGAAACGCCACGCGATTGCAGAGTTCATCGGCTTCTTCCATAAGGTGCGTAGTGAGGAGGATCGTTGTACCAAATTCTTTTTGGAGATCGACGATATGTTTCCATACCACATTTCGCGCGATCGGATCGAGCCCGACAGTTGGCTCATCCAAAAACAGCATCGGTGGACGGTGCATCATGGATTGCGCGATCTCTAGTCGCCGGATCATACCGCCGGAGTAATCCTTCGCAGACTTGTTCGCCGCTTCGGTAAGACCCATGAATTCCAGCGATTCGTCGATACGCGCTTTGCGATCCGCCCGCGGAAGATCGTAAAGCTTCGCAAACAGCAGCAGATTTTCATATCCAGTCAGCGAACCATCGACAGAGAGCATCTGCGGCACATATCCGATGTTTGCTCGCACATGCGATGCGGCATGGGTAATGCTAAAGCCGCTAATCATCGCATCGCCGGAAGTTGGCGGCAAAAGCGTTGTGAGCATCTTGATGGCCGTTGTCTTGCCTGCGCCGTTCGGGCCGAGCAGCGCAAAGATCTCACCCTGTGCGATCGAAATGTTTAGCTTGTCGACTGCAGTGAACTTACCGAATTGACGTGTAAGGTCTTTCGTTTCGAGGATCATGCAATGGATGGGGATTCAATAATATAAAGTTCACTTCCCGCTTTGGCGAACTCCTGATTTTTTTCTTGCATGCCGGCAGTCAGTGCATCCTGTTCGGAAAGAGCATGTTCTGCAGCATATTTGCGAACATCTTCCGTGATCTTCATCGAGCAGAAATGTGGGCCGCACATGGAGCAGAAATGCGCAGTCTTCGCACCCTCCTGTGGAAGCGTTTCATCATGGTAGGATCTCGCGCGTTCCGGATCGAGCGCCAGATTGAACTGATCCTCCCAACGGAATTCAAAGCGAGCTTTGCTCAGTGCATTGTCACGAAGCTGTGCGCCGGGGTGTCCTTTTGCAAGATCGGCAGCATGAGCAGCTATTTTGTAGGTGATGACGCCCTCGCGTACATCGTTCTTATCCGGTAAACCCAAATGCTCTTTCGGCGTGACATAGCAAAGCATCGCGCAGCCGAACCATCCGATCATCGCCGCCCCAATGGCGCTGGTGATGTGATCGTAGCCGGGCGCAATGTCTGTTGTAAGTGGACCAAGCGTATAAAACGGCGCTTCGTAACAATCGCGCAGTTCGAGATCCATGTTCTCTTTAATGAGCTGCATCGGAACGTGGCCGGGGCCTTCGATCATGACCTGACAATCATTTTCCCAGGCAATTTTGGTAAGTTCCCCGAGCGTGCGAAGCTCGGCAAGTTGCGCTTCGTCATTCGCATCTGCGATCGAGCCGGGGCGCAAGCCATCTCCAAGCGAGAATGAAACGTCATAAGCCCGCATGATTTCGCAAATGTCAGCAAAGTGCGTGTAAAGGAAACTTTCTGTATGATGTGAAAGACACCATTTTGCCATGATGCTTCCGCCCCGCGAGACGATACCCGTCATGCGGTTAGCAGTCATTGGCACGAATGCCAAACGTACTCCGGCGTGGATCGTGAAATAATCCACGCCTTGCTCAGCTTGCTCGATGAGCGTGTCGCGGAATATCTCCCATGTAAGTTCCTCGGCACGACCATCGACTTTTTCCAGCGCCTGATAGATGGGAACCGTCCCTATCGGCACCGGCGCATTGCGGATGATCCACTCGCGCGTTTCGTGAATATGCTTACCGGTCGAAAGATCCATCACCGTGTCGGCACCCCAGCGAATGGACCAGAGCATTTTCTCTACCTCCTCTTCGATGGAACTTGCAATGGCAGAATTACCAATATTTGCGTTGATCTTGACGAGGAAATTGCGCCCGATCGCCATTGGCTCGCATTCGGGATGGTTGATGTTGGAGGGAATGATCGCTCGGCCGCGCGCAATTTCGTCGCGCACGAACTCCGGCGTGATGACATTGGGAATGGAAGCTCCGTAAGGATTGCCGGGGTGTTGATGATAAATGGAATTCCTCGCTCCCGGCCTCACCCCCAACCCCTCTCCCTGCTGGGAGAGGGGAGCTATGTTCTCGCGAATAGCTACGAATTCCATCTCTGGTGTGATAATGCCACGTTTCGCGTAATACATTTGCGAAACAGCATTGCCGGATTTTGCTTTGAGTGGTTTTCGCTTTAGCCCAGGAAAATACTCGAGCTTTCCCTTCTCTTTGGAATATGCGCGGATGAGCTGATCCTCATTCGAGTACCCATTATCCTCAGGTCGTACATTACGGCCTTCATATTCTTCAACATCGCCACGGCGCGTTATCCAATCGCGTCGAATTGGCGAAAGCCCTGCACGAACATCATGCATGGTAACCGTTCCATCAGGCGCAACACCTTGCTCGGCAGCGGGGCCGGTCGTGTCATACACGCGCACCGGCGGGTTCTCTTCAAATCCTTGTGCTAATTTTGTTTTCGTAAGTGTGATCTCGCGGAATGGCACGCGAATATCAGGATGCAAATTGCCGCTTGCATATACCTTGCGGCTGTTCGGAAATGGTCGTAGAATAGTCTCTTCCATATTAATTGACTGAAAAAGGTGGAAATTCGAAAATTTGTTGTCCAGCGCCTAGCGGTCGTGCGCCTTTGAGCATTTCGCCGATGAATATTTTTGCTTCGTGAACCGCGTCACCTATTGATTTGCCGAGCGCCATTCCACTTGCAATGGCAGCGGAGAGTACACACCCTGTGCCATGAACCTCTTTTTGAATTCTTGGCGAGGAAATCCACTCCATCTCGCCAGCCCAGGATAACAAATCACGGCATTCGTTGCTGGCTTCTGCATGACCGCCTTTCACGAGCACTCCTACATGAAAATCGCGAAAGGCAAGAGCAGCCTGGATCATCGATTCTTCCTGTTCGACGCGGATTCCGGTCAGGGTAGTAATTTCCGGAATATTTGGCGTCACCAGAGCCATGCGTGGGAACAGTTCTTTTTTCATGACTTCGATCGCCTCTGCATCCAGGAATGGCACACCGTTCGACGAAGCAAGGATAGGATCGAGCACCACAGGTATGCCGATGGCTTTCCAGTTAAAGAATTCCGCCACCACATGCACGATCTCGGCGGAAGGGAGCATACCTATTTTTGCGACACTAAATTCAATATCATCTGCAAGCGTTTCGAGTTGTTCGCGCAAAAGCTCGGCGCTGACCGGATTTGTTGAAATAACACCGGATGTATTCTGAACCGTAACGGCAGTAATCGCGCTCAGGCCATGCACGCCAAAATGTTGGAACGTTTTTAAATCGGACTGAATGCCGGCACCGCCTGTTGGGTCGGAGCCGCCGATGGTAAGAGCGACGCGCGGAGGTTCATAGAATCGCCGGGTCGTAATAAAATCAAAAGAAGTTTTTTTATGTGACATTTCCGTATTCCCTACGCTGGCATTATCCAGATCAGGTCCCTGGGGTATTTCTCAGCCAGCTCCAACGAACCATCAGAGCAAAGCACCCCCATCGGAAGGTGTTAAATTGGATAAAATAAACGAATTCCCCTAATGGAAGAATTCCTCGTATCATACCATTACAAAAGTGAAGTTACTCACCTTCGAGTTCAACCTGCGGCACGATTGCGCATGGATTCGTGTGTTAATCAGTTGAAATCAATTTCGTTGTTGACAAGTTCATATTTGCATTGAAGGATGGGAATACCACGGTTAATGGTCATTAACCGTGCATTCGGCCTTCGCGCTCCTCAAAACTACCCCTACAGATGATCGGAATGAAGGCAGAGAAATACCTGATCCAGATCGAAGCCAATGGCACGATCTCGGTGAAGGTGCGATATGGCTTTGGCGCAGCCGGTGAAGAAGTTCAGCGGATCCTCGATCTGCTGAATCCAGAGCGTATTCGTGTAAAGATCGATGGTCAAACTCGCGAAGTCGTGTTCCTCCCTGTCAAGCAGCAGCGGCTCGCCGATATCAAGCAAAAGATCAAATCACTATCGTTCAACAGCTAAATGAAATCACGCTTCTTTTTGATGATCGCAATTTTAACAGGGAGCCTGTGGATAGGCTGCAGCGATTCAACCTCTACTACCAATTATCCCCTGCTTCTGGCGGTAGTTTCCGATACTTCCGTTACGAACTCCGCCATTTTCCATTTTCGGGTCACAAAAAATGGCGCGCCGATAAAGGGCGCGCGACTGCAACGCACGGACTACCCAATTCTTACAACATTCGATCTGGGAATAGCATCTGATTCTGCTGGAAATTATCCTGTGGTCACTGTCGTATTACCACTTCAGGTCGATACCATGACAGAAGTAGCCTATCAGGCCGTCAGCGGGGATTCACTGCTCAGCAATTACTTCCGCTGGCCGTAATAGTGGAAGAAATCATGCGTAGCGTCATGCGTTTCGCCAGCGCCGAATAGCTTCGCGAACCATGCTGGGGTTGGTGCTTCCAGCAGACCTTTTCTCGAACAGGCTTCTTCGAGGATCGAGATATTCAAGAATATCGGACTCGAAATGATCTGAAAAACCTCGATATTCTTCGATCGAAATATCGTCTAGAGCTTTGCCATTCTTCTCAGCAAACGAAACGATCCTGCCGGTAATGTGATGTGCTTCACGGAATGGAACCCCTTTTGATCTGACGAGATAGTCGGCGATCTCCGTTGCCATTAAGTCTCCGCGTGCAGCGGATTCCATTTGTGCCGTATTGAAGGAGATCTCGCGTACGATCAAAGCCATCATCTCCAGACTGTCACCGGTAGTATTGATCGCCTCGAACATAGGTTGTTTGTCCTCCTGCATATCTCGGTTGTATGCCAGCGGCAATCCCTTCATGATTGTGAGCAGATTGATGAGCGAGCCATAAACTCTGCCAACTTTCCCGCGGATCAACTCCGCCATGTCAGGATTCTTCTTCTGCGGCATAATGCTGGAACCCGTCGTCACCGCATCCGACATCGTGACAAATCCGAACTCCCGCGTGGACCAAAGTACCAGCTCTTCCGCCAGGCGGCTCAGATGCATCATGATGATCGAGCAGGTGCTCGCCAATTCGATCAAATAATCGCGATCGCTTACGGCATCGATGCTGTTATCGAGGATCCCGGCAAATCCGAGTTCCCGCGCTGTCATTTCGCGATCGATGGGGTAGGATGTTCCAGCAAATGCTGCTGCGCCGAGTGGTGAGCGATCTACACGGCTTAACAAACCGGCCAGCCGCTCGCGATCGCGACCGAACATCTCGACGTATGCAAGTATATGATGCGCAAGCAGCACTGGCTGGGCACGCTGGAGATGCGTATAGCCAGGCATGATCGCCTCGATATATTCCTCGGCTTTTGTAAGCAACGAGCCGATCACCGCTGTTACTTTCTCAGATAGATCCGGAACAGCCCGTTTAAGGAATAGCCGTTCATCGACAGCAACCTGATCGTTCCTGCTTCGACCCGTGTGTAACTTACCTCCGGCGGAGCCGATCTTCTCTGTCAGACGCGCCTCGATGGCAAGATGAACATCCTCCATCGAATCGTTGAATTGAAGCGTGCCGGTTTCTATCTCACTGGCAACAACTTCCAATCCCAAAATGATGGCGCTTGCTTCATCCTGTGTAATGATGTCGCATTCGCCGAGCATTCGAGCGTGTGCAATGGAACCACGAATATCTTCGCGCCATAGCTTCCCATCGACTGTGATGCTCGAAGAGAACCGGTGGGCGATCTCCGAGATTGCTTCCTGAAATCGCCCACCCCAAAGCGCCGGTTGGTTAGCCATTATACTGGTTCCTGTACTCGTTCTGCAAATTCTGCCGACCGAGCCAGTGTTCGTAATGGTAGTGAGAAGATCTTCGAAAATCCTTCGCCCGATGAGTGATCGAACGTGTCTTCTGCGGTATAAGAGGCAAGCGCCTTATCGTAAAGCGAAAATGGTGAAGTACGCGAGAGAATGCGAAGATTCCCTTTATACATTTCGACCTTGACATCCCCGCTCACGCGGGTCTGCGTTTCATCCACGAACGCATCGAGCGCCTTGCGGAGCGGTGAGAACCAAAGTCCGTTATAGACGATATTGGCATAATCCTGCGCGATCTTTGCTTTCGCGTGTGCCGTCCACTTATCGAGCGTGAGCCGTTCGAGCTCGGTATGCGCGAAATGCAGGAGCGTTGCTCCGGGCGCTTCGTAGATCTCGCGGGATTTAATTCCAACAAGGCGGTTCTCGATCATATCCAATCGGCCAATGCCATGGGCACCAGCTAGATGATTGAGCATCCGGATAAGATCGACAGCCTCAATATTCTCACCATTCAATGCAACGGGTACTCCATTATCAAAGGTAATGGTGATGGATTCTGGCATGTCCGGAGCTGCGGTCGGAGAAACCGTCCGCTGATACGCATCTTCCGGCGGAGCAACGGTGGGATCTTCGAGCACGCCGCACTCGATGCTGGTGCCCCAAAGGTTTTCGTCGATGGAATAGGGATTGGCTTTAGTTGCAGATACAGGAATGCCGCGCTCCGCACAATAAGCAATTTCATCCTCACGCGATTTGAATGGCCAGTGGCGTACCGGCGCGATCACGCGAAGATCCGGCGCTAACGCCCACACTCCTGCATCGAACCGCACCTGATCGTTCCCTTTGCCGGTGCAACCATGCGCAACCACCGTGCATTCCTCCTTGCGTGCGATCTCGACAAGCGTTTTGGCAAGCAAGGGACGGCCCAGCGCCGTTGCCAGCGGATACACGCCCTCATAGAGCGCACCAGCCTTCAACGCACGAAAAACAAAATCCTCAGCGAACTGCTTTCGTAGATCGATGTGGTGCGCAGCCTTAGCGCCAAGCTGGAAAGCTTTTTCGGTAATTCCCTTTAATTCCTTTTCCTGCCCGAGATCGCCGGAGACCGTGATGATCTCCGCGCCAAATTCTTCCTGCAGCCAGGATGCGATCACCGAGGTATCAAGCCCTCCGGAAAAAGCAAGTGCAATACGCGCGCCTTCCAGGCCGCCAAGTCCATTTACATTGTGCATAGTATTATTCTCCTGTAATAAATCCTCTAAGTTCCTTAACAAGACGGTTGAGATCCTTGCTGGCCCGCGGCGCAACAAAGATGGTGTTATCGCCGGCAAGCGTGCCAAGAATGTATTGCGAATGCAGCGAATCGATCAGCTCTGCCACGCCATGCGCACGTCCGGCCAAGGTTCGGATCACGATCATCGAATCGTTTCGCTGAATATCCCGCACTTCGTAGCTCATAAGCTCGCGAACCCGCGTATCTTCACCGGATTCATCCACTTCATACCTTGGACCCTCATTGGTTCCGATACGATTGATCCCCATCTCCGTTAGATCACGTGAAAGCGTGGCCTGATTCACGGGAAATCCTGCCTTTTTCAGTCGGCGTTGAAGTTCCTCCTGCGAACTAACCTGCTGTTTCGATATGATCTCACGAATGGTAAATTGTCTCTGCTTCTTTGTCATAGTTGTGTTGGACAGGACGCATCATAGGCGACATATTCGCGGTCGATGCGTTCATACTGTCAAAATCTCGTGTTGCTCGAATGCCCTCGCCGCCATTGGAAAGCAGCGTAGTAAGTATCGCTTTTTGCACATGCAGCCTATTCTCCGCCTGATCGAATACTACGGAGTGCTTGGAATCCAGCGCATCACTGGTGATCTCTTCGCCACGATGCGCCGGCAGACAGTGCATGATGAGCGAATTCGGATGCGCAAGTTCCACAAGCCTACTATTCACCTGATAGGGCTTGAACGCTTTCATTCGTGCTTCCTGCTCGGACTCCTGGCCCATGCTCGTCCAAACATCCGTGTAGATCACGTCGGCGCTATCGGCAGCGATGCGCGGATCGTCTAATATTTCGATAGTGCTGATTCCGGTTCCTGTTGCGTACGCAAGGATCTCCGGATCGGGGTGATATCCCATAGGCGCCGCAATAGCAAGGTGCATCGGATAGATCGCCGCCATTTCGAGCCATGAGTGTGCAACGTTGTTTCCATCGCCTACAAATGCGATCTTCAGCCCGGGCGTGAGCTTACCATGCTGACGAATGGTGTACATATCGGCCAAAATCTGGCACGGATGCGAGCGGTCCGTCAGTGCATTGATGACCGGCACGCTTGAATACTCGGCGAGTTGAAGTAAGAGGTTGTGATCGAATAACCGAGCTACAATACAATTGGAATAGGAAGAAAGCACGCGTGCAACATCTTCAACGGACTCACGCTCGCCGATGCCAACGCCTTCGTTGGAAAGATAAAGGGATGTTCCGCCAAGTTGAGAAACGCCGACTTCAAATGAAACGCGCGTTCTTAGTGAAGGCTTTTGAAATAGAAGCGTAACGTGCTTTCCGGCCAGTGGCTTGGCGTCGGAATGCTTCAATACGTCGGTCAGATGCATCAGATCCTCGACGTCCTGTTTCGTCATGATGGTAAGATCGAGCAGATCGTGCTTGAGCTTTTCTTCCAGGGAAGGCGTGGGGCGAATCGTCGAAGGATTTCCAAAAACTTTCTCTTCGCGAATGATCTGCGTACCCACACCCTCGTGTGTGAAGATCTCCAGCAGCAAGGAATGCTTTGCCGCACCATTGATCAAGTGAACTTTGTTGACTCCGTTCGCCAACGCTTCGAACGAAGCGTTCACCTTCGGTATCATTCCACCCGTGATGATATTTTGTCTCATTAACTGCTGAGCGCGAGTATTCGTGAGCGTGGGTACCAGCTCACCATCGACAAGAACTCCCTCGGTATCCGTAAGAAAAAATAGTTTTTCTGCACCAAGTGCCTGCGCAATTGCGCTGGCTGCAATATCGCCATTGATGTTATAGATGTCGCCGTTCACGGCAACACCGACGGGAGCGATCACCGGCATCACACCGGAACCGACAAGTTTATTCAGCCAATCGGCATTCACCTTTTCAACTTGCCCGACAAGGCCAAGGTCATGCCCTTTGGGTGCATACTTCGTTGCTGTGATAAGATTGTTATCGATACCGCTGATGCCTATAGCGCTGCCGCCAGCACGGTTGATAAGCGCAACGATCTCTTTGTTCACACTGCCGGCAAGCGTCATAACAACCGTCTTTAACGTTGCTTCATCGGTATAACGCTGTCCGCCGACAAATCGGGTTTCCATCCCAAGCTTCGACGAAAGCTCCGTTACTTCATTCCCACCGCCATGAACGATCACTACGTTAATGCCGATCTTTTTCAGCAGCGTAACATCCTTCGCGAAGGATTCTTTCAGCGAATCGTCGGTCATGGCTGCTCCACCGTATTTGATCACGAAGGTTGTTCCTTCGTAGCGCTGGATATACGGCAGAGCACTGGTGAGTATCTCTTCTTTGGTAAGTGTCGTTGTCATGACCTATAGCTTGCGTTGATGTGTACGTATTCTTTGGAGAGATCGCACGTCCAGAAATTTGCGCTCTCGCTGCCTTGATTCAGATTGATCGTGATGGTAAGATTCTCATTTGCGAATGCTTCCTTGGCTTTTACTTCATCCATCACGATGCCGTAATTGCTTTCGAGCACAGGAAGCTCATTAAAGAATAATTGGATGTTCGCCGGATCGAACGCGATACCCGAATACCCAACCGCCGCGAGGATGCGACCCCAATTCGCGTCGGCGCCATGGATGGCGGTTTTCACCAGATTGCTGTTGGCCACTGCCCGCGCGGCCTGCAAAGCTTCGGATTCGGTGCGAGCACCGTTCACGACGATCTCCACAAGTTTCGTAGCGCCCTCGCCATCGCGGGCGATGAGCTTGGCGAGATACACAAGAACATGTTCCAGGGCACGCTCGAAGATCTCAAACGTTTTCGTTCCTTCGAGCAAGGCCGGCGCTCCGGATAAACCATTCGCCATGATGGTCGCCATGTCGTTCGTGCTCATGTCACCATCGACGGAAATACGGTTGAACGAGCGGTCGATAAGCCGAGCAAAAGTTTTCTGGAGAAGCGGTTGAGCAACAGCGGCATCGGTTGTGAGAAAAGCAAGCATCGTCGCCATGTTCGGCGCGATCATGCCAGATCCTTTCGCAATACCGCCAATGCGAATAGTATGTCCGGCAGAAGTTGGGAATTCTACTGCAATTTCCTTCGCATACGTATCGGTCGTCATGATCGCCTCTGCAGCATCCATGCTTCCATCGGTGGATAGCAGAGCTGGAAGTTGTTCGATGCCTGCGACGATATTCTCCATCGGCAAGTATTGGCCAATGACGCCCGTTGAAGAAACGAGCACTTCGTTTTCCGGTATGCCGAGCGATTTAGCTGCAGTGCGAACCATAGTCCAGGCATCATTCATGCCGCGCTCGCCGGTGACGGCATTTGCGTTCCCGCTGTTGACAACGACCGCACGGCAGACATTCCCGCTCTGCGCGAGTAATTCTTTGTCCACAACCAGCGGTGCCGCAACAACAGCATTCAATGTGAAGACTGCGGCAACGTTTGCCGGCACATCGCTCTTGATAAGTGCGATGTCCTTCTTTACTTTGCGGATGCCGCAATACATGCCAGCCGCTGTGAAGCCCTTGGGCGCAGTAATGCCTCCAGGTATCTCGCGAAAATCCCGTGACGTTGTACCGTTTCGAGAGATGCTCATAGCAATCCCTCCGTTTCCTCGTACCCGCAGACGAGGTTCATATTTTGCACAGCTTGTCCGGCTGCGCCTTTGACGAGATTATCGAGCGTTGATATAATGATCACTTGATTGCGTTCGGGGAGAACCGTTGAATAAATATCAATGAAATTCGTATTGGTCACGCGACGAACTTCGGGAATGTTTACAGGCAGCCGGACGAAGGGCTTATTTGTATAATGCTTTTGAAATGCTTCTTTTACATCACTTCCTGAATACGCGCCGGAAAGCGTGGCATACGTCGTGGAATAAATCCCGCGCGTGATGGGAATAAGATGCGGCGTGAATGTGATCCTCACCTCTTCTTCCGAGATCTCGCCAAGTACGGTTTCGATCTCCGGAATATGTTGATGGTCACCGAGGCGATAGGCCTTCACATTCTCATTTACTTCGGAGAAGGAGTATTCGATGGCCGCCTTACGCCCCGCTCCGGAAACGCCAGACATGGAATCAATAATAATGGAATCCGGCTCGATCAGCCCTTCAACAAGCACAGGTGCAAGCGCAAGAATGGCACTCGTCGCATAGCAGCCCGGATTTGCAACGAAACGCGAAGCGCGAATGGCCGTGGCGTTCCATTCAGGGAGGCCATAGACTGCTTCATCAAGAATGGAACCGGAAGTTTGCTGCTTCTTATAATATTTCTCGAACAGCGCACGGTCTTTCAAGCGATGATCGCCACCAAGATCGATAACGATCTTGCCCTGATCGAGAAGCATGGGTGCGATCTCCATCGCTTCCCCATGTGGAAGTGCGAGGAAGCAAACTTCAGCATCGACGGCGTCGGCGCTGGAGAATTCTTCGAAAACGGCATCCTCATCATCCCATGCATGAACGCTGCTGACGGCAGCTCCCGCGAAGCTTTTCGCAAATACCTGTCCAAGCTGGACGTGCGGATGCCGCGCAAGCAAACGCATCAGTTCGCCGCCAGCATAGCCCGAAGCCCCAAAGACCGCCGTTCGTATCTGTTTCATGAGTGGAAAACCTACAACGGACTTTTATGCATAAAGTTGCATAATTATGCAATCGTAAATAAGATTTAATGTACCGGTCATATTATCGTTGGATTTTTGTTCTTTTAAGAGCTTATGACTAAAAGACAATTCGTCGTTCTGGTATTCCGGCTGTTCGCGCTGTATTTGCTATTTAACATAATTACAAGTCTGGGCACCTTATTCCAGACGGCTTCCAAAGTACCGGGGATCGCTGGATTCTGGGTGTCTGCATTTATGATCTGCGTCATGGTGTTCGCAATTTCGCTTTTATGGCGAAAAAGTGAATGGCTGATGCAAAAAGTCTTCGCGATTCCCGTTCTATCGGATGCGTTGCGGGATAATGGGCAAGGTGTCACACAAACATTGTCGAGCGAATCAGCTGAGGTTGCTACACAACGTCTCGATGAAGAGGCACCAGAAATGATAGATTACTATGAAACTCCAATCTCGATGGAGAGCATTCAGACTTTGGCTTTCAGCGTCGTTGGTCTTTGGGCTGCCCTTACTGCACTTACAACATTGCTTAGGGAAATAAATATTTCGCTGACAGCTCCAATTTACTCATCCGAATTTTCTTTAGAGTTTATCTTACCATCTGCTATCCAATTGTGTCTCGGCGTCTGGCTCTTTCTTCGCCCCTGGCAATTTCAGGGATGGATCGAGAAGTTTAAGCCGAAAGGGGAAACGGATGAAGAGGTTTCAAGCTAATGACTCGGTAATACTCTTCGAAAGCATATCATATTACTAACGCGAAATGTCTGCCCCGACCTGGTTAGTAGGGCATGACGTGCGAATAAGAGGTGCATGTAGATAGCAGCCTTATTTTTCATTCTGAGCGGCCGACCTCCAAAATTCCGTATTTTTGTAGATGTTTGTGTCCGAGCCGAAGGACGGACGACACATTACACATCAAACTAAAATACTACATTTTTTGCATCGTTGCATGAAATTCGTTTTGAAGGGTGACGGAAGCTCTGTTTAAGGTCCGCTCACCACTCCCTCTCTACGTTCGAGACCATGACTTCTTCACGGCCACCGATTACTCCTCGAAGCGTTCTTTTTCTCTCGACGGAAGTGTATCCGTTCGCGAAAACAGGTGGGCTTGCCGATATCAGCGCAGCATTGCCGCAAGCGCTCCGCGAGCTTGGGCACGATGTGCGCGTCATGATGCCCAAATATGGATTTATTGGCGAGAAGAAACAGAAGATCCATCTAATCAATAGGTTGCAGGGGGTAGAGTTCGATATTGCCGGGAAAACGGTAGTGACCAATCTGAAGTCGTCAGCCATACTCACGAACAAGACTCGCATTCAGCTTTATTTTTTGGAGAACGAAGAATATTTCCAGCGTCTTGGCTTGTATGTCGATCCGGAAACCGGCAAGGATTATGAAGATAACGACGAACGATTTCTCCTTTATGCCCTTGCTGCATTTGAATTATGCCGGCTCTTGCTGTGGAAGCCGGACATCATCCATTGCAACGACTGGCAGGGTGGGCTGGTCGCCGCATTGCTCAAAGGCCGCTTTAAGGACGATCCATTCTTCCAGGATACCAAAGTAGTTTTCACGATCCATAACCTTGAATATCAAGGGAATTTTCCAGCAACGACGTTTCCGAAACTTGGGCTTCCACCCGAATTTTTCACGCCGGATGGTTTGGAGTTTTATGGTAATGTTTCCTACCTCAAAGCTGGGATTTCGTATGCGGATGCGATCACAACAGTGAGCGAAACGTATGCCGAAGAAATTCGCACTCCGGAATTCGGGTGTGGCATGGATGGTCTGCTTGCAAAGCGCAAGCGCGATCTGCATGGTATCCTGAACGGCATCGATCTGATGGTCTGGGATCCGAGCAACGATATTAATATTGTTCGCCAATATGCCGCAGAGGATTTTGTCGAGGGTGATTTTTCAGCAAAAGAAGAATGCAAGAAGGATCTTTGCTACGATATGGGCCTTGAATATCAAGAAGGCCGGCCCGTGCTTGGCATGATCGGACGGCTCGTCGATCAGAAAGGCTTTGGCCTTGTAGCAGAGATCATTGATAAGATCCTGGAGGCGGATGCGCAATTAGTGATCTTGGGAGAAGGCAATAAAAAATACATCGATCTCTTTACCAATCTGCAGAAAGAGCATCCGAAGCACATTGGCGTCAATTTTGGGTTTCACGATAGTTTTGCTCACAAGATCGAGGCAGGCGCGGATATATTCCTTATGCCGAGCGCATACGAGCCATGCGGGCTGAACCAAATGTACTCCATGCACTATGGGACGATTCCTGTTGTGCGCAAGACGGGCGGCCTTGCAGATACCGTGATCGATCTCGATGAAACGCTGCCGCGCTCCAACCGCAACAGGCCTACCGGATTTACGTTCGTAAATTACGAGGCACAGGCGCTGTGGGAAGCCATCGAACGGGCGCTAAAGGTCTATCGCACGGAGAAGCCATTTTGGCGGCAAATGCAGATCAACGGCATGAAAAAGGATTTCTCCTGGGATCGCTCGGCTGCCGAGTATGCGCAGGTTTATGAAAAAGTCATCAAGGCGCCAAAAGTGGCACAAAAGCAGCCTTCGGGAACGACCCAACCGCTCTCAGCCTTACAGTGATGGTCATGGATAGCCGTATTTTCAAAAGTTAACCGTTCATCGCATGTAAGGGCATTTCCTCGATGCCCCGTCAATTAAGTCACGACTTGCTGAAACATACCATAATTCTCCTCACCGCCAGCCTTGCGCTTTCTGGCTGCGTAGATAGAATTTCTACGCTCGGGCTCCAATACTATACCGATACTATTTCCACGGAAACAAGCATTCGCAACGATCCCGCCTTCATGCAATTCGCGGATACGGTGAGGCCGTTCGTTACCGCGAATGGAATCGACTACTCGCTCACCGATTCCACCACGCTCATGATGATCGGTAAGGTAAATAATCCCTATGGGAACGGGGATAATGTTGAGTCCTGGGCTGTGCTTCATTTCCCGCCGATGTCCCAGGATACCGAGAGTATGTTAACGGGTGTAAAGCTAATACTGAAGGATGGGAATTGTTCCTACGGCGATACGACAAGTGCGCAAAGCACTACCGTCGCGTTCAATGTATATGGTTTGTTCAATAGTCTGGAGGCATACGATACCGTCTCTACGCTTGCGCCATGGACTATTCCGGCAACCCAGCCGCTGTTTGGTTCAGTCGATACGGTTTTTCCCGACTCCACCGATCGAGCACTTGATATACCTCTCAAAAACACAGTGTGGAGTAATCTCACGGCAAGCTCGTTCAATTTTGTTATTACCCCAATGGAGGGCGCTCAAGCAATGACCAACATTCGCGGCTTTGGCACAATCCACAGTTATGGAGATGAGAACTCGGTTCCTCAACTCGAATATTATCTCTCCAATGGAGATTCGGGTTTTGTTACCCCCACGTCCGATCTCTTTTATGTGCATGATATGACCCCCCTTCCACCCGGCGGCGAGTTTACGCTTCGCGGAGGTTCCGGGGAGCGGGAACGGGTTACGCTCAATCTTACCATCCCAAAAGATACCACCGATTCCCAGCTTAATGCGTTTACGACGATCAACAATGCTACGCTGGTGCTTCATCTTGACCCTGCTCATTCAAGCCATTCGAATATTCAATCCGATACACTGGGTCCCGACATCGCGCTCGTTGGTACTGTGGATTCCGCAGACCATTATGACGGCAACGGCGTACCCGATTCGACTTTGCCAACGAATTATACCTATCACTTTCAGGTGCGCAGCTTGGTCCAGGAGTGGCTGCGAGATTCAATCCCAAACTTAGGTTTCGAATTGCGCGCCGGATATTCCACACGCAGTTTTTACGAACAGGCGCCCTATTCTATTGGAGTCGAAGATAATACCGTAAATAGGTGGACGTTCTATGGCCCGAACGCGAGTCCGGCTCTGCGCCCCTATTTCATCATATCCTATTCCAAACTGAAGTAATGCACCAATACCATAGGGCGAAGTGGGGCTTGGTTCTATTTTTTCTGATTGCATTTTCCAAAACGGGAGCTGCACAGGGGTCGCCGTATGACGTCATAGGGTTCGGATTGCCAGTGCAATCTGGCAATGCCGTCATCGATGCGCTTGGCGGTACCGGCGTGGCGATGGATGCCAGCCGGTTTGCGAACGACCTTAATCCAGCCGACTGGACCTGGGTCACGCGCACTCGTTTTGGGGCATCGGTACACTATGATCTCGACAACGCAAGCCAGAATGGGATCACAGATCGGCAGCAAAATATTCAATTTAGCGGCGCGGCGTTCGTTGCTCCGGTCTGGAATCGGGTTCATGGTGCGATCTCCCTCGGTTATGTTCCGCTCACCAATGCAAGCGATGATATTAACGAGAATACTTCTGAAAGTACCGATAATTACATTGTGCGAGGGGGTACAAACTTGGTATACGCGGGCTTCGCCGCCCGGCCTTCTTCCGCAATTGCTCTTGGCGCGAGGCTTGATCTAGTCACCGGCGATATTCGGCACATTGGTCAAGTGACATTCAACGATACGAACGCGGGCACCAGCCAGTTTGAACAGGATTATCTTTATTACGGTGTGCGGCCCACCTTCGGGCTGGAACTTATTGGCGATTCGATCTCGGATGCGCTAAATGGCATTACGATCGGAGCTGCTTATAGCTTCGCCACCAAATTGAATTCCAGCGAGCAACAGATCATTACCCCGCTTGCCTCTACGCTCGATACAACAACAGAGACGAACGGTGTTGGCCATTATCCCGCCTCGCTTTCTGCCGGCATCTCCTTCCATCTCAATGGCAGATACCGTGTCGAAGCTGATTACTTCGCTCAGGATTTTTCAACCGCTTATCTTTACTCGCCCACCGCTATTTCCGGCGATTCATTGCTGCGGGCGAGCAACCGTTTTTCTGTTGGCATCGAACGCCTGGCGAATTTTAATTCCGAGTTCGGAAGCGCTACCGGTTTCGACCGGTGGGCTCTGCGGCTTGGTTTTTCCTATGGTATGCTGCCGGTAAATCCTACGGGCTCTGGAGGTATCCGCGAGTACTCGGTTTCTGGCGGCCTTGGCATTCCTGTTAGCCTCGAAACGGTGCTCAATCTTGCTCTGGTTGTTGGCCAGCGCGCCCCGCTAAATAGCGGGACAGCACCGAACGAGACCTTCGTGCGCTTGGGCGCTGATATTAGTTTTTCCGAGCAATGGTTCGTGCCGACGCGGAGGCAATAACGTCACATTTATGGCATCCCTGCGAAAACGGGAATCCAAATTAGAACGTTTATTAACACAGAAACCATAAGTTCATACGTGCAATTTTTTAAATTCAACAACGCCCAATGACGATCGCCATAGCCAGCGACCACGCGGGATTTCTTTATAAAGAAGCCATCAAAGTCTGGCTTATCGCAGCTGGGCATGACGTGAAGGATTTTGGAACATCGAGCACCGCACCGGTGGATTATCCCGACTTTATTCGTCCCGCAGCGCAAGCCGTAGCGAACGGTGCGTGCGAACGTGGAATTGTTTTAGGCGGCTCCGGCAATGGTGAAGCCATCGTTGCCAATAAAGTCCATGGCATTCGCTGCGCTATTGCCTGGAACGCAGAATCGGCGCGGCTTTCGCGTGCGCATAACGATGCGAATGTACTTTCGCTTGGCGAGCGTATGATGACTGAGCAACAAGCGCTCGCTATTGTAGCGATCTGGCTTTCAACGCCGTTCGAAGGCGGACGGCATATTGCAAGAATTCAAAAAATGATGGAATTCGACAAGTGAAATAAAGGAAGCTCTGGTTAATTAAAGTTGTCATCCTGAGCGTAGTTCGGCGTAGCGAAGCGGAGACGAACGAAGTCGAAGGATCTCTTGTAATGCCAGAGATTCTTCGACTTCGCAAATCTCCGCTGTCGCTCCGATTTGCTCCGCTCAGAACGACAGGTTAACTGAACAATAATCCAATGTACGATCACGAAGTATTCAACACCATCGAACTCGAACTCGAACGGCAGCAGCATGGGCTGGAGCTGATCGCATCCGAGAATTTCACTTCCGCCGCCGTGATGCGCGCCCAGGGAAGTGTGCTCACGAATAAGTATGCCGAAGGCTATCCCGGCAAGCGGTACTACGGTGGATGCGAGTTTGTCGATGTCGTGGAAAACCTGGCGCGCGACCGCGTGAAAAAGCTTTTTGGTGCGGAGTATGCGAATGTCCAACCGCATTCTGGTTCTCAGGCAAACATGGCGGTGTATTTCACCTTCTTAAAGCCCGGCGACCGGGTTCTGGGAATGAATCTCTCCCACGGCGGACACCTTACGCATGGACATCCGGCGAATTTCTCCGGGCAGCTCTATGAATTTCATGCGTATGGCGTTTCTAAAGAAACAGGCTTCATCGATTACGCAGATGTGGAACAGAAGGCGCATGAGGTAAAGCCGAAAATGATCACCGTCGGCGCAAGCGCATATTCGCGTGATATGGATTTCAAGAAATTCCGAGAGATCGCAGAGTCCGTTGGTGCTTTTCTATTTTGCGATATGGCCCATCCTGCTGGCCTCATCGCGAAAGGTCATCTTTCAAGTCCTTTAGCGCATTGCCATGTTGTGGCATCGACCACGCACAAAACGCTGCGAGGGCCTCGTGGGGGACTCATCCTGCTTGGCAAAGACTTTGAAAATACCTGGGGTGCTGTCGCGCCGAAATCCGGACGAACAAAGCTGGTCTCGGAAATTATTGATTCTACCGTTATGCCCGGCATTCAGGGAGGGCCGCTCATGCATGTGATCGCTGCAAAAGCGGTAGCATTCGGCGAAGCGCTCGAAGATAGCTTTACCGAATACGGCGCGCAAGTTATTCGCAATGCCAAGCGTATGGCATCGGAATTAGTGAAACGAGGATTTTATATTATCTCCGGCGGAACGGATAATCATCTCATGCTTGCCGACCTGCGGGGAAAAAATGTGACCGGCAAAGCCGCCGAGGAAGCACTGGATAAAGCGGCCATTACAGTCAACAAGAATGCGGTTCCGTATGATGATAAACCGGCCCTCGTCACTAGCGGCATTCGCATCGGTACTTCGGCCGTCACAACGCGTGGAATGAAAGAGGCTGAGATGGACGTGATCGCGGAGATGATCGATCGGGTGGTCTCGAATCCGGCGGACGAAAAATTAATTGCCAATGTTCGCAAGGAAGTAAAAGAATTAACAAGCCGGTTCCCACTCTATCACGGATTGTCTGAGAGTTTTACAATATCTTAGCATCAGAGCGGCAGGAGCAGATTCCTGCGCAACGTCATTCACGCGATAGTTGTAACGGACAATTTCAGTCTGTATCAAAGAAGCGTTAACATCACAACTCTAAAATCCAAAACGAGTGACGGGAATACCCGTCACTCGTTTTGCAAACTTCTTCCTGGTTATTTACTTCGCCGCTGGCGCTGAAGTTAACTCCGCAGCAACTGCTGCTGCAGCTGATTTCGGGATCGGCGCATAATATAGCGCTTTGCAATCCGCCTGACCAGTGGTTGTGATGTACGAAATGAATTTCTTTACAGCCTCACCTTTGGGGGAATCCTTCCAGGTGATGATCCAGCTAAAACCGGTGATCGGGTAGCCCTGTGGCGCTGTAGTGTTGGTGATCATCGAGGTCATGTTGTCGGGCATTGGGAATGCTTCGGCCGCGGCCGCTGCACCATCGACACTCGGTGCGATGAAATTACCAGAGGAGTTCTGCACGCTGGCATACGAAATGTGATTTTGTTCAGCGTACGCAAGCTCTACATATCCGATCGAATTATCATGTTGCTTGAGCACTTCAGCAACACCGGCATTACCTTTGCCGCCAATTCCGCCTTCCGGCCAGTTGACTGTCTTGCCTTGACCAACTTTGGCTTTCCAATCCGGGCTGACCTTCGAGAGATAGTCCGTGAAAATGGCCGTGGTGCCAGAACCATCCGAGCGATGTGCGCTGAAGATCTTCGCATGGGGAAGTTTCATATCAGGATTCACGCCTTTGATGGCCTTATCATCCCAGTAGGTGATCTTGCCAAGGAAGATCCCTGCGATAGCATCCGGTGTGAGCTTAAGTCCGCTTGACATTCCAGCTACATTATACGCAACGCATACCGCGCCAATAACTGCCGGCACATGAATAACCGGCGCCTTCGCACGCGTGAGTTCATCAGGATTCATCGGCGCATCCGAACCAGCAAAATCGACTGTGTGGTCGATCAGGTTATTGATACCCGCTCCAGATCCGACGGCCTGGTAATTGATCGCGACACTGTCGGCCTTTTGATATTCCGAGGCCCAATTAGTCATGATCGGATTGATGAAAGTCGAGCCGGCGCCGGTAAGAGTATTGGAGTTGGCCGCCGCTGTGGAATCAGCACTGCTGCCGGATTTTCCGCCGCAGCTCATTAGTATCGAAGAAGATACTACGAACGCCGCGAGGGTGAGACTTAAGAGTGATACACGTTTTTGCATGATGGTATTTTCAAAATGATGAATGGATGAGTAAAAAAACGATCTCACGATCGAGGAGAAGGTTACGGGATCATGGGAACAAAACAAGCATGTTGAGTGCCATAACTTCCCATAATCCCATAGCCCCCCCAACTAAGGGTTGTGCTTCATAACTCACGTACAATACGTTTTTAGACCCAACTTCCGTTCGAAAATCAGTAATATGTTATTGTTAACAATTTTGACCCATGTCAGGAGGACTTTGTCGCTTCCTCAGGCTGAACATGCCCACCATCCGGCACCCCGGTACCAAGGTTGATACCGATCTTTTCATTTCCTTTCAGACCGTCCAGAATCTCTATCGTTTTCCCATCATTGTTGCCGATATGAACTTCCTGAAAATTGACCCGATTCTCGGCATCCAGCACTGGGACATAATATTTATTTTTCCGAACGACAAGCGCTTCGGCAGGTATTTCAATTTCGGCGGGCAATGATACCTGTAAATTGATATTAACCGTACTCCAGGGCACGATCTTCCGGTCGGTATTCGGAACCTCTATTTCGACAAGTTGCATTCGGGTCTTGGGATCAAGTTCACCGGTGTAACGCGTAACCTTAGCCTTCAGAGTAAACCCCGGACGCTCTGGCAGACTTATTTCGACAGGATCTCCTACATGGACAAAGGATGCGTAACGCTGGTCGAGATAGAAATCGACTCGTAGGTGGTCCACCTGCGCAATGGAAACGAGAGGCTGGGTCGTGGTTTCCTGATTGACAGCATTCTGAATCAATGCACCCGGATCAACAAAACGACCGGTGATCCGGCCAGAGAATGGCGCTGTGATAATTTCATAACCCTTGTTCGTCTTGTCGACCGCTAATGTTTGTTTTGCAATTTCGGCATCGGTGGCGCTTTGCTCGGCGGCTTCCGGCGCGATCAGTTGTTTCTTCAGCAATTCCTGGTTGCGCTGGTTGATCTTCGTCTTATTCTCAAAATCAGCAAGCGCGGCACTGTATTGTTGGTCAGTCTCTGGCGACTCGATGATGGCGAGAGTCTGCCCTTGCTTTACCTCGTCGCCCTTATCCACTGCAATGCTATGAAGATACCCACCGATCTTCGCAAAAAGGGTGGTGCTGGCATAGGGTAGTGCATCCCCTTCTAAGGTTATACTAGTTTGCGCTGGCGACAGTGTAGGGCTAACAGTGCGGATGAATGGGCCAGCGGCAGCAATTTGGGCGCGGTGTGCCGTCTCGATCGCCACACTGCTTTTCTTGGAAATAGTAAGCAATACGACAAGAGCGATCGCAACCACGATGATAACGAGTGCCCCGATGTACAAACCGATCGGGCGCTGACCAGGATGATCAGTCATGCGTCCTGAATTTGATTGTTTTAGTGACATAAATCTATGCTTGTAATCCGAATGAACCTACTGACGAGTCTTCCTCGATGACTGCATTCCCAGTTCCTCCATTGAATTCCATTCCTTGCTTTTCTGCCTGGAATCGAAGATCGAAGAGATGTTTTCTCGGTTCCTTCTTGCGAAGAATGGAATAGACTAACGGTACAATAAAAAGAGTAGTGATCGTTGCTACAATGAGCCCGCCAATGACCGCCCGGGCCAGCGGAGCGTTTTGTTCGCCGCCCTCACCGAGCGCCAGCGACATTGGAATCATTCCGACAACCATTGCAAGGGCCGTCATCAGCACCGGCCGCATTCTGGTCTTGCCAGCCTCGATCGCCGCTTCAAATGCAGAGATCCCGCGTTCCACTCTAAGATCGTTCGCAAAGCTCACCACCAGGATGGAGTTGGATACAGCAATGCCGATCGTCATTATGGAACCCATCAGCGAGACCACATTGATCGTAGTTCCGGTGACCGCAAGCATCCAAAGAATGCCGACCAAAGCTCCCGGCACCGAAACCATGGCGATGAATGGGTCAAGCCAGGATTGAAAGAACATGACCAGAAGCAGAAACACCAGCAAGATCGCAAGTACAATACCGAATCCTAAGCTGCTGAACGAGTTATTCATGACCTCGTTCTGACCAAGCACTTGAATCTTCATTCCCGCCGGAAGCGCCCCTAATTTACCGATCTGTTTTTGGATATCGCTCGCGACAGAACCCAGGTCGCGCCCTTCTACATTCGATGTAATATCAATGACTCGCTGAACAGTATGATGATTAACCTGACTCGGAGTCACGACGGTACTCAGTGCAACCACATTACCAAGCATTTGCGTCGGCGCTTCCGGTACATCCGTTGGATTCAATTTTTCATCGCTGTGCTGACGCTCCGATCCTGGGGTGATAGGCGTTCGGAGCAGGTCGCTCACGGAGTTTACTTTGTCGATCGGCGTTTGTACGACGACATTATAATTAACATTATTCGAAGGATTTACATAGTAGTTCGGTGCGACCAACTGACTCGATGACAACGATACGAGCATACTACTGGTCACGTCGCGCTCGTTAAGACCCATCAACGATGCTCGCTCGCGGTCAACATTCAATCGAAGGGTCGGGTAATTGAGAGCCTGTTTAATATTCACGTCAGCCGTTCCGGGAACTCGTTTCATCAGATCTTGAAGGCGTTCTGCATACGAAAATCCTTTATCGAGATCGGGATATTGCACCTGCACGTCAAGCGGCGCCGATAGTCCGAAATTTAGCACCTGACTCACGATGTCTGCCGGCTGGAAGTAGAAACTTGATCCGGGAAAATCCACAGCGAATGCTTCACGCAGCCGTTTCATATACTCCTGGGTTGGATGATGGTCCGGTTTGAGCGCGATCAGAAAATCTGCATCCATCCCCTCAACATTGTCCGTACTGATATAGGCGAGATTATAGGAACTTGATGGGACGCCGATCATGTCGTTAACCGTTTCAAGTTCATCGACTGGAATGATTTTCCGAACAACGTTCTCCACCTGGATCGCCTGCTTTTCTGTTTCCTCAATGCGTGTTCCGATCGGAGCGCGCATGTGCAGTTTCATCAGACCCGTATCGGTGGTCGGAAAGAAATCCGTGCCAATGATAGATGGAAGAAAAAAGGTAAGCGCAAACAACGTAAGAGCAAAGCCCACGGCGAACTTCCGGTTGCTCAGAACGCTTTCAAGCAATAGCCCATAACCGTGCTGTAATCGCTGGAAAGCCTTGTCACGGCGCTGGTCTAAACGTTTGAAAAATCTCCCAACCCTTCCTAATGGCTTTTGCGCCTCTCCAGTGTTGTGAATAAATGACTCATCGTGATGCTTTTCGCTGCCCAGTAGCAGCCTTGAAAGCATGGGCACAGCAGTAGTGGTAATGATGAACGAAAAGATCATCGCTGCAACTACAAAAAGTGCCATAGGTATAAAGAGATACCTTCCCGGACCGGTCAATAGTGCGACGGGAAAAAATACCACACAAATTGCAAGAATGGCAACAGCCGTTGGAAGAAGAATTTGCTGCAAACCCGTAAGGATGGCCATGGTCAATGGCTTACCCAGCATTCGGTTTCTATGAATATTTTCGATCGCGACGGTCGCTCCATCTACAAGCATGCCGATCGAAAGCGATAGCCCTCCTAACGTCATGATGTTGATCGTGTTCCCGGTAAACTTTAACACCATGATAGCAGCCATGATCGCAAGCGGGATCGACGCAGAAACGATAATGACGCTCCGCCAACTTCCGAGGAATAAAAGAATAAGCAAGGAAACAAGAATGGAGGAAATCAATGCTTCACGAACTACACCATTGATCGCAGCCTGCACGAAGGTTGATTGATCGAAATCTACTTTAACATCGAGCCCTTCAGGAGCAACGGATTTGATCTCTGGAATCATATCCTTGACAGACTGTACCACCGCTAGGGTCGAGGCATCGGCCTTCTTCAATATTGCGATGTATGCACCGCGATGTCCATCGACGCGCACAATATTTGTCTGTTCAGAAAATCCATCGCTTACATGTGCCACATCACCAAGCATGACACTCTGCTGGCCAGCCACCTTTACCGGAATTTGATTGAACCGCGCTACTGTGAGAGGGCTGGCATTCGTGGTCACGTTATATTCGACGTTGCCAATTCGCGCAGTGCCTGCTGGTAAGATAACATTGGAGTTCTGAAGCGCAGTTACAACATCCCTCGGAGAAAGTCCGCGCGCCTCTAATGCTTTGGGATCGATATCAATGGAGATCTGTCGGGTCATCCCACCATACGGTGGCGGCGCGATCAGACCAGGGATCTCAAAAAGGCTGATGCGAATAAAATTCCTGCCATAATCGAATATCTTCTCCTCCGGCATTGTCTTGCTGGTGAGCGTAAGCTGCATGACGGGAACGTTCGATGCATTGAATTGGAGAATAACCGGCGGCTGCATGCCCGGTGGCATCTGGCTGATCGCCGTATTGCTCGATGCGGAGATCTGTGCGATGGCGGAACCTATATCCGTGCCCTGCTGAAAATATACTTTGAGAATACCGACACCTGCGATCGACTGCGATTCGATTCGCGAGACTCCATTAACCGTCTCCGATATTTGGCGTTCATTGATAAGCACAACCCGTCGTTCCATATCATCCGCCGAGAGGCCCCGGAAATTCCATACTACCCCAACGACCGGAATATCGATCTTCGGAAAAATATCCACTTGCATGCTTTCCAGGGCAATAAGGCCCATGACGACAAGCAAAAAGCAGGTGACAGCAATGGTGTACGGACGCCGAAGCGCTAATTCAACTAACCACATAATGCGAACCTAAAAATGACAGACGGTTACGATTATTCGGTGATTTGCCGAGAAGGTTACATTATTAATCACATTTCAGTTTCTGAAGGAATTCCATGAAAAAAGCGTGGCGCAATACTATTGCGCCACGCTTAAATCAAATACTTCGAATTAAAGATTTACGGGATCTTTGTGAAGAAAGTAAGACGATAAACAAAATCCCCATTTCGGGTTGCAGCACCGTTCTGACCAGAGTAATTTTCCAACCAAATGTTCGGCATGATGTGGAGATTCGTTTCCGGCTGGTAATCGAGCCCGGCGGTCGCGAACGTTTCATGGTAATAAGCTTGGGTATATTTCGAATCAGGATTCCACATGTCGTAGCGTGCGAAGTATCCAAGTGTACTCCCGACGATCTTGCCGCGCGCCCAAATTGAAAGTCCTGTCGGATCCTGATCCGTAGCAGAAACAACCTTGCTGGCGTTAGCTACAGCTGCCACTGCCGGCTGCTGAACGTACTCAAGGCCGACCGTGCACGGATCGAAGAGTGCAGCTGCGAAAAATTTCATGGTCATGTAGTGTGTGGAATCCGATTGAGGCATGTAATCAAAATATGCCTCGGCCATCAAATGGTGATCGAGAAAGAATCCATTCAGAGAACCATAGTATTTTTTGTATTTCGAAAAATCAGGTTTCTTATTCGAGCCGTCGCCTATCATGGCGGTGTATCCATAATCACCGGTCTGATCGAACTTACCGGCAAGCTGAATACCGAAGTCTGTCGAGCTTCCAATACCGCGCATATCCATGATCGTCTTTTCGATGGAGCGATAGGCCCAAAGATACTCGGTTACACCAACGAAGGTGGGTGGCGCCTGTTGACCGAAGGTTAACTTAGCGTAAGGGATCATGTTTTTCCATTGGACATTCGCCATCTTGACATAAACTCCGTTCGTCCCATCCGCATTGATAGGACCGGCATTTGTTGCTGCAGCGGCAGATGAACCATATTCCTCAGCGGGTTCATCGGCTAGCAAAACTTGTCCCGTAAAATTCCGAGTAAAGTTATAATCGTACCCAAAATACAAACGCCGGGCGTTGAAGGCTTGGTCCGTTTTGGGAGTGAGCTGATAAAAACCAGGACTTACTGATTGCCCTTTGTATGGCTGATTGACCGCGTTGCTATCTCCAGCGGCTTTGTAGTTGTAATCCGCAATAAGCTGGAAATTTACTTTGCCATTCGGCACATAAGGAGTGGTACTGGTATCGACCGGCGAGTCCGTGTGTGTCATCGACTTGATGAGCGTGGCATTATCTTGCGCTTGCGAGGATGCAGCGAATCCAATAATAAGGAATAGTGAAAGCGCTGAAAGGAGAATGAGTTTTTTCATTGTTATGATTAAGTAAGAAAGAGCGAAAAATGGGGCATAGATTATGAAATTGTTATGGAACATCAC
Source organism: Ignavibacteriota bacterium (assembly GCA_963736195.1). Classification (GTDB taxonomy): domain Bacteria; phylum Bacteroidota; class Ignavibacteria; order Palsa-1295; family Palsa-1295; genus PALSA-1295. The sequence continues at coordinate 231,258 of CAVTNP010000001.1, forward strand.
AAAATCGCAGCCACAAGCGTAATCCATTACGCGGTGCAAAAATACACGTTTTGAAATTACTAAATTGTTACGCCTGAGTTAACAGACAGACAAGCTTCCTCTTAGAAAAATGATTATTCGGTCCGCTGACCACGAAGTGTGAACCTTGCCGCAAGAGAGAGTACAAGGATGATCGCAAGCAAAATGATCGCACCGGCAAGAGCCAAATGGTGGAGATTGTCGTACGGCGCAGTCGCATAGTTAAAGATATTGAGCGGAAGCGCATCAATAGGTCGGTCGAGCCTTGCGTTGAAATCCAAATTTCCAAATGCTGTAAAAAGCAGAGGAGCCGTCTCGCCCGAAATACGTGCGAGTGCGAGAAGGATACCCGTTACTACTCCGCCACGGGCGGCTGGCAGAATAACGCTCCAGGTCGTCCGCCAGCGGCGTGCTCCGAGCGCAAGCGAGGCATCGCGCAGTGCTATCGGGACCAGCCGTAAAATTTCTTCTGTGGTTCGCATCACGGTTGGGATCATCAAAAAACCGAGTGCCACACCGCCGGCGAAAGCAGAAAATGCATGTCCAGGATACATCTCGGCAACCGGCAGCACCACAATAAGATATGCGAAGATTCCCATTACGATGCTGGGGATCGAGTTCATGACATCGGTAAAGAACCGGAGGGTGCGAGAAAACCGAGTATTCGTTTCAAGCTGATAAACACCACCCAAAATTCCTATGGGAAGTCCGATCACGCAGGCAATGCTCATTAAAATTAGCGTACCTACGATGCCATTCCGAAGCCCGCCACCAGGCTGACCTTGCGGCACAGGGCCTTGCGTAAAAACGTCAAGATTGATCGAGCCAATACCTTCGATCACAATATAAACGAGCACGCTGAGCAGTGCGATGATCGCAATGACTGCCGCAGCGAGCGAGACTCCGCTCATAAACGCACTGAGCGAGCGGCGATACCGCGACCTTCCTGTTGGCTTACCTAGAATCGACGGTGATGCGGGTTTGGATGGTTCGCTCATTTTTGCTTACGATTAGAAACAGCGTTGATATCCTGAGCCGTATAATAGATGAGCAGCTTCGCACCGGCATTGACGATCAAAGTGATAATGAACAGGCACAAACCAATTTCGATCAGCGCAGACCGGTAAAGCCCGGAAGCTTCAGCCAATTCGTTCGCAATAACGCTGGCAAGTGTGTACCCGGAATTCAAAAGATTGAGTTTGAATACCGGCGCGTTACCAATAACCATCGTGACTGCCATTGTTTCGCCCAACGCGCGGCCAAAACCAAGCATCACCGCGCCGATGATTCCTGCACGTGAATAGGGCAGAACCACCCCTTTGATCGTCTCCCACCGAGTAGCGCCAAGTGCATAAGAGGCTTCGCGTACCGCCCTTGGAATGGCCTGCAAAATATCACGCGACACCGCCGTAATATATGGAAGTACCATGATCGCAAGTATCATAGAAGCTGAAAGCATGTCATAACCGTTCGGGGTGTCGCCAAAGATCGGAAGCGATGATAATGGCCCTTTGCTGATTGGCCCCTCGATATATTTAACCAGAAACGGCTGAAGAATAAACAAACCCCATAGGCCATAAACGACGCTTGGTATTGCCGCCAGCAACTCCACCATGAACGACATTGGCCGTTCGAGCCATCGCGGAGCCATCTCAGAAAGGAAAATCGCCGTGAAGATACTGATCGGCAGCGCGATGACAAGAGCCCACAACGAAGAGTACAGCGTACCAAGTATGAACGGGAGCGCGCCGAAATGATTGCCGTTCGGATCCCAACTGCTATCGGTGAAGAAGTGGATCCCAAATACAGCGATGGATTGCCTGGAACCCATCGTGAGCTCGTAGATCGTGCCGGCGATAATAAGCAGCACGCTGATCGCAGCAGCAGCAAGTACCCACCGATAAATCGTATCGGCGAAGTTCTTTCTGCTTACTCCTCCCTCAACCTTCTGGAATGAAGGGATGACTTCAATGATCGCAGTTTCTACTGACATGGTTGGTGACTCGGTAAAGGAAAAAATGCATGAGTCTGTTTCTCAGAAACGGTTATGAAATCGTTAATTCGTCCTACATTTGCGCCGTAGGGTGCGTTTTTCGAGGGCAGCTATGATTGGGAGAATATCCGAACCTCAGTATTATTCCTCTGGCAGCGAAGATACCGAATGGGATTATGGAACTGCTATGCTCAATTTCCATCCAATTTTAGCCAGATTTCAACTCGAAAATTAGCTTCAACTATCCAATAGATGCCGGGAGGGGCTACAAATCCAAACCAACAGCCCACCGATATTCGGTAAGCTCCTCTGAACTTACTCCATTAATTATGATGTTCCAAATGTAGTTCGCACGTGAATTCCGTCGTGAGATTAAAATAGGTTGAAGTTCTCCATATTGCCATGGAAAGCTGAATTTTTCGCTCGACCGTTTGCCTATACAGAGGTTGGTTTTCCAGCCCCTCATTCTGGGGAATCAGTATGAAGACGTCAGCCGAGTTATTAAACATAGTCGAGGTAGCAATTTATGAAACATACGAAGATCGCAAGCTTCGGAGGATCGCTGATTCTGGCAACATGTCAATTTTTTTCTCCAATGCCAGCTAGATCTCAAACCTTTAGCTCGGTGCATGTCACATCCCTTTCATTTGCTGGGAGCGCAGGTACAGATCCCGTGCATACAGCCACATTTTCTACCCCAGGCATTGCTTCAAGCTTCACGATGGTGCTGCCGGATTCCAACGCAATTGGTACTCTCGTAAACGATGGCGCTGGCCATCTATCCTGGTCCACGAGCAGCGGAGGAGGCGGGCTCACCAATATTACAGAGACGTACACCACCTCGTCACCGTATTCCGCGAGCGCCTCCGGTGAACGGTTGCAAGCCTTTGGTGCAGCCACCAATATCGATCTTGTCCTGTCCCCGAAAGATAGCGGGGCCATCTATGCGAATCTTGCAGATAACACATCGGCCGGCGGCAATCTCAGAGGTAGATATGCCGTGGATTGGCAAATGAACCGTTCCGCCAGTACTCAAGTCGCAAGTGGGAATTACTCGAGTATTGCCGGTGGACAAAACAACGCCGCTGCTGGCTCCTACGCGGCAGTGCTGGGAGGACAAAACCTGACCCTAAGCAATACCGGTGATCTGGGGTACAATGCCGGTGCAGGCGCGATGACTATTGCCACAAACAATATCTCTACTTTTGCAAATACCGATCTTTGGCTCGCAAACAACGACAATACTGCACGGGCACTGATCCTCTATGCGCCTAACAGTACGACGGGCGCGTTCCCAAATGGAACCAAATATGTTGGATTCAAAGCGGGAGCCGTAACAACTTCCGTAACCTACACGCTTCCGCCCGCCGACGCGACCTCCTCAGGGCAAGTGCTATACTCGAATGGATCGGGTTCCCTTTTCTGGGGAAGTTATCTTCCATTGACAGGCGGTACGCTATCGACTTCTTCTCTGTCTACGCTGCTCACGCTAACATCAACCACTTCCGCACCTTCGACCGTACTTTCGATGAATGGCGGCAGGGTAATAATGCAAAGCACCGCATCGACTCCATCCAGCGGCTCGACGATCGCTGCGAACGTTGCGGCGGTGGTTGTTGGTGATAATGGTGTTTCGAACAGCCCCGCGACGATCACCCTTCCGTCAGGAACCGAGGGACAAATACTCTATATTACAACACAGGATCCTGACGGAGTGACGATCACCACGACCGTGAATTCGGTTTCGTTCAACGTAACCATCGCCGATTCGGAAGTCGGAACCTTCATGTATCTTGGTGGGCAATGGCGCTTGCAGCACTGAGCGACCATCCTCCTCAGTCGTTTTTCAAAAGAAGGATCATTGTATCAATAATGAAAGCAATAATCATAAAGCGGGCGTTTTGGACCACGCTCTGGGTTTTTGGAACCAGCTTCATGATGTTACTTTCTATCTTTCTTCCCCAAGTTGCGTTTGCGCAGGTGCCGAAGATACTTTCCCAGCAGGCGCTGCACATCGGTGCAAAATCGCTGGTTCTGGGACATTTATCAACGAAGTATATGGTGCTTGTGGATGCTTCCATACACCGTGCAGTTGAATCAAAACCAGAGAACCGCACTCCGGCAGAACAAAAATTAGAATCAGCCTTGCTTGAGATCGTGAATCAAATTGCAATTGATTCCAGCCTGGCAAAGAACGCTGCAAAGTCGGAGCCGGCCGGGCTTAGCGACACGGAACGTCCGCAGCACCTCATCGTTCGTGCAGACGACCAAGATCGAGTTTTTGTAATGGTGAGCCCTTCCGTCGGCTTTACGACTTCCGATGTGGACACGGCTGTGATTGCCTTTGGAGGTCGTTACGATATTGCAAACGCTCCCGAGGTGAGGGTGGCCCCTTTCGTCGAAGCATGGATTCCAGTGCTATTCATCAAAGCCTTTGCTGCACGTCAGGAAGTTAGCGGCATTCGGCGTGTGCTCGATCCTATGACTAACACCGGTTCTGTCGAATCACTTGGAGTCTCACGGCTACGAGCAGATGCTGCAATGAGTGTTCTGAACATAACGGGTTCCGGAGTAAAAGTTGGAGTCATGTCAGACGATTGTAGCAGCGGTCCAAACGGATACTTAAAAACCAGTATTAGTACCGGGAATATCGATTCCAATTTTGTTTCACTCTCGGATCCCGATTCCTTAACGGGATCCCACGAGGGACTCGCGATGTCAGAGATCGTTCAGGATGTTGCTCCTAAAGCACAGATATATTTTGCGACCGCCGAAGGCGGTCATACCCAATTCGGAGATAATATGTACGCCCTAGCAAATGCAGGCTGCAAGGTTATTTGTGACGACATTGAGTACCTGGATGAACCTGTCTTTCAAGATGGTGATCTTGCAGGATACGTGAACGACCTATGCGCGAACCACGGCGTCGTCTATATCTCCTCGGCCGGAAATCAAGCATTTGCGAGCAATTATCAAACGTATAAGAACATGTCCGGGACTGGACTGATGAGCGGAAAGAATGTTTTCGATTTTACTGGTTCGGATTCAGAGTATTTGCCGGTCGCGCTCGCAGGTGGATGGAGTGTTGAACTCGAACTGCAGTGGGACGATCCGTGGGGAAGTTCCAAGAACGATTACAATCTCTACCTTATAAACCCAGCACGAACAGCGATTGTCGCATCGAGCACCAATGTGCAGCCTACCTATATCAATCCACTCGAATTGCTTGATTACTCGGTCTCAACCGGTGGAACCTATTATATTGCGGTCGAACGCAAGACGATCTCTAGTTCTGACCCCGATTCATTGGCGCGCACGAAACTAACAGGTTGGCCCAACGAAGGTATCATTACATTTGGAAATGCAACCAGCAGCACGTTCGGACATTCTTGTGCCGATAGTTGCCTTGGCGCAGGGGCGATTAGTGCCTCAAGTTCAAATTACAATGTAATTGAGCTATACAGCGGTCAGGGACCATCCTATAACATCACATTTGGCACAGGGACACGAACGATCAACGAAACGCGGCTGAAACCGGATCTCGCGTGTTTCGATGCGGTTGCCACCTCCGTCTCAGGATTCTCTACATTCTCCGGCACCAGCGCCTCTGCACCTCACATTGCCGGCACTGCTGCGCTGCTGCTGAGTGCACAGCCATCGCTAACGGCCACCCAGGCCCGCGCTGCGCTACGCTCCGGAACCATCGATGAAGGCGCTGCCGGGAATGACTACGTTTTTGGTTATGGCAGACTCGATGCGTTCAAGTCCATCACGCAGGCGCTCTCGGGTACCGGCAAGAGTTATGCATTGTTCCAAACGGTCAACAGCGATATTCCCACTAATGGCGGTAGCGGCCTTAGTGCGACGATCAGCCCCACGCTTACTGCCAATGCCGACTCCGTATATCTTAGCTTCACAATTGATTCGAATACCAAGTATGGGAATCTAACAGTGAAGCTGACTTCGCCCGATGGAACCTCGCGAACAGTACTGACACGCCCTCCAAATGGAGCAGGCACTTCTACCGGTGTGCATCCGAATGTAGTTTTAGGAGATAATGCTTCGACCGCTATTGAGTCTTATGCTCCCACAGGAGCAGCAGAAGTCCTGGGGTTTTACAGTCCTCAAAACACGATCTCTTCTTCGGCCGGGTTCTATAACCGTGGAATTGCTGGGAATTGGACGCTGAACGTTGTGGACTCGGGAACGGGTGTAGCTGGTCCGCTCAAGAACTGGGGCATCTATTGGAAAGTGTTACCGAACGCAAACGAAAGCCTTACGCTTGCGGGAACTCCACCTTATATTTGGGCGAGTGACAGCAGCCTGAAGACGGTGACCGTGGGCGAGACCGTCAACAACGGCGCAATCCCCGTGATCAAACTCGATACCGTTACTGCGAATGAAACGATCGCCAATGGAGATATCGTCGCGACAACCGGCACGAACACCACCTCCATTCAATTACGCGCTAAAAACGATGCTAATGCCGGGCGGGTCTATGCCGCAAAATATGAGCTGACGGATATTGGTGGCTATGATTCTACTTTTAAACTCTATGTTCCTGTGCTGAACAGAATCGGCCATATTTCTGCGGCGCCGATAACAAGCAGCGGAGGAACTTCGCTTGGTCTGCCGAGCGTCAATCCCCTCGTATCCGGAACCACAACATTCACCTATACGCTCTCGACCGGCGAAAATATCGATCTGAGTATTTACGATCTTCACGGCAAATGGCAGATCAGCGTGGACAATGGCGCAAAAACATCTGGAGTCCATACCGCAACCTGGAATGGCTACAATGCAAGCGGATCCCTGTTGGCTGATGGCACCTATATCTATCAGCTTTCCGCAGGCGGGTCGTTTTATAGTGGCACGATAACACTCAATCATTAGCCGGAAATCTGAGTATGAACTTGTGGCAGGGATAATTGATTAGCGAGGCATGGCAAACGATATGGAAGCACGATTAGGAAGACTTGAAATGAATTTCGACGAATACATGGCCATGTTTCATAAATGGCTTGATGAACTGCGTACCGACATGAAACAGCTTCAAGCAGACATGCGGGATATTAAGGGTATCCGGCTACTTTTGGCGGAAAACGATGCGAAGATTATCGAAACGCAGCGCATTCAGGCAGAGGACCACGGTATGCTTGTGCGGCTCTTCCAGGCGATCGACGGCAAGCTCGATAATCACGAAGACCGGCTGTCCCGCGCGGGCCTTTAGAAATATCTTGTTCCAGCCGTAAGTCAGCCCCCCATTAAAATGGGCGGGGGCTTTCGGAAATCTCATCCCCCCATCTGCTGTTGAGGGTGTTTGCTCTAAACTCCCGATTCATGTCAAAACGCACTGCAGAAAAATCCGAAACCGCGACGCAAGCCAGGAATGGCAGTTCAGTCATGTCAATGATATCCAATGTTGGATCAGGAAGTGGCACAAATCGCACGCAATCGAAGGATTTCTGGTTACGTGTAGCCCGAACCGTGCTCACCTCCCGCGCACTTGACCGCATCGAAGAGCAAGAAATGACCCCGAAGGGGCTTGTTACCTATCAGTTTTCAGCGCGAGGGCACGATATGGCGCAAGCCATTCTCAGCGAGTGTATCACCAACCCGCGCGACGGCGCAACCTGCTATTATCGCTCGCGTCCGTTTGTGCTGGGTCAGGGACTGACCGCTGAAGAAGCGTTTCGTGGCTCGCTTGCCCGTGCCGGTGGCATGACCGACGGTCGCGACATCGGCGTAGTACATTTATTGCCGCGAAGAGAACGTGGAACAGTTCTGCCGGCTTCCGGTGACGTTGGCGCCCAGTATTCGCCAGGTGCAGGATGGGCACAATCGCTGAAATATTATGCCGAGACTCTGAAAGATGAAAGTTATAAAGGGGCAATTGCCGTGAGTCTCGGCGGAGATGCATCGACAGCCACCAACGGTTTTTGGGCGGCGCTGAACATCGCTACTACGCTACAACTTCCGATGCTGTTCTTCGTCGAAGATAACGGATTTGGCATCTCCGTTACCAGCGATTTCCAAACCCCGGGAAGGAATATTGCAAAGAATCTGGCAGCATTCACCGATCTCCAGCTTTTTGAATGCAAAGGATATGAGCCGGAAGAAGCAGAAAGGAATATTCGCGCTGCTGTCCAATATGTTCGCGAGTGGCAAGGTCCTGCTCTAATTCGTGTAGAAGTGCCGCGTCTTTCCGGTCACTCCTTCACCGATACACAAAGCTATAAATCACCGGAGCTTCGCGCACTCGAAGAAACGCACGACCCACTTCCAAAGCTCGAAGCACTGCTTACAAAGGATTTTATTTCTTCCAAAGAATGGACAGCGCTTGTCGAAGAAGTGGAGCGCGACGTTCGCTCCGCAGCCGATCGATCCCTTGCTGCGCCAGTGCCCGATACCAGCATCGTTTTGGATCATCTTTTTGCTCCTTCAAAAGACTTATTACTCTCACCTTCAGTGGAGAAAGTAGTGGATGGGGTTGGCCCACGCATGAACTTGCAGGATGCTGTTCGCAAGGTGTTGGAGGTAGAGCTTGAGAGTAACCCAAAGCTCCTAATTTTTGGTGAGGATGTTGGCGCAAAAGGCGGCGTTCATGGCGCGACGGTCGATCTTCAGCGTCACTTTGGCGCCGACCGTGTGTTTGATACTTCGCTAAACGAAGAAGGAATTATTGGGCGATCCGTCGGCATGGCGATGGCCGGCCTTCGGCCGGTTCCGGAAATTCAGTTCCGAAAATATGCCGATCCGGCAACAGAGCAGATCAACGATTGCGGTACCATTCGGTGGCGAACACTATCAAAGTTCACAGCGCCCGTGGTAGTAAGAATTCCCGTCGGCTTTGGGAAAAAGACGGGCGACCCCTGGCATTCTGTTTCGGGAGAAGCCGCCTTTGCGCATACAATAGGCTGGCGAATTGCCTATCCATCGAATACGGAGGATGCGGTTGGCCTGCTTCGTACCGCCCTGCGAGGCGAGGATCCCACATTCTTTTTCGAGCATCGCGCATTACTCGATACTTCCCAAGCGCGAACACATTATCCGGGTGATAGCTTTGTGCTGCCGTTTGGCAAGGCCCGCGTTCACAAACAAGGGAGTGCCGCTACAATCGTAACCTGGGGCTCCATGGTCGATCGCGCTTCACAAGCTTCTGAAGGGCTTGATGTCGAAATTCTTGATCTGCGTACGATCATTCCGTGGGATAAACGTGCGGTACTTGAATCGGTAAGGAAAACGAACCGTGTGCTCTTGCTTCATGAAGATGGATGGACATGCGGTTTGGGAGCAGAGATCGCCGCGACAATATCCCAGGAAGCTTTTGAGTATCTCGATGCTCCGGTCGAGCGGCTTGCCGTGAAGGATTGCCCCATTCCCTACAATACGACTCTGATGGATGCAGTCGTCCCGACGGTTGCGAACATCCGTGTGGTGATCGAGAAGTTGCTCCACTATTGAGTTGAGCCCATTACGTTCTGGCTGGAAGGATTTGCAAGCCGCTGAGAAATTTGCGGTTGGGGCTCTCTTCGTTGCGATCGTTTTCGAACTTATTTCCTGGGCTGTTTATCCATTCAACGGATATGATAGCTTCTCTCATATTTTTTGGATCGGCGAGTGGCATAAAATGTGGCAAGCCGGAATCCTTTATCCACGTTGGCTTCCTGATTCCTTCCATGGCTTCGGAGCGCCTTCGTTCTATTATTATCCGCCGCTCACATTTTTTCTTTCGAGCGTACTTTATGCCCTTGTTCCAAGTGTAACTCCCGATAGTATTGGCAAAGCATTAGGCCTACTTGCTTTCGTGTGTTCAGGGCTTAGCATGTGGTGCTATCTGCGATGGCGGTCGGCAAGCATTCCCAACACCTCAATCGATAAAATTGGGATTCTTCTGGGTGCGTTGTTATATACGTTTGCTCCGTATCGGATCTTCAATTACTCGACTCGCGGCGCATTGCCCGAGCACATTGCGTTTTGCTTTATCCCTTTTGTGTTTTGGGGAGCGGATCTTTTCCTTCAAAGCCGCTCTACGAATGACCTGCGTCGCGGAGGATTCCTCCTGATACTCGCGCTTGCTTTGCTGATCGTCACGAACCTTCCCGCCGCAACGGTAGCAGGGATCGGAGTTTTTCTACACGTTGCTTTTGCAAGGAGTAGGTCAAAGGCGCGTGATCTTGCAACGTTTTCTGCGGCAGCAATTGCTTCAATAGTACTGACTGCGTTCTATCTGCTGCCTGTCCTTGCCATGTTCAAAGATGTGCAATTGGAACGATTATGGCGTCCGGTACCACTGGTGCAGAGTTCGCCATTCCTTGCTGTGTTCACCGGTGAGGCCCTTACAATCAACAGTTACACGTTCGTCATGCTCGTCGGTGCCTGCATGTTGCTCTTTGCGTGGGTGCGCGCCAAGGATACCCATCAACCGCGATTTTGGATCGTTTTATTTATTATTGCGGCACAACTTCCGGTTCTCACCCAATATTTATACCGATATATTCCGCCTTTCACCATCGTACAACTGGCATCGCGTTTTTCGATACTTTTGCTTTTCGTGATTGCGGTGGCGTGGTTGGAAGAAATCAGGAAGAGTGATCGCAATAAGCAGTTCCACATCACGTCGGTTGTGGTAATCTTTTGGTCGCTTTGCACGATCATATTAGTTGGTCTTCAGCTCGCAAATGTCCATTTCCACAAACACGGTCCGTTGCCAGTCAGCGAAGCGCCGGAGTATGCCACAAGATGGGCTAAGCCATATTATGTATGGGGCGATTCATTGAGCACGCCGTTTGCGAATGATTCTCAAAACGTGGCTTGGCCCTTAAGAGATAGCACCACCACCATTTCTTCAAGTCGCACGCCGTTTTCCGAATACCATAGATTATGCTGCGCGGCTTCAATCCCACGCCTTAATTCGTCGATCCTACTGGCCAACATGGAAAGCAACCGTAGATGGAACCCCAGTCCCGACTGCACCGGATAGCCTGGGAAGACTTACACTCACAGTTCCCGAAGGAAAGCATAAACTCGTTCTGAGGCTTGAAACATCACGCTCTGCGGAAATGGGTTCATGGATCAGCATTTCCTCGTTAATTGCAATGATAGGGATTTGGATATTTGCTCCGAAAACTCGAAAATCCAAATCCTCAAAATCGTCCGCATAATCCAGCTTGGCGATCATGATCGCTCACCTGCTTGAATCAGCGTAATCACGGTTCCCTTAATAGCTCTCTTGCGATCACGATCTTCTGTATATGCTCCGTGCCTTCATAGATCTGCAAGCCTTTGATGTCGCGGTAGTATCGTTCAACAGGGTATTCATTGGAATACCCGCGCCCGCCATGCAATAGCACTGCGTCCGAGGCTGCTTTGCATGCGGCGTTCGTTGCAAAGTATTTTGCCACGCTTGTTTCAAGCTTAGTTGGCAAATTCTGATCCTTCATCCAGGCTGCGCGATAGACGAGCAAACGAGAAGCATCCAGCGATGCTTTCATCTCGGCAAGCGTCGATTGGATCATCTCAAAATCGCCGATGCGCTTGCCAAATTGTTTGCGCTCTCTTGCAAATGCGACACAAGCATCCAGACATGCCTGATGCACACCCAGCGCACCGGCCGCAACACCCAGCCTGCCGTGATCCAGCGCAGACATCGCGACCTTAAATCCGTTTCCTTCACCGCCAAGAACGAGATCCTCGCTCACTAACGTATCATGGAAAATAATTCTTGCGTGATCGCTGGCTCGGTGGCCGAGTTCCTGGCCTGGCATTCGTACGCGCTCAATTTCCGGGTTGTTCAGGCGCACAATAAACGCTGTTACCTGCTCATGCGGCTTCTTGTCGCGAAGGGAATCAAGCTTTGCAAAGACTATTGCAATGCGAGCAATATTTCCATTTGTGATCCAGATCTTTTCACCATTCAATTGATAACCGCCGCTCGACCTCGTTGCTAAGGTTTGAATGCTTGCGGCATCGCTTCCCGCTGCGGGTTCGGTAAGTGCGTAGCATCCGATAATTTCTCCACGAGCCATCGGTGGGATGTAGCGCGACTTCTGCTCCTCGGTGCCCCATTGATAAATACATTGCATAACGAGCGAGGAATGGACCGTCATAAATCCCCGCACGCTAGAACAAGCACGACCCAGTTCCTCATAAACCACCGCGAGCGACACATTATCCATTTCGCTCCCGCCGACCGACTGAGGAAGTGTCGCACCAAGCAATCCCAGGGTCGCCATCTCAGCAACAAGCGTGATCGGCATTTCACCGGACTCATCCATTTCGCGCGCAATAGGCGCCACATGGCCTTGCGCGAAATCTCGCGCAACGGTTTGCCAATGGATTTGCTCTTTGCTTAGATCAAGATCCATCACTCATTCACCACCGCAATCCCCTCGATCTCGATCAGCGCATCATCCTCAAAAAGCGCCGATACTTCCACAAGTGACATTGCAGGAAAATATTTTCCGAAATAGTTCCGATACACTGCACCGATCTCTCTCAAATGCTTCTGATACAAACGTTTATCTTTTACGAAGATCAGCAGCTTGACAATATCCGTCATTTCTGCGCTTCCGGTGTGAAGCGTTTCTCGCAAATTAGAGAGTGCCTGATCGAATTGCTTAACCATGTCTCCGGCATGAACGACGGCGCCCTGCCGATCCATCGAAATTTGGCCGGCAAGATAGATCGTCCGCCTGCCGGAGGATTCCATTCCATGTGAATATCCTGATGGCTTCACTAGCGAGGGGGGATTGATTGGGTGGTTCAAAATAAAAATAACTATTTCATAATAACAAATGTCTTAGCGATCTTATCGTGCAACGCTTGCTTTTTTTCAGTAAAAGCAGCCATAACAAAACCGATTCCATAGGTCATCACGGAAAGAATTTTTGAAAATTCGCGCGCGGTAGCTTTTCCAAAACTTATTCGATTTCCATTTTCCTCTATTACAAAAATGGACAACGCCATTTTTCCAAGCGTCGATTTGTGGCTCGAACTTTCCATTATCGACCAGTATAACCATCCCACAATCAACCAAGCCATTATTACAAGCACTCCATGCCACGTCCAGGGATGATTACGTCCAGAAAAGAATAAATCGTGGGGAGTGGAAAAAATTCCAATTTCCCCAATGAGCATTCTAAAAGGCATCGTCAGGAAGTACATAATAATTGTGTCGATGATGCAAGCGAAAAATCGCCGCCAAAATCCTGCATAATCAAAAAAGAGCCTTTTCAACTCTTCCGGCACTTCCATTCCTGCCAAAGGGAGTGTGATCGTATAGCCTACAGAAATTTTTGATGCCTCAATTGCTTCCTTAATATTCGCTCGCTTCATCACCACGAGCGTGCTTGCCATTTTGTCGTGCAGTGCTTGACTCCTTTCGGTATAGCCTGCCATCATAAATCCTATACCTAATGTTAGTGCTGAAACAAACTTCCCAAAGTGCCGACCGGTTGCGCGGCCCCAACTCAGACGGTTTCCATTCTCGTCTATCACAATGACACCCAAAGCCATTTTTCCTAACGTGGCTTCGAATCGTGAGCTTTCCATTATCGACCAGTATAACCAAGCTGGAACAATAGCAAACAACCACCATGTCGGATCATGAACAGGTAAGGAATGCCTTCCAATATTAATGAAATATTTTGACGAATTAGTTCCAAACCCTAACATGTGATTAAAAGGAAGAAATACAATCCAAATCAGCAATGAGTCAATAACGTACGCTGTTGTGCGCCGCCAAAAGCCAGCATACTTAATTTCAGCCCGCTCCGACATCGGGGCCATCGGCACCGGACTCATCGAATACTCCATGGCAATCCCTCCTCACAATTCTCTACGACCCCGAATACGCATTCTGCGCCACTTGCGCAGGAACTGTCGATTGCTTTGACAGCACCAAGGTACCGGCCACGAAATCATGCAAAGCCTGTTTCTTCTGCGTGAAGCCGGCCATTATGTAGCCAATCATAAGCGTCAAGCTCGACAAAATTTTCGCGAAATAGCGTCCCGTTGCGCGGCCAAAGCTGAGTCGACGACCATCGAGATCGGTCACACGAAGCCCGAGAGCCATCTTGCCAAGTGTGCCTTGGTTCTTCGAGCTCTCCAAAAATGCGAAATAAAGCCACGACAGCGCTACCTCGACCAAAATAAACATAAAAAGCCCACTAAGTGCGCGAGTCATCACGGCAACAGCTTCCGGGCTGTTGTAGTCCGTTCTGCCGTTCATCATCCCGAACATCCCTGCTCCAAAGATGAAAGAGATGATGGTAAAGACCACGCCGAGGATCAGCCCATCTAACAACGATGCTACAAATCTACGCCAAAACCCTGCATACTGAACAGCCGCGCGCTCCTCAGGGGGTGTGGGGGTGGCTCCGACAGGACTCATTGTGTATTCCATAAGATATAATGATTTGAACTGGAAAGATGCAACAAAAATACGAAGAAAACATCCTGCATCTCCATAATGGAACGAATGTCCTTCGAAAAATGCTTAATTATAGCTATGATAGCAGTGACATTCGTTAAACCACTTAAGGATTATGCGCTTCAACTCCGTTTCAGCAACGGGGTTGAAGGGATTGCCGATCTCTCGGAAATCAAACGCGACGGAGTGTTTGAACAATGGAACAATCCAGAATTTTTTCGTTCCGTAACGATCGATTCCAAACGTGGTACGCTCGAATGGCCAGGGGAAATTGATCTCGACCCATACGTTCTTTACGCTCGTGCCACGGGGATTCCAATTCAACAAGTGCTCGCCTCTGTATAATGCCAGAAATCAGTCGTTTTTTTGGTGTTGTCATTTACATGTATTACGATGACCATGCCCCTCCGCATTTTCATGCGGAGTATGCCGGCGAAGAAGTTCTCATCCGCATCAATGATCTTTCAGTAATTCGTGGAAAGGTACATCCTCGCGCTTTGGGATTTATCATGGAATGGGCAGCGCTCCATAAAAGCGAATTGTTGCAAGCATGGGATGAAGCAAGCCATCGCCAAAAGCCCCGTAAAATTAGTCCTCTATAAAAATCTATCTCCCCTCGAATTTCGCCTCGCGCTTCGCAGCGAACGCTGCGTGGAACTCCCGATGATCTCGCGTTTGCATCATGAGCGCTTGTGCGGTAGCTTCCTGTTCAATGGCGGAAATAATGTCCATGTTCCACTCATTATTCAGTAGTCTCTTCGTAAGGCCGAGCGCCAGCGAAGCGCTTCTCGCGAGCCGCGCAGCAAGCGCAAGCGATTCAGATTCCAAAGTGTCAAGTGCAACAACTTTATTAGCTAACCCAATCTTCTCTGCTTGTTCTGCTGTGATCGTATCGCCGAGCATCAGCAGTTCGGTCGCTCTTGCTAATCCGACAACTTTGGGTAATAAGAACACCGCACCCATATCTGCTGCTGTAAGCCCGACTTTCTGAAAAAGAAATGCGAGCTTCGCCTCCCTTGCAAAGATGCGGAAATCGCTGGCAAGCGCTATAACCGCCCCAGCCCCTGCTGCTATTCCATTCACTGAAGCGATGATCGGCTTTTCAAGCTGGCGCATATTCACGATCAGCTCGCCGGACATGCGAGTGAACTCAAGCAAACCTTTTACATCACGCTTAAGTAATTCGCCGATGATCTCATGAACATCGCCGCCGGAGCAAAAACCACGTCCATTGCCTTCAAGCACGACAACTTTTACCGCGTCCTCCGTGCGAAAACGGAAGAAGAGATCGGTAAGATCGCGATAGACCTTGAAGGTTAGCGAGTTCAGCGTTTCAGGCCGCGCGAATTTTACGCGGGCAATGCCATCGGCAACAGAATAATGAAAAGAGTCCATATTGTTGAAAGGAAAGCACTAACTAACGAGTAATAGCCAAATGTGATTCTTGACACTCCAGAAAAACAATGTCCGTGTGGTTGGTAATCTAGAATTAAGAATTGAGAGTTGACGCCGAAGTGTTTACGCATCGATCCGTTTTCATTAAGCTTAACATCAATTGCAAATTCCAAAACGTATTTCCCGGCTCGAAGAACTCGCACACAACCTTTGGTGGAGCTGGTCTCCTGAGGCAAGGTCACTTTTTCGGTCGATCTCGCTGCGGCTATGGCGCTCGACAGATCATAACCCGGTTCGGATGCTCAACCAAGTCACACCCGACCGGCTCGAGCGCCTCGCCGGAGATCCTGATTTTCTCAAGCAATATGATCGCTTGATGAAGCTCTTCGATCAGAGTGTGTCTAAATCCAAACGGGCAGCAAGCAGAAGCGCTTCGAAAAACGAAGGTCGAGGGAAGACCTCCGCGCCGAAGAGCTTGCCAACGCCAAAAGTTGCTTATTTCTCTGCAGAATATGGCTTGCACGAGAGTTTGCCTATCTATTCCGGCGGACTTGGAATTCTTTCCGGCGATCAGGCAAAGACTGCGAGCGATATGGGTTTCGATTTTACTGCCGTCGGATTCATGTATCCAAGAGGGTATTTCGAGCAAGAAATTTCCCCCGATGGCGATCAAATTGCGGATTATCCGGAGATCGACATTCCAAACGTTGCAATAGAACATGCCACGCTGGCAAACGGTGATCCGCTGATCGTTTCACTGGCCATGCAGAATGCGGAAGATCTCCTACACTTGCAGGTGTGGCTCGTGAGATGTGGGCGCGTGAACATTTATCTGATGGATTCCGATATTGATGCGAACGACCCTGCCAATCGCAATATCACAACTCGTCTTTATGGTGGCGACCGAGAGTATCGCTTGCGCCAGGAGATAGCGCTTGGCATAGGTGGCGTTCGAGTGCTCAATGCGCTTGGAATCAAGCCGCAGGTTTGGCACGCGAATGAAGGCCATGTTGCATTCATGTTCGTCGAGCGTTTGCGCGAAGCCATAGTAAGTGGAATGAGCGTGGATCGTGCAATGGAATCCGTGCGACGTTCATCAGTCTTCACGACTCACACGCCGGTTCCCGCCGGGCATGATGCCTTTACCAGCGATCTTATCGAGCGATATTTTTGGCACTACCGGCCAGAGCTTGGAATGAACAAGGATGAGTTCTTCGCACTCGGAGCGCATGAAAGCCCAACCGATCATGCGCGAATGTTCAATATGACCGCCCTTTCGATGAATCTTTCTGGTCGTCGGAATGCCGTCAGCAAAAAACACCGCGAAGTGACCGCAGCCATGTGGCCGGAATATGTGAACAAGGATGAAAGATTAGAGATGAAAGATGAAAAGTCAGGCTCATCTTTCATCTCTCATCTTTCATCTTTGCAATCAGTTACCAATGGCATTCACATTCGCACCTGGCTTGCTCCAGAAATGGAGGCGATGTTCGAAAGCGAACTGGGGGTGAATTGGATCCAGCATCTCGACGATGAATCTTACTGGGAAGCGATTCGCAAAATCCCCGATGAAACACTTTGGCGGACGCGGCATCGGCTGAAGGCTTCACTCTTTAGTTTTGTCGCTGACCGGGTTAGAAGAAAATGGCTGGGTGGCGATCATAATTTCTCACAAGGCGGTGCCAGTATTATCGCTGAAGGGGTTCTGCTCGATCCCAGCATTTTTACGATCGGTTTTGCGCGAAGATTCGCCACGTATAAACGCGGAACACTTATCTTCAATGACATGGATAGGCTCAAGCGCATCGTTAACGATCCTCTAAGGCCAGTTCAGATCGTCTTCAGCGGCAAAGCACATCCCGCTGATGGCGGTGGACAGCAGCTTATCCGCGAGATCTGGCATCACGCGCTCGATCCCGCATTCGGCGGACGCATTGCATTCCTCGAAAACTACAGTATGCACTCTGCGAAATATCTCGTGCGTGGCTGCGACATTTGGATGAACAACCCCAAAGCGCCTCTTGAAGCCTCGGGAACCAGTGGAATGAAAGCTGCCATCAATGGTTTGCCGAATTTCTCCGTACTCGATGGATGGTGGATCGAAGGATTTACTCCACAAACTTCAAGGTATTCGACAAATGGGTGGGGTATCGAAGGAGCAACCGATGGCTCGCAAGAGGATCAGGATCGCGTTGATGCCTCGCGTATGTACGACCTCCTTGAAAGCGAAATCGTACCATTATACTATGACAAGGGCTCCGACGGCATTCCGCGTGCATGGCTCAAGGTAGTCAAAGAATGTATAGCGACCATTCTTCCACGCTTTTCCTCCGAACGCATGATGCGGGAGTATGCCGAGATGATGTACGGACCGGCTTCATCTATCGAGAGTTAAGAAGTAAGTGTCGGGAATTGCGTAGGTTGGTGCTTCCAACCCTACAATGTCACACGTAAACTAATTTAGAGAATCTATGTTAACCATTTATCTAAATTTCAGGTGTCTATGGAACATCAATCGATCCTTCTCGCGACCATTTTCGTCCTGGCCATTGCTCTCCTTGAGGGCTGCACCAAAACGACCGACGTTACGACGGTTGCACCGACGAACACGGGACAAATTGCAGGGTCTGTCCAGCTTCTACAGATGGATGGTGTCCGCGCAGCTTCATCCACCGGGGTAAAAGTGGACATTCTTGAATCGAATTATCAAACGACAACCGATAGCACTGGAAAATATGTCCTCGATGGAATTCCAGCAGGCTATTATGATCTTCATTTTTCCAAACCGGGATTTACTGAAAGTATCACCGAGCCTCTCGCCTTCGTTGGGGGTGGAACGCTCTACTACGCAACGACCTATCTTTACCAGATCAACAATTGGAAAACGACACTTTCCCAACCAGATACAGCTCTTGAGAGTATTGAATATGGTGGGGGTGCTGCGGATACCCTCATCGATACCATGTTTTATCTGAAGGGTGCGCCAGGTTCCGTAAATGCGTCCATTCTGGATTCGACAGGAAAGCCCTTGACCAGCACTATACCTGTGTTGGCGTTCTTCGCTGGAAGGAACCCGAATGTTAATTATCTGGACTCAAGCACCTACTTCACCTGGACCTACAACAACCAATACAATTCCTCTCCGGTCGACTATTGGCCCGTCAGCTTCAATAGCAGACAGATCCCTTCGGATACCGTCTATGTGATCGCCTATCCCATCTCGGGTGGAATTCCAGCCTTTTCCTACGAAATAGGCGACACCACAAAGAACGTGTTCACAGGCTTCGGTCCTCCCTCAAACACGGTGAAAATCGTTCTGCCGTAATTACGTGGAAATCTTAGCCTTACTTCTTAATTGAAGCAACCCACTTCACGTGACCGTTCATATCGACGAGGCACTCATACATCCCATCGGGAAAGCCGGTTGCATTCCAGGTGAAGGTGTGCTCGCCTGCACTTAGCTCACCGGAGAAGATGTGTGCAACCTCGGTTCCCAATAGATTCACCACACTTACTTCCGCCACGCCGCTTTCAGGAATGGTGAAGTTGATCGTTGTGGATTGGGTGAAGGGGTTGGGAACAGATGTTAGCGCGAACTCGGCTGGTGTTCTGCCTGGCTGAACGGAAGCAGAAGAAGATAAACGTAGGGAGTCATAGACGCTTGCGTTGGCCTGAGTGACACCCGTGAGAAGATCGCCGTAATCTTTTGCTTCGCCACCGGTCGGATAACCCCACGTATCTTTGCCTGCGGCAACAACATCCTCGACGCCATCGTATGCGTTATCGAGATTGGTTACGAGTCCGAAGTTCATCTCTTCACTAGGGCTATCGGTCCAGGCCCACCATTCCGCACCAACCATTGGACATTTGCCATCGCTGCCGCGTGAGCCGAGATCTTCGCTGATGCACGCAGCATACGCTGCAGCACGCAACGACTGTGATGCATAATCGCCTTCAGCTTCACCAGGATGCGAAGCAAGCGGTGAATCTCCATTTGCAGTGAGATACGTTTCACAGAACATTGGCTTTCCTGCGATCTCATAGACACCGACAAGACTGGGATGCGTTGCGAGCGAGTCCGGTCCCGCGGTCATCGCGATAATATCAACGTACTTTCCTTCCTCGCGAAGAATCGAAGATCGTGATTCGATCGAAACATCAGCAGGACCGAATATAAGCTTCCCTGGCAATGCCGAATGCACTGCATTCGTTGTGATCGAAAAATACTTATCTGTAAGAATGACAAGAAAGGAGTCGAGATCCTTATGCACCGCTGAATTGGCATTCTGGAGGGTATAGCCATTCGTACCCATCCACGCGTTGCGTCCGCTCTCATCGAGCAAACCGCGACCGTTCGGCCAGCCACCATCGGAGCTGAACGTGGTGTAGTTCGCATTCCATGCACTATTCAGCGCAACGATCGTTCCATATTTATCATGAAGAAAATTCGCCAGCGCTTGCTTTGTATATACTGTCGTATCGGTGTAGCGGACGTCGTAAGCAGCACTGTTATGTCGCGAAGGAGCGGTTATCGCTGCGACCCAGCCCAAGTGTGGATGTGTGGAAGCATTCCCAAACCCAAAGAGGAGATCGCGATCGTCCGGGATGGTCCCGATCAGCCAACGGCTGAGCACTGCATTGCCGGCGACGCCATTTTGCGTTAAACAACCATTCACGATCAACGGAAACTTCGGATCGAATACATCCGGAAAGCTTCCTCGGTATCCCGTGTAGATTGCTGGATCGGTGCCGTCTACAAGATCCTTTATTGCTCCGCCGGCGGCATCGGTAATGGCATTACTATCCAATCCTGTTCCCGAAGGATTTAGGATCTGAAGGAACGGCATAGAATCTGGATTCGGATTCGGCCACGCGAGCGGCGCAGAGTACTCGCCGATCGCATTCATACCCCATCGCTTCAATCGCATGGCAGCTTGCTCGAAGAATTTGCCGCCGCTCACCCACCACGCCTGCCCATATTTAGCTAGTATTGCAGCTTCTTGACTGGAACTAACGTTGCCAGTTATATCTGCCACCGCTCGCATCCAGAAAGCATTGCCGTCCGGGGTTGCAAGCACCCAGCGGTTGCCAAGCTGACCAACCCGGAACGAACCCGTTGCGCCGCCAGGAACGGGGATATCAGAATACCCGCCGTAGGGATCAAGCACTTGAGCTTCTGCAGGCTTATCTACAATGAGACCAATTACAGCAGCAATTAAAAATAGCAAGCGTTTCATAGTTGATTATTCAATAGCAGGAGCCATCCACTTTTGTTAAAAGCGCGCAGAGTTCCTCTGATTACAAAAATCCTTGGTTCTTGAAAGGTTTCCATTACACAACATTCGCCTAACATTGAACAGGTTTCTTGGATTATCGGCAGCCCTGGAAATTGGCACATAAACAAGACACACTCCAAAGCAAGGCGCTGCCCACCAGCGCCTCGCTTCGTCCATTGGATCAGCCGCTGACGCGCTCGTTAGTAGCTGTTTATCGGCCAGATGGGAGCATCCGGGACCTCATGATCCTCCGCTGGAATCTCATCCCAATGATTGAATCTTCCATCGAACGGCCAGAAGTCACGCCCCGTAAGGATCGGAGTGAGTCGTTCTGGAGATGCTTGTGGCTGCGGTGAAGATAGCAGCAATAGACATGGCGGAGATGCTAAAGCTTTAGCGGTTGTCTGTGTGACATTATCTTTCATCGAAGTACCTCATTGATTCCACAAAAGGAACTGAATAAACAAGCGAATTTTGTGCCACAGCTTCTATTCTCCTCCGTTCTGCCCCGCTCGCGCTTGATCGAAGAAATGGCACAGCGACGAACCGAAAAAAAGTGTCAGAATACTTGACCGGCGAGAAGATAACTAACCACTTCTTCTGCACATGGGTGATCCTTAAAATTGAATGGCGAATCGTGAACAGGAGTCTCCAAAGTATGCTATTCGTATCTTGCTGTCAGACTCTCTGTTACATACCTGCCTGCTTTCCCATTGGCAATGGGTGCCTAATGTAGCACTTCACCAACAAATTTTATCTCCTTTGTTTTCATGCGGTTGTTGTTAAAAAGCGGATTAGAGTTTATACTTTTTGAACTCCGACACGCAAATTATGTGTTGTATAGGGTGTAAGAAAGTATAAATGAAACAAAAAAATAACCGATTACGAATAGTTGCCCTCGCAAAGGCCAAGCGGAAGCGAGACCTAAAGATCATGGTCGATTCCTTCATGCGCAGCATGACGAGCAGCCCTTCCTTCGATCTTCGGGGGGATTGTGCCGGCCTTTACGACCGAAGGCGTTCCTCGGCGGGTACCAAAGAGTCCTGCGAAGCATAGCTTCAAGCAATTTTAACATTCACACTTAAATCCAAAAAAAACTATGTCAAACTATCCGCTCTACCTGACCCCGTACAAGAACCGAATCAGTACCACCGGCAATACCCGCGATGAGGTTTCTCGCAACAGTGCTCCTCGCAACGATGCTCCCCGCAGCGATACTCCGCGTGCGTACGATCTCGATGAGTATGTCGAACATCTCCGCCAGGTCGAAGATCAACAATTCGACGATGAACGATTCGTCGACGAACCGGAATTTGCGGAAGGCTATGGACTTACAATTACTTCCCTCACCGAAGACGATCTCCGGTTCCTCCGGGATTTTATTCTGAGTTCCGCCATGTACGTCGAGCAATTAGAAGCAGTCCTGTGCGATTCATCGGACGATTTCTGGGAAGCGCGCGAGCAGGCGTACCGCATCATCACCGCGCTGCTCATCCGTCATTATGAGTATGAGCTGGAGGGATAGTCTGAGCCTGGATGACGCGGATGGAAATGTTGCCGCAGATGGATTCGAGAACTATCCGCGTCATCCCTCCCACACATCCGCGTCATCCAGGTTCTGATAATATATGCAAGATGCAATTGAGTTTGCCGAGCAAAGGCTCGGTGTGATGTGTTGGCCGAAAATGGCTGAAATATTTGAGGCTGTAAGATCAGGCGAGAGAAAGATCCTCGTTCGCTCGTGCAACGGAGCAGGCAAAACAACTGCTCTTGCCGCCCTGTGCAACTGGTACCTTTCGACGTATGAAGATTCCATTGTTCTTACAACCGCTTCTTCGTGGACTCAGGTGCGAAGAAACCTATGGGGTGAAATTCGCAGACAAGCGCGAAATGCGAAACTCTATAGCGACGATAGTGATCCGCCAAAGCCTCTGAAGCTCGCCGAGACCGCCATCAAGCTATCGGATAAGCATTATATGCTCGGCATCTCTCCAGACGTACCCGAAAATGCGATGGGCTTTCACGCGCCCAAAATGCTGATCGCGGTCGATGAAGCAACTGGCGTAAGCCGCGACATCATGGATGCCCTGTCTGGGAACCTCACCGGCACCGACGCCCAGCTTGTGATGATCTGCAATCCAATCTCGATGCAGTCGTATCCGTATGAAGCAGAGCAATCCGGCCAGTGGCGGCTTATTACTATCTCCGCGTTCGAGCACCCGAATGTCGTTGCTGGAGAAGAGATCATCAAGGGCGCCGTAACGCGGGAGTGGATCGAGGACCGGCTGAAGAGTTGGTCGTACGAAATAGATGAAGCGCAAACTTCAGTTTGCGACCCGGATAACACGAATGGCGGGGGAGCACAAACTAAAGTTCGTGCTACAAACACACGGAATGTGTATGTTCCCTGGCTCGACAAATGGTATCGCAACACGCCGATCGTGCAAGCACGTATTCTTGGGCGTTGGGCCGATACGGAATCCGAAGGATTTATTGCGATAGAATTGATTCAGGATGCTTGCGTCCAAGGCATAGATGATGTAGGGGCTAATGGCATTAGCCCGATCATTGGAAAGAGAAAATACCATTCGCCCCCACATAAGATACGATCGATGGGCGTTGATATTTCTCGCGGCAATGGCGGCGATGCTACGGTGTTCGCGTTCTTCGAAGGGAACCTCCAATTACCATTCGAAACATACCACACTGGCGACCTCATGCACACGGCAAGGCGCATCAAATCCATTTATGACAAATGGATCGAAGAAGGTCTAACCGAAAGCGAGATCGCTATTGCGCTTGACGATACCGGTCTCGGCGGTGGAGTCAGCGATAGGCTGAAGGAAATGGGAGTGCCGCACTTTGCCGTGAACTTCGCTTCGAAAGCGCGAGGGTTCCTACGCAATCGTAAGGAGCTTGCTAATGCTCGGGCTGAGATGTACTTCGTGCTAGAAGAAGAGCTGCGCGATCGTTCAATACAGATTCTCGACCACAAACATCTCCACCAGGAACTCGCGGCGATACGGCTTGCCGTCAGCGAAAACTCCACCGCATACAAAATGGAAGACAAAGAACTCACGAAACGCCGACTCGGACGCAGTCCCGATTATGCCGATTCTACAGCGCTTGCACGCTATGCGTTGCGGCTAAAAAAGTATGAGAAGAAATCAAAACTCCTGTAAGGTGTTTTTGAAATGTCATCCTGAGCGAAGCATATTTTGCGAAAGCAAAATGTGCGTAGTCGAAGGATCTTTGGAGATTTCACGAGATCCTTCGACTACGTTCGTTCCTCTTTCGTCGGAACGAACTCCGCTCAGGGTGACAATGGCGTAACCTATTTCATATTCGTCACAGCCGGCATAAAATCCGGGTCATGGCCAATGCGCACACTCAGTGTTTTGTAAATATCCGGGTAGTGAATGGAAAGCGTATCCGCGAGAATATCGAGATCATACACGCTTTGCGGCATCGATGCGATAGACCGGTAACCATTCGCGATTGCTGCAGCATTCAGCGCAGCATACGAAGAGCCAATGAGTCCATGAGCGCGACCAAGAATGCGCCGGCAGGTATCGTTCGGGATGGTATCGTCCTTCGGAAGGATCAGCGGAATGATGATCATGTCCGGCTTTTCTTTCATGATAAAACGGATCACTTCATCGGCAGAATGCGCGTGCGCGATCTCGTTCGTGTTCAACCCGACGGGATCGATACTGCGAAGCCCAGCGAAATAGGGAAGCCTCCCAGCATCGCCCCACGCAAGCGTAATATCCTCATGATCGGGAATGCTCTTGAATACTTTCGCAACTCTCGAATAGGGATTTAATTCCTCATCCATCCGCTGAATATATCCAAGCCCGCCCCTAAAATACAGTGACCAAACAATGTTAACACCAAGCAACACGATCATAGCAACGCTTGCTAACCATCGTTTCAGCGTCATGCTTCCCAAAGCAACGCCGGCAAGCACGATCAGCAATACTTCGATCGAGTTTGTAAAACGCTGGTAATCATTTTGGATGAGCTGAGAGAAAAGATAAAATGCGCTCAGTAATACGCACCATGCTAGGGAGACCTGAACTGCCACATTCTTTCGTCCCTTCCAGGCTGCAATCAAGGCGAACGGTAGCAAGTACCAGACGCCCGTGTAGAATATCCGCATCGTACCCCGGCCAGGAAGGAATGTCCCGCCGGTGATCTGTGACACTTTTACGTAGAACGAATTTGGTAACAGATTCCCGAAGTACCAGAACTTCCATCCGGCATACAGCACCAATGGCAAAACGAATGCCGATAGCCAATAGCTGAGCGGCGATACCGGCGGATGATCCTTTAGTGTGGCAGAAACTACTTCCCTCGGATGCCTCCGTTCCTGAATTATCGCTACGAGTAGAAGAACCATTCCCAGCAATGCGCCTTCGGGACGTGTCAGTGCGGCGCATGTCGCAAGCATAAACGAAAGCTCTGCTCGCTTGGTGATGAATGCCCATATCGAAACAAGCAGCCACATGGTGAACAGGCTCGTCTCCAAGCCTGAGAATGCGTTCATCCAAGTAAACGGATTCAGTAAGAAGAGTGCGACAGGGAACAGTCCGTAGGGGCTAATTGCATTAGCCCCTACCATCCCCCCGTCGGGCCGATGCCATTGGCCGGTACCATTGACTATCCGGTAGATCGCAATCGCCGATACGGCCACCGCAACCACCCCAATGATCTGAGCAACGATCACAAGATCGCAACTCATCCAGCAGAACGGCGCGAGCAGCAGCACAAGCAAGAAATTTGTATAGCCCTCAGTGTGGGCTCCAACAGGATGAAGGATCGTCGCAGGGTTCCACACAATGCCAAATCCATGCGCCAGATTCGCCGCATACCGGAACGGGATGTAGGTATCATCGAACGGGAACCGCATACGGATCGGCCACCAGCACGCGGCAATCGCAAGCGCGGCGATCACAATGAAGAATGATGAATGATGAATGTTGAAAAAGCGGAGCAGCGCATTCTCGGGTTTGTCCGTTTCGGTCATGCTTCCTATATTCTCTGCGTCATTAATCATAGGGTTTTTTCTAAACACACTAAATTCATCATTCATCATTCCACATTCAATATTTAAAGTTATGAATCTCAAATTTGGAAAATATTCCATACAATTGAAGCGCGGCTCTGCTTCCGAAACTACGGCTCGCGGCACGGCCGAGCAGATCGCGTCAAGCGCTGGCGGATTGCTTCCCTGGCCGCCGGGTGGTGCGCCGATCGTCTATCCCTCCGGTAATTTCGGACGCGAGAACGTCACGGAAAACCTGCGGCATATCCGCGAGACCGTCGCCGCGTGTATGCACGCTCGGAGCGAGGCCATCGGGCGAGGCAAGTTCCACGCTGTATCGCAAACTTTAGTTTGCGACTCCCCCCGGCGCGGGGGATCACAAACTAAAGTTTGTGCTACACATTTACCCAACGATCATCCGTTGGAGAAATTACTGCAGCGTCCCAATCCCATCTTCGACATGAGCGATCTTCTTGAGCTTTCGAGTCAATGGCTCGATGCAACCGGCAATGCGATCTGGCTGAAAGTGCGAGATGGCAATGGCGTGGTCGTCGAGCTGTGGCCGGCAAGCGTGCTGTCGTTCCTAATCGAGCGCGGCGCGGATGGCTTGCCGGAAACGTACCGATTCCTTCCCTCGAATGCGCTCATTCCCGCAAGCGACGTCATCCACATTCGCAGACCCGATATTCGCATGAGTCCGTTTTTCGGTCACGGACTAATTTCGGACATTATGGATACTGCAAAGGCCGAAACCGCCGTGCGTCTCTTTCAATCTCGCTTTTTCGAGAACGACGCTACGCCGCGAGCAGTCCTCCGCTGGCCACCGGGCGCGCTTATCACCCAGGACGAGATGGACCGCTTGCGCCTCGCATGGGAGGCAAAATATGCATCGCCCAATAACGCCGGGCGCATCGGTATTCTTCCCGATGGCGGCGAAGTACAGCTTCTGGGCACGGGTGGAAAGGAACTCGATTTCGAGAAATCGAAGAGCGAGTTGCGCGATGCCATCCGCGAGGCCTTCCGCGTCCCGAAGATCGTCTTTGGCGATACCGAGCAAGTCAATCTTGCAAATGCGGACACCAGCTACATGGTCTTCCTGCGCGATGTCGTCGATCATGCGCTTGCCAAGCACGCGCAGGCATTCACGCGCGCATTAGCTTCCGAGTTCGATGCGCCCGAGCGTTCCTCCGACACCGGGCGTTTCGTTCCACGCGGCGAACTTATCATCGAGCACGAATCGCTCCTGCCCGAATCCGAGGACATCTTCATGGAGCGCGTCAATGCCCTCAAGCAATCCATGACCATCGACGAGCAACGCGCACTCATCGGGCTGGGGCCATTGCCGAATAATCATGGCGCACAACTTATACTCGGTAATCTTCTCACTTCTGTATAACAATGCATCCCAACATATTACACAAACAAATTATAGAACGTAGTGGCACGGTCCCCGTGCCTGACGATGAAAGCAGCACATTGTCGTTTTTAACAAAAGGCGCGGGGACCGCGCCTCTACAATCCACCTCCCGTCAGCGTTGGCTGACGCTTGCCACTAACGCCGTCGATCGCGCGGGAGATATTCTCGTCATTGCCGGAATGAATGCGGACAACTTCCTCAAAAATCCGCAATTTCTCTGGCAGCATGGCGCGAGCGGAGCAATTATTAACTCGATCGGACGAGTTTTAGAACTCAAAGTAATTCCTGGAGGGGATGGGGTAAAGTCTAAAGGGCAAAGGGTAAACAATACCACACATTCCTTTACCCCTTACCCTTTACCCTCTACCCTGATGGCCCTTGTCGAATACGCGCCTGCCGATATTTCACCGCTGGCCGAGCAAGTCTATCAGATGGATCTTGCCGGATTACTTCCCGCCAATTCCATCGGATTCCGTCCCATCGAATACGAAGCCAACGAGTTCGGCGGCTACACTTTTACCGAATGGGAACTCATAGAATGCTCCAAAGTCGAGCTGCCGATGAACCCGGATGCGATAGATGGTGGAAAATCCTATACCCTCGATCAAGCCACCGATTGGCTGCTTTCATAATCCCATCCCTCAATACACGTTCCAACCACATGTCATCCTGAGCGGAGCGAGACATAGCGACAGCGGAGTCTCGCGGAGTCGAAGGATCGCCTGAAGTTCACCTCTGAGCGCAATCCTGCCTGATCCCTTCGACAAGCTCAGGCCAGGCCATTCGACTACGTTCGATTCCGCTTCGCTCCATCGAACTCCGCTCAGGATGACAGGTAAGACGAATCCGCAGACTGGCTTCTCCAATAACCCTTTCACGTCAGTCACAAATTTTTGCCGTATGTTTGTAGCATACTTTTCTATGCTTAAGAGTTATTATAGCGTGAAATCTCTTATATTATCGGTGATTTTTACCGCTCTGCTGGGACAAATTCCAGCACGCGCTCAGGTAGATTCCGCTCAATGGCCATTCCCTAATGTTCTTATACCTTCGTGTCAGCTTAGTGGGATCTATACTATCCAACTCAACGAAAAGCCGAACATCGACTCAACGTGGTCCGGTCCAGAAACGCGCTCGGTCCCTGAGTGGACATTCCAACCCATCCAATTCGATAGGAACGATGTCGAAAAGTTTGAATCGAATGAGTGGCAGCTCTTGAATTCAGTAGCTCTAACCGCTCCGATTACATTAGATTTGTTTCTTGACACTGCCCACCACCGAATTGACACCCTTACCTATCAATATTCAGGGAGCGAGATGCCCGAAGAGGGGTTATCTGTCGAACTTAAGAACTTAAACTACTCGGATTCGACAATTGACTTTGGTGATAACGACTTGTGGCGGCACCTATGTTCGGCAAGCTATTCTCAGTTAGATGAAAATTCCGACGAGTATAATACTATCGCATTTTGCTGTCCATATGGATTCACAATTTTTGGACAAACTCTTGTGCCTGGATTCCTTTTGACTCATCAGGTCAATTTTGGAATGCTAGCACAGGACTCATCGAGGGACACCAATATTAGGGTCATCAACTACAGTGATTCGGCCGTTTCGATTTTAAGTTTTGCGCTTAACGATCCAGATAGTGGCTTTGCCTTCGTCGATACTATTGTTCATATCATTCCAGCTGAGGATAGCGAGAATATAACAATTCGATTTACACCGAGGCAATTGAAATCCTATTCTGGCGAGATTACGATTGTAACGGATGAGGCGTGTTCGAATGCTTATACTGTAAATCTTAACGGGGTGGTGACTCCGAGTAGTGTACAAGGCAATTCTGTAGATTCAAGCTTCACTGCTTCTTTAGTTACGCAAGAAGGACGCTTACTTCTGCAATTATCCTCTTCCTTTTCATCCGCACAAATAGATGTATTCGATATTCTCGGCCATAAGTGTGCCTCAATGGATCAATCTCTCAATGCCGGAGAGAATTTCATCCCGCTGAACGACCTGATCGGCACACACTGGGAATATATTGTCAGGATTCAATCTGGCAGTGATGTCCGCTCGCTGAAGTTTGTCATAGCACAATGACAACCATCAAAATATTCAACCAGCCGGTTGTTCCCTCCGAACCGAACCAACATACCGGTACGTGTTGATGTGCACGCCCGTTGGCGAGGTGTACGAGCTGACGAGCGCGAGTTCCTGCGGATCGACCATGTCGGAAAAGAAGCGTTTGCCCGCGCCCAGCAATAGCGGATACATGATGAGCACCACCTCATCGACGAGTCCCTGTTCCAGCAGCACAGACGCCACCGTGGAACTTCCCCACACGATCAGGTCCGGGCCATCGGTTGACTTTAATCGGCGAATGCCCTCCAGAACATCCGTTCCCACGTTCCCGACCGGGCCCCACGAAAGGCCCTCCGGCCAGTGCGTCACGACATATTTCGTCGCCGCGTTCAGCCCTTCCGCAAACGGACCGGCCTTAACACTGGGCCAGAAGCTGGCCCATTGATCGTAGGTGCGGCGTCCAAGCAGCAGATCGAAGCCCGTGCCCTGTACCTCCAAGAGCTTCGCTGCCCCAGCCGGAGTTCGATACGGTACCATCCATGTACCACCCGCGAAGTCGTCATCGCCCGCAGGCGCGATCACGCCATCCAGCGAAACATGTTCGAAGATCCTGATCTTTCTCATGGTGCGTCTCCTTCTCTTAATTTCATAACGGCAAACTACACCAAGTTCGCGGGAATTGTTTCTAACTCTGCTTATTAAACCATCCAACAAACATTTCATCATGAGCTTGTCGTAGGGATGACAAAGAAAACGAAGCCGGAGATCGGCTCGCTCTTGGCCTGGATTCCCGCTTTCGCGCGAATGACATGAGCGCGCGTTTGTGGCGCTTCGCGCGTAGCGCTAAATAGAAACAACACTGTCATTCCCGCGAATGCGGGAATCCATTCTCACCTGCACCATCCACCATCCACTTTTCCACTATTAACTATCAACTACTTATGACCATTAACGAAACCGAAAACACTCTCACCGCTTCACGCGACGAATTCAATACCATTATCGATAAAGCGCTCGACCGCAAAATAAAATCCCTGCCGGATCGCTCGGCGATCTCGGCGATGGACCCTTCAAAATCCTTAGGGGCGAATGGCATTCGCCCGAACGGTATTCACCCCCACGGTATTCATCCAACCTCCAAACGGGTCAATTCCATTGACCCTTACGCCGATCGCGAAAAGATCCTGAAGACCTTCCGCTTCTTCAACGCCATTTCTTCCAACGATCATCAAACGCTGCGATCGATCATGCAGACGTATGAGCCGGAATACGTGCGTACCCTTGCGCCGCAAGTGGAAGGCACAAGCTCTGCCGGCGGTTATCTGGTGCCGCAGGAGTTTTATGCGGACGTCCTGTTTCTGCTGAACCAATACGGCTTTGCGCGTAAGTATTGTGCGCAGATCCAGATGTCCACCAATGTGCTGAACGTTTCAACGCTCACCGGCACGCCATCTGTGTCCTGGGTTGGCGAGAACGGCACGATCCCCGCCAGCAAGGGAACGTTCGGACGCCTTGTTCTCACTGCGCAGAAACTCGCAGCGATCTATCCCATCTCCAACGAGCTGCTGATGGATGCGAATATCGATGTCTATAATACCATCCTCCGCATTTTCGTGGAAGTATTCGGACAGCAGGAGGATTTGCAGGTCTTCAACGGAACCGGCTCGCCGTTCACCGGCATTTTGAGCACTGCTGGAACGAACCTTACGTATCTTGGCGGCGCATCAACCTCCGGCAAAACACATTTCCCGGACATCACGCTGGACGATCTCATTAATCTTGTGCAATCCCTCAGTCCGGCGCAGCAGCGTGGCGCGTGCTTGTTCGTCGAGCAGAACACGCTGACCGATCTGCTCAAGAAGAAAGATTCCTCAAGCCGTTACCTCTGGGATCTCGCGACTTCCAACGATCCGAACATTAATGGCGCGAATGGATTTAACGCAACCAACCTGCAATTCCATGGCTACCCGGTTGTTTCGCTGCCGAACGGCGTAATGATCGATGGCTATAGCAGCGCGACCGCCCCGAGCACGCCGTTCGCGCTCTTCGGGAACCTGCAAACCGCCGGATGCTGGCTTGGAACCCGCGGCGGCATGGAACTCCGCGTTTCCTACGATGCGACTGCCGATGCCGTCAACGCATTCACCAACGATCTCCAGCTTCTCCGCCTGACCGAGCGCATTGCCTTCGGCGTCGGCCAGCCGGGGTATCTGGCGGTGCTTTCGACCTCGGCATCCTAACCTGTTCTTTCGTAAATATTCTAAGAAATCCACACACCCTCCCCAACCCCTCCCGCAAGCGGGAGGGGCTTAAGAATATTCTCTCTTTGACTTGAGAGAGAGGGGATTAAAAAATCCTACCCCCCTCCCGCCCCTGCGGGAGGGGCCGGGGGAGGGTGTCGCAGGACATCACACTCAAAATTTCCAAAATTCTAACCCACGCTTTGCGGAAAACTTCAACATCCTTCTCCCCTCCCGCTTGCGGGAGGGGCTGGGGGGAGGGTGTCTCAGGACGCAGCACTCAATATCTCCGCCAACACCGCATCCATATCATGTATCACGCGATCATGACTGAACCGCAGCACACGAATCCCACGGTCACCCAGCCACCCTTCACGCCGTTCATCATAAACTCGCGGGGTGTCGGTTGCATGCGCATCCCCATCCACTTCAACCGCGAGTTTCTTTTCAAAGCAATAGAAATCCAGGATGAATGGATTGATCAAATGCTGCCGTCGGAATTTAAGCCCGCCCAGTTTATAGTTCCTGAGCTCGTGCCACAACTGCGCTTCGGAGATCGTCGGAAGTTTCCGGTTCTCGCGTGCAAATCCAAGTAAGCGTGGATCGCGGGGATGTGCATTACCCATGTGTACTTAAATGATATAATGTCATGCTAGTTCCGTGGAAATCTACGCACCCTCCCCCGGCCCCTCCCGCAAGCGGGAGGGGAGAGAATTCTCGGCCAGCCGGTGTATCTGGCGGTGCTAAGTCCGAGTGCTCAGTAACAACAATTTATTTGATGAACGTCCACACCCTCCCCAACCCCTCCTGCAAGCTGGAGGGGCTTAAGAATTCCTGCTCCCCTCCCGCCCCTGCGGGAGGGGTTGGGGGAGGGTGTCGCTTCGGGAGACGGTAGCTGAGTGCTCGCTCTTTCAGACATAGGCACACATTATTGACCTTAAAAATCGGCTTCTTTTCATCTTTGAACGATGTTGTGCGACAGAGGAATTTCTATACTACTGCAATGAAGATTCGATTTTCGCTTCTCTGCGCTTTCATAAGCTTTTGGATAAGTTCTCCTTGTGCAAGTCAAAATCGTGTTGATTATCTTTTTTGTGACGAAATTAATCAATCACTGTGCATTTATGGTGAGTTTTCTTCGACTCCCGGCACAGTGCTTATTGAGGGGTCGCCATTAACCGTATTAAATTGGACAGACTCGCTTGTAACCTGTGCAATTCCAGACACGGGAACCGCATCCTGCGGGCATGTTTTGATCGTTGATCAATTCGGGGATAGTTCGAATATCCGTGAGTTGAGCAGCTACTGGTTTACGATTACCGATAATTTAACCATAATGTCTGGATACCAAGAAGAAAGTTCTGAAAATTGGCATCTTCGCTTGCGAGTGGACATCGCGCCATCGACGTTACAGAAAAGTTTCTTTTCGGCGATTTGTCAATCATCGTCATTTTATTTTTCTTATCAGTATATCCCATCGAATCCGTACTCCGCACAAACACTCGGTGGCGCAGGATATCTTCCGTGGGCAAGCCCATACAATACATATACTCAAGGATTTGGAGTGCGCACTTTAATATCATCAAATTCTCCTCCTGGAATTCAAGTGGGAAATGCCAATACAATAATCACATCGTATGACAGCATTGCAAGGCCCGATGGAACCCAACCGTATTCCATGACCTGTAACTATCCAAGTGCCCTTGAATTCGATCGAAACAATAACATAACGCCATTTTTTGTACAAATAAGCTCACGTGAAGTATTCGACCTTCATGCCGATTCAGAAGAATTCGTACCGTCAGCATTAGAGGTGGCTCCCACTGAAGCCCTTAAGAATGTTTCTGCCATTTCACTCGGCGCAGCGATGGACTTCGTCAACATCTCATTCTCAGGATCGAATGGCCGGTTGGCAATTTACAACGTTCTTGGTCAGAGAATCTACGGTGAAGAAAATATCTCAAAAGAGAATGAGACCATCGCTACCCGCTCCTGGCCGAACGGAACCTATATGGCGGTCTATACTAGTAAGCAAGGAAATTCGGTCGCGAAGTTTATCGTTCGTCACTGATAAATTTCCTTATCCTGTAAAAAATAGTTGTGCCTCTAACTGCAAGGATTTGTGTCGTCCTCGCTCTTCATCATTCATAATTCTTATTTCATATTTCCCCACTAAATGCCTACATTTCCCAGCCCCGTTGCGCTTGCGGATTTTCAGACGTATCTCAAAGATGCGTCCACCGATACGACCGTAACGGGATTTTTCCAAACCTGCCTTAACGCCGCGACCGAAGCGGTCTATACCTGGCTCGACCGCGATTATACTGCCAGCGCCAGCAAGACCAACGTCTTCTGGGGCGACGATACCCAGTTCTACGCACCACGCCATCAAATGGGCTCGCTTACGGCGTGGAGTTACACCGACCTTTCGGGAACGGTTACCACCCCTGGCACGAGCGACCTGCTCATCCGCGCCAATGGCTATCTTCTGCAAACGCTGACGCACCGGTTTGCGCGCGAAGCCGAGCATACGCTAACCTACACGCAGCCCCCCACGCTGACGTGCCCCGAAGCGGTACGGCAAGTGATTACCGAGATCGCGGCGCTGCTATACCAATCGAGCAATCAGGGCGAAGGCTCGCTCGGAATGCTGATCGCCTCCGCGCACGACAGCACTTCCACCGACCGCGAGCGTTTCCTCGATCTCTCGCAACTTCACAAGGACATGTTGAGGCCGTATAAGCGATACCCTGTTTGACAATTATGAATGATGAATTATGAAAAGAGGACGATGAAAATCCACCGAACCTCCTGATTCATCATTCATAATTCATCATTCATCATTGCCTAATTTATGAAAAGAGAACTTTTATTCAACACCAGCTTCGAGCCGCAGCTTGCGGCGTTTACCGCGTGGAAATCGCTGGTGCCGGTGCAGGGCGCACTCGCCAGCACGCTTGCTCCCAGCGATTATCCCGGCTTCGAGATCATTCCCGGCGAAGCAAAATACACCGCGTTCGATAGCTTCGGACATCCCGTAAGCGGTGTGCAGGCCTTTACGGTGCGCGTGCATTTCGCCCACCCTCAGCTTGCCGTTGCGGCGATGCGCGCCATGCGCTCTGCGGACGTCTCGATGGCTGAAGCTTTCTTCGCAGGTGGATTTATTCCGCCAACGGTTTCGCCCGGGGACGTAGCCCGTATCGACGGCGCTACGCTCCTGAAGATCGATCCCCCCACACTCAGCAAAACCGCCACGCGATCCAGTATCGCGCTCCAGGCGGAGTATTCTTTTACAATATTTTAATGGAGAACCGGGATTTCGCGGATGGAAGGGGATTACGCGGACGACTTTTACGATTTGATTCGAAAGTTCAACTTCAAAATGCAAATAATACTTTTGAGAAATTAACCGACGAAAAACATCAATCCCTAAATCGTCCGCGTAATCCCCTTCCATCCGCGAAATCCAGGTTCTCCTCCATTTCATGACCAATCTCTATCTCCAATACCGCGCATCGCCTTCAGATCCGTGGATAAGCGTTCCAGACCTTACCGGTGCGTTTCCCAGTTTGCCGGTTGGCGCGCTGCCAGTTCAATCCGTTAAGATCGCGAGCGAACCGGAATCCGTTACGCCGGGCGTTAGCGAATTCCAGGAATGGCTCCCACTCCCAGATGATTCCGGAGCAGATACTTTTCTCATTCTTCGAGCTGCGTGTCCGCCTATTCCGCTTGCGCTGGAAGCCAACATCATCACCTTTCTCATCAACTATAAATCCGCAGAATACCAGCAGGTGAAGTACGCGACCTTCGGACAAGGCGGGTTCATTACCGCATCGCTCTCGCTCGTCGAAGCGAAGGAACGGCATGGCTCGCTGCATTTATCGTTCCGGCTGGCTGCTGCTATGGCTGATGCGTTGACTAATACTTAAGAGAACCAGGATTACGCGGATGGAAGGGGATTACGCGGACGATTTATGGGATTTAACTTGCCAAACACATTCATCTGAGGCATGTCATATCATTTCAGTTCCAACGCTCGCTGGAAGGTATGCTAATCCTCCCCAATCGTCCGCGTAATCCCCCTTAATCCGCATAATCCCGGTTCACCTCCCATTCTATATGTTCACACTACTACTACTATTTCACCTCAACACGCCCTCTTATGTGGAGCAGTCCACCTCGCAGGTTCTCGCTGCCGATTCCATTTCCGCAAGCCAAACGGTCCTCATTCCATATCGGGAGGAGATCGAACACGCTGCTCTGCAGCACGGATTGCCGGCCTCGCTCATTGCGGCGGTGATTCAAGAAGAATCCCGGTTCGATGAATGGGCCACCCGCGCGGAGCCTCGGTATTTGCGTAGCCGGAAAGTCCGCAAGTTAGCTGCGCGTTTTGCAGGTGCGCACCGGCTGGGTGCGACGGCATTCACCGAACTTGTCGATCGTTCGCGTTCCTACGGCCTTATGCAGATCATGGGCGAAACCGCGCGCGAGCAGGGCTTCGACCGCCCGTTCCTTGCGGAACTATACATTCCGGATAATGCCATTGCTCACGGGGCAATGCTGCTGGAGCATTTGCTCACGCGCTATCACAACGATACGCTCTCGGCCATTAGCGCGTACAATCAAGGTTCCGCACGAAGGACTACGCATGGCGCGAAACGCGGCGTGTTCGCAAATGCACGGTATGTCTATCGCGTGGTTGTGGCATGGCGCGCATACGATGCACTCTTTAGAAAAGGAGGGACTGCACAATGACCATCAAATGGCAAGACGCCGCGTTGCTTCTGACTGCAGCATTCCTTTTAGGATGGCTGCTCTCATTCGAAAGACAATCAACCGTCGGCGGCACGATTCAAGAGAAGGAGATCGTCCGCGAACATTACGATACGGCCCATAGCGTGGTCGAAGTTCCATTGCGCGCGCTGGAGGTTCAGGGAACTACCAACCACACCCGGACGATCACGCTTCATGACACGATCTATCGCGAGACATGCCTCGATACCCTGATCGATATTGATTCCGCAGCCATTGCGCCGGATACACTTTCCGTATGCTATGCCCGCGATACCTTCTCAGTAGCGCTTGGCCTAAGCGCACGACGTAAGAGCGTTGACGTACCTTTCATCGCTCACGACACATTCTATTGGCATGAAACCGCTCCGCCTACCTACGAACCAAAACGAGCATGGTATGACGATGCACTGCTCGTGATTATCTCGCTTGCTGCAGGAATTATTGTAGGCAAGTTGTAGTCAAGTTGTAGCGAGCGACGCGCATAAAGTAACGAGCACCGGGTGCGGATGGGACTGTTACGCCTATCCCCACTCGGTGCTCGTTACTTTCTACTCAGTACTTTTTCTACTCTTTCTCCAACACGAACTGCCGTATCACCGTAGCGCCGCCAACCGTGACACGCGCGAAGTAGGTGCCTTCCGGCAATTGGTCCGTGGGGATGGCAATCGCGTGGTCGCCAGTTTCGAGGGAACCTCCCGCAAGCGTCTCCACGGAATGGCCCAGAACGTCGAGCACGTCTGCAGTGACGTTACCGTCCATGTGCGTGGTAAAGTGAAGCGAGGCCGTGCTTCCTCCCTTATGCGTCGGATTCGGAATAACCTGGATTCCGGTCACAGCCTGAAGATTCCCACGCACATCCTGCATTAGCAGAACCGCATTGCATGAGGTATCGATACATATCGGCGCGGCATTGCTATCGCCAGACGCGGCCAGTGCCTTCATCGTACATGCTTCGAACGCCGAATCGTTGAAGTGTGGAGAGGTAATGATGGCGGTGTCCGACAGTAATTTGCTTACCGCGCCAAGCTGTGTGATCTTGATCAGCGCTGTGCCTGCTGCTGAGGCACCGTTGCCAGTGCCCGTGTACTTAAGAGTGATATGAAGTCCATCTGAGGCCTGCGAATCGGAGACGAACTGCCAATTCGGTCCAAAGTTAATGTTCTGTGGGCTGAACAGCAAGTCCCCGTTATAATGGATAACGAACGTCAGAAGGTTCACACCGAGCGAATTGGGAATTGAATCGTACAGCATGACATCAAACTCCTTGAGAGCGGCTCCGTTCGGCGGAATGCACGTATCTGCCGGAGTAACTACGCCGATGCGAGCCGAACCGACCGAGCCGGTCGTCTGACCATAGACGCTAAACGTATCCACCCCTGGTACTCCATTGATAGTATATTGTATGGTGACCAGCGCGGAATTTGCGCCGGTGGGATTGGGATCGTAAAGGATCGAGTCAGCAAACGGCATCGCTCCCCCTGTTGCATTAAGCGCCGAAAAACGATCAGAACCTGTAACAGAGACGCTCGTAACAGTGCCCGAGCCGCCACCAGCGTCAACGTTGAATACAACAACGCCGTTTACACAATTTTGGGTGATGGAAGTGTTGGTTGGAAGATTTAGGGTGAACGTTCCCAGCTTCTCGCAATTGGTATCTGCGAAGTAATAGTGAACGCTATCGGTCGTCCCATCGGAATTGTGGAGTACAACCCATCCGGAATCAACACCCACGCTCGTTGGCATGAAGGTTATATTAAATGTCTTCGAATTTCCAGTTCCGATCGTTGCGGTATCTGGCGTGACGGTCACTTGGGAGTTTCCTGTTGTCACGCTGGTGATCGTATAGGTATAGCAAGTACCGTTATTGGTGAGCGTAAAGCTCTCACCGGTCATGGTGGAATCGCAGATGGTCGCGTTCGGAATGGGGGTGACAGAGTAGGCCGGAACCGGCGGATCGATGTACGCGGAAAGAAATACTGTATCGTCCGGAATGCCGATCGTTCCATTGGAAGGATCGGTGACCTGGAGTATAACAAAATCCGAAATGGCGCCGGTGGCTGTCGAGGCTGCTGGGTTAAGGCAGCACACTAATGGTACCTTTCCACCGATCGGAATGGAGTTCACCGTGCCCTGTAACGTAGCGGTAAAATCCGGATTGCCGGGTGGTTGAAGTATCGAAACACTGACAGTCCCGCAGGAAGTATTCGTCAGCGTATCCGTTTGGCAGGATCCTGGTTTGCAGATCTCGACCGAATCGAATACGAGCGAGGTTAAGGAGGGTGGCGCAGATGGAAGGTTATTGCTGGTGGCAGAGATCTGGCCTCGGAGCAGCCCGCCCGTTCCTTCATAGACGAACACGCTGCCGGTATCCATGCCCCCGCTGCCGCCGCCGCACCGAGG
The DNA here is from genome assembly GCA_963736195.1 of Ignavibacteriota bacterium. GTDB lineage: Bacteria > Bacteroidota > Ignavibacteria > Palsa-1295 > Palsa-1295 > PALSA-1295. Next base: position 270,353 of record CAVTNP010000001.1, read on the forward strand.
CAGAAAACCGATCTGGAACGTTTGCGATTGACCCGCAGTGAAATAGATGGGGAAGGTAAGTCCGGTGTTCACCAAATAGAAATTCCCAGCCGGGGAAGTGGTAACGGTGATCCCGGTGATGGTATCGGGCTTGCAGCCTGCGGTGAAGGTAATGGTCTTGACTTCGGTGGAATCGCAGCAATTCACGTTCCCGAAATTGATGGGAGAAGGCGAGATCTCCGGCTCCGGCATTGCGGAGTTCCCGACATCCAGCGTAATGGTATCGATCAACGAATCGCTTGCATAGGAGCCGCAGTTGGTGCCGATCTGGCAGAGGCTCGAAGCAAACTGAGCAGAGATCGTATAAGGGAATGTAACATACGCCGTAGAATTTCCACCCTCGCACTTAATGCCAATGGTAAGTGGAACATGGTTGTGCGGGGGAAGCGTTACGGGAAAAGTGATGTGAAAGGGTCCAGAGTTGTCAAGCGTGAAATTCTTATCGCTATTGTTCGGGCCGCCAAAGATCGGCGTATAGAGCAAGATCGTGTCACACGTCGTATTAATGAAATAGATAGTAGTGTCCGCTGGAACTCCGGGAGGGCAGCAATTCTTGGCCTTGATGTTGAAACCACGGAACGAAGGTTTAAGATCGGTGGTGGTCGAGGCGTTGATGTTCACCGGGCTTGTCATCGTGTCAAGGGTGCCGGCAAGATTCTTATAAGTGATCTGAAATGAGGCAGAACACGAGCCACGAATCAGGCCGGGCGTGTAATCGATTTCAAACTGGAACTGCTCCCCTGGAGGCAAGTTAATTCCGCTGATCGCGTTATTGATAATACAGGCTCCCGTCAACTGGAGCTGGCACTCACATTCTGGGCTCTCAAAGACCTGACAACTTTGGAGTTGGATCGTTTCGCAAGTCGTATTGACAAAATTGATAACCGTATCGATAGTGCCCGAACACGCTGCGCCAGCAAGAGAAATCGATTGCGTTGGAGAAATCGGAGATGGTAGAATAGAAGGGATGCCATTCGCGGTCATGTGAATAACAGTATCGACCGAGCGACCGTTATCGTTCAAAAGAATATGAAAATCCGCAGTATCCGCGATAGGGGAAACTGGCTGGAACCCAATTCCAACAGAAGTGGCAACCCCAAGGCCTCCCGAGCACAACGATTGAGGTGGTGGTGGATTGAACGCAACTTGCATTCCCGCGGAGTCTCCCGCCTGGAAATGGTGAATGCTGTCGCCGGTCAGCGTGATCAGACCCTTACAGTTACAGCCGAAAATGTGAATGGTAGTGTCGGATGTGTTGTGGCAGGCCGCATTCTTAAATGCGAAGGTATCGGGCCAGATATGAATATCAGCCGTACCCGGACGCGCGGCAGAATAGAGGGAATCAAAATTCCCAGGCGGAAGGAGCGGGCCGAAGCTCCACATCGTGGTTGGCGAAACATAAAAACGCGTATTGACCGGCGGATTAGGCGCGCCTACACTTGGCTGCCATATAACCCCATCGTTCACGGAAAACCACATTCCGTTTGCTTTGGTGTGCGATCCGGCAAATAGTGAGCAGCCATCCCCAGCCATGGACTGGTTCAGCGTATCGTTCAGACCGGAATAACCACCAAGCGGGGAAAAACCTAATCCGCTATTATCCGATCGAAGGATCTGCATGTCGCTGCCATAACAATAATTGTCAGTAGCCCCAAAAAACGTCTCTGTGGTCGGAACACCTGCGGGTTGCCAGGTCTGTGTGGACATTTTGGTCGGGTGCCAGGTTACACCATCGTCGGTCGTTGAAAGCCAGTAGACCGTGTGGTAGGGCGGGGCAGACACGCACGTCGACCCCTGAGTTGCAACCACGCCGCGGCCATTGCCATTAAACGCAAACCCAGTGTACCATGTGCCGCTATCGATCACGCTCCAGGTGTGGCCCGTATCCGTGGAAACAACCAGACCCCGATCCAGACTCGATACAAAAAGCCGCCTGCTGGCCGCGTCGTAATAAATTCCACAGCCACTATCTGGCGTGCCCGCGTTGTCGTCAAAGGTCCAGGTCGTTCCTCCATTCGTTGTTTTCAGAATACCTGCGTCTGGAATGATATTGCCGGTCACGCTATCGACCACTGCGAATCCATTCAATGAATCCACGAATGTAATATCGTTGACCCATCCTGAAGGAAAGGGTTTTGCGGGCACCGGATTGTTCGGGCTGATGATCGTTGCCTGCGTCCAGGTCGCTCCGGTATTATTCGAGTAATAGATCGCGGAATCGGTACCGACAAACCCCTTATCAGGCGCGCCCTGCGCATCCAGGAATTTCACGACATGGATCTGAGTGGGAAACTGCGCGGCGCCCGTCCAAGAAGATTGCGCAAAACCGTTTTGCGCGAGCGCACAAAAAAGTAACAAAAACAAAAAGAAAGAAGAGGGCCGTAAAAGTTTTTTCATATTGAGACTCTGTACAAAATTGCCGCGCCTAAAAAAATGAAATCGCACATCGTGGGCACACTAGGAATGTGCCCACGAAATCAACACCAAAAGTGATTAGATAAATTTCACCTGAAAGGCAGACTACAAATATACGAAATTTTTGAGAAATACTGGCGTAATGTCGTCATAAAACGAACTTTTGCCCTTGTTTTACCTATTCTGACGATGAATGCCGCGCAAGAATTATTCGAAAAACTCGGTCTCGATGTTGGATCCGATCCGTTCGAGCCAGGAATCCGACGGCCCACTCACCGTGACTGGCCTTACCAAGGCCATCCGAGATATACTCGAGGATTCCTTCACCGATGTTACCGTTGAAGGCGAAATATCGAATTTTATCGATCACCGCTCCGGCCACCGGTATTGGACGCTGAAGGATTCCGGAGCGCAAATTTCGTGCGTCTTCTGGAAAACCCGACCGCTCCATTTCGATGTGCATGATGGGATGAAGGTTATTTGCCGTGGCAGGCTTACGCTTTATCCTCCACACGGAAAATACCAGCTTGATGTTTTCCAGTTGCGCCCCAGCGGCATCGGCGACCTTCAGCAAGCCTACGATGAACGCTACAATCGGCTCATGGCCGAAGGCCTGTTCGAGGAAAGCCGCAAGAGGCCAATTCCACGTTTTCCGGAATGCATTGGCATCGTCACCAGCGAAAATGGCGCCGCGCTTCAGGATATACTCACAACGCTGCGCCGGCAATATCCCATTGTTCGAGTCCTCGTTCGTCCCTGCGCAGTGCAAGGAGTTGGCGCGGAGTTGGAGATCGCGCGAGCGATCCAGGAATTTAATCTCCATACAACACCCTCCCCCAGCCCCTCCCGCAAGCGGGAGGGGAGAATAAGTACTATTCCCCTCCCACAGCAGGGTGGTATAAGTAATGTTTCCCCGCCACAGGAGGGTGGTATAAGTACTGTTCCCCTCCCGCTTGCGGGAGGGGTTAGGGGAGGGTGTCCCGATGTCCTCATCGTGGGTCGTGGCGGCGGCTCGCTGGAAGATCTGTGGTGTTTCAACGAGGAAGCAGTTGCCCGCGCAATTTATGCTTCAAAAATTCCGGTTATTAGTGCTGTCGGGCACGAAGTTGATTTTACCATCGCTGATTTCGTGGCCGACCTTCGCGCACCCACACCAACCGCTGCGGCAGAACTTGCTACGCCGAACGCTGAAGAACTTATTTCTTCCATCAGCAGCAGCCGCGCCGGACTCTTACGCCTGATGCGGCAGGAACTAGCCATGCTTCGGCGGCATATCACACAAGCCTCCGATGCTCACTCGCTGGCGGTAGCGATGAGGAATGCCATTCGAACACTGCGAGAGCGGATGAATTCCGAAGTGCTCGATGCTTCGCGATCTGTTATTCATTCACTGGAGCGGCGGCGGCTCAAGCTCGAACGCGATGCCGCAAAGCTCGCGGCAATGAACCCCGACCGCGTGCTCGACCGTGGCTTTACCGCGCTGGAATCCGCCGATGGCGAGATCATTCCGCGTCTGGAGCAACTCCTGACGCGCGATGAAAAGCACGGCATCCTCATTTTCGCTGACGGAAGAATAACGGTGCGTTTCGATTGAATTTAATTATGTTCGGAGCGATTTGTTAAATCGCTTCTGTTACCTGCAGATATGCCTCCTCGCAAACCAGACCCCCCTATCGCTTCCTTCGAATCCGAATTCGAGCGCCTTTCCACGATCGTAGATCGGCTCGAACAGGGCAACGTGCCGCTCGCAGAGATGCTCACGCTTTATGAAGAAGCCATGACGCTCTCGGCAAAGCTGAAGGATGTACTCACGGATGCAGAACTTCGCGTAGAAAAGCTTGCCACCGTGCATGAGGAAATGGTGGACAACGATGCCGTGACACATACTCCCCACATGAACGATTTGCCCGAATCTGAGGATTTATTCTAAGCTATAGTAACAAGTATAACCAACCCTCGTTACCTGTTACTTATCCATTACGCAGCATGCCGGAAGCCTACCCCCTCCTCGATACCATCAACACCCCCGAAGACCTGCGGAAACACCCCGTAAGCGATCTCGAAGCCATTAGCGCAGATGTGCGCGAATACCTCATCGATTCTATCGCTCAGACAGGTGGGCACTTCGGCGCTGGGCTGGGCGTAGTCGAGCTAACTGTTGCGCTGCATTACGCGCTTAATACGCCCACGGATAAGCTTATCTGGGATGTCGGCCACCAGGCGTATCCACACAAGATTCTGACCGGCCGCAAGGACAGGCTACAGACCATCCGCCAAAAAGATGGCCTTGCGCCATTTCTGAAACGCGATGAGAGCGAATACGATGTATTTGGCGCCGGACATGCATCGACCTCCATCAGCGCTGCGCTGGGAATTGCGACCGCCCGAGATTACAATGGCGAGGATTACAAAGTAGCCGCCGTGATCGGCGATGGCTCGATGACCGGCGGTATCGCTTATGAGGCCCTGAACAATTGCGGCATGTTGAAAAAGAACATGCTCGTCATCCTGAACGACAACCACATGTCGATCGCTCCGAATGTGTGGGCGATGCACCAGCATTTTAATTCCTTCATTACAAATCCTGCGCTTCGCAAAATTAAGGATCAGGTGTGGGATGTGCTCGATGGCCACAGCAAATTGCGCTATGCCGGCTCCAAGCTGGTAGATGCCATGAAGGCGGTGATGACTCCGGGAATGATGTTCGAAGCATTGGGCTTTAAATATTTCGGGCCGGTCAGCGGACACAACGTCGTGAAGCTGGTAGAGATGCTCAAGTTCCTGGAAGAGCAAAGCGGGCCTCTGCTATTGCACGTTATCACGGAAAAGGGACACGGCTACGCACCGGCGGAGTCTCATGTGCAAAAATATCATGCCGCGAGCGGTGCCTTCGATAAGATCACCGGTGCAGCGATCACGAAGCCGGTGCTCGCGCCACAGCCGCCGGAATACACAAAAGTGTTTGGCAAGGCAATGGTCGAGATCTGCAGGGATAATCCCAAAGTTGTTGGAATCACGGCCGCCATGCCGGACGGCACGGGGCTGAATATCTTGCAGAAAGAGGTTCCCGATAAGTTCTTCGATGTCGGCATAGCGGAACAGCACGCCGTCACCTTCGCCGCCGGCATGGCGACTGAGGGATTCATTCCCGTCTGCGCGATCTACTCCACTTTCCTGCAACGCGCGTTCGATCAGATCATTCACGATGTAGCGCTGCAAAACCTGCGTGTCGTTTTTGCGATGGATCGTGCCGGCTTGGTCGGCGCCGATGGCCCCACGCATCACGGCGCGTTCGATCTCTCCTATCTTCGCCTCATTCCGAACATGACGATCATGGCGCCCAAAGATGAGCAGGAACTGCGGGATATGCTTTTTACCGCTACGCTTCCAATTACGAATTACGAATTACGAATTACGGATGATGTTGCCGATTCCCCAATTCGTAATTCACAATTCGTAATTCGTAATTCCCCCGGCCCTATCGCCATTCGCTACCCTCGCGGCTCGGGAATTGGCGTTCCGCTGGCAGATAAAGGTTTCCGTGCACTGCCGATCGGTCAAGGAGAAATGATGCGCGATGGCCAGGATGCCGTCATTATTGGCGTTGGTCCACTATTGTATGAAGCAGTAAAAGCTGCTGAAGACCTGGAGCGCGAAGGTATTTCCGTAGCCGTTGCGAACGCAAGATATGTTAAGCCGCTCGATACCGCTCTGCTCGATGCGCTGGCTGCGCGGTTCAAACATATTATTACACTCGAAGAAAATGTAGTCGCCGGTGGATTTGGAAGCGCTGTGGCAGAGTTCCTTGCTTCGCGCGCAAACCAGCACCCCTCTTCAAATTACCCTCATCCGGTGATGATCGGGCTTCCGGATCAATTTATCGAGCACGGCGCACCGGCAGGGCTGCTCGCCGATTGCGGCCTGAATCGCGAAGGCATCCGTGAAAGCGTGCGTGCCTGTGTGCTTGCCGGACGGATTGTTGAAGCCGAAACTGAGCGAGCAGCAGTCAAGTAGCTCCCTGCGATTTCCCTTAGTTGTCATTCCCGCGAATGCGGGAATGACATGGCGATTGCTCCAATTACTAGAGTTGACCCGGCCAAAAGCCCCTCGTTGAATTCATTGAGTCCCAAAAATTTATTGCCCAATTTAGCCCACATTCGGGCTTTTTTCATTTTTTAAAAGATTTTTTTGTAACCCAGGCGACCCAGCGCGTTTTTAAATATTAGGATGGATCATAACTGCCCGGTGAACCCCACGTCTCGAAAATCGCATCGACCACTTTGAATCATCGCAATCAACAAATATGCGTTTCACCCTGACCTTTTTTTGCATCATCGCAATTGGCTCCTTTCCGCTGGACTCTTTTGCGCAAGTTCGCGTGAATAATTACAGCATGACGACCCCCATGCTGAACTTCACGGATATTTCTAATACCGGCACCTTGCTTACAAAAGAAGCTACCGGCTATGGATGGAGAAATGAATATTTTACGATCACGCTTCCCTTCGACTTTCCCTACGATAATTCGACGGTCACTTCCGGAACGCTGCTCTATCTTAGCTCCGCCACGATTGGGTTCGGATCGAAGGCACCGTTCGAATACGGCACCAATTATGGCGGCCTTACGAGTTCAACGTATCCTGCTCGCCTATTTCCGTTTGGCGCGTATTATTGTTCCATGGGCGGAGGGACTAATGCCGGTGATTCAACGTGGGGCTGCGGCATCTATTATGAACTGACGGGCACCGCGCCGTTTCGAACCTTTACGATCCAAATGAATGGCGTACACAGCGAGGACGCCGGACATAATGATGGTTATGTTGCAGAGGATATTCAGGTCAAGCTTTTTGAGACAACCGGTGTGATCCAATTCCTCTACAAGAACCATAGTCAAACGATCAATCCTGAGGATAACGCAGGGGGTGGGGCCATTGGATTGAATGGCTTCAATACACCTACTTTCGTGGATAACGTCTATGAGACGGGCCTGAAGGCCACACCCGCGACGGATCTCCAATGGTCGCCATCGACAAATAGCGTTGCGGATGACATCGCTAACGCCGGCTTCGCCATCGGTGACTGTTACCCGAACCCGGCGAGCGGCGATGTCTTCATCCCGATCACACTTGCTGCGGAGGGAAGCCCACGCATCGAGCTATGCGATGCTTCCGGCGCAGTGGCACGAACGGTGATCCTCGGCGAAATGAGCACCGGAGAGCATATCATTGCATTCAATACCGAAGGTATTTCCAGCGGTACGTATTTCTGCTCGATGGTGTGTAACGACGTAAGGGTTTCGAGGCGCCTATCGATCGTTCGGTAGGCGGGCCACAGGCATTGGCCCGTTTTGAGACGGGAGTTCATTTAGTTCCGAGGAATTGAGGAAAAACAATCTCATACGGCTCTCACCACGCCGCCCGTCCTGCTTGAGATTGCTTCGCCGAACATGCCCGCGCATGATCGGTCTTGCGGCTGTCGCGCAACAATTTCTCCTCGTATTGACGGCAAGGTCTATAGCATCCGGCCTGATTGTTATAAATTTCCTCTTTCCCTCCAAAAATTTATAGCCCAAATTAGCTCACATTCGGGCTTTTTTCATTTTTTTAAAAGTTTTTTTGTAACCCAAGCGACCCAGCGCGATTTACTATTGGGGAGTGCCTGCGCACACCTCATCTTTTGCAATTGCTTCTAGTACAAAAATGAAGACAATCCTTTTGATCTCGGCGCTTCTTTCCTCCACGTTCAGCTCTGTTTATGCCCAGATAACAACCTCTATCACCACCAAAACACGCGACCAAACCTTCTCGATGGGCCGCGAATTTTGGTTCGCCGCGCCTTCGAACCAATGGGGTGCATCCAGCGAATATGTTTATCCGATTGAAATTACTTCGACGGTCAATACGACGGCATACGTGGAGTTCGGTGGGTTGCAAAACATTGTAAAGGTCAACCCCTATCAAGTCTCCTACTTCTTCGTCCCACAGGCGTGGGAGATGGAATCAAGCTGCATCGTCGAGAATAAGGGCATTCACGTCTATTCGAATGACGCCGAGCTTTCGGTTTGCTTCATGTCCCACCAAGCGGACTTGAGTGAAGCAACCAATCTCATCCCTACCATCGGCTGGGGTACTGATTACGTTGTGGCTGCCTTTGCTTCCCTTTTCGAAGGAAGCGGCACTTATGTCTATGATTATCCCTCCGAGTGCGTCATCGTGTCGGAAGAGGACAATACTTCAGTGGAGATCACCCCGTCATGCGATTGCAGGGAATGTACTACCGGCAATGAAAATGCTAATCCAGATGCATACCCCGTGGCATTTCCTGCTGGAAAAACTTTTTTTGTGACCATCAATCGAGGTCAGTCCTTAGAACTAATGCCCGTGGATGCAACGGGCCCGGACAATTTCGATATGACCGGAACCGTTATTCATGCAAACAATCCTGTCGGCGTGATAGGTGGCTCATCGGAAACGAATATCCCGCTCGATTATGCCTATTCTGGTTTTGTCTGTGAAATGATCCCTCCCACCCGGACGTGGGGCGAAACATACTTTACAACGAACTTCACACTTCCAAGCGGCGCGGCAAGTGAGGACGCACTCTATTTGTTTGTGGCGTCTCGGCCAGGGCAGACCATTAATCACACGGACTGCGCTACCGGCACCAACGTTGTGTGTCAGATCTCCAATCAATATGGCTTTTATTGGACCGAAATCTCAGGGGCACAAAAATTCACGAGCAGCGCGCCATTTCTGGTTATCTCCTACATGAATAACCCGGGATACAATGGCGAACCCGACGCACCCGGCGGACCTGCCGAAGTGGTAATCAATCCGCGCGAGCAGTACACAAAGAGTGAACTCTTCCAGGTCCAGGATCTACCCTCCCAATATAAATGGGGGTTTGTCAATTACGCGAATATTATACTGAATGACAGTGATGAGAAACAGACACTCTTTGACGGAAAACCGATCGACGGCAACCCCAAGCAGTGCATCGACGGGGACTGGGAAGTCTTTTTCTTGCCGAATATCGCAGCGGGGACTCATACAATAATGGGTGATGATTCTGGCGTCGGCGTCTATGTCTATGGCAATTGGAATAGCTCATCCTATGCGTGGTCCAGCCCGGATTTCGAGGGGACGTATCAATCGCCGGATTCGCTGGCGCCGCTGGCCAAAGTTTCGGTGAATTGCTATCAGGCTACTACCCGTATTTCCAATGTGGGAAATTTACCAAATGGTCTGGGAGTGCAAAGCGGACTTGCCGCGATCCGGCTCGACTCGCTCTCGAACATGACCTACCTGCCTGACCCTGACTTTACTGAAGGCATCGTGGCCGATACCAGCGGATATACCACTTTTCCCGTAGATCTGACCCAGCCGGGGTTCCTCTTGGCGACCGCATTCGATTTTGCCGGCAACAGCACCACCGTCTCCACGATTTACACACCAAACGTCATTGCGGTTCAACCGCCGCTGCACAATCTGGGAACCTGGATATCCGGCTCTCCAAAGATCGCGTACGATACGATCGTCAATGAAGGGCAATCCACCTTCACCATTTCGGAACTACAATTGAAATATGGGGATGTCGGGTTTTCCCTGTTCGATAGTATTGGTGGGCCGCTCGATTTCTCGCCGCTCGCGCCCGGCCAGCGAAGACTCATCCAACTTCAGTTCCAAGCTGTTAAAGCTGCGGCGGTTGTCGACAGCATTATCTGTGGCAATGCGTGCTATCTGCAAACCGTCGCCGTCATCGGGAGTGGCGGCGCGAATGACTTTATGGTTACCGGCCAAACCTGGGCTGGTGTGGCGTATAATCCCGCTAACCCGACGTGCTATCCCAAAATGGTCGAGATTGAGAATCTTTCGGATGTGTTAATCACCATCGACTCGGCTTGGTGGGCAGACACGATCCATTTCAAAGCGATTAGTACCTTCCCGATCACGCTTCCGCCTTCGCCTGGAAGCGTACCGTTCACGATCGAGTATTGTCCCGATTCCAATTCAGCCATCACCCCCAACCGGACCCAGGGCGTGTGGTTCAGCCCAAATGTGGTGGAGTTCGGCTCACAGAGTCCGAGATTCGATAGCTTAGTGGGCTGGGCGCTTGCACCTGCGGGGGTGAATGTGGAGAACGTTCCCTCGCTTGAAGCTGTGATTCTGCCAATGAACGATGGCCGCACGCTGGAGATCGTGCTTCCACCAGATCTGAATGGCTCTATCCATTTCGAGCTGTTCAATGTGCTGGGTGAGAGTGTGTTACGCGCCACCTGTAGTCCAGGAACTCAAAATGTAGATGCTTCCTCCCTTCCACGAGGCGTCTATTTCTACAGACTTACAGCTGGCCAAACAAGCCAGAGCGGGAAGCTAATGTTGGGAGAATAATTTTATAATAGTTACAATCATGAAACACACACACACCATACTCGCTGCGATCGTCCTTCTTGCGCTCCTGGGGCTAAACACTATGGCCCTCGCACAGACTGCGCGTATTCACCACCAAGTCCAGCAATTCACCGGTAACCCGCCCTCGATGGGACGCGATTTCTGGTTCGCATTTCCTTCGAACGAGTGGGGAATTCAGCAGATCGGCACGTACTTGCAAATCTACATTACTTCGCCGGTAAACACCACGGCCTACGTGGAATCGGAGGGCGCAATAACCAGGGTTCCAATCACGGCCTACCGAACATCGACCTTCAATGTCCCTGAATTTTGGGAGATGGAATCGAGTGGCATTGTCGAAGACAAGGCTATTCACGTCTATTCCAACGACGCCGATCTCTCGGTGTATTTTCTCTCGCATCAATACGAGAGCGGCGAGGGCAGCGCGGTGATTCCCTCCATAGGATGGGGCACCCAGTACGTGGTGGCGGCGTATGGCTCGCTCTACCGCAGCGATGGGAGCGAAACCTACGATCTGCCTTCAGAATGCCTTGTTGTGGCAAATCAGGATAATACTTCGGTCAATATTACCCCCACCTGCGATTGCCGGCAATGCATGAGCGGGAACATTTATGGCGACGCCGATGCGTCCATCGAAGTCTATCCGGCAAACGGGACATACAATTTCTTGCTCAATCGGGGTCAATGCATACAATTGATGCCCGTCAAGGCAACGAACGGCACCGATTTCGACATGTCCGGAACCATCGTGCAGGCCAACGTGCCGGTGGGCGTGATTGGCGCTTCGATGTACCCAAGCATTCCCAACGGTTTTAGCGACGCTAATTTCGTCTGCGAAATGATTCCGCCTACCCGCACTTGGGGTGAGACGTATTACGCAACGAATTACCTTGAATCACCGGGGCAGCTGGAAAAGGATTTCGCGCGGTATCTATTCATTTCATCCCAGCCAAACCAAACTATTTTTCGTCACGATTGCAATAGGGGCGACGGCATAGAGTGCAACATCGACAATCAATATGGGATTTATTGGGATGAACAGGAAGATGCTATAAAGTTCTACAGCTCCGCACCATTCCTCGTCGTCTCTTACATCAACAGCAATGATTATCCGGATAGTGTACAGGGCTTGGGCGATCCCGCTGAGACTATCTTGCCATCTACCCAGCAATACCCAAAATCCGTGATATTTCAGACACCGCAAAGTGTGAGCAATATTACACCCTACACGAATTACGCAAATGTAGTCGTTGCCGTTGCTGATATGAGGTATACCACGTTCGATAACCAGCCAATTAATGGCTACACCTACAAATGTGTCGATGATACTATTGTCGAATTCAACATTCCGAAAATCGAACCCGGAACGCATGTTGTCAATCAGGATCTAACGAAAGATCCCATCGCGCAGGGTGTTGGCGTTTATGTTTATGGGTACGGCAATAAGGAATCCTACGCATGGGCTCCGCCAAGCTCGTGCGGGTCGTTTGATAACCCTGATACCGTTGCGCCGATGGTCGATACCACTGGTGCGTGCTTGCAAGCCTACGTGCATGTCGCCGATTCCGGGCTTCTGCCCGGCGGCATTGGTCAGCAGACTGGCCTCAGCATGTTACGGCTCGATTCCGTCTATAATATGAATTACCTGCCCGATCAAGATCTTATTGCGGGCTCGGGAGTCGATTCCACCGGTTACGGCATGAACGTGATCGATCCCACCCAGCCGGCGATACTCGTGATCGATATTTACGATGTGGCCGGGAATGAAACAAAGGTTACCAGCACGTACTTAGCTGAAATTGATAGTATCAGGCCGGCGTTGAATAATCTTGGGGTGCAGACTAACGGAACTGTCCACAAAGGATGGGATACCATATTCAATACGGGCTTTGCTCCGTTTACAATCAAGGATCTCTATTTGAAGTATGGCAACAGAGGCTTTACGCTTTACGATAGCATCGGCGGGCCGGTGGATAAGTCTCCAATTCCGCCGGGAGGGCACAGGCTCATCGAGATTCAATTTGTGGCGAATCTACCCACGCCGGTCGTCGATAGCATCATTGTTGGCGATACCTGCTTTTTGATGACCGCAGCCGTCATTGGCAGCGGCGGCGCGAATGACTTTATGGTTACCAACCAAACATGGGCGGGCGTGCCTTATAACCCTTCTAACCCGACGTGCTATCAAAAGACGGTTAGGATTGAGAATCTCTCGGAATCTACGATAACTGTTGACTCGGCCTGGTGGCCCGATCAAGTGCATTTCAAGGCTGTGAGTACCTTCCCAGACACTATTTCGACTTCACCCGCGAGCGTGCCATTCACGATCGAATATTGCCCGGATGCCGGTTCCCTTACTACGCATGATAGTACGAATGGGCAATGGTACAGCCCACAGGTCCTTGTCGGTGGCGTCGAAAGTCCGAGTTTCGACAACTTGGTCGGCTGGGCCGCTGCGCCGAGTGAAGTATTCTCCGCAGATACGGTTATCAATGTAAATTGCGCACAGTCCGGCGAGATCATCACCGGGGTTTTCACGCTAACAGCAACGGGAACTGCAACGAGCACAATTAACCGCATTTATCAATCCGATACAACGGATTTTTCACTCATCGGCACGCTTTCCAACGGCACGATGTGGGATCCGGCAACGAGCGAGCAACTTCTCGCGCCGGGACAAACGGCAACTATTTCTGTTCAATGTAATACACCTGCCAATACAAATACTACGCTCGTTGACTACGTAACCGCTGTCGATGGCGAGGGCGATACCATCGGCGGGCGCTCCCTGAAACTAACCGTGGAAGTGAACTATACCGCTGCCGTCGCAAATCCATCCCTATTAACATTCGGGCCGGTGAATAGTCAGGCGAGTGCAAATAACGCAAAGACGTTCATTATTCAAAACACTGCCGAGGCGCCGCTCATCCTTACCAACCTGCTGTTGCAGCCCGGCGGCAGATATAACGCTGCATTCTCACTTACGCCTCCCGTCAAGCTCCCAGACACCATTCCAATAGGTGGTGCCCTGACCGCCACCGTTGATTTCAACGATTCGATCAGCGACGACCCCGTGCAGACTGCGCTGCTGGAAATCGTCGGCAATATGTGCGATGTACTTACGGAAACGTTCAGTGCAACCATCGCAAATTCCGGCGTGAACGAAGCATCGCCGGCGATGAGCCCGCCGCCGCTCGGCGCGAGGGTCGTTCCCGCCGAGGATGGCCGCTCGCTGGAGGTCATTCTTCCTGCAAGCATTCAGGACCCGGTGCATTTTGCGCTGTTCAACGTGCTTGGAGAAAGCGTCAGCAACGCGACGATTGGCGCGGGAACGCAAACCGTCGATGCCAGTGCGCTTCCACGCGGCGTGTATTTCTACCGGCTTACTGCGGGACATCAAAGCCAGAGCGGGAAGGTTCTATTGGGGCAATGACATTGAGGATTCAGAACAGGATACCAATATGAAAGAAACATGGATAACATGGATAGCTGCATCAGCTATTGCAATTGTACTTATAGCACAACCGGCCCACGCGCAGCTTTCCAGCGCGTTCTCCTCGAAGATACAAGCGCGCTCCCTTTCTTTGGGACGCGATTGCTGGTTTGCTCTGCCATCGAACTTATGGGGAGTAGAACAGACCGGGACGTACATCAATATTTATATTACTTCCCAGAGTAATACGACCGCCTGGATCGAATCGGGCGGCACGCGGGACTCCGTGATAGCCACGCCGTTTCAGATCTCGACCTATCACGTGCCCGAAGCCTGGGAAATGGAATCGAGCGGTATCGTCGAGAATAAAGGCATTCATGTCTATTCCAACGATGCCGAGATCTCGGTCAATTTTATTTCGAATCAGCCTGAGAATGGGGAAGGTTCCTATATTATACCAACTATCGGCTGGGGTTTGGATTATGTCGTGGCGGCCTATGGATCGCTCTTCGAGGGATTCGGTGGAGGGCCGCCTGATTGTCCATCGGAATGTGTCATCGTGGCAGACGAGGACAGTACATCCATTGAAATTACACCTTCGTGCAATTGCCGCAAATGTTCGGGTGGAAACATTGGGGGCGATGACAATTCAGACATCGCAACGTTTCCGCAGGGACAGATGCAAACATTCCATCTCAATCAAGGGCAATCCTTGCAGCTTATGGCTTTGAGAGCGGAGGGTCCTGATGATGATTTCGACCTGACGGGCACGATCATTCATACGAACCATCCCATCGGCGTAATTGGAGGCTCGATGGAAACGAATATCCCTGCTGATTATGCTTACCCTAATTTCGTCTGCGAAATGATTCCTCCTATCCGCACCTGGGGCAAGGAGTACATTGCTACAAATTATGCACAGCTGGCCGGAGATAACAATAAGGATAATGCACTCTATCTTTTCATTTCGACGGTACCGAATCAAACCATTTACCGTCACGATTGCAGTAGGGGTGACGGAGTCCAAGCCGTCATTGCGAACCAATATGGCATTCAATGGGACGAGGAGGAAAATGCTATCAAGTTTACCAGCGCCTATCCGTTCCTCTGCGTGTCCTATAGTAACAGCGAAACGTACCCCGATGGCGTTAATGGTTTGAGCTACCCAACCGAGTGCGCAGTTCCCTCCGGCGAACAATATCGGACGAGCGTGCTATTCGAAACGCCACCTGCGGTAGGCTCTATTGCGCCCTTTATCAGTTACGCAATTTTGGGCATTGCCATTCCCGACGAAGCATATACCACATTCGATTCCCAAACAATCAACGGCTTCTCCAAACAGTGCATCGACGATACCTTCGAAATATTCACTATTCCAAAAATAGCTTCTGGCGCGCATAGAATCGCTCAGGATCTAACGAGAGATCCCTACGCGGCGGGTGTTGGGGTTTATTTTTACGGGTATGGCTACGATGAATCCTACGCATGGTCCACGCCAGAAGGCGTCGCGACGTATCAAACGGCGGATGACGTCGCGCCTATTGCGGATACCATGACGCATTGCTATCAGGCGTTCGTGCATGTTTCGGATTCCGGGCTGTTGCCAAACCCCGCTGATACGCAAAGCGGCCTTGCAGCGATCTGGCAGGATTCCCTCGTTAACATGACATTCGTTCCGGATTCCGATTGGATCGAAGGTTCCGGCGCCGATACCGGCGGCTATGCTGTAACCGTGATCGATCCAACACAACCGGGGTTTGCACAAGTTGTTGTGTATGATCTCGGAGGCAACGTCACGACCGTCACGACAACCTTTAGACCCTCTTATGCTGCGATCGAGCCGCCGCTCCAAAATCTTGGCGTGTCCATTGCGGACAGTGTGAAAAAAGCGTACGATACGATTTTCAACGCAGGCAAGGATACGATATTAATTTCCGCGCTTCGTCTCGCGAAAGGCAATGTTGGCTTCACGATCTACGACAGCATTGGAGGCCCTGTGGACCTATCCCCACTCCCACCAGGCGAGCGTCGGCTGATTCAGATTCAATTTAAGGCAATGCAATTGCTGCCGGTTACCGACAACATTCTTGTTGGGAATGATTGCTATCTGTCGGTCGCGGAACTCATCGGAAGCGGCGGCGCAGATGATTTCACGGTCTCCAATCGAAACTGGATGAACGAGCTTCTTCCGGCTCCGGCAGAGGGCTATCGGAACTCTGTCACCATCTCCAATCTTTCGGATGTCTCGATCACGATCGACTCCGCATGGTGGTCGGATACGGTGCATTTCAAAGCAGTCAGCGCGTTCCCGATCACGGTTGCTGCGTTGCCTGGTACTGCGCAATTCACCATCGCGTATTTCCCGGATACCAATTCCATCCTGACGCCCGATAAGACGGTGGGTAGCTGGTTCTGTCCGCTGGTAGAATTAAGCGGCGTGGAAACGCCACGGTTCGATACGCTCATCGGCTCTGCGCTTGCGCCACTGAGCGTCAGCGACGCCAATAATTCCGCACCGCAAGCGACGATCCTTGCAACAAACGATGGCCGCTCGCTCGAAATCGTACTTCCGCCAAATGCAGAAAGCCCCATTACACTCGAACTGGTGAATGTGCTAGGCGAAAGCGTGCTGAGCACAATGCTTGGCTCGGGAACTCAGCCCGTCGATGCCAGCGCGCTACCTCGCGGCGTTTATCTCTACCGGCTTACTGCGGGACATCAAAGCCAGAGCGGGAAGGTTCTATTGGGGCAATGACCGTTCTCATTTTATTGACAAAAGCTTAAACTTCAAGCACAATTTTATTTTTTACCGCACATAGCATGATAAAGCAACTCCTTCTATCCATCGTCCTGATCGGTGCATCCTGCAGCATGGCTCGGGCACAATCCACCGATTCGCTCATTCCACAGCGGCACGATCTTTCCTTTGCGCTGGGTCGCGAATTTTGGTACGCTGCGCAATCGAATTATTGGGGCGTCGATCTTGGCGGGAAGTACATTCGATTGTACATCTCCTCGACGAAGAATACGACGGCGTATGTCGAGGTGCTTGGAAAGATCGATACCCTGAAGGTCACTGCGGGAAAAGCCTCGACGTATGTCGTTTCCGATTCTGCCGAGATGGAGTCAAGCGGTGTGGTAGAGGATAAAGCCATTCATGTATGGTCGAACGACGCGGAACTCACGTGCTATAATATGTCGCACAATCCATACACCTCCGATGGCGAATATATCATTCCCACGATCGGGTGGGGTACGGATTACGTCGTTGCGGCGTATGGATCGTTGTTCGAAGGGTTCGGGGCGTATTCCTATGACCTTCCCTCGACCATGGCCCTCGTTGCAGAGGAGGATAACACATCGGTTGCTATAACGCCCTCCTGTAATTGCCGGCAGTGTACCGGCGGCACTTCATCGGGTAACGCCAATTCGACTGTCATCGTCTATTCTGCGGGCGACACCTACCACTTTACGCTCAACCGAGGGCAATCTCTGCAGATGATGCCCGTGAAAGCCACCAATACGGGTGACTTCGATATGACGGGAACGATCGTTCATGCAGATCAGCCGATCGGGTTGATGGGAGGGTCGGTCTGCCCGAATATCCCGTCTGACTTCGCGTATTGCGATCACGTCGAAGATATGACTCCGCCGGTTCGGACGTGGGGCACAACGTACTATGCATCGAACACGCTGCAACCGCCTGGAGAAACAGATAAGGACGCTGCTCGCTACTTATTCATTTCATCCCAACCGAACCAGACGATCTACAGATCGGAGTGCGGCGCGAGCAGTTCCATAGATTGCACGATCCAAAGCCAATACGGTATCTATTGGGATGAACAGCCGGGCACACAAAAGTTCTTTAGCAGTGCGCCGTTCCTTGTGGTCCAATACCTCAATAGCGCAACGTATCCGGATGGCAACAACGGCCTCGGCGATCCAGCGGAATCCCATGTCAATCCGGAAGAGCAGTTCATCACGACGGTGGAATTCCAAACACCGCAGAGTGTCGGCAATATCACTCCTTATACGAATTATGCACAAGTCGTGGTCAATGCAAGCGATGCCGGCAAGACCTTATTCGATGGGAATCGTATCAGTGGCTATAGTTCCGACTGTTTCGACAACGAGTGGGAAGTCTTCAACATCCCGAAGTTATCCCCAGGCCCCCATGGCATAACCGGCGATGACTCCGGAGTCGGCGTGATGCTCTACGGCTATGGCTACGATGAATCCTACGCATGGACTACGGCGGATTTTGAAGGCACGTTCCAATCGCCGGATAGCGCTCCGCCGATCGCGGTTGTTTCCGGCGGCTGCTCAAATGGGAATGTTGTGGTTACCGATACCGGCGTGGACGCATCCGAGCTGGCTGCCCTTCGAGTGGATTCGATCGTCAATATGACCTGCGCGATCGATCCCACGTGGATCGAAGGAATTCCTCGAGGTTCCTCATTTTTCGATTACTCGGTTATCGATCCAAAGCAGGCTGCGTACCTGCTTGTCAAAACGTATGACTTTGCCGGCAACAGCCTTGCCATGACCTTCCGCTACCGGCCGCAGCCGTTTAGCATCACGGATACAACTCTTGCATTTGGGGTGGTTCCCATCGGTCATGCGCCAGAGATCCTATACGATACCTTGACCTATACTGGCTCCGGAACCATCGTGATCGATTCGATCTCGCTATTACATGGCGATCTTGGCTTCCAGATCGATAGTGTGGTTGCAGGTACGCTGGATTCCGGCGCGAGCCTGATCCTCAAGCTCTCCTTTGCAGCAAGCCTGAAGAGTTTCGTTGCAGATACCTTAGTGATCGCCGGTTCGTGCTTCGCGCAGCAGGTGGTACTCAATGGAAGCGGCATCGCAACTGACTGGAGCATCGATAATGCAGACTGGAATAATGCTCCGTTTCAATCCATTGGTATTGTGCAGCCGATCACCGTTCACAATTATTCGACCGTGACAGTGCTTCATGTCACGAGCGCCGTTGCCGACAGCACAGAATTTGCTGTATTTTCCTCTGCATTCCCGCTTACCGTTCCTCTGGATACGACAGCGCAATTCAATGTATCCTTCACGCCACTCTTTCCCGGCCAAACTATCTCCTCGCTGCTGCATGTCCAGAGCATCGAGGCCGGTGAACGCAACGCAACGCTTACTGCGGAAGTCAATGCATTGAGTGGTGTGACCGAACCAGCCACAGAACCGGCTGCTGCTACGATCTATGCCCAGAATGGGATGGAACTTCGCGGATACATTCCAGCGGTTTGGCCTCAGCCCGTGCATCTCGAGCTTGAGAACCTGCTTGGCGTGAAAATATTCGAAACGAACATAACGATCAGCTCTTCCACAACGATCGATCCCGGCCCGCTTCCACACGGCGTGTATTTTTACCGGCTTACTGCTGGGCAGTTGAGCCAGAACGGAAAACTGATTTTGGGCCAGTAATCGAAAGCATCCTGTTATCATGAAACACACACGAACAACGCTCGCAGCGGCTCTACTTTTTGCAGCTTTGGGGTTGGCACAACCGGTTTACGCGCAGCTTACGAGCACGGTTACCACCATCAAGCACGATTCCACCTTCGCGATGGGCCGTGATTTTTGGTTCTCGATGATGTCGAATTATTGGGGCCAGGACCTCGGCGGGAAGTATATGCGAATCTATATTACTTCCAACCAAAATTGCACGGCGTTCGTATCGTCTGAGGGCAACACCGCACCGGTGCCGGTTACTGCATATCAGATTTCAAACTTCAAGATCCCCGAATTCTGGGAGGTGGAATCGAGTGGCATTGTCGAGGATAAAGCAATTCATGTTTGGTCTACTACCGCCGATCTGTGCGTGTATGACATGTCCCACAATCCCTACACGTCCGATGGTTCTTATATCATTCCGACCATCGGGTGGGATACCGAGTACGTTGTTGGCGCATTCAGTTCCATTTTTGAAGGGTTTGGCACCTATGTGTATGACTTGCCTTCGACCATGATGGTTACGGCGAATCAGGATAGTACCTCCGTAGACATTACGCCTTCCTGCAATTGCAGACAGGACGGAAGCGGGAATGTGTCAGGCGACGCGAACTCGACAATAACAGTATATAATGCAGGCAAAACATACAATTTTCAACTTAAACGGGGGCAATGTGTGCAGATGATGCCCGTCAAAGCAGAGGCAGATAGCGGCTATGATATGACGGGAACGATCGTCCATTCGAATAAACCTGTTGGCGTATCCGGTGGCTCGGTATGTCCGGATATTCCTGCCAACTCAGAGTATTGCGATCACGTCGAAGATATGATCCCACCAATCCGAACCTGGGGTGAGACGTATTTCACAATGAACGGAATTCAACCATCCGGCATGCCCAGCCATGACGTCGCAGAATATTTATTTATTGCATCCAAAGCGGGACAAACCATCTATCGCCAGGAGTGTGATTCGAGCACAAAGGCTGAGTGTATTATCGGCAAGCAATATGGCGTTTATTGGGACGAGCTGTATGGAACCCAGAAATTCACGAGTAATGCGCCGTTCCTTGTCATAGAATACTTGAATAGCGCGTCGTACCCCGATGGAAATAGCGGCGAGGGCGATCCTGCCGAAGCGATCGTTACCCCGCGCGAGCAGTTCGCGCGGACGATCACCTTCGAAACGCCACTCAGCGTGGGCAATATTGTTCCCTACACAAGTTACGCAAACATCGCGGTCAATGTGAAGGATGAAAAGACAACACTTTATGACGGAAAGAGCATTCTCTCATTTCCCAAGCGTTGCATTGACTCGAACTGGGACATGTATCTCATTTCTGACATTGCTCCAGGCGCTCACTCCATTACGGGAGATGATTCTGGCGTCGGGGTGTGGGTGTATGGATATGGTTACGATGAATCCTATGCATGGTCCACACCTTCGCAGTGCAAGACGTTTCAATCTTCGGACACCACCCCGCCTATCGCTTCGGTGGTCACTAATTGCTTTGAATCCGTTGTGCATCTCGCAGATACCGGCGCTCAGGCATCGGGAATTGATATGATCCGTCTCGATTCCGTTTATAACATGAATTTCATGCTCAACAAAAATTGGATCGATGGAGCCGAAATGGATACCGGCGGTTACAGCCTGTATGTAGTAGATCCCACGAAACCCGCAATTCTTCTTGTCTCGGTGTTCGATTATGCTGGGAATCATACTACGATCAAGAGTATCTACAAGACGATTGTTGACAGCATCGAACCACCGTTGAGAAATCTCGGTGTGTGGATTGCTCCATCGCCTGCAAAAATTGCGTACGATACTCTGTACAATAAAGGATTAGCCGCGTTCGATCTCAGCGTGCTTCATTTGAAATACGGTAATGTAGGCTTTTCGCTGTATGATAGCATCGGCGGGCCGCTCGATATGTCACCGCTTCCGCCGGGGCAGCGCAGGCTGATTCAGATTCAGTTCGAAGCGCTAAAACCAACACCTGTGGTCGATAGCATTATTTGCGGCAATTCCTGCGGCACCGAATCGGTTGCGCTCATCGGAAGCGGAGGCGCGTTAGACTTTATGGTTACCAGTCAAACCTGGCCCGGCGTGGTGTATAACGCCACTAACCCAACTTGTTATGATAAAGCAGTCACCATTGAGAACTTATCTCCCGACTCGATCACGATCGACAATGCCTGGTGGAAGGACTTAGTCCATTTTCAAGCTGTTAGTACGTTCCCAATCAGGGTTCCACCATCGCCTGGCACCGCTCAATTTATCATTCAATATTGTCCCGATGCCAATTCGCTGGCGATGCATGACGCCACGCAAGGCAATTGGACAAGCCCACTAGTGCTCGTAGGCAAAACTGAGGATCCCCGTTTTGACAGCTTGATTGGCTGGGCCACGGCTCCAAGCGAAACATTCTTTGAAGACACTACCATCTACGATACCTGCCCGACTCCGGGTCAAGTGGTTACGGCGAAATTTACCATCACAGCAACGGGAACCAGCGTCAGCACGATCAATCGGGTGTATGAATCCGATACGGTCGATTTTTACGGTCTCACGGGTACGCTCGATAATGGTACTACTTGGAATCCGGCAACGAGTGCGCAGCAGTTGCTGCCAGGACATACTGCAACTATATCAGTATTGTATGCGATGAAGGGTCAAACCGATACGACACTGGTTGACCATCTCATTGCCGTTGATGGACAAGGCGATACAATTGGTGGAAATGGGCTGACCGTAACGATCAGAGAAGTCTATTTTGCGGGCATTGTGAATCCATCACAACTTACATTTGGGCCTGTCGGGTATCAAGCAAACGCTAATAATACCAAAACCTTCCAAATACAAAACACTGCGGACGCGCCGCTGATTATTACTGGTTTCGACGCGCAACTCACCGCATACAACGATGCTTTCACGTTCACTCCGGAGCCGGTGTTCCCAGATACGATTCCGGTCGGTGGGTCCCTGAGCTACACGCTCGATTTCAACGACTCGCTGTTCAACGATGCCACGCAGTTTATGTCTTTCAACATCAACTCGAACTCTTGCGTGGGGATGCCGGTCAATGTCACTGCAAACCTCGTGACTTCTGGCGTTAAAGAAGACAACGCTCCATCGCTTCACGCTGCTATCGCTTCCACTGACGATGGCCGCTCGCTCGAAATACTGCTTCCGCAGGATGTTGTTGGCCCGATCCATTTCGAGCTGGTGAATGTGCTTGGCGAAACTGTTATGGTACAAACGTTTGGAACCGGCGAAGCAACGCAGCATGTAGATGTGAGTGCGCTTCCGTATGGTATTTATTTTTACCGTCTGACGATGGCAGGTAAGAACCAATCCGCGAAAGTACTGTTGGGCCAGTAGATATTTCTTCTTTATGAAAAGAGTTACTCCTTTTTGGATTGTTTTTTTGGTGATCGAAATAATTCTTCAAACCCCGAAGCTTCATGCCCAGCTTTCAAGCACAATCTCAACTAAAGTGCGTGACACAACTTTTTTGAACGGACGCGATTTTTGGTTCGCCGAGCAATCGAACGATTGGGGAATTGATCTTGGAGGGGAATACATGCGCATTTACATCACTTCCCCAAGTACTACTACGGCCTATGTGGAGTCAGAGGGTACGGTAACCGCAGTTCCGGTCGCTCCCAATGGTATTTCCTCCTTCGATGTGCCTGAGTTCTGGCAGCTGGAATCGAGCGGAATTGTTGAGTCGAAAGGTATCCACGTTTATTCGAATGACGCCAACATAGCAGTCTATAATTTCTCCCATTCCTCGTACGGCGCTGGCGGGGAGTGCATTCTTCCAACACTCTCCTGGGGCACCAATTATGTGGTGGCAGCATACGGATCGCTTTTCGAAGGATACGATAGTACCGTGTATGATTTTCCCTCGACCTGTGTCATTGTGGCGAGCGAAGACAATACTGTGATCACGATTGCACCTACGTGCGACTGCCGCATGTGCACCGGCGGAACCGAGTCTGGCGACGCAAATTCAACGGTTGTTGTTTACCCGGCTGATGGATTGTACGAGTTCGATCTAAACCGAGGTCAATGCATTGAGATGATGCCCGTGAAACCTTCAAACACTTACTGGTTCGATTTGACGGGTACGATCATTCAATCCAATAAGCCTGTTGGGCTATTGGCAGGCTCCAGCAGTCCTGACATTCCAAGTGGATTTGGATACGCCAACCATGTCGAGGATATGATCCCCCCGGTGAGTGCGTGGGGCAAGACGTATTATTCGACCAATTTCGTGCAGCAACCCGGAATGACCAGCCATGACGTTGCCAGCTATTTATTTATTTCATCCGTACCTGACCAGTGGATTTGGCGCCACTCGTGCGATTCCGAAATAGATACCGAGTGCATGATCCCAAATCAATATGGCATCTACAGGGATGAGATCGCTGGCGCACAAAAATTCTTCAGCGATGAGCCGTTTCTCGTCGTTGAGTATTCAAATAGTTCTACGTACCCTGATGGCGTCGTCGGCGATACAAAGCCAGCCGAAGTTCATCTTACCCCGCGCGAGCATTACTCGAAAACGATTGAATTCGCAGCTCTGCAGCCCGTTGGCAGCATTGATCCATATACGAATTATGCGAATATCACTGTTAATGTGAAAGATGAGAAAACAACATACATTGATGGCACAAGCATCCTTGGTTACACCAAACAGTGCATCGATTCGAACTGGGAAATTTTTACGGTCCCAAAGATCTCGACGCTTGGTGCGCATATCGTGACGGGTGATGATTCCGGGGTGACTGCCATCGTGTATGGGGTTGGAACCGACGACTTCTATGCATGGTCTTCAACGGCGGGCGTCTCAAGCAATCTCTCTGCAGATACCATCCCGCCTTTCGCAGACACATTGACCCCGTGCTATAGAGGATTTGTTCATCTTACAGACTCCGGGCTTTTGCCTGACGGTGTAAATATGCAAACTGGAATCACCGACATAGTGGTCGATACCGAATATAATATGACATATCAGCTCGATCCAGATTTTGTCGAAGGGATTGGGGTCGATACGAGTGGCTACGGAATGAGTGTGAACGATCGGACGCAATCAGCTTTATTGGAAGTCGAAGCTTATGATCTATCCGGAAACGGCGCAACCATTACCACAACGTATATCCCGGATTTCGGCATTATTGAGCCAGAGGGCTTGGATCTTGGAGTCTGGGACACGGGAACAGCGCCGAACATCGCATACGATACGCTTATCAATGAAGGGCAGACTACGCTCAGTACCAGCAGTCTTTCTCTTTCGAACGGCAATGCGGGTTTTTCACTCTACGACAGCATTGGCGGCCCGCTTGATCTCTCCCCGCTCGGTCCGGGGCAACGACGGGTGATTCAGATCAAATTTATGGCCACGAATCCGGCTGCTTTTAGCGATGAAATTATTTGGACCAGTGGTTGTATGAACGCAGTAGCTTCTCTTACTGGAAGCGGTCAAGCTTCGGGCTTTACTGTTTCGAATCAGACGTGGGGCTTCGAGCCGATACCCGCGTCAGATACCGGGTATCGCGAATTTGTAACTATTACTAATCTAACGAATAGCCCGATCACAATCGACTCCGTATGGTGGGCAGATACCACACATTTTAAGCCGGTAACGGCATTGCCACTTTCAGTACCAGTCCAGCCTGACAGTGCGACCTTTACGATCGCATACTTGCCGGATTCGAATTCCTATAACGATTTCACCCAGGGTATTTGGTTCAGCCCTCAAGTTCTTGAATCGGGGGTGGAAAGTCCTCGGTATGACACACTAGTTGGCCACGCAGTAGCAGTATGGGTGGGAGTTAATGAGGCAAAGCATCCGAGTGTGATGGCAACTGTCACCCCTCTCAACGAAGGCCACTCTCTTGAACTACTGGTTCCCAACGGACTCACTGACCCAGTGCATTTTGAGCTCTTGAATCTGCTTGGGAAAACTGTGATAACCGCAAATATTGGTTTGGAAACTCAATCTCTCGATGTCAGCACTTTTCCGCGCGGGGTTTATTTCTGGCGTTTAAATTCTGGCTCAAAAGACCAGAATGGGAAGGTTATTCTGGGTCAATAAGCGAATACGCCAAATTTTATTGAAGCAAGTGTTATTCTTTCACCATCATTACCGTCTTCGTATCTTGCATCGTTGCAGTGGAAGCATTAATCCGTAGCAAGACTGCTCCTTTTGCGTTTGAGAGCGCGGAAAGATCTATGGTGTTATTACCGGCCGTCACATTTTTTGTCATGTTCAGCACTTGGCGTCCAATTGCATCATAGCCCGAAATGTTGACCGTTGCCGGCATGGAAAGCGAGAACGAAAGCGTACCGCGTTCACCCATCGGGTTTGGATAGGTTCCAACTCCTGAAAGCAGCCCCGTACTAGCAGTCGGTATCGGTGCGACATCGAGTACATAAGGTGGAGTGTTGTAATAGATCGTAAAGATCGCTGGGTTCCAATTTATGTAGTAGTTGGTATCGGTGGGACTTGTAGCATCGATCACGACAGAATCTTGCTGAGTCATGTCCGCCATTTTCAGGAAAGGCGCTCCGAGTGGTGTGATCCAAATGCCCTTTATTGCAGATGGGATCTTACTCCTATCCCACGAAAGTGTAGCAGGCGCCTGGAAGGGCGTTAGATAGAAGGTATATTGCAGAACGAATGAGTTCGTATCGGGCTTTGGTAAAATGTCTATATCAGCCCCATCTATCGGGTCGAGCAGAAATAACTCTTCAAAGTTACCAAGTCCACCAGGAGTAGAAAACGGCGCAATCATTTCCCCAAACTCCGTATCGACCTCAGTCGAGTCCTCTGTCACGATCTTCGCGGCTGGATCGTATCCAAATCCTACAGGATTTGTACTACCACCTCCGCCGGGATCCGAATAGTGTAGCAACAATTCGAATTCCGGAGTTACAGATTGACCATACCCGTATCGAGTAAAGGATAGAAGTAGAAAAACAAATATGAATGCTCGATTCATGGAATTGCCCTCATAAACGCTAAAAGAGAGTCATGCTTATAAAGCTCAAAGCGGGAGCCGCTTCTATGTAGCAGCTCCCGCTTTGAATAACTCACGATGAGCCTGTTAGTTACAGGCCTATTAATTAATGTTCGAGCGTCATGCGCTGAGTCTGAACAAAATTGCCAGCCTTCAACGTGTAATAATAGGTACCCGATGGGAGTAATGTTCCATCGAACAGTGCCTGATGCTCACCGGCACCGACCACGCCATTAACGAGTGTCTGCACGACCTCGCCAAGCTGGTTATAGACCACGAGCGAAACGACGGACTCCTGTGGGAGGGAGTAACTAATCGTCGAGGTCAGTGAGAACGGATTTGGTGAGTTTGCGTCGAGCGCATACCCAGCTACACCCGGAGCGTCGGGCTGCTTTTCTGCGACCTGAATTTGCGTGATACCCGGGTTCGAGATCGTAATGATCCCATTATTCGAAGTAGTGCCGATCACGTTGCCATTTACATCACTCACAGTCACAGGACCGCTAGCATTGGTGAACTTCATAGTAACCGGGTAGCTTGTCGAATGGAGATCGACGAGATAGGAAGCATGATTGTAGCTGATCATACCGCTATTGACATCGAATCGTGCATCGAACGACGTAAACTTACCAGGCATCTCGAAGTTGCTCTCGGGCTGGTCTGTAGCAGCATTGCCAAAATAAAGCGTTTGACCGTTGCCGTCGGCATCGTTAACGACTACCTGTGTAAGCTGGCCTTGAAGAGTCTCTCGAGTCACAGTCGCTTTGCCCGCAGGATAGCTGATCTGCTTCGTCATGGATGGTGCAGGTGTGGTCAAGCTATAGTAACCAGGATTGTTAACCTTCATGAAGTAGCCCTTTCCAGGGATGAAGAAATTCGTCATCTCATAGCCGCTCTGAGGAACGAACTCCCACATGTAGGGAAGCTGCTGCACAGGCTGACCACCAGGAACGGAAGTCAGGACCAACGATGTGCCATCGCTGCCATCGAAAGTACCTGTGCCGCTTGTACCGCCGATCGAGTTCCATCCCTCCGAAATTTGGACGTTGGAAATGGTGTAAGATTTGATACCTGCGACGGTGACATCATTGCCAATATATGTCCCATAGCGCACCATGTATCCACGACCGAACTGCAGCATATTCTGCTGTTCCCAGCCACTTGATGACTGATACTGATATGGTACAGTAAGCGCATTGCTGAAAATGACGCTCGACGATACATTCGGCGGGATCACCGGTAGCGATACGAGCGACCAGCTATCCTGCTTGAGGAATGTGCCAACGTTCGCTATTGTACCAGGCGTATAGACGATATAGAACGTATTAATACGCTGGTCATTGATCGTCACGCACTCCAAGCCATTATCGTAGGTGGCGTTCCGTAGGTCTATACCCTGATCGGAACCATTAAGC
Organism: Ignavibacteriota bacterium; assembly: GCA_963736195.1. GTDB lineage: Bacteria > Bacteroidota > Ignavibacteria > Palsa-1295 > Palsa-1295 > PALSA-1295. Next base: position 298,576 of record CAVTNP010000001.1, read on the forward strand.
GTAAACTTAAGCACGACGCGCGCCCCCTGAGGGAATTGACTCGTATCCACGCACACCTTTACTGGATAGCAATTCGGGTTATTCGTATAGAAGTTCACCTGATAGATGAGCGAGGTATCGGTCGCGCTATCACGGATATCACGTGAGTAGCCGATGTCGCCATTTGCGATCAAAGCTTGCTGGAGATTTGGATCGCGTGGGTAAAAGTCAGCAAAAGCGCTGTCTCCAAGTGCCCCATCTATAGAATCCTGAGCTGAAACCGGCTGTTCACCAAATAGCACGTCCAGACTGTCAGAAGCGCCGCGGCCGGTTCCGAAGGTCAAATAGTTTGTCGGTGTAGTGTGGCAGCTATTAGAAATTTGAAGCTGGATACCTGTTCCGCCGGGGGTTGGTTCATCGGGCGATGCTTCGCGAACGAAGCGCACGATTAGCGGTAAAGGTGAGTTCGCCGCCTCGTCACATGTGAATGTTACGGTTGCGTAATACACCCCTGGTGGCAGCAAGTTAGCATTCTGCACCGTCAGGTAAAGTGATATAGTCTGGGGCCTGCAATGTTCGGGCCTGAAATATTATTGTAGTCAATGCCATCCCAGCCAAGGAAGAGTGAACCACTGCCACCAGGATTATTACAATTGACCGTCAGCCACGGCTGATTCGATGTAATAGTCATGTTATCAAGCTCGGTCCCGCCTACGGCATCATCAACCTGAATTTCCTGAGCTACGGAACCGCTTGAACCATTGACAGTCGGATCGTAGACCAAACTATTAATGAGTGAATCGTATTGGTTCGGGAAGGTCTGAGTCGGCCCACCATTGTTGATGAAAATATTCGGAATCGGTCGAAGTTCTATCACCGGCTGAGCCGTATAATCTATCTGCAATTGGCCGCGGTTATTTGGACCGCCGGTGCCAAGGCCACCTCCAAAATTGCCAGTGGTGATCGTGGAATAGGTTGAGCCGGATACCGTATCGCCAGAGTGATCGTTAAACCATGCGGAATCAAGGCTCATTTGACCGCCTGGAGCGAAGGTAACAATAACTTTGAAACGGAGCCAAAGTAGGATTCCATTGTGCTCACGGAAACCGGTATCCGATGAAGCGTTCATGGGAAGCGGCACCGAACTAGCACCGGATACCCGAATAATATGGGCGTATGTGTTGCCCTGCGCTTGCGCTACCGGATCTGTTTGATCGCTATAAGTAACGAGGAAGGTGGAAGCAAGGGCTGTGTCAGGATGTTCAGCAACGGCACACGCGCCCTGGCCTGGCGACACGATCGACGGGCCCTGCATTACAATAGGCGATCCATGGTCAACATCAAGAACCATAGCATCTTCATTGTACCGGAGCTCAAAATTGAAGCTACGAATCGGCTCCAGGTGCTGCCCTGGATTTTCCTCTTTATAAGGCGGCACAAGCCAGCTATTATTAGGATTCTTTGTGGTGTCTACCTCATTCCAGACCCAAACTGGGACGAGGAAGTACCGCTCGCCACCTGGGCCCGGCTCAGGGACCCTCAAGAGCCCATCCCCGGGTTGAACATGGAAATTCCGAAGCGACAGCGTCGGATAAAGAATGTAATTCTGGGCGCGAACCGTTGTGGTTCCGCCTGCGAGCACTAAGACAGCGAGCACAATTGCCGCTATCGAGCCGTATAGCTTCCGCATGGCCTTCTTCTCCTGAGTTTTAAGATTGTTAAGGTTCATCGTACCTGACAATTAATTCGTTTTCAAACAATTTGTTACACCGAAATCGGTGAATTTATTCCTTTTTCTATGGTTACCTACGAGCTACGATCAGAGTACCTAAGCAGCGACCGTGTCCATCTTTACTGTCCAGCACCAGCGCATAAGCTCCTGAACGACAATCTGAAGGGATATTCCATACTCCAGAAAGCACTGGCCCTTCGTAACGGAGGGCTCCAACAGCGTCATAAGCTTTGAGTGTTGCGCCCTCGCTGGTTGCTAAATCACTTATCATCACACGATCCCTTGCGGGATTGGGATAAAACAGCGGTGCAAGAACGGAACTAACGGATTCAGCAACATATGCTTTTGATTGGGGTATTCGAATCCATCCGTCTTCCTGATAGACAGAATCGACGCCATCATCACCAGCGTAGAAATCTTCTCCCGATCCGAACGGTATCCAATTCCGATCCCATCTGATCCATGCTGTATCTGCATTGGAGTCTAGTGTCATCCGAATCACGAACAGCACCGAGTCTGTAAGATCGATTTCTACACTAGTATCACAAAGAGCAACAAGACCGGTATGACTTCCAAACGTGTCGCTTGGAAGGTCCATATTCTCGGAAGCGGTTCCTGTCAAGACATACGAGACAAGATGACTTTTTGAGGTATCAAAAATGAATCTTGCGACGAAATCATGAATGTCATACGCATGAGTGTGTGTGAACGTGTAGATCACGCGCACATCGACCGTTGATCCTGGATTTGCTGTAACAGTATCGATACGCAGACGCATCACATTTTGAGCGGAAGCCGGGTTCACACTAATTGCGAGAACCGCAATGGCAACCGCCTCCATGAGAAGCCGCCGTATCGTAACCATAGATTTTCAAAGAACAATACCTTCCCTGCTTAATGAAAAGCAGAGGAAGTAATAAAAACTTTTATCGAATGACCTGCATCTTCTCGCACTGCGTGAAGTCAGGTGTTGTAAGCTGGTAGTAATAGAGTCCGGCAGCTACATAGTTACCATTTCCATCACGGCCATCCCATTGGATGGTATTGTACCCGGCAGTTCGGCCCTCACCAGAAATGAGGGTGCGAATTTCATGTCCGAGTACATCGAAAACGCGGAGCGTAACCATTTCTGGCGTAGCGAGATTGAAACCGATCGTTGTTTGATTCGATATCGAAACCACGAAAGGATTCGGTACATTTTGTTCGAGCGTATTCGAAACAGAATTTCCTGCATCCGCAAGCTTTAACGCAACATGCGATGGTGCTAAATCCATGTCATTGACTTGGACATTCTGAATGTCAAACTCTGCATTTGCATTTGCCGGCGCGCGAAGCTCGATATAGCCGACGGTAGCACCATCGGTAAAATCTCCGGACATTGCGAGTGCAATGCGACCAAGTTCAGGGTTCGAACAAACAATTCCTCCATCAAGGGCACGTGCACCCACGAACTGAACACCCGAGGATTCGAGACCCTTTAAGTCCATTTGAATCGAGAGCGGCCCATTGACATTACCACGAATGGTAATCGGAAGGAGCACCGTGCTGCCTGTCATCGTTACATTAGAAGCATCAGCAACGACACCCGATATGTTCGTGCCGTTGACATCAGTCGATTTGTACCCAGGAACTGGAAGCTGCCATGGCCACGGAAGTGTTGCAAGCTTGCCTGCAAGATACATCATGATATAGGCAGCATCATACGGTGTGGTATGATAAAAATACACACCGTAGGTCGTGTTGTACACCTGGCCATTGTGGTTTGCGTCTCCGTGGAATGCGTTTGCTCCCTCTATGGAATCCAGTGGAGCGTCATTTGCAGCCGCCTGTAAAACCGTGAGCGCATCGTTGACAGTAACAAAAAGGCTCTGATTATTCTTGACTTGTGGATTCGGGCTTAGCACTTGTGAAAGGTCGGCATCGCCATCACCCCAGACTGTCATGACATTACGACCCTGCGGGGTAATGTCGATGGCACGACCAGGTGCACACTGTGCAGGTGGCCAGCATGTCGTGCGGGCGGACACATTGTTTGCCACGTCATTTATATCTGTCGATGAAATAAATAATGCATTAATGTGCGTAAATCCGGCGGAATCGTTCGCGCCAACAGCGGCACCTAAGTAGTCCGCAGTACCAGCTGAACCGCCGCCGCCGTTATTCGGACCGATGGCGCCATACTGATATTCGATGTAAACTCTCTGATCAGGCACGGACTGATCGTTCGCAAGCGGGTTCTGGCGAAGAATGAGCTGGAATGATGCTATCGAATTTGGATTCGTCTTGTCATTAATGTTTAGATTACGCCATTCGACCGTAAAGGTGTAAATATAATTTATTTGACCAGGGATTTGATTCGGGTTCGGATCTTTTATACGAGTGGTCGAATACGAAATGGTCGACGGGTAGTAGCCCGACTCGGTTGTTCGATAAAAGTGATCGCCCCAATATGGCGCAAGGCAATTATTTGGATAGACCGAGCTATACAAGGTATTGTTGTTCGCCGGCGTGACCGGAATTTGATTCGCGCGCTGGTCAGCAAGATTCAACGACACCCACCCATTAATATTAATATTAACGGAGTTAACGGTGTGCCCGTTGTAATCGAATGCGAATCCAGTGAGGATGCTGTCGGCTGTGCCGTCATCCATGTCAATGGCTCCCGTGAAGTTCACGAAATTGACATAGGTGTTCCCCACGAAGCCTGGGAGTACGTTACCCCCTGCCAACGGATTGTAAAACCTATTGGAGTCCGCGACGCCATAATTAGCCCAGAGTGGCGACAAGTTCTGCGCTCGCACGGTTCCTACCAGCGAGAGACACATGGCAGCCACAATGGCGAATGTTGCTTTATAATGTTTCATGAGTTTCATGCTCCTTGAAAGTAATGCTCGGTATAAATCGGTTAATTTCTAATGGGTCCGTATTCGGCGGCCTCGAGGAAAACTTCCACGTGGCCGCCTATCGTAAGCTTACTGTGCTCCTCGCTGTACAGACATTTTAACGGAATGGCTGAAGCTTCCAGCAGTCATCGTAGCGATATAGGATCCGTCTGCCACGGCCGCACCTGATGCATCGGTGCCATCCCAGGTAACAGGATAGGACCCAGCATCGAGTTGCTCGTTAACGATCGTCCTTACCAGCGTGCCTTTGACATCATAGATATCAATGCGTACGTTGGAGCGCTCGGCAACGGAGAAGTTAAGCGTGGTAGCGCCTGCGAACGGATTCGGATAATTCGGCTCCATGCTGAACTGAGCAGTTGGCGTCGGATTCACACCAGAGTTAGCCGGCTCGAATACGATGAGAGCCGTGGTCAATCCCTGATTACGAATTTGCAAGCATTCAGAGTCAGAACCAAACTGCTTTAGCGTATAAAGGCTATTGTCGATCGGTCCTTGTCCGGTAAACATGTTGATCGAGAACTCCTGCGAGGATTGCGGATCTCTCAGGTAGAACGTGCCCTTATTGAATGGATTCTGCAGTACGCTTGTGTCGAGGCAGGAACGGTTCCAGCAGATCTCGACAGGGTACAGAGAGCCCGCGCCACCGGCATCATCACCCGGCTGGAATTCGACCTGCCATGTGATCAATGCATTCGCGTTGGCACGAACGTCCACAGTGGTTCCCTCGACGCTGCCGCCGATCGGCAGGATCCAACGTGCATCGAACGAGCTGCTTGGCGGAGCAGGAGCAAGCTCGTACTCGCAGTAGATCTGGTCGATGTTATCCGTTGCATTCTGGCCTGCACCGAAGCAGAGCTTCTGGATGTCAGTGAACGGATGCAACGTGGTTGAATCGTTCGAAACAGTGATCGTGCACTCGAATGAAGGATTCTCACCTACATAAACCGGCACTCTGAGCGTGTCAACTAGACCAGCCGCATCGTGAACCGTGACCAATACGGTGACTGGCTGGATCGGTACGTTAGCAAAGTAGTTCTGATCCTCATGGATATAACCACAAAGCTGGACGGTTACGGAGTCGTTGGCATGCTGGCCGCTGATTACATAGATCGTGCTGTCATTGATCTTGAAATGGCTGTTTGTATCGGAGAGCGTTAGTGTATCGCCATCGCACATACGAAGCAAATCCGGATCATACACGGTGATGCTATCGCAGAAGGTCGAGTCACTGATCACGCAGATCTGGCCTGGGCCTTTAACGAACACCGGCGGATGGTTGACCGAATCCACATTAAAGATGATGTTCGTATATGCCGCTACACAATAATTAGCATTGGTGCCGTCTGAAACAACTAGCGTGAGCGTGTCAGGACCACCGCACACACCAGGCATTCTTGGCGCGTCGGTATCACCTGGAATTCCACTTAGGACGCCAGAGTACGGATCGATCGAAATCCATTTTGGAGTATGACCGACGATGGTGTCAGGCGCACCGCCAACCGTGTTCGGCGCAGTGTAAACCGGCTCGCCGCTGCTATTATAAGATGACGGGAACGGTACTTTGTCCGGACGATCGCGATACCAAGCCTGCTGTTGTCCCTCATAGATCAATTGATACGTATATGGGTGTCCAGGATTAAGATTCTCCACAAGAATACGCTTGATGGAATCTTCGAGCTGGAAGTCTAAGCTATAATCCACGCCTTCCTTTGCATCTGGCAAGGAATTTGTCAGAATAGTCGGAGCAAAGATTATGCTGATCGGCCAGCTATCGAGCGTCTGACCAGTATGGCCATCGTTAGCAACGACGCCCACAATAGTATCGAGGTTAAGTGTATTATTCACCTGAGGAGATGGAAGCAAGTACGGGCCTCCGGCCGGTGAACCATTTACAGCTGAGATGGAATCAAGTCGGACGTTGATCTTTCCTTTAATGAGGAAGTTTGAGTCCGTGCTGCTAATCGGTAAATAGATACCACCCTCTGGCTCGACCATCCAGTTTGGCTGCGTAGCAAAGCTATAATTAGTTCTTCCATAGCGGAAATCCCATCCAGGATAGCTCAAATGGTGGGTCGTGTCATAGGTTGTTGCACCTGGAAGCATTTGCGCAGCGGCGACTGAATCCTGATCCTCAACATCGGTATTGAGATCAATCGTATAGCGCAATGAATCCGTTAGGATAGCAACCTGACCGCCGCCGCCGCAGCCGTTTGGCAGCGCATCAAATACCGGCAGACTGTCTTCGACAACAATCTTGAAGTGATAGGAAGTCGAGGACGACCGAACGCAGATCGTATCCGGAATGCCTGTCGTCGTGTCAGGCATTCTGGCACAATTCATATACGGCGGGAACTGCCACATGCTAAGCGCCTCGCTGTCGTTGCCCAGGACGGATCCTGAGAATGCCGACAACAAGTTACCTTCCGACAAATAGTTCGGCGGATAATTGGTAAGCGTTGCTGTGAGCCCTTCGCCACCTGGAACAATATCAGGATTGCGCGGCTGGCCTGTGAGCAAGATGTATCCGTTCGAACCCGTGATATTTGCATTATAGACCACCGTCTGATTCAGCCAGTGGTTAAGACGTACATGGGCCTCGACCGAATCCGCTGCATTTGGCGAAACATAGGTAGCGCCACCGCCATTTGGTACCGCACCGGTGGGGATTACGTCGCCCTTGAAAAGATCAGGAGTTACCGTAATGCCAAGCTCGGTATAGTTGCCTGGGTTAAAGAGGAAGCGTGGATCGTAAAAGCTATTTGCATCCCATCCACCCACTCGGAAGAGTGTCGTCGCCGCATTCACGCCGCTGTAATTTACGTCAGCATGCACGAAGCGCACGTTCGGGTTATACGGGTCTGAGGAAAGTGCCGGAATGTCGCCGACGAATTGAGGCGGTTGGACATCACCAATTGTGAACTGGAGACCATTGGCAATGGCGTAAGAGGCGCCATATTTCCAAAGCTCGGTACGGCTAATCACAACAATGTGATCGCCGGGTCGAACAGGAAGCGTGTGATATTTCTCTCCAGCGTACCATTTTGTGGTTTGATCGTTGGCAATACCACAGCCTGGCGATACAGAGTCCCCAGGAGCATTGAGATCTCCAGCAGAAAGTTGGTACTCGCGTCCTCTCAACGCTGCAGAATCTTCCAATAGGGAAGCACGCTGCGCTTCCGCATAGGTCAAAGTCTGCGGTCTGAGTAATGACAGAGTGTATAACGTGTTCGTGCGCAGGTTGGGATGACGCGCAGACGCGGCACCGACTGCAGCGCTTCCTTTGACGGAAGAATCTGGAACAAAGTCAAGGCGGCCTTGATAGGTCTGCTGCGTAGCAGAGGATCCCTCGGCTGCAGTGATCTCTTTCAGATTCACGCGTACGAATTCGTTGGTGGTCTGATCGAGTACGATGAAGGTAGTATAATTTCTAGCGTAATCATCACGATTCGAGTCATTGATCGGAACATCAGCCTGCAAGAATAGTGGATAGCCAAGTGGATGGGGACCGACAAAATCCGTTTGAAGGAGGTCGATCTTGTTCACATAGTTGGCGTTCGTGTCGTAGAAATTGCGCGTATAGCGGTGCATCTTCGTGATATTCGCCGGCAATCCAAGCGAAAATGCTTCTGAAGGCGCAAGGCGCTCGATCGAGTAATCCGCAACCTTCATGCTGTTACCAGCATCATAGAGATCATACACGCGGCCTTCCATGAGGAAGGTATCCGGAATTCCGCCAACGGTCATTGCCTGGTAAGCCACCGCAGGGTTGCTGTTCGGCTCGTAAACATTGGTGTAGCAACCATTGTAGAATCCTACAAAGAACGTACTTTGCTCGACGCCCTGCGGAATATGCTGCTCCTCAGTAACTAGCTCCGGACCGGTCTCACCCCAGTAATTGCCGCGCAACGTATCTACGCCGCTCGTTCCGAAAACTGGTGACGGTGGAAGGCGAAGAACGTATCTCGCGACGTTATCATAGATGGCATCGCCACGTGAATTGGAGGCATAGGAAGGAAGTGCTCCTTCGAAGTCACCCCAGATGGTAGTGCCAACGTTCGGATCACCAGGATTGGCAACACCCGTGGAATCAAGATCTACCTTAGCCGAGAAAGGTGACGTCGCATAGTTATTCGCAATAAGGCACTGGTTCGACATCAGCTTCAAGTCATAATGATCGCTCCAGATCGCCGATCCAGAAAATGCCTGGTTGCGCTCAAAGCGAACGCGGCTAAGAAGCGTAGAATCATTATGTGCAAAATTACAAACGTCGCTTGTGATGTGAATATAAAGTCCACCACCGCGGCCTTTTTCCGTTGGCGTAGACGCCGTCGGATTGTAATTATACATGCTAACCGAGTCAGTGTTGGTCGAATCGTTCGGGTTATTCAGCACGACCATGTTATTCAAGAAGCGGGTTAACTGGCGCTGATCGAACGGGAATGCACTGTAGTTGACGCCGGTATCGCGCTGAATCGTTGGATTCGATGCATTATATTGATCTTCGACGAAGAATCGGTTGATGGATGTCGCGGTCGGAGGGGGGCAAGCAATTTCGTCTTGAATTTCGACTGCGCCGCCATTTCCACCAACAACGAGGTTACTATTGAACTCCGTGGAGAACGTTGAATCTCGGAAGCCTACGTACTCAGCGCCACCACCCAGAACGCTGAAGGCGTACTGTGAGCCACGGTTAACACGCGGGTCGAATGGATTAACGCTGTTCTGTAAGAACCAGCATCGACGCTGGATAATATCTGGTGTTCCGCCGGCATTTCCATCGAGGAAAATACCGCCGCCGCCTTCGCCGGCTACGTTATTGACGAATTTCACGCGCATTTCCACTCCGGCTGGGCCGATAAGCGTGTCGCCGTTTACAACAGTCTCCTGAGCATAGGTCCAGGGAGCAAGGTAACCCTTAAGATATACCTGATTTGGAGCATAGATCGCTCCGCCGTAGGTGTATGCGATATTGCCGTTGAACGTAATAATACCCGAATCACGAACCGGTCCGACTACGCCCGGCACACTCGTGAGTACGTTTTCAGAATTAATAAAGAGACGTGCAACAGGAACCGTAGAGATAAGTGAGCTTGGAATGTTATCAAGCTGAATCGCGCCGCCAACGCCGGCCACGCAACCGTTGAAGGATGCCGTCTTGTTAACGAAAAGACCCGGCATAATATCAGCCGCACTTCCATTGGTGGAAGGGAATGACTCGCTTGGGTTGCCGGAATAGGCATTCACCGCGATAGCACCACCCCATGAATTGGCGTCGTATGCTTCAATCGCGGAGTCATTATTAAATGTGGCCTGGGAAATAATGAGGCCCGTATTGGTGCCGACATAGATCGCGCCGCCCTTGGCGAAATCTACATTAGAGCCACTTACGATGTTGTTGAATGTATTCTGTGCAGTGCAACGCTCGAAGAGCATAACGTCCTGCGCGGCAGTAAATGAAACTGGATTTTGTGGCGTGCCGGTCACAAACGCGCTATGCCCGAGATACGCAGTAACACTGTCGCTGGCGTTGTAGCCCGAGGCGTTAGACGCCATATAAATCGCACCGCCGAGCGCCTGGGTGTTCGTCAGGATTGTAGTCTCGTTATTGTAAACCCTGGTATCACGAATGGTCAGCAAACATACCTGGTGCCGCGCGAGAGCCAATCGGCCATCGTCAGCCGGCGATCCGGTTGTTGTCCATCCGGCCGGCGCCTGAAGGAATGCAAATGCACCACCCGCGAATGATGCACGGCACGTATCGACGAGCGCGTCATAAATATAGGTCTTCTGTGAGAATGTGGCAATTACACCACCAACGCCGTCGATGGCATTGTTGATAGCGCCGTTAAATGCCGCATGTTGCCCATCGTAAAGCTGGTTGTAGATCTGCGTCTGATCGACACTATTGCGTTTCAGGAAATTCGTGAAATGCACATTGGCAAAATAGGCCGAATCCGAATTTGGGAGAATGACGAAATGGCCCCACTCGAAGGAGCTATCACCCTCGGGAGAGCCACGGAATAGAATTCTGCGGCTGTAATTAATGGAGTCAGGGATGGTAGCATAGCCATTAGCTATGATCTTTCCACCAGTGGAGTCCACGATACGGCTATCGCTGCTGAACCACACCTCGGCACCTTCGGCAATAAGAAGCTTGCCTCCGCTACCAACGTGGAGATCCCCAGCAATCTGATAGATCGTATCGGCAGCCGAGTTTTGCGGCACGCGCGGAAAGAAATACCAGGTAACACCCGAAGGGATGTAGCCGGATATGCGCTTAATGGTCTGCGCCTGCGTCTGGCCAGCAAAGGCCAGGAAGCCGAGCAATATGCTAAGGGCTATTAAGCCGTGGCGTATCGAAGCTCCGTTAGTGAGGATCGAGGACCTTCTCGCGCGAGCGGATCGGTCTGTATGTGAAAAGCAATTATCCTGGTAGAGTCTCATATTTCCAGTTAGCTACTAAGAACCCAAATAAGGTTATCGAATCATTTTTTTGCCCGGAAGCATCTCGTCCGCGATCTGGTCGCTCCAATAAACCCCTGGCGGTTACTAAAACATTTTTTTGCATAGGCACGAGGTAGTCAAGCCTATGCACTCAAAGCTCCACGTTCATCTTTAGGAGCTCCCTTTTGGCGGCATCGTCGAACTGGCTGCTCGAGTAATCCCCCGCAAGTTTTCGATACAAACGGACTGCGTCGTCCTTTTTGCTACCTGCTTCGTAGTCACGCGCGGCAGAAAGCAGGTAATCCGCATTGAGCGGATTGGCTTCGTCGCGCGCAGCTGCCGATTCAAATAACTTCGCTGCCTCGATTTTGTTACCGCTATGCTCTAAAATAGCTGCGCGGCCGGCTTCGATCGAAGCTTTGACAATCGGATAGTCGCTGGAAGCCTTTTCAAACTCCCGGCTGGCACTATCGTACTTGCCAAGGGCATAATACGAATTGGCAAGCATTAGTCTGGCTTCACCACCTGGAGCCGTAGAGCCATATTGATCAACAATATAGCGCAACCCATAAAGTGGCTCGCCATCTATCTTTCGCTGGCGGTCTCCATCGATCGAATGGCGAAAATCGCCATTGAAATAATAGTAGACCGCGCGAGAGAGATAAGTAGCAGCATGGTCACTATTCGTCTTTTGCTGCCCCGTCCACCAAAAAATACCTGCGATGGCCGCTATCAGTACTACTCCGGCAGCACCTGCAACCCGTTGATTCCGAAGCACCCAGTCACGGGCAGCTTCATAACGCAACAGAAGCTTCTCGGTCTGAGTAAGCCGCTCCGCGCCCGGTTGTTGTACTTCTCGAAGTTCTTTTTGCGAACGGATCATCCGTTAAAAATAAACCTGCTGTTTTTTCTCTGCGTCTCGGTGCAAGCCTTTCAATGGCCTCGTACAAGCTTTCCAGAGGCTTCGTACAAGCTTTCCATGGCCTCGCTTTGCGCGCCCGGAAGGACTTGAACCCTCAGCCTTTGGAACCGGAATCCAACGTTCTATCCAGTTGAACTACGGGCGCCAGCTGTGTGAATGGGCACGCAAACGCGATACCCTGCAAGATAATTTCGCGTTTTTGCTGCTCACGATAATTTCTTGCCTCCGCCGCTTAGGACGAACTTCCTGGTACAAATATACGAAAAGAATTGGTGCTGCAAACAAAAAGTCCTTTTTTGCCGACAGCTAATCCCTCGCGTTTCACATCCGTTCAAGGAAGCTACTAAACAACTTCGCTGGTCGAGTTTTGTTACACCCTTGCTGAGCCTTTTTTCGAAAAAATTTTGCTAATTTAAATTTCATGGGGAAACGAGCCTCATTTTGGCTCGTTTCCCCCAGATTCGAGGCTCCGCTCCGAACTTTTGATTTTCTTTGTGCAAATCAAAAGCTTGGAGCGGAGCGAACGAAGAGATTGCCCGCACCGTCGCCGGTGTTGCACCGTCTCCGATGCTGCACCGTCGCCGATACTCACTGCCGGCCCACAATTGAGCCTGCCCCTATAGCAATGACGCTCCCTCTTCGTTCGACATCCGCATGCCCACTTTTTAATTACGAATTACGAATTTCAAATTACGAATGCTCGACCCATTGCTTCGAATACATCCGAATATCGTCTTCGTTGTACCTATTTTTCGTAATTCAAGCCCTGTTTCCCCATTTCAGGACCTCGATCCGTACCCGGCCAAGGCCCGTGCGATCGATACCGATCGCTTTTGCGGCGGCAAAACTAAGATCAATAACTCTCTCCTGCTTCACGGGGCCGCGATCGTTGATCCGGACTTCTACCTGGGCATTCGTTGTGAGGTTCGTTACCTTCACGATCGTGCCAAATGGATAGGTCCGGTGCGCGGCCGTTAATTTCGAATTGTCAAAAATCTCTCCATTCGAGGTTTTGCGTCCCTGAAAATCGTTAGAATAATAGGATGCAATCCCCTCCTGCGTTGCCATCGCCGTTATGATCGGCGCCACAGCGCATCCGCTAAGGGTTAGAGCGGTCGTGGATAGAGCTAAAAGTACCACCGCAGAGGCAATTCGCGCAGCCTTTAGCTGTTCTAATGTTCGTCTCATCTGCAAGTGTTACCTTCTAAACAATACAAATATACGATGAAAAATAAGAGATGTCAAGCAATGACTTAAAGTATTTTCTAAGTAAGCCATAATTCTCCACAAATTGACACAATTTCGCAAGAAAAAAACTTGAGAGAAAACTATATTAAATTTTGGTTAATAGGTTTTATGGCCTCAGAAGCGACTTTTTGAATGCCCGGTAATCTTCGATAATACTGTTATGTACGCGATCAGGAGCAAGGAGCTAAAAACCGGATGACCTACCTAAAACTACAACTTCATCGCAGAATGCAAAAACTCCCGTTGTACTTTTCACAAAGACAAGGCTAATCGGAATATTTGCTGTTGGCGCTTCAATAGGTCTGTTATTGGACGCAGCGCCGAGCTTTGCCAAAGAATTTTCATATCAAGTTGTAACTTTCGAGGCATTAATTGTGTCAGATTATAGCAACCGTTGCCATCGTGTTGGATGGTGCGTCCGTTTTTCAACTTAATCTTGAATTCCTTATGAATTACAGCAATCGTCAGCGCTCCGTTAGCGTACTATCCATTTTGTTTTCTCTTCTATGGTGTTCCAATCTCATCGCCCAAACTGGGCCAACCATTTCCTATCAGGGTCAAATTTTGGATAGCGGCTCGCCGGCCAGCGGATCCTATTCGATCGAAGTACTCATCTATAATGTGGCAACCGGCGGATCACCCTACTACACCGAAACGCAAACAGTGACGGTTACCAACGGCATCTTCAATATGGCAATCGGCACGGTCAAGCCGCTACAACCCTCGTTGGATTTTACCAAGCAGTATTACCTCGCTATTGCGATAAATGGAGGCGCCGAACTATCTCCACGCTCCTTAGTAAGCTTCTCACCGTATGCTTTCCGAGCGTTGAATGCCGATACATCCACCTATGCCACAACCGCCGGACGCGCAACCCTCGCTAATGGCGTTTCCGGTGGATATGTAGAAAATGTCAACGGCGACAATGGGAACCTCACCATATCCGGAGCCAACGGCATCACGGTAACGAACAACGCCCCGAATATTGTCATTGGCAACAGCGGCGTACAATCGGTAAACACCGCGGGAGGCAAACTCATGCTCGTTGGTGCGGGAGGGACAACGATCACCGATACCGGAACTACGATAACGATTCATTCCCAAACGTTCACCGGTGGCACGGGCATTCAGGCCGTGCAGAATTCCGATAGCTCGATTACCGTCCTAAACGGAGGCGGGCCGACCGCGACGATTAGCCTTGGAAAACAGGGCGCAACATCCGGCCAAGTGCTGGCATGGAACGGCTCGGCCTGGAAACCGGCTTCCGGTTCGGGAGGGATAGATTCCATCAAGGACTTGCAAGATGCCCGCGATGATGGTTCTAGCGTGTATCTTGGCTCAGGTTCCGGGGTAAGTAATACTGGGACCGACCACAACGTTGGCCTGGGGATTGGCGCTCTGCATGCAAACAATAGCGGATACGACAATACCGCCGTCGGCGATACCGCCATGAATTTGAATACCACGGGATATTTGAACGTGGCAGTTGGAATGAACGCGCTTGCGAAGAACAATGGGTACGAAAACGTTGCCGTAGGAGCTGCGGCATTGCAAAACCTGAACGACGCATCGAGCGGCAATTTTAACACTGCCGTTGGATACCAGTGCATGAACCAAATGGCCTCCGGCGCGTGGAACACCGCCGTTGGGTGCCAGGCAATGGTTAGTAGCACAGGCAGTGCCTCAAATGGCCATGAAAACTCGGCATTTGGCTATTTATCACTCCAGAATAACTCAGGAGCGGGTAATGTGGCATTAGGCTGGGAATCAATGAGGTTAAACACGTATGGCTCACAGAATGTTGCTGTAGGAGATGGTGCATTAATTGGTAACCGAGTAGGTAATTACAATATTGCAATTGGCTCTGGGTCACTTGAAAATCTTGATTCAGGCTGGTCTGATGTTGCCGTTGGAGTTGGAGCGCTCGATGTTTATGACCTACGCTCCAACCTCGTTGCTATAGGTGATTCCGCCCTTTATAATAATGGTTATTCCTTCACACAGAATGCAGCAGCGACCCAGGATAGTGGCGTAGCAAACACAGCCGTTGGCTCGAAGGCATTGTACACCAATAGCACCGGCGCATACAATACCGCTGTTGGATTTCAAGGGCAATTCGGTAATTCATCCGGTTATCGAAACACGTCGTTAGGTTATCTTGCGCTCAATCAAAATGTGACAGGGAATGATAATACGGCAGTTGGCGATAGTACGGGACCGAACACCTCTGGGCTTTCGAATACCACGACGCTTGGCAGTGGGGCGAGGGCATCAGCAAGCAATCAGGTTGTCATTGGGAACTCCGGCGTAACTTCGATTTATTGTACTGGCGCCTATTTTGCAACCACCGCCAATTCCGCTAATATGGTAGTGACTGCCAACGGACAGTTCATGCGCAGCACGTCTTCGGCACGATATAAAACAGACATTCACGATCTGGATATCAACACCGACAAACTTTATGACCTTCGTCCAGTTAGCTACACTTCAAAGATCGATGGCAAACCGTACTTCGGTCTTGTTGCTGAGGATGTCGCGAAAGTTCTGCCGGAATTGGCGGAATACGCAAGATCGAAGGATGTCATTCCGGGCTCTACGTCCGACAAACTTATACCCGATGCCGTCAAGTATCCGATGCTATCGGTTTTATTACTTGAAGAGTTGAAGAAAGAACATACGCAGGCGGAACAGGAACATAAGCAAGTGGAATCTCAAGAACACCAACTGGCAACCCAAACACAAATCATCGCCGATCTTGAGCGCCGCGTCGAAGCATTAGAAGCCACGCAAAAGTCAGCCCGTTAAAACATTTATCTCTGATGGTAAAATAATGATCTGACTGCTCGCGATGGCGAGTAGCCAGATCATTAATTACTTCCGGGAGTACACATATTATTAGTAAAGACTCGCAGTGCATGACGTACCGTCCGTCCAATAGAATGTTACAGTAAAACCACTCCAATCCGTTGAAGTGCTGCAAATTTGCAAGGATGCCGACTGTCCGCACGCGCAAATGTAAGTTGTTGGGTTACCACAGCAAGCTAAAGCTCCTGCAAATGAACCTGGGCCTGATGAGCATACGCCATGATTGCCATACCCAAGAGACCAATAGATCGGCCCTGACATTCCATTCGGCACACCCATACATCCTTCCCAACATACACCGCTCGGAGGCGTGACCAAAATGCTGTCGATGCAGCACGTTGCAGATGCACTCAATGAGAATGTCCATTCACTAGTATTCGTACACATGTGTCCCGAACAAATTTCGGTTGTGCAGCCACATGTTAAGGTGGTTCTACCTGGGTTAATTATAATATCGCTACATGAGCCACATTGAGCGCGCGCGTTCGTGTGAATAAATAATACACTGCAACATAGAAGCACCGCTGCAGCACATGCGATGCGTTTTGCAACAAAGTTCTTTTTCATAGCATTATCAGAGATATATTAGTTGAAGGAGCCAGTTCGTTAGCCGAGCCTGGCAACTGATCTCCGGAGGCCGGGTCGATGCGCTGTAAGATAGCACTTCGGTTCGGCTTTTCGCTTTTCATCACCAGCGATAAATGGGCAGAGGCGAAGGCCCAAAGGAATAATGCCGAAAGAAAAAGCCAGTAGCGCATTATTATTGAACGCGCAAAGGCGCGCCTCTATTCCTTCACAAATTTCGATCGCACACTTCCATCGGTTATGTAATATAGGCCCGATGGGAGTGCAGATACGTCCAGCACGAGCGAGCCACTCGCGGGCATTACGCCATGCAATACTTCCCGCCCAAGAATATCGAGCACATGCACGGTGCTTCCAGCTTCGGATGATGTAATAGCTATGGTGAAGGAAGCGGGGTTAGGATAGCACCCGGACGAATTACCAGAACTCTTCTGCAATGCAACGCTCGCGGTCGATACCATGCTACGCATTAGAAATGACGCCGCTTCCGCTTGGGAAGTGCTGAATGCCCCCATGAAATCGCCGGAGGGTAATCGGCTTATGCCATAGACAATCATCGAGCCATAATTATTAACAGTATCTGTAAAAATGAGCGGTTCCGGATTCCATGTATGCCCCTTGTCCGTGCTAAGATAGATGGTATTGAATCTTCCTTCGAATGGCCCTGCTATGACGGTATCGTAATTAATGGAGGAGATGCAGTTTACCTCAGCGTCGCCCTCATTTGTATCTTCGAATACTCCATACCAGTTCGCGCCGCAGTCCGATGAACGAGCGATGAGAGGAAGATCGACGTAGTATGTATCTAGTCTGCCAGCAACTGAGTCAATCTTTTGTATAAACGAACCTCCGTATGCTTCGATTGTTCCAGAATCTGCACCGGTTCCAACTACCCAACTGGTTAAAGCCCAATTTTTTCCGTTGTCGATTTGCGAATGGAATATTCCTGCGGTTGAATCGACGTGCGCAAAGTCGTCCGTCGTGCACCATACCGTGGCGTAATCATATTCCATTGTCCGAAATTGGTGAGGCGCTTCGGCATGGCAGGCGGACATAAAGGCGGATCCGAAGTTCGGCGCTTTATTCCAATGTGCGCCACCGTCCGAGGTTGTAATCACCCCGGCTCCGCCAACGATGATTCCATTTAGGGAATCACAGAAACTGACATCTTTAAAGTTTCCAGAAACGGGCGATGGCTGGATATACCACGACGCGCCCGCATCGGTCGTTCGGATAATGAGGCCAGTATCTCCAATCCCAACCACATTCAATGAATCGATTTGATCGAGGACTATTATCTCGAGCCCCGAGCCAAGTGTAAACTCCGGTGGAAGGCCGGGATTCTGGATGGTCCATGTGCGGCCTGCATCCGTGGAATGATAAAAAATGATAGTTCTCAACGCTGTGTTCGGAGGATCGAAGAAGCCGGACGCCGTGCAATTATTGCCCGAGCACGAAAGCGATTCAACGAAAAACTCGGTGTCGTTTACAATTGGCTCACGCGTTACCTTCCAATCAAGCTGCGCTCTGGCGGCCACTGGAATTAGTGCGACCGCCAGAAGTAGAGGAATCCAAAAGAATTGTCTCATTACCAATCTCCGCAAGAGGGAACCCCATAACTGATATTATAGGCTGCGTGGGGCATTTCTTCTAAACGCGCAAAGCCGCGCCTCTATTCCTTCACAAATTTCGCACGGTTCACGCCATCGCTCACGAAATACACGCCGGATGGAAGGGTAGAAATATCGAGGGTACTTCCGATTTGCTTTACTTCATAGTTCCGGCCAAGCGGATCGACAATAGTTACCGGGCCGATGTGGGCGCCGATCGTGAGAGTTGTCTTTGCCGGGTTGGGGTAAACTTGAAAGGATGATTTCGTTGCCCCGTCATTTGCCACCGATGCAGGCGTATTCAGTATAACCCGAACGATCCAACCGACTGCTATCCCACCTCCCGCTGTTCCATCGTCCATATTTAGAAGCGCGTGTTCAGAATCAAGCAATGAAATGTTAGAGATTTCGCTAGATCCAGGTGGAGCTGAGATCGAATCTTCATACCATTCGTTGTCGCGCCAGTTGTTTGTCCAGAGCATCCAATCGCGAATAGTTCCGCCGGCGACCGCTGTACCGTTGGGCAATGCGGCTGAAGCTAGTATGCCACGCCACAGCTTGGTTTCCCGATTCAACGTTGTTGTCCAACTCCTTCCAGCATCGGAAGTAATCATGAAGTGGCATTCTGCTGAATCCGTCCCTATTTGCGATTCGTTCACATGGGCGCCGAATCCAATTCCTTCGCCGGAATTACCAATCCAGTCGATAGTATTAATGTAATTAAACCCTGAGTCCGTTACCTGAGGGTTGAAAAGTAACGCCGACGAATCAATGTTACTTCCGTTTTGAGAAATGGTAAAAACAGGACCATTGCTTCGATTGAAAACCAGGAACGAATCAGGAGTAAACATTTCAGGAGATTCAAAATTTACAAAAGGAAGTCCCGAAATCGCCTGCCATGAGTTCCCAGCATTGGTGGTTTTGATCAACAGCCCACCATCCTCGACGGCTGCGATAGCCTCGAAGGATTCTGCGCCAACGGGCTCCCATTCTTGCGAACGCGTCGAAGTTGCGACAAAAAGCACCGCAAAGATCAATAATACGCGAACGAGCATGCCAGCTGAACGCTTGACCATAGCGATTTATTGCTTGGGAAGATGCTTGTAAAAGGTATGCGTTCGTGCCGTATCGGATCCAGGTGCTGCAAAGAAACGACCATAAAACCAAAACTTTTTCGTGCTCGAATCGCGAGAGTCCGAGACGATGGAAACTTCCTTTTCGAATCCTCCCGGCCAGTGGTTATTCTCCGAAAATTGAATGAGAACCGTTGTTGCTGCACCGGGAGCAACCACACTATCCTTCAGGGATGCCACCGTGCAGCCGCATGCGGGATGCACTGCGGTAATATGGAGCACCTCATCGCCGCCATTATGGAGAATAAACGTGTGTTCCACTTTGCCGATATTCGGTATGGTGCCGAAGTTGGCGCTACTTGTATCGATTATGAGGAGTGGACCCCTTGTTGCGGTGTAACCGTGGGAAAGTGCAAAGCCACAGCAAATGCCCGAAAGGAGAACTAAAAAAATGATGTGTCGCATAAATAATGTTTAAAAAATGGTGATGACTCTATTGCTTCACAAATTTTGCGCGCGAATATCCATCGCTCACATAATAAATGCCAGCCGGAAGATTGGCAATGTTTAGATTACCATTCTCCCACGGACAATCGCGCGTGCGCCCGAGCGCATCAATAACGGTAACCTTCCCGGAAAATCCCTCCATATTCAGCACGCCATGTGCCGGATTTGGGTACACCACGATGGAAAAAACAGAATCCTCAGGCACCTTCGTCACGACGTTCGAGGGAGCATACACGATGAAAGCCCGCTCGGCCACATTACTCTGGTTCGAGGCGTTGAATGCCTGAAGGTAAATTTCATATTGGCGCCCACCAGATTCCGGCGGCGGGGACGTATCCACTAAGTTGCTCAATTGATAAAAGGTGTCCGTCACATTCGAATCAAGAGCAATGGTAGTATCCCCGGGATTAGGATAATTCGAAGTCGTTATGGAGATCGAATAGCGCGTGGCTCCCGGAACCGAATCCCACGTAACATCGAAGGTCTGCGGCGCGGCGGGTGGGCTGAATAACGGAAACGTGATATTCGGAAGGCTCAAAATACCGTTTGGATGATAGACCAAAACGCTCCCATCCGAGGAAGCGATCATCGCATGGTTCGTATCGGGATACGCGACATCGCTCAGAAGATCGTTGCCCTCCGCATCGTCGGTGTAATCGGAATTCATTTGGTTCCATGTCACACCACCATCATTTGTTCGAAGAATAAGTCCCCACGGACCGCAGGCAAAGCCGTGAAGAGAATCGGCAAAAGCAATACTGTATAAACCTGCGGTGGCGTTATAATACGACCCCGGAGAAACGATTATTTGCTTTGTAAAGATAGTTGTCCAGGTTTGACCGCCATCGGTTGTTTTGTCGATGGTAGCGGTTTCCGTTTTGGCGTTGAGATCAAAAAGCGTTCCCGATGCAAAACCGAGCAGTGGATTGATAAACGCGAATTTCGTGATAACTTTCCCTGCCACAGAACCTGAATCCCACGTCGCTCCGAGATCGGAGGACCGAAAAATAGTACTGTTTCCGTATTGCTGCATCGCGGCGACCAGAAGCGTATTTGGAGGGAGATAGGAAACGACGGGATTCAGCGGCAAACCAGACGAAGGGGAATCATATTGAAATATCGGAGTCGAAACCGATTGCCAGACGATTCCACCATCCGAAGAAATCAAGACATGATCGGTAGATATTAAATTGCCATTGTAGCCGACAGCGGAATCTATCAGAACCACGATATGATTGCTGTCGAGCGCGGCCATCGCTGTAATACCATTCCCAGGCTGGGCCTTAACGTAGGAGCCAATGCTGCTATCTCTCCATGTTGTTCCGCCATCCGTTGAGCGAACGATCACTCCGACGGAACGATCGTTGCATCCAACGAGAAGAAGATTATGGGATGGATGGCAAAAGCCAGCGTATGCGTATGTCCTCAAAGTATATTTGGGCGAATCGGCGATCACGGTGTTCCAGGAGTTCCAGTAATCCTGGGTCACATATTCGAAATCGGGATTGTAGGCCAGCACGCAATCGGCGGAATCGATAGCCGCAAAGTGGCCTCCAGACCCCCCAATTTGCTTATGCAGCCAAAACGATTGAGCTATTCCGCTCACGGGAAAAAAACCGATGAAAAAGACGAATGATAAGATGATTTTGGCCATTGTTTTTTGATTCTCATGTGTAGAACTGAAGTGAGTGCGTTAATTCTTGGAAACACGGTAATTCACTAAAGGTAGCGGCCGGGGTCTGCCGGAGTAAACCCCGGCCGCTAAACAATTAGTGCATATAGGATGGGCAGCCAGCACCCCAGGGATTGTAACACGGTGTGAAACAATTTCCTGGAATGGTATTGCACTGCCATGTCGTCTGTACGCTTCGATCGTAGCAGAGCTTTCTATGGTGTAAGATCGGATCCCAGCAAACCCAATAGGCATCGATGCACCATCCCGGACTGGGGCACATCCTTAACTGCTTACCACTGCCCTCGGGACCTGTGACGACACACTCCGACCAACAAGTAACGAAGTTTTCGCTCCATTGGATATCATGACCGCAACAGGCCGTATCTCCACATAAGCCGCAGGTGTCGGTCGGGAAGTGCTGAGGATTATTTTCCATGAGCCAATTCGTAGCGCTGTCTAGGATCGTTGAATCGTCCGTAGGGCAGGAAGCATCCCATCAGACCTGGGTGACAAGATAATCGTAGTTAACGCCGCAACAGCCGGTCGTATTCCGGTAGGCGTAGCAGATATTTACCCAGCAGGTATCGCCATACGAATCGATAGAAAGATAGACGCAGGTATCCCCGGGATTCCATGGAATCGGCGTCGTATCGTATTGCGCGTCGCCGATTGGTACCGGTGGGCAGTCGCATGTCGGGCATTGCGCCCGTGCGTTTAATTGAATGAATAAAGTGCTGCAACATAGGAGCGCCGCTACAGCGAATGCGGTGCGTTTGGAAACAAATTGCTTAAGCATAAGCGTTAAAGAAGTGAATTAGTTAAATAAGTCAGCTCGATACCCGAGCCGGCAACTGATCGCCGGAGGCCGGGCCTCGCATGATAGTTCACGCGAATCGCTCGGCTTTCGCTTTTCATCACCTTTCTCTAAAATTGGGAGTCCGGCGGCAAAAGTATTCCGATGACCAATCAATTACAAAAATAGCATGCATTTGAAATAGTTGAGTCCCAAAAAAGTCCCGGTTTTACATTATTCTGAATTTTTCTTACCTGTCGGTAGCAGTCTCAGGAAAAGCAAGCCGAATTCACACTCGCTCCTAGGTATTCCTACTTTTCTCCGAATTTCCGTTCGATGGTTTTTCACCGTGTGCTCGTCAATGCCGAGTCGAAGAGCTGTATCCATGCAGTCGTATCCAAGTTCGCCCACAACAGCGACTTTCGCTTCGGACTTAGTAATTCCCCAAGGCCCGGAGCGAATAGCAAGCACGCGCTCTTCAAGTTTAGAACCATGCACAGCCTTGAGCGTTTCCCATTTGCGCTTTTGTTCGAGGGTGCCGGTGCTGTGATCTAACATGTGCATTTCAGTCACGAAATTCTTTACGACTTTTGCCGCGCTTTGCTTCCCGCCACGCCGGCGGGCCACTCCCATCCATTAACAAAAGTGCCACGCCGAGCAGCGGCAAGTGCCTTTGGTTGCGATAGCTCAATCATGTGAGATACGAATATTTTTTTATGTTATAGATGGATCCAAGGATATCATCATCGATCACAACGATGGCATCCTGTGCCGTCCACATGAGGATCACGAACTTGCCGCTCGGAAGCTGCAAGACGGCTCGTACCCCCTGAGGCACCGTTTGCCCATTGATCGTCACAGAATTAGCGGTGTCGGAGATCGGTAACGTGTCATTAGAATTACCGGGTACGGATAGATATGGGTCTCCGGCTGAGGTTGAGATGGTGATATTGCCGAGGGATTCGGATTGCTGGTTGGAGACCTGAAAGGTATAGCCCGAGGATTGAGCGAGCGATCGGTCTGTGAAACCGACGACCGATACAAATGCGATAATTAGTGTAAGAAGAGTCTTTTTCATGGTGACCTGATCGTTCGAAAAACTGGCTTAATCTGACCGGAAAAAATGGACAATTATGTTCAGGCCGCGAAATTAGGGAGGAGATCTATGAAAAATGGAAACGTTTTTAGCAATTTTCTCTATCTGTGCTTAGCACTATTTCACAATTATTGACTGTTCTGAGCATGAGGCATGTTCAAGATACATTGATATTATTGTTGTCATATGTCAATAAATTATGAATTCCATACGCCAGATACGCGAAATTGTGCAAATAATCGGCGATTTTGGTGCAAAATCATCGAGAACTCTATTTTTGCCCAATCAAAAAAATTCACAACTTCGCATCCTAGCAAGGAAGATCGCCCAGCGCGAGCCGGTCGATGAGCGAAAGTGGGCAAGGGAGATCTGCAACACGAAGGAGTATGACCAAACCTATATCCGGCTCCGCAGCCAACTCAAGCGAAGACTTTTGGGATTACTCTTCCATCTTGAGCTTAGAACCGGCTCAGAACTCCGCAAAGCGCTCTATCGGAGTGCGAAGGATGTCTTCTGTATTCGCATGCTCGTCCTGTTCGGCGCTCGGAGCGTTGCAATGGGCCTCGTACCAAAAGCACTCGAACGGACCCGTAAGTACGAACTTACTCAGGACCGGATCGAGCTGCTTTTGCTGCTTCGCAGAAATGCCAAACTAAATGGTTACCGCACACAATTTCGTCAGATCTCTCATGAACTTTCGGAAGCTGAGCGCCTGCGCGCAGCCGAAATGAGGATACTTGCCATCGATGAAACGATCGATGTGGAATTAGTGGGCAAAGCAAGCACCAGCGCGAAAGCACGTGTGCTTGCAACCTCCGCATTGCCGGAAGCTACCCAGATCTTCTCACAATTCCCGACCTTCAATGTTGGACTCTATTATTTTCGCATCGCGACGCTGGAATCTGAAAGCACCGACAATAGCCGGAAGACATTTCGCCTTTGCGATGAAGCAGAACTTCTCTTTTCACGGCACCCACATATGCATACCCCCCTCTATATGGGAATGTTTGCGATCAAGCGAATGACATCGGCGATTGGAATTCGCGCTTTTTCATCCGCTCATTCGGCTATCACTGTCTGTGAAGCGAGTTTCCCTCGCGGTCACAATAATTGGTTCATATGGAAGCAATGCCAATTCCTTCTTTTTATGCATACCAAAGAGTGGCAAGCAGCATCCGTGCTTCATTCCGAGATCACGCATCACGAACGTTTTGATTCCATGTCGGAACACATTCGTGAACAATGGGCACTGCTAGGTTACTATGTACAATTTGCATTGAACAAAGAAACAGCATCAAGATTATTACTGCTCAAACAGTTTGACAAGATTCTTACAACGGTTCCCGTCCTGAAACGGGACAAAGAGGGATACAATGCTTCCCTGCTTATTCTCCAACAACTCCTTTTTGCCTCGACCGGCGATTTCGATAGCATGGTGAGGAAAGCAGAAGGCCTCAAGCAATACATCTCGCGAAATCTCCGGAACCGGCATCATACACAACTCTACGCTTTTCTACGCACACTTATCGTTCTGCAAAAATACGATTTCGATCTTGCGAAGGTCCGCAAACGGGCAAGAAGGCATATTGAACAATTCCACAGTACTGGTCGCGAAGCCGTTAACGAAGCGCAGACCCTCCCATTCGATTTAATGTGGGAGTGGATTTCAAATTGGGTAGTAACTCGTGTACAACCGAATTTTCCTGCCCGTCTTACCGCTTCGCCCAACCCTTGAGACGCCGGCGTTCTGCCGAGGACATTTCACTAATGCACGCGATGTTCCCAATAACCCGGCATCTGCTTTTCATGCGCCACTGCAAGGATCGTAGCAGCCTCCTGCTCGATCATAAAAACGATCTGATAGGGAAAAATTCGTGTCCGAAAGGAACGGATATTTCTTCTGAGTTCCCGGCCTTGCATCGGCTGTTCGGCTATGCGTTCGACACAACGTTCTACTTCCTCGATCAAGCTGGCAGCAAGCGGCGGGCTGATCGTAGCAACATACTCCACCGCTCGTTCGTATTCCTCAACAGCTTCGAGGTGATATTGAACCATCACCGCATGATCGGTCATACCATCCGACTGCGAACCAGAGCACTCACTTCTTCCGCGCTCATGGTTTTAGCGTTGCCGGAAAGAACGTCTTGACGCCGCCGCTCTACAACCTCGATCCAGTCCGAGTGTAGCTCCGAACCGTTCGTATCGATACTATGAACAATGCGCGCGGCTAATGCCGCTCGTTCTTCGATCGGTAGCTCAAGCGCTGCCTGGGTTAAAGCGTCAATGCTCATAACGGTGTGTGTTGTAACTAATTAACGGATTTCGATAGCAATAGAGTTTCTTCTCAAAAAACGACTTTACCGCTTGGCCCACCCCTTCAATCGCCGGCGTTCTGCCGAGGACATTTCTATCGGTGGCGGCGGTGCGTAGCCTTCGACGACCGTTCGCTCAATTTCGATCCCAACGCGCTTTTCGATGTCGCGCATGAGCGGTTCCTCTTCGGGGCTGACTAATGTGATCGCAACGCCGGTTTTTTCTGCGCGCGCGGTGCGGCCAACGCGGTGGACGTAATCATCGGGGGACATCGGCGGCTCGTAGTTGATAACGTGGCTGATGTCATCGATGTCTAATCCGCGGCTTGCCACGTCCGTCGCGACGAGTGTATCGAACTTGCCATGCTTGAAATCGGCCAGCGCTTTGGTGCGCTCCGATTGGGTGAGATTAGAATGAATTTTGGTTACGTTCAACCGGGCGTGTGCCAACACGTGCGCCACGCGGTCGGCATCGTGCTTGGTGCGCGTAAATACCAGAGTGCGCGTGGGGATCGCGGAGCGGGTTCCATCGGCATTTTCACCGGAGAGTTCGGTGAGTATCTTTAGTAAGAGTTCCGGCTTTTTCAGCTTCATGACGGAATAGATCATCTGCGTGATTCCCTCGGCAGGTTTCCGGCGTCCACCAACCTCGATAAGGGTAGGATCGTGAGTGAGGCGCCGCGCGAGTTCCTCGATGTCATGCGAGAGCGTAGCGGAGAACATGAGCGTCTGCCGGTCACGCGGAACGTGTGAGGTAATGCGCTTGATCTGCGGCAGAAAACCCATATCGAGCATGCGGTCGGCTTCATCGAGCACCAAAAACTCGACGCTCGCGAGCGAGATGACATGCTGCTGGATGAGATCGTTCAAACGGCCTGGCGTTGCGATGAGGATATCGCAGCCTTTGGAAAGATCGCGCTCCTGCGTGCGCTGGCTTACCCCGCCATAGACTACGACAGCGCGAAGCCCGGTTCCATGTCCGAAACTGGTGCTTGCTTCGAGCACCTGCATAGCAAGTTCCCTGGTTGGTTCCAATACCAGCACACGGGGCTGCTCCTTGTGCTTCGGTTTTGGGGAGCAGAGCAGGGAATCGATAAGCGGGAGCATGAAGGCCGCCGTTTTTCCGGTTCCGGTCTGTGCGATACCGATCACATCGTGCCCTTCAAGGATGAGCGGGATGCCTTCGCGCTGGATGGGCGTCGGAGTGGCATAGCCGATCTTTTGTACACGTTCGCAGATCTCGGGAATGAGTCCAAGCTCGAAAAATGGAAGCTGTTCGATGCCGTTCATCGCGGCACTATTTGTGGCACTGTTGGGATGGGGCTGGTGTTGGTTTTGAGCCATGTCGTCAGTTTACGTTTTCCGCGTTTTTTTGAATATTTCGTGATATGGGAGGGTCTGTTCATTTTAACATTTGCCACCGCTATGAAACATTGGAAATCCATTCTTCTTCTGCCGCTTTTATCCATAACATTCATTGCCTCAGTTTCCGCACAGGTTCCGCGAACAATTTCGTATCAGGGCGTGCTTGCTGGTAAATCCGGCGTTCCCGTTGCGGATGGCCAGCATATCCTGCTTCTGGCCCTCTACACCACCCGGACCGGGTCGACGGTCCTCTACAGCAAGCAGGATACCGTGATGACCACGAACGGTCTTTTCAATACTCTGCTCGATTCCATTCCTGCTTCCCTGACCTTCAACGCGCCGCTGTGGCTGGGTATTTCCGTCGATGGAAGCACGGAGCTGACTCCACGCTCACCACTTACTTCCGCACCGTATGCGCTGAATGTGCCTGCGGTAACGGCAGCGATCACTACCATTACTTCAGCGGATAAAACCGTGTCGATAACAAATCCGAATGGCCCGAGCGTCGATCTTTCGGTAAAAGCGGCGGGCGTTGCATGGTCAGCGATATCGGGAGTTCCAACGGGGTTCCCACCCGATGGCGCCGCCGGTGGCGACCTCACTGGCACCTATCCCGCACCCACGTTGGTACCCAGCGGCGTTACGGCCGCAAGTTATACGAATGCCAATATCACGGTTGATGCGAAAGGCCGCATTACTGCGGCATCGAATGGATCGAGCGGAGGCAGCCTTTCCTTGCCATACACCGGAACAGCTTCCTCCAATGTGAGCTTCCAGGTTGCGAATACGTATGGCGGTGCGGGTATTGCTGTAGAGGGCATCAGCAATTCTACGAGCACACTGGCGTTTCCCGGCGGCGGATTGTATGGTTCCAATACGAATAATTCGACGACATCCTCAGTCTTTGGGATCGTCGGTGTGATCAACTCGCCGTTCGCAAACTCTGCCGCCGTGTACGGATATAGTGAGGCTCCGGGTGGCGGCGTGGGGGTGAATGGCGCCGGATACTACGGTGTGGTCGGCACGTCCAACGCGATCGAGGGCTATGCAGCGTACTTCAGCGGCGGCCGCGGACTTTACGTGGATGGAGATCAGTTCGCTACCGGAACGAAATCTGCCATTGTCACGGTCGGAAATGAATGGCGAAAATTATATTGTGAAGAATCGGCAGAAGTGTATTTCACCGATTACGGCTCTGGTGTGCTTACCAACGGACGTGCGCATATCGAGCTTGACCCTGCATTTCTGCAAACCGTTACCATCGATGCTGCAAACCCGATGCGCGTTTTTGTCGAAATGAATTCGGAGACGAACGGTGTTTATGTGTCCAAGAATGCAACCGGATTCGATGTCATCGAAAACGGAGGAGGAACATCAGCCGGTGCCTTCGATTACCGTATTGTCGCCAAACGAAAAGGATATGAAAGCTCGCGGATGGAGCTGGGGCAAGCACCGCTCCGTTCCAACGCTTCCAGATAGCTTTTCCACTTCCCACTAATTCTATTCTTGTCATCATGTACTCATTCATCGTATCTCTTCACATCATCAGTGCCGGAGTAATCATCGGCCTTATCACGAACGCGATCATGGGAACCGTCATGCGAAAGAAGGTAAAGGGCACGCCTGCCGAACTTGCCTCGATCCGCACCGGTGCGATCATGGCGCCGATCATGGCGAACATCGGCAGCATGGGGTTGCTCGTCACCGGAGTGATCCTCACGCTGATGCAATATTCATTCTTTCCGTTCGCGACGCTGCCCTGGCTGGCGATCATGCAAACAGATTATGTGCTTATCATGGCGCTTTCCGGTGCGATCCTCATGCCGAACGGCAAGAAGATACTCGCGATGGCGAACTCAGAACTCGCAAGCCCAGGCGCCGCAAAAGGCGCAAGCGATGCGTTGCGCGCACTGGTTGCCAAGCAATATACCTGGACTATGATCATTGCATTCCTTGTGCTTATCGCAATACTCGTCGGTGAATCGAAAGACATGATGTGGGTCAAGGCGGTGCAATAATCAATCCGGTTCCCTAAAGTTCGCAAGAAGCAACAACACGCGCAGGCCAAGCGCGCGGCGCGCACGGTGGTACACAGCCCACGATGTCTCATCGCACGATGACTCAGCGGACGATCTCCACCTTCGCCGACTGGGTTCCCAACCGCAGGGAATAAAGGCCCGGTTCTAGATGAGACACATCCAGCACCCCGCTGCCGGCAGGCAGAGCGAAGGGCGTGATTACCTCGCGGCCCAGGAGATCAAAGAGATGAACCTCGCCCGCCGCATCGTTGCCGATGCTTGCGATGCCCGTGATTTGCAGCTCACCCGATGCCGGATTTGGGAATACGCGCAGGGTGCTTCCGGAGTTCCCAGCCGCGCTCGCCGCCACGCCCGACTGATTGAAATCCGAAAGCGGGCGGCGCCAGACACCGGCGCCCGAAGTTCCTGCGAAAAGATAGCCACCATGGATAGCTAAAGGTTGTACGTTGCTAATTTCGCTATCGGGAAGGCCCTCATTCTCTGGTCGCCAACTCTTGCCCGTATCAGTTGTGAGATAAACACCCGAATCGCCGGAGACAAAAAGATCCGATCCGAAACTGGCAAATGCATTGAAAGACTGGAGTGTATCGCCATCAAATATCAAAGGCTCAGAAATTCCTGTTACCTTATTCCAAGAAAGTCCGCTGTCGTTCGATAGATAAATCCCTTGACGGTTGCAAATAACAAAAGTAGAACCAAGGCTTGTTAAGTCAGTCATACCACCATCACTTTGCTGTAATACCTGTTGCCACGAGCTCCCTCCGTCGGACGAACGAATTACTCCACTTCCTCCCTGCACAAGGCTCAAACCAGAGACAAAAAGAATGGAGTCCACCACGAATAGTTGAATGTGGATTGATCCATAAATATTGGGCCCAAAATTAAAATTAACCCATTTATTACCAGTATCGTCTAAATATTGGGCGCCGCCGCCCTTAGAGGATGTGGCGAAAATTCTTTCACCCAAAACCGTTAAATCAAGAATATCATCTGGCCCACCTGGAGTCCGTTCCCATGAAACGCCACTGTCCCCAGAGCGAAAAACACCCACGCCCCCCCCCGAAAAAATATCTCCACCCATTTGTGCTAATGACGGACCATCACCGCCTAATTGCCTCAACCCGCTAGGGTACCAACTCAATCCGTCGTTGGAAGTCACGAATACATCGCTATCAGTGGTAACTAATAGACGGTCGGCATAAGAGAGTAGACAGTCGCCATCAATTCCTATAGACCGGGGCGAAACGCGCACCCATTGCGCTTCCAAATTGCCGGTAGCACCGAGTATGCATACAACTCCCAGAATTGTGTAAAACAATTTAGGCATCATTGAGTTAAAACGATTCACACGCAGCGAAGTATAATACATAGCTATAAACCAAAAACAGTGCGTAGGTCGAGCGTCCTCGCTCGACAAGTCCCCCTTGCCTTGCCGCACGGAATTGTGGCATAACCTTGTTGGTCGCTTCGGGTTGGAAGAAGCTCATAAAAGTTCTCCTGATTCTCCGCGGAAGGACGTACGCAGCACGTCCCTACGGCAGAATGGTTTCAGCACGTCCATAGTATACGACATTTTTCCATCCCTCCAAGAAAATCGAAATTTCTAATGCAGCACCGCGACACGCGCCGTTTCATTGCCTAAGGTTTGAAGATCGTCTCTCTGCAAACGAGAAGCTCTCCGAAGAGTTCACTGTTTGCCTTAATTCAAAAATGTAATTGTGTATCTTCTATGTTCCCGTAGCAAGCTATTTTCCCTAAAGCTAAGTTTGGCTCGGTATGCTCACTGCCGAAATGGGTGATTTTTTCAAAGTCGCAAAGTTTTGCGCGTGTATCCGATACGCCTGATCACGCCACAGACAAAAAATTAGATTGGTTATTTTCAGATTTCACTTGCATTTGGGTTTGGGATGTTGTAATTTAGCCAGTGAAGTTATGGGCACCTGTCCGGGGAAAAGATGAATCCGCCGCGGCGGAGAGAGATGAAAGATGAATCGGGAGGGTGCGGCGTTCATTGAAAATCGGCGTCAACTGACCTCAAAACTCTACAGTTTATGAATTCCTAATGCAAAAAAAAATATTGGCAGGTGTCCAACTGGCGAAAATGGCCTGGAAACGAAGGGGTTTATCAACATGCTTTTTGGGTGAATTCTTGGGGATGGGGGAAATTATGAATGCGGTGTGAGCTTTCGAACTTAGGCGTGTTATCAACCGTTCGATACACCCTAAACCTAACAACTTATGCAGAATTTCTACAGAATTTCTCTGATTTTGGCAGTTTTTGTTGCAACCGCCGCCCTTGGCGCTGCATCGCTGCGCGCCCAATCGTTTACATATACCCCCGACACCCTTTATTTCACTCCGAATGGAGCGGACTCCGTCGAAGGGTATGTGCGGATCGCTTATGCTCACGATACCACCAAACCCGGCACCTATATTCATTGCTGGATCTCGGATGGGTCGTCCTACTTCTCGTGCCCGACCGATACCGTCCATGATACTACCTACTTTTACCTTCGGGTTGAGTATAAGACTCAAACCGATACGGTTCGCGGGAGTCTCACGATCTCGGACGATACGATCACGCGGACGGTGTTGCTGATCGGTTATCCGAACCCTCCTCCGCCCGTGCTTTCGTTGGATGGACCGTATTTCCCTTCGAACATTCGCGAAGGCGCCGATACGTGCGTTCCGATGCGTATGGTAAATTCGACGAGCAGCCCCGATACCATCCGGGAGGTTTCCTGGAGTCACGGTTCCGATGTATTTAAGTGGGACTCGGTCACGCTTCCATATATTCTCGGTTCCCACGATACCGTCAACTGGACGTTCTGTTTCCATGCTCCGGATAACACCACGGAATACATCGATACTTTCACTATTTGCTGTAATAATTCCCCGAGCAGTTGTATCAGCCGCGTGATCGAAGCCGCCGCCGTGACATACGATGGCGAGCTTTCGGCAGTCGGGCCGTATTTCCCTGAAAAAATGCGGGAGGGTACCGATACCTGCGAGACCTTGCGGCTAGTCAATACCAACTATGGCATCGATACGATCACCAGCATTACGTGGTCGCATAATCCGAACGGAATATTTACATGGGATTCGACAAAGCTTCCCTTCACCATCGCCGCGCACGATACGACGTACCTGACCTTCTGCTACCATGCGCCGGATAATACCGAAACTTACACGGATACCCTGATAGTCGGCTACAACGACCCGAATGGCACAGGATGGTACGATACGAGAATCGTTTCTGCCGCAGCCGTCACATCCGATGGCTCGCTGTACGCGGAAGGCCCGTATTTCCCAACCAAAATGCCGGAAGGATCCGATACCTGCGTTGCGACGAAGCTGTACAATACCGGTAGCAGCGTCGACACAGTCACGGGAATCAACTGGTCGCATAATCCCAATGGAATATTCTCGTGGGATTCCAGCTCGATCCCGTTCACCATCGCCGCGCATGATTCGACGACCCTGACGTT
Organism: Ignavibacteriota bacterium; assembly: GCA_963736195.1. Classification (GTDB taxonomy): domain Bacteria; phylum Bacteroidota; class Ignavibacteria; order Palsa-1295; family Palsa-1295; genus PALSA-1295. The sequence goes on from CAVTNP010000001.1 coordinate 331,215, forward strand.
CTGCTATCATGCTCCGGATAACACGGAAACATACACCGACACCATCAACTTCATCTATAGCGATGCGAGTGGATCTGGCTGGGATGATAGCAGAGTTGTTGCGGCGGCAGCGATCGATACGACGCCTCCGGATGGAGAGCTGGATCTTTACAGCGGCCCCTATTTTCCGGAAGTTGTGGATGAAGGCCACGATACCTGCGCTACGATGCGGGTAATCAATTCGGGCGACGATCTCGATACCATCGTGAGCGCGAGCTGGTCACACAATCCCAATGGGATCTTTACCTGGGATTCAGTTTCCCTCCCAACGACGATCGGATCACATGACACGGATAATTGGACGTTCTGCTTCCACGCACCGGATGATACCAATGAGTATATCGATACGTTCGTCGTCGTCTATCATGACAAGTACAGTTCGGATCGATACGTCACTCGTATTATCGAAGCAAAGGCTACTAATCCTTACCTCGTAACCTGCTATACGCTTTACGCAAAAGCATTTGTAGTGACCAACGTGGGCGATACGAGTTATATCCACATGTACGTCAGGAATGATCTTCCGGATTCTGCGACGCTGACCAGCTGCCATATTTCCGGCTCTGACGATGGAGCGTTTCGCGTGGATTCTGCGAATTTCCCGATCACGGTTGCACCCAATACCTATGACAGCGTCGAGCTCATGTTCATTCCAAACCGGACATCCAGCAGCTATGACTATGACACCTACTCTGCCACACTGACCGCAACGTTTACGACCGCAGATACCGATGAATGCCGCGCGGCCAGCGTTGCACTATCGGGGACGATGCCCCAGCCATGCACCGACACTGTGACAGTCGATGTTGACACGTCGGGAACCGACAATGTGGATATTTCCGGCGATTCCGGTAAATATTATGCGCACCGGATCGACTTCGTGAACACGTCTAAATCCACTATGATCATCTCGGCAATTAACTGGCTTGATTCGAGCACGCATTTCCTGATCGCGCAGACTGTGCCTCCGCTGCCAGATACGCTTGCATCCGGTGCCGGGATGGCCATCATTATCCATTTCTATGGTGATTCATCCGGAACAATTTACTACGACACCCTCGCTCTGACGATCGAAAGCGATAGAGCTTTCCTTGTTGGCAAGGCTACTCCACTCTCTGCGAACACCGGAGTGTTCTTAGTGAAGTTGCGAGGTCTTTCCGCCGCACCGGCCGGAGTAACAACACCATCGGTGCCAGCGGGGCCAAGCCTAACCCTTTATCCTAATCCGAGTTCCGGTATCGTGAACATGGAGATCGATGGCGCAACGAATGCAACCTTTGAAGTGGTCGATATACTCGGAAACATCCTTGCAAGCCATGGCGGATCGGGAACCTGGCAATGGGATGCCAATTCCTACGGCATTAGCAACGGAACCTACTTCATCCGCGCATCCAGCGGTGGATCAGTGACGACCAAGCGATTGGTAATACAACGATAAAGAAAAGGGCCTGGAACGTCCACATAAAAAAAGGGACGCGCTTTGCGCGTCCCTTTTCGATTTCTCTAAAATCCTTTGACTACGCGGTCAACTCATATTCGATCTCGAACGCAACCTCACTGGTAGCCGAATGGTATTTCCCTTTTCCGGTTATTCCGGCAAATTCACCGGTTCCTGAATCGGGAAGGATAGTCAGATTTCCGTTCAGCATGCCGTTATCGAAGGTGCCGCGGTCTTCCATCACGAACGTGCCAGACTTACCATTTAGCGTTCCATCAAATCGCATCAGTCCAACGAACGTGGCCGAGGCATTATGCTGATCCGCATCATCGGAGTGCCGGTAAAACATCTGCCACTCAATACACGCCGTGCCAACGATCTCGCCAGTGAACGCAAGCTCGACGGTAGCTTTCGCGAGCTTTTTATCTGCGGCGATCTGGTCATAAGTTTTCTCATCCCATTTGACGGGTTTGAGCGTGCCGATGGCTTTCATACAATGTAACTTGGATTACAGACATGCAGAAAACATTGCTTGTTGCTGTCTAACCTACTCTCGGCACCGCAAGACCACCGTGGGCAACGAGTGCAACGCGAGCGCCGGCTCCCATTCGTCCGATCGCTGCATTCAGTGCATCCTGCGCATTTGTGTTCGTATGGAACCCGAAATGTTGTGGATCGTTCATACCAGGACCTTGGGAAACAAACGTGACCCGCGATGAGAGGTCAAGCACCTCCCGGAGTGCTGCAAGCTGCGCACCGATGGCGGGATGACGAGAAAGCGATCCGGTTTGGGTCATCTTTAGCAGCATTTCTCGCGACTCCGACAACTGTTTCGCAAGCGTGGCTATCGTAGGTGTCACTGGTTCTAGCAGTGGTGATACAATGACGATCTCACCACCTTCTTTCAAGATACCGAGCGAGGCAAACAACGCATGAGAAGCGTGGAGTACATTGGTATCGAATGGGTGAGAGTCGATCATCACAATATCCGCGCGTTCAGGTACTGGGAAATTATACATTTGTGCCGCAACATCCGCGCTTACACGATAGACGCTCGTTGGCGCGCCGGCCACACATCCAGTGACCGAAAGCGTGCGATCCATCACAAGATCGATACAGAACTTAAATGCCGGTACAAAATTCAGGAGTTCGCGTATCATGTTGCGAGCCGGATTTTCGGAATGCCCCAGCACAGTCGAAGCTGGCTGACTTGCAGTGGAGAGATAGATCTCTCCGGTCAGATCTTGATGTGCGAGTCCAGGAAAGATCAGCGACCCACCACCCGTAAATCCTTTATATCGATTGGGATAGGTGCCCCCAATTCCGACAATGAGTGAAGCATCGCGAAGACGCGCGTCGGCCTTGATCGCGACAGGGCCACTCGAGGTATGCGCCGTACCAAAAGTGTGAAAATCCTTTTCACGCTCGTTCAACGCAGACTGAAATACATTATACTTCCTTCGCAACTCAGCTCCGATCTTGCGTTCAACCTCTGGATTCGAACTCGCGCGATGACCACCATTGGCAAGCAGAACCGTAACATTCGAGTCCTTTACCCCAGCATCGCGCAGGGCTAGCGCAACATGATAGAATGGAAAAACCGTCGGCGTTGGCTCGAGCGCATCGTCGAGCACAATAAGCACACGATCGTCAGGAGTGGCTAATTCTGAGAGCTTCGGGCTATTGACCGGATTATCTAAGGCTTCAACTAAAATTCTCTCGCGGTCAGCATGGGCCGTCTCGAGGGGGCTATAAACACCAATAAGATTGGCGTCTGGAATCTCTACTTCTCGGACTTTGGGGTAATAGGTGTAGTAATAATGCATCAGAAAGAACCGGGATTACGCGGATTTGGATGGATTACGCGGACGATTAAAGGATTAAATAAGAGAATTATCTCCAATAACACAAAAGCTTATTATGAGGATTCATTTTTCTTTTTAAGAAGGAGCACTTACGAAAAGCAAGTTTTGGTGACACAATCCAAAAAATCGTCCGCGTAATCCGCCCAAATCCGCGTAATCCAGGTTCTGCCCCTTCGGTTCAGACCCCCGCTAATTTCTCCGCCCGATCCGCAACGCGCAGCGCCTCGATCACGCCATCGAGATTGCCCTCCATTACTTCAGCAAGGTTATAGAGGGTGAGATCGATGCGGTGATCCGTCAGCCGGTTTTGGGGAAAGTTATAGGTGCGGATTTTTTCCGAGCGGTCGCCGGAACCGATCATCGAGCGGCGTTCGGCAGAATATTTTTCTTCGGACTCACGCTTGGCTTTTTCATACACGCGTGCGCGCATGACCTTCATCGCCTTATTGCGATTCTTTAGCTGGGAACGCTCTTCCTGACAGCTCACGACAATACCTGTCGGGATATGTGTAAGCCGCACGGCAGTTTCAACTTTGTTGACATTCTGCCCGCCTTTACCACCGGAACGAAAAATATCCACGCGAATATCGTTGGGATTAATATCGATCTCGATGTCTTCCACTTCCGGCAATACCGCAACAGAGGCCGCACTGGTATGCACGCGCCCCTGCGTCTCCGTCTTCGGCACGCGCTGCACGCGGTGAACGCCGGACTCGAATTTCATCTTCGCATAAACATCTGTTCCCGAAAGCGAGAACGTGATCTCTTTATAACCGCCGATCGTGCCTTCGCTTTCATCAATTACTTCGAGCTGCCAGCGTTGCAATTCCGCAAAGCGGGAATACATGCGGAACAGATCGCCGGCGAAGATAGCGGCTTCATCGCCACCGGTTCCTGCGCGAATTTCTACGATGGAATCGCGGGAATCATTCGGGTCTGGTGGAATGAGCAGAAATTTGATCTCCTCTTCCACGCGCGCGTGTTCGGCTTCAAGAGAGCGCAGCTCTTCCTCGGCCATCGCGCGCATTTCTGGGTCGCGGGTATCGCGCAGAACTTCGCGCGCGCCCTCGATATTCCGCGTAAGCCTATCATACTGATGATACGCCGCTTCGACCGGCTCCAGCACGCGCTTTTCCTTCGAAAGCGAGCGCAGCTTATCCCGATCGGAGGCAATAGCGGGGTCTTCCAGATCCCGCGCTATGCCTTCGAATTTCAGGTGTACCTGCCGCAGCTTTTCCAGCAAATCCATAAGTGCGCAGTAAACGCGATTGGGAGGGAGATAGTCCCAAGAAGGCTAAAACCGTCGCTTCAAATTCTTCTTGCTTCGCCGATTGTGAAAGATTGCAATAATTCCAATTTCTTTCTCATTATCGATCGTATATAAAATTCTGTAGGGAAATCGGCGATCGAGCGGCCATGCTCGCACGTTGTCCTCATCGGGATGGTAGCGATATGGATCTGCCGCGATCAGATCATAGACACGATCAACCTCTTCTTTAAATCGCCTTGCAGATCGAGGTGATTCTTCATCAATGTAATACTCAATCGCTTGGGCAAAATCCCGCTCGGCTTCTGAGCGTGTACGAATGGTCATGCCCTTTTTTGTTCGGCGGCTGAGATCATTTTTTCTGCCATATTCATCATGTGTTCTTTCGTGACGTACGTACCTTCACCCCGGCGATGGGCATCCAAACGCCGAGCCAATTCCCGTTTACTAACGCTATACTCATCATCGACCTCCGCGAGTCGATGTTTAATTTCTTCGGCAAGCTTGCGCTGGCTTTCCGTGTCCAATTCAAGCACTTCCGTGCGAACTTGTTCGAAGGATTTGTCCATACTGGTTTAACTTAAAAATGGGAAACATCGTGCCGAAGGCATTACACCACCATTTCCTCCCCGCTCACCACCATTTCCGGCACGACCGTCTTCATCTTTGAAAAACCGCCGTGGACGTTCACGATATTCTCGAAATCGTGGCGGCGCATCAGGCTTGCGGCGATCATCGAGCGGTAGCCGCCGCCGCAGTGGATGAGATATTCCTCGCTTGAGTCAAGTTCCGATAGCCGTGATTCTAATTCCCCAAGTGGAATGAATTTCGCGCCTTCGATATGTCCGCTCGCCCATTCTCCGGGGTTGCGAACATCGAGCACCACACCATGTGCACGAGCATCTGCAAATTCTTCCGGCTCGATCGAGCGAAGCGTTTCCACTTTGCGGCCAGATTTCAGCCAGGTCTCAAATCCACCTTCGAGATACCCGCGCACATTCTCATAACCAATGCGCGCAAGCCGGCGAACGGCTTCTTCTTCGCGTCCCGCAGGCGCAACTATCACAAGCGGTGTTGAAATTGAAACAAGCGTCCCAACCCACCAGGCATATTTATCGTCCAAACCAATATTGATAGCATTGGGAACGTATCCTGCTTCGAAATCGGCAGGGCTTCGTGCATCGAGTACAATAGCGCCGTTCGCAATGGCTGCGTCGAACTCAGAAAGAGTAACTGCCTGAACATTCTTCGTCAGCACATCTGCAAGCGGAGCATAGCCGCGCTTGTTGATCTTGGCATCCTCGAAATAATATTGCGGCGGCGCGGCAAGTCCGTGCGTGAGCGTGTTGATGAACGCTTCGCGCGACATATTCTGTAACGCATAATTTGTGCGCTTTTGCACACCAAGCGTTGACCAGGTTTCTTTACCAATATTCTTCCCGCACGCGGAACCCGGCCCATGCGCGGGATAGACGGTGAGATCGTCCGGCAGTGACTTTAATCTTTGCATCGAATCGTAGGACATGGAAGCGAGCTGCTCCTTCGTCATTCTTCCACCCAGAAGATCCGGCCTTCCAATATCACCAACAAAAAGTGTATCGCCGGAAAAAATGGCCTTCGGGGTTCCCGTTTCGTCGCGCAGCAGATAGCATGTCGATTCCGGTGTGTGCCCGGGTGTGTGCAATGCTTCAATGGTGATCTTACCAATCGAGAACGTCTCCCCGTCATGCGCTTCATGCACTTTATAATTCGTATCGGCACCCGGACCGAACACAATCTCCGCGCCCGTCGCAGCAGCAAGGTCGAGATGCCCGGAGACAAAATCCGCGTGAACATGCGTCTCGAAGACGTACTTTATCTTTGCGCCTCGCGAAGCCGCCATTTGGATGTAGGCGTCCGTCTCGCGAATCGGATCGACGATAGCAGCTTCGCCGTCGGATTCAATATAATACGCCGCTTCGGCCAGACAGTTGGTGTAGAGTTGTTCGATGTACATAAGAAAATTGGAATTTTGGAGATGCCACGGAAAATGTGGAATGCTTAGCCCACTCACATAATTCCTTCAATACACGAAAAGGGGTGAGAGATACCGATTCTGCCGTATTTTTGCATAGATGTCAGATGAATTCAGCTTCCAGAGCCGCGATGAAAAAAAGACCTACGTCGAGCGTATGTTCAGCCAGATCGCTCGCCGGTATGATTTTTTCAACCATTTTCTATCGTTAGGATTCGATTATACTTGGCGGCGGCGAGCCATTGAGGTGTTGCGAGAGCGTGGATCGGCGAGGACGCCGGCGCTACAAATTCTCGATATTGCCTGTGGGACGGGCGATCTATCTTTTGAAGCTTTATCGCAGATACCCAATGCTCAGCAAACGGGCGTTGACCTTGCGGAGCCAATGCTCGAATTATTTCGAAAGAAAGCGAACGAAAAGCATCTCCAAATTCGGATCGAGCGGGGTGATGTCGAAGCGCTGCAATTCCCGGATAATTCGTTCGATGGAGTAACCATCGGCTTTGGAACCCGTAACTTTACGGACTTGCTCACCGCATTTCGTGAAATTCATCGCGTTTTGCGACCGGGTGGAGTATTCATCAATCTTGAACTCGCACGGCCGCGCCGATTTCCAATGAAGCAGCTTTACCATTTTTATTTCGATATGCTCTTGCCCGCATTCGCCACGGCTTTTTCGGGACACCGTTCGGCATATCGTTATCTACCGGATTCTCTTCGCCGCTTTCCCGATCTCGAAGCGTTAGCCGGGATCATGGAGCAGGCGGGGTTTCGCGATGTGAAATTTGAAACGCGAACGGCTGGAATTGTGGCGATCCATTCGGGAATTAAATAAGTGAAAGAGCAGATCAAGGCCCTGTCAAAGGAAACGCTGATCTACGGCGCAAGCACCGTCATAGGCAGGTTCCTGAATTTCCTGCTCGTCCCGTTCTATGTGAACGTGCTCGATCCCTCGATGTACGGCGTGTCTGCCTCGATGTACACGTACATGAGCTTCTTCAACATCATCTATACTATGGGTCTTGAAGCAGCATACTTTCGATATGCTTCGCGAGGCGATGCAGAAAGTCGCACAGCCGAAGAAGAGAAGAAATTATTCAGCGGTCCATTCCTTTTTGTTTTGCTTTTTGGTGGCTTTCTGAGCGTGATCATTCTAATTCTTGCGCCTGCACTCGTTGGCCCCGTTTTTCACGACCCCAAGATCGACATCTCACCTTGGGTTCCGGAATTCACACGCATTCTGCGCATCAGTGCGATCATTATCTTGCTCGATAGTCTGAACGTGATACCATTCGCCGCGCTGCGGATCGACCGGCGTGCGAAGTGGTTCGGTGTGATCCGCCTGACAGGAATTGTTCTAACGCTTGCGCTGAATCTTATCTTTATTGTTGGACTTCACAAAGGCGTTGATGGCATATTTGTTGCGAATCTTATAGCCTCCGCCGTAATGCTCGCAATGCTTGGCCCCACGATCGCTCGCAGATTCGAATTCCGAATATCGCGGCCAGTGATGAAGAAGCTTTTTCCATTCGGTCTCACGAACGTACCGGCGTATCTTAGCGCGATGATGGTGCAAGTGATCGACAGGCCCATCGTGCAATCGTTCCTCGGACTTGCTGTGCTCGGTGTCTATCAAGCAAACTATCGCATGGGCATCATCATGATGGTCTTTGTAAGCTTGTTCGAATATGCCTGGAGGCCATTCTTTCTCCGAGAATCGCGTACTGACGATAAACGCGCGCGGCAGATATTCTCTCGCGTATTCACCTATTTTATGGTCGTGGCATGTATGGGGTTTCTAGTACTTGCGCTGTTCTTACCAGACGTTCTTTCCATTCGCATACCACTAATCCATCACGCAATATTTCAAAAGAAAGAATATCTTGCAGGTTTGAATATTATTCCTGTCGTTCTTGCGGCATATATTTTCCAGGGAATGTACACCAACTTTATTGCTGGAATTTATATTAAGGAGCACAACAAAGTGCTGCCATTTGTCACGGGGCTCGGCGCGGCGGTGAACATCGTTTCCAATATTATCCTGATTCCGATTATGGGAATTATGGGTGCAGCACTAGCAACACTCTTCGCTTATATGGCTATGGCTGCGTCTCTCTATTGGCAATCGCAGAAAGTCTATTTCATCAAATATGACTGGCGGCGTGTGGGATTCGTTGCGTTACTCGTTCTGATAGGATTTACAATTGATTACTACTTTCTAACACCTTCGATGCATTTGATGGAAAGAGTTCTCATCAAACTAATTTTACTTTTGGTAGTTACTATTATTCTTTTCTTGACTGGATTCTTCTCGAAAGGTGAGATTGAGACACTTCGATCACTCGTTCGGATTCGGAGATCTACGCGGACTTCACTCGAACCATCGCTCCCCGAACCAATAGAAGCAAGTGGGGAGCGGCGCGAAGGCTAACAGGTGAAAGCTGAGACTACCCCGTTATTCGCGAGATAAGTTTATCAACATAACTTTGGTGCTCTGGCGATACAGCCTTCTCACCCTTCTTGAGTTGCGCACCGGTAAGCCCGAACCTGCGTTCGCGGGTTTGGTAATCACGGATGGCTTCATAAAGGTGCTCACGGCGAAAATCAGGCCAGAGCGTTTTGGTTACATGGATCTCGCTGTACGCCAGTTCCCACAATAGAAAATTTGATAGCCGCATTTCACCTGAGGTGCGAACCAGCAGATCGGGATCGGGCATCTCCACCGTCGTAAGTGATCGCCGAATAACCTCCTCGGAAATATCTTCTGGTGACACCTTTCCACTTCGGACTTCAAGCGCAATGGCCTGCATCGCCCGTACCAGATCCCAACGACCGGAATAGCTCAAAGCAAGAGTAAGGGTCAATCCTTTATTGTTCGCAGTCCGTTCGATGGCATCCGTAAGTTCCTCCTGAACTTGCTTCGGTAAAAGTGATGTCTGCCCAATGGTTTTCAAACGCACCCCATTTTCTAGCATCTCCGCCATCTCATCGCGAAGCATTTTGACGAGTAACCTGAACAGCATCGATACTTCGCGCTTCGGCCGTTTCCAATTCTCCGTGGAAAACGCATAGACGGTGAGATAACCAATGCCGAGTTCCCGCGAGGAGCGGGTTACATCGCGAAGGCTTGCAATGCCCGCCTGATGCCCAGCCGCCCGCGGCAATCCGCGCTCTTCTGCCCAGCGTCCGTTGCCATCCATGATGACGGCGATGTGACGTGGCAGTTTACCCTGTGCGCGTAGTTCAAGCTGGACGCGCTTGTCGTCTTCCGTTTGCTGGTATTTATCAGGGCCGAGAAATTTACGCATTATCCCCTCTAAGCAGATGCTTTGAAAATAAGTTCTTTCGCCTCTTCTGTCGTTGGCGCTTCGGCTATAATTCGGATGATCGGCTCGGTATTGCTCGCGCGGGCATGCATCCAGGATTTCTCGAAATCAATGCGAATGCCATCCTCACGACTAATGGATTTTGCGTTGCTCGAAAATTGTTTTTCGATCGCGGAGAGTATTTCCCTGACTTGCTCCTGACTTTTCAGTTCGATCTTCGACTTCACGATCTCATATTGCGGCAATTCCTTTCGCTTTTCGGAAATTGATCCCGCAAATTCTGCCAATGCCGAAAGGCAGAGTGCAACACCTACCAGCGAATCACGTCCTGTGTGCACCATCGGCAAAATCACTCCGCCAGAGCCTTCGCCACCGATGATCGCATTCGATTCGATCATCTTCTTCGCCACATTGATCTCACCAACGGGAGTACGAAAAACTTTCGCGTCATGCTTTTCTGCGATGTCTTCTATGGCTCGTGTAGTAGAAAGGTTCACAACAACCGACTGTCCTCGCGGAGAATGCTTTAGCACATGCTCGGCTGCAAGCACGATCGTGTTCTCCTCGATAAATGGCTCGCCATTTTCCATGATAAGCACGAGTCGGTCGGCATCGGGATCGACGACAATTCCAAGATCGGCCTTCTCTCGAACTATCGCTTCTTTTAGAGAGGTAAGATTTTCACGAACAGGCTCCGGACGATGCGGGAAGATTCCCGAGCCGTCGCAATGTAACTCGATAACCTCAGCCACACCCAGGCTATGCAGCAATCGCGGGTGTATATATGAACCGGAGGCATTCACGCAATCCAACACCACTCGAAAATTGCGCTCTGCAATTTTGGCGCGATCAACGAATGGAATATCAAGCACTGCCTGAATATGCTGATCTACAAAATCGCGGCCATCGATCACCTCACCGTAATCTTCGGCGGGCACGGACTGGGTTTCACTCGAATCGACAATGTCCCACAGAACTTTATTTTGCTCGGCGTCGAGAAAAAGTCCCGTTTCTGCAATGAACTTCATCCCGTTCCACTCGCTGGGATTATGGCTTGCCGTGATGATGATGCCACCAACGATCTCCGGTTTCTCTTCCGCCGCCATCATCACCGTTGGCGTGGGAACCATGCCGAGCGCCAGGACGTCACAGCCACTCGTTACAAGTGCATCGATCGCGATCTCATAAAAGCGAGAACCGCCCAAACGACCATCGTAGCCAATGGCTACGGTTCCCTTAAAGTCATTATATCGCGCAAAGCTTGCGGCATAACGTGCAACGATCTCCGCCGATAGGCCATTTTCTGTGCCAACGATGCCGCGAAGTCCGGAAATACTGCGTATTAACAATTATGAATGATGAATTATGAATGATGAAAGTTCAAAACCAATTTCCTTCATAATTCATCATTCATCATTCATAATTTTTTTCACGACGTCGATTGCGTAGCCCCTGCTGCCGGGGTGGAACCCGAATCCGGTGCGCCGCCTTCTGCTATCGACTTACGCATGTTCGTATCCGACTGCAAATTCTGCAGGTTGTAGTAATCCAACACGCCGAGATGTCCCGACCGGAACGCCTCTGCGATCGCCATGGGAATCTGCGACTCTGCTTCGACAAGCTTGGCTCGCATCTCCTGCACGCGGGCTTTCATTTCCTGCTCCGTTGCGACGGCGGCGGCACGGCGTTCTTCGGCTTTCGCTCTCGCGATCTTCAGTTCCGCCTCTGCCTGATCGCTTTGCAATTTGGCACCGATATTATCACCGATGAAGACGTCAGCTATATCGATGGAGAGAATTTCGAACGCGGTTCCTGCATCGAGCCCCTTATCCAAAACTACTTTCGAGATACGGTCGGGACGTTCCAGCACTTCCTTGTGCGATTCCGACGTACCGATCGTCGTAACGATACCCTCACCGACTCTCGCCAGGATCGTCGCTTCGCCAGCGCCGCCGACGAGCCGCTCGATATTGGCGCGGATCGTAACACGAGCTACCACGCGAACCTGAATTCCATTTTTTGCAACAGCGGGAACCTGTGGCGTTTCGATCACTTTCGGTGTGACCGATAGCTTGACGGCTTCCAGCACATCGCGGCCAGCGAGATCGATCGCGGCGGCGCGATTGAAATCCAGCTCGATGTTCGCTTTCGCAGCGCTGATGAGCGCGTTGACCACCCGTGGCACATTACCGCCCGCCAGATAATGCGCTTCCAATTTCGGAAGGTCAACAGGAATTCCGGCTTTCAGCGCGGTGATCTTCGAACGCACGATCACATCCGGTGGAACTTTGCGTAAACGCATTCCCACCAGATCGGAAAAGATCCGAACATGAACGCCTGACGATAGCGCCGTGATCCATAGACCAAGCGGAATAAAGTAGAGAAAGAGTACAAGAAAAAATAATGCCCCGATAACGACGAGGATCGCAAGTGGTCCAATGGCTGACATAATGGGTTGAGCTAAAGTGCTAAGTGCTGTTAAATCCTATACAAAAATACGTCAAAACTAAGGCCATCCGCGCAATTCCACCTTTTCTTGGAACGCAGCGGTTTGTTTCCTTACGAATCCCCAAATGCAGCGCAAACTTTAGTTCGCGTCCCCACCGACGAGCAGGAATCGCAAACTAAAGTTTGGACTGCATTATTGCGTCACTGCTTCGGTTTTAGGATAAACGAAACTGTGTCGATCGCGGCGCTGCCAAACACTCCGATTCCACCAATAATATGGTTCAGTGTTGGCTGGAAATTACCACCACCGGTGAGTTGGCGCTGGTAATCGGCAAAGTTAGTGTCGATCGCATAAAATGTCAGAAGGTTGGGGCCGTACCACCCCAACAAGCGGGAGGTAACCGCGATCTCTGGTCCGGTCGCAATATTAGAATATCGTACGGTCAGTGTGGTATCCTGCCCCTCGCCATTGGTACGGATGCGCCCGTAGGTGGTGTCAAGCGCGACGATGCTGAGCAAATACTCGCGGTTCGGGTTGTCAACCGGGCCGGCCGTAAGTAAAAATGCGAAGGAAGCAAGATTATTGGTATCGAGAATTAAAGTCTGCCCACGGATCGAATCTGCAAGCGGCTCCAAATGAATCGGCATGGGAACGGTTGTGCTTGAAGTAGCATAATGCGTGCCGCCACTTTGCAAATTTGGCGCGGTCACAGAAAGGTTATACGTCTGCCCGCCTTGCACAATAAGCTTGCTCTGCGGGAGGTAATAACGTCCTTTAAGCGTAGGATCGCCGGCGGTACCCGGCAATAGTGTATCCGCCACGCCGTTGCTGGTAACGATCACAGTTGCGCCTGTTACGGCATAATCAATATCGTTAAAGGTATCTCCGAACGGAGTCGTACGATGCAAGACGACAGAATCGATCCCGCCATTCGCATAAATGAACGAATTGACCACCAGCTGCTCTTGATAATTGCTGAGAATGGGTTGATCGCAACCGGAAAGCGCAATAATTCCTAATAGCGCAACGCATGCTGGCAGCGCTCCTAGCCATTTTGTAAACTTGTGATCCTGAGCGGGGTTCGTTTCGACGAAGGAGGAACGAACGGAGTCGAAGGATCCCCGTGCATTCACACCAGATCCTTCGACTGCGCAAATCTTCGCTTCGCTCGGGCTGATATTCTGGCTCAATTGGGATTTTAGTCATGATGGGTTCCCTTCAAAAACTGACCGATATTCCAAACGTTGGCAGGATCGGAAGCAATTTCACGTAGGTGATCGTCGCCGGATTGGTGTCCTGATCTACCTCCGAAATCCAGACGTTGCGGTGATCGTACGCGTTGAAAATATCGAAATCGAATTCGGCATTACGCTTGTCGGAGAAAAATCCAAAGGCATAGGTTGCCGAGAGATCCAGGCGGTTATACGCCGGAAGCCGCAATGCGTTCATGTTGCCATCGATGGGAATAGCGCGTGCCTCGTTCTCCGCATCTGGCGCGAGCGCTGTGATCTGCGTATAGGCTTGGCCTGTGCCATAGGTAAAGGTGGCACCGATCGTCCACCGGTCGTTCAAATGGTAGGTCGCAACCAGATCGAAATCATTCCTTCGATCATACGTGGGAGGGAATGGCTGGCCATTGTTGATCTGCGGGAATGTGCGCCAGGTCCACGCAAGGGTATAACCAAGCCATCCCGTGAGCCGCCCCATCTGTTTTTGCAGGAAGAATTCGACACCGTATGCGGTGCCGTTTCCTTCAAAGAAAATATCGTTCAATGTCGAGCCAGAAGACACATTTGGCTGCAATTCCACAAGATTTTTCATGTCCTTATAATATCCCTCCACATCGAAAGTGTAACCCTCGAACGGCACGGTGGAAACACCAAGCACATATTGATAGCATTTCTCCGGCGCCTGGGAGGTATCATCCGGCAACCAAATATCGAAGATGGGAATAATATCGTTCGTGGCAAGCTTCAGATATTGATGATAAATTCCCGCACTGGCCTTGAGCGTGATGGCAGGGGTAAGAATATAACGTGCGGAAATGCGTGGATCGATTCCGATCTCCGGATTGGAACTTATGCCATCAACACGAAGGCCGGCTGTGATCGCCAGCGGATCGTCCACGTACCCGCGCGTTGCGGGTTTCCATTCATCCTGCACATACGCAGCGCCATAGAAGGTATTCGTATCCAAATTCGCATTCGGCGGATTCGTTCCAGCCTGAATAAGCAGGGACGTGTGATAGCCCGTGCCCTGCACTCCCGCTTGGATATCATTCTCCGGATCGAGAAAGTAGTCGAGACTGGCACGCGCAGTGTAATCATCAATGGCGTTCGTCCAGGTGAACGGTTGCGCAGAGGATCCGATCGTAAATACCGAATGGAAATTGCTTGCGGAAAGATCGAGATTGGTAAAAAGGTCGCTTCCAAAGACGTGTGTCCACTCCGCACCACCGGCGCGATTACCCCAGGTAAGCGCAATGTCATTCACCGAAGAGTTGGCAGTAAAACTAAGATCGTCAGAACCCTGATAGCCTGAAAGGACTACTTTGTCGTTCGGTGAGGGGTTCTGTGTAAGCTTCCCGTTCAGATCGTAGAAATAATAGTCTGGCAGACCAAGCGATTGGGTAAGCCCCGTTGCGTTGAGCATGGCATCGATGTACGTTCTGCGACCTGCGAGTACCAGCGCACCGGTTCCCACTGGGGTTTGGATGGTTGCGCTGCTTGAGATAAGCCCGAGATCGACCTTGCCTTGTGTTTGGTTGCGATCACCCTCCAGATCCGTAACATTCAACACAGCAGATAGCCGGTTGCCGTACTCTGCGGGAAAGCCACCCTTGATCAACTCTACATCCTTAATGGCATCAGGATTGAATGTGGAAAAGAAGCCAAAGAAATGGGATGGATTGTAAAGTACGCTACCATCGAGCAATATCAGATTTTGATCTGGCGAACCGCCGCGAATATACAGGCCGCTCGATATTTCACTGGAGGTTTGCACACCCGGAAGAAACTGCAGAATGCGGAAGAGATCGCCCTGGCCGATCTTTGGCAAATCTTCGACTTGTTTTGGCGTAATAGATACCCGCGAAACTTGTGGCTCCTGCCGCTGACGTTCCTCCGAACTTTCCACGGTGATCTCATCACCCGTCATACTTTGGACGGGGAGCAAGATACTGAACTTCCGCTGCTCACCCGGTTGCAGCATAACAGGAATCTTCAATGTCCGATACCCAATGGAGGAAACTTCAAGCGTATCATGCTGACCGCTCGGCAGATGCAGTGAAAAAAATCCGCTTTTATTAGTGACCGCGCCAAGCTTGAGCGCTCGAACTCGAACCGTTGCGCCAACGATCGTTTCGCCGCTCGCGGAATCTTTGACAAAGCCGGAAATTACTCCTGTTGTGGAATCCGGAGCGACTGAAATCTTGGGATGTCCATGGAAAATGGATGCGCGCCCTTGTTGCGGCAGCAAAAGGCATAGCAATACCGCAAGCGGCAAGATCGAGCGACGTATCAACGGAATGGCTTTGTGAGAGTTGTTTTGCTTCAAACGCACGCTTCTGACGTGGCAACCATTAGTTTATTGTAATTGAGCTTTTATTTACTGTTCCTCCCACAGCAGCGTAGAGCTTAGGTGAGCGGGGGCTTTTTCTTCGCTTCTGCGATGATACCCTCGATCATCTCGTGATGCAATCCATTTGTAGCGATGATGGATTTCTTGTAAATATTGTAATCACTCCCGTCGAAGTGCGTTACGCGGCCACCTGCTTCACGAACCATGAGCTGGCCGGCCGAGGTATCCCACGGCGAAAGACCTATTTCCCAAAATGCTTCAAAGCGCCCACAGGCCACATACGCCAAGTCGAGCGCTGCGCTGCCTAACCGGCGAATGAGCATTCCTTTATGAAGAAACTTCGTAAATTGCTCGATCACTGATTCCGGATTTTCATCCACATTATATGGGAACCCCGTCACAAACAAGCCTTGCTTGTAATTGGCTTGCTTCGAGACCTGCATTCTTCTCCCATTCAAATACGCGCCTTCACCTCGCCGCACACTGAACATCTCGTTCAAATTTGGATTGTAGATCACGCCGCACTCGACCACGCCATTGACTTCTACTCCCACCGATACACACCAGATCGGCAAGCCATGCGCGAAGTTAACAGTCCCATCGATGGGATCGATGATCCACCGAACATTTCCCCCCTCCTTATTGAGTGCAGAGTAAGGGGTGCTCGCGGACTGTGAATCACTTGCCCCTAATTCCTCACCAAGGAATACATGATCGGGATATTTTGCAAGCACCGTATCGCGGATCATCTGCTCATTGCGAGAATCGACCTGAGTGACGATATCCATCTCATTAGTTTTTGTGGAGATCTGTAAATCGCTCACTTGCACAAGGTGGGCGTAGTCACCGGCTTCGCGGGCGACCTGTATAGCGAGGTCGAGGTATGATTGTAGTGAATCCATAATTTGGACAACACGCGATGCCGGCCTAATGTCCGCTTCGCAAACAAATTGACTGTACGGGTTAATGGCATTAACCCATTCATCGGTTGACCTATTCGTTGATTGACTCGATCATTGAATGGGCCAATACCAGTGGCCCATCATTCAATGATTGTGAATGTGGAGCAAACCATCCATCAAATCCGTTTCAAACGCACATGCTTTCGCTCCACACCCTCCTCATCGGCGGAATCGCGGGCTACCTCATTGGCTCGATACCATCGGCCTATCTTATCACAAGATGGAAGACTGGGAAGGATCTCCGGAATGAAGGCTCCAAGAATATCGGGGCCAGGAATGCCTTTGAAGTGACGGGCGATAAATACATCGGCACGATCGTGCTGGTATTGGATCTGCTTAAGGGACTTCTGCCGGTTGTGATCGCCGAACTCGCGCATCGTCCGGAGCTGCTGGCTGAGCTTATTCCCGCGCTGGTGCTTGGGCATTGCTACCCCGTGTGGCTGCGATTTCATGGTGGGCGCGGCCTTGCCACGATCGCCGGGACATTGCTTTGTGTCGAACCTTTGGCGGTAGTTTGCTGGCTTGCTGTTTATTTCATTTCAGCAAAGCTCAGCAAGCATGTTCACTTTGGAATTATCATGGCATGCGGTGCGATGCTCCTGCTCATCATCGTGCTGCCACTAAACACCCTGGAGCAAATGATATTGGCGTTTAGTGGATTGGACCATGCCGGACGCCAATTCCAAATATCGGTTGGAGTTGCATTGTTGATCATCCTTTCGCGGCATATTGATCCGTTCTTAGAGCTTGTTAGGGCAAAGCGACCCCTCACCTAAACTCTCACGCTGCTGGGGGAGAGGAATATTTTTTTCTTTCTCCTCTCCCCACTAGGGGAGATAGGCTGCGTGAGGGGTCATCTTAATGCGAAACACATTGGCCCAAATTTCGTTATTTTTCATCCTACCTGTATGTTGGATACAAGAAAAATGCACCTTTTACTACTACATTTTCTCAGCCTGCTTTCACTCGCTGCGCCCATTTCCGGATGCAAACGGGATGGCGCTAACCCTCCGGATCGGCCCACTGGCGCGATCTATACTGTTAGTCAGCACCAGCCCAACCGCGATTCCATAAATGCTGTCATTACAGGCGCGCGCCGTAACGCGATCACTGTGGCCGTTGCAAAGGCCAGCCCTGCGGTGGTGGGTATTAACGTTACGGAAACGCGGGAAGTACAATATGACCCGGATCCCTTCGGGATGAACCAATTCTGGAGGCAATTTGGATTCAATGCACCAAGTTTTGGAGGCATGAGGACTCAGAAGTACAATGTCAAAGCGCTTGGCTCCGGCTTTATCATTTCGAATGATGGATATATTTTGACGAACGATCACGTTGCCGGTAACGCCACGAAGATTATAGTTACGACAACGGATGGGTCTGAATACGATGCAAAACTCGTTGGAACCGATCGCAATTCAGATATTTCACTTCTAAAGATCGAAGGCAAGCACCTCCCATTCCTGGAGCTTGGTAATTCTGACGATCTCGCCGTCGGCGAGTGGGCGATCGCAATGGGAAATCCATTCGGACTTTTCTCCATCAATGACAAACCAACGGTTACCGTTGGCGTCATCAGCAATACCGGAGTGAATCTCGGGATTGAAGAAGGCCGCAATTATCGCAACATGATCCAGACCGATGCCGCGATCTCTAGTGGCAATTCTGGAGGACCGCTCCTCAATGCCAATGGCGAGGTTATCGGCATGAACGCAGTTATTCGTTCCACCGCCCAAAGCTATGAAGGCGCCGGTTCCATCGGGCTCGGTTTTGCGATTCCTATCAACCACGTAAAGGAGATAGTTGATCGTCTGCGGTCGGGCGAAACGCTAAACCATAATATTGGTGATCTGGGAATGCAGTTCCAGGACGTGAGCGAAGACGCCAAAGAATTCTTTAAGCTTACTACTGATGCTGGCGTGGTAGTCACTCGGCTTACGCGCGGCGGAATTGCGGATGACGCTGGCTTCAAAGCCGGGGATCTCATTATTGGCTTGGACGATGAGAAGATCAAGAGCGCCAGTGGATTGCAGAGTGCGCTTGCCGATCATGAGGTTGGCGAAAAGGTCACGTTCCATATTGATCGCGATGGCGATAAGGAAAGCATCTCACTAAGGCTGCCCAGGAAATAGAGCTTCGCTAAGCTTCCACGCTGAAAGCGCAACGAAATGTGGGAAGCTGTGGTTGAGGGGGCCGCTACTCCAATGCGAGAAGTGAAATATTTTTTGTGAGAGCCCCGCAATCGTTCTTTGTTATTCTGATCACCCTCTCGGCCAGCCTTTGGTTGCGCCCTGACACTGCTCGCGCCCAAGCCGAGAACCCGAAACGAAAGGAAGTCCCGCTCAAAGAGGCGGAAGCGCGCCACAAGCCCGCCGATACCGTTGCCTTGGTGAACGGCGTGCTCGTCACGTATTCAGACTTCAATTCGATCATGGCTGGATACCTGAAATCCATAGTAGCGCGAACGAAAAATAATGTTGTGAACGACAGCCTTTATACTGAGATCGTGGATTCCGCATGGGACCAGGCCATTAACGATATACTCATCGAAAACGAGATCGCCAAACGAAAGCTTGGATTAACTGTCGCCGCGATCGAGGACTCGCTGATCGCATCGCCCCCTGATTTTCTTCGGCAGCAATTCAGCGATTCAGCAGGTACATTCCGCCCGGAGATCATGCGCAAGGCGCTGGATGATCCTCGGAACGATACGATTGTTTCGGTTATCGTCGAAGGCGAGCGTGTCCGCATCGAAACGGATCGGTTGAAAACCAGCATCGCAAAAAAACACGCGACAAAAGCAGAGCGCGAAATTGAATTTGCAGCATGGCTTCGAAAAGCCAAACGAGCTGCCATTATCGACGACCGCCGCACGCGCTTCGGTTTTTATTGATCCCTCTCAATATCCGCACTGTTTTTATGAGCAACGACCCGAACGTCCCTAACACACCGAGCGTCAATAGCGCAACGCAAGCCCCGATCATCACGCATGAGCATGTCGAAGCCCTCGAGCCGCCGCTTATTGAAACGGATGAGATCTTCGAGAACGATCCCATTCGTGACCGTGCGCTGCCCAAGCGCCGCTTAGCGCGCGAGCGCGTCATGCAAATGCTCTTTGCTTACGAACTGGGCGGCAGCGACCTCGACTCCTTACGCTGGGAACTCATCGAACGTGACCTGGGACACGCCGACGAAGAACGCGAGCGCGATACCACGCATTTCGATAACGACAGCGAATCCTCGGAAAGCGCGCGAGCGTTCGCGCGAGAGCTGACCAACGCGATCATGCAGCATCGCGAGGAGATCGATAAGATCATCACCGAAAAACTGCAGCGGTGGGAGTTCAGCCGTGTTGCCCTTATCGACCGCATCCTCATACAAATGGGCATTGCGGAATTGCTGTATTTTCCGGACATCCCGCCGAAAGCTTCAATCAACGAGCTGATCGAGATCGCAAAGGATTATTCCACCGAAGAAAGCGGGAAGTTTATCAATGGTATCCTCCATGCCATCATGACGCACCTCTACGAAACCGGACGCATTATTAAAGCCGGACGCGGACTGATGGAAGAAAGCGCCGGCGGCTACCGGCCTGCCAAACGCAAACCGTGAGTTGTGCTAGTTCTTGATGAACTTCGTTTGCGAATGCCCATCGCTCACAAAATACAAACCTGGTGGAAGCGAGGATACCTCCAGCGTGGCGCTGTTACCCACCAGAGGAGCACCCATGCGCTCCCGGCCCAGGAGATCGAAGAGATGAACCGTGCCGGATTGGCTGCCGGTGATTTGCAGTTCGCTTGATGCGGGATTTGGGAAAATGTGAAGGGCACAGGAGGGGTATTCATTAGCGCTTACATCAAGGCTTGAAGTATCTGGCGTAAACACTTCAACGATATTTGTCACATCATGACTAATGCGACCGCCTATGGCATAAATTTTTCCACCAAGCACGGCGGAAGCAAGCATGGAACGGGGAGTAAAGGTCCCCGTCGTTGGAGGAGTCCTCCATGTGTCTGTTGAGGGGTCATAAATTTGCAAAATATACCCGGACCCGCCTGGAACAATAGTAACAACAGGCGCACCGCCGACAATATAGATTTTTCCATCCATAACGGCAGCAGAATGGTACCAGCGCTGTTCGAAGCCGGTGGAACTAATGTTTGACCATGTGTTCGTTGCTGGATCGAAAACCTGATTCGGAGGATTGGGTAATGCATTTGTGTCATAGGCAATACCACCAATCACATAAATCTTCCCATTAACTACGCTCGCTGTTTGACCAATGCCAGGAACAAGCGACCCGTTTGTAACAGGCGTAGTCCAGGTATTTGAGGCGGGATCGAAAATTTCGATTGTAGAGCGGTACTGAGGAAATGCACTTAAATATCCATTATTTCCACCAATCGCATAAATTTTACCATTAACAACGGCGCCCAAGACATCTTCTCGCGATGTATAAGTTCCGGACGTTTGAAGCACGCTCCACGAGTTGGATATCGGGTCGAAAACATGCATGGAATCCGGAACCGAGGGACTGCCTGCGTTGTCATAAAAACCCCCAAAACAATATATTTTCCCGTTTACTTCGCATGCAGTTCCCATTTCAAAACCAACGTCTGCATTCGAATAATCGGTCACAGGAAGGTATGTACTTGCTTCCGGGGGAGTAGTCCATTTTTGCGAAGTGACATCGAGAATTTGAAGAGAATCAAACCCCAAGACATAAATTGCCCCATTAATCGGTATGGTTGAGAGACATACCCCTCCCCAAAAGTAGCCAGAATCGACTTCCGAACTCCATGTTCCCTGTGCCCTTACATACCCTTTGAATGTTAAAAGGAAAGAGGTAGAAAAAATGAATGATAGAATAAGTTTTTGTTGAACGGAATTCATATCATCCTCCTTAACTTAAAGCAAATGCCCTTACATACGCTCCCGATGTACCCGTCGAATCGGTAAAATCAGAGGCAACATACACACGGCCATTGATTATTGTTGGTTCGATAAATGCCCGTCCGTTCCATTCCCCAATTGGCCACCCTGCATTCTGTTTTCCAGCATTAGGATGCAGAGCAGCATTAGGATCGCCTTTTAGAAGTTTCGATACGTCATAGGCTCTCAGTAGCGTATTATGTGGTGGGGTCCCAAATTGTTGATTATTTGCCCCATCATCACGCGCAACAGCCCATGCAATTGCTGTACCATCAATTGACTGATTTGATGAAATATTGACTGTTGTTCCATTAACAAGAAAAGTTTCTTGGGAACCACCGAGTTTTAAAATTTGATTGTTCGTTAATGCGTACGAGAATAGTGGCTGAGTATCACACGCATAAAAAAGGAAATTATTTTGTCCGTCGTTATAATAAGCTGGGCCGCCGTTCAAATCACCATCCTGCTGCGCATTTGGACCGTTTGGCATCGCAAAGCTAAAGAGTGCATTCGGATTATCTGACGGAGGATCAGCATTTGTTCTTGTGAACGTATTCAATTGATTCATGTCGGTGTGATCGCTGAGATTCGACGGAACACCAGCATAGCCACCCAGCTTGTCTCTGTTCAAAAGAAAAAGCACTCCTGTTTTTCCACTTGTAACCATCAGGTTCGGAGTTAGGCCGGGTTGAGGGCTTGGGATAACTAATACACCGCCGGAACCGAAGTCGGCGTCGGCAAGATTAAGTGCGAATTGATTAGCAGGCGTGAAAAATGAAACCACTTTCAAATCTTGAGTAAGCTTAATCGCAGAATCGCCGAAGTCTGTGCCCCCCAGATCGCCATTGAATGCACCATCGGCCATAGTGCAGTAAAGAAAAGTTCCGTCGGTCGCGAGCCCCATCCCACTTCCCCAAATGCCGCTGTTGCAGTTCAAGTTTTTACCTTTACCATCTTGTATCAAATCAGGAGCCGTGCAAAATATAGCCTTTTGATTCAGTGTTACAGCATCGAAAGCAAATATCCAGCCGTTAGGAGCACCAATAGCCGGGTCGGCAAGCGCCGCAATAGCCACATAAACAGTTCCATTCAGCAACAAAAGGGCTGATCTGTTAAAAAGCCCGTGTGGATTAAAGACTACGTTACCGCTCCCGTCGTTTTCGTCATACCCCGCTGGAACATTTGGGTCATTACTAACTGCACCCCCATTTCCTTTGACTGACCCCGCAAGTTCGACCGGGCTGTTGGCAAGATCCATGCCGGTGGTAACGTCCAGGGCATGGAGCTGGATTTTAAAGACGAAATGTGAGAAAAAGCCATTTGGATAATCCACCCTTGTTACGCTCTTTCGAACAACATACATAGTTACAGGCCTTGCAGCACCGCCTCCAGAGCTGCTTCCGCCGCAGCCGCACGCACACCCGCAGTCTATCACAGGAGTGCCCGTAATCCCAACGACAGGAACGATATCTCCTTCCCCCTCCCGATTAGATAGGACAGCCGGTTCGGATGATCCTCCGTAGTTTGCCCAGATTAATGCGGCGCTACCATCACCAACAGCGTCCGCATCGTAAGCATAAATTGTATTATTTTCGGTTCCAAAGATTACGAGATTACGAGTGTCTTGCAGCTTGGGTATAAATTGGTTGCGCAGGTAGAGGGGTTGTGTGTACGTTTTTCCATCTGTAGGATAATCGATCACATTTTTGAGTGAGGTTGGAGTTACATTTGTTGTGTTAAGGACGGCCTCATAAGGGTTCCACCCGGTACGGCCGGAGTCGTAATGCTGCGTAAGAACATTTTGACTGGCGCTGCTAACTACGGTTATGCCAGCACTAATTGTTGACGTATATCCGTCTGAACTCGTTACCGTGGCACGCACCACATCGCCTGCGTGAAGGCATCCCGAGATTGGTACAGCGACCGGAGAGCCTCCACCAGCATAGGGATCTCCCAGCGTAGACACCGCGGTTCCGGCGGGAACACCATTCACATAGACCGTGACCAGTTCATTAAGCGTTGGCGCGATAACTCTCACATACCGCTGGCAGTCGTTTATTGGGCCAGATATAGTAGGAGGTGGATGGGGGCTCCGGTGCGCCAGCGTGGGTGGTGATGTTGGTAAATTACCTCTCATCGGTGGGGATGTAGGCGGAATCGGCGGATTTACCGGCGGGTTCGGCGGCGTAACCGGCGGCAAAATCGTCGTCGATGTACCCGTTTGATGCGATGCCGACTGCTGGCCTGTATCGATAATCGACGGGCTGAGCGGCGGCAGAATCGAATTCCCCTGCTGGAGGTTGTTTACAATTCCAGTTCCTTGCGGCATGGCATTACCCTCCAATTACAGAACGATCCAATCTAAAGGCAGCATACTGTAATTACCGCTGTTATCGACAATCCGAATCCCCATTTGGAAGTGACCCGTCTGGAGCAGCGTGATTTGCATGTTTTTCGTAGTGCCACCGAATGTTACGCTCGGAAATGCGAAGACGGGTATGGTGCCTGTTCCTCCGTTCGAGAAATCGCCATTGGTCAGCGAATTGGCGCGGAAACTGATCTGGACATCCGTGCTCGTTACGCCTCCGGCAAAGTCGAAAAAGAGATTATTGATGAATGGACCAGCCTTAAGGTACATCAAACCCTCCGAAACAAGCGGTAGCTGTGTGCTGAGGGATGTCATCGCGTGCGTGGCGTTCCACACATTTGCGGCCTCGACAGACCCGAAATCCTGATTGTTGCTCGAAGCAAGGAATGAGGGCTGGGTGCTGAATGCCGTCACCTTCAGCGGCGAGGCGACCCAGGTTGTGGCCTGAAGCCAATTCGTGCTGCGTGTAAAGGAACCGACTACGTATGCGAGTGCCTGGTCTTGAAACTGAATCGTGCTGATAAGGCTTCTGGGGTCCATTGTTGGCGACGTCGCCAGATCGAACCATGATTGTGGGCTGCCATTCATAAAATGTTCTCCTTATGAAAAAAGATGTGTGAAATTGTGGTCTATCGAAATAATAGACACGAAAACGTACACCCAAAATAATAATCGAAATTTCTGAATTATTCCTATGAAATCACAAAACTATTATCTTGTTATTACTACAATTGTCTCGCCAAAAGAATACATGAATTGTGATTAATTCATTTTCATCAAGTTGTTAATTAATATGCAAACATTCCTCAAACCTTTTACTTATCGTTGTGCTTTTATGGGCACCGTATCGGGGAAAAGATGAAAGATGAAGCATGAAGATGAAAATGGGAGGGTCGGGTTCATGAAAAGATGACTTGAGGGAGAATCGCGTTCATGAACTGTAAACGCAAGAGAGAGATGTGGGGCACCTGTTTCCGGATGAAGCATTGTCACTTCAACATCGCTTTGAGCAGTGGGCATGAATTTCGAACGGCCTTTTATTCAGTTTCGTTGACCCAGTCAAATACCCCCGCAAAAAGTGAATAATACCACCCAATTCCCAAAAAAAGTCATTGCCGCGTGGAGCAGTTTCGACTTTGCGATGAGTTCGTTCTCGGGTATTATCGTCACGTTTGTGTTCCCGATCTATTTTCGGAATGTAATCGTCACGAACGGCCATGGCGACGCGTATTGGGGCTTCACGCTTTCCACGTCGATGCTGCTGGTTGCCCTATTCACGCCGCTCTTAGGCGCAATGGCGGATGTTCTGCGTAACAAAAAGGCATTCCTGGGGCTTTTTGCGTCGCTTACTATTCTTTGCACCGTTCTGCTTTATTTCATGCAGCCGGGCATGGTGTTTATCGCTGCAGCCCTTTTTGTAATAGCAAATATTGGCTATGAAGGCGGCACGGTGTTCTACGATGCATTCCTTCCCGAGATCACCACTCCGCAAACATTTGGCCGCGTGTCCGGCATTGGCTATGCGTGTGGATATTTCGGCTCGCTGCTGATCCTTATCGTCAACCTTCCCTTTTTCGATTCCGCACCGAAGTTTACGTTCATTGTTACGGCAGCTTTCTATGCGATCTTTGCATTACCCATCTTCCTGATCGTTCCGGAACAGCGCAGGAATTCGCATCTATCATTCCCGGCTGTTGCAAAACAAGGCTTCGATCAACTTCGAACGACTATCCGCCACATTCGGCAGTATAAAGATGTCACACGGTTTCTGACTGCGTTCTTTATTTACAACGATGCCATCCTGACCGTCATCCTTTTTTCTGGCATCTTCGCGAACAAAACCCTGCATTTCGGCATGATGCAGCTTGCGATATGGTTCGGCATGATCCAGATCATCGCCGTGTTGGGATCTATATTATTCGGCAGATTTGCCGATAAGCATGGGCCGAAGCTCTCGATCACGATCACTCTTTTTATTTGGATCGCCGTAGTAACGGGAGCATTTTTTACAACAACGGCAGCACAGTTTTATGTGGTTGGCGCTGTTGCGGGGATCTCCCTAGGCGCGAGCCAGGCGTGCTCGCGCAGCTTCATGGCGTTGTTGACACCACCGCAACACGCCGCGGAATTCTTCGGATTTTACGATGGCTTTTGCGGCAAGGCCAGTGCAGTCATCGGGCCGATCGTGTTCGGGGTGTTATCGGATCTATTTGGAAGTCAGCGCCCCGCAATATGGGCGCTTGCCGTTTTCTTTGTTATTGGGCTATTGCTACTGCGGCGTGTGAATGAGAAACGCGCAGAACATGAAGAGGAACTATTGGAGGTCGCAGCGTAGTGATAGTGCTTCGCGCGTACTTACGTAAGTCTGTGTCGAACCATCTCTAACGCTGCCGCAGCCGCCCGCTCGCGGTTCAGCTTTCGGCCAAAATCGCCCTGTAGTTTTTTGGTGATCGTTTTTGCGCACGTCGTTGACGATGCAGTTTCTGCAAGCGCGATCCATATCGTTCCTACAGGTTTTTCCAATGTCCCACCATCAGGACCGGCAATCCCGGTGACGCTTACCGCGAAATCCGCTCCAAGTCTTTTGCAGGCACCTTCTGCCATTTCTCTCGCGGTTTCTTCGCTGACGGCCCCGAACCTATCGAGTGTGCTCTGCTGAACTCCCAATTCACTCACTTTTACTTCATTTGCATAAGCCACGACGGAACCGAGAAACACCGCGCTGGAACCCGGAACGCTGGTGATCATCGAGGCGATCAGCCCACCGGTACAGCTTTCAGCCGTCGCGAGCGTCTTTTTCTGGCCCCTGAGTAGTTTCACGATATGCGATTCGAGCGATTCATCATCCACCCCGTAAACATATTTCCCAGCTCGCTCACGAATAATAGCTTCGACACGAGAGATTTCTTTTTCTACCGCACGACGACTCTTTCCATGACTTGATATTCGCAAACGCACCCCGCTTGGCTTTGGTAAAAATGCAAGCGTAGTCGTGGTTCCCAGAAATGCGTGGGGATCGCCGATCTTTTCAGCGAGCATGGATTCTCCAATGCCGCTGGTCAGCAACGTTCGATGCAGGATTGCTTGGAGATCCTTCTTATACGAGCGGCGGAGAAATGGAAGCACGTGAGCTTGGATAAGTCCTTCCATTTCATGCGGGACGCCCGGAAGGATAACGAAGGTTTTGTTATCCTTGAATCTTAATAAGCCCGGCGCAGTACCTCGGTCGTTCGGCAATACCTTAAATCCTTCCGGCACCAAAGCTTGACCAACGTTAACTTCCGGCATCATAGCATATCCAAGCCGCGCAAAACGCTCACGGACTGCTTTCAGGGTTGGTTTATGCATCACCAATGTGGAACGAAAGAATTTTGCAACGGCAGCTTTTGAAATATCATCGTGCGTAGGCCCAAGACCTCCGGTTACGATCACCACATCGGATTCTTTCCATGCTCGGCGAAAGACAGCGAGGATAGAGTTCAGGTCATCGCCAACGGTTGTATCGCGTACAGCGGGGATGCCAAGGGAGGAAAGTTCTCTACCAAGATACGCGGCATTCGTGTTGGTGACCTGCCCAATGAGCAATTCATCTCCGATTGTGATTATCTCTGCGCGCATATTTATATCACAAACATTACAAGGTGCGCGGCTATCCAGGCATAGATACCGGCGACGGCATCATCGAGCATTATGCCGGTGCCGCCGTGCATTTTCTCGAAATATCGAGCGGGGGATAATTTAATAATATCGAAAAACCGGAAAAAGACGAATGCAGCGATTGTATATTTAAGATTTCCAGCATATTGGATCGTGATCAGCGCGATCCACTGCCCGAGCACTTCATCGATCACGACGATACCCGGGTCCTGCAATTTCATTGCACGCTCGACCACCCCGCCAGACCAAATTCCCGCAGCCAAAACGATAATGATCCCAATAACTAATACTACTGGGTTCTGAAATAACGGAACGAAGTAATAGATCGCTGCCGCCGCAAGGCTGCCCACGGTTCCTGAACTGACGGGTGAAAGTCCGGTGTAAAAGAAAGTACCGATCAGTAGCGCGAGTGCAGGAACGTTAGCCAAACCCAGCGGGCGTTTCGCCCACAACCGCGAGCGCGCTTTGGTATACCAATCGAACGGGGAATTATCCTGTGCGGGCTCGCTCATTATTGTGTTATGTCGTTTCCTGACCGGTGCGCCTAGAAAAATAACGCGCAGCTACGCTGCGAATGGTGGATCCATTATCAAAACTGTACATCACTGCAGAGGCAAAAGTGAGCAATGTGACAAGTCCCATCAGCCAGAAGGAAATATCTGCAGCAAAAAACGTCTGGGCAATTCCAGCCAAGCCGATACCGAAATGAGCTTTCTGCGAATACAATTCAACAAGCAACAGAATGATGAATGCCATTTGGGCAAATGTTTTAACTTTTGCGACATAGCTGGTTTTTACTGGATGCCCAAATTTTTCCGCGAAACTTCGGAGCAACGTCAAATCAATATCACGCGCCAGGATAATTCCAACCATCCACCAGGGGATGATGTCCATCCACGCAAAGGCCACGAACGCGGTCCCTGTTAGTAATTTATCGGCTAATGGGTCGAGGAAAGCACCTAATTCTGAAACCAGTCCCATCTTCCGAGCCATGTGGCCATCCCACCAATCGCTGATCGCCGCAACGGCGAATACGAATCCCGCCCAGCCAATTTCCGGCGGACGCACAATAGCGATCAGCACGAAAAAGACCGGCACAAGCACGATCCGAAGAACCGTTAGTTGGGTTGGTAGTCTCACTGAAAGACGCAAACAAGGGTTTGCGGGAGAGGGTTTAGGGCTAAATATTAGATGCCTTTTTCAATCTTGCGACGAAAAAACCATCGCAACCTTGCAGATCCGGACGTGTCCGGAGGGTTTCCTCCAGTGTGAACTCCGGATGTACAGCGGTGAACCACTTCAATTGGTCCTCGCCTTCTTCTTTGAGCAAGGAGCACGTCGCATAGAGGAGCGTACCACCAGGTTTGACGAAGCGGGCGTTCTCTTCCAGAATGACTTGCTGTTTTGCCATCAATTCGCTCAACATCTGCTCCGTTAACACCCACTTAATTCCTGGATTTCGTCGAAGCGTACCGGTTCCGGTGCACGGAACATCGAGCAGAACAAGATCAAACCACTCTGTCTTATCCTCGCCGAGCATTTTATCCCGTTGTGTTGGAAGCACAATGCGGATATTCTGTGCACCGCTTCGCCGCGAGCGAATTTTTAGTTCTTCGAGCTTGCGAGCTTCCGTATCGGTTGCGTAGATCTCGCCATGATTTTTCATCAGTGCGGCAAGATGAAGCGTTTTGCCACCGGCTCCGGCGCAGGCATCGAGAGCCTTGATCGCTGTCTTGCGAATCTGCGCAAATGGCACGACAAGCTGACTGGCTTCATCCTGCACTTCGAATAATCCGCGCCGGAACGATTCAAGGCTAAGCGCACTCATCCGCCTGCCGATGGTCACCGCGTTTGGTGCAAGCGTTGAAAATGTGCTGTCAAATCCTTCACTCCGGAGTTCTTGCTGTAACGCTTCACGTGTCGTAATCAGGGTATTGGCACGCAGCGAAATAGGCGCCTCCTCGTTCAGGGATGCGAGTATTGGCTCCAGAGTATCCATGCCATACTCCACGCCGATGCGCAGCGCACACCAGGTTGGGAAGGAATACAGCACTGCCAGCCGCTCTACGAACGAAAGCTTTTCAAGACGGATACGCTCTAGCTCAGCGTCTGCAAGCCGTTCGATCGCGCGGAGTTCGAATGGAATTTCAATATCAGCGAACGTAGCTTGCACCTCGGCTGGCCCTGTGCCGCGCATGAGCATTAGCGCCGCGACCATGTGCGCCTCGCTCACCTGCTCATCGGGGAATGCTTCGACAACGCGCTCCTCCAGACGGCGATAATTTTTTATCACAGCATAATAATAATCAGCAATACTTCGTCGATCCTTCGCACCAAGATATTTTCGGTCCACAAAGAACCGGCGCAAAACGGCGTCCGCTGGAATAGCGGGATTCTCTCGAAATATCGAGAACACTTCGGTTACGTGGCCGGCAATACTGGAAAGGCGCATAGATCAATCCGGTCGATGAACAAGTGGTAAACGAGGATGTGCCGCAAGCGAAAGATCGCTAACGTTGCCGCTCGAGAGTTTTAGCGCTCCGAGCATGGCGATCATGGCGGCGTTATCCGTAGAAAAAAGTGGGCGAGGTACAAAGAAGCGCATACCACGATTCTTGCACTCCGATTTGAATCTCTCGCGTAGTTCGGAATTTGCACTAACACCGCCAACACAAACAATGTCCGTTATGCCATTAGCTTCAGCGGCGCGGAGGGGTTTTGTTATGAGAATATCGACCATTGCACGCTGGAAGGAAGCGGCAATGTCACGAATATCATAACCACCCCCTGCCCCCTCCTTCTTAAGGAGGGGATTACTCTTCTCCCCCTCCTT
Source organism: Ignavibacteriota bacterium (assembly GCA_963736195.1). Lineage (GTDB taxonomy): Bacteria > Bacteroidota > Ignavibacteria > Palsa-1295 > Palsa-1295 > PALSA-1295. The sequence goes on from CAVTNP010000001.1 coordinate 361,944, forward strand.
AAGAAGGAGGCGCATATCGCCGACGATGCTGGGGGGTGGTTGTTTTTTCAACCAATATAACACGGACGTTTTTATGCCACTAAAGCTAAAATCGAAATTATCTTCATTCATCAATGCGCGTGGGAATTTAACGAATGTTGGGTTTCCCTCGCGCGCCAGCTTATCAATTTCAGGCCCGGCAGGATAATCCATGCCAAGCATTTTGCCGACTTTATCGAATGCTTCACCGGCAGCATCATCCAGCGTTTCACCTAAAAACTCATAGTTACCAACTTCCTTTACAAGTAATAGAAGTGTGTGCCCGCCGGAGACGACCAGTGTAACGAATGGAAGATCTGGTTTCTCCTCTTCGAGAAGCGCGCTGAAAATGTGCGCTTCAATATGGTGAATACCGATGAGTGGTATATTCAGTCCCAACGATAACCCTTTTGCAAAATTGAGCCCTACGAGAAGAGAGCCCATCAGTCCCGGCGCATGGGTCACAGCAATAGCGGTCAGATCCTTGCTTGTGACCCCAGCTTGCGAATATGCTTCCCGAAGGATAGGCAGAATGCTGCGAACATGAGCGCGCGATGCAAGCTCCGGCACCACGCCGCCGAATTTATCGTGGAAGAATTGGGAGGATACTACGACGGATGCGAGTTCACCGTCGCGCAGGATGGCAGCGCTCGTTTCATCACACGATGTTTCGATGCCGAGGATACATCCGCTTTGTGAAATGGCAAGACTCACTCGATCACCTCCACCACAATTTCATTCTCCAGCTCTTGATTTTCTGCATCGCCCGCTGATTCCGCAAGTGCTTTGTCCTTAAAATAGTTAACGATTACCTTCATTGCCTTCAGTCCAACGGCGGTAACCAATTCTGGCTCACTTGCTGATTTCACGCCTTCGACCGAACCAAATCGCTCAAGCAGTTTGAGCGCGGTCTTTTTTCCTACGCCCGGAATTTGGGTGAGTTCCGTCTGGAGCGTTCGCCGGTCTCGAAGCTGGCGATGGAAGGTTATTGCAAAACGGTGCGCTTCATCGCGCACATGCTGGAGTAATCGCAAACTGCTGGAAGATCGTGGGAGAACAAGCGCATCCAGCGATGAAGTGGTGAAAACTTCTTCAAGCCGTTTTGCAAGGCCGATCATAGGAATGGATGTGAGATCGAGTTCTGACATCACTTCATACGCGCTGGAAAGCTGGCCTTTTCCCCCATCAATGATGATGAGATCGGGCAAATCAGATTTTTCAGCTAATGCACGAGCATAGCGCCGTCGGACGACCTCTCGCATAGCAGCAAAATCATCGTTCCCTTCAACCGTTTTGATCTTATATTTTCGATAGTCCTGCTTCTTTGGCTTGCCATCAACAAATACTACCATCGAGCTGACATACTCCGTGCCCTGCAGATGGGAATTATCGAAACATTCGATGCGGCGCGGCGGTCGTTTCAGATGCAGATCCCGCTCGATGGCTTTCAGCACATGCGGAATGTGATCGGCCTCTTTCATCTTTTGCAGCTTGATCTCACCGAGCAAAAAGCGCGCATTTGCCCGCACCATCTCCATCAATTTTGCTTTCTCGCCGATCTTGGGATGGACAATATTCGGCGCCTTCATCGCTCCTGCTTCTTCATCGACAGAAAGCTCCCGCGCTCGACGGCCAAGCCAGGCGATGAGGGTGTCCTCATCTTCCAATTCGAGTGGCAGCAGAATTTCTTCTGGGATATATTCGGCAACGGAATAATATTGCTCGATCAGAGCAGAAAGAATTTCAGCATCGGGTTTGCCTTCAATATTAGTAAAGAAGAAATGCTGCTTGCCAATGAGCTTACCGTCGCGGACTTTGAAAACAATGCCGCAGGCATCGTCATCCTCATGGGCCAGTGCAAAAATATCGCGATCGATTTCCTCATCCGTCACGACTTTTTGCTTGCTGGCGTAATCCTCCAATACTCTTAGTTGGTCTCGGATTTTGCCGGCTTCTTCAAAGCGCATTTCTTCCGAGAGGCGCGCGATGTCCGCTTTCAATGCTTGCTCCACATCGCGGGTGCGGCCTGCAAGCAGCTTGCGCACTTTATCGATCATTGCGCGATAATGTTCCTGAGTAACCAATCCCTCGCATGGCCCTTCGCATTTCTTGATGTGAAATTCAAGGCAGACTTTTACTTTGCCGCGCAGGATGAGCTGTTCATCGATATAGTAATCGCAAGTGCGAATGGGAAATATATCTCGGAGCGTTTTTAGGAGGTAGCGAAGATAGCCGGCCTCAGTATACGGCCCATAATATTTCGAGCCATCACGTATCTTTCGTCGTGTTGAAAAAACACGCGGATATGGCTCGTTGGTAACGACGACATAAGGATACGTTTTATCGTCTTTGAGATTGACATTATATCTCGGTTTCAGCTTTTTTATCAGCGTGTTCTCGAGAATGAGCGCTTCGACATCACTGTCAGTCAGGATCACCTCAACATCCGCGATCTTCGATACAAGTGCTCGAAACTTTCCATCGCCGACACCACGACGGTAATTCAAGAAATACGAGCGAACGCGATTGCGCAGCACCTTCGCTTTGCCGACATAGATCACTCGGCCCGCGCCATTCTTAAACTGATAGACGCCCGGATCTTTCGGTAACGAATCAAGCTTTTCTTCGAGTGTCAGGTCATCGGCGGTAACGGAAAGATGAATGTGCGCGCCGAAGGTCGCAATATCTATTGCGTCCTCTTCTTGCTCGAGTTCGTCATCGTGAAACGGGATCTGATCGAACTCGTCAGGATTCGATGGTGAGTGCAGATCGTCCATCGGAACGAAAGTACCCTCCATTACTCACCCTCCTTTTTAGGGAGGGTTTGACACAACTCGACCAATACTCCATTCGTAGATTTTGGATGAAGAAATGCGATGAGGGTATTGTGCGAACCCGGTCGGGGGCTTTCGTCGATGAGCTGAAATCCTTGTCCCTTAAGCCGAGCTAATTCTTTAGCCACGTCTTCCACTTCAAATGCAACATGATGAATGCCTTCACCGCGCTTTTCGAGAAATCTTGAAATTGGGGAATCATCACTGGTAGGCTCGGTCAATTCGACTCTGGCATCGCCAAGTTCGAACGAAGCGATTCGCACCTTTTGGTCGGCGACTTCCTCGTGATGGATACGTGAATCACCAAGGAGCGTTGCAAACAGCTGCTCAGCCTTGCTGAGGTCGCGCACGGCGATGCCGAAATGAGAAATCTTCATCAATCCGTTAACATCAATATAGAAAGAAGTATTTTTGTACCCTAAATGTCGCCCGCCCGTAAAATCTCGATCTTTCCGCTGATGGCCGTGAGCTTCATCAGCATGCTCGGCTATGGCATCGTGCTGCCATCGCTGGTGTATGTGGTAAAGTTATTTCACGGCAGTGATTTTCTTTATGGCGCGGTAGGTGCGTGCTATTCGGCGTGCCAGTTCTTCGGAGCACCGATGCTCGGCAAGCTTTCCGATCGGTTTGGGCGCAAGAAAATTCTCTTCTTGAGCGTGTTCGGCTCGGCAGTTGCTTGGGTGCTTTTTATCGTCGCATTTAGATTACCGATGACGATGGTGGGCATGTTTAGCACATCGATGACGGGCGCGGTGTCTATTACATTGCCAATGCTGTGCATCTTTATCGCACGCAGTTTCGATGGTCTGACAGCTGGTGATGTCTCCGTTGCAAATGCTTATGTTGCAGACGTAACCACTCCAGAAGAACGCAAAGCCGATTTCGGCAAAATGGGTGTGGCTGGAAATCTGGGATTTATTCTTGGACCTGCGCTAGCCGGCGTGCTGGCACAAACATCGTTTGGACTGAACTTGCCGATCTTCGTCGCGCTTGGCACATCCATTTTTGCACTCCTGCTGATTATCTTTGTGCTGCCGGAATCACATCCAAGCAAGAACAAAGAAAATGGCGGCAAAACCAAATCGATGACGTTCCGCCAGGCACTTGCAACTGATCACGTGCCATTACTGCTTGCGATCTATTTCGTGTTCTTTCTTGCCTTCAGCTTATTCGTTGCGGCAATGCCGCTCTATGCAACAGAATCGCTTCATTGGTCCATTGCTGAGACGGGGATATTCTTTTCCGTGCTTTCTATCGTCATCGTTATCACCGAGGGGCCGATCCTCTCCTGGTTCAATAAGCGGGCAACTGCTGAGTCACTCACGATCTGGGGAACATTCATTGTCGTGCTGAGTTATGTTTCTTTACTCGTGCCAAGCCCTGTATTCGCATATTCTGCGGCTGTGCTTTATGCGGTCGGTAATGGCTTGATGTGGCCATCCTTCCTCTCACTACTCTCCGACCACGCCGGTGAATCAAATCAAGGCTACATTCAAGGACTTGGTAATAGTGCAGGTTCGCTGGCTTCGATCGGAGGATTGCTTGTGGGAGGGATTCTCTTTACTGCGATGAAGGGAAGTGTGTTTATCGTGCCGGCAGTGTTGGTATTCGTTGTGTTTGGGATGGCATTTAAATTGAGAACCAAGATTACGCTGGAGGGGTGAACCATGATTACGCGGATTTGGATGGATTACGCGGACGATTAAGAGGATTTGTCGCTCAGCTCCCGACTGGCCTCGTGCTTTACCTTATTTGAGGAAGGATGTTTGTTGATTTCAAAGATCAATTCAAAAAATCGTCCGCGCAATCCCGCTAAATCCGCGAAATCCCGGTTCAGGCTCCCTGCGCCCGATACATCACCACATCCACTTTTTCCAGCGTCACCATTCCGCCGCCGATCATCTCCTCCAGATCGGGCATAACGCTGCGTATCCTCGATTCACGATCGACCACTTCAATAATGATAGGCAGATCGCTCGATAAATATTCAGAAAGTATATTTCTTGCTTTCGCGCTTGCGCCAAATCCTGCAATGGCACGAATGACGGTACCTCCCGCAAGCCCGCGCTCGCGGAAATCATTCAATAATGCTTCCCACAACGGCTTGCCTTTAAATTTACCCTGAGCGGCTTTATCGGACTCGCCGATGAAGATACGCATGAGCATCCAGGGATCGTTTGGAAAGTTTTTGGTAAATGAATCCATATTACAATGCCATTTCTGCCAGCGCGAACCCTGCCAAACATGCGAGCGGCGCGAACAAAATTGTTGAAGATAAATATAGAAAAGCCAGCCCAAATTGTTTCCCAGTCATGAGCGTGACAAGTTCATAGGAGAATGTGCTCATCGTCGTATAGCCGCCGCAGAATCCGGTTGTGAGCATCAGCCGCATTTCCGGTGAAGATGCCACACCCGTTAAATACCGCATGAGAAAACCCAGCGCAAGGGAACCGGTAACGTTGATCACGAGTGTGGCCCACGGGAAAGGCGTGGTATTCCAATCGGATATCCAAACACCGAGCTGGTAGCGGATTATCACACCGGCCACGCCGCCGATCGCAAGGAACAGATACTTCATTCCAGAAACAGATTATTCAAAGGATTGAAATGCGTTGGACGGCATTATCATTCCACAGAACAGCCCTTCTTAGAAATGATACGCGAGCGATACTCCTCCGATAGTGGGTTCGATGTCAAAACTTGTTGGCTTCAGATCGTTGGTTTTCAGGTCATAATGATCCTCCTGATGATCGACCCAAAAACCAGTGAAAAGCCCTACAATGGAAGCCATGAACGTGTCACTAAACCAATGTTGATCCGTATACATCCGAGCGTATGCCGTTGCTGCCACGAACGAATACAGCCCGACAGACACCCACGTGTTATGGATATCTTCCGCTAGGGATTCGCTCAATGCTGCTGCAACCGTTACATGGCCGGAAGGCATGGAGTTCGATGCATTCGCGAGTGAAGGGCCATTATAAATGAACTTCCCATTATAGAGAACAGGCCGGTTCCTGCCTATTAATATCTTCATTCCCGTCGTGGTCAGACCTGCAAATGCAAAGGATTCTATCACATGAAGGCCCATCACTCGTAACTTTTCGTTATCCGAAGCAAGTCCAGTAGTGTATAGTGTTACAGCGGTAAGAGCGGTTGCATAACCATTGCCATAAAAATTATCGCCGAATTGGGAGAACTGATCTCCAAATTTACTTTGATTTTTTTGAAACATAGTACGGACCGGAACATCCGCAAACACCTCGAGCCCCGCTGTAACTGCAACGCCGCCAGCGAAAAGGCCCCACTCCGATGCAGTAAAATGGAGCGGCCTCGTAACGTATTGCCCAAGATCGTACCATCCATCTTTAACATCATGCCAAAAAATATGCGAGGCTGGAGTTTGTGCAAGCACCGCATTGGTGGAATCACTTTTCGAAAGATGTGTGCTGTCGGTGGTCTGACCGTGTGCATCTATGCAAACAACGGTGATGAGAACAATGAGAATGGAACGCATGATAAACGGAATTAACGAAATAATAACGTGTGATCTGAAACGACGGTTCTTTACGACTTCTTTCGCGGGAAGCTCCTATTCATCATTTCCTATTTCGTCCCATCTTGTTGTTTACTTGGCTCTGTTTGCATTACTCTCGTCTTTTGAATAGGTTTCGCATTCGGTTGAACGGTGGAATTATAACCCTTTGTGACAGCATGTTTTGTCCCGCGCCATGCATTGCCTGTCGCATGAGCCGTGGCGTGAGCACCTTTACTAACAGCTCGCTTTGTCCCGTTCCATGCCTTCTTTACGACGTGCGTGTGGTGAACGGGTGGTGCGGTCGCACCATTATCGGTTTGGCTCATGCCGCGAACGGGCATCAAAAAAACAAAAAGTAAGAGGATAAGGAGAAAGTGTAATTTGTTTGACATTGTATTCTTAGTTATTCGATAAAATTTGCGTTGCGATCCGTTTACTTCGATGCCATGTTCCAATTAAGTGTCAGCCCGGTACTTGTTGGCGATGAATACGCTCCCATCGAAAGATTCTTGTCGCCGATCTTATGCAACTCGGGAATGAGGATGCCACAGAGTGTACCAACAGCATATCCCGCAGCAATGTCCGATGGGAAATGGTTAAGCGACATGAACCGAACATAGCCCATTACGAGAGGCGGTATCGTCGCAGCCCCATAAACGAGATATTCATTCGCGTCCGGGTGATAATCGCAATAGACCTTTGCCATGAAATACGATGCTGCAGCAGCACTAGATGTATGACCGCTGTAAAAGGAATTTTTCTGACTGCCATCGTTCCTGTTGACAGGAGCATTCGGGTAGTAGATCACCGGACGGTATCTCGATTGGAACAGAGGACCAAGCGGTGAGACAGCATAAATACTGACCGCAACCATATTGACCTCAAGCCCCATCAGCATCACATCAATCCAATCATGGCGGATGTCATTATCGAGCAGAAGCGTTAACGGAAGTGCGGCCATGCCAATTTGCATATAGCGGGAATAATTATCGAATGTAGGGACAAGCGCTGGATTCTGATGAAGTGATGAGCGATCGAAGAAGGGAACGTTATTGGGATTCAGATTCGCGAGATCGGCGGAATCAATGTTCGACTTGGCGCTCTGCGGAAGCAAATACCCCGCGGTTGCTCCCGCAAGGATGATTGATCCAGTCACCCAGTAATTCACATGATATACAGGCGAGTGAGCGTTTGGGGGAAGTGATGTTGAATCATTCTCGGTCGGTTGAGCACGGATCGTACTGCTTGGCAATAGGGATGCGACGAATATTAGAAAACATGCGATCCAGGATTTGTGTATGAGTTGCATTCAGATTAAGATTAATTATAATGGCCGCCGCGTTGAGAATCTTCCAAATAGATCATGAGGAATATTTTCTGCTGGGTGCTCACTGTGCGGATGGTTCCAAAGCTGGGGGAATCTCGGACGCTGGAATAGATCGACTCCTCCACCCCAACGCTGACATTGTGAAAGATTCCGACCGTAACGCGTGGCTTCAGGATCGCAATAAAATTATTTCCAGCCTCCCCTACATAGGTGTGGAACCAATAATAATTGGCGAGCAGCCTAAAGCTTGCAGTATTGCCAAAACTGAGTGTGGATTCTAACTTTCCCTCCGCTCCGCCTCCGAAATTAAAGTCGCCAATTTGCGAGGTATCGGGACCGGCGCGTTTGCTATCGCCGCCGAATGGAACAAGATCGAGATGCAACACTGAGTACCATGTCGCATTCGACAGAACTGGCAATCGAACAACGACGCCAGGGCCGAAGCCAAGCGTCGTCAGTTCATAGACCGGGTTATCCCAAAAATCGTAGTTTTGAAAGATTCCGGAAAGAAGAGCGAATTTTCCCTTGCTACTATTTTCACCAACCAGAAGACCGTAACCCGTCACGTTATCGATGATCTTCCTGCCCTCACCAATATTCATTTCGGAAAGGATCCTGAAGAAATCATATGGATTGCGGTCGATGCGCTCGAACGGATTTCCGTAGTCGAGCTGGAGATTCAGTAACTCACTGACGTTTCCGCTCAAGAAGTTGTTAGCCGTATTGTTGATGACGTGTGCCCCGCTAAAGATCGTGACATTCAGCGGCTCCTTTTTATAGACTTCCTGATCGGTAACATGCGAGAGCTTGCCATCGAATAATCTGGTAGCGAACCTGGATGGACTGAGAATTCCTGCTAACGTTTCGCGAGCCACGCGTTCGAGGCCCGTCGTGCGATCGTCGAGTACATTCGAACTGAGGCGATACATGATCTCGCCGCCAAAGATGCCGCCAAGCGTGGTGTAGATAAGGCTATTTCGTTCCGGCGCACCGTTCTCCCCGAAAATCTTCCATGCATAGCTCCCACCGAAGGTATAGATCGAAGCGATCCAAAAATTATTACCGGATGCTCGTGCTGCATCGAAATAATTCGCACCAGTATAAGGATGAAGAAACATGTCATTAGCGAACCGTGTGTTGTCCCATATCCAGCCATTCCCCCACGGCGCACCTGCCGTGAGATTACTTCCCCATGAACGCAAGCCGACCCGCGCCCAATCGAAATTTAGCAAATGTTGGTCGGCCAAGTTCAATAATACTTCCTGACCGACGATATTTAGTGCCGGAACATACCAATGATCGCGCTTATTATACAGGGGATCGTCAACGCGCAAATTACCATACATATCGAACTTGACGGTATCAAGCGACTGAACCTTTAAGCCCGTATCCACCGGAGCAGGTGCCGCACTGTGCTGTGCTAATAATTGATTGAAGTGGCCCTCTATTCCAAAGCTGAATAGGATCATTACGAGAATGGTCAAATACTTTTGTATCACAATAATAGTGGGTTAGGCCGGTGAAGCACATGTCATCCGTCCGCTCTACAATCATGATATTTCTGATCCTGAGAGGATAAATCTTTGCTCGTCTTCCTACGAAGCAAAAATACGAGGAACGGCAAAGGAAACAGTTACAAAATTTTGGAAATGATTTACATAATTCACACATTTTGAGGCTAAACAACTCGATTATGCCTCATTTCAGAGGGGATTGCCCGAAACGCTATGCTTTCGCTACCGGCTGAGGACGCAAGAACAGAATAACGACCGCCCCCGCTATCGAAAGCGACGCGCTGTATCCAAATGCAATAGCAGTACCAAACGCCGACCACAGCGCACCCACGACGATACTCGATGCGAAATCGCCGATGCCATTGACAGTATCGAGTGTTCCATAGGCGATGCCATGATACTGATCGTCCACAAGTTCTGCTGAGAGTGAACTTTCTAGCGTCTCTTCCAAAGCCACATTCATGCCGCCAAGTATAAAGACTACACCAAGCGTCCAGATCGAAACGGGAAGGAATATAATGCACAGGCACATCGCTGCCGCCATCAGGAATCCGATGGCGAGCAGCAGGGTCTTCGGCATACGATCCGCAAGCCAGCCTCCGATGAATGCGAACAAAGCATAGAATACATTATGGAGAATGTACAAGCCCACGGCTGCGCTCGCAGCACCCGCTACACCAAGCTGTGGGGTCAGTTCCTGCGTCGCAAAGAGAATGAGCATCGAATGCGCGAAGGAACCTAAACCGAACAGTCCCACACCGACGAGCATTCGTCGAAAGGAATGTGGAAGCGACCGCAATCCCTCTCGAAAGGAACGATACTTCACGGGAAGTCGCTCTTTCTCCTTGACGGCGAAGATAATAAATCCAGTCGAGATCAGTCCGGGAATAAGCGTAACCGCGAACAGCGTGGAGTAATTGTGATTCAACACACCAATTAGCACAAAGGCGATCGCCGGCCCGACGATCGCGCCGATAGTGTCCATCATTCGCTCGAAGCCGAAGGCGCGACCGTACGTCTCTTTTGTGACCGCCGAAGCCAGAATGGCTTTCTTCACCGGACTTCGCACGCCGCGCCCGAACCACGCCAGCGATCGGCCCAGGAGCACCTGCCACGCCTGCGTGACGAGCGCAAACGATGCGGTTCCCAACGCCGTGAGCACCGAACCGATGATGAGGATCGGCTTGCGGCGCGGGAGCTTATCGGTATAATACCCGGAGCCCATTTTGGTGAAGCTCGCAAGGCCATCGGCCACACCTTCGATGGTTCCGAGCCATGCGGCCGCCACGCCCATCGTCGATAGAAATGCCGGCAGCAGCGCCGTAGCCACTTCATGCGACATATCCGAAAACAGCGAGGCCATTCCGATGCCAAGCACCGTGCTGTTCAGCCAATGGGTTTTAGATTTTACCTTTGACGACATATTCACCGCCAGAGAACAGCACACTCACGACTGCGGCTCCCGCTCGCCGCGCACCCATTGATAGGTCAATGCACCCAAGACCGCGCCAGCCATCGGCGCAAGTATGTAGAGCCACAATGCATCCACTCTTCCACTTGCGATCGCGGGACCGAGCGAACGCGCAGGGTTCATGGAGTCACCGGTTATTGGGCCACCAACAAAGGCTGTCAGCATTACGGTGGCACCAATTACGAGCCCAGCCAATGTACCGACGGCTCGCGAATCTTTTGCGACACCCATAACAACGAACATCAGCGTAAATGTGAGTATCACTTCCCAAACGAACGCTTGCAGGATCGGAACATGTGGAACAGTCTCCCCATATCCGATCCCATGCGGAAGAATGAGGTAGAGTAAACCGACTCCAACGAACGACCCTACACACTGGGCGACCCAATAGAGCAGGACGCTCCGGAACGGGAAATGCTGTGTGATCGCAAACGCCAGTGTAACCGCAGGATTAAAATGCGCGCCGGAAATGTGTCCCAGCGTATAGATCATCGCAGCGACAATCAATCCGAATACGAACGATATTCCTGCTGGCGAGATCGTCCCGGGGAACCGTTCCGCAACCATCATCGCGCCACAGCCGAAAAAGACGATTGCGAAGGTGCCGATTGCTTCAGCGGCGGCCCGTTTTACCATCTTATGCTACAACGGCGCATTCGACCATACACCACTCTTCGATCTTCTTCGCGATTGCATCGCGAACAGCTCGCGTTTGATCCACGCGTTCTTCCCAGGTGCCGGTGAACGTCGAAGGATCGGGGAAATTCCAATGAAGCATTTTCGCGCGTGGGAAGATAGGGCACCGCTCGGCGGCTTCATCGCAAACGGTGATCGCATAAGTATATAGCTCGCCGCTCTTAAAAACATCGAACGCCTGGCGCGTTTTGTTGCTACTGATGTCGATTCCTATTTCGTTCATCACCTCGATAGCGAGCGGGTTAATGACGGATGGTTCCGTGCCTGCGCTTTCGGCTTTGAATTCATCGCCGCACATTCTGTTGAGCAACGCCGCCGCCATCTGGCTGCGGGCGCTATTGTGAACGCAGAGGAATAATACTTTTTTCATAATGCTCTGGAATACTATATGCGCGTAAACGGATATAGTTTAACAACTCGTTCCAAGAATTCAACAGCTCGTCTTCAACCGGTCGAGATCTGCACGAAGTTCAGGCTCGGAATCAATGGCTTTCTTGACCAGCGAAAGAACTTGTTTCTGAGACTCTGAAACTGGTTTATTTATTGAATAATATACCCACAGCCCTTGCTTGCGACCGGTAACAAGTCCCGCGTGACGTAAGGTAGAAAGATGACGGCTCACGTTCGTTTGCGTCAATCCCGTGGCATCGACGAGATCGCACACACATGTTTCGCCATTGTGCGCAATGAGCGAGGCCAGCCGAAGGCGCACGGGGTCGGCAACCGCTGAAAGCAGTTCTGACAATGAGGCAGTTGTCTCGGCTTCGTCCTTCATTTACCCTTCTTCATCGACGCATAATGCTCGAGGAGCTTAATAATTTGTTTCCTATACTTGACAGCAGCCAATTCCCGCTTATCGTTACTATGTTTCTCATCTCTGAGTAAATCTCGAGCCAATTCGAGGGCTGTCTTTCCATCGCTATTCACTGCATCGATATTCTGCGCTAGCCTTAAGAAGCATTCTGACAATTTTTACATTCACGGCATCCAACAGCGTGTTTCTACTATTGCCCTCTTCGCTTCGGCTGGCACTTGCATTCATAAGAGCAGTCCAGCCATCGTCAGCTTTGGCATTGACATCCGCGCCAGCCTTTAGTAGAAGGCTGATAATAGTATCGTTACCTTCGTCGGCAGCATAATAATTGAGTGCTGTTTCCCCGGATATTGTTTTGGCGTTTACATCTGCTCCGGCATTCAACAAAATCTTAACGAGGCTAACATTCCCACGTAAGCAAGCACTCATAAGTGGCGTTGAACTGTCACGTAATCGTTCGTCAACAGCCGCGCCTGCACCGATGAGCAGTTTGACAATTTCATCCATATTCCCCTCACCATTGCATGCCCAAGAGAGCGAACTATACCCATGAAAATGGACATCAGCACCAGCCGCCAACAGCATTCGGACAATACTAGTATTTGACCCATACTTACAGGCACGAATGAGGGGCGGCACACCCGCGTGGGGTGGGGCATTATCTACGGAATTTACATTTACGCCATCATGGATTAGTTGAGCAACCCGACTTGAATCTGCATTTTCGACCGCAATCGCAAGATCCTTTGCTTTTTCTTGAATGCTTCCCTTTGCAATCTGACCGAAGGTGTTCTGCTGTCCTCCTACGGTGAAGATCAGAAATAAAAACAGGTAGGTTCTAACTTTTAGAAGTTCGGTCATCATTCTTTTTCCCAAACATCGGCATAGCGTTCAGGATGCCGCTCAAACACAGTTTTAACGTACGGACATGCTGGAACGATCTTTAATGCGTGAGCGCGTGCATGATCTACCATCGCGGCAACCAGCTTAGCTGCAAGTCCCTTGCCACTGCCGGAAGGTAAGACTTCGGTATGAATCGCTGTCAGTATCGAACAGTGAATTCGAAAGACCAGAAAAGCGATTCGTTCGCCATTCTCCTCGATGAAAAATTCACCTTCACCATGACTTCCAAATTTAATTTGAACTTCGCTCATAATGCTTGCACCAATTATTGATAGATCACCGAGCGCATGGAAAGCGAACCCATGCTGACCCCCTCATTGAAAAAGCGCATCGTGTCTTTCGGGTTCCGAACCGCGATGGAATAGAGAAGCGGCAGATAGTGATCGTACGTTGGGTGCGCAAGCCTTGCAATATCACCTAATTTTTGGAATCCGGCGAGTGCGTTATCGTCGTGATCGACCAGGTGCTTTTCGACCCATGCATCGAATTCTTCTGCCCACGCGTAGTTTGGGCCACCGTCCCATTTGATCGCGCGCAGATTATGCACGATGTTCCCGCTGCCGATTATCATAATGCCCTTTTCTCGCAGCCCTGCTAGCGATCTTGCAAATTCGAGATGTTGTTCGGGAGGCATCCGGTAATCGAGGCTTAGCTGAACGACGGGAATATCCGCGTTCGGATACATTTGCATGAGTACGCTCCAGGTTCCGTGATCGAAACCCCATTCATCATCGAGCAGAATGTGTTTTGGCTTCGCGATCGCCTGCGTTTCATTTGCAAGCGCAGGAGAACCTGGTGCGGGATATTGAGCATCAAATAATTCCTGAGGAAATCCGCCAAAATCATGGATGGTCTTTGGGTGCTCCATGGCGGTAACACGTATCTCACCCCGCGTAAGCCAGTGCGCTGATATGCTTAGGATCGCCTGCGGCCGAGGAAGCTCTTTGCCAATTTTTCGCCATTCGAGGGAGTATTCGTTCTCTTCGATGGCATTCATCGGGCTGCCATGTCCGACGAAAAGCGCCGGCATCCGCTCGGTGCTTTTTGCTGAGCGATCATCCAATCCCAATAAGCCTTCCAGCTCTCTAACGCCCACCGTCGCCTTCCGCCCCACTCCAACGAGCGCTGCTCCTGCTGCTGTTGCCATAAATGCCCTCCTATCCATAAAAAATAACTGCTTTCTTGAAGACATACGAAATTGAAAAATATCTGTTTCAACAACTATCCACTCCTCCACTCTCCGTTATCCACTATTCCACTATCCACTACCAAAAGTAGCCTCGGCAGGACTCGAACCTGCGACACCCAGTTTAGGAAACTGATGTTCTATCCAACTGAACTACGAGGCCGTCACTTAATTACGAATTGGGGGAACAGCATCTGAGTCATTACGATTTCAAGAGGATCAATAATGAAAAGTACTTTAATAAGAGTCCGAATAATCTTCTTTGTATTATCCATCGTTGCGATTGTAGGATGTTCCCATAAGCACCCGGCGCCCGCGTCTGGATCGTGGAGTAGTGCTTCCGATTCTGGCTTTGCACCGCGGGCCTGGTTCACGACGAGCGTCGTTAATAGCAAGATCTACGTGATCGGAGGGTTTGGCGATAGCTTGCTTGCAACAACGGTGGACGTGTTCGATCCGGTAACGAATAAATGGACCACCCTTTCGACGACTGGAACGTTCACTCCGCGTGGCAGCCTCGCCTCAGCAGTTGTGAATGGCAAGATCTATGTCATGGGAGGAATGACCGGTCCTGAAACTCCGGATCACATGAGCAACGCCCTGGAAATCTTCGATCCTCAAACAAATGCGTGGAGCACCCCTGCAACTACGGGAACCTTCACACCTCGCAACAATCTTTGTGCATGTGTGATCGATGGAAAAATTTACACGATGGGCGGCTTCGATGCCAGTAACGATATTAATACGTTCGAAGTCTTCGACCCCACGACGAACACATGGAGCACTCCGAACGCTCATGGTACATTTTCACCGCGTGGCGCATTTACTGCCCATGCCATTGATGGAATGATCTACACGATCGGT
Source organism: Ignavibacteriota bacterium (assembly GCA_963736195.1). Taxonomy (GTDB): domain Bacteria; phylum Bacteroidota; class Ignavibacteria; order Palsa-1295; family Palsa-1295; genus PALSA-1295. Next base: position 377,109 of record CAVTNP010000001.1, read on the forward strand.
GGGTTCAACAACCTTGCAGCAAAAGGTCACCGCGTGGTGAGTCAGGTCGATGTGTTCGATCCTTCTACAAACACCTGGAGCACCCCAGTTACAACGGGAACGTTCACTGCACGGCTGCTGCATACCTCCGGCGTCATTGATGGCAAAATCTACGTGATCGGTGGGACGCCGAATATACGCGACCCTCTTACCACTAACACCGTCCAGATCTTCGATCCCGAAAAAAATGCATGGAGCACGCCTACAACGACGGGAACGTTTACTCCACGCTCGTACCTATCATCTGCTGTGATTGGCAACAAGATCTATGTTCTTGGCGGACAGGATACAAGCCGGGTGTTCAATCTAAACGAAGTGTTCACACCAGCACTGGAACACTAAAAGACTTCGGTCAGCCGAATAAACGGCGCAGAATAGCCGATCGTATGATCTAAACGATGAACGCCGCTTCGGCCTCGCTTACGGTCGGGAAAATCTGGAAGACGATGGGGAAACCGAGCAGATCCAGCACATGGAAGATCTTTTCCGGCAGCGCGGCAAGCTTCATATCTCCACCCATAGCGCGGACTTCTTCGATGAGGCCCATCAGTACGCCGAGTCCGGCGCTGGAGATGTATTCGAGCGCGTGGAAATCGAGTACAAGCTGGCGTTTGCCTTCATCGCGAACGACTCGTTCTAAGAAACGCTCGAACTCCGATGCGGTGTGCGCGTCAAGCTGGCCGGCGAGCGCAATAATGGTTACAGTTGCTCCGAACACCGAAACCTCAGTGACCTCGAAACGCGATGAAGAATTTTGCATTTGCATAATATGTACTTGGTATTTCTATCTCGTTATTTTTGCAAGCATCGCATAACAACAAGCGTAGCATCGTCATCAAAATTCCCAGAATTAGTAAACTCCGCGACTGAGGCAAGGATCTTGAGTGTCAGATCGCGCGCGTTGAACACGTCGAGATTGTGACGTACGAATGAGGCCAGCCGGTCGTATCCAAGGGCTTGCCCATCGGGATCGCGCGCATCGGTGATACCGTCACTGAAAAGTACGAGTACATCCCCTGGTTGAACGTCGATAGAGATCTCCTCGAGCGCATCGACAAAAATTTGCTGACGAATAAGGCCAACGGCCATTCCACGAGGTTGAAGGAACCGGTATGACCCATCTGAGCAAACATGCAGCAGCGGGGTATGCCCTGCACGCGCATATCGAACCCCCCTTTTTCCGAAGGAGAGCAGCCCCAATGTTACAAACGAGCGCCGGAGCGATGTAAGCGATGGCGAATTATGCAGGAGCGCACCATTCGTTCCTTCGAGCAGTTCGGCCATGCTGGCCATCACAGGCGCAAGCGCCTGCACCACGCCTTTCGTTTCGGCCATATAGAGCGAGGCCGAAATGCCTTTGCCGGAAACATCGCCGATCGCGATCATCGGTGAGCCATCCCAGAGTGTCGAGAAATCATAATAATCTCCACCGACATCATACGCAGGAATGCTAATTGCGTATATCTCGAACCCCTGAACGGCAGGAAAATGCTCGGGAAGTAAACTCTTTTGCATCACGCGCGCTGCGCGGAGTTCACCATCGAATTTTTGTTTTTCCACGGAATCCTGTACCAGCCGCGCCGTTTCGAGCGCGAGCGATGCGACATCGCTGAAAGCCGTTAGTACCGTGAGGTCGTCATCGTCAAAACCATCATCATGCTGCTTGGCAAGGTAGAGTCCGCCTTGCACTTCATCCTTACGCATGAGCGGCACCGCGACCATCGAATGCAGTTCCTTGTTTGCTCTCGGTGATCCTGCGTGCGGCGCCAGGTACTGTCGAGCATCAATCCGTCTTCGAAGAATGGAGGGTTTATGCGGCCTACCGACTTCTTCAAGTGGATCAATGTTTTCCGGGTTTGACACTTCCGTGACATTTGCCTCTTCCATGATGCTTGCCGCGGCTTGTTCGCCAATGTTCGAGTAAGAGCGTATGACTTCCTGGCTTCCATCCAGTGCAGTACCTTTGCGATCGGAACTGGGATGCAATTCGAGCCATGCACAGTCGGATTCGGTGGCTTCCGCAGCAAGTGCCGTTATTTGTTCAGCAAGCTTTGGGAGGTCGAGCAGCAATTCACTGGAAAGTATATCTGATGAGAATCTTGTCAAGCGAGCCAGGGATTGCACCTCAACCGATTTCCGCTCAACCAGATCTGTTGATGAAAGCGTGAAAAGTGCGCTGAAAAAAACAAGCAAAAAATAGATCACGAGTGTCCCAAAGGTCGCAAGTGCTATTGCGTGCCAAAAGAGTGCATAACGCTCAAAGAGGGCGTCGGCTTGAAGTATATCAGCACCGAAGGCAATCAATGCTGCGAGTGCGAGCACGGTGTTTAAGGCGGCGTAAAGCAAGAGCCGCCTCTTTCCTTCACGCGTCACCCGTGGCAGCCAGGGCAGCCGATAGCCCAGCAACATAGCTGCAATTCCTACCAGCAGTGCGACGGAAAATAGTATTGTCGTCGTGATCGCGTTGATCGGAATGACATCCTCAACCCTCCATAAACTTATTAGGCTTACGGAACCGACGGCAATACCCCATCCTATAAATCTTCGCCGAGAGAATTTCGGAGCCTGTCGTACTTGCGCAAGTTGCCAGAAGCTTAACAGCACAACCACAAGCATGATGATCCACAGCAAGCCCATGATGTCGATCGAAATGATCGTAGAGAAAGCCCCAGGTTCGATCTTAAATGGTCCGCTTACCAAGCGCCGGGTGGTTATCCGAAACAGGAAGGGGACGAGTGAGAAAAGATCGGCACCTGCTAGCACGGCCACGAATCGTTCCGTGAGTTTAACCGGCCAGTCTGCAGTTAGCCGAATTCCTTCCATCGGACTGATTGAGGACGTCCGAAAGAACAGCACTTCCAGCGCCCTTGCGATCCATAGCATTGCGGCGCCTTGAACGCCAGCACGAATCAGCTCGAGCACAGCTCCTTGCATCGCCATGGTGGAACGCGCAACCAGATCGAGCACCAGCAGAGCGCCCAGGACCAGTATGGCGAAAACAATGTAAAAAAGTGCTCGAGTACGCATTGCGATCTTGGATAGTGTCAAACGGATTGTCCGAAGGATTCGTCGCTAACGCTATTCATTATTTGCTTTTCAATCGAACAGTCTTTGCTAAAATCGGGTTTTCCAGCCGTGCGAACATTCGATCCAGATACTGTTCCTCATCACGAGATCCACCGTCTCCTCGTTGGAGGCGTTGCCCCGCGCCCGATTGCACTTGTTTCCTCGCTCGATGCTTCTGGAGTAAGCAACCTGTCACCGTTTAGTTTTTTCAATGTCTTCGGTGTCAACCCTGTTGTGCTTACGTTTAGCCCTGCTTACTCTGGACAAACCGGGAAGCCAAAGCATACGATGCTCAATCTTTTGGAAACCCGCGAATGTACCGTTTCGATAGTCACGTTCGAGATGGTGCATCAAATCTCACTCGCCTCGGCGCCATACGATAGAGGCATCGATGAGTTCACTAAATCCGGCCTTACGAAGTTACCGAGTGTTAAGGTGTCAGCGCCTGGTGTCGCTGAAAGCCCTTTTGTTATGGAGGCAAAGTTGCTCCATCACATTGACTTTGGGAAGCGACCCGGCAGCGCGAACCTTATGGTTTGTGAAGTGGTGATGCTTCATGTCAGCGAGCACGTGTTGACCGAGCACGGCGGCATTGATCCGCATCTTATCGATCAGGTTGCGCGCCTCGGTGGGCCATACTACACACGCGCTAAACGTGGACTTTTTGCGCTGCCACAGCCAGGCAAGCCCCTTGCAGGTATTGATCGGTTGCCCGAAGAGATCCGTTCGAGTCCCATCCTTACAGGAAAGCACCTTGCGCAGCTCGCAAGCCTGGAGGAAATTCCAAACGATATGATCGAGGACGATGTCAGTTTGGAAGCTCGTCACATGGCTGCACGTGAGTCCCTCGATCGTGGAGATGTGGGTTCTGCCTGGCGTACTCTTGCAGGCAAGTAGTCATTGATTCCCAACGTCGCAAACGATAGTTAGCGCTACATTTGCGCTATATTCGCTATTTAAAACACTTGACCCCGCACACTCCGAATTAGAGCGGCGGGGCCGGTGTGAACTCTCTCTGACGTTAGATTATAAAATTGTGGGCCGCTCCAGATCGGAGCGGCCCTAATCTTAAATTAGTGACTGATGTTTACAACCTGATAGAACATCTGGTTGACTCCACCAAAGTTCATTGCCGTTGTATTCACCTGGAATGACCCTGTCGTGATATTGCTCACTGACATCGCTCCAATGGTGCCACCATTGCCCACAGGAGTTACGATTATCGCACTTGTGGAATTGACAAGACTATTGTAAATAGTGATTGTCGTCGAGGTCTTGTCGGAACCTGTCAGCGTGTAGCCACTTACGTAGCCATTTTGCGGACTACCGCTTTGACCGCTGTTGGAATTCCCATCAGCGATAACCTGACCGCCAACGCCGCCATAACCGACTTCCAATGCGATCGTACTTGTCGAACCGTCCGCTTGAGTAAGAATGCTTGTCCCAGACTGCGAAGGCTTCACGTTAATACCGACACCGCTTGTAACGCCAGAAATAACCATACCAGATGCGCTTCCTACACCCTGAATGGTCTGACCGGTTCCGGCGCTGTTCATGGAAATGTTAACGCCCGTTCCATTGGTCATTCCAATGTTTACTCCATCGGAGTTCGCATCCGTGTTACCGAAGATACGAACACCGTTATTATTGCCGTTCTTGGAGTTCGTCATATCAAGGTTAACCTCATTGACGCCTCCAACACCGGACCCAGTATTATTGGCCATCGAAACGGTTATGCCGTTCTCGTTAGTCTGTTCCTGGGATACATTGATGCCATTGGTAACGCCAACACCTGCTGACGCATCAGAGGCATCGATAAAGATACCTGTGTTCGGGCCACCGGTACCAGAGGCACCAGAAGTTGACTCGATACGGATACCATAGGAGTTTGTGCCTGAAGCAGTGATGTCTTCACCGACGTTCGTTGTGGTGCTTCCAGATACCCCGATAACAGCACCGGTGTTGTTTGCAGAAGCGCCTGTCACGCTCGTTTTGGTGCCGATATTGGCTACGCTGCTTGCACCGCTCACCGTCTCGGAGACTGCGGTGTTCGTCGTGGCACCTGCGCCGTTAGCGGTGAAGGAACCAGCCGTTTGTGCTCCGCCGCCGCCATTCGCCAATGCAACAACGGCCGTACCGCCAACTGCTTCGTTATCTGCGGCTACACCATAAGTGTTAGCGAGATTGCTATAGCCCATAACTGACGCGTTCACGATCGTACTGCTAAGACTGCCACCCGCGTATGGTCCGCCGAGAACACCATAATTATTATTTGTTGGAGTTCCTGCAGCGGCATTGAGTCCACCAAATACTCCGACTCGTGTCGCTGATCCACCAACCGCAAGACCCATAACTCCGAACCCGATCGCGCCGGAGGTTGAGTTCTCGCCGACCACACCAACATCGTTCGATGCGTTGGTTTCGCCGTACACGCCGGCACCAGCGCCGTCCACTGTGGCGGTCGTCACTCCGTTAAGACCGATAACAGCCGCAGATGGTAAGTTAGCTGAGGAATTCTGCAAGCCTACAATAGCCGCTGAACCAGCTGCACCGGTATATGCTCCCGCACCATTTACGCGGGCACTTACGCCTAAGCCAGCGCCTGAGAGAACGTAATTCGCGCCAGTGCCTGTCGTGCCCGAGTAGTTGACACCAGTCGAAGCGCCCATCGTCTGCATGTTGATTCCATTAGCAGATGGAGCACCTGTGATCTGGATACCACCAGTTGCACCGGAAGCGTTGATTTGCATGCCATACTGGCTGGTCGGAATTGCGGTGATCGTTGTTACCGGGTTTGTCGTGCCGGTACCGTTAAAGATCATCGAATTGCCAGACGTGTATGCATAAGCATTGTTGAAGTAGATGGTTGGCGTCGATACGCTTACCCCGAAGGATGCAGCACCCAACGCAGTAATCCACCACGCCGTAGTTCCGGGATCACCGATAGCGGTGGTTCCATTACCGGTCAGATTGATACTGGTATTGCCAAGGATCGTATTTGTACCTCCATCGATACCGATGTCCGTAGTGGCGGCAGCCCCAGTAGCAATGTTTGTCTGATCGCCGTCAGAAACATTGATGTTCAGCTGATTGCCAAGAAGGGTTGTTGTATTCGATGAGTTACCAAGGTTATTTGCCCCAGTGCCTGTTCCAATGTTCGTTGTAAATCCATTGGTTGCGTTCACGCTTGTCGTACCAAGAATAGTGTTGGTTACCGTTCCGGTGTTGCTTCCGATCGTGTTACCTACCGCTGCACCTGCAACCGCAGTACCGTACCAATTATTAACGGTTGTTCCACTGACGGCACCGATGCCGTAGAAGTTAGTCGTGGTTCCAGAGGAGCCTCCCTGGCCAATGGAATTTGTTACCGTGTTCGTGCCACTATTATTACCAAAACTATTGTTCGCGCCCCCAGTGCCGGTCGCATTGCCAAAGGAGTTGGTAACAGAACCTGCTCCGCTGTTGACGCCGATCGTGTTTATGGTTGTGCCAGCGATTGCGTTATTGCCAATGCTGTTTGATGTAGCACCACCGCCATTGCCGAAAGTATTCGTCGTTCCGGCAGTTGTTGCAAGCGTTGTGTTACCCGTCGAACTTTCTGAACCGCTAACCGAAAGGGCTGGTCCCGTTATGGCGCTTGAGGAGTTCGTGAGGGTCAACGTGGTGTAACCTGCGTTGCTAACCGTGAAGCTAGATCCACCCGTGCTCGTTGTGCCAGTCGAGTTGATGGCACCTGTTGCTTGGATGGATGTCGGCGCATTGCTAATGTTAATACCAGTTGTTGCAGCATTGATACTGATGCCGGTTGCGAATGGATCGATGTTGAGGCCGGTTCCACCGCCCCCTGAGCCACCGGTGATCTGTACACCATTGCTGCCAGCCGCTGCACCACCGTTTACTTGGACCGCATACGTTCCGGAAACCGATGGGCCGTTGACCGTGATCGTCGGGTTTGTCGTATTTCCGTTCACGTTGAACGACATCGTACTGCCAGCCGTGTACGATTGGGCATTATTAAAGGCAATGTTCGGTGCCGATACAAGTGCTGCCCAAATGTTGCCCGCGTCAATCGTTGCAGTCCAGATCGTTCCAGTAACCTCTTGGTCGCCGGTAATGACCTGCTCCCACCCACCGGAAGCGAGTGGACTTGCCGGCAACGTACCCTGATTAGCAGGGACCGTCCATGGGGAGGCTACACCATTTACAGCGAGATACTTTTGATCGGTACCTACTACTCCGATCGTTGTGAGAGCCGTGTTACCGGCTGCCGCATTGATATTAGTTGTACCAGTAATGGTGTTCGTCCCAGTTGCAAGGATCGAGTTATTTGTTGTGCCCGTTGTGCTACCTATAGTGTTGGTAGCAGTTGAACCGGCAGCAGCCGTGCCAAAATTATTGTTGACCGTGCCGCCAGCGCTAGAAGGACCGATGTTGTTGGTTCCGGCATTTTGGCCCAGCCAGTTCGTCGTCGCATTGGTACCTATCTGGTTAGAATTGGCGCCCGATCCGATAACGTTCGTGGTAGCGTTATTACCAATGTCGTTCAGCGTCGCGCCGCCGTTACCGAAAGTATTCGTTGTGCTGGCGTTCGTGCCAATCGTTGCATTGCCGGTCGAAGTCATTGCGCCGGATACACTGAGAGCCTCTGTGGTATTTGCAGAGCCTGCCGTGTTGTTAACAGAAAGTGTGTAGATACCCGCGTTAAGTCCGCTTGTAAAGATCGAACCTGTTGCGACGGTACCCGTAGTATTCACGGTACCAGTACCCGTGAAGGATGTTGGTGCAGTTGTAACATTGACGCCCGTTGTGGTGGCATTGATATTCTGACCTAACGAAGGCGGAACTGTTCCGCCAATGCTGGAACCGGTGCCCGTGCCGGAGCTCGTCATGTTAAGCGTCTCGCCAGTGGTGGTGGCAGTAACTGCGATACCGGTAACTGGTGAGGTGATGGTCGCCGGAGGAAGTGAGTTGGTGGAAAGCGCCGGTGCAGCCCCTGGGTTTTGCATACCGACTACGATACCATCAACACTTGCTTCAACGTTCTCGCCAACCGGGAATGGATCAATCACGACGCCTGTACCAGCATTAGCACCAGTTACCTGGATCCCACCAGCGCCGGTTGCGGAGCCGTTAACTTGCAATCCATAAGAATTGGTTGGGATGCTGGCGATCGTAACGACCGGGGTTCCGGAAGTACCACCGACAACACTTGCGCCAGTTGCCGCGCCGAGGAAGGTCATTGTGTTCTGACCTGTTTGGCTGAACGGCTCAGCAAAGTCGAAGCGTAGGTTCGGAGCCGCGAGCAAGCTTGCGTAGTCTGCCGCGCTATAGATCGTACCTGTTGCAATCTCGTCACCGGTGATATACTCCTCAAAGTCTGTATTCGGGAACGGCCCAACTGAAGGAAGCACTGGTGGATTTGGGAACGGCGGGGCAACTGGAGTAAATGGTGTTTGTGTCCATTTAGTAGCTACGCCGTTTACAAAGAGCCAATTCTGATCGAGCGCACCGCCGCCGGTGACACCCTCATTGATGACATCGGTCGATTGGATATTCTGGAAGGCGCCAAAGTTAACTGAAGTAGTGGTAACGTTGAAGAGCGCACCGCTCACGTTCGTTGTACCGCTAAGGTTATTGGTGCTACCAAAGTTATTCGTGCCAGTTTGTGCATTGATCGTTGTTCCGCCAGCAACTGTGATGCTGTTTGTTGCTGGGTTATCGAGCAACTGGCTGGTTGGTGCCCATGTGTTGTTCGGGAGGCCAACGTTGCCAGTCCACCAAAGCGTTTGACCGACTGCCGTTCCCTGCGCGATCTGCGCGATGTTCTGCAACAAAGCAACTGTACCGCTGCTATCCGGGAAGGTGTAGGTATAGGGGCTGCCAACATGGCTTGCTTGATTAACAGTCAAAATGCCATTAGCGCCGCCAGGGGTGCCAATAGTGAGGCTGTTAGCATTATCCGTGATAGCACCGGTAGTTGTGAGTGTGCCACCCATGGTTGTGTTGCCGGTTACACCGAGGTTGCCACCAACGGTTGTTGCGCCAGTCACTCCCAAGTTACCGGAAACAGTCTCATTGCCGCCAACTGCAACAGTGCCCGTCGAGCTTGCAATGCCGCTGCTCGAAACGGTCAGGAGGCCGTTGATGATAAGACCCTTCAGGTCTGTGATGGCCGTCAGGGACGGCGTGTAGGTGGTAATGTTATCGAACATTCCAAGCGGCGAGCCGATGGAGGTGGTTGCCGTAATGGTCGAAGCGGTCATATTACCCACTCCCAGGGTACCAGTGATCTGCGCGTCGCCATTGACGACCAATTCATAATCGTTTGCAGGAACCGGAGGTGTCGTGACCAAACCATTGATAACGATGCGCTGTCCATCGATACCAAGGGTACCGAATGTCGAAATACCGGTGGTGACGCTAAGTGCGTTACCACCCGACGCTGAGTTGTTGAGTGATAACGTCGGCGTATTCACGTTGTTACCCGAGAACACATCACCTGCCGTACCGGAGGTGATAGTCCCAGTCACACCCAAATTACCGTTGACCTGCGTATTCAAAAATTGCGCAGATCCACCAGTCTGGGTGATATTGCCGCCGAACTGATCGGTGCTGTTGTGGATCGTGGGACCGTTTACCGTTAGCGTGCTGCCGGAATTTCCGATCGTCGTGTTTGCGGTTCCAGAAGTATTGATATTGGTCGCGCCGAGGATCGTCGTGCTGACTGCGCCGCCGGTGTTACCGATGGTTACCGCGCCACCGCTTGTTCCGGTGTTGATGTTCGTAGCATCGCTAACCGAAGCGTTGATACTCGTGGTGCCAGCGATAACGTTCGTATTCGAGGCATCCCCGATCGTTGTAGTTACTCCCGAATTGGCTGTATTAACATTCGTTGTGCCAACGATCGAGTTTGTGCCGGTTGTGGCAGTGATCGTATTTGACGGCGCACTGACGGAAGTTGATGTTCCGGCCGTGAGCGTGTAAGTAGTTCCGATCGTTCCACCCCATGTGCCGGCCGTGGTTACGGTGGCATTCGAGGCATTAAGGGTATATGTGTTGGCAGTATTGCCGACCGAGGTGGGATTCAGGCCAGCGCCAAGGCTTGTGGTGTTGATGTTGGTCGTACCGAGCACCGTGACGCCGTTCGTTCCTGCGCCAGTACCGGCTTCGATCGTAACACCGTTCGTCTGATTGGCAGTATTATTGCCGATCGTTACGTTACCGGTGCTTGTGCCGGTGTTAATGTTCGTAGCGAAGTTCGAGCTCGCATTAACACTCGCAGCGCCGCCCGACTGGGTAAAAGTGCCATTGATGGTCGTGGAATTCGCTCCACCAGAAACACCAACCGTAAGGCTATTGCCGGCTGTGCCAGCCAAGCTAACGTTGCCCGCCGATTGGGTCAAAGAACCAACAAGCGTGGTTGCGCCTGTTTCTGATAATGCGCCTGTGTTCGTAATTGCGCCCACATCGGTGATACCCGTTGTGGTGGTGAGACCAGCAGTCACTGCAAGGGCCGTGCCTCCGGAGACCGCATTCGAAATACTCACACTTGGATTTGTGCTCGGAACGGCGGAGCCGTTGAAATTCTGGACGCCCGTCCAGGTGTTGGAGTGGGCAAGGTTGAGCTCGAAGTCACCGGTAGCCCCGAGTTGAATGGTCGAGGTAGTTAGCCCCGTTACTCCATTAACAAGGAGCGTGGATCCGGTGGAGGAAATGCCGACGAAGGGATTCGTCAGGCTTGCATTCCCGATCGAACCTGGTTGAATCTGCGCCGAAGTGATACTGCTAGGAGTAATGAAGAGGAAATTCCCATGAGAGAGATCCGTGATGCTGATCGTCTGGGAGCCAGTAACACCGAGAAGCTGTGGGTTATTGACATCGATCAAACCAGCGATGTCCTGCACAAGACCATTACCTGCGATACCGGAGATCTTCTGTCCAGTGATAGCACCGGGTCCGATCATCGGCCCCGAGATAGCGCCAGGACCAATGGCAAGCGTTACATTGCCAGTGTTGCTATTCTCTGTCAGACCCGACCCTGCGTTCACCTCGTTAACGCCGCCAGAAAGGGCGTTGATGGTAATTCCATTTGTTCCGGTAATAACATTAATTCCGCCGGTTCCAGTAATTTGGAAGTTGCCCTGCGCATTGGGGCCCTGTCCATTGATGGTCTCGATATCAGCCGTCTGAAGGAGGCTGTTCGGGATCGGAGGAAGGAATCCGGGAGCAAGCTTTACCGTGCCGGAGTATTGGGTGGCGTCCGACGTCAAGGGCACCGGAAAGAGATCACCACTTACGGGTGTCGGGGAAGCGGTAAGGCCATTGACCGTACCGGCATTCAGCGAATAGGGCGCTGACCAGAGCGGTGCGGATGGAAGCGTGGTTGTCGTGTTATTGGCACCAACCACCACCTGCATGAAATATTGCTGGTTGAAGTCCATCGTGCTCGGGAAGTTATTCGGAGCCGGACCGCCGATGAGCAAATTAAAGATACCTTCCGTTATCGGCTGATTCTGCAGGGTTTCAGTGTAAAGCGGGTTCCCCTTCGAATCAGAGAGGGTGATAGTGAACGTGCCAGTCCCGTTGACCGGCGTGTTACCATCCAGCAAAACACCCTGATACGTGAACCCGCCGGGCACCTGTGCTTGAGCGGATGGAGTGCCAAAAAAGAGAGCGGCACCAAGAGCAAGACCCATTAACCACGAACGGCGTGATTTCATACTATCTCCTTGAGATTAAATAAAAAAGTTGTAACGCAAGCAATAAGTTAAAAAACATCGTTTGCCCTTAGCGCGGCATCCTGATTCACAAAGCAATATATATTGCAAAGCAAAACATTAGCAGCACCTGCTTCGACGCACTCCGAGGAATGCTGCATTCAGAAGAATGCTGCCGAAGCCGGCAAGAAAAAAATTTCAATAGTGGCCAGCCTTTTCCTCCTATTAAGGCCGGACACTGCCGGACGCACCCCCAGAGGGTAGCCGCCCAACTAGCATGGTATTGGTGCCAAAAACAGTGAAAATAGGCCGGAATAGCCATTTTTCACCCCCAAACAACGCTCCTGACGGCGCGCCGCTGGTAGGCGTGTACAATTCCATTGGTACGAATATATGAAAAAAAAACAGGCTATGCAAGAAATTCGATTTTTCGAGGGGAATATTTTTGCTGCCCAACAGCTCCAGCTTTTTTGGGAAACACCCCGCTTTCATCAGAATCGCATAAAACCATATTCTCCTCAAAACGATTCGTATTCCCAGGCAAGCTATTTGAGAAACGCTCAGCCAGCCTGGTATTCTTTTCCATTGAGAGCACCGAGGCTAAGCCACCGCAATGGCTACGGAGCATCCGAGCAGTACAAAAACAAGTGCCAGAACGATCCGAGCCCAGGCAGCTATACGCGCCGAGGAAAATTCGGCTGTTTGGCTGCGCAGGTAAACGCTTTCAAATATCGCAAGAATCCCCGCGATCAGTAGCAATGCCGATAAAACCAGCCGAGGCAGTAATTCACGCATTGGCACGAATCCCTGTAATAGCGCCCGCACTACATTTCGAATGGCCAATAGATTCCAATATTTCCACGAAATCCGGTTTATTCGCCAGATATTTGGAGTGGCGCCCCTGAAGGAACACCATCAACCAAGAGCCGGACGAAATACACCCCGGCAGCCTCCATCGCAAGGCTTACTTCGCGATCTCCTGGACTAAGCTCGCCCAAAGCAACCTGGTTCACCTCTCGGCCCAGTGCATCGACCACCGATAGCATGCCCATGCCTGCGGAAGTCGCATGAATGCGCACGTTAGTTCCAGAAGAATGGTAGAACGGATTCGGATAATTCAGGAGCGTTGGCTGCTGCGATACAGCATATTGCCCGACGGCCGCTGACCCGTTCTGCACCAGCTCGATCGCATCGAGAAAGCAGGAGTCCGCGCCGGGCTGATCGGGGTTCGGATTCACCCCCAACGAAAGTTGCAGCGTGTTATAACCCGAGTTCGGGACGAGGATTGTCGTCATGTTCCAGACATTTTCCGGGCCCGATTCGATCATGTGTACAGTTGGACCGAGCCGCGGTGTGCCGCTGAAGTTGTAATCTTGGAATTGAATGTCCATAGCGCAGCTATCACTCGAAACCCTGTTCCAATACACATGCAGCGTCGCTCCACTATCCATCGTGACAACCTGCTGATTAATTGCAAACTGTACTGCAAAAATATCACCTTCCCCCATGTGGGCCTGCATGTGATTCGGAGCTCCCTCGATCGAGTCCAGATACGTAGGATCTGCGGCGTAAAACGCGGAATCGATGGGAATGGAATCGTAGGTAACTGTTTGTGCCGAGGCTCGTGTAGCCATGGCGAGCATGAGCATTAGTCCGAAGTAAATTGCGCGGAGTTTCATAGTCTTCAATTCAATAATAAGCGAATCGACAAGGGAACACAGAACGACTTGGAATAATCACCGCACAACAATGAAGACGATCGAATCTTTACGCGTTCTTCGACACTATTTGATCCGATTCATCACACGGGGAAAAATCTCCCGAAGGCGTTTCCCTTGCTCAGCCATGTCTTCGCTCACAACCTTCACCTCGGCAAGGATGGGCATGAAGTTTGTGTCGCCGTTCCATCTCGGAACGATATGCCAATGCAGATGTGCGTCGATCCCCGCGCCGGCGGCGCGGCCAAGGTTCATACCAACGTTAAACCCCTGCGGATGCGAGAGCTCGCCGAGCGCGTACTCGGATGCCTGAAGCAACTCCATCATCTCCGATAATTCGATCTTGGTCAGCGATGAGAATTCAGCCGTGTGCTTCACCGGTATCACCATCAGATGCCCGCTATTATATGGGTACCGGTTCATCAGGACGAACGCCGCGTTCCCCCGGTACACCACAAGGCTTTCTTCATCGTTGCGTGCGGCCCATGCGTCGCATAGGACGCATCGCCCCTTTTCCTGTTCGTTAGCAAAAGAAGAGATATACTGGCTTCGCCACGGTGAAAATAATTTTTCCATTACCCTTCCCTTGCGGCAGCCAGCGGTTTATCCCGACGCTTGCGTAAAATTCGTTCCATCACTTCCGGCCCCAACAGGCCTTGCGGCCTCAGAATCATCATAATGACAAGAAGCAGCGAATAAATGATCATGCGGTAGCTTGGCACGGAGCGCAGCAGTTCCGAAAGTGTCGTGAGCACAATGGCGGCGAGTACAACGCCAATCGTTGAACCCATTCCGCCTAAAATGACGATGACCACAATTTCGATCGAAGTGAAAAACCCAAAATCTAACGGTGTTATGTTATAATTCGAGTGCGCGAAAAGCCCGCCACCAATACCAGCGAAAAATGCACCCACCACAAATGCGCGCACTTTGAAGCGCGTCGTGTCCACACCCATGGCTTCGGCGGCCACTTCATCGTCGCGTACGGCAAGGAAACCGCGGCCATACGTGGAGTTCACCAAGTTCTCGACGCAAAAAATAGTGACCGCAGCAATGATAAAAACCCATGTGAACGTGGTCAGAGGCAGCACGCTGAAGCCCCGCGCACCACCAATGTAATCCGTGCCATCGATCTTGAAATCAACATTCTGTATTATCACACGAATGATCTCGTTGAATCCCAAAGTGACAATAGCAAGATAATCACCACGCAACCGCAAGCTTGGAATTCCAACGCCAAGTCCCGTAACCGCCGCAAGTGCGCCACCGGCCACAAGCGCAATGAGAAATCCAAAAATTCCCATCATGCCATCCATGGCAAAGCCATGCGTGCTGAGGTAGGTTGTTATTACGGCGGAGGTATATGCTCCCACCGCCATAAATCCCGCATGCCCCAGCGAGAACTGCCCCGTAAAACCATTGATGAGATTTAGGCTCACTGCCAACGAGATCATGATGCCAATATAAATAATGCGGCCAACAATGTAATCGTTGATCTGTGGCATGACGAACGAGACGCCAATTATAGCGACGATAGCGAGCAGGAGCCAGCGGGAGGATTTCATCATACTTTTTCGATCTCGCGCTTTCCTAACAATCCGCTTGGCTTAAAGACGAGAATCAGAATCAATATCGCGAACGCGATGGCGTCCCGATAGGTAGAGGCGGCGGTGCCTGAAACGAAAGTCTCCACCAACCCGATGATCATCCCACCAAGCGCGGCGCCGGGGATATTGCCGATGCCGCCGAGCACAGCGGCTACGAATGCTTTCAACCCCGGCAGAATGCCCATGAGCGGCTCGATGCTCGGGTATTCCGTTCCATAAAGCACGCCACCTGCACCAGCAAGCGCGCTGCCAATGATGAAGGTGAAGGTGATCACCTTCGAGATGTTGATTCCCATCAAGCTTGCGGCTTGCTGATTGTGGCTAACGGCCCGCATTGCGGTACCAATTTTCGTCTGCATAACGATCACGCGTAACAGCAGCATCAGCGCGAACGATACACAGATGACAACTACTTCCACGGTACCTATGGTGATCGACTGTGTGTGCACCAACGGTCTATTCGCAATGAGTGGTGGAAACCCGCGTGGGTTCGCTGTAAATACAAGCTGACCTGCATATTCCAAAAAGAGCGACACGCCGATCGCGGTGATAAGCACCGTAAGCTTTGGCCGCTTACGCAACGGGCGATACGCCAAAAATTCTATTGTAGCGCCAAGCGCGGCGCAGACCGTCATCGAGATGAGGAACACAAGGATCGTTGACTCAAGACTGCCGACAGGAAAGATGGTGTTCACCCAGCTCGTCGCAGCAAAATACCCGACATACGACCCGATCATGAACACATCGCCATGCGCGAAATTGATGAATCGCAGCACGCCGTAGATCATCGTATAGCCCAGAGCGATCAGCGCGTAGATCGCGCCGAGAGAAATACCGTTTATGAGCTGCTGAAGGAATTCCATTAGTGGGAACCTGAACCTGGATTACGCGGATGGAAGGGGATTACGCGGACGATTATGAGGATTGTGCATTTTGGGAATGTTTGCTTCAAGCATCGGAGCTTTAGAATTGATCATTCTTTTAAATTCTAAACTCGTTGATCCAAAATTAATTAGAAGGCCTACCCGAAGCTTATACGCTTCCAGATAGTTCTTTGCTTGTGCAAGATGTATGTCTTCCAAAGCAACTACTGCCTTCAGCTCTACTGAAACGCGTTGTTCGACAAGAAAATCCACTCGACGAGCTCCTACTATCTGTCCGTCGTACCGAATCGGTATTTCGTATTCCCGCAAAAAATTAAGACCTTCTTTACTAAGTTCTATCCCAAGCGAATTCTGATAAACCACCTCCTGAAATCCGCACCCGATACTAGAATGCACTCGCATAGCACACCCGATGATCCTTTTCGTCAATTCTCCGTCTTCAAATTGGGAATCACTTCGACGCTCATTCGGAAGGTTATTATCTCGCATGGACAATTTTAGAAACGAACATTACATGAAAATCTAATCCAAAAATCGTCCGCGTAATCCCCTTCCATCCGCGTAATCCTGGTTCAAACCCTTATGGTTGATACGGCGTCATCGCCTCGCCATTGGGTCCAATGCGCTGGGCGAAGTGGAACTTCCCGTCCTTGATCTTGATGATCGTGATCGGCTTCGAGGCATTGCGATATTTATCGATCGTGATGTTGCCGGTTACGCCGGGGAAGTTCGTTGTGCTGGAGATCGCTTTCATGAGCTTATTGGAATCGGTCGAATGCGCGCGGTTCATTGCATCGACAAGAATGCGGGTGGCATCGTATCCGAGTGCGGCCATCGCATCGGGAACCGCATGGTATTCATCCTGATACTTTTTGATGAAGCTCTGCACCGTCGTATCCGGATCTTCCGTCGAAAAGTGATTCGAGAAGAATGTGTTGTTGAACTGCTGCTCGTTGCCTTT
The DNA here is from genome assembly GCA_963736195.1 of Ignavibacteriota bacterium. GTDB lineage: Bacteria > Bacteroidota > Ignavibacteria > Palsa-1295 > Palsa-1295 > PALSA-1295. Next base: position 394,101 of record CAVTNP010000001.1, read on the forward strand.
CGTGAGTTCGGGCGAATCCCAGCCGTCGCCGCCCAAGATCGGGCAATCGATACCAAGCTCACGCGCCTGACGAACGATGAGCGCAACTTCGGTATAATATCCCGGCACAAAGATCACTTCCGGATTCGCGCCTTTGATGCTTGTGAGCGCCGCATGAAAATCCTTATCGCCAGAGGAATACGATTGCTCGCTTACGATCGTACCACCATTGAAATTAAAGGTATTCTTGAACGCATCGTCCAAGCCGACGGAATAATCCTGCTTGACATCCGTAAGAATAGCCGCGCGCTTTTTGCCGAGCGAGTTCATTGCAAACCGCGCCATCGTCTGACCCTGAAACGGATCGGTAAAGCAGATGCGGAAGATATAATCGCCCTTTTTCGTCACGTCCTCGTTCGTCGAGGCGGGGGTGATCATTGGGACGTGAGCGGACTGGCAGATCGGCGCGCCGGCCATCGAGCGGCTGCTGGCCACTTCGCCGAGCACCGCAACCACGCGGTCCGAATTCACGAGCTTTTGCACGCTCGCGACCGCATCCTCGGTTTTGGACTGATCGTCCTCGGTCATAAGGTCGATCTGCTTGCCGAGCACGCCGCCGGCAGCATTGATCTCGTTGATCGCCAGCACATCGCCCTGATGCACCGACTGCCCGAACGTAGCCGTCCCGCCCGTCAGCGAGGCGAACTCGCCCACGCGGATCGTATCGCCGCCCGGCCCGCCGGACTTTTTGCAGCTAACTAACGCCAGCACCGCGATAAGAGCAACTGCCGCTATAAAATTGTATCGATTTTGGTTGAAAAGCTTCTTCATAATGGTTATTGGAATGTGTGGTCGTAATTTCCTTCGTGCAAAAATACGATTAAATATGGGAGGGGCGGGGGATTTGGGGAACAGAGAGGCTTTTGTCCGAAATCTGGTTAGTATGGATGAATCCCGTATCTTTGCACCTACTTAAGCACAAGCAGTCCAGAAGAGAAGTCAGAAATCCGAACTAGATGCCACAAGAAAATGAGATCATTCTATATTCCACGCCTGATGGCTCCGTGCGAGTCGAGGTATTTTTTCAGGAGGAGACATTTTGGCTCACGATCAATCGGCTTGCGGAGCTCTTCGGGACAACGAAGCAAAATATTAGCCTTCACCTCCAGAATATTTTCAAGGACCATGAGCTTGAACCAGAAGCAACTGTCAAGGAAATCTTGACAGTTCAAAAAGAAGGCGGTAGAGATGTTTCCAGACAGCTTGAATATTATAATTTAGACGCCATTATTGCGGTCGGCTACCGTGTCAATAGCATTCAGGCTACCCAATTCCGGGTTTGGGCAACACGCGTTCTAAAGGAATTTACGATAAAAGGCTTTGTGCTCGACGATGAGCGCTTAAGGCAAGGTTCACGATTCGGGAAGGACTATTTCGACGAACTCCTCGATCGCATTCGAGAGATTCGTGCAAGCGAACGTCGCTTCTATCTCAAGATCACTGACATCTACGAACAATGCAGTATCGATTACGTCAAGGACGCGGAGATCACACAGACCTTTTTCAAGACGGTACAGAATAAACTCCATTGGGCCATCACGGGGCACACCGCCGCAGAGCTGATCGCCGAACGCACAAGCGCATCAAAACCTAACATGGGGCTTACAACATGGAGAAACGCTCCCGAAGGAAAGATACTAAAAACCGATGTGGCCATTGCCAAGAATTACCTGAACGAGACGGAGATCAAGGGTCTGGAACGAATTGTATCGATGTATCTTGACTATGCGGAAAATCAGGCCGCGCGGCAGATACCGATGAAAATGACCGACTGGGTACAAAAGCTCGATGCCTTTCTGCAATTCAACGAATATGAAATTTTGACAAACGCAGGATCGATCAGTCACGAAGTAGCCAAACAATTAGCCGAAGAGGAATTCGGGAAATTCCGAGTGCTACAAGACCGAGACTTCGAAAGCGATTTCGAAAAGGATGTAAAGCGACTTCAAGGCAAACTCAAGAATATCGACGCGCAAAAGAAATAATCGACAACCCCGCCAAAAATGAATGTGTGGTCGTAATTTCCTTACTGCAAAAATACGATTAAATATGGGAGGGGCGGGGGATTTGGGTGAATACCGAAAATTAGTCGAAATCATACAAACAGCTATAATTCTTTGTAAGTTAGTAAAGTATTTGATAGGCACCTATAATAATTGAATTACAATGAAACGTTACTTCGTCGAAGAGAAACCGCGGGAAACACGGCAGAGCCTTTTTGATACCGAATACCTTGTCTACGATAATGATGAGTTCAAAGAAGTAGCACGGATAGTAGAGCCTCTTAGCTTGGAAGGATTTGTATTAGTCCAAGATAACGTTAAACGGGAGTTCTCGAATCTCAGCGAAACATTGACCGCTATTGATGAACGGTTGGGTGAATTTGATCTCCCTGACTCATTGTTCGCTCTTATTCAGCATCACTACGCATTCTAATGGTTAAAATAATTCCTCAGTGAACCTAGCATGAATAGGGCTTATTACTCTGATTCGATCAAAAGCTTTCTTAGATCTGGCTCTGACGAGATTCTCGGAAAATTGGCGAGGAACAGCGAGTTTGATGTTGTACAATCTCAGCGAGATTCATGGCTAGACGAGATTGCAATATTAAAAAGGGAATTAGCAACCTCCAAAGGTTCAATCTATTTAGAATTTTCGATTCCTCGGATGGGGAGACGAATTGATGCGTTGATACTAATTGGTTCAGTAATTTTTGTCGTGGAATTCAAAATTGGCGATAAAGAATTCACATCGTATGCTCTCGACCAAGTTTGCGATTACGCCCTTGACTTGAAAAATTTTCACGAGACAAGTCACGAGTGTTTTATAGCTCCCATCCTCGTTGCAACACAGGCACATGAAGTTGCTTCTATTGTTGCAATGACTCCTCAGAATGATAATCTGCTGTTCCCAATCAAATGCAATGACCAAACATTAGGCGAGTTAATAAATAATGTCTTGGCTTTTTGTGGAGGCTCTGAAATAGATTCCAATAAATGGGAGGGTGGTAGATATAACCCAACGCCAACTATCATAGAGGCTGCAAGGACGCTCTATAACCGACACTCAGTAGCGGATATTTCGAGGAACGATGCAAGTGCAACAAACCTCACAATGACATCGGGTGCTATTACACGCATTATTCGAGAGTCAAAAGCTAACCCCCACAAGTCTATATGTTTTGTTACTGGTGTTCCAGGTGCAGGTAAAACACTGGTGGGCCTCAATGTTGCGACTGAAAATATTGATAAGGCGAATGAGCTTTATTCGGTATTCCTTTCTGGGAACGGTCCTCTCGTTGCTATATTGCATGAGGCGTTAGCCCGCGACAGAGTTCAATTCGAGAAGGAACAGGGACGCAAGATAAAAAAGGGCGAAGCATTGCGCCAAGTGAAAGCATTTATACAAAACATCCATCATTTCAGAGACGAATGTCTGACAGACCCCAATCCACCACCCGAGCATGTGGTTCTTTTTGATGAAGCACAACGTGCATGGAATATGGCAAAGACTACAGACTTCATGCATCGCAGGAAGGGAAGACCAAATTTCAATATTTCAGAACCCGAATTTTTGATCTCGTGTCTTGATCGACATTCAGATTGGGCTGTAATAGTATGTTTGGTTGGCGGTGGGCAAGAGATTCACACTGGAGAAGCAGGTATAAGTGAGTGGGTTGAATCACTTATTCGCTCCTATCCAGACTGGCACATCCATATTTCACCGAAACTAATGGATAGCGAGTACAATGCTAAAAGTGTTTTGAAATCAATCTCATCTCGACCAAATGTGTCTTATGAAGAGGCTCTCCATTTATTCGTATCGATGCGCTCATTTCGTTCCGAGAATGTTTCGCTTTTAGTTAAACAACTTCTGGATCAAGATGTAGAAGAAGCTCGACAAACTTTGTCCACCGTTCGTCAAAATTATCCTATTGTAGTTACACGCAACGTTGGTACGGCAAAACAGTGGCTCAAAGAGCAAGCGCGTGGCACTGAACGATATGGCATCGTAGTATCTTCACAAGCTCTGCGATTGAAGCCGTATGCAATCGATGTCAAATCTCCTATGGACCCAATTCATTGGTTCCTTGATGGAAAGGAAGATGTTCGCTCATCCTATTATCTCGAAGATGTTGCAACAGAATTTCAAGTTCAAGGCTTGGAACTTGACTGGGCATGCGTAACATGGGACGCTGATTTTAGGTATAGAAGAGACGGATGGGAACACTGGTCTTTCCAAGGGAAGAAATGGAATCGAATCATAAAGGATGAGCGGCAGCTTTATCTAAAGAATGCTTATCGGGTTTTATTGACACGAGCGCGTCAAGGGATGGTAATCGTGGTTCCTTCGGGAGATTCGGAAGACCACACAAGGAAGAAAAGTTATTACGACCCAACTTTTTCGTACCTGAAAGATGTCGGTTTCGATGTAATCTAATTTTCCTTTTCAAACTCCATTATGCGTGACATTATCATACTACCAATTGAACCGTTGGATGACGATTACGACACCATCCCCCAATATCATCTATTCAACGCCGAAGATTTCGTGGGCGAATTATTAAAAGAAGATGCTAAGCGGGTAGCTTCGATTTATCTTAATGGATCGACTTGGGAATTCCTTCAAAGTGACAAGGAGCCAACTTACGATTCGCCTGATGGCGAATTGCCAGTTCTCGATAATGATGAAATCATGGAAGTAAAACGGGTTGCGTCCCATTTCCTAGGTATCGATCTCAAATTCTTTCGAATGAGGTTGGTGCTCGAAGCAATTTAACCCAACTTCTTTCGCAACCACCGTAGCGTTCGATCAGCCTAAACCAAAATTTTCGCATTTCACAGCACCTCCGAAAAAGCTATCGCTTCGGGAGCCCCAATTCCTTGCGCACTTTGGCGCAAATAAAATTGGTAAGTTCGGTGTGCCGAGGCACAGCAGTCTGCCTTCCGCTTTTCGGATTATGGTAAATATCGTGGTTCGCACCGTGGCGAACAAGAAAACAACCCTCTCTATGAAGCTCTTCGACAAATTCGCGCCGCTTCATACCGCGAGCGCGATCTCTTTGGAGTGAACCTGCTCGCGCGGCAACTGTGCGCCTTCGAAAAGCAACTCATACACTTCCTGAATGTTGGCTTCGAGTTCCGTCAACGTTTTCGCCTGTGAAAAAACGCTCGGCACTTCGCGGAGCTGCCCCACGAGCCATCCATCCTCTTCCCAGTAATCCAGCGTGAAGTTATGTTGCATCATAATTCAATCTAACGCTACGCATCGCGGAATGTTCCGATGATAGGGTGTCGGGCTGGAAGAAGCATCGTGGGCGATGCAACCGACCTATGCGAAACAAATTTTCGCATTTCACCGCACCTCCGAAAAAGCGTTGTATATTTGATAGTGAGATAATGAGCACCAAGTGTCTGTGAGCAATGTGTTCGTGTCATGTTCATTGACATCTGGGAGGCGTCGGCGGTAGTTTTCGTTATGAACTAGTTCTCTGAGAAAAGCATTTGTTGCAACAGATGGCGAAAACAGCCTGAAAACGAGGATTCATCGGGAACTCACAAGAAAGAAAAATGGCACCAATTTCTTGGGGAAATGTCTGAACTCGGATTTATGGGATTAAAGGGATGGGCAGGAAAAGCGTTCTATCCTAAAAATCCCTACAATCCTATAAATCCGAGTTCTGACAGCCCTCATCCTTCGAAGAGGTCATGATGCAGCTTTCGCAGGGCGGGGAGGGCTTCGGCATCCGCTACGAGCGCGATAATGCTTCGGGAGCTGGGCAGAATGGCATGCACTGCGAACGGACGGAGGCTTCTGGCTATATCGGCGAGAAGGGCGGTATTCTCATCGCCATGCTTGCGCACGATAAGCGAGAGCGCTGCAAGTGGAGAACCCTCCGTGGCTGTCATTCCGGCGTTAGAAAGCTCTCGAAGGATGGCGCGGCGGTCCTCCTTGCGGAAGATGGCGGAACTTTGCTCGGGGCTATCCCAGGCGAGTATGGCGCGGGAGCGAATTCGGGCTGCGTCCTCCTTCTGCTTTTTCGTCGCATGGGAACCGAGCGGCTGGAACGCGAAAAGGACGAGATGCTGCTCCATCGCCAGCGTCAGCGGCTTGGGGGATCGGGCAGCAGGGGCTTCTCTGCCGAGCGTCGTATGCCCCTTCGGCAGCGAGAACGGCGTTGCGATGCGGAGGACGACATCGCTGGATGATCGGTCAGCGAGTGGATGCGCGAAGGATGGGAACAGAATGCGCGCGCCACGGCGGCCCATCTCTTCGGCTTCGTCGAAGCTCATGGAACGAATAAGCTTTGGAGCTTTGACGAACTCCGGGTCGGCGGTGTAAAGGCCAGGGAGCGTCTTCCAGATGACGATCTCCTTCGCGCCAAGGGCGGCAGCAAGGAGCGTGGCGGTGAGATCGGAACTTTCGCTGCCCATGGTGGTCGTGATGCCATCGAGCGTTGCACCGGCAAAGCCCTGCACCAGCACGATGTGGCCGCGTCGAAGCTGTGGAACGATGAGCTTCTCGGCACGGGATGTGATCTCATCCCGAAGCGGGGAGGCATGGCCGAACTGCTCATCGGTGATGATGACGTCGGAGGCATCGACGGCACGCACCGGGAACTCGCGATCGCGCAGCAGCGCCTCGATGAGTTCTATCTCCAGCCGCTCACCAATGGCGAGAATGGCATCCCGCGTACGCGGCGAAAGCTCGCGAACGATGGCAACGCCTTCGAGCAGGGCGGCAACTTCGGCGGAGATGGCCTCGAAGCGGTCGAGCAGGGCGGCTTCGTCGTCGATGTCGAGCGATGCCGCAAGCTGGCGGTGCTGGGCAATGGATCTTTCGAGGACTTCTTCTGCCTCGTGCAATTTGCCATCCTCGGCAAGCTCTGCGGCGCGGGCAAGATGGCGTGTCGTATGGCCGATGGCGCTCGTGACGAGCACGATACCGTGCGTCACACTGCCCGATTTCTTGACGCGCCGCGCGCGCGTAGCCTCCAGCTTGTAGGCCTCGCTCAAGATCTTGACGAGTGCCTCCAGGCCGCGCTTCGTGCGGGCTAATGCGCCACCAAATTTATAGACAAGCACTTCCTGAGTACCGAGTAATGAGTGATGAGTACCGAGTGGTAACACAACTTTTAGCAATTTGGTGAAGCACATTTTACGAAGCGAATGTTTGCAGAATACATGTGGAATATTTTTGAGTTCGAGGAACTTGGCTCGACGAATACTCTGGCGAGCGAAATGCTTGCTCGCGGAGAAGTGAAGCATGGTGATGTCATTCAGGCACATCATCAAAGAGGCGGCCGCGGGCGCGCCGCCGGGCGCGTATGGAATGATGAACCGGGAGCATCGCTGCTGATGAGCGCAGTGCTTACGAGAATTCCGGAACCGGCGGATTTGCTGCAATATCGAGTGGCGCTTGCTGTGGTCGGGGCATTGCGCGAGATATCAGGAACGTCTGAAAATATTTTTCGCCTCAAATGGCCAAATGATGTTTTGCTGAATGGGAAAAAAGTCTGCGGCATATTGCTGGAGGCACAGTGGAATGCTTCGGTGATGCGATCGGCAGTAGTTGGAATCGGGATCAATGTTCGGCAATCGAAATTCTCGGACGAATTGGATGCGATCGCTACATCACTTTTGTTGAATGACATGGATGTTCCAGTGAAAGCTGTTCGAGATGCGGTGCTTCATACTCTGAGGGAGGAAATTGAAAGAGGCGACGACGAGATCATCTCACGACTTCGCAACGAGTTAGCTTGGATGATGGATTTACCGTCGCTTGAGTGGTCGGGTAGCGATGGCGAAAGCCTTACTAGTATTCGATACGTGGATGTTGATAAGAGCGGAGCATTACGACTGGAACAGCCGGAGGGTTCTATCGTAACTCGGCACAACGGCAGCCTGCTGATCGGCCCCTCACATCAATAGAACTTGCGTTGAATGCTTGATGGGAAAATTGCGTTTGATAAACAAATGGGATTGCTTGCAGTAGATATTGGAAACACCTCGACCACGCTTGGCCTCTTCGATGATGCCGGTAAGCTTGCTTTGCGTTTCGATATTCCAACAAGAACGCTTACGCACCGTGCACTTACCCGCGAAACGCTGGACGCACCTCTTGCAGGTATTCTTGCGCCAACCACCGTGGCGATTGCCAGCGTGGTTCCTTGGGCAACCGAAGAGCTCATCGCTGTTTTGCAGGAAATGTTTCTCTCTGCGAAACTTCTAGTTATAAACAGCATCAACTTCCCCCTCACGATCGACTATCCAAATCCTGAAGAATTGGGAACCGATAGATTGCTCGGGGCACTTGCGGCCTGGAAACTCTGGGGCGAGCCAGTGCACCGCCCTTGCATCATTGTCGATCTTGGCACTGCCACGACCTACGACGCCATTACCTCGGAAGGTATCTATTTGGGCGGTGCTATTGCCACCGGACTTGAACTTGGTGCAGAAGCGCTTGCTCAACGCGCAGCGCAACTCCCTTCGATCGAGCTCTTATTTCCAACAAGCATTATCGGCCGGACCACGATCGAAAGTATTCAATCAGGGATTCTTTTTGGCGGTCTCGCTCAGCTCGAAGGGTTCGTGCACCGGTTAGGCCATGTCGCGTTCCCAGGTCAAAAGCCGATCGTGGTTGCAACAGGAGGGCTTGCGCGGCTTTTCGCAGGGCGCACGGATATCGTGTCCCATTTCGATGCGGATCTCGTGCTTACCGGAATTAGGCTTGCTGCGGAACTCGCACCTGTTACTATTAGCAGCACGGAAAATCTTCCTCATGTTCATATCGAAGAAGAGACCGCGATCAGTCATTAACAAATCAAAAGAATAATTATAAGAATATGCGCATTGGAGATAAAGAATACGAGATACTGATCCGCCGCCAGGGCGAAGCGGTCTATTCCGCGTTCTGTCCACAATTAGAGCTTATAGTGCGCGGTACGGCTCATCAACAGGTTGAGGAGAAGATGAAACAGCTCATCATGGAACGTGTGTCAAAAGGTGAAGGTGGTGCGATTGGCTCAAATGAGAAATCAACCGGCACACTTTGAGCCCAACCCCAACGTTATATGGTGTTGTAGCTCTTTCGCTCCCATTTAAGTTTCACTCCGGTGGTGCTGAGGGGCTGACGTATTCCATTCCCGCCGAACTTGCAGATCGTGCAAGCGTTGGCTCACGCGTGCTGGTCCCACTTGGCAAGCGAGAGAAGACGGGAGTGCTTGTCAGCATAACACGAGATGCCCCTTCAATAAGAACAAAGGTTCGGCCAATTACAGATGTTCTCGATTCTTCGCCTGTTTTCGATGAAGCATTCTTGAAATGGACGAAGTGGCTCGCCATGTATTATCTTACTTCATGGGGTGAAGTATTAGCAGCGGCACTTCCGGAAGGATTAAAGCCGGAAACGAAAGCTCGGGTTTATGCAATGGTGAATCCCTCGGTAAATGTAGACTTAACTAGTCGACGCGTAAAACTTCTCGAGGAGATCAAGCAGCACCCCGATGGCATTTCGATCGATAGACTTGGCAAGCTTACCAACGCTAAAAGCCTGTATACCACACTTCATGCCCTTGAGGATGCCGGATTCATTCGAATTGAACGGCAGTTTTCAAAGCAAGCATCGGTCAAGAAGGAAACAGTGGTTCAGCTTGCGCCAAATCTGTTAGTTGGGTCACAGGAATTATCTAACGTTCTAAATCAGCTTGAAAAGGAAGCTCCGAGGCAAGCAAACATTCTGCTTGCTTTAGTTCAACAAGCGCAGATGGCGCCCGATAAGCCTCTGAGCATGCCACTTCTGCTCAAACGAGCGGGGGCATCCCAGAGCACCTTCAAAGCATTAGTAGAAAAAGGATTTGTAAGCACGGCAAGGCGTGAAAAACGCGCCGAGGAACTTGACATCGTACCAACTACTCATGATGATGATATTTCAAAGATCACACTTACCAGCGAGCAACATGTTGCTGTAGAAGCTATCTCGAAATGCCTTAATGCTGGGAGGAGTAAAACCTTCCTGCTGCATGGGGTAACGGGCTCGGGCAAAACGGAAGTGTATATTTCACTTGCGCGAAAAGTTCTCAAAGAAGGAAATGGCGTCCTTATTCTTGTTCCGGAAATTTCGCTCACACCGCAGCTAATAGATAGATTCAAGCGGCGGCTGAGTCTTTCGAATGATTCCGACATCGCGGTATTACATTCTCGAATGTCCATTGGCGAACGATCAGCGGCATGGCGTTCGCTAATATTAGGGAAATCCAAACTCGCGATCGGCGCGCGGAGTGCAGTTTTTGCCCCGTTACAGGATCTTAAGCTTGTCATCGTCGATGAAGAGCACGAGGCAACCTACAAGCAATTCGACAAATCGCCACGTTATCACGCACGCGATGCGGCTGTTGCTCGCGCGGCGATGTTGAATGCAGTCGCCGTGCTAGGTAGTGCAACCCCAAGCATCGAATCGTATCATAATGCCCTTGAAGGCAAGTACGAATTACTGAATCTTACGGAGCGGGCGAAGAATGCCGCACTTCCATCTGTTAAGATTATTGATCTTCGCACTGCCGAGAACCGGCGCGATTTTGCAAAGGCAAAAATAGCGCTGACGCCAGAACTTCGCGAGGCAATGAAAATTCGCTTGGAGCGCAAAGAGGGAATCGTTCTCTTTCAAAATCGCCGGGGCTATGCAACTTATCTGGAATGCCAGAACTGTGGCAATCCCGAAATATGCCCCAACTGCTCGGTCACGCTTACGTATCACCGAGCAAAAGATCAGTTACGCTGCCATTATTGTGGATTTGTCACGCCGAAACGCACTACCTGTTCAACCTGCGGCAGCGATGCACTTCGCCTTGGCGGAACAGGCACGCAACGCGTTGAAGATGATATCGCAAAGGCTTTCCCAGAAGCGAAGCTCGTCCGTATGGATCTTGATACCACATCGCGTAAAGGGTCCTACCAAAAGATCTTATCGGCGTTTGCAAGCGGGGAAGCAGATATTTTGTTGGGAACGCAAATGGTTGCGAAGGGTCTGGATTTTCCGCGTGTTACACTCGTTGGCGTGGTCAGCGCAGATACCAGCCTGAACATCCCAGATTTCCGATCGAGCGAGCGGACGTTCCAACTACTAACGCAAGTCTCAGGACGTGCAGGAAGAAGCCTGGAACTTGCCGGTGAAGTTCTTATACAAACCTTGCAGCCGACAAATGCCGCGATCGAAATGGCGGTAGCACATAATTATGATGCGTTCTTCAAAAGCGAGATGCGGGATAGGGATTCGCTTCATTATCCGCCATACAGCCGCCTCATTTTGATCGAGTTTCGGGGTCTTCACGAGGCAGCAACCGAGGATCACGCCAAGAAATTTGCAACGCTGTTTCCGGAGCGCGCTTCGTTTTATGAACGCATGGGTCCAGCACCACCAGCTATTTCTAAACTTCGCGGAGAATTTCGCTGGCATCTAATAATCAAAGATTTCAAGAAGCAGGATCCGAACGGTGAAAAGATCCGCAGACTCATCACAGGTGCCGTCGATGAATATCAAAAGCTATATGCATCCCCGCATGTAAAGCTGACCGTAGATGTCGATGTACAAGGGATTAGCTGAGCGCACACTGTAGGTGAACAAGTATGCTCATTGCGTTGACGAGGGAAATTTGCTTCCTATATGAAAATGTTGTATATTTGTACTTTGTTGTTTTAACCTTTTCATCAATAAGACTATGAATATACGAATAGCGGTTGTTTTTGCATTTTCCTTAGTACTAGCTGCCGGTTGTATGAAGAAAGGCGGCACGGCAGATGGCGGTGGTGGGATGTCTGCCGCCGATTCCATGAAGGCTGCGTGGACGGCTTTGCAGAGCGACTTCGACGCCGGCAAGGTAGATGAATTCGATAAGTATGTTAGCGCCAACATGGTCGAGCATAATCCCTTACCTGGCCAGGGTCCCGGCTTAGATGGCCTTAAGAAAATGGCCACCGAAATGAAAGTTGGATTCCCCGATCAGAAGACAACCATCGATGCAATATACGTTGATAGCAATATCCTCGTTGCTCGATCCAGTGTCACGGGAACAAACTCTGGGCCAATGATGGGTATGCCCGCGACAAATAAGAAGATGACCGGCGTTATGGGAATCGATATCGTACGATGGGAGAATGGGAAGTTCGTCGAGCACTGGGGGCTATTCGATATGAATGCGATGATGATGCAGCTCGGCCTTATGCCTCCTCCACCATCTGGCGGACCAGCCGAGGGTTCTGGATCTCCTGATAAGAAGAAAATGTAAGTTCCTCGATCATTGTTTTTGCAAAGCCCGCCCCTCGGCGGGTTTTGCATTTTCTGAAGAATCCTAATACAACATAACAAAGATTTTATGTGCACACTCGATTTGTCGGGGCTTTTTTGTGCTCAAGATTTGTTCTTCACCTCTCACGCCTTAAAATAACGTTCGCTTTAGGTCACGAATGCCACTTCCTATCTCTATAATAGCAATTCTACTCGGTATTGTTGAGGGGCTGACGGAATTTCTTCCGATCTCTTCCACAGGCCATCTGATCGTGTTCGATCGAATCCTCGGATTCCAATCGCTATTGCTCAATCCAGATAAAGCGGAGCTTTTCGAAGTGGTGATCCAGCTCGGCGCGATCTTAGCAATTGGCGCGATCTATAGGAAAAAGCTGATCGCAGCCATTCCTCCATTATCCATCACTCGCTTTCGAGCATTTATTGAAGCGAAGCCCGGTAAGCTAATGGTCAATCTGCTGGTCGCCTTTATGCCGGCTGCGGTCATCGGATTTCTCACCCACAACTTCATTACACAGCATTTGTTCGGGCCGCTCACTATCGGGATCACACTCTTGGTTGGTGGAATTATTATTATCATCATCGAGAAAACCACAGTTGACGAAAATCGAACGATCACTGTGGATTCCCTCACCATGAAAGACTCTCTGGTGATCGGCTTTGCGCAGGTGATTTCGCTTATTCCCGGCACGTCACGATCAGCGGCAACGATCATGGGCGGAATGCTCCGCGGCGTAAGACGTTCGGACGCAACAGAGTTTTCCTTCCTCCTTGCTTTTCCAACGATGCTTGCGGCATCGGTTTACGAATTGGTGAAATACCACCATCTGCTCACCAGCGATATGGTCGGTATGATCCTGATCGGTTTTATTACCTCGTTCGTGGTTGCGTTAGCCGTCGTAGCATGGTTCATTCGATACGTGCAGCGACACGCGTTCACCGGATTTGGATTTTATCGGATCTTCTTCGGCCTGTTGGTGCTTGCACTCTGGAGCGCTCACGCTCTTTCGTAATATCCGATTTATCACAGTGGGTTAGCGTGGATCAAACTTCTTATCGCGCGCAGTGCTGGCCGTATCCACCGGTGAGGTTGTCTTCGGTGCTTCCGAAATGATCACGCCATTCATGTTCTTGTTCTCGGCATCTTTCTGGAAAAGCACACGTAACCGCTCGTGAACAGTCATACCTATGTGGCGAAATTTTGATAATACTGGTTCCTTGAATTCGTATTGAAACCCTTTGGCTGTTTTCACATACCAAACGCCTGATTTAGTGCGATGAACAGTGCCCTCTACCATCATTGGTGAAATCACTGGATCCATGGGATAGCGCACCGTGTCAATACGCCGCAACACTCGCACGATATCGCCCATCATGCAGATCGACGCCGCTCCTTTTGCAGGAGTAGCTAACACCGATACGTGCTCCCCATCTTCATACAACGAATTCAGCACGCCTGCGTCGCCGGTAAGCTCATAGCGTTTTCCGCCATCCGCCTGCAGATACCAACAGCCGCCTTCGAGCGTGCTATGGTGCATCATCCCGGAAATGGTCATTTGTTGCGCGCTAACGGGAGCAGTCGAATATAAAAGAATTGCGAAAAGAAGTGATTTCATGAATACCAGTACGTTGTTTCGTCGAAGAAAGTAACAGGCCTCTTTCGTACCTTGATATTGAACTTCCGCACAAGAAAATTTGTAGCTCAACTGAGACTGACTAACTATCATCGGAAGTCCCCTATGTCATACGAAAAATTCTTAGCTGAACTACCCCCTCTAGAAGATTGGGCCGAGCGCGTTTATACTCGACCGGAATTCAAGTATCCCGAAGCACTCAATGCAGCGGCTGAACTGCTCGATCGTAACATCGCCGAGGGTCGCGCCGACCGGCCCGCGATCTTTTTTAAAGATCACATGATCACTTATGCAGAGTTGCATGCGCGCGTTAACCAAATGGGTAATGCACTAAAAAGGTTGGGAATTGAGCCAGGGGATCGGGTGATGATGCGATTTCCTAATAACCCGACGGCAGTTGCAGTATGGCTTGCCTGCTTGAAGATCGGCGGTGTGGCAGTGATGATCATGACGATGCTGCGCAGCCGCGAGATCAGCTATCGCGCAAATGACGCCGAATGCAAGTTGGTACTCTGCGATATTGGTTCGATCGACGAAGTCCAAAAGGCAGAGCCTGCGATGGACACCGTTGAAAAGATCCTCGTCACCGACGGAACACACGGTACCTACGATTCCTTTGAATCGCTTTGGCAAAAGGAACCGAGGTCGCTGGCACCGGCGAGCCTTTCTCGAAGTGATCTTGCCTTAATCGGTTATACCTCCGGTTCGACCGGCGATGCAAAGGGCACGGTACACTTTCAGGACGACGTGCTCGCTATCGCCGATGGTTATGCTCGCAAAATCCTTTCACCAACAGAGAACGATATATTTACCGGCCATCCAGCGCTTGCATTCACTTTCGGGTTGGGTGGCTTACTTGTGTTCCCCTTCCGTTTTGGCGCGAGCGTGGCGTTGCTCGATCAATTCACGCCAGAGAATATGCTGAAGACCATCGCTAACTACAAGGCGACGATCTCCTTTTGCGCGCCGACCTGCTACAATATGATGATGCGGCTGGATGAAAAAGGGGAGTATGATCTTACCCATCTTCGCCTTGGTGTGAGTGCCGGGGAAACGTTACCAAAACCCATTTATGAAAAGTGGAAGGCAAAATATGGCGTCGATCTATTAGATGGGATTGGTTCGACCGAGATGTTGCACATTTTTGTTACCAATCGGCCTGGTGATGTTCGCGGTGGGGCTACGGGAAAGCCTGTGCCAGGTTATTCAGCAAAAATTGTTGGTGAAGATGGTCAAACGCTTCCAGCAAACACACCGGGACTAATCGCCGTTAAAGGTCCCACCGGATGCCGCTACTGGAAAAAGCCTGAGCGACAAAAAGGGTATGTCGTGAACGGGTGGAACATCCCGGGCGATGTATTCATCATGGATGACGAAGGCTATTTTTATTATCAATGCCGCAATGATGACCTTATAATTACCGGCGGATACAATGTGTCACCGCCTGAATTGGAATCCGTTATCAACGAGCATGAATCGGTGAAGGAATCTGCAGTGGTTCCCAAACCTGATGAACTTCGTGGCTCTATTGTCAAAGCGTACGTGGTGCTCAGACCCGGAGAGCGTGGCAGTACAGAGCTTGCAAAAGATATTCAGGATTTCGTCAAGCGAGAACTCGCGCCGTATAAGTATCCGCGAGAGATCGAGTTCATCGAAGCGCTGCCGCGAACGGATACAGGCAAGGTTCAGCGATATGTACTGCGGGATCGGGCAAAAGCAGAACCGGGATTACGCTGATGTATTTCTGATTTCGCTGATGGTTGATTTCCCGAACTGTCGTTCAGTGAAAGCTGGAAGTTAGACCCCCATCAGTTAGCGTCCCACTTTTGCGGGAATGACAGAAGTGACTTAATCGGATTTTCTCTTACACAATAGTTAAGCACCTAAATCCTAATCAACGGAATCAGAAATACATCAGCGTAATCCCGGTTCTGACAATAGTATTGCCTTCGCTATCAGGCTTCTGGCTGGCGTTTGGATGCGAAGATATAAGATTCCATCTTTGATGTCGGAGTTTACATGTTGTAGATCAAAAACGAATACTTCCTTTCCCACTGCTCCGGCGGGGAAAACGATTGGTTGCACTCCAATCTTTTCGCCAAGCGTATTGAATATTTCAAGCAATGCATTGTTAGCGTATCCATTAGGAACCTCGAAGGTTAGCTGAATAAGTCCTGTGGTCGGATTCGGAGAAATCCCATCCAGCACGAGAGTTGAAGCGTCGAGAAATTGTGCGAGCGTCGTATCGCTACATTCTCGATCTAAAACAAAATTTGCGCTGGAATCCTGCACGATCTCGGACGGAAGACATTGGCTCGAGCCGCTTGCATCTCGGAAATCCACATTCTGTAGTGCGATGCCCGTTGATAGCTCGCTCGATACATACGCCTCACAAATCACTTCGCATATCTCACCCATGGAAAGAAGGCCGTCTGCCCCTCGCTTACATTGTATGTGTGCGGTATCTATATGCGATCCATCGGTCGCCCGCATGATAGTAATAACCGAATTGCCATCCCCAAAAAAACCAATGGAATTCGTTTGGAGGGGCGTTAAAAGATCAGAGTTGAGGAGCAAGGTAAACTCGAACGCATTCAAATTCGTCGTGCTCCCTTTTTTTGCCAGCAGTGGAATTGCCACAGTCTGTCCAGCGTCGGCACTCAGGCTTGTTACGCCAAGCGCGACCTGTATCTGTGGAACGGAAATCCCTTGTGCCGAGATGTCGATCGTCGTATCTCGGATGGTTCCATCGGCTTCATGCCACACGAATGTTACACTCGCCATTCTTACGAGCGAATCCTGTGGGGTGAAAATGCCACTGATCACGGCTTGCCCGTTAGGGACAATCACGATAGGAACGGAGTCCGTGAGCGCAAAGTCTCCGGAGTCCAAGCCGGAAAGGGTTACTCCGTCGATCGTGATAGAATCACACAGGCTGCTAGCAATAGAGACCGAAAATGGCTCCGATTCGCAGGTGTATGCTTGAATACTGGGAGAGACTTTGAACGCAACAGTTCCGGCACTTGGATTGACAACAGCAGAGATTGGAATGGTTACCGTCCCAGCGCTCGTGTTAAGAATAAGATTGACCGTCTCCAAACCGGTGGTGTGAACCGGATGGAACTCGATAATCACGACATCGGAATCCGGCGAAAACAGCAGGGGCTTCGGCACACGCGTCAGCGAAAATCCGGCATGATCGCCGATGCCGCCAGAATCCAGCGTTGCTGAGACAGCGACGTTTCCACAGCCTGAACTATATATTTCAAGCGTATCCGAAATACCAGCCGAGCAGATCGGCACCTGCCCCATCGGCAAGGAGTCTTTCGATACGCTGAATACCGCCTTCCCTATCGTACCCAAGGCAACAACGGGAATCGTGGTATCATACTTGCCAGTGCCAACATAGGAGATGAAAATGTGTATCGCGCCCGTGTCATACCCAACAATATTCGGGGTGAAGGTGAGTGGAATCGAAATAGTATTGCCTGGCTGCACCGAGTCAAGATTTGGAAGCATTCCCACTCGAAAAGGAGCGTTGGTCACAATTGAATCGAGAGTGAATGCTTTGCATGCAATGTTGCTCAAGACCAAAGTAAATGGAGCAGAATCGCATTCCGATGAATGGATACTATCGTTAAGCGATAACGACAAAGCAGTGGCCGAAGAATATCCTGTCCCCAATAGAATGACGGAATCCAAACCCGTTGAATTCGCAACATAGAGCACGCCACGATCGTGGCCCAGCGAATCCGGGGTGTAATGTATAAGGAATGACCTTGAATTCCCAGGGCTTAAAACAAACGGTTGGAACGTCGATGCAAGCGAAAATGGAAAACCGCTGGTCTTCAGCGTATCTACCGCAAGATCGCTGCAACCGCGTGCGCTCATCGTCACCGTCTCGAAAGCATCCGAGCAAATGCTGACCGAATCGAATTCGATCGTGTCGTGTGATGATGTCCCGGAAATGACAAGTGTACTTTGTTGGGAAGGAATAGCTTCGACCGGGATGTCGATTAGAGTATCTTCGGTATATCCATAAGATTGCTGAACCGCCAGTTGGACTTCCGCCGTCCAACTCCGCAGAACCTGCGGATGGTAGTGAACGTGCAGCGTGTCCGGCCGCGCTACAGCAAAAAAGCTCAAGTTATTGTCATACGCAGGCGTGCTCAGTTCCCCAAAAGTATCGTTCAGAAATTTCACGGAAGCAATGACCACCGAGTCGCAGGTGCGATAACCAAGCACCATAGAAATACTTGCACTGTCGCAGAGCATAGCGCGAGTCGTGTCGCGCGGTGGCGTGATCAACACATAGGGAAGCACCGATGGCGAGAGCGTTCCATCCCCTCCATCGGCAGTTCGCCAAACACCGCCGGAATCATCGAACGCGATGACGACCGCACCGCGGCCGGTTACGGCAAAACGCTTGTCATTGATGGTATTTGGTCCACCGACAAACTTCCAGGTTTGTCCGGCATCTTCGGTGCGAATAATTCCATCCGGCGAGTACGATGCAGGCTCGCGGCCTTGCACATAAATAACGGATTGACAAACATGCGATCCGGCAATACCCCCCGCGAGACCGGAATCGCCATAATTTTTTATCTTGTTTTCAGTCAACATTGGCAGCGATGCCTGGATGATCGTGGTCTGCGCGATATATTTTAGCGGATCGCGCTCACTGGCAAGAAAGAATGAGCGCGAAAAGGGATCGCCGTATGGGGTCCACGCCTCGGAGGTTGTAGCGACGGTTTGCCATGTTTTGCCGCCGTCCGTAGTGGATAGATGCGGCGCGCCCGAAGCTTGCGACGTAACGAACCCGGTAGAATCGTCCATAAAATCGATCCCGAGCGCCGTTGCGGTCATGCCGACCTCGGTCCAGGTCTTTCCGGTATCGCTCGAGAACATTACCCCGGGGTTGACATCCCGATCGGTATAAAACACTCCGCGGCTTGTCTCGCGAATACCGGCTGGGAACCCCGCCTGCTTCAAGAGAGTCCATGAAACACCGCCATCGGTGGAATGATAGACCCCGCTCCAACCAGTTTCTGACGCTTCTCGGATCGTAGCCCAACCCTGGAGCCGATCATGAAAATAAATGTCCGTAACTTGACCCAGGATGTTCGGATTTGCAAACTGCGAAAGCTTCCAGGTTGCGCCACCATCGTTGGTGTAGTAAATTTGAGCAGGCGTAGGGCTCAAATAATGCCCCGTACCGATGAGCCCTTCTTGCGCGTTGAAAAAAAACGCCGATGCACCATTCGTCTCGGTTAGTTGCAGAACCTTCGTCCAATCTTGACCGCGTGCGTCCATGCGCATACCGAGCAGCACGATGACAATTCCGATATACAACGCGTGTTTCATTTTCTGGAAATAATGACACGCTCTGCCATTCCGCAACATTTTAGAAAATACATCCCATCCGGCAGAGAGGAGGTGGTGATCGATTCACCATCCCAAATGCCACGCAATGCCGTTCTGCCAAGAAGATCGAGTATCTCGAAGTTCACACCCCTTTCCACTCCATTTATAGTGATCGCAGAGGAACCCGGATTTGGGAACACTCCGAACACCCCTGACGAGGGATCTCCATCTTCCAAAACGGCGGCTGCTTCGGTGCCGCGTCCTTCGAGTTCAATAAAGGTATGACCTGCACTTGTACCAAGCTCGATCGATTCGAGCGATGGGCCTACGGACGCGGGCGAATAGGTCACGGGGATATTAATGGAATCATGTCCGCTTACGGATAGAGGGAAGGAAAGTTGGGGAAGCGCAAATATGACCGGGTTGCTAGAAACCAGAGAATCGACACGAAGTACAGCACAGCCATGGTTAGCAATTTGAAGAGACAACCGTTTCGAAGTCCGGACGGTCACATCGCCAAATTGCAAGCTATCGGTCGAAGCAAGTACGGCAGGTGGAGATGTAGAAAATGCAATAACGGGAAAATCAATATGTTCCGGGAAGCCCCACTCCAAACTATGAAACGAGAGGCTCAGTACAATAGAATCTGCTCCTGGATTGATTCCGGCATACGATAGCAGAAACCTTGCTTCGTTGCCAAATAGCGTTTGCGGAGTGATATTGGTCAGAATAGCGCCCTTTGATTTTACCACGCTTATTCCATCGATGCGAACTCCTGTGCAAATCGAGGAACTAACGAACACCGCAAAGGGCTCGGAGCTGACCTTGCAGATCGTATCGTAGATGGTATCTGCTGCAACCTTCAGTGCGGTTCCGACGGAATCTGGAATGAGGCCATCTCCGCCATTATAGCTGATGGAGTATGCGAGTTCGTCAAGGTCAACGCTGTAACCCAACACCACGGTCGAACCACGATCGAACGCCCATCCTTTGATGATAGGAGGGAAGGAAGCTGCGCTTACATTTTCGAATGTAATACCATCATCCTGACTGCGAAACAAATTAGCGACGGTTCCATTGTTCGTGACATTGGAGATGTAGAACGTTCCAGAGCAGTCACGGGAGCCAAATACTTGGCCCAGAAAATTGGCGATGCCAAATTCTTCCGGTGGAACAACAACGTTCCACGATATTCCGCTATCGGGGCTTACACGAAGGTTATCCCCGCCGGTAAACACAAGATGATGCGCGGTATCGGCGAACACGCTTGCCACGCCTTTCATTTTGCTTTTTACAAGCGCCCAGCTTGCTCCGCCATCTGTCGAGAGATAGCCATTGGTGGACGAAACAGCGATAAGGATCAAAGGTGAAAGATAATCCATCGCCGTGATCGAATCGCCATGTGGAATGCCCTTCACCTTCACGAGCATCGTATCGCCCACGGTCGCATAGAGATCGCTGTCGGAGTAAACGAAGAGCCCGGAGGGCGTTGCGCGCACAAGCGTTAGGTCTTCGTGACCAAGCACAGTTTGCCAGGACGACCATTGGTTCGTTCCAAGATAGAGGCTGTCGCCATCCGTTGCCCATGCACGATCGGAATCCTGGATAGCAATTTGACTGACAGAAGTAGCAAACACACCGGTCAGCGTACCATCTACCACACGCTGAACTAGAGCATGTTGACCGTCCGTCGCAACAAGGCCCAAATGGGCATTGTAAAAATCAGCGGTGGTGTAATCGCCAATATTATTCCATGATGCCCGCACCGGTGCGATCGGCATCGAGGCAGCCGATAAGCATAGCAGAAACCATAGTATGAATATGCGGGGACGCATGGCCAGATTGTAACGCATGGCCGGTTACAGACAGTTCAGAGGGAGGGGAAGCCGAGTAGCCGTAACCTTCAGGCCACTGCGTGGTACTTGGCCGAACCTGACGAGCCCGTCCTAAGCTTGCCGAAGGATTCAACACTCAGACCTAGTCGCCTGCACCGGGCGGGTCCGCGTTCGTTTTAGGTTTCCATAGTACTGAAAGGATTTGAATTATTCCCCTCCCGCCCTGCGGGAGGGGTTAGGGGAGGGTGTGTGAGGACTGAACTCTGTGCTATTAACAACAATATCGCTTCGACCGGCACCCTCCCCCGGCCCCTCCCGCTGGTGCGGGAGGGGAGCAAGAAAAGACTGCCCATCTCGCGGGGGCGGGAGGGGAGAGAGAAAAGACTGGCCCTCCCGCGGGGGGCGGGAGGGGAGAATGAAAAGACCGGCCCTCCCGCAGGTGCGGGAGGGGAGAAAATAAAAAAATTGATCTCAAAGCCAGGGTTCCGCTTCGCATCGTGGGCGATGCTCGGTGCGCCCCCCGTCAAGCTGAGGGCAGGCTCTATTCGTGGGGGAAGGCGAATGCATCTTCGATTACCATCACCGAGAGCATTCACGAAGACCGTTGAACGCACGTTCAGAGGATGGAAAGAGCATCATCGCTTTTTGGAAAGCCGATCTTGCGGCATCCATTTTATTCATTCGCATCAATACTTCCCCGCCAAGCGTGTAGGTGAGCGCGTCGTCCGGTTCCGCGGCGATCGCTTCCTTCATCGCCTCCTGGAACGAGCTGGGGTCTTCGCCGGCAAGCAAGCTATACAGGTATTTGTGAATGGATAGCACCTTCGGTCCTACGAATCGCGTCGTATCCGTGAAATGGTACACGCGCATTACCTCGCTTGCGGGTGGCGCATTGACATAGACGGTATTTTCGTTCACGATCTCGTACCAGTTATCGAGCAGTGCGGCATAGTTTACGCCTCGCTTGTGTAGTTCGGAAGGTGCGCCCGGCTTGTCCAAGAACTTTATCATGCCGGGATCTGCAAGGCCGACAAGATCGACGATCCGGTGACCGCTATAAAATCCCAGGGCGCCAATATCGTGCGTAGCGATGACGGCGCTCTGGGGAAGGTTCTTGGCGCACCAGGTGGCAGTTTGCACCTGTAAGTTATGGATGTAAGAATCCTCGAACGCTAAATTATCGAGCGCGTCACTCATTCCTGCAATCTCACCGATGGCGGCGGCAAGGATAAGCATGATCGAAAGAATAGTCGCGGGTGCAACCGACTTCGCGAGCCACATCGCGCTACGCGCACTACCAATAATCGCAAGCAAAAGAATGAACGGCAATATCGGAATCAGGTAACGACCATCCTGGAAGAGATAGGGCAGTTTCCACTTGTAAAGGAAGATCATTCCCAGCGGATAGAGTACCAACGCCATGTTCCCGCGCTTTTTCTCGGTAACCATCCACACCACACCGATCGCGGCAAGGAGGAACGCAACTATTCTTCCATTGCCGGCAAGAAGCTGCCAAAGCTGCGTCCAAAAATTGGTGTTGCCATTCCGGTAGTAAGCGAGCTTCGCATAGAACGTGTTGGGTAGTATCGTGCCAGAAAGCAGAAGATTAAATCCCGCATATAAGGCAACAAGCGCACACAGAATGATGATGGCTTTCACGCCGGGCTTCGCAGGAGCGACTTTTCGCGTGTACAAAAAATCCAGTCCGATCGCAATTGCGAGCACGACCGTATCGGGCCGCGCCCAGATCGCAAGGCCCAGCGCAAGGGCAAGCCAGTCCCACCGTTCGCGGCGGTAAAATAACATCGAGCAAAGGAGGAGCGAGATCGCCAGCGAGGTCTCCATTCCCCAATTGGAGATCATGAGCAGCGATGGCGCAGCAACTAAGAGAACCGTTCCCATAATTGGAACCCAGGGTACGTTTGTAAACTCACGAACAAGGTAATAAAGAAGAAACGCCGACGCACTATATGCGAGAATGCAGGGAATCAGCGCAACCACAAATTCATTTTTCGTTACAAGGAATAGTGCTGCCTCGATGAAGGTGAACAGCGGTGAAGTTGAGCCGGAGGTAGCCGCGTTCAGCGCGCCATAGGCAAAGCGGCCCGTTGTTGCGAGCGTTTTAGCAAAGGTCAGATGTATCCACGCATCGTCAACAGGGAAGCTGGCAAACCCGTTGGTGGAATGAATAGAATAGAAAACGAGGGCCGCAGCGGCTGCAGCAATTATTGTGCTGCCATATTTTACTTTTGGATCGAGCCGCAGCCACGCGAGCTCCATCTTTCCGGGAGCGGTGGGCTTGTTCTTCGGCTTTGCAGACGAAGTGCGGGGTTTTTGGTTCGCGGCTTTGTTTTTCCGAGTAGTCCGGGGCACTTGGAGATTATTTTAAATTGCGGGGAGCTTTAGAGAATTGTAACGCATGGGCGGTGAAAGACAGTTCGGGAGGGGAAAAAGGCGACAATCCCTCAATTTGAACTCTTGACTATAAAAAGATGTCATTCCCGCGAAAGCGGGAATCCAGACCCGGATTTGGTAGAATCTCAAAGTAGTGGCGGGGTCCCCCCGCCTTCCGCGTTGAATAGCAGATCGCGCTTCACCGGGAAGGCACGGGAACCGTGCCGCTACGGTGGAAAAATTGGCTCAATGCACAACCACAAGCTTTGCCCGCGCTACGCCGGACGCACCATGAAGCTCCACCACATACATGCCAGCCGCGAGATTCGGGAAATAGATGCGCTGCTGTTCCGGCCCGCCGAGCAATCTGATCTTCTCCGTTTGCACCGCCGTTCCTAATAGATCATAGACACATAAGTCGGCTTCTTCAGATACTGGCCAGATTATTGTTGCCACACTCCAGGACTTCGTAATTGGGTTTGGCGCGAATGTGATCCCAGCGCCATCTTGCTGCGGAATGCTTTTCACGTCCGCGAATTGCGGATTGAGGTGGACTGGAATGTTTTTGCTCCCGTACATGAGCCACATGGCACCTGCCGTGGAGATACCATTCGGAGCGTTCGGCCATCCTAAGCTGAAGAGATAGTCTTCGAGGCTGTCGTCATTTGCCGTCAGGGTATCTCCCGATATTCCTTCGCTGAACGGGGAGGAATTCCAAATATCGATCTTATTATCGAGCGCTTCTCCGGTAACATACGAGACGTCCCACCAGTAATCGCCTCCGTCGTTTCGCGCTGTCGTAAACAGAACATGGTTCCCAGTCCCCGTCATATCGCCTGCATCCGCAATCGACTGAGGCCAGTCTTCATTGGGGTCGGTGCCAAAGCTATATTGCGGATGAGTAATCACAAACGTCGCACTATCGATGGTAATGCGATGTGAGCCGAACTCCGGACCACCTCGAAAGAAATAAATCGATGCCTTATTAGATCCAGAATCAATAAAACCGGTCACTAATAAATCAACAGAACTATCGCCGGCTTTTTTGGGAAATGCCCGCATAGGAAAATTATTGGGTGGTATGGCATTACTGGTGCCATTGATTCCAAGCAAAGGCTCCACAAAAAAAGTATCGCCATGAATTTCTTGTGCAAATTTTTCAATCGAGAAAGGAGGATCGTTCCTGTAGTACCAGCAATCATCGAAATGGCTGACAATAAGATCATCCCTTCCCACGCCGCGAAAATCGCCCTGAGTGGCGCTTAGAATATCATTGACGTAAGGTACTATTGGAAAAAGGAAGGCTGAGGTATCTTCGGAAACCGTGTCTTTTCCGTATAATTGATTTCCGCCGCGATATAGGAGTACATAGGCGGTGTCACTGCTATGAAAAGGGGGAAGAGAGTCTGTGATGTCGGTATAGGCGCCTAATACAATATCATCAATCGTATCGCTTGTTAAATGGGCCACATACCAGGGCAGAGGTCCATCCATCAACACTCCTGTGGCTCCCAGGCCGAATATTTACTGGAAGGTTTTCTTTCAAAACAGTATAACGGCTTGAATCGTAGTTTCCTTTATCGTCGGCCCAATAAATATTCCCATTAAAAATATCGATATGATTTCGGTCATGTAAATGGCAGAAATGAAGAAGGTTTGGATTGAAATTCAGCTTTTGAGCTTTCGCCTTCAGATCGTGCAAGTTAAAATTCGGTCCGGTTTGAGTTTCACTCCAACTCGCACCAATCTCACTTCCAATCAGCATATTCCCAGGAGTTCCATCGGGGTTCGGCCCAAGGTTGTGAATGAAGCCGCCAAGCTCCTCATTCGCGGAATCCCCATAAATCGTGTCGATCTCTCCCGGCACGCCAATTTGCGGGAAGTAGCAATTGCTATCCAGCGAGGGGTTTTTAAACGGAGGGTTGCTTTGGGCGCGAACACTTCCTCCAACCAAACATAAGGGAACCAGGGCCGCGAGCGTTATTAACCAGCGCATGATGTTTTGTAACGTGCGGAATGCGGAAGACAGTTCGGGGGGCTGGATTCGCCGGTTTTGCCATGGGTTGTGCTTTGTTGAACTTTTCATTCCTAAATCATCTTTAGAAAAGCATGAGCACCCTTGAACTGATCACAGGAAAAGCGAAACAACTTCCGCATGATCTGCAGGAAGAAGTGGCGGATTTCACGGATTATCTTTTGCATAAATTCGAGCGAAGCAGTTCGCTGGAGCGACAGTGGTCATCGGCTTCGATGGCGAATGCGATCCGTGGCTTCGAAGACGATCCCGTCACTTATACGAAAAGCGATGTGAAAGCAAATGGCTTATAGACCTGGCGTAATTGCCATTGCTCCCTTTTCTCATACCGACCTGACCGAAGGCAAAAACCGTCCCATCCTGCTCCTTGCGCGACTGCCCAACTACGATGGCGATTGGCTTGGATGCATGATCACGTCGCAACTTCATCATTTCACCGAAGGCATTGATGTTGTGATCTCGGAATCGGATCCCGATTTCAGATCTTCCTCACTCAAAACATCGAGTCTCATTCGAGTTACCCGACTGATGGTTATCGCAGAAGATCAAATAACAGGCAGTATCGGCACCGTTTCGAACGAACGGTTCGACAGGGTAATTTCAAATCTAACCGGCTGGCTCTCGGCGCAAAGCAAATTCCAGCAGTGACCTGGAGGCTGGGTGAGGTACTTCGCCAAACCTGAAGATTCGGCCTTACACTTAGGCTTAGTCGCGCCGCAGGGAGGGTTCGCGTTCTTTTTAGGTTTCCATAGTCCTAAGCGGATTAGAATTATTCCCCTCCCGCCCCAGCGGGAGGGGTTAGGGGAGGGTGTGCAAGGACTGAACTCTGAACGTTTAATAAAAATACCAACTTCGACCGGCACTCTCCCCCGGCCCCTCCCGCTGGGGCGGGAGGGGAGAAGATAAAAAGAAATGTTCGGGCTGGAAGCACCGCCCGATTCGGTAAGCTCAGAGCAGACGCTGGAAAAAATAAAACGTTGAAATTGGCGCGCAAACGCCACCATGTGCTCAAACGGGCACCTTTGGTCTTGAATTGGTGTTGTTTACTATGGGGAGGGTTTCTACTCAATGTGTACCCCACCCATCCGCGAGCGTTGAGAGTGTATAAACCCCGCTGCCAGTACAGGCATGGGTTATCCCTGCACATGGATGATCGATCATGAGATGATTGCTCATCACCGATGATCGAATCATCACTGATGATCCTTCATCCACTGAAATCAAATGGCGCCTGGGGGTGATCAAAAAGTCCTGGGCGGGTCTACCCTTAGCTTGGGGGACATTGATCGCCGGAGTTCTTTGAAATTCTATTGTGGCCTGCTGTAGTGTACTCTATGGCAGGACTAAAAGTCACGGCTACACGGCCTGCGGTTTCGCCACCATCGGTGGTTTCATAAAGCTTGGGCGCGCGATGGCTTTGGGTTCCGGCGGCAGTTCTACCTCCATCGGCAGATCGGCACGGACGATATTGGATGGCACACTCTTGTTGCCTGCAAGATCATACGCACGGATGTAGTATTGGTAGGAAATTCCCGCAGCGGCAAGATGATCCGTCCACATGGAAGTGGTGATGGAATAAATGTGCGAGAAGGTTTTGCCGCCATCGTCGGAACGCCAGATCTCGTAACCCATAACGGCTTCGTTATCGGTGGCGGGTTTCCAATTTAAACGAATGTTGCCAGAACGCACGAGGACGGAAAGGGGACCCTCCCCGGCCCCTCCCGCAAGCGGGAGGGGAGATTTTCATTGTTACCAGCCCTCTCGCCGGAGGGGAGATTTTCATTGTTCCCCGCCCGCTCGCGGGAGGGGTTAGGGGAGGGCCATTTCGGAGCTTCGGTATCTTCGGAATACGGAGCCTGAATTTCATCTTTCGGCCACAGCCCGCACACCACCTGATGGAAATTCTCATCGAGCGCTTTGCAGATATTCCAGTAAATGCACTTGACAATCTTATCCGAGTTCCCAGAGCGCGCTTTATTGGGAAGATCGGGATCGGCCAGCAACGCGCGCGCCATGCCGATCAAGTCAGCGCGGTCATCTTGCAATACTTCTTCAGCGAATTCGGGAGAGGGGATTTTTCCCGTTGCGACAACAGGCGTTTGGAACCCATGCCGGCGCAGCATTCTTCGCGAGGCTTCGGCCATGTGGAGGTTGTAGCCATCGGGATATTCCATCGGCGGCATACAACGGTCGCCGGAATATCCGGTGTAGGGATAAAGCACTTCGCCCTCCTTATGGACCGCATCTTCGAATTTCCCTCCGGCGGAAAGAGAAATATAATCGACGCCCTCTTGCGCAAACTTTAGTGCGATGATCGCAGATTCTTCCGTCGTATATCCGCCTTTGATACACTCTTCACCCAAAAAGCGGACGCCGATGGGGAAATCATTCCCAACCATTTCGCGCACTTTTTTTATGATCTGAAGTGGCAAACGGATTCGGTTATCGAGCGATTTGCCGCCATAGAGATCGGGACGCTTATTTTTCTTTGAAAGAAAACTTGAAAGCGTGTAGGCGTGGGCCATGTGCATTTCAACGCCATCGTATCCACACTCGCGCGCGCGGAGCGCCGCTTGACCGTATTGCTCGATAATGAGCTGGATGTCCGCAATCGAAAGATCCTCGATCTTCTGTCGCCATCCGGAACGCGCGATCTTCAGAAAATGGATGATCTGCGGGACGGCTTTGGAATCGCTGGTATCGTGAATTCTTTTCGCAAGCTCGGTGAGTCCGGGCTTGAATTCATCGCCGCAAATTCGGAGCAAAGGACCCGACTTCGCGGAATGCACCGCCATCGCCTCGATCACGATAAGTCCAACACCGCCCTTCGCAAAGCGTACATAGCGATCGGTAATATCCTGATTGACGAACCCATCCTCGCCCGAGAGCCGCGTGACCATCGCCGGCAGTACCAGCCGGTTGGGGAGGGTCATGGAATTGATGGGGTAGGGGGTAAACAGTTTTTGGTACATTATTCGAGGCGGAGTTGGTCGAATTCTTTAATTGCCTTCAAAATAATGACACGAACGTTCTCGCATGCCGCTACTGCTTCGTCTGCTTCCGCTTTATACGGAGTATCGCCTGGATACCGTGTGTCTATCGCGTAAGAAGTCAAGAATGCATTTGGCTCGATGAGCAAGTGCCATTCAGGCCGCACAGAAAGTGTCAGCGTAAATAGTTCTTTAATGTCATGTGTCTTAGGAAAGTAAATCGCGTTTGTGTGTAAGAACGCTTTCAGGAGTTTCTCGACGCATTGCTGAGCATGAAAACAAACGGCCGAATAGCTCGGCTCTACGATGACGCGATACTCCCGCTTCATCGTGCGATAATCTTCGGCCGCTTTATTGAGCCACTCTTGTGTTAATGGACTCATAAAGCACTTTGCCCTCTTTGATTACGTCTTGCAAAAAGAAATCATTCTCTTTGATTCGCCATGCCACATCATCTGCCCGCCGCACTAAGAGGTCAAGAGGAAAGCGATGTTCGATGCTAGTTAGAATTTCAACCGCCTTCCGAATTCCTCTTCCCTCAAAATTCATCATGACAAGCATATCCACATCGGAATCCTCATTCGCGGTGCCGCGCGCATAGGAGCCAAAGAGAATGATCTTCTCCGGCGAATATCGTCGGGCGATCTCGTCAGCAAAATTTCGGATGGCTTCTTCGGATACCATAAAATGATAGGATTAGAAGCGATTAAATGGATTTGGAGCAAATAACGTTCTGTCCTTGAAATAGCTCTCAATAACTACAATAAAACCCGTTCTGATGCGTCACGGCAAAGAAGAGTTATTTTTGTAGCCGTACCATTCACTTGGGTCGTCACTTCGAAGCCTTTTTCATGCCGATCGAACCACAAAAAACCGATCTTTCCTCTCTCCGTATCAAGCGGGATGCACCCGCCCAAACTACGAACGGCCAGAAGCGCACCGGAGGCGTCAACAAGCTAGCGATATACGCTGGTGTTGTTGTCGTTATCCTGGCGATCATCTTTTATTTAGGCCGCGGCCTTTTTTCCTCACCTGAGGAGGTTCAGGAAGGCGTTGTTTCCATGACATTCCCGTCGCAGGCGAATTCTGTGCTGACCGCAAGCGGTTATGTTGTTGCCAGCAGGAAAGCGGCTGTTGGCTCCAAAGGGACAGGACGCCTTGTATGGCTTGGAGTGGAGGAAGGCTCGATCGTCAAAAAAAATGAAATAATCGGGCGTTTGGAAGATCCCGATGTTGAAGCTGCGCTGCTGCAAGCTCAGGCTTCGCTCTCCGCAGCCGAAGCGACGTTACAGAATGCAAAAGACGGACTCGTAAACGCCGATTCGAATTATCACCGTGAAAAGGCACTTTACGACAAACAACTTGCGGCATCCGCCGACCTTGTTAACGCCCAGTCTGCATTCAAACAAGCTCAGGACCTTGTTAAGACCGATGAAGCGAACGTTGAGCTTGCCAAGCGTGGCATCCAGGCTGCGGCTGTTCAGGTGGAGTTCACAAATATTCGCGCACCGTTCGATGGCACAGTTCTGACCAAAGATGCGGACGTTGGAGATGTGATGACTCCGTTCGGCGCCGCCGCAGGATCCAAAGCGGATATTGTTTCGCTGGCGGATATGAGCTCGCTCGATGCGGAGGTCGATGTATCTGAATCGAATTTAGAGGAGGTTCACGTTGGGCAGCCTTGCGAAATATCGCTCGATGCTGTTCCCGAAAAGCATTATCACGGGAAGGTACACATGATCGTGCCCACCGCCGATCGCACAAAAGCCACGGTACTGACTAAAGTTGATTTTACAGACCGGGACTCACGAGTGCTTCCGGAAATGAGCCTAAAGGTGCTCTTTTTGAAAGATTCAGCCCAAGTGGATACCAGCGGACCAAAACTGACGGTACCAGCCGCCGCTGTTATTACGAGGAACGGAAAGAAAGTGGTATTCGTGATCCAGGGCGATCAGATAACAACAACGCCCGTCGTGCTCGGTGAGGCCGTCGGTAGTGGTATTGAAGTGAAGTCCGGTTTGAAAGATGGGGATAAGGTCGTGCTTAGCCCCGCCGATAAATTGAAGAACGGAATGAAGGTAAAAACTGCGGAATAGCAGTGAGCTTAAAAATGTCGTAAATTCGCATAACTAAATCTCAAGCTTATGTCTGAACCGATCGTACAAGTCAAGAACGTAACGAAGATCTACAAGCGGGACACGATGGATATCCCAGTGCTCCAAAATCTTTCGCTCGATGTGCCGGAAGGCGAGTTCCTCGCTCTAATGGGGCCATCCGGTTCCGGCAAGACCACGCTGTTGAATCTTATCGCCGGCATCGACCGCCCGACAAGCGGCTCTATCAGCATAGCCGGAAGCGATATTTCAACCCTTTCTGAATCGGCGTTAGCCAAATGGCGCTCGCAGCATGTAGGCTTTGTATTTCAGTTCTATAATCTCATTCCGGTACTGACTGCGTTCGAGAATGTCGAACTTCCTTTGTTATTAACAAATCTTTCGAAATCCGAGAGAAAGCAGCATGTTGAGACGGCGCTTGGGGTCGTGGGACTCAGCGATCGGTTGAAGCATTATCCCAAACAGCTTTCCGGCGGTCAGGAACAGCGCGTTGCCATTGCGCGGGCTATCGTCACCGACCCAACGATCATTGTTGCGGACGAACCCACCGGCGACCTTGATCGAAAATCAGCGGAAGATGTGCTTGAGCTTTTGGAACAGCTCAATCAGGAGTTCAAGAAGACGATCGTCATGGTAACCCACGATCCCGCTGCCGCTGCAAAAGCACACAAGACACGGCATCTCGACAAGGGCGAACTTGCAGTAAATTAAAAATACTTCCGGTTTATGAAAATCGCCAAACTGATATTGCGTAATGTGTTCCGGCATAAGCTCCGAGGGTTTCTAACGATCCTCGGTGTAGCGATCGCCGTTATGGCATTTGCATTGCTTCGGACGCTCGTCACATCGTTTTACGCAGGTGCTGATGCCGCCGCGCCGGACCGGCTTGTGACACGGAATTCTGTATCGTTCGTGTTCCCACTGCCACTTGCCTTTCGAGATCAGATCCTTCGCGTTCCCGGGGTGAAAAATATCACCTACGAAAATTGGTTCGGAGGTCAGTATATCGATAGTAAGCATTTCTTTCCCCGCATCGCTTGCGATGCCGAGACTATGTTTACGCTCTATCCGGAGTACCAACTGAGTGCGGAAGAGCTAGCAAATTTCCAGAAGGATCGCGATGCCTGCGTGGTCGGGCAGAAACTTGCCGCTCAGTATGGTTTTAAGATCGGAGACATTATCCAGCTTACAGGCGATATTTATCCTGGCCAGTGGTCCTTCGTGGTCAGGGGAATTTATAAAGGAAGAGATCCGGCTACGGAAGAAACGGATATGTACTTCCACTGGGATTATTTGAACGAAGCGCTTCTCAAAACAGCGCCCACGCGCGCAAATAATGTTGGCTGGTATGCGGTTCAAATTACGAATGCCAAAGATGCAGCTGCCGTTTCGGAACGAATCGATGCGCTGTTTTCCAACTCCTATGCTGCTACAAAAACAGAAACCGAAAAGGCATTTCAGGCAGGCTTTGTTGCGATGTCCGGCGCCATCATTACTTCGCTTCAGGTGATCTCCTATGTTATCATTGGAATTATTTTCCTGGTGCTTGCGAACACTATGATCATGACTGCCCGCGAGCGCATTCGTGAATATGCCGTGTTAAAAACGCTGGGATTTACTTCGAAGCATTTGATCATTTTGATCTTTGGCGAATCGCTATCGATCGCTATTCTTGGCGGCATTCTCGGATTAGCCTTGACCTTCCCGGCGTGTGCCGGATTCGGAGCCGCAATGTCGAACTTCATTCGGAGATTCCTCATCGACCCCAACACGCTCGTCATTGCGGCTGGGTTCGCGATCCTCGTTGGAATTATTGCTGCGATCTTCCCGGCATCGCGCGCGGTGAAGATCAAGATCGTCGATGGACTGAGACAAGTAGGATAAGCAACGCAAAGAATATCCCATGAAAATCCCACTTAGTTATAGCTTCCGTTCACTTTGGACTCGCCGGCTCACGACGTCACTGACCATCGTCGGCGTGGCGCTTGTCGTGTTCGTCTTTGCGGCGGTGCTGATGCTCGCCAACGGAGTTCGCGATACGCTCGTGGCAACAGGCTCCGACGATAATGCGATCGTTCTACGAAAATCCGCTCAAAGCGAAACGCTGAGCAGTGTGACGCTTGATGAAGCAGATATTATCGCAACTCAGCCGGAAGTTGCGCTCGGTAGCGATGAAAAACCTTTAGTCACAAAAGAGATCATTACCCTTATCAATCTAACGAAGCACGGCGCTGATCCGAACGACCTTTCGAACGTGACGGTCCGCGGTGTTTCTCCGGATGGGGTCCTGCTACGTCCACAGGTGAAGATAACTGCTGGGCGAATGTTCAACTTTGGCGCCTCCGAGCTTATCGTTGGGAATGAAGTGGCGGGCAGATACGATGGAACCATGATTGGCCAATCCATCAAATTTGCTGGACGTGAGTGGAAGATCGTTGGCTTGTTCGATGCCGGTAAGAGCGGCTTTGCCTCGAACATCTGGGGGGATGTAGATCAGATCAAGCAGGCTTTTAATCGTCAGGCGTTTTCCTCGATGGTGCTTCGGTTGCGGAATGTGAATGATTTTGCTTCACTAAAAGCGAAAGTCGAAAGCGACCCTCGTCTGAACGATATGAAGGTGGAGCGTGAAAAAGATTTTTACGCAGAACAGTCCGAGACGCTTGCCACATTTATTCGCATTCTGGGACTTGTTATCACGATCATTTTCAGCTTTGGCGCAATGATCGGTGCGATGATCACGATGTATGCCTCCGTCGCGAATCGCACAGTGGAAATTGGCACGCTTCGTGCGTTAGGATTTCAACGCCGCAGCGTACTCAGTGCATTTTTAATAGAATCGCTATTCATCGCTTTGCTGGGAGCGGGTGTTGGGCTTATCGGAGCATCGCTGATGTCCTTTGTGACGATCTCCACGATTGATTTCAGCTCGTTCTCCGAAATAGCATTCGGCTTTACACTCACGGGATTCATCGTCATTGAAACGCTCATCTTCGCAACGCTGATGGGATTTGTCGGCGGATTTCTTCCCAGCTTCCGCGCCGCGCGTCTGGATATTGTGAATGCGCTTCGGTCGGGGTGAGTAACTTATCACAGTGAGTACAATAAAGAAAATTCTCCTTGCTGCATTACTGCTATTAGTTGCTGCAGCGGTTGTGTTTGCGGTCTTTAGACAGCCGATCGAGGACTACATCGTCGAACGTGCTATCAAGAACACGATGAGCAAGCCGCAAGTAGCTCCTTCTGACGGGATAACGGTTGTGCTGGCTGGAACCGGATCGCCTATGCCGGACGTAAACAGAGTTGGACCGTGCCTTGTGGTTTTCGTTGCTAATAAGATTTACGTGATCGATGCCGGACAAGGCGCAGCGCGGAATATAATGCTGTGCGGCGTTAATATCGGCAAGGTCAACGCCGTATTGCTGACGCATTTTCATTCCGATCACATTGGCAGCTTGGGTGACATTATGCTGCAACGATGGATTGGTGGAAGTAATGATACCCCGCTTGATATCATTGGCCCGCCCGGCGTAGAGCAAGTTGTCGATGGATTTAACGAGGCCTACAAACTCGACGATGGTTACCGCACTGCACACCACGGCGCTAAAACAGCTCCACCGACCGGAGCTGGCGGAATTGCGCGGCCATTCACATTAGATACTGCTTACAATGCCTCTACTGTTATCGTCAACGAGAACGGACTTAAGATCACCGCATTCAAAGTGGATCATTTCCCGGCAGTTCCTGCAGTCGGGTATAAGTTCGAGTATAAAGGCCGGTCGGTGGTGATAAGCGGCGATACGAAATACAGCGAATCGTTTGAGCAGCAAGCGGTGGGCGCGGATCTTTTACTCCACGAAGCGCTCAACACAAAATTAGTATCCTGGATGGGAAAATATAGCTATTTGAAAAACACTCCTTCAAACGCTAAGATACTGCATGATATACCCTTTTATCACACGACACCCGAACAAGTTGCAACGATCGCAGAAAAGGCCGGAGTAAAAAAGGTCGTGCTGTATCACACCATTCCACCTATTCCGAGTGCATGGATGGAGAGCTATTATTTAGGGGATGCCAAAAAGATCTACAATGGCCCTATCTCGGTTGGCGAAGATGGCATGATGATCTCCCTGCCAGCGAACAGCACCAATATCGAGACGAAATATTTGCTGAAAAAATAATCTGTATCGTTATTCAGCCTGAATGGCGTTCATGCACTACCAATTCGGCGTCGGCCCTTGTGCAAATGATTCCTGCTTTTCATTTCTGCGCTTCCCCGGTGCGAAGAATCGCTTTCTACGATCAAATGAGTCTCGGCATTAATTCAAAAGAATGTTTTTGATGTCACGTATGACATCCGTGCGTCACAAACAATCCTGTGCGGTCCGCTCGACCTTTGTTGTATCAAATCCCAAAGAGTGTGCCTTCGCAAGCAATGCATTGATCGTCGCCTCCGGCAACGTTTTAGTTCGGCTGAGTATCCAGAGATAATCGCGCGAGGGATCTCCCACCATCGCGTATTTATAATCGGAGTCCAGAGCAAGGATCCAGTATTTTCCGGCAAACGGCCAGAAAAAGCTGACTTTCAGTTTTGTCGGTTCATTCGTATCGGGAACCCAAGCGGTGCCGGTAGCCGTGCTTACCTTGGAAGTATCACCGATCTTATGCCCGGAATTCACTACTTTGATATCACCATTTGGTTTGATGGAGTAATTCGCCATTACGCACGTCAGGCCCGACTCGAAGCTGTTTGGTAAACGCACAAGTTCGTACCAGGAACCGATATATTTATTAAGATCAACAGATTTCACAACCGGAAGATCGCCCTTCGAAGAGGAGCAACCCCAGAGCGCGAAAACGCATAGTATCAGGACGAGGTAATTATTAGCGGAAGGTGGCATATTGCGAAATACTGGATGTGAAGGAGGTGTAAGCATGGACAAGAACTATGCATGCAATCTTAAAGATCCCTTTTAGGCAATCGCCTCCGCCTCAATTTTCTCCACCAACTCCCGCACTGCCTCCCACTCCGGTGTGCCTTTGAGCGTGCCGATGCCAGAGTCGTCCAGAAATATATTTATATACCGCATATTTCGATATCCCGCTTCGATCGCTTTGCGAAATGTGAGGATAGCGGCGGAATAGTCTTTCAGACTGCATTGAAGGCAGGCGGTATTGTAGAGCGCAGTTCCATCCCGAAGATCCTCCAGCTTTCGGGCCACGTCTCGAGCTTCGTGATCCCGGTCGGCATAATGAAGGAGCGAGGCATGGTAGACGCGATTATTTTCTTCATCCGGAAAGAGCTTCAATCGCTTTTCATAAACGGGAATCGCAATTTCGGCCCAATGCTTCTGCTTCTCGACGAATGACCAATCATTCGCGTCTTCCTTCACGCCATTGCAGGCAAGAACCAGATTGAATAAGGTAACCAAGTTTTCCGGCTTCCGTTTCATCGACTCTTCATAGGGTGCGATCGCTTTGGCTGGCTGACCGGTATTACTATAAAAGAATCCAAGTGCGAAATGGCTGTTGTAATCCTCCGGCGCGTTCCGGATATATTCCTGTGCGGTGGCCTCCGCTTCGGCATCCTTGCCCTGAAGCTGGAGAATGACGGAAAGCGGGTTATAGGCCGCCCATAGATCGGGCTTCAACCGGCGAGCCTCATTGATGAGTGTAAGACCCTCTTCAAGCAGAGCGGGTTCGCGGGTGTAACTGCGGTAAAGATTTGCAAGCGCATTCGCTTTCGATGAATAGGCATTGGCATAGGCGGGATCGAGCGCGATCGCTTCGGAATCAAGCTGTGCCGCAAGCTGAAAGCCTTCTTTGCTTTGGCGAGCAAAATACTCCTTCGCTTTGAGATATAATTCATACGCTTCGGCATTCTCCGTGCCGCGTTCAGCAAGCTTTTTCCTTTCATTGGATGCGAGATGGACTTTCAGCCCTTCGACAACTTTCAGCGCCACCGATTCCTGAATTTCGAAGATGTCATTCATCACGCCCTTCATCGAGTCCTGCCAGAGAAAGTCACCCGACTCGACATCCAGTAATCGTGTGGTGATCTTGATATTATCGCCAAATTTCCGAACATCGCCTTGCACAAAATATCGAATATTCATTTCATTCGCATATTTGGGTAACGTTCCCTGGTATCGTTTGAAATCCTTTGTTGCTTGTGGGTCTGCAACACGTAGGGCCTTCACATTGGAAAGTGCAGAGATGAGTTCGCTCGCAAGCCCATCAGCAAACCACTGATTATCCGCTGTCGGCGATAGGTCTTCGAAGGGCAATATCATCAAACTCTTCCTCGAATCCGTCTCGTGAACAAGTTTGAGGGATGGCGCCTGCGTTGCCGCGAGTCCCAGCTTGCCGAGGGCGCGGAGAACGGCATCGATATTCGTCATCGGGGCACGCTGGATTCCGGCTAATTGATATTCGAAATCTTCCGTAAGTTGAACTGGCTCAAGATCGAGAGGAAGGATCTTTTTCCGCTTTTCAGAGGCGAGTGACACTTCCTTAATCACGTTATGTGACGATAACGAGCTCGGCGATAGCAACACGACAAACGCCGTGCATTCGTTTATAGCCTGCACAATCTCTTTCGACCAGCTTGTCGATAGTTCAATACCGGATTTATCTATCCACACGGAAAGGCCAGCCGAAGAGAGAAGCTCGGCAAGCTGGGAAGCCTGGTCGGAATCTTTGCGGGAATAGGAGATGAAAATATCGTGCACTTGTCTGGCCCTTTGATAATGGCCTTTACCCTTCGATAAGCTCAGGGCAGGCTCTTGATTTTAAGAGATTTCAGAATTTAAGAACGATAGGGTAACGAACTGTCATTCCTGCAACAGCGGGGTGACAGTAAGACAACCTCAAAATCTTAGAATCATGCTCCCGACAATTTCTCTACCATCTTCCTCGCCGATTCATATTCTGGACTTCCTTTGAGCGAACCAATGCCTTCCGATTCTTCGTGAAGAAAATCTCTTATAAGCTTCATATTTCGGAATCCTACTTCGAGTGCTTTACGGAATGTTCGCAAGCCGGCTTCGAAATCTTGCAGTTCGCATTGGAGACATGCGGTATTATAGAGGGAACTGCCATCCCTGATATTTTCTAATCGGCGTGCCGCTTCGCGGGCTTCCTCATCTCGGGATGCAAAATGGAACAGTACCGCATGGCACACGCGGGCAGCTTCATCATCCGGGAACATTTTTAGATGCCGCTCGAAACGTGGAATAGCGATCTCTGCCCAATATTTCTTTTTTTCCTCGTCGTTCGCGCCATTGCAGCACACCACAAGATTGAATAAGGTATTGACAACTTCAGGATTGAGTTTGGCGGCCTGCTCGAACGCTGCAATGGCATTATCATACTTGGCGGTTTCCATGTACATAAAACCGAGCGCAGCATGGCTGTTGCTATCCTGCGGCTGAGCTTGCACCCATGTTTTCGCCGTTTGTTCGGCTTCTTCGAGTTTCCCCTGTAACTGATAAAGAAGCGAAAGTGGATGATATGCTTTCCATAGATCGGGTTTTAGGCGCAGTGCCTCCGCGACAAGCCTCAATCCTTCATCAAGTAATGCAGGATCGCGATCGTACGCACGATAGATACCCGCGATCGCATTAGCCTTCCTTTGATAGGCATTCGCATAGCCAGGATCGAGCTTGATCGCTTCGGTCGCAAGCTGAATGGCAAGCTGAAAGCCCTCTTTAGTATTTCGGCGGGAATATTCGCTCGCTTTGATAAAGAGTTCATACGCCTCGGCATTTTCCGTTCCACGATCCTGAACGAGCGTTTTTTCTTCCTTCGTTAAATGCAGCTTCAAGCCCTCGACAACTTTTTTTGCAACGGACTCCTGAATGTCAAAAATATCCTTGAACTCGCCACGGTGCGATTCCTGCCAGAGATGCTCACCGGTCTCAATATCTAAAAGCGAGATCGATATTTTTATCTGCTCGCCGAACTTGCGTACCGAGCCTTCGATAAAATACCGCGTGTTAAATTCCTTCCCGATCTCGACTGTGCGAAGTTTGGTACCGCGTAACCCAATGGAAGTTTTCCTATCTAAGATGCGAAGAGATTTGATATGTCCGAGCGCATCGATCATTTCACCGGCCAATCCATCTGCGAACCAGGCATTGTCCTCGCCAGTGGGTGAGAGATCCTCGAATGGGAGAACAATGAGAGCTTTTCGAGTATCGACCGCTGCTCGATAAAGAGGCGAACCTTGAGAGGCGGTCTGATTGGGTACGATGCCTAGTTTTTCCAGTGATCGAAAGATACCATCGAGATCGGATATGGGTGCGCGCTGCAAACCGGCAAGGGCATACTTGAAATCACTGGTAAGACGGACATGCTGGATTTCGATGGGAATGATATTGCGACCACCCTCGGAGGCGATTGTCAACTCTTTGGATACATTCTTCGATGCCAGAGCCGTCTCGGAGAGTAAGAGCACGAAGGCTTTGCATTGCTCGATCGCATCAACAATATCCTTGGACCAACTCGAGGCAAGTTCAAGCCCGTGTTGATCGATCCAAACTTCCATCCCGGCAGCGCGCAGCCTCTCGGCTAGCATTAAAGCTTGCTCAGAATCTTTGCGGGAATAGGAGATGAAAATGTCAGGCAATTGCGTTTATCTTCTTTTGTCCATCCGCTTCTGATTGTAGTTTTTCTACCAACTCTCTCACAGTTTCATACTCCGATGTGCCTTTGAGCGAGTATATGCCATCCTCCTTGTTTTCCAAAAAGGATTTCAACAATCTGATGTTTCGAAATCCGGCCTCCATTGCTTTTTGGAACATGGAAAGCGCCGACGGGAAATCGTTCAATGATGAGAGCAAGCATGCCGCATTGTAAAGCGATAGTCCATCCCGAAGCCGCTCCAATTTCCGAGCAGCGGATTTTGCTTCCTCGTCGCGTCCCGCAAGATGCAGCGAGACGGCATGATGCACAAGGTTATTTTCATCCTCCGGAAAAAGCTTCTTATGTTTTTCCATTCTTGGGATCGCAATATCTGCCCAATATACTTGCCGCCGTTCGTCCTTGGCGCTGTTGCATGAAATAACGAGATTCCATAATGCCGAAAGCAGGTCCGGCTTGAGCCTCACAACTTCTTCAAATGGAGCGATCGCTTTAGCAGCTTGGCCCGTCTCCTGATAAAAAAATCCCAGTGCAAAATGACTGCGAGGATCCTCTGGTGCGCTTTGGACATATTCCTGGGCAACACGCTCGGCTTCCTCCAGCTTGCCCTGTAAAATAAGAATTGCGGAAAGCACATACTTCGCAAAACCGAATTCCGGTTTTAGCCGGCGCGCCTCACGGATAAGCGTAAGACCTTCTTCGAGGAGCTTCGGGTCGCGATCATAGCCGCGGTAGAGCATCGCGAGTGCATTAGCCCTGCCGGCATAAACCTCTGCAAATCTTGGATCGAGCTTGATCGCCTCGGACCACAACTGAGCTGCGAGTTGAAAGCCTTCTTTCGTCTGGCGTGTAAAATACTCGCTTCCCTTGAGGTTCAATTCATAGGCATCGGCATTTTCGGTTCCGCGTTCAGAAAGTTTTCGTTTCTCTTCGAGCGAAAGCTGAACGTTCAGTCCTTCGAGAACTTTATGCGCTACTTCCTCCTGAAAATCGAAGATGTTTTCCATGGTACCTTTCAGCGACTCCTGCCAAAGATAATCTCCCGTTTCAATGTCAAGAAGCCGTGCGGCTACTTTGATGTTATCGCCGAATTTTCGAACGTCGCCTTGCACGAAATAGCGAATTTGCATTTCGTGCGCATAGGTCGTAAGCTGGCCCTGGTATCGCTTGAACTCTTTTGTTGTCTGATTATCGGAAAGCCGAAGCGATTTGACATTCGAAAATGCGGTAATTAGTTCCGATACGACGCCGTCCGCGAACCAACCATTGTCACCCGTTGGAGATAGATCTTCGAAGGGCAAGATCATAAGCGATTTCCGCTCATCCTTCTTTGCTACGCGCACTACCCCATGCCGATGGGCATGAAGAATCGCCTCAAAATCTGTGAAGGCAACGCGCTGAAGCCCAGCCAGAGGATATTCAAACGAGGAAGGAAGAACGGTAGGCTCAAGCTCTACTGGCAGAACACGTTTCCTTTTTTCAGAAGCAAGTGAAAGCTCCCTCAATACATTTTCGGATTCGATGCTATTCTGCGAAAGCAATACGATAAAGGTGCTGCACGCACGAATCCCCTCAACGATCTCCGTTGCCCACCGCTCAGCGCCAACGATTCCATATTGGTCTATCCAAACCGATTGGCCGTCGGAACGCAGCCGATCGGCAAGATCTATGGCCTGCGCGGAATCTTTACGTGAGTAAGAGATGAAAATATCAGCCATTTTTAGCCTCCGCCTCTATCATCTCTACCAACTCCCGTACCGCCTCCCACTCCGGTGTGCCTTTGAGCGTGCCGATGCCGTCCTCGTGGTACAGAAATGATCTTATGAGCCGCATAATTCGAAATCCGGCCTGGATCGCCTTCCGAAACGTGAGGATGCCGGCGGAATAGTCCTTCAGTCGGCACTGCAGGCACGCAGCATTGAAGAGCGCAGTTCCATCCCGAAGATCGGACATCTTTCGGCCGACCGCTCGCGCTTCGTCATCTCGGTCGGCCCAATTAAGGAGATTGGCATAAGCTACCCGATTGTTTTCCTCGTCCGGAAAAAGCTTGAGGCGCTTTTCAAAAAGTGGAATGGCAACTTCAGACCAGCGCTTCCTCTTTTCCTTCTCTCCGTTGCAGACAAGAACCAGATTCCATAAGGCAGCCAAGTTTCCCGGCTTCCGTTTCAGTGCCTCTTCGAATGGTGCGATCGCTTCGGCAGCCTGACCGGTCTCCATATAAAAAAATCCCAGCGCGAAATGGCTTACGAAATCCTCCGGCGCGTTGCGTATATAGTCGTGTGCGGCTGCCTCCGCTTCCGTGAGCCTGCCCTGGAGCTGGAGTATGAGGGAAAGCGGGTTATAGGCCACCCACAGATCGGGCTTCAACCGGAGCGCCTCGTTAATAAGTGTAAGCCCCTCTTCGAGCAGTGCGGGATCGCGGGCGTAACTGCGGTAAAGGGCTGCAAGCGCATTCGCTTTGGATGAGTAGGCATTGGCATACGCGGGATCGAGTGCAATCGCTTCGGAAAAAAGCTGTGCCGCAAGCTGAAAGCCTTCCTTGCTCTGGCGTGCAAAATATTCGTTTGCTTTGAGAGCTAATTCATACGCTTCGGCATTTTCCGTTCCGCGCTCGGCGAGCTTTATCTTTTCGTCCGAGGCAAGATGCACCTTCAGTCCTTCGACAACTTTCAACGCGACCGCTTCCTGGATTTCGAAGATGTCGTTCATCACGCCCTTCATCGAATCCTGCCAGAGAAAATCGCCCGACTCGACATCAAGTAATCGCGTGGTGATCTTGATATTGTCACCAAATTTCCGAACGTCCCCTTGCACAAAATAGCGAATATTCATTTCATACGCATACTTCGGCAGAGTTCCTTGATAGCGTTTGAAGTCTTTTGTTGCTTGTGGGTCTGCAACGCGCAGGGCCTTCACATTCGAAAGAGCAGAGATGAGTTCACTCCCAAGTCCATCGGCAAACCAGCCGTTATCTCCCGTTGGAGACATGTCCTCGAACGGCAGGATCATCAAACTTTTCCTTGCATCGGTCTCGTGAACGAGTTTGATAGAGGGTGCCTGCGTTGCTACGAGACCCAGCTTACCAAGTGCGCGGAGAACGACGTCAATGTTCGTCATCGACGCGCGCTGGATGCCGGCAAGGTGATAGGCCAGTTCGTTTGGAAGCGTAACCGGTTCGAGATCTAATGGCAGAATTTTCTTTTTTCGCTCAGCTGCAAGAGCAATCTCCTTGATCACATTTTCGGATGCAATGGAATTCGGAGAGAGTAAAAGCACGAACGCCTGACATCCATCAATAGCATCAACAATTTCCTTCGACCAACTCGAAGCGAGATTAATTCCCGTTCGATCGATCCAGACCGAAAGGCCGGCAGAGGCAAGCAGCTCCGAAAGCTGGTCAGCTTTTTCTTTGTCTTTGGAAGAATATGAGATGAAAATATCAGACATTCATCTTGGTCTCCTTTGCTGCCTCTGTCTCCGTCTCTATTTTCTCTACCAACTCCCGCACTGCCTCCCACTCCAGTGTGCCTTTGAGCGAGACGATGCCCTCGCCCTCTTCGTCCAGAAATGATCTTAAGTTCTGTATAGATCGATATCCCGCCAGGATAGCTTTGCGAAACGTCAGGATAGCGACAGAATAGTCTTTCAGCATACATTGAAGACAAGCTGTATTGTAGAGCGCACGCCCATCGCGAAGATCTCCGAGCATTCGGGCAGCGGCTCGGGCATCGTCATCGCGTCCGCCATGCTGAAGGAGCGAGGCATAATATACACGATTATTTTCCTCGTCAGGCAAGAGCTTCATACGCTTTTCATAAAGGGGAATGGCAATGAACGCCCAATGCTTCCGCTTCTCCTCTTCGTTCGAGCGGTAGCAGGCCGCAACGAGATTGTATAAGGTGGCCAAGTATTCTGGCTTACGTTTCAGCGCCTCTTCGAATGGGGCGATCGCTTTGGCATCTTGATCGGTATTATGATAATAAAATCCGAGCGCAAAATGGCTCAAAAAATCCTCTGGCGCATTACGGATATACTCCTGTGCGGCGGCCTCCGCCTCGGCGTGCTTGCCCTGAAGCTGGAGAGTGACGGCAAGCGAGCCATAAGTAATCCCCAGATCGGGCTTAAGTCGGCGAGCCTCGTTGATGAGTGTAAGCCCCTCTTCGAGCAGCGCGGGATCGCGGGTGTAGTTGCGGTAAAGCGCTGCAAGCGCATTCGCTTTGGCTGAATATGCACTCGCATACGATGGATCGAGTGCGATTGCTTCGGACAAAAGCTGTGCCGCAAGCTGAAAGCCCTCTTTGGTATAGCGGACATAATACTCGGTTGATTTGAGATATAATTCATACGCTTCGGCATTTTCCGTTCCGCGCTCGGCGAGCTTTTTCTTTTCGTCCGAGGCGAGATGAACTTTCAGACCTTCAACTACTTTCAGCGCCACAGACTCCTGGATTTCGAAGATGTCGTTCATCACACCCTTCATCGAGTCCTGCCATAGGTGGTCGCCCGTTTCGATGTCGAGCAATCGGGAATTAACTTTTATCTGGTCACCAAACTTCCTTACATCGCCTTCAACGAAATAGCGAATGCCCATCTCTTTTGCATAGGCTGGAAGCGTTCCTTGATACCGTTTGAAATCCTTCGTGGTTTGTGCATCCGTGAGATGCAGTGCCTTCACGTTCGAAAGTGCCTGAATCAACTCGCTCACAATTCCATCCGCGAACCAACCATTATCCGCTGTCGGCGATAAATCTTGAAAGGGCAGTATCATCAAACTCTTCCGCGAATCGGTCTCGTGAACGAGCTTGATGGATGGCGCCTGCGTAGCCGCGAGTCCCAGCTTCCCGAGGGCGCGGAGGACGGCGTCGATATTCGTCATTGGCGCGCGCTGGATTCCGGCAAGCGCATACTGCATATTCTTCGGAAGCTCGACGGGTTCCAAATCGAGTGGAAGGATCTTCTTTCGTTTTTCTGAAGCGAGAGAAACTTCCTTCACAACATTATTCGAAATAATGGATGCGGGACTGAGCATGACAATGAATGCTTTACACGAATCTATCGCATCCACGATGGATTCCGACCAACTTTCTGCCG
The DNA here is from genome assembly GCA_963736195.1 of Ignavibacteriota bacterium. Classification (GTDB taxonomy): domain Bacteria; phylum Bacteroidota; class Ignavibacteria; order Palsa-1295; family Palsa-1295; genus PALSA-1295. The sequence continues at coordinate 438,540 of CAVTNP010000001.1, forward strand.
CTTCGATCCCAGATTTGTCTATCCACACGGAAAGCCCCGCCGAAGCGAGGAGCTCGGTAAGCTGCTCAGCCTGCTCGCGGTCTTTCGAGGAATAGGAAATGAAGATGTCGGATGCCATTAGTTAATAGCCGTACTCTTGAGCTACGGAGAGTTTGGAAGAAAGGAACATTCGTCATGGCTTAAAAGTCGCGACTTCCAACTCGCAGTTCAGATAGGTTCTTTATTGCTCGCTTAACAAACCCGTCAGACTCCGAAAGCACTCTCGCTGCATCTTCTTTCGAGCAATTTCCTAATTGCATTATGATCGCGGTTTTTACATGCCCGGCGCTCAGTTTTAGCAATTCGGTTGCACGGTCATATTGGCAATTGCTTGCGATCATGATAATTCGCTTAGCGCGTTCTTCGAGTTTCTTGTTTGTAAGCTGAAGATCCACCATCATGTTTTCGTATACCTTACCCAGGCGCACCATCGTGGTTGTTGTTATCATGGTGAGGACCATCTTCTGCGCAAGCGCGGATTTCATGCGTGTGGAACCCATCAGCACTTCTGGCCCAACCTGCGGGCAGATGGTCTCCTTCAGGAACGGATATGTGATAGATTCACGCGGATTCGTTGTCAGCAGAACGGTAAAAGCTCCCAAAGAGTATGCGCGCTCGAGTGCGCCAAGCACAAACGGTGTCCGTTTGCTGGCTGCAATGCCTATCACCACATCCTTGATCCCAACTCGCCTCAGATCCATTTCTTTCTTCCCAGTTTCCGGGCTGTCTTCTGCACCCTCTTGCGATTGGAATACTGCCTCCTTACCCCCAGCAATGATCGCCTGCACAAATTCAGGCTTTGATCCGAATGTTGGTGGGCATTCCGCAGCATCTACCACACCCATACGACCGCTGGTTCCAGCACCAACATAATACAACTTTCCACCCCGCTTAAACCGGTCAACAATTTCATCAACGACCCTTGTTATGTGAGGGATCTCTATTCTGACGGTCTCAGCAACTTTAGCATCTTCGGAATTGATGATTTCCAGAATTTGTGAAGTTGTCATCTCATCCATCAAAGTGGACACGGGGTTTCGCTGCTCTGTCGAAAGCGTTTCAATTTCTTCAAAAATTGCACTTGCCATAAATTAATGTTTATGAATACATTATAAATACCGATGAAATAGTATATTATGCATCTAAATGCATTATAATATTCCACGTGGAACATGGGATAATCATTCTTTTCCTCCTTTTCTCAACGCTGCAAGCAGTATTGCAGCGTCAGAAGGATTTACTCCAGCAAGTCGGCTTGCCTGACCGATGGTTCGCGGCCTGACTTTCGCAAAAACTTCGGCAGCTTCCCTGCTTATTGATGAAATTTTAGAGAAATCGAAGGAAGTGGGAATCTCCGTATCCTCGCTACTCGACAATCGGCTGATCTGTTCCTGGTGCCGCCTGATGTATCCTTCGTAAGCAATTTCAGTTTCCACAATCGCAAGAATATCTGGCCTGGCTAATAGTCGATCCCGAGTGAACGAGTCATTGCTCTCTTGTAGGAATTGGCTAAGGGATCCGTTCTTTGACTTTATCCGGTTTTTCACACTGTCGCGAATGAGAGGCTCTTTGCTAACGGTTACGCGCTCCGTTTCCGCCCAATCGATCGCTTGCTTGATAAGTAGTTTCTTTTCATCCACCTTAGCATATTCGATGGCTGATATTAGTCCATACTCAAATGCTTTTTTGGAAAGTCGCAGATCAGCGTTATCCTGTCTCAGAAGTAGTCGGTGCTCTGCGCTTGATGTGAACAATCGATACGGCTCTTCCTGAATTTTATTAATAAGGTCATCTATCATTACGCCGATGTATGCCTCGTCACGTTTCAGAATGAACTCCGGCTTTTTCGACAACTTCGCAGCCGCGTTAATGCCTGCGACAAGTCCTTGAGCTCCTGCCTCTTCATATCCAGAGGTGCCATTAACCTGGCCGGCAAAATACAATCCTGAAATAGCTTTACTTTCGAGGGTATGATAAAGTTGATACGCGGGAAAGTAATCATACTCAACCGCATATCCAGGTCTGATCATTTCGACATTTTCAAGGCCCCGAACAGAACGGAGTGCTGCATGTTGTACATCCGCTGGCAAGCTTGTCGAAAAGCCGTTGACATAGATAACATCTCCATCAGATTCCTCAGGCTCGAGAAACAAGTGATGCTCGGTTTTGTCCGAAAATCGAACAATCTTATCTTCTATGGATGGGCAATACCTCGGACCCTTCCCTTGTATTCGACCAGTGAACATCGGCGACTGCTCAAAACCTGTTGCCAAGATGTCGTGCGTGACCTGTGAAGTGTGTGTGATCCAACAGCATATCTTGTTCTGGATCGCGTTCGTAGTTCTTGAAGAGAACGGAATCACAACGTCGTCACCGAATTGCGCCTCGAGACTGAGGACATCAATAGACTTTAATGAAACTCTTGGAGGCGTGCCGGTTTTGAGTCTGGCAGTGTGGAGTGTGAGGGCTCCCTCCGGTTCTGTTTTGAGAATAGATGGATTCTCGCCATACCTACCACCAGATAATCGAGTTAGGCCAGTATGCATTACTCCATTCAGGAATGTGCCGGCACAAATAATTACAGCGCTGGATCTTAGCCATTCACCACTAGTAAGGATCACACCAACAGCTTTCCCATCCTCAATCCAAATTTTCTCGACGGATCCTTCATAAATTATGTTCGGATCGAGCTCTCTCAACTTTCGCTGTGCGACGATTGGGTATTGACTCCTACTCACTTGGCTTCGAGGCGACCACACAGCCGCGCCTTTGGACTTGTTGAGCATTCGAAACTGCAAGGAGCATTCGTCTGTGATCTCACCCATTAATCCGCCAAGCGCGTCGATCTCTTTTACGACTTGCCCCTTGGCTGTGCCACCTACGGCTGGGTTACATGAGAGCGTGCCGACTTTTGCAGCGGACATAGAGACGAGCCGAACCTTCAGCCCCATTTTATGGGCTGCGTTCGTGGCCTCGATACCTGCGTGGCCGCCACCAATTACTAGTATGTCTGCAAAGTGTTCCACGTGGAACGATGGGGAAATAATGGATTATGAATTAGCAAATACATCATTTTCCTATGCACATTTTTGCGAATATGTAGTTTAGGCTGTCCTCTCCAACATCAAGTCCGAGCAATGACGCTAGTTCTGAAGTGCAAAATCGCAACTCGTCAGCAAGCAACGAAGGTTCGATTCCAATATTAAGCGATTCAAGCTTAGCGATCGTGGATTTCAACTTGACTCTCTCTGAAGTATTGAGATTAATCTGAGTGAACTCAGAAAGAAGGGATCTGACCATTTCGGACATCCAACTATGAAGGGTATCGATTCCCTCTCCTGTCAACGCAGAAACGTGAATTCCATCTTGCCACGAGTCTAGATCAGACTTATTATGTAAAAGAATAGATCCATTTCGTAATTCTGGAGAGCGATCAGATGGATCCGTAACACGGAGTGCAATATCAGCATGAAAAGCAGCAACGGTGCCCAGTTCGATACCACGTGCTTCAATGGACTCAGACGCCTCGCGAACTCCAGCTGTATCAATTAGTTTGACTCTAAACCCATCAATATCAATAAAGGCCTCGACGTAATCCCGCGTAGTACCAGGAATTTCGCTCACAATGCTTCGCTCGAAATTCAAAAGAGCGTTGAATATGCTACTCTTCCCAACATTAGGAGGACCGATTAATGCGACAGTAAAGAATCCAGCGTTTTCGCGGCGGTTAGCGCTATCCTGCACCAACGAACGAAGGTATTTAAGAACATCATTAATCTTTGCACTAAAATTCGAGATCTGGATTTGATCAGAATCCCCAAAGTCTATTTCAGCATCGATCGAAGCTACCAGTGAAAGCAACTCATCATAGGCATTTCGCAGGCGTGCAAATTTCTCCTTGAGTGCAAGTTCAGCACCTCGAAGTTCGCGTAAAGATGCCGCATTCGCCTTAACAGAGATTAGCTCTGCATCCTCAATACTAATTTTGTCGTTAAAGAAAGCACGTCTGGAAAACTCCCCCGGTTCGGCTTCGCGGGCGCCATGTGAAACAAGGGCGTCGAGAACTTGCCTCACGATCACTGGCGACCCATGCGTGGTGATCTCGACGAGATCCTCACCAGTATAGGATCGCGGAGCACGATAAATATGAAGCACGACATTGTCAATAATGTCACCAAAGGCGATAATTGAGGAATAGATCGAACTTCCCGCACGGGCAACCCATACCAATTCCGGTTCGCTTACTATTTTGGAGACCACCCTGATTGCATCAGAACCAGAAATACGCACGATCCCTAAAGCTGAGCGTGCTTCGGCTGTGCTGATGGCAGCGATGGTATCATGATACAAGCTAACAGACATATCAGGAGTGCAAAGTGTATCGAGCGAACTTTAGTTTGCCTTTCACTTTTTCAATCATCCTAAATTTACGCTATAACATCGAATGAAAGCACGTCATCTCTTCTTTCTCCTTTTATTTATTAGTGCTGCTGGCTGTTCACCAGACGCCAGTTCGAACTCCAGCATCAATTTTACGAATGCGAATGCGCCCTATTCTAAAAACGTCTCAGGAATGTATCAACTATTGTCCTATGGGACGGTCGGCACCTGGAGAGGAATCGATATTAAATGGAAGGACTCGAGTGACTACATTCGCGCGCTTTCCGGTTATGCAGGCAAGGCTGTACTACTTTCGTTTTGGGTAACCGTTCCCGATACCGGTGCGTGGGAAGAACCCTCGCTCGATTCCGTTCAGCACGATCTCGGTGATAGCGTGGGGATCGTCACGGTTGCTGAGGACGATATTTATTCCAACAACTTCCAATCGGTCTATAATTATGTAACTGCAAACAAAATAAGCGTTCAGGTGGTAGTCGATTCCGACCAATTTGCGGATATTGCTTATTCCGGACTTGCGAATGGGAACCTCGCACTGCCGGAAACATTTATCTTGAAACCTAATGGCACCGTACTGAATTATGCGATTGGGTACCAACCTGAACGCGTACTCGATAGCCTTGTTCGCGCGGCGTACCACTAATATTTACTCACTCTAAGAATCTTGCATGAGGAGTGCTACTACCACTCGCGGTTGTGGCGCAGTTCCCACATATGCTTCATAAGTGTTGCTCGAGAAGCCCGCAACGTTCGCATCCTATCCTCCCGATGGCGCATTTTTGCAATGCCGGCGATGATCGCAATCATCGTGGAAATTGCTACAACTCCATATTCTATCAAGCTAAACTCGGTGCGGAATAGATGGAATGCTGATAGAAGAATAAGTATCGCTACTAGTAGCAGCGATATTGACGTCATCCATCGAATGGCTTTTCTTGAAATCATGGTACTGGATCGTACCCTCCTTTATGAAAGGGATGGCAACGCCCAATGCGTTTCATTCCCAGCCAGGCACCTTTGAACACGCCATATTTCGAAATGGATTGCGCCGTGTATTCCGAGCACGTTGGAGTATAACGGCAGGAAGAAGGAAACAGCGGCGATAATAACTGCTGATACAAACGGATAAGAAAAATGAATATCGTGCGCACCTGCTGATAACGCACGTAGGTGTGTGGAGTTCCGAAGCTGGTAATGCGCTATTGCTGGACCAAAGCCTTCGTCTTTGGATTGGAGCGATTGTATGAAGGTGGTAATCCCGTAGGGAAACGTGAAAATGTAGTTAACACCCGCCAATCTGACGGATCACCGGTATAGGAAACACGAGAAATATAGCTTGCTGCGCTGCCTCCTGCAATGGCTGAGATGATATAACCAAGCCATGTAAAAACAGAGAACACGCCCACTGTGAAAATTGAGACAATACACCCCGCCAGTGCTTCTATCCCAAACACCGCATACCCACCGCGATCATACGTGTTACCTACCACTTCGGCAATATCAGCCCGAGCCATGGCTTGGAACTTGTGACTCGCTACATCGATAATGTACAGCGAGTCTCTGGAGACTGCAAGCAATTCACCTGCATAGGTTGGGCCGACAGACTGGCTGAATATTAATTTCACGCGCACCCACGCACCATATCCATCGTGGGTTACCTGCTCCGAATTAGCAAGCCAGCCCGAGCCATATTGTGGCGCGCAGCCGGAAACGATAAGCGCGAAAATAAGCACGCTTGTTATAAAACGAATCGTGCTTTTCATACTACTCCGCATTGTGAGAAATTTTTGTGCGCCAAAACTGGGTCTCTAATTCCTCCTCCATCGCCTTGAACCTGCGCGCTTCCGAGCGCATGGTAAAATTCGGATCGAGGAAGAACAAGGCGACCCGCGCCGGATCTTCATCACGAAGCCAGTCCTCGCGCATCCATTCCATATAGTAGCCTTGCGAGCGCAAGAACAGATCATACTCTTCCGGATGCTCTGGCAGCTCAAACGTGTACCGATACTCATCCCCGGGCAACGTGACAAGGGCGTTCGCAAGCTTAGCAGGACGTAGCGCCCACTGATCGGTATCCGAAAAAAGAATCTGATTCCGCGTATGTTCACGCGTCACAGGGTGAAGCATGATCGGCGCTACCTCATGAGCAAGTTTCGCCATCGCAATATAGTCTATGCGCCACGCACCCTGGGACATAACAAGACGAATATGTCTTGGTCTTCGACTCGTAGTGACTTTTATGAGATGAATATCCGATGCGATCGGTCCCATTTCTGTGACTTCACCCTCCTCATTCCAGTTCCCATTTTCGTCTTCCGACCATACTTCCACGCCACCTATTGCAGCTTGAAATCCCTTGAAGGAAGCGATCAGCAACGAATCTCCATTCTGCAAACGTGATAAATACTCACCAGCCTGACTCCCAAGATAGCTCATGCCTTGGTAAAAAAGGTAGGTGCTCACAAACGCCTGACGGCAACCCAGAACGACTCCATAGGATCCATCGCTCTGCGGAGCAAAATCCAGATCAATGAATTCCATTTTCGCAAGATCGTTCGAATCCGTTTTCGAGTGATATTCAATTCCATCGAATGAGCGAACGGCTTCGAGCACATCGCCATGCAAACCAACAGCTTTCGAAGGTTCGAGCGTTGAATCAGCTTCATAAAAAACTCCGGCATCGGTTTTGTAGATATAATTCCCATCACTTCGAGGAACTGCCAGTATATCCACAGCGCGAACCACATGCGTTTCGATAGCTTCATTTTTCATGGTAACCTCGAGCATCCGGCCACGAGGAACAGCATGCGGCAGTGCGTCAATATCTTCAGCTTCGAGCCTGGGGAGCACACTCGAAGAAAAACCCTCCGCCATTAGTTTATCGCCCGTACCGTCGTTTATGTAGAACGTTGGACACGAGCCAAAACATGCTTTAGGATTCTCAGCGCAATAGATGGTCAGGATTACATGAGCAACCAGTGTGATTGCCATGCCAGTACCGGCAAAGGAGATGTCATTGGTGTTGGTCTCGAAGAGCGACACATCTGAGGCGCTGAGATCGAACTCGCGCTCTTCAATGGTATCGCGGTTCTGATCCAGCCGCACGCCGACGCCATGTACGCGTCCAGAATCTACATGCCAATCTCTCAGAATATATAGATCGCCCAGGGGGGTGTAGGCCTTCAGGTATTTCGCGTCCTTCGGGAGCGCACTTAGTGAGGTGGTTTGGGTACGTGTTACCACCGTTGGGCCGCAGGATAGCCCCAAAAAGGAGGTGAACAGGCATAAAAATATCAGGGAAGCAGATAACTTCATGTTCAAAACTTGGACATTCTCCCACATTGCCGACACAAAGTTACGATACTATTCCTTTCAGCGCGCGAAATCTATCCCGATGGTTTACCGACTTGCTTTTTCAGATGTTCACCGACCCGATACACATTTTCTAAAATCATGCCCCATTCCACCTCTTTTATAGGTTTCGAGATCCTCAACATTACGAGTAATTGCTTGCTGCGGGAAGCAAGTTCTGTTTCAAGCGTTGTAAGTTCAGGAACTTCTGAAATCGCAGCGCGAAGCCAGCGTTTGATCTTATTGCGATCGTGCGCACGTTTATACGAGCGCTTGGGAGCAAGTAAGAGAAACCGGATCGCACATTCCGTTTCTGGCAGCGGCCGCTTGGCCCAGGCCGCCTCAACAAGCGAATGAGGGCTAAATCGGACCCACTTCCGGTTTGCAAAGAACCAATCGAGCGTATCGCGTCCGCTGAGGGAGTGTTGGCGATCAACCGAAAAGCGGGCTTGAGACATAGAGTAACGGGTAAAATGAGTAACGAGTAACGGGTCGGACTCGTTACTCGTTACTCAGTACTCGCTACAAATTAGGCTTTCCGTTCGTCGGAAACGGTCAGCTTATGCCGGCCTTTTGCGCGGCGGGAGGCAAGCACGCGGCGGCCATTTTTTGTGCCCATACGCGAGCGAAATCCGTGTTTGTTGGCGCGCTTGCGGCGGCTGGGTTGATAAGTACGTTTCATTGAGGGTATGTTCTAAGTGGCGCGGCTAACAGTTTTGAGACGGAGAATGGTTCTAACAAATGCAAAAACACGCCATGGCAATGCCTTGTCACAAGTGGGCGAGACTTCGGAGTATTTGTCTAACTAAGTGATAGTTCGGCTCTATCCACTTCGTAATTTTGTTAGCCAGTCTCCCTAATAGGCATTTTCTGAATGATAAAAGCAATTATTTTCGCGCTCGTCCTTATTGCCGCATTTGCCGGCATTATTATCAATGCTAAACGGCTGACTGCTTTCCTGCGGCTCGGCAAATGGATCGACCGGTTCGACCGTCCCAACGAGCGCGTGAAGCGTGTGCTCGGCATCGCGATCGGGCAATCGAAGATCTTCCGCGATCCCATAGCCGGCCCGATCCACGCATTTATCTTTTGGGGTTTTATCGTGCTGCTTTTCGCCGTTATTGAATCCATCGGTGAAGGCCTGACTGGCGGGCATTTTTCACTCTCATTTCTGGGCCCGTCTATGCAGTCATCACTTCGTCGCAAGATGTATTTGTGCTGCTGATCGTCATTTCGATCATTGCGGCGTTATGGCGCAGGTTCATTACTCACGTAAAACGGCTTCAGGGCGATAGGCATGAGCAGTTGGATGCGACACTTATTCTGGCTCTCATACTCATAATCGTATGCTCATACACGCTCGCAAATGCCGCGCGCATTGCAATGAACGGGATCTATCCGCATGAAGTACACTGGCTTGCCTCAGTATTGGCTCCCCTGTTTTCAACTTCTGCGCTTACACCTGCGATCTATGAGCTGGCTTGGTGGATTCATATCGTGACCGTGCTGGGATTCATGAACTATCTACCCTATTCGAAGCACTTGCACGTTATCACCTCACTGCCGAACGTATATCTCTCGGATCTGAGGCAGAAAAATTACCTAAAGCCGATCAACTTCGAGGATGAGACGATCACAAAATATGGTGTATCCGACATTGAAGATCTAACATGGAAACAACTGCTCGATGGCGACACCTGTACGCATTGCGGGCGCTGCACCGCGGTGTGTCCAGCAAATCTCACGGGTAAGATCCTCGATCCACGAAAGATCATCATTGCAACCCATGCGAGGATGCTCGATAAGGCTCCGTATCTCACGGCGCAAGGCGCGTACGGATTTGAATCGTGGTCAGGCGAAATCGTAAAGGCGAAGGTCGCGACGATCGGAAATCCTGCCGGCGATGAAGTGGTAACGCCACAGGAACACGGAGTCGATCATGCAACAGGAATGCTCCTGTTTCAACAGCCGAAGATGAAACGCGACGAAGTCGAATCGAAGAAATTCGTTGGCGATTACATCCCTGAGGAAATGCTCTGGCAATGCACTACCTGCCAGGCCTGCATGACCGAATGTCCGGTAACTATTGAGCACGTTGACGAGATCATCGACTTGCGGCGTAATCTGGTAATGATGGAGTCGAGCTTTCCAGCCGAGTTGCAACCCGCCTTCAGCAACATGGAGAATAATTTCTCACCGTGGGCGTTTTCCCCTGCGGAGCGCGGCGATTGGGCTGAAGGAATGTCCATTAAAACGATGGCCGAGACCCCTCACCCAGCCTATCCCCCAGGGGCGAGAGGAGAAGATTCAAGTTCCTTTCCCACGCAGGAGGAGAGTTCAGTTGAGGGGGCGCCAATTCTCTTTTGGGTGGGCTGTGCAGGTTCCTACGATCAGCGTGCCAAGATGATCACGCGTGCCTTTGCCGAACTGATGCAATTGGCTGAGATCGATTTTCGCATTCTGGGAAATGAAGAGAAATGCACCGGCGACCCAGCGCGTAGAATGGGGAATGAATACCTCGCGCAAATGCTCATCAAGGAAAATGTCGAGACGCTCAATCGGTATCAGGTGACGAAAGTGGTTACCACCTGCCCGCATTGCTTCAATGCGATCAAGAACGAGTGGAAGGATTTCAATGGGCACTATAAAGTGCAGCATCACACGGAATTCATTAAAGAATTGTTGGACACCGGGCGCATCAAGCCAACGAAAGAACTTCTCGAACGTGCGACCTACCACGATTCCTGTTACCTTGGCCGATCGAATGACGTCTATGATGCGCCGCGAAACGCACTCGAAAGCATTCCTGGGCTTAATATCGTCGAAATGGATCGTTCCCGCTCCAGGGGAATGTGCTGCGGCGCAGGCGGCGGACAAATGTGGATGGAAGAAAAAGCCGGCAAACGTATTAACATCGAGCGCACTGAGCAGGCATTAGGAACTGGGGCATCGGTCGTGGCAAGTGCGTGCCCGTTCTGCATGACAATGCTTAGCGATGGTGTTAAAGCAAAAGGCGAAAACGATAATGTGCAAGTCCGCGATATTGCTGAGATCGTGCTGGAGGCCGTGAGATAACCCAGCGGGAGAGCTTATCTGCCTGGATTGATAATAGTATATCCTACCAGTATCATATCTGTGGTAGTGTAATTGTTGGTGCTGGTCGTCGTTGGAATCATACCGATGTTGATGCTGAACGAACCGGAGGTGCGGTTATCGACGTCAACAAAATATTCCGCAAGCCGTGGATCGGGTATGGAGCCATCGCTAACTTTATCTACAATGTTGACTACAACAATACTATTGGCAGTGGCAAACTGGTTATTGACCGTAACGGCTCCCAAATATTGGAATGACCCAGCCGTTGGAGGAACGGTCGAAAGATTACCCCCTCCTAAGGTAAGCTGGATAACCCCGCTTGGCCCCTGTTGTGAATAGGCACTTCCGCTTGTCGCCGGCTCGACATCCGTTCCAACGCTCGGAGCCTCCGTGGTGCGGCCCATGGTGAACTCACCATCGTTAAGCTGCAATGCAACGTTTGTTTGGCCTGCCGTGGTGTTGCCATTGCCCGTCGCGAGTACGCCGATCGTACCGGTGTTTGCAGATGAAGTGTTGGATGCATTTCCCCAAATTCCTATCGCCTGGTTCGTCGTTGCGCCGGTAGCATTACCGAAGATCGCGGCAGTTTCATCGGTCGTGCCGGTGTAGAGCGAATGGAGCTGATTGGAGGAAGTCGTAACACCGATGCAAACATTGCCCGTCGTAAGAATGCGCATTCGTTCCGTAGCATTCGTGCGAATAACGAGCGGCTCTAGATCGCTGGTGCCAAGATAGTTCGTACTGGGGTTAGTACCGCTGTTACCTAAAATATTCCAGTACAGATTGGATGGTGCGGTCCAGACTGGCGGGGTGGCCGAACCGGTCGATGCAAGCACATAGCCAGAAGTCCCCGGTAAATTGTTCGGCATGAGCGGGCCGGAAAACTTTAGATTACCGGTGATATCAAGAGCCTCGCTCGGAGCTGCGTTTCCAATACCAACTTTGACAGTACTCCCCGAAACGTAAAACACGATACTGCTATCCTGCGTGACAGTCCCATTATATCCGAAATCCATTGAGTAGTTACCTGAAACAGTATTTCCACTTCCACCCAGCACCGTCGAGTAGTTCCCAGTTGCAGAATTGTGTGCGCCCCCCACCACAATAGAATAAAGTCCAGACGCTTTATTGGAATCGCCGCCGCCGATAGAAGCGTAAGTATTAGAAACCACGTTATCGAGCCCTCCACTAACGCTTGCATAATTAGCTGTCACGGAATCCTGTTCGCCCCCGCTGACGGTCGAGGCAGAATCGGCTGCAACATTATCAAATCCAAACGCGATGGCAAATGCTCCGGATGAAGAATTGTTTTCCCCGGCTGATACTGAATAAGCACCGGCGGCAGTATTGCCCTGCCCCACGCCGACGAGTGCAAATTTACCGGTGCCACGGCGCCAAAGTGTGTCGGTGCCGCCTCCGCCAGCGGATCCGAATCCCTTCCAGGATAGATTCCCAAACCCATCGGTGCATAACACCTGGTTCGTTCCATTTCCATCGGCGGGTGGGAGTGTATAGGTAACAGATGCAGTCTGTACTCCGGCCTTGAATCCACTATAGAGACTTCCAGATCCTGATGGTTCGAAAAAGCGCAGTTCCTCACTCGTGTTGTTTGTGTTGGTCAAGCCAACATTCCCTGCAGCATAGACGCGAAGATGCTCCAGGTTGTTCGTGCGGACCACAAAATCTTCCGAATCCGTAGTGCCAAGAAAATTACTTCCAGGGGTTGTACCCGCATTCCCAGTGAGCAGCCATCCACCGCCTAAGAACGGGATCCATGTCGTTCCGGAATAATACCAGAAATTTGGGCCCGTACCTGCATAGGTCCCTGTCGTCGCCGTGTTTGTTTCGTAGATGAGCAGTCCCGTTGCAGGCGAAACAATGGCGTTCTTTTGCGACTCTGTCATCCGCGGCACAAGCAGCCCGCGTGATGTGCTGGTAAGATCGAGCAGCGCGCTTGGGTCCGGCGAGGTCGTGCCGATTCCAACATTCGCTTGAGCGTATGCTTTAGGTAAGAAGTAAGAGGTGAGAAATAAGAGGCCGAAAATAGTGAATAGAAAATGCGCATACCAACTACTTCTTGAAGAAGTTTGACCAATCGGAATTCGTGATTCGTGATTCGTCATTTATCTTACCTGCCGGGATTAGTGACGATATACGCGAGCCGGATCGAGTCCATGCTGACGTATGCATTGGTATCGGTTACTAGCGGGATCATTGCAAGATGGAATACCGCGGAACCCGAAGTACTGCTTTCTACATCGACCTTGTATAGCGAATTCTTGGTGTATGGATCGCTGGAGCTATTCACCTTCTGGACCACATCGGCAAGGATAATACTGCTCGAACTGAAAAATTGGTTGTTGACCGTCACGGTTCCCAAGTCCTGGAACACCCCTGCGGTAGGAGGAGTGGTAGTTAGGTTGGTGACGAGCGAAAGCTCGATCACACCCGAGGGGCCTTGTTGCGAATAGAGTGTACCACTCGCCGCAGGCTCAACAACGTTTCCTTTCGATGGCGCCTGCGTCGTTCGTCCCATAGTGAATTCACCTTGCGAGATCTGTAACGCGGCATTCGTATTTCCGGCGGTGGTATTCCCGCTTCCGGTCGCTAACACACCGATCGTTCCTGTATTAGAAGCAACCGTATTTGCCGTGCCCCACACTCCTACAGCTTGGTTTACAGTTGCTCCGGAGGCTTCGCCATATCCCGCTGCAGTTTCATCTGTAGTACTTGGAAAAATAGAGCTAAGTTTATGCGCCGGAGTGGAAGTCCCGATCCCAACCAGCCCCGCAGAGGTAATCCGAGTGCGCTCGGTGCCGTTGGTGCGAAGGACAAAATCCTGAGCGTCGGCAGTACCGACATAATTCGTGGAGGGGCTTGTTCCACTATACCCCAACAGCTTCCAGTTATTAGAGCTGAAGCTTGCACCACCCCAAGTTGGCGGGGAGGAGGCGCCTGCAGAAAGTAAATATTGACCGTTCGATCCACCGGTATTATTGGGTTTGAGCACACCTGAAAACTTTACGGGACCAACTACATCCACCGCTTGTGTTGGGCTCACAGTTCCGATCCCCAGTTTCGTGCCAACCGTGCCTGGGCGGAATATGACGTAATCGGCCGTTGCAACCGAGATGCTCGATCCGAAAATCATCTGGTAGGATGCGTTGCTCACGTTGTGCGCGCCACTAACGATCGTACTGTAGGTTGCGGAGATCTTATTCGAGTCACCGCCGAGCGTGGTTCCGTACTGGGATGTAGTCAGGTTATACAATCCACCGAAGGTGGTACCGTAGGTCGCACTGGCAGTATTGTTCTTACCGCCATGCACGGTTGCGAATGCAACAGCACTATTCCCGGAACCACCCGCAATGGTCGCGGCTGCGCCGGAGCCATTACCGCTTACACCCCATACCGATGAATTATTGCCAGTCGCAATGTTATTTTCACCAGCATTGATCGCGTAAGATCCGGAAGTGCTCGTGTTGCCGGCGCTGTCCCCATACTCGCTATATGGCGCAGAGCCGCGAAGCCACAGCAATTGCGACCCTGTACCACCGAATGTTGCAAATGTGTACCAACTTAGATCGCCGGCAAGGCTATCCGTGACGAGAGCCTGATTCGGCAGGCCATCACCACCCAGTGGCCAGATATAATGGGCTGTGGTGGTTTGGGTACCTGCCTTAAACGCCGTATAAGTGCTCCCGGAGCTCGATGGCTCATAAAAGCGCAGCGCTTCAGCAGTATTGTTTGTATTGGTCAGGCCAACCCCACCGCCATTATAGACTCGAAGATGCTCGACGCTTTTTGTTTGCTGCACCAGATCCTCGGCGTCCACCGTTCCAAGAAAATTAGTAGATGGGCTAGTTCCACTGTTACCCGTGAGCGACCAGCCGGTGCCGATCATCGGCACCCAAGCTGACCCCGTGTAATAATAATAATTGACATACGTCGAATTATACACAAGGTCGCTCGTAGCCGGTGATGTGATCCCGAGCATTTGTGTATTCGTCAATCGCGGCGGTAGTAATCCCTGCGAGGTCGTTTGCAACTCGAGCAATGCGGAATTATCCGGCACAGCAATGCTGATGCCAACGCTTTGGGCGTTTGCAGAATGGACAAAAGATGTCGTTTGGATGACGATGAAAAAAATCGCAAATGCCAAATAGCGGATGGCAAATGTGGGGAACGCAGACCACTTAGCCATTAGGCATGAGTGAGCACTTGTAAAGCGTAATGCGTAATTTATTTTCTTCATCATGTTTACCTCATTACGACAATACTACTCATTGTTCGGCTGCTGCCTGCCGTCACAATGAGTTCATACGTTCCCGATGCAAGCGTGGAAAGATCCGGAGTCAGGACGTGCGGCCCGGCACTCCAATCGCCTTCGCCAATATGCTCGATAAATCTGCCCGTCAAGTCATAAAGATCCAGTTGTACATGGGAGTCCGATGGCAGATCAAATTCCAGATGCGTGCTTGTAGTAGCAGGGTTTGGATAGATCGAAACGCTAAGTGCAGTCGGAATTGCGATCTCGCTAAAATCCAGGGTTTGCGTTCCAGCGTGGGTTCGCGTACCATTCGCATCGATCTGGAAGAGATCGTATTGATAGATACCAGTAGTGAGTCCGTCATCATCGATCGTTTCATAGCTGGCGCCCCACGGGCTTTTCGATCGTAGCGCGGTATCGGTTAAAAAACTCCCGATCATTTGCATTCCATCACCATCGGGCCGACTTCGATCAAGCTCGAAACCGAGCGATTCGATCTCGGAATAGGTCGTCCAATCGAGGATAATATGGTTATCCAACTGCCGAGCTGTAAATGGGCCCATTTGTGCAGGAAGAGAATTATCTGAAGTGATCGAGCCGATCGTAAATGGGCGGTTGATCGTTGAAGTCCCGTACTTCGCCATGGGAACGACTGCGGATTCGATCCAACCGGAGTTGTAGGTTGCGCCCGATGATACCGCACTTACGCCCGCAGTCAGCCAGGCGGGCGTTGGCCCTGGCGGATTCGGCGCCAGCGTATCCCAACGTGCTACCACCAAGTTGGAGATCGTGTTCATATACGAAGCCAGGGCATAATCGCCGGGGATCCAATAAAGCTGGATGATCGCATCTGCGCCACCGCTCACAATATTGCCAAACCAGTAATGGATGCTGCTCACAACTTGAAGAGGCGATTGCATACTCGTCGTGTTGGTATAGCTGTAATCGAAATACTGCGTGAGATACGTTGTTGCTGTAGAACTTTGTGGAATGATCGAGCAGGTGTTGGCGCGACCAGCGTTCCCAACCGGAAACCAGAAGAGATTCGTGGAATTCATATCCTTTTCGCACGGACCATCCACGTAACTAAGGCAGCCCGAGGTCGGCATCCCGGAGTTATTGACCCAATTCCCTTGCGTATCGAAATGCAGAACGTCCGTTGCTGTGGTGTAGCAGATGCCGTTCGTGAAATAGCAATTGCTATCGACGATCTCCTGCTGCGTCAGCGTTTTCGAGCCGCCGTTGGTGAATTGCAGGTTGTAGAACGTCGTGATGGTAGTACCCCCGACGTTTTGGTTGGTCGTACCATTGAGGTTGACCGTCCCAGTCTTCTTGAGGAAGGTACCGTTATCGGTAAAGTTACCAGCGATATTGTAGATTCCGGAGCCGCCTGCTGTCGCAGCAGAGGAGTTAGTAAAATCAGAGGTGACGGTAACTGTCCCGGAATCGTCAATAGAACCTGTGTTATTCTGATAGGCTCCGTTCACTTCGACGAACGCACCCGGCTTGGTGACGATCGTCGCGCCGTTATTGTACATAAGCTGGGCGCGCGAAGGTAACGCCATTGAAATAATGGCGCAAAACATAAGGAAATAATGCGTACGTGACAGCACGAGCTAAACTATACGAACGGCACGCATTGCAAACGCGCAGCCGTAACTAATTCATGGTGGACTGCCGGATTTCATCCCTGCGGATCGGGGGCAACCCTCCTGCGGCAAACCGGCAATCCAAACTTAACATGCGAACCTCATTACGTAAGGGAAAGTTCACTGGGTAACAACCAGTTTCTTGCTCTCAACTCCAAGCCCTTCGCGAAACGAAATAATGTAGAATCCTACGGGCAAGAAAATGGGTATGTGAGCCGTGTTTGGGCTGATTTCGCCCAACGACCCCGAGTACAGGATTCTCCCAATCCCATCTACAACCTCAACGCTGCCGACAGGCGTGCTATTGAACGCAAGTGTCAGCGATCCGGGGGTGTACCACACATTTTCTAACGCAGGCTGTTTTGCGGAATCCGCAGTGGTTACTGCTGTGGATGCAAGCCACAGGCGCGCGCCATCGTCGGTAATCTCGTAGAGATCGTAGCGAGGAGTTCCCGCGGGCGGCGCCACATCGGTGAACCGGTAGGTGGCACCGGAAACGGAGCGTGCGCGGAGGGAATCATCGCTCCAATAGGTTGCAAGCAGCGAGGTATCTCCACTGCTTTCTCTGTCAAGCTCAAAGCCTAATAGATTTTCTTCGGAACTCGTTTGCCAAACAAGGTTCACATTGTTTCCCGACCATTGCGCAGAGAAGTTTTGCAGCACTACGGGCAATGGTGTATCGGTGTAGCCATCGGAGAGCATCCACAAAAAGCTGCCGGAATCATTTGGCCAGCAGAGCACAGTGGTATCCCACACGAACATATCGGTGGAATCATTCGCGCTGGTGAGTCCGCTATACGCCCAGGTATTGCCGCCATCCGGCGAGCGCCAAAAGTGGAGAAGGGATGGATCCGCGCCGCTTAATTCATCGCAATGGATTTGCATACGCAGTTCATCCGGCGTGCCCGTTTGCGGTCCGGCGCTTGTGGCGACGCGGTAATATCGCAGCAATGGTTCGTTCGCGGATTTCGCCAGCGGCGGCAGATAACCACTCGTGCGCACCACTCTCGTTAATCCCAGATACGGATTCGTTCCGCTCGCAATGGTCAGTCCAAATCCATAAAAGCTATCGACGGGATTCAGCGAATCGAGCAGGCGCGGAAGTTCCGAGAATGCCCTGCCGATGAGATGTCCGCCGCAGGGCGGCGCTTCTTCGATGAGATCCACCAGTATATCGAGCGAATCGCAATACGCATCATCGACATATCGAACGCTGAGCACAGTGTTGGGCTTCACGATCACGGTTCCCAACTGGGAAGGCCCCGACCAATGGATAGTATCCTTAATATTCGCGGCATGATGCAGCGCATCGAAGATCCAGGTATCCTGTTCGAGCGACAGCATTCCGCAACCGGTGCGGCCAGCGCCCGGCCCGCCGGAGGGACCGGTATTATCGTTAATAACGTCACCGGAAAGCGTGACGGTCTGGGGCATATATCCTCCTTTGGTGCTGGCGCCAAAACCGATGTGCAAGGTTCCCGTTACGGCAAGCGGATTGGCGAGATATGACGCCACAACGCCCGTCAGCGTTAAATTCCGATACGCATGGCCGATGATATCATTCATGAGATAGGAAACATCGGTCAGCGCATTGTTCACAGAATAATATTCCCAGGTGCTTGCAGAATCCAGCGCGAAAAGCGGGCTGCCGCTGGAATCGAAAATGCTGGGACTGCCATAGGGAAACTCCGCACCTGTTCGAAACAGGGAACCTGTCAGAAGATGCACAACCGGACGGTTGCTCCCAACAATATCGAACCATCCTGTGCCGGCATCGAGCTTGCCTTGAACCGTGACGATCGTATCGCCCGTAGTTGCACCCGACTGCAAAAACAGCGTATCCGTTTCCAGCGAAAGCGTCCCCTGGATGCTAATCGCAGAAAGCGCAGCAGTGGATACATCCAGCCACACCGAATCGCCCGTGCTGATGATAGCCGTATCGCCAGATTGTGGAATGATACCGCTAATCCAAACCGAGGCCGTGCTCCACGCGCCGCTATGGACGGTGGTACACGTCGTGGCAAGCCCCACCCTCGATTGGAGCAGCACTGCCATTACGGCAAAAAG
Source organism: Ignavibacteriota bacterium (assembly GCA_963736195.1). Taxonomy (GTDB): domain Bacteria; phylum Bacteroidota; class Ignavibacteria; order Palsa-1295; family Palsa-1295; genus PALSA-1295. The sequence goes on from CAVTNP010000001.1 coordinate 457,410, forward strand.
AAAGAATGCGCGAAAACTCACGGAATTGGCAAACGTTAGCAAACAAAGGGAACATTAGTGGGAAGGAGAGTAATTCCAGGGTGTTGCCAAATGTACACCGGGTTTCAACCCGGTTCGAATTGTGACCGGGTTGAATCAAGCATCGTCGGCGATGCGCGGAGTACACTCGCAGGGGCTTCTTCCCTGAACCTTTCCCCATGTTACTGTTTTTGCAATGGTGAAATACACCATGCGTCCGCTTCTTTTTCGTGTGCTTCGTGACGCTTTAGTTTAGTAATGCCTTTGCCATGTTCGATCTCACTCAATGGGATAAAAAGAACGCCGATAGCGACGGGAAGCTCGAAGAACGGGTTTTAGAGCTTCGCCTCCATCCGTGTGGTCTCACACGGAAAGAAGCGATTATCGTTGTCGTTGCTGAAATGGAAAAAAATCCAGGGCAGACAGCTCAATTCCTCGGCATCGATGAGCATACCGTGCATAACTACCACACTAAAATTCGAAATAAGTTAGGAATTAGCTGGGAAGAAGAACCCGACTTCGATATGCTATTTCGTACAAGACGAAAGGACAAAGGTCCCGATGAAAAGTAAAAAAAGTTGTGATCCGGGCGTAAACCGGTACAAAACCGGGCGTAAACCGGGACATAACTTCGATGGTATTGTCGTAGTTTTGTAGTTGCATTTCAAAGCCCACTACCCGAAAGGGAGCCTCATAGTTTGCACATTGGAGGCATACCCCTTTCGGAGGTGGAATTTGCTCACATAATCTAACAACAACTATGAAATCTATAATGATTTCGAACCTCGTAACGGGGACTTCTGCAGCCCGATGTAACTCGCGGAATGTTTCTTCATTGCGGCTCTCCTTTGGATTGAGCCGTATAACCTCGCTGGCATGGAGGGCCAAATGGATACGGTCAGTATTTGTAGCAATCATTTTACTTGCTTCCATGCCCAAGATGGGATTCGGGCAGGAGCTTACAATTCTCAATCCGCCGGATGGACCACCACCATGCACCGATACCGGTCAATGCTGCACGGAGTTCGTGATGCAGATGCCTACCGCTGGCACGGATACCTTATATATGGCCGCTGGGACCGGTTCCGGTGGGGCAGCCGATTCGTGTTTCGATACCACCTGCTTCATTTCGCAGCCCGGCGCGATATTTAGTCATATCCCCGGCTCCAACCAGTTCGAGGTGATCTGGACCTCTACCGGCCCATTAGACTCTCTCGAATTCTGGTTGTGTGGAAATAGCGATTGTTTGGCAACGATCGGGCACTACGGCGTAGTCTGGTTCCTTGATTCCAATAGTGGGCATTTAACGTTAAATAGCTGTAATAGCGACACAGGAATAGACACATGCCTCACATGTGACCTCACTTGGTATTATCCTGACGGGGAAATTTGCCTCACTCGAGGTGTGGCAAATACCTGCTGGGCAAACCAAATTTGCTTCACATTCTCGCCGCCCCTCCCGCCGTGCGTAATTGATAATCTGATTTATGACTATTCTGATACTTGGACACCGTCCTACACAACCGATGTGAATGGATACGTCACTGGAATCTGTTTTAATCTTATCGATCTAACAGGTGGGGAGGGGCTTGCACCGTGTGAAACATTCTGCTTCCAGCTTCCGGATTGTTGCAGCGTGAACTGGCGCCCGCATCCACCGGCAGCGGACTCGGTTTGTGTGAATCATCTCAGCACTGTTGTTACCGGCCTTAGCACGTACCCTGGCTGCTTCCCGCCTAACACGAGCTGCACGGTAAATACCGGCCAGCTCAAGGAAGCGGATGGACCTGGGCCGAACCTGAGTGGATCGGGACAAAACTATCCGAACCCACTCGATGCTTCCACGGGATTCAAAACTACCATCCCGTTCGTTACATCGATGGGAGGGGTAGCAACGATCATGATCGCTAACGATAAGGGTGTGAAGGTATTGACTGACGACGAGACCGTTCTCGGAGCCGGCCAGCACTTTTTCTACTTCTCTGCAAGCGATCTTCCTTCGGGCACGTATTATTATACCATCGAATTCCCGCAGGGAGTGGTGATCGCAAATAAAACCATGCTTGTGATTAAATAAATCAATCATTCCGGGAACCCGGCTCTACCTGGTTCCCGGAATTTTGTCTATGAATGTTTTTTCGAATAACTCGTTTATGCGGAAGCTGCAAAGCCTTTTATTCGTCTTGCTCTTCCTTCCGCTGGCCTCGGTATCGCATGGCCAGACAATTGGCCATTGGAAGCGCATTAGAATAGATACGTTGGAAAAATCGTCCTTCTTTCGAAATAGAGATTATGGAATAGTTGGATATAACACCGAAGATCCTGCTTATCCTCTTATATCTCGAACGGTCGATGCAGGAAATTCTTGGACAAATATCACGCATTTGCCTGCCTATCTTCTTTCGAGCGCAAATTCAGGGATCATGTACGGAGGTAACGTAAATTCAATTTATATGCGCGACAGCCTCACAGCATGGTTTACCTTCGTGCAGTCGAATCTTCAAGGTGTGCAAGACCCTTATCTTCAAAACGGCATTTATCACTCAACTGATGGGGGTCTTTCATGGGAGGATCTCGTCGATTCGGCCCAATGGGAAACGGCCATGGAATCTTCGCCCGGTGTCCTTGCAGTATCCACGGGGGGAATTGCATTCCAGGACTCGCTAAATGGAATAGCGAGTGCGGCATCATCACCTCTCAATGGATTAAATTATGCAAACTCGACAGAGAGTACAACGACCGACGGAGGCAGGACTTGGCAGCCGCTTCCATTTTCTTCGATTGGTTACTGGGAATCATGGAACATCTATTGCCATAAGGAGACGGGAACTTATATTTTTTATCAGGATGCGGTTACTGCGGGATCAACCACAGGTATGATTTCATCCGACTTTGGACAGACCTGGCGAGGCTTTCATCTTAATAATATAGATTGCGCCGATTCAAACCATACGACGGGAGGCATAACCGGCGCCGGGGACGCGATCTATGTGCAAACTCCGGAATGCGGCATTTACCGGTCAACCGACGATGGGAATACATGGGTCTCGGTTGGTGGGCCGAGCTTTACTAATGATACAAAGCTTTTTGCTCCATCCGTCTGTAACGGAGCGGTGGTAATTGCTTCCGGTGGGTATGATAGTTCCATAGGCTATCAAGGAGGCGTTTGGATGACGACGGATGGCGGCGATGGAACTATACCTTTGCCGGGCGATACGCTTACCATCCAGCCCGGCACGTTCGATACCATAAGTTCCTGCGATTCCTCACTAACACCCATTGTGTTTGGCAATTGCGGCTGCACACCTGCGGATTATCATTTCGATTCTGCGGTTTTTGTGGGAGACACGCGTTTTTCCATTTCGAATACCTCGCTTTTACCGACGGCATGGAACGGCTTTGCATCGCGCGATACTCTTTTTATACAGTTTAGCCCGCGTCATCAGTCCGGCCTTGTTACAGGTGTGGTGCATCTATATGGCCGCATTATTCGCGATAGCACGGTTACGCCATTCGATTCCATTATTACGATTCAGCAATATGCCATCAGCACGCCGAACCTGCAGACGACGCTTTCACATAATGCAACAACGCTCGATCTTGGGGCAGTCAACATTTGCACAGGCAGCGATACGGTATTACAAATTCGTAACAATGGCTGCAGCCCGGTAACGATCACGGCCGAAGATATTGCAGCCAGCGGCTTCGATGTTACACAACTTACGCTCCCGCTTGCGCTTCCGGTCGATAGCACAATTACGCTTGACGTCCATACGCAGCCATCCGACACGATCCCGGAGCAGGGAACGGTTACACTGCACGTTTCCTCGGATAGCCTTAGCGAGCAACTGACGGTTCAATTGCGAGCAGAGGGAATTTGGGAAGTCGGGAATCTTACTGCAGCTCCTGCGCCTGCGCAATTTTCAGCGACCTCGTTATGCGGTTCCGATTCGGTCTTGCTTACGCTTGTCAATACGGGTTGCGACAGCCTTATTCTCACTTCTGCCTCGATCCTTGCCAATCTTGGCTCTGCCGGAGATTCCGATTTTACTTTTTCTGGATCGCTTCCCGATACCATTGGGGAAAACGATACGGCCCATGTCACGCTTATCTTCCATCCAAGCGGCCTCGGTCAGCGATCCGCGTGGGTTGATTTACATGCACATGACGCTCATGGCAATCAAACCGAGCGCGATTTGGAAGTTGAAATGAATGGCAATGGGACAGCGAGAACTCCCGCCGCTACGCTTTCCACTTCATCACTCAATTTCGGCAGGGTCTCGACGTGCGGGCAATCCGTCACGTTGCCGGTGGTGCTTTCGAGCACCGGATGTGATACTCTAATCTGTAGTGGCGCGGTTCCCGCGCTCCCCTTTACGCTAACGAAATCATTTTCATCCGCGCTTCCTGTTGGCATGAGCGATACGGCGCTGGTAACGTTCACACCCACGCAAGCAGGTTTATTCAACGACACACTTACAATTACTACAAGCGCGGGCACGGAGACCGTGCCACTACAGGGAGTTGGCATTGCGGGCGCTAAAGTGCTTTCGGTGGATACTTCCTTGCGAGATTTCGGCGCGTTGTATATGTGTCAATCGCGGGATACGACAATCGTGCTACGCAACACGGGATGCGATACATTAACTGTTGATAGTGGTGCTGTGACCAATGGGGCGTATGCAACGGATGCGGTGTTTCCGATAATAATTCCACCGGATTCTTCCGCAACCGTGCAGGTTTCTCTTGCGGCAGATTCGGCGGGCATGACAGGCACATTGGAATTTTTCAGCAATGCGAATCAGGGCGATAGTACGGTAACCATTCCTCTTGCGGCGAGCATTATTGCTCCGGCGCAGTTGCGGCTTACACTCTCACCAGCGCAATCCGCCAAGGATGGCGCGATGGTAACGTTTTATGTGATTCTGTCGGGGACGGGCGCCGGGGTCGGAGCAATCCAGGCGATAAATTTCGATCTTACACACAATGACAATCTTCTGACGCTCACTTCTAACAGCGCAGGTCTCCAGCATTCGAGGCTGGCAGGGACGCCAGCCTCCACGCGGGATAGTTTCGCGTGGATGGTGTCAATCCCGGCACCAGCATTGCCCGATACCATCGGTTCGCTGACGTTTCAGGTCTATCTCACCGATTCATCCAGCACGCCGCTTACGGTTTCGAATATCGCATTTACCGACACACTCGGCCTTCCGCCGGATTGTATTGCCTCGATCGATGATTCGGGTTCCAACTTCACCTACCTCTATCAATGCGGCGAGCAGATCCTCCAGGATGTGATGCTGGGTGTGCCATTTTCGATCACGAGCATTGTACCTAATCCGGCGCGGGATGAAATCATGGTTACGCTATCAGGCTCCGCGCAACCCGCCGTAGAAATGTACGATGCGCTGGGGCGGGAAGTGACCACCCCCCAACCCCCTCCTTCTATAGGAGGGGGAGTAGGAGCGGGAGTTACGCTCGATGTCTCAAATGTGCCATCGGGCATTTATTTTATTCGGGTTTCGTCGGGAGGGTATGTGCAGTCGCGGCGGGTGGTGGTGCAGCATTAGAAAATTTCGAATTTCGTGGCGGGCAGGAAAATTGTCGTATATTATGGGTGAGATGATAGGCACCTATCCGGGGAAAAGATGAAATATGAGAGATGAAAGATGAGGGGAGGGGGCGGATGTTCATTGACAATCTGGGAGTCGGGGATAGTTTTCATTATGAACGAGTTCTCCATGAAAGCGTTTTGTGGATAACTTTTCCAAGAAATGGCGAAAACAGCTCGGAAACGAGGGTTGGTCGGGAACTCACAAGAAAGAAAAACGGCACCTATTTCTGAATGAAAGACTAATAATACAAGTTGCAACGAATATTCTTTTTGCGGGCACAATCCTTATAGGGAAAGTGGTTTAGGAAAGCTCTTAACTCATCGGTTTGTATTATGTCGAATATCGCAACATCCCCATCGGCCGGCAACACGCTATGGCTGCGCTCCAAACGCTGGGATCTCATGTGGATCTCCGGCTCGGTGCTGCTCATGGCAAGCCCCTATTTCATGTACTATCTGGCGCAGCAAGTGGGCTTTGCGCAGGATACAGCGCGCAATATCGTGAACGGGATGATCGCGTTCTTTATCGGGGGTCCGCACATGTATGCCACGCATTTGCGAACCACGTTCGATCCGGCGTTCCGCAAGCGGCATCCTTCGATCATCATTGCGGCGCTCATTATACCGGTCGCTGTTATTATTCTTGGAGTTAACTACTTCATCATTCTGCTGACGTTCTTCTTCTTTTGGGCGAGCATCCACGTGCTGCATCAGATCGTGTATCTTGTCGATTGCTACAATGGCCGTGTGCCACGAACGCTATCCTGGAAATCGAAAGCGATCGATTATGCGGTGGTATTGACGGGGCTTTATCCCGTCGCGATGTACCGGTTCACACACGGCACGTTCAAGGTCGGCTCGAACCTGCTTTATTTCCCAGAATTTTTGAAAGTCGATGCGGTATGGTGGATCGCAAGTGCATTATTCGCAGCGGCACTTGCACTTTTTATCACGAAGACCTGGCGCGAGTTCCGAACCGGCGAAGGAAATCTTCCAAAGACGATCTTGATCTCGGTCACCGTCATTGCAACGTTCATCACTCCATTTTTTCATGAGTTGGATGTAGCGTTTCAGGGTCTGAACACCTGGCATTCGTTCCAATATCTTGGCCTGACCTGGTATATCAACCGGCTTCGCTACGATCGCAATGAATTACCGAAACGGGTCAGCGTATTTGCGCGTCCGGGCGAGTGGTGGCGCTACTATGGCTTTACGGTAATGATGACTGTCATCGCTATCGGCCTCATCACGATACTTATTTTTACGAGTTCCTATACGGGGCTTTCGTTCGATCAGTGCTATTATATCGTGGTACTTAGCTTCCTGCTGACGCATTATTACCACGACCATATTATCTTCACCGAAGCACCGGATTTCAATACCACGCCCGCTCAAGCGCAAGCATCTGGCAAGCAGTTCGCCCTCAATAACTAAGGGCACTTAGTCGAGGCAAAAGCTTCGGGTATCAAACCTTCTCACACGCGATGGCGTTTGAGCGCCGGTTAAAATAGAGGGCGTAGTGGATGATCGTTCATAGTCGTGAGTGATTGTTCATAGTGGATGATCGGTCATACACTTTGCACGTCTTCTTGCCGCGATTTCACCCTCACATAGTAAGCCTTTTTCCGAAGTTTTTTCATGGATTCCTCGAAGACGACGACAATCGGTATCATACTTATTATCGTAGTCTTCATTGGCTGGATGATGTGGATGAACGCGGAGCAAGCCAAGCTCCCGAAACCAGCACCGGTCGCTGCTGCTGATACCACTCACACCCCTGCACCACCGGCTCCTTCCCCTGGCGCTGCACTTCCCGGAACTGCGCTACCGGGAGCACCCACCGCCAGTAGTGCCACTCACGATACCTCCGATCACTCCAGCATTCTCGCTGTTGCTCGCACCGCACCGGTTGCGATAAAGACGATCGAGACCCCATACTTCACTGTGCGGGTCAATTCCAACGGAGCAGCTATTTCGAGCTTTGTCCTGAAGCGCTACAAGACCTGGGAGCAAAAGCCCGTCGAGCTGGTGAACCACGATATTGGCCGAGGCGGTGATATCAGCCTGAAATTTGTCGGCTCCGATGGCAAGGTCGTGAATACCAACGATCTGTCATTTACACTTGACGCCAAACCTCTCACGCTTGGCCCTTCGGATACCTCAGATTTTACTGCTACCTGCCAGATCGATTCCAGCCGCTGGATCCAAAAGATATTTCACTTTTCGGGTGCGGGCTATTTGATCGGAATCGAGTATAAGCTCCATGGACTCGAAAATTCAGTCAGTGGTTACCATTATACTGCCTCGATCGACGATCCTCTCCCTTACGTTGAAAAGCGAAGTGCCGACGAAACTGCTGCCGCCAAAGTCTTCGCCGGTCAAGCTGGGGAAATGGAAGATCTCAGCGTATCGAAACCTGGCGCGAACTCGCATAAAGCTGTCAACGGAGAGATCTCGTATGCCGGAATGCGAACCCAGTATTTCGAAAAGGCCCTGATCCCGTTTGGAACCAAAACTGCGGGAGCAGATATCTCCGGTATTGCCGATACCGTATTCCAATCCGCTGGCCAGCGGATCACCACCCCGGATGGAAGCGTGATGTCCATGTATGCGGCCTCGGTCAATGTACCGATCGGGCGCACAGAAGATGAAACGCTTGGTTTCAAACTATATTTTGGCCCACTCGAATACGACCGTGTCGAAGCGCTTGGCGTCGGCTTGGAACAATCGATGTACTTCGGCTGGACCTTCATCGTCCGCCCAATTTCGATCCATGTGCTGCTGCCATTCTTCCTCTGGCTGCATGGATTCTTTTCCAATTGGGGTATCGTCATCATTGTATTCTCCATTGCGATCAAGGTGTTAACGATTCCCATCTCCACCGGCCAGATGCGCTCCATGCGCAAGATGCAGGTGGTCCAGCCCATGATGGCCGAACTGCGTGACAAATACAAGGACGATCCCAAAAAGATGAACGAGGAGACCATGAAGCTCTACCGCACCTACGGCGTGAATCCCGCCGGTGGCTGCCTGCCCATGCTCCTGCAAATGCCGATCCTCCTATCGCTCTATCAGGTGCTCCGGAACGTCATTCAGTTGCGGCAGGCGCCGTTCGCATTTTGGATCACCGATCTTTCCATCCCCGATGCGCTGTTCCATTTCGGAACCAAACTGCCGCTCATCGGCGAGCAAATGAGCGGCCTCACCCTCCTGCTGGTTATCACCATGTTCATCCAGCAAAAGTTCACCATCACCGACCCGCGCCAAAAGCAGATGGCATACATCATGCCGATCGTCTTTATTTTCATGTTCAATAATTTGCCATCGGGGGTGGCGTTGTATTATTTCATGTTCAATATCTTCGGGCTTGTGCAGCAATTCTATCTCACCAAGATTGCTACCCCGCTTACCCTCGAAGAACTTAAAGCTGCTCCGAAAAAAGGCGGCGGAATGATGGCTCGTCTCCAGGAAATGGAAAAGCAGCAGCGCGAAAACAGAAAGCAGCAATATGCCGGTAAGGGTCTGCCCGGCGGGAAGAAGAAATAAGCCTGCATGATCGATCCTGCTGATTACAGAATTGATTAGAATGTGCTGATTCTGGCATTTGTTGTGGCCAACAAGTTCCGCCATAGAGTACACTACAACAGAACTCAATAGATTTTCAAAGAACACCGGCAATCAATGTCCCCGAAACTATGACCTCAACCCTACATTCTCGGGTCTGTCGCGGATCGGCGATAAATCTATCGGTCTCGGACTTTTTGATTGCCCCAGGCGCCATTTGATTTCAGTGGATGAGCAATCATCAATGATGAGCAATCAGCCATGTGCAGGGATTAGTCTTGCATGTACTTGCAGCGGACTGTTTACACTCTCAACGCTCGCGGATGGGCGGGGGTATCAATTGAATACCCCTTCCATTTTATAGAACACCGTTTGCACCCAATTGGTGCCCGTTCGGGCAGATATTGGCTTTTAGACGCCAATTTTCAACATATTCTTTTCCAGTGTTCGCCCTAATCCTGCCGACCGGGTGCCTGTTACCAATTGAGCCTACTTCACCACCACAAACTGCCGCGTTTGCACGAAGCCATTCGATGAAGCACGGAATAGCAGCACGCCTGCCGGAAGATCACTCGCCGAAAGCGCAAGCTGGCTCTCCGCCGTCTCGCCGCTCGTGAGGATTCTGCCAAGCACATCGTCGATCTCGTAGTGGATGGGCGAGTTGGCGGCATTCGAGAAGGAGACGGTAAAGGAGGATGTGGCGGGGTTGGGAATGATTGCGTCAACGTTTATAGTATTTCCCAACATCAACTGCTGTAATTGTTGAGTACCACATCCTGGAGTGAGATCAAACTCGGACGGGCCGCAGAGGGAGAGTAGAAGGATCGAATTACTCCCATCGGGAGTGACACTGTCAATGGAGATCAGTGTTGATGAAGAATCGGTGACCATGACCTTAGCCGAAAGAACGAATTGACCGCATGAAGTATCAATCAATATTGAGTCTGCATAATAAACTGAACATATCACGCCACCACGCCCGGCTACAACAAATGTTGTCGAATCGATTTGAGGATTGCATGAGGAACCGGTTAATGAGATCGGTGAGAGCAAGTCTGTGTTAAAACTAAGGAATAAGTGGAGAACCCTAGTTCGCACGGAATCTCCAACTCCTACTAAACTAAGCGTCAAGTGAACAGTATCGCCCGCTGAATCGCGGGAAGGTTCAACCAAAACATAACCGTCGCATGTAGTAGCTCGAAGTATGTTCGCAGCCGCTTGCGACAATACCCAGCTTGGCTCGGTTGTGTACGTATCTGAAACCGGGGAGAGTACTTGCTGTGCAGCTGCGAGAAGGAATATTGAATCCGATCCAGGCGGCAGATTAATTTGCGCACTCCAAGACGAGCCATAGCCGATGATTGAGTCGCAAAGCGTCCAATTCTCCGATAGCGGTTTGAGATAGATGCGAATTTCGCTACCGTTACCGGTACCTGTAAGTTTGAAACTTTTGCTTATGAAAGACTGTGTGTCAGTCGATAGGCCCGTATAGCTTGAAGCTGAATCAGGAGTCATTATTGGCGTGCTCACCAGAGGGCCATCTATTCTGATGCGTCCTGCGCCGCCGTTGCCGCCGTCACTCGATTCACCTGTCCCCAACCCATCAGCTGCTGCCAACCCGCCCGAACCGCCGGACATGTCAAAGCCACTTGACGAATTTAGCGAGAGCTTACCGCCAACAAGCAACCCGCCCCCGGTACCTCCACCTCCACCAGCGCCAGAAGTAGGAAAGAGCCCATTTGGATCACCAACGACTCCATTTGCGCCGCTGCTACCATCCGACCGAATCAAGTCGATATCACAGCGGGTAAATGACTGAAGTGATAGTCCACCCCCTCCTCCTCCTCCACTTCCGCCATGCCCTCCGGCATCCTGATTCCCTGCCCCTCCTGCAGAACCGCCGGCAAGAGGAACTATCATGCGATTTCCGACTGGAAATCCGGAATTGTTCCCCAAATATATTCCCGTCCCTTGTCCGTTTTGACCGAAAGAACTGTATCCTCCACCACCCCCTCCAAATTCATTGACATGGTTATCGCCATTACCTGTCTCACCTCCCGCAGATCCGCCGCCGTACCCCCCCGCCTGACTCGGGCTACCGCTAAGTCCCATTGCTCCGCTCAATCCGAATGGATGCCCCGAGCCACCTCCACCGCCTTGATCACAATTGTTTCCACCACCGCTTGGCAACAAGTTCAACCCTGCTCCAGCTAATCCTGTGCCACTCATTGCTTCATCATGGAACCCGCAGTTGTTTCCGCCAGCACAATATCCCGAACCTGGGGCTACTGTATCCCCAGCACCTCCGCCACCCCCGCCGGGACCGCCATCTGCTCCGTCTGCACTTAAACTCAAGATTGCATTTGAACTGATTGTTATAACCCCCTTACTTATGAGTACCATCGGTAAATACCCCTGATTGCCGGACGTTCCTGAGTCACAATCCTGAGTGCTTACAGTGTATGATCCATTCCCGTTGAGAATCAAGCTATCAACGATCATTGCACCCCTTCGTGATCGCAAACCCCAATTGGTTCCAGCTTGCATGCCCGAACCGAGGGCACCCACAGAAAAAAGGGTGCCATTCACTCCTATGTTTTGAGGTTGCACGATGTAGAAGGTATCGGCGTTTGACGAATCCCCATTCACTATTGCACAAACAGGAATTTTTATACCTTGTTGCCAATCTGTGGAAGTAGCGTTCACATTCGGGAGAACAAACGCTTGAGTCGAAATCATCTGCCCATTCCAGCTTACCACGCACGGCCCAAATCGGACGTATTCGGTATCGGAATCATTAGCACAAACCACTTGAATAGCATCGTTGGGATTGTTTAAATAAATGCTGTCCGTACCAAAGTTGCCGACCTGATTGTTCGGCCCGATAATCTCGAAGTATGTATTCATTCCCGGCGTACCGATGTCGGGAATGATATACGAGATTTGTGGAGATTGCGCTAAAATCCGAATAGGCGCGAGTACAACCAAAATCACGATTAGAATACTTGAGAACGTTTTTTTGAAATGAGTTGATTTCATAGCCAATCACATAATAAAGAATGAAGTTCTGATTTATGGCTTCACAGCAAGTACCCTGAAACTTACCCCATACCACGATCCGAGAACTATTGCACTGGAATCGATCTGATCCTGCACAAGCCAAGTGCTGGGCACATTATGATCGAAGCGCGTGGTGAAATAGTGTCGGGTCGGGTCCTGCGGCCAAAAGCCCTGACCGTTCCAGAGTACGAAGAAGTTCTGCCGCGTTGTGTCGATTGAGTTGCCTCCGGCCGTATCCCACGGACTCCATGCGATCATTGCATATAGGCTATCGATAGGATGTGCCGCGCAGTACGATTTGACATCGTTCCAGTCAGCAATACGGTAACTTGTTCCCAATTCGGCTTTCACCGCCGAGTCGAGATTAGCGGTCTCGCTGTACATCCCGATCGTCGTCGCGAAAACTAGATCGGATGGCGGGGTTGGCCCCGTCACTTGCCGGCATCCCGTCGCGAAAAGAGCAGCAGCGAAAATAACTGATTTTAAGATTATTGTGGATTTCATTGTTTTTTATGTTGATATAGTGAAAATTCGTGAATAGCTTTTCTCCTCACAGCCAGAATGCGGAAGTGAATTCCTGTCCACTCCCCAAGTACGATGTGCTTATTATCGATTTCCCCACGCACGGTCCACCAGGACGGAGGATGATGATCCCAGCGAGTGACAAAAAAATGGGAACCGGTTGTGTCCTTCAACCAATAACCTTTGCCATTCCATCGGACATAGAAGTGATGGAGCGAGTCCGCCACGGTGTCAACGGAGCCATCCGGAACGCCATGTAAGTCAACGACGAGTGGCATCCCGAGTGCATGGATTAGCGTATCGACCTTCCCGGGGGTTGTGCAGAACGCTTTGAGATCGTTCCAATCGGCCATTTCCCACCCCTTCCCGAGATTCGGATCGTACCGAATGACAGAATCGAGATTCAGATGTGAATCGTAATTGAATTTGGAGACCCGGAAATCGCTGGCTTGAAGGGAATCTGACGTTGAACCGGTTGCTGTCGAATCCGCCTTGTGTGACGGTCCCGCTGTATCGACTTTCGCCAGTGCGATTGGCCTACTTGGCTGCGGCACTTCCGTTGTTTGCTGTGTTGTATGAATTGGCACCACGGTGTGTAATTGCGCCAGGAGGAATGCCACCGCGAGAATTACTAATGCAATACTCAAAACCAATACTGACCAGTGATGGCTAAAGGAAGGTGTCAAGTTTTTCCACCTTTTCAATTTATTTACGGGCGAAAAGTTACGTGAGGAAGTTTCATTTGCCGGTGTCTGCAAAACCGCATCTATGCGTGCGAGAATCGAGGGCAAGAGGCTTTCGGGCGGATTCGGAATCCGTTCGATATGCTCTGCAACAGCCTGGCGCAGCCACACTTCCGTCTCTTTATATTCGTGCGAATCCATGTTAGCCTTTCTTCCTTACTAAATCTTTTGTCAACGATACTCTCAGTTTTTCCATCAAACGATGCCAGCGGACCTCGAGCGTATTCTTTCTCACACCGAGCAGCTCCGAAATTGCTTCCCAGTCGCGGCCTTCATAAATACGGAGAATTACAAGCTCGCGGTCTTCGGGATCTAATCTTGCCAAAACGCTCTCAGCGATGCAATCGGGGTCGAGGTCAGCTTCGGGCTGTAGAGCAACATGAGAGTTGTCCGGTGGCTCTATGTCACCAAGGTCTTCGAACCGGCCTCGTTTGCGTAGCGTGCTGAAAGCTTCGTTGCGAAGTGCGGCGAATAGGACTATCTCGAACTTCCGGTAATGCTCGCGCGCCTTCGCAAGTTTTGCCCAGACCTCCTGGACTGCATCGCTCGCGTCATCCTTATTATTCAGCAGAAGATAACAGTACCGGAAGCATCTCCGGTAATACCGCTCGACAAGCTCCGCGGTAGCCGCCCGCGAGCCGCCTAAGTGAAGTCGCCAGAGTTCTTCATCCGATCTCATGACAGAAAGACGCCGCAACCCAAAAAACTTACAAATAAATTTTCGAAATTCGCCTGGTTCTGGTCGTGGAAGTCCCGGAATTCGCGTTGCGTCATGTAATGGTATTATCCCTCGGAGGCGTCATTTTCTCACGAAGACGAATATTTTCTTCAAAAAGGCCAATTTCGCGTCATTTCCCGCTGCAAATTACGAAATATTAACGCTGGATGCGGCGCAACTTTGGTCCGATTGGTGTGTTCACCTTATAGATGGAGACCCTCGAACTCGGGAAAATGGCGCATGGCACCGGCGAGCGCCAAGTCAGCAGGGACCGCGATCGTGAGAACGCGGAAGATCTGGCTATCTTCCGTGAGCTGCTCGCCGGTCTTGCGTTAGCCAATGGCGAGGATGCCGCTCGCCGCGTCGAGGGTAATCATCACGCACGCGAGGCATTCACCAAAATCTATCTTCGTTACCGCGAGCGTGTCTATGCTTACGCTCTGAGGGTGCTCTCGAATCCGGAGGATGCAGAAGACCTGTTTCAGGAAGTATTCTTCCGCGTATTTTCTCGCGCGACTACTTTTGAGGAGGAGCGCAGCGTCGGCGGATGGATCTTTACGATCGCGCATAACTTGTGCATGAACAAGATCCGCGACCGCAAACCGCAGGATGACATCGAGGACGCTAACCTATCTGTGGAACCATCCGCCGAGATGGGTGAGGACTGGCTGGCCGTGATCGCCATCGCAATGTCGAGATTGCCGGTCGAATACCGCGAGATCATCATTCTGCGGGAGTATGAAGGCCTGAGCTATGCCGAGATCACTAATATCCTGCACACATCGGTTCCCTCGATCAAGAGCCGGCTGTATCGTGCCAAAGGCCGGCTGCGGGAACTGTTAGCTCCGTATTATTTGTCAAAGCCATGACACCAACGATTTTATGACACTGAACGAACGAATTATAGATTTCATCGATGGCTCGCTTCCCGCTGAGGATGAAGCAGAGCTGTTGCACACGCTTTCCGTCTCGCCGGAAAAGCGGGATGTGATGCACGGCTTTATGGAGCAGCGCTCGCTCATTGCCCGCGATGCGCAAACGCTGACCGTACCCTACGAAACCGAACAGCGCCTCTGGGCGCGCATGGATGAAGTGCTTCCCTTAGCGCCAGCCGAAGAGCCAACAACGGTGATCGTTCCCGTTCCCACCAGTAATCTGGGATTTTTAGCGCGCGCGTTCACCGGAGCCTCCGCAGCAATTCGCACGGTCACACTTGTCGCCGGAATTGGTATTGGATATTATGCGGGGCATTCGAATCCTGCGCCTGTTGCAACCTCAAGAGCCGTTGCGCCAATAGCACCGAATTTTGTTGCCAACACTGCACCTGCAACCACCTATCAGTCTTATGGGACACATATCTCCCGTAGGACTTATGATGCAAGCACCGTCCATGCGGCATTTTCTGAACCACTACAAGTAACGAATTCGCCACAGGCTGCTCCCATCAGCAAAGATATTCAAACCCCCATCACTCCCGTTGCACCGACTGCTTCACCCGCGATCTCGCTTGCCAATATTGGCGGCGATGGCGTAGGAATTAAACCATTGCTCCACGAGACGCCATCGCTGCGGCATGAGAACGCCTCATTCCTCAGCCGATTCGAATTCCGCGTCGATGAAAGCTTTGGCCGGCAGTTCCCCAATACTACGGCGACGAACGTATCACTGCCCATCATTACCAATAGTTCAATTACTACCTTCTTCCAGGTATTGCCGGAATCGAATTTGTTCTGGGCTGGCGCATCGTATGGCTCAGCGAATATTACACGGAAGAATCTTTTCACGCAAGCAGGAGATCCGATCGATCCATCGGAAGATGTGCTCGCAAGCGATACGGTTCATTCGCAAACCACTTACGTGGCTGCGCTGGCGGAACTGCGCTTTCCCGCCTTCGAGACTGCCAATCTAACGCTCACCGGCGGTTACGGCTTTGCAACCTTGGGCCAGATGATGTTCGGCGAAATTGGCTTACATTACGATATTTCGAGCCAGGCTGGAATTCAGTGCGGACTTCGGGTCTTGCGATTCGTCTATGATCTAAGCTCCGAAAAATCAGCGGCCATCGCGTCGGGAAATGGCTCACTCGCGATCTCGAACGGTGCGGCGGCGGCAAGCCCAAGCTTCAACACGGAATTGAACGCAGGTCTCTTCTTCCATTTCTAAAATGAAACTGGCAGTGCATAAAGGTTTTTTCAAAGCCATCCTGTGGATAGATGGGATCTTTGTGCTGCTCAGCGTTACTCTGATCAATGGATGCAGCGTAAATGATGCTCCTCCTTCGCCATTAGCCACCGTTCAAAGCAATTTCTTCCCGCTCGTTAACGGTATGCTCTACACATACGGGCGAACTACCAATTTCACCAACTACGATACCATTACGTGTCGTCTGCTGACCGAGGAGCCACCCTATATCCCGCAGAACGAGCTGCTTGATACACTCAGCGAAAAGCCTTTCTACTATATAACCTACACCAAAGATGCCGATGGCAATCTCGCGGGCATTCTTTCAACGGATACCTCTTCGCTAATGGCGCTCGATGGCACGCTTCAGGATAGTGCAACCTGGGTTGCCGATGAAGTGCATGGAATTCATGCAACCGTCGTTGCGGAGTATGATGATTATTATCTACCCGGACGCCAGCAGGATTACTCCAATGTGCTCGCTGTGGAGTATCATCAAGATGGTCAGCCAGCAGATACCTACACACTCCGTTTCTTCGCCCGTGGCTATGGCTTGATCCTGGAGCGCGATCTTGTAGGGCCAAATACCGAGATCGCACGGCTGCAGCTTATTAGTGTGCAATCCTCTTATTGATCCGGCATGATCCGTAGTGGGTTAAAACCCTCAGAACGCGTGCTTTGAAAGATTTTGAGGGTATTCAGGATTGATTTTGTGTGTGTGGAGATTGTGTACTTTCGCAGATAGATATTGCTGCAACAACGAATGCCAACCACCGAGTAAATGAACGCCAACCACCGTGTAAATCATGGCTCTATTTCGCAATTCTGCTAAAATAAAGTATTCGGACAGCGCACGCGGCATTGCGACATTGCTTCGCGCCGATTCCGGAGCGTTGCGAATCATCATTTTTGTCGCAATGAGCGCGATCTTCTTTCTTTTCCTGAAAGTCACCGAGAAAAAGGTTCCGCGCGGCCTGGTGCCAGATTCGACTGCAAGTCAGGTACAGGAAGACACTGGTACCACTGGGCCAGCAAAATAACCTCGATATTTTTCCATTTCCGAACCGAACATGAGCGCGGATATTTATCTCGGAATTATGTCCGGCACAAGCTTAGATGGTATCGATGTCGCCGTGTGTCGATTCGACGAAGGTAAGATCGGACTGCTCAGATTTCATTCGCAGGAATGGCCCACATCGCTTCGCGACCGTTTGATGCAAATTGCCAGCAACGAACGCATCGCAATGGATGAACTTGTTCGAACGCATTTTGAACTTGCGAGAGAATATGCAAATGCTGTCGAAGCAACATTACGTGAGGCAAATATTGTATCGTCCCAAGTGCGTGCGATCGGGCTGCATGGCCAAACGGTGCGGCATCTTCCATCGCCACCGATTCCTGCGACATTTCAGCTTGGCTCCGGAGCAGCGCTCGCGGCCATCACCGGAATAGATGTCGTCAGCGATTTCCGTTCTGCCGATATTGCAGTCGGCGGCGAGGGTGCTCCGCTTGTGCCATTGTTCGATTTCCAATTCCTTCGAAGCGACGATGCTGACCGGCTCATTGTCAATATTGGTGGCATTGCAAACGTAACCTGGCTGCCGGCTCATGCAGAAGCGAATGCCGTGATCGCCTTCGACACCGGACCGGGTAACATGTTGCTCGATTTCATCACACAAAAATATTTTGACAGGCCATACGATGAGAATGGCAAACTCGCACGATCAGGAAGAATCGATAGGGAATTGCTGGATGAATTGCTTTCGCATCCGTTTTTCAAATCTCGACCGCCGAAATCGACGGGCCGCGAATTGTTCTCAGAAAAATTCTTGGATCGCATAACACACTCTATTGCTTCAGGAAAAATTCTTCCAGTCGATGCGCTTGCAACGCTGACAGAATTCACAGCTTGCTCGATCATGCAAAGCTTTGAATTCCTTCAATCGAAATCGGACAAGTTAGAAATTATCATTAGTGGAGGCGG
Source organism: Ignavibacteriota bacterium (assembly GCA_963736195.1). Lineage (GTDB taxonomy): Bacteria > Bacteroidota > Ignavibacteria > Palsa-1295 > Palsa-1295 > PALSA-1295. The sequence continues at coordinate 475,814 of CAVTNP010000001.1, forward strand.
TACGTTCAACATGTTTTTGCTTGAGCGTCTAAGTGCAAATGCGCCTGCTCCCATGGCAATCAAGACATCAGATGCATTCGGTATTCCTTCAAAAGCAAAAGAGGCAATCGCGTTCGCATTCTTCACGCGTGCTTTCATTGAAGAGATTCCAATACACCTTCCAACAACTACTGGCGCAACAAAACGTGTAAGTTTAGGAAGTCTCAGCCGTGGAAAATAATGCCATCAGCATCCTTGAGGAGCAGCAATTTTTGTTTCACAAAAAAATTCTTTAAAAATATTTTGGAAACACTTGCTTTTGATTCTTCAATGTGTTATACTTCGATACGATAGGAATGCAATTGGATGTTCAGAGATTGTGAATAAGTTTGGAACGCTCGGCGTGGAGCGGTGATGATGAAGCCAAGATGATTCATGACGACATGCGAATGACGAAACGAATACCACTGCATTTCCTTGAGCGATAAATTGAAAACTTTACCAAGAAAAAAACCTGAACGTGACTCGCGCTTGCGAATGTTTCTTTCCTGTTACTTTTTATGACGAGAACGGAGTTCTCTTCTGACACTCGGTTCGTGCCTGCAAGAAAGGGGCTATCGAGAGATCAAGCATCGGCGACGATGCACGCATCGCCCACGATGCTTTCAACAATGCATTCTGAAATTGTTTCCATGTTCCCGGCAAACGATACTGCCGAACTTCTAATCGACTTGCCTGATACCATCGTGACCACTGTTGACGATCTCGACTCGCCGGAGATGCAGGCTTCTTCAGAGCAAGCGCTTGAGAAAGCGCTCGACCGCGCTGATCTGCGAAATGCCGCCGAGCGTATCTGGCGGTTGTGTCTCGAAACCATCCGTCCGCAGCTTACTGCGCAAACGATGCGTACCTGGTTCGAGCCACTCGAAGCCGTTGCGCTCGAAGGTTCGGAGATAACGCTTCGCGCGCCAAGCAGCTTTTTCTGCGAGTGGATCGGTGAGCATTATCAGGAAATTCTCGAACGCTCGCTGCGCGATGTGCTCGGTCCGCAAGCAAAATTCCGATTCGAGACTGCAAGCGAGATAGAGTCGGCAAATATTCGGTTGCAGGCGAGTACGCCCGTTACCCCAGCCCCGCGCCAAATCCCTGCTCAGCCATTAGCTGAGCCGCCAAGGCAACACCCGATTCCCGGAGGTTTTGGAACACCGCTCGCGAATATGCCGCTTGCACAAGCCCAGCATCGACCTGGCGGTTTTGCCCAAACAGCCGCTAATGGTCAACCTTCTGTGGCAAAACGTCCGGCGATAGAATCCAATCTTAATCCGCGATATACGTTCGATACCTTCATTCGCGGCGAGTCCAATAAGCTTGCGTACGCTGCAGCGATGGCTGTGGCGAATAATCCGGGCGGCACACGTTACAATCCGCTGGTGATCTATGGCACGGTCGGACTTGGAAAGACGCACCTGATTCAAGCGGTGGGCAATGCTGCGATTCAAAAATTTCCGTCCGCAAGAGTTCTTTATACTTCGAGCGATCGGTTTACGGTCGAATTCGTCGATTCCATACAAAATAATCGTTCCAACGAATTTCAGGCTCTCTATCGCTCCGTCGATCTCCTGATCGTCGATGACGTACAATTTTTCGCCGGCAAAGAGCGAACCCAGGATATTTTCTTCCACACGTTCAACGCATTGCGCGAACTTGGCAAGCAGATCATCCTCACCTGCGACCGTCCGCCTAAAGAACTGAAAGATATTGACGACCGGCTGCTCAACCGGCTGCAATGGGGCCTTACTGCTGATATTGCCGCTCCCGATCTCGAAACACGTATTGCAATTCTTCGCCACAAAGCCATTGCCGATGGCATCGAGCTTTCCGGCGAAGTGATCGAGTACATTGCGACGAATATCACAGCGAATATCCGTGAGCTGGAAGGCTGCTTGATCTCGCTGTTGGCCATTTCTTCGCTCGAAGGAAAAGAGCCGACGCTGGAACTTGCCCGCGAAGTTCTCCGCAAAATAGCGAAACGTTCTGCGCCCATTCTTTCTATTGAAAGCATTCAACGGCTTGTCTCTCGCCGGTTTGGGATCGAAGAGGAAGCGTTACGCGCTAAAACCCGCAGACAGGAAGTAGTTATCGCGCGGCAGGTTGCCATGTTCCTCTGCAAAGAGCTGACGAACCACTCGCTAAAATCCATCGGCTTGCACTTCGGCGGACGCGATCACTCCACCGTCATCTATGCCGTCCAAACCATTCAGGAAGACATGAAGCGCGACCCCTCGATCGAGAAAAAGATCGAGGAACTGAGAAGGCAGTTGGAGATGATGCAGGGGTAATGATCCTCAAGTGAAGATAATGTGCACATAACTGTGCCTAAATATGATACCTGATTTTCAATCGGTTTTCCTGCCGTATCTAAAATTTTTCTCGGACGGAAAAAATCACCGTTCACGCGAGGTTGAAGATTCTCTTGCGATACTATTCAATGTCAATGAAGAGGAGCGTCGAGAAATGCTTCCAAGTGGACGAGCAAAAAAATTTGCAAATCGTGTCGCATGGGCTGCTGCTTACCTAAAGATGGCGAACCTTATTGAGAATGTATCGCGAGGAATATACCATATCACTCCTCAGGGACAGCGCCTGCTTGCAGAGAAACCAGATAAACTCAACATCAAATCGCTCAAACGATACCCTGAATTTCAAGCTCGAACAGGAAGTAAGACAGAAGAGCATCAGGAGGAATCAGTTTCTCAGACGCCACATGAAATATTAGATTCGACTTATCAAGCATTAAGAAACGAGTTAGCGACTGAGCTCCTCACAAAACTGAAATCCGCTTCACCGACATTTTTTGAACAAGCTGTTATTGATCTTCTTGTGGCAATGGGCTATGGGGGCTCCCTGGCCGAAGCTGCAAGTTTGACGCGACGAGGAAGTGATGAGGGCATCGATGGCATTATTAAAGAAGACAAACTCGGCCTCGATACCATTTATGTTCAAGCAAAACGTTGGGAAGGCCCGGTCGGCAGACCGACCGTGCAAGCTTTCTCCGGCAGCTTAGATGGTTTTCGCGCACGAAAAGGTGTGATGCTTACCACTTCCAGGTTTTCGACCGATGCGCGAGACTATGTAGCAAAGATCGAAAAGAAGATCGTTTTAATAGATGGCGAAGAGTTATCGAAGTTGATGATCGACCACAACATCGGCGTTGCCGAGTCGCAAAATTATATCATCAAGCGAATCGATGCCGATTATTTTGGCGAGGAATAGAGTGGTACAAAAATGGAGCGGAATGGATAAGCTCCGATAGGAGCGGCCCGTTTGTAGAAATCGTTTTTATCAGGATTTTCAAGCTCCTTTAGGAGCGGCCTTACGCAGCATCGTTCCAGCCGAGCAGATAACGTGAATCGTATTCCACCCCAAATGCTTCGAGGATTTCGATATATTCTTTGCGGAAGCTCTTGGTGGTATGATGCTTCTCCTGATCTTGAATATAGCGAATAATTGTGTCGAGTTGAGATCGCGAGTAAGAAAACGCTCCAAATCCTTCCTGCCAATCAAATCGGCCCCGCATCCATCCATTCTCATTTATCATCTTTGACGACGCGGCTTTGACGTCACGGACAATCTCGGAAAGAGCATGCTTTGGATTATACCCGATGAGTATGTGGATGTGATCGGTCATGCTGTTTATTGCAATAAGTTTGCATGCTCGATTCTCGACAATGCCGGTGATGTAACGGTGTAAATCTACCTTCCTCGATCTTGGAATAAGCTTGTCGCGATGCTCAACGGCAAACACAATGTGAATATATAATTGGGTGTAAGTATTGGCCATGTATTCTTAAATAAGGTCGCTCCTAAAGGAGCTTAAGACGGGAAACAAAACCATTGCTACAAACGGGCCGTGCCTAACGGCACTGTCTAGTACTTCAATACTTCAACACCTATTCATTCCTCCATCTACATCACTCCTCACCTCCGCACAATCACCCTCGAACTAAAAACTCCCGCAGCAGAACGGATGCGAATGGTGTACATGCCATCAGCCTTCGGCAGAGCAAGTTGGGCCGGTGTGTTTGCAGTCAGCACCATTTCCGATTGAGATCGCTCGGTGCCGAGCATATCGTAAATCTCAATCGTTGCGCTACCTAGATCGGAGGATGATGAAAGGAAAACGTCGCCAACTGTTGGATTCGGGCGAATGCTAAAATTAATGATATGCCCCGTGGTTAGAAGTTCCGAAATTAGATTGGTGCCGCAACCCTCCACCGGTGTGATCGTGCTAAAGACCGCTGCCGGCATCTGGTATTTGCAGCCCGCCGCATCGACGTGAACGGAATCGAACGTTACCACCGGTTTTGTCGAGGAATCCGAAAACACATTGAATAAGGCATGTCCCGCGATGACGCCAGGCTGCACATTCGCCAAATGCAGCATCGAACGGCCTGACCATTGCTCGCCAGGTACATCGACTTTCTGCCCCAATAGATCGACCGAGCTATCATAAACCATATCTCCGGCATAGTGCATGACGACGTCTATATTTTCCGTTCCCAACAACCCATTGAACTGGATAGGTACATAAACGGTCGCGCCGATGGTATCGGTTTTCTGATCCGAGGTTACCATCGTAAGCGGCGCGTCGCCACCGACACTGTTGCCGCCAAGCGCTACGGTATCCGTAGTCCCATCGCCAAGTGTTAGCACCAGCGAACAGCGGTATTGCCCCGACCCCTGTGGATCGAAGACAACCGTTATTGTATCCAAACCAATGGAGGCAACCCGATAGCTTGCAGAATCAGTACCCACCAGCTCCGCGCTCGCAACAAATGGTGGAACACAACCAGTGCTCACCATACCAATGGATTCAATTAATGAATCACCGCAAGAGATTGTGTCACTCGCAAACAGCGAATTTGCCGCAAGCGTAAGTGTTCCCAGCCCCGGCATTAATTTCACACTATCGCCGCCACTGTTGTCGGTTCGCCAGATATTGCCTTGCTCATCTGCGGCAATAATAATATTATCATTGATCGCGGCAATAAACCTCGTATCGGTCGTATTCGACGGCCCGTTGATCGAAGTCCAAGAAACCCCTCGGTCGAGCGAGCGAAAAATTCCATTTCCTACCGATGGGCAGTAAATCGCTTCTTTTCCCGCTGCGACGGAACCACAAAAATACGGCTCGGGATTTGCTGCTTCCGTTTGCCAGGTATTACCAAGATCGGTCGAGAGAAATATCTTCGAGAATTTGTCGGTTTGATAAGCGGCATCTTCATGACTGAGATAGATGCGACTGGCATCGCAAGAATCGGGTGCAAAGGAATAAGAATCCCAATCGACGCCGGAAGTACCGAGGTTCCATGTCGCACCTTTATCGGAGGTCCATGTCAGAAATCCGCCAGAGCTACCTCCCGAAAAAAATGCGAGTGCATTTGGGGTAGGCCACGACGCAGGTACCCGTCGAACGCACAGTGGCTGCCCGGAAGAAGGATGTGACATCCAAGAATTCCCGCCATTACTGGAAACCATGAGGTCACCAAAGCCAAGCCCGTTGGATTCCGCAACCCCTATGGCAAGCGTATCACTTCCAAAGCAAGCCGAAAGCGAACCAAAACCAAATGTACTAAAAGATTTACCACCATCCGAGGTATAATACGTTTCGGTATTCGAAGCGATCAAGCCATGAACCTTGTCCAGAAAATCAACATCGCGGAGAAAACCGGGAACACTATTAACCAGATTCCAGGACTGACCGGAATCGAGCGATCGATAGAGACCGTTTGATGCGATCCACAGCACACCATCGCGAAAGCACATGCCACCAGGTCCAGAAATAAGCGAAGGTGCAACGATCCTCCACTGTGCGCGCAAACCGTCGCTCGCAACTGCGAGAAATACTAATGCAAGAAATATGGTTTTCCGAAACCTCATCCGATATCAACTAAATGGGCAGCTATGAAAAGCAATAAATCAGACTCCGAGCTAAACACACGCTTCTGCCGGATTCATTGCCAAAATCTTCCGCTGCGCCTTGTCAGGACTGTGAAATATCGACTTATCACCAGCCGTTGGTAATTACTTTCGAAATCACTTGTTATTCCACAGCAAAATAACTTCATTTTGTTATGAGATGTGAGCAATCGTACCAGGGGTGGTATTTCGTGTGACCAATATCGTGAGATGTTATGCTAACCGGTGTTACCCACTTCTTTTCAAGTGACAGGATAACATGTGAATCCGCCCTTTGCCTTGATAATTAAGCTTCATCTATTGCTTTTCAGCAATTACTAACATATCCACCGCCTTTATATTAATTACATAAGTATTTAAATCTCTTTAAAGAAGCTCTTTTAAAGAGTCTGGTTGGGAAGTGGTAAAGGAAATTGCATGATTTCAAGAGAAGCATTTTGGCTAGATTCGTGTTAAATCGCGGTTCTTAGTATTTAACACTTAGCACATCAACACTTGAACATAGCAATTATTGGAACGGGGTACGTCGGATTAGTAACCGGCGCAGGGTTTGCCGAAACCGGAAACCAGGTTCTCTGCATGGACATCATTACGGAAAAGATCGAGAATCTTCGCAAGGGTATCATCCCTATCTTCGAGCCAGGCCTCGAGGAGATAGTGCGTTTCAATGCAGCTGAAGGGCGACTGCGGTTCACGCTCGATCTTGCTGAAGCGGTCAATAGCTCCGAAGTAATATTCCTTGCGTTGCCTACGCCGCCTGGCGCTGATGGCTCTGCCGATCTTTCCATGGTACTTGACACGGCGAAGGAAATCGCGCTGATAATCACTGAGCCGAAGGTCGTCGTTAATAAATCGACGGTTCCTGTCGGTACGGCCGGTCGTGTCCGAGCGATCTTTGAATCGACGACGGACATTCCCGTTGAAGTGGTCTCCAATCCGGAATTCCTGAAAGAGGGCGCTGCGGTTCAGGATTTCATGAAGCCGGACAGGATTGTGGTTGGTTCGAGCAATTCTCGTGCGATCGAAGTGATGAAGGAATTGTATGAGCCGTTCGTCCGCACCGGAAACCCGATCTACATCATGGATGAGAAGAGCGCGGAGCTTACCAAATACGCTGCGAACTCCCTGCTTGCCACGAAGATCAGTTTTATGAATGAGATCGCCAACTTGTGCGACCTCGTGGGCGCGGATGTGGATCATGTCCGGGTTGGTATTGGTTCCGATGGACGTATAGGCCCGCAGTTCTTATTCCCAGGTGTTGGATTTGGGGGAAGTTGTTTCCCTAAAGATATTAAGGCACTCGTCAAAACCGCCGAAGAACTTGGCCATGATTTTACGATACTAAAGGCGGTCGATGAAGTTAACAACAGACAGAAGACAAAACTACTTGATAAGATCTTGGATCACTACAATGGGAATGTAAAAGGCAAAACGTTTGCCGTCTGGGGGCTTTCTTTCAAACCGCGCACCGATGATATCCGCGAAGCGCCAGCCATTGATATTATTCAAGGCTTGCTTAAGCGTGGTGCAACCGTGCATGCGACGGACCCGGCTGCTATCAAGCCAATGAAGATCGTATTGCCGGAAAGTGATTCTATGAAATATTTCCGAAAGAATACGGATACACTGGATGGATCGGATGCACTGGTCATCGTTACGGAATGGAATGAATTTCGCAATCCTAATTTCGAGCAGATTGCAGGCAAGGTTCGCGACAAAGTGATATTCGATGGCCGCAACATCTACGATCCCGACCGCATGCGCGAGAATGGATTTACGTACTATGGGATCGGGAGGAGATAGGGAAAATGATGAATGATGCATTAAGAATGATGAAGATGGAATTAAGAGCGAAGATGACTTTTCTCGGTAAAAATACAATGAAACTATTAGGAATGACATTCATAATTCATCATTCATAATTCATCATTTCCCCAGACATGCCACGAACCCTTATCACCGGCGGAGCCGGATTTCTCGGTAGTCATCTCTGCGATCGCTTTGTCAGTGAAGGTCACGAGGTTATCTGTATGGATAACCTTTGCACCGGATCAATGGAGAACATTGCTCATTTGCTCGGATTGCCAAATTTTCAGTTCATTCACTATAACGTGACCGAGTATGTGTACGTTGAAGGCCCGCTCGATTACATTCTCCATTTTGCTTCGCCGGCCAGCCCGATCGACTATCTCAAACTGCCGATACAAACGCTGAAAGTTGGTTCGTTGGGAACCCATAAAACGCTTGGTTTGGCAAAGGCAAAGGGCGCAAGGTTTCTGCTTGCCTCCACCAGCGAGACGTATGGCGATCCCGCTGAGCATCCGCAACGCGAAACGTATTGGGGTAATGTAAATCCTATCGGTATTCGCGGCGTCTATGATGAGGCCAAGCGATTTGCCGAAGCGCTTACGATGGCGTATCACCGCTATCATGGAGTGGATACACGGATCATTCGCATTTTTAATACCTACGGCGAGCGCATGCGCTTGCATGATGGCCGCGCGATCCCGGCATTTATGTCCCAAGCGTTGCGCGACGAGCCGATCACAGTGTTTGGCGATGGTTCGCAAACCCGCAGTGTTTGCTACGTAAGCGATCTCATCGAGGGCATTTACCGTCTCTTGATGTCGGATTACAATTTACCCGTCAATATCGGCAACCCCGACGAAGTGACAATGCTCCAGCTTGCTGAGGAAATTCTTGCGATGATACCGGAGAGCGGCAGCAAGATCGTTTTCGAAGCTTTGCCACAGGATGATCCAAAGATCCGCCAGCCAGATATTACGCTCGCTCAATCGCTGTTTGGATGGGAACCGAAAATACCGCGTCGCGAGGGGTTGGAGCGGACTTTAACTTATTTTCGCGCGGCGGTTATTGACGGCCGGGACCTCGTTCTCGATAAATGATCTCCATTTCCTAAGCGTCTCGGAGGCTCGTTTGCCGAATTGAACATTGTGGTTTTTGTCGGAGGAACAGAATTCCTTCGTATTTTTGCATTAGTTTAGTGGAGAGTATTCTTTCCAATTCGCCAATATCGAATTCGTCAATAATATTTTAGGAGACAAGTATGAGATATAGTTTTGCTTTGATTTTTGCCTGTTCGATTCTATCACTTTTCGTGGCGCCAGCGTATTCACAAGGGACCCGGGGTATAGGCGCCCGCACGATCACGCTCGACGATAGCCTGGGCCACTCCATTACTTTGCAAACGCCACAGCCAGGCGATTCCGGCTATGCGGCCTGGATCGCACAAGGCGGGACGAGTGTCTGGAAACTTCCAATTCCTCCATTTCCAGATGCCAACGCCGGATTCGTCCTCCCAGGTGACACCTCGGGCCAGTTGCTGATCTGGGTGCCTGCTCCTGCCGGTGGGCCGCAAGGTGCATGGGAACCGATCGATGCTGACGAAGTGCCCGGCCTGGGCGGAGGCGGTGGTGGCGGAGGCATTTCTGGCTCTGGAACCAATGGGACCATCCCCATCTGGACCGGAAGTACTTCCCTTGGGAATTCGAATCTGACCGATAACGGAACGACCCTTTCTTATAGCCAGCCAAATATTAACTCAGGAGCCACGTTTCAGATCGGGGACACAACAGTACTGACTGCACCCGGAACAGAGAATATTTTCGTCGGAGGCTATGCCGGTGCAAGCAATGGTTCTGGGAGTAGTAACACGGCACTCGGGAATACTGCGGATTTCGGATCCGGACCGCTCACGAACGCTACATCTATTGGCGCCAATTCTTATGTGACCCAAAGTAATTCTTTGGTGCTTGGCTCGATCAGTGGGACGAATGGCGCGAGCAACAGCACCAGCGTCGGCATTGGAACGACCGCGCCGCAGGCAACGCTTGACATCCAGGCACCCAACAGTGATGCAATCCATGTCACCTCCGAGTACGGAGAAGATGGTTCCTACGATATATTGGGAGACTCCTGGAATGTCAACGACTACGGCCAACTGTTGGCCGGTGGTACCGACCAACCGGATAACAATTCCGTGGTAACCTTGGATAATGGCCATTTGGGAGCCATCAATAATAACGGGCTCGGCTGGAATGTTACTCCAAATGATTCCGAGGGCTATCCAGACGTAACTTTTAATTATTATACCTGCGGCTCGAACGATGTTGCCGGCGCCGTCGATTTCAATATTAATCAAACGCAGGAGGGTAATTATGTCGAGATCGATTTCAATGAATATTATTCGACTCCGATCGTTACCATCACACCGGCAAATGAAGCGAGCGCGGCGTATCTGAACTCCTTCTACGTTCAGACCGACCCATTCGGAAGCTATTTCAGGATCGTTGAGGATCAGCTCCCTCCGGGTGAAACCGAGTACCAGTTCTACTACCATGTGATCAATATCCAGTGCAGTCAGGAACCCAGCAAGACTCAGACGAAGCACACTCCGAGATAGGTGCGTTTGCGGGGGGAGCAGAAAATGCTCCCCAGGCATCTTAAATGGTGAGGTTGTTTGGGATTAGCTTTTCGAACTGTTTGATCCCGAGTTGCCGTGTTGTGACTGATGGAGACATCCTCCGAACTATTTTGGCTGCGAAATTGCTTAAAATGCAAATTAGCAAGCCTGCTGTTGAACCGTGCGATCAATCGCGTTTTTCATTTCTCTTGTCCTTCTCGCGCTCTCGCTTGGAATAGCGGCTTGCGGCACAATTATTAATGGGACTCGTGAGGAGGTTACCATAATAGCAGAACCCATCGATGCGACTGTTAGCGTAGATGGCGTGAGTCAAAATCCGGGCTATTTTCGAGGGAATCTTAAACGGGGCTCATCGCATCTTATCGAGATCTCGAAAGCTGGGTATGTTACTCAGCTTCTCCACACTGGTAATATTGTCACAGGGTGGTATGCTGCAAACTTGTTGATTTTCCCCATACTTGGGAATGTGATAGAAATCATTACGGGCGGAGGGTTTGACATAGATCCGAATCCATATTTCGTTCGGCTTACCCCTGGTTCGGGCCTCCCAGCAACAGAAACACACAGTTTGGATGGTTACCCTGAGGCAATAATTCCGACTGCTGTTTTGACTGCTCTATTTGTTTGGCTTATCATTGAAGCCTCCGGATCGACGCAGTCATTTCCATAAAATGCTTATATAATGCGTATGAAATTATTCCCTACATGTCTTGCGAATGGGCTTTTCACCTTCTTGGTTCTATTCGGAACCAGTGCCCACTCGCAGATCACCACCGATAGCCTTATCAACCACTCGCTCAGCTATGTGGATTACCCTCCGTTCATGCGGCATGGCGAGCCGCCGCCGATGAAGCCGCGCCTCGGGATCTACTTTCACGATTTTCCTGCGGATTCGGTGAAACTCCTTACGCATGGCAAGGATACCATTAAGGGGAATAAGATCTGGCATATCGCGCCGCATTGGTCTGCCGATAGAGCCGGACTTATGCAGGGCGATATTGTGCTTCGCGTCGATGGACGTACGCTTCAAGATTCTATCTACGGTGGGGATGACGTTCTCAACACACGCGTAAGCGCGATGCATGCAGGGGATACGATGCATTTCCAGTTAATTCGGAATGGCGAAATGAAAGAGGTAATCGTTCCGCTCTATTCCGGCAAGCGTTCTCCTGCGACATACTCGGATTACCCTGAACTTGGCCCGTTACGCAAGAATTCGTGGATGCAAACCACGCTCGACTCACTTCATCTGACGCACTTTGCGGATTCGATCGCAGAGCAAATCGCCGGCGCTGCAGATATTGATTTTTGCGATCTGCCGTTCACGGATCGCCCAAGTCCATTCCGGTTGAATGCGGTGACGTACTTGGAGCATCATCCCACTCGTGTTGGCGCGCTTTCGCGGCTTATCGATCAGAAAGAATGGGATGGGGTGAATGCCGGGCCGGGTCTCGCTGGCGCGCTCGACTCTGCCGCAGTGCAACTCGGATGCAAACCGAAAGAGGCTGTTGCAGCGTCAGCTCCCAAATCGGTCGAGGAATTAAATGCGTACTTTGCAAAAGTACAATCCTTACTCGATCGTGGGTATGCGCCGGTCCGGTCCCATCTTGATACGCTCTCGAATGGACTTTCGGAACTTCTAAATGTCGATACCAATTGGGAGGATGCGGTCGATTCGATCCAGGACCCGGTATTGCAACTGAACGCCCGCTCCAATGCGGAGAAAATGCTGACCGGCTTGCTGGGTGATGCCGATAAAGTTCATCTTGCGGACATTGTTAGTGCTGCGCATTTGCTTGCCACGCTTGCAGATACGGATTGGTCGCGCAAGTTCGCCGCACAGTTTTTCGATCTAGCTGAGGAGAAGCCTCCCTTGCAAAAGGTTCCTGGCGTCGATGGAAATGTTGTTGCGGAATGGGATACACCGGAAGGAAGGTGTGTCATCGGTGGATTTGGACCCAACCGTTATTACGGAGATTTCGCATTTATTCTTGATCTTGGCGGCAATGACGTCTATGATCTTCCACCATGCAAGCCGGGAGCATTCCGATTGGTCGTAGATATCGCTGGGAATGACACGTATAATGGTTCCATCGCATCCGGCGTCGGTTGTGTGGACGTGCTGGTCGATTGTCAGGGTAACGATGTTTACCGCGGCACACGCTGGACGCAAGGAGCAGGATGTCTCGGCGTTGGTGTCCTGGCAGATTTTGGCGGCGATGATATCTATACTTCGCACTGGTGCTCGCAAGGCGCAGCCATGCTCGGTGTTGGGCTGCTCTACGATCACTCCGGCTCCGACCATTATATTGCCGATGTTTATGCCCAGGGGTTTGCATATACGAAGGGCTTCGGAATGCTGCTCGATCGTTTCGGTAACGATTCCTATCGCGCGGGATGGAAATATCCGGACGATCGGTGGCCCAACCGCGCGCATCTCGCAATGTCGCAGGGTTTTGGATATGGGATGCGCCCGTGGAGCACGGGAGTTGGTACCGATGGCGGCATTGGCCTATTGAGCGATGTTCAAGGCGATGACGTCTATGACGCCGGCATCTTCAGCCAGGGCGGAAGCTATTGGTATTCGCTGGGAATTTTACACGACCGTCAAGGGGCTGATCGGTATTCTGCTGGGCAGTATTCGCAAGGCAGCGGAATTCATCTTTCGTTCGCAGCACTGCTGGATGATTCCGGTGACGATAGTTACGATGCCTACGCATGGCTCGAGCAGGGAAATGCGCACGATTGGTCCAGTGGGTGTTTGGAAGATTGGGCTGGGAATGATACCTATCGCTCTTCCGGCGCAGCACAAGGATGTGGGTTTTTCGTTTCTTTCGGATATCTGCTCGATAGCCATGGTGATGACCGGTATTACTGTAAGATGTCCGACACCACGGATTCCCAGGGCGGCGGCAATTACATCGCGCCGCGCCATTCTGGCTCGCTCGGTATGCTCATTGATCTGGGCCACGGTGACGATTGGTACTCCGATCCTCGCGCCAAACCCGGTGAAGTAGTCCTGAAAAGCCATGACGGCATTTTGTATGACGATGGGGTACCTGAGAAAAAGTGAGTTGCTTACAAGTTGTAACCAGCGGAGGTTTCCAGCGGCAGTATCTCGCCGTCCCGAAAGGCGCAAACCGGGATTTCTTCCTGAACGAATCTGGTTCCGATTAGCACTATTTCTCTGGAGGAACGATGAAATCTCTTTGTGTTTGGGTTAGCGGCATCGCGCTCGGAGCGGCGCTGGTTTTTTCTGTGCCTAAAGCGAAGGCGCAAGTGGCAGTTGGATTTACCTATCAAGGGGTGTTGGAAGAAAACGGAGTACCCTATAATGGCATTGCAGCGTTTACTATCAGCCTTAGTGATAATAAGGGCAATCCGCTATGGACAGAAACGATGCAAAACCAGCATGTGACCGATGGTGCTCTCAACTTGGTCATAGGCGGCCCTGCTCCGAATAATTTCCCGTCGACCATGACATTCTACGGACAATACTCCATGCAGATAACGGTGACTACTGCTGACGGTACAACCACACTCTCAACTGCGCTTTGGAGCTCTCCCTATGCAATGAACGCGATCACAGTGAACGGGCTGTTTGGGTCGCAGCAGCCGGCTTCGGGTACTTTATTCCCTGTACCAGTGGGAACGGGATACACGGGGACAATAAAGCTCAGCCCCGAATTTCTTCCCACCATTCCCAACAGATCACTCCAAACACCCGATGATCTAACTATCAATGGCATCGGCCCGAGCGCCCAAGGTGATCTCGCAATTACTCCAGGTTCTGGCATCTCGGTCGTGACGAGCACGAGCAGTATTACAATCAATCTGTCTTCCGTCGATGGAACTACATCGAGCACATCCCCTTCATATACGGTGCAAAACGCGGAGATCAACGGCAATTCTGCACTCCTCCTCAAAGGAGGGATCGGGGCGAACAATGCCAATGGCAGCACAGACGGGAGCGGCCTAACTTCCGGGTCACCGCAAATGTATTGGGCAGACGGCGTTGCAGTTCCAACGGTAACCGGTACTTCGCTTCAGATCTTCAATACCCTCGTCAGTCCTAACAGTACGATCATCATCACTCCGATTGAATCGGCAGCCGCGTCCAGCCAATTCGCGATCACTGCTCAAAGTGCTGGGACGTTTACTGTGGGATCGACGAGCAGCATGGGCGCGGGCGCAGTAACAATGCTGAGTTATCTCATTATCAATCACTAAAATTTTAGAATTTCTCACGTCATCTTAATTACTCATTTAGGAGGTACTATGAAATCTCTCCGTGCATGGCTTTGTGGAATAGCGCTGGGCGTTGCGTTTGTTCTTTCCTCATCATTGGTAAAAGCGCAGGTTCCAAGCGGCTTCACCTATCAGGGAGTGCTGGAAGAGAATGGCTCACCATATACTGGAGATGCTACGTTCAACATCTCACTCGATGACGCAAATGGGAATGAACTCTATACTGAAACGCTGCAAAATCAATTCGTGCAGGATGGAATTTTCAACCTGCTCATCGGTGGCCCCGCGGGTTTTCCTGCAGCGATGACGTTTAACGAGCAATACTTTATCCAGGTGGCAGTTACCTCTGGGGGCGGCACCATAACGCTTCCCGCTTCTGCACTTTGGAGCTCTCCGTATGCCATTAATGCCGGTACTGTAAATGGGCTTGCGGCATCCTCGGTGCCGATCGCAGGTGAACTGTTCCCATTGCCTCTTACATCGGACCCTGTCCAATACACTGGCACGGTCAAACTCGACCCCGGTTTCCTTCCCGTCATTCCCAACGGCTTGCTGCAAACAGCGGATATTCAAACGATAAACGGACAGGGTCCGAATGCAAATGGTGCATTCACTATTAATGCGGGCTCTGGAATTTCAATCACGACTGGGTCGAATAGTATTACGCTGAGTGAGTCTAATGTAGCGGGAAGTAGTTCGAGTACATCTGTTGCTTTTACAGTACAGAACAGTGAGACGGATGGCAACGACGCCCTGCTCGTTAGAGGTGGGATTGGCGCGAATAATTCTACAGGCAGCACCGATGGGTCCGGCCTAATTCCTGGTTCGCCGCAAACGTATTGGGCCGATGGAGTTTCTGTGCCGACGGTAACCGGTACATCTCTGCAAATCTTCAACACGCTGGTTTCACCGACAAGCACGATCCTTATCACGCCGGTGGAATCCACACCGACTTCCAGCCAATTCGTTATCACCGCCCAAAGCGCAGGCACGTTTACCGTCAGCTCGACTGCCATCATGGGCGCCGGCGCAGTAACGATGCTGAATTATGTGGTGATCAATCACTGAGCGGAATGCTTACACTGAGCTGGAATCCGATCCCGGCTTTGTTGCTTTGAAAACCAATCTGCGAAGTGTTGGGACGAACTTAAAGCAGTTCGCGTTTGCGATAGAGTATTCCAATAGCATTATCCCGTGAAGCAACTCCTCCAATCCATGCGCTCCGGCGCGATCGCTATTAGCGATGTCCCATCGCCAACTGCGCCAAAGCGCGCGGGCGTGATCGTGCGCGTTCATGCAAGCCTTATTTCCGCCGGTACGGAAAAGATGAAGGTCGATCTTGCGCGGGCATCCCTCATCGAAAAAGCGCGTAAGCGCCCGGAGGACGTAAAGAAAGTTCTCGCAGAAGTGAAGCAGCAGGGATTTTGGTCCACCTGGCAGCGCGTGAGCCGGAAGCTCGATACACCTGGGCCGCTGGGGTATTCCTGCGCCGGCGAAGTAGTGGCTGTAAGCGAGGATGTTGATGATCTAAAACCCGGCGATCGGGTATCATGCGGCGGTCAGGGAGCATTTCATTCTGAAATGGTGAGCGTGCTCCGAAATCTGTGCGTAAAGATTCCCGACTCCGTTTCTTATGAAGAAGCCTGCTACACCACGCTCGGCGCTATTGCGATGCAAGGGCTTCGCCAGGCGAACGTGACGTTCGGGGAATCCGTCGTGGTCATTGGATTGGGACTCGTCGGCCAACTTGCGTGCGGCATTGCCAAAGCAGCTGGATGCGTGACGATCGGTGTCGATCTCGACGATCACCACGTCGAAGTTGCGCGTAACTCGACTGCCACGTATGCATTCAACAGAAAGCAAGAAGGGCTTGCAGAAACCATTCGCTCGGTGACACAGGGTTACGGCGCCGACGCCGTTATCATCTGTGCTGCCACCAGTTCGAACGATCCGATCACATTTTCAGCGGAGATCGCGCGCGACAGGGCGCGCATCATTATGGTCGGCGTGAGCGAGATGAACTTGCCGCGTGATGTCTATTTCGGGAAAGAATTAGAGTTCCGGCTTTCGCGCTCCTATGGTCCTGGACGCTACGATGCAAACTATGAAGAGCGCGGCATAGATTATCCCATCGGTTACGTTCGCTGGACCGAGCGGCGTAACATGCAGGAGTTCGCGCGATTGCTTGGCGAAGGAAAGATAGATACCAAAGCGATCACCACGCATACGTTCCCAATCGAGCGCGCAGAGGAAGCCTATTCCATCATTGCCGGTGAACGTAAAGAGCGGTATTTAGGGATGGTACTGACCTACCCGAGTGTGGAAAGGGTTTTAACTCGTTCCGAACCTGCACGGGATAAAACCCGTGCTACACTCGAGGGAGTCAGCGTCGGTTTTATCGGTGCAGGAAACTTCGCACAAGGTTTTCTTTTGCCGACACTGAAGGAGAATGCCAAGCTGATCGCGGTCGCCAATCAATCGGGTGCGAGTGCTGAAGATGCAAAGAGCAAGTTCGGATTTCTGCGTACCACCACCAGCGCTTCGGATGTCATTGACGCGAAGGATATTAATACGGTTTTTATTGCTACGCGGCATGGAGATCACGCCGCGTTGGCTGTCGAAGCACTGAAGGCTGGCAAGCATGTGTTCGTAGAAAAGCCAATGGCGCTCGATCGCGAGCAGCTTGCTGCGGTCGCGAATGCCTATGAAGAAGCGCATGCAGCCAATGGTGTAAAATTCCTGGTCGGATTCAACCGCCGGTTTGCGCCGTTGGTAACCAAGATGAAGTCCTTCTTCGATGGACCCCCTCCTAAAGATGGAGAGGGCGGGGGGTGGTCATCCCTCTCTCCAAAGATGATGCTCTATCGTGTGAATGCCGGCCCACTGCCGCGTTCCCACTGGACGCAGGATGAAGAAGACGGCGGCGGACGAATCATAGGCGAGGTGTGTCACTTCATCGACACTGCGGCCTACCTTACCGGCGATGCCATGCCACGAACGGTGTATGCAAGATCTATTTCGAGTGGACGCGCTGATACCGTCGATCGTGATACGGTTTCGATCACCATTGAATACGAAGATGGAAGCGTGGCTGAGATCCTGTATCTCGCAAACGGAAGTAAAGCATTGCCGAAGGAAGAACTTCAAGTGTTCTCGAATGGCCGCACCGCTATATTAAAAAATTTTATAGAAGTCGAGTTCTGGACGAACGGTAGTAAACCCAGAACTGAAACAGGGTCAGGTAAGGGACATACCGAAGAAGTGAAGGCATTTCTTAAATCGCTTTCTTCAGCGGGAGATGGCCCGATCCCATTCGATTCACTGCTTGCCACCACACTTGTTACGCTTGCCATTCGTGAATCACTTGCCTCGGGAGAGGTGATCCGGTTTAGTTAGCCCATTCAACCTAACCTTGAACCTAACCACGGTTCCGCGACGATGTCAAAAGTGATTGCCCTCACAGTCGTTTGCCTCGCGATATTTATTGCGAGGAATGCGCGTTCCCAAATGCCGATGCCGGCCCGTCTCGATAGCACGGGCTATGCGTTGCCTGCGGACTCTCTTCGTAAAATAGACTCCATCTACCGCGCGCACAAGGCTGATCTCGATAGATGGATTCGAACCCAGCAGGCCGCCGCGCGTCCGCACAGAGATCTCGTCAGTCTCTACATCGAATATGGCGGTTACTTCCAGATTCTTCCTCGCGATCTCAATCAGCTTTTCTCGGAGCGCACACTTCGACCTGACCCATTAAGCGATCGCAACGAATACTCGACAGTCGATTGAGCGGTGAACTTTGGCGGGCAAATACAATTTGCACCAACATGGGGAATATACTTTGAATATGATCTGGTTGAGAAATGGTTCAATACGACGATCGATAGTAACTACCCGGGACTTCAGAACGCTGAAGAAGAGCTGGATCTGACGGAGCACAGCTTCGTACTCGGTGGAATGATTATCATTTATAGCGATCCGATCTATCGGCTTCGAGCCAACGGAGCCATCGGCGGCGTCCTTGCGCTGACGACGGAGACGGAAACGCCCGGTGGCTACTCCCGAAACGCCTCTGCGGTGGGCTATCAGGTTAATTTCGATCTGATGAACGACCTTCGCGTCATGCAGAACCTTAGCTTCACGCTCGATCTGCTGATGCGTTCCGTTACCACCCCTGAACTGAAAACTACCGGCGGACAAACGCTCGACACGCCATTCGGCGGAAGAACCACCTCGCTCAGCATCAAACCAACCGCCTCAAATTTGGTTTATGGCCTTGCGGCTGGATTGGTGTATTATTTTTAAAGCTTCCCATAAAGTGTCGAATTAGCTATTCCTTGATAAACTCCCGCGTGGATGCAACTCCAACCCCTGAAAGCCGCGCGCCGTACGCTCCGCTTGGGATGTTTTCTAAATTCAGCGGGAAGTAGTTAATCTGTCCGGCGCTGATGAGTAACTTTTGCTCGCAAACGGTCCTGCCCAATGCGTCAACAATATCGAGCTGAGCCGGAACAGGCGAACGTGCACCTGATGAAACGGAAACAACGACCGATCCTGTCGAAGGATTGGGTGCGATATTATCGATTTGAATGACACCACTGAGAAGAAGTCCAGAAAGATCGAGGTCGCCACACTGTTCCATCAATGCAAATGTGGTTGCACCTGTTGTTACGCTCGCAATGCAGTCGATTGAGCGGCCAGTCGAAGAAACAAAACTAATACTATCCAGCGCGATCGCGGTTTGTGTGTTAGCTGCGACGTAAGGATAGAAGTGAATCGTTGCCAATACAGAATCGGTGTCAACAGGCGCCACTTGTATGGTGAGGTGCGCCAAACCATCCATCGTGCGGGTGTAACCGGAGGTATCGACCCCGGATTGCTCCACGCGCACGAAGCGCAGGAGGTCGTCATTATAATTTAGAGTAAGGTCGAGGGTGGTTACATCGCTTGGAAGAGTTCCGGATTGCAAAACCTGATACGTTACGTCGGTTCCTGCGCCAGCGCTATCGGGAGGGGAAAGATACAAACGCCAGGGAGTGGGATATTTGATTTCGCGCGAAATCACAATGGGCGCGAGCGGTACCTGCGGAATAGTTTGAATCGTGAGGGAATCGATATTAAGCAACGGTCTGCCGTTGGTATCGATCTGGGTCTGCACGAAAATCGTGTCGGACTCGCCCGGTGCCAGCGAGAACGGTCCTCCGCCTTTGCTAACGAGAACGGTTGAAGAAGAGCCAGAAACGCTCGTGATGGTAACTGAATCGCAACCGGTATCCTGAATCACAAAGAAGGTATCGAGTTCCTGGCAAATGTACGCGGCTCCGGCATCGATCGCGCTATCGCTTGTTGCCAACGCGCCGGTATGTGGGAACCCGGTTCCAAACAGCGAAATGGAGAGCATTTTCATTTGATTGGACACCGCCTGCACCTGAAGCGAGCCCTGGAACATTCCGGTATCCGGTCCCACGAATGCCAGATCGAAGGTGATGGTACTATCGGGTTGGAGGATGATGGGAAGTGAGTTTGAAGGCATCGAATAGCCCGCACCCGCCAACGTTACTTGCGTGATGGTATCGGGCGCGCAGCCGTTGTTGAGGATGGTTATGGCGGAATCGAGCTCATGTTCGCAATAGGACGCCCGATACAGCGAGATGACCGAATCCTTGGAGAACAGCCCGCCTACCAGCTGGAACTCGGTGCCAGAGAGCGGCAAAGAAAGCGTCTCCGCATTTCCAGAAACTGCCCGCACCTGGAGCGTTCCGGCAAACGTTCCGGTATCGGGACTGTAAAAATGTAGGGCAATGCTAACGGAACTATCGGCTGGAACGATCATAGGAAAAGAGCTGCCCGAAATGGAATATCCCGTTCCCGCGATCGACGCTTGAACAATAGTATCTGGTGTGCATCCTTTGTTGGTAAAGGTTAGATTTGTATCGAGTTCTTGCTCGCACGGAAATGAGCGATGGAGCGAGATGGCCGAATCCTCCGAAACTAACGCGACGCCGCTGGGCAGCGCAATCAGTTGCATGGGGATGGACTGCTCGAAGAATGCAAAATTCGAATCGCCCAGATATGCGTTCCAGTTGAAGAAATTCAACTGGGAACTCAAGTCGGTTCCGAGGTAATGCGCGAAGATTTGGACGCTGTCCAATATAGTAGCGACGGTATCTGCAGGGTCGAAGGTAAAGAATAGTGAATCGTTAACGCCAATGCGCATAGTGTCCGGGAGCGGCGCGGTGAGATGCAGCCGAGAAGCAATCTCCGACGGAATATCGACGGAATCGATGACGAGCGTCTGGCACGAATCCAATGCTACGAATGCCGCTTCGCTGACGGGCTGGCAGTTACCCACGAGCGGTGGAGGCGGCAGGATCTGTGCTTTGGGGAATGCCAGTATGATGATGGTTCGCGTCTCTGTCCAATCCGAGCAGTTCCAATGATTGTCAAATATCAATGTAACGGTGTCGATGGCATGGTGCGGATCGTAGTTCAACCACAGGGAATCGTAATCCCCGATAGAAGGCGAGATCGAATCGGAACCAAAAATTGTAAAATCCCCCGGATTGTTGCTCGTAAAGCTTACCTTTTCCGACATGCCCCGAACATCGGCTTCAAATGGAATGCCGATCAAATACGAGGTGCAAAAAGAGGTAAGTTTCCACGGAACGGTATATGTATCCTGAGCGATCAGAGGCGCGCCATTGGAATCGGTCACATTTACGCCGCTGTGCATTTGGCCATCCCCGCCGTC
Source organism: Ignavibacteriota bacterium (assembly GCA_963736195.1). Lineage (GTDB taxonomy): Bacteria > Bacteroidota > Ignavibacteria > Palsa-1295 > Palsa-1295 > PALSA-1295. The sequence goes on from CAVTNP010000001.1 coordinate 497,212, forward strand.
GGTGGTTTTGTAAATGCCGGGATTCTTGTTTGCTATCAATCCCAGCGCGACATGTTCGCCCATTGGTCCCCATACGAACATGGTGTGCGGGCCAGCTCCGACGCTGGTAATCTGAATCCATGTAGCTCCATCGTTGGTCGAGCGGAAAAGTCCTTCTATATCGGTAAGATAAAGCACCGCGCTTGCCCCATCGATAAATGCCGGATAGGGATACGCGCCGGTAATCACGGATTGCCAGGTTTGGCCGGAATCCGTCGAGCGAACGATCGCCGTTTCCCTGGGACTTGCGCAGACGAACGTATGGTAACACGGATCGCCAAATGCACCCGTGCTCGCCGGGTCAATGCCGGTAACGGAGGTAGTCCAATTCAACCCACCATCGGAAGAAACGTAAATGCTACCATTCCCAGTGGCCACGCAGTGCATGGTATCAATCCGAGCGAATCGCGTCATCGGATCGGTGAGGATGCGGATGTTGCCATTGCCATCGGCATAGACATCGTTCGCATTGTCGAGATTGAGACCCGAATAATTCCACGTTCTGCCGGAATCGGTCGAGACCAATACGTCGGATCCTTGCGCGGCCGCGTAAAGCTTACCCTGAATGAAACGGATCGTGTTGATGGTCCCGGATCCAGGCGTCGTCGAAGGGTTCCACCGACCGTTAGCCATGTACCATAGCGTGGTACCGTTATTTGCTGCGGTAACACCATGGAGCGGATCTATAAAGTAGATAGCTGAGAAATTTCCCGCCAGGTTTTGACCGACCTCCGTCCATTCCGGCCAGCTAAGCCCACCTTGAGCCCGGAGATCATTCCCTCCGAAGCTTGCCAAGAAAAATAGTCCTGCGATGCACCAGTAACGCTTTATAGACATCGAATTTGCCGCTTATAGGTCTAAATTGAAAGTGCCCTCGTAAAGTAGCCCTTGAAAACAGGAAGGGTAACCAAATTTCTCAAGAAAAAATTGACTACTGTTTGATGAACTCCCGAGTAGAAGCCAAACCGGAGGCCCGAAGCTGAACAGCATAGATGCCGCTCGGAAGATTTTCGATATTCACCTGGAATCGATTCTCTTCGCCATGGGACAGAAGGACTTTCTGCTGGTACACCGTGCGGCCCAGTTCATCGACAATGAAAAGCTCGGCGGGTATTGTTGAAGATCCCGCAGAAGAAACGCCAACGGCGATCGAACTCGTTGCCGGATTCGGCTGGATGTTATCGATGACCACCGTGCCACTCCGCAGAAACTCCGCAAGCTCACCCGAACCGCACACGGGAATCAGCGTAAACAGGGTTTGCCCTGTGATAATGCTGTCGATACAACTCTCCGTACCGCCAAGCGTGTTGGTCAGCGTAGGGTTAGTAAGAACAATCGCTGTTTGTGTTGCGCGAGTGACATAAGGTAAAAAGTGAAGCGTGGCAACGACGGAATCGCTCCCAACGGGAGAAACCTGGAAGGTCACATGCGCAAGTCCATCCGGTGTACGCACATACCCTATGGTATCGACCGATGGCTCCTCCGAGCGGACGAAGCTTAGAAGATCGTCATTATAGGTTAGCGTAAAGTCGAGCTTGGTCACGTTCGAGGGCAATGTGGGGGATTGTATAATCCTAAATGTGATGTCCGTTCCGGGAGCCGCGCTATCCGGAGCCGATGGGTACAGCGCCCACGGGGGGCTTGGCGACGCCGTGAGAATCACGGGTATGGATTGCTCGAAGGCAGAGTAATCGGAATCGCCATTATATAACGCGTTGAAATTGAAGTAATTGAGGGTCGAATCCAAACCGGCGCTCGGATAATAATGAGCAAATATTAGAATACTGTCCGATATGGTGCCGACCGTGTCGGCAGGATCGAATGTAAAGAAAAGTGCATCGCTCGCTCCAGGCTTTAGGGTATCGGGTAGTGGATTGGTAGGAGACAAACGAGACGCAAGAGCTGGGGGAATCTCGACGAAATCTATCACAAGCGTCGTGCATGAATCCAGCATTACAAATGCCGCTTGGCTAACCGGCTGACAATTCCCCGCGAAGACCGGTGGGGGCGCGATCGTGGCCGTTGGGATCGAAGTGACGATAACCGATCGCGTTTCCGTCCAGACGGAGCAGTTCCAATGATTCTCAAAGGTGATGAGCGCTGTATCCACAAGATGGTGTGGATCGTACGCAAGCCACATCGTATCTTGCACGATGCGCTGGTTTAAGACCGGCTCGGAATAATAAATGGAGTCGGCGCTCAAAAGCGTCACATCGCCGCCGCTGTTATTCGTCAGTGTGGCCTTTACGGATAACCCCGGAACATCGGCTTCGAGGGCTATGGGAATCGAAAAAGAGTTACACATCGAGACCACGCGAAACGGAACGTTCATCGTATCCTCGTTTTCGAGCGGCGCGCCGTTCGAATCGGTCATGGCCACGGCGCTGTGCAGATTGCCATCGCCGCCAGTCGAAGTCATCCAGGGTTCGTCAAGCCATTCATTGTAGAGCGGATCCCATAGCGTCCACGGCATAACAACGTGCTCACCCATGGGGCCGAAAACGAACATTGGGTTATAAGGGCCGGAGGCTGAATCGATGCTTGTGATCGAAGCCCATGTGATTCCATCGTCAATGGATCGAAAGATGCCTCCCGTGTCCGTAACATAGCAAACGGTGCTTGCTCCATAGATAAATTCGGGATAAGCACTGGCGCCGGTATGTACCGGTATCCAGGTTTGGCCGGAATCCGTCGAGCGAAGGCATTCGGTTCCCCAGGAATAGGGAGCAATGAACACATGTTCGCACGGGTCACCAAACACTCCGGTGCTGATCGGGTCATTTCCGGTCACGACGGAACTCCAATTTAACCCGCCATCGCTGGAGCGAAAAATGCTCCCGTTGCCCGTTGCAACACAATCCATGGTGTCGATGCGGGCGAATCGCGTCATTGGATCGGTGAGGATGCGAATATTGCCGTTGGCATCGGCATAGATGTCGTTCGCATTATTGAGATTGAGGCCGGAATACTTCCAACTTTGGCCGGAATCGGTCGAGATTAAAACGTCCGTTCCTTCAGAGGCTGCATAGAGTTTTCCTTGAATGAATCGGATCTCGCGGATCAATGAAACTCCAGAAGGGATCACCGCAGTATGCCACAACCCCTCCGATGGATTCGAAATGAAATAGATCTTCGGGCCCTTTATCGCGGCAACGCCATGAACGGGATCGAAGAAAAAGAGGGCAGTGTAAGAATAAGGAGGGACGTAATTGCTCGGTGACCAGTCACCAAGCGAACCAACTTCCAGCCATTCGGGAAAGGTAAGAACCCCCTGGGCCCGGAGGTTAGCCGCACCAAAGCTGCAAAATAAGGCTGCAATTAGCAAAAATCGCTTTGTGGACATCGATCTCACTTCTTCCGGACTTGAATCTAAAGCACAGTACTATTATTAAGACCAACGAAACAGGAAAAGGTAACCGAAAATAGTGAAGAAATAAGAGTGTAGAATTAAGAATTTAATACGTGGGATTAAAACATGCATTCTTAGCATTCAATTCATAGTGAAATCGCTTTTCCCATGCCTCCAACAACTTACGAACAAATTGATAAAACCGGTGGATAACTCGGTGGGGAATCTTGAAAGAATGTGGGGAAATAATTGACCTTTTGGAGAACAATTTCGACGAAGATTTAGTAGATTTGTATCATTAGAAATGATGATCGGGATTCAGGAAGCGCGGAAATAGCATATTAACCAAAATACGAGATCGAATCCGAGGCAGAGGGCAAAGAAAAAGTAGTCGTCGAAGTGAAGTTTAGCGAGATGTTTTCTCGCATACCGCCCCCCAGCCCCTTCGATCAAGCTATCACACGCTCCAGGTGATCTGCCCAATACGGGAAATCACCGATTTCGGCAACGCCTTGTGCCCCATAGGATATGCTGCCTGAATAATGCCCGAGACCATGCCCATAGGATGATCGATCATCCGTAGATGAGCGATCATCGAGAGATGAGCAATCAGAGATGAGCGATCATCCGTATATGAGCGATCATCCAGAGAGGACGCTTCTTCAGGTGTGGCAGCAAGGTTTCTTACGCCCCTTCACATTAGGGAAACCTCGCCGCCTTACCTCACAGAAATGTCCCGTCTTGAAATAGGATCCATCACGACGGAGTAACCGCCAACGGTCATAAAGACCATCTCGACATGATCTTTCAACCGTGAACCCTCATTGATAATGAGGGTAAGGGTGCTTTCTCCTAAAATTTTTCGGAGCACTACGAATGAGTGATCATTGCAGAGCAACATTGCTGGGCAATCATTGCAGAGCAACCATTCGAATATTAAATGTGCTCTATTACTCTGCTTTTATTGGCCGAGCGCACACGTTTCCATACAAAAAAGCGTTATCAACTGGCCCCTTCGATAAGGGGTAAAAAACAGCCCATTTTTCGGGTATTCAGGTTATGCAAATTACACGCAGATTCACACAAACGGGGACAACTCCCTACGATCAGTTTCAATACACGTCACGCGCGAGCGTTTTGCGCAACCCAGATGGCAAGCCCATCTTCGAAATGCAGGACATCGAAGTTCCGAAGCACTGGTCGCAAGTCGCGACGGATATTCTCGCACAGAAATATTTCCGCCGCGCGGGCGTTCCTCAGCACGATACGTTCGGAACCCTCCTTCGCGATAAGGATGGAAATGTTATCACGGGTCCGGAACGCTCGATCAAGCAGGTGGCGCACCGCCTTGCCGGTTGCTGGCGCGCATGGGGCGAAGAGCATGGCTATTTCGATTCGAAAGAAGATGCCCAGGCATTCTACGATGAGATCGCCTATATGATCCTGCGCCAGATGGCCGCGCCGAATTCACCGCAATGGTTCAACACCGGCATTGCGTGGGCGTATGGTATTACCGGCACGCCGCAGGGTCACTGGTACGTCGATCCAAAAACGGGCGAGATGATGCGCTCGACCGATGCCTACACGCATCCGCAGCCGCACGCCTGCTTTATTCAGTCCATCAAGGACGATATGCTGAACGAAGGCGGCATTTTCGATCTCGTAACGCGGGAGGCACGTATTTTCAAATACGGCAGCGGTACAGGAACGAACTTCAGCTCGCTGCGCGCCGAAGGCGAAAAAGTTTCGGGCGGAGGAGCAGCTTCCGGAGTGATGAGCTTCCTAAAAATTAACGACCGCGCTGCCGGCGCTGTGAAATCCGGTGGAACAACGCGCCGCGCTGCAAAAATGGTCATTCTGGATGTCGATCATCCGGATATCGAGACCTTCATCGAGTGGAAGGCGCTCGAAGAGCAGAAAGTTGCCGCGCTTGTTGCGGGATCGAAAGTGTGCGATCTGTTCCTCAACATGATCATGAGGATCGCCGATGATGGCGGCACCGACCGTAAGGATAATCATGATCTCGACATCGCGATCAAGAAGGCGCTCGCACGTGGGGTTCCGATGAATTACATCGTGCGCTGCCTGCGCATGGTCGAGATGGGCTATGATAAAATTGATTTCAAAACGTTCGATACGCATTATGAAGGCGAAGCCTATCAAACTGTTTCGGGACAGAATTCGAATAATTCCGTCCGCGTCACGAATGATTTCATGCACTCGGTGCTGACCGATGGCGAGTGGACGTTAAAGTTCCGAACCTCGGGCAAGGCTGCTCGTAAAGTGAAAGCGAAAGATCTGTGGGAGAAGATCACGTTCTCCGCGTGGGCTTCCGCCGACCCGGGTTTGCAATACGATACAACGATCAACGAATGGCACACCTGCCCGAACGATGGACGCATCAACGCGAGCAATCCGTGCTCGGAGTATATGTTTTTAGATGACACGGCGTGCAACCTTGCATCGCTCAATCTTGCATATTTCTATGACGACGAGACAGGCGCGTTCAAGCTCGAGGATTACAAGCACGCTGTCCGTCTATGGACTATTGTGCTGGAGATTTCCGTGCTGATGGCACAATTTCCTTCCCGCGCTATCGCGCAGGGTTCCTACGATTACCGCACGCTGGGCCTTGGCTATGCAAATCTTGGTACTATTCTCATGACCGCCGGAATCGCCTACGATTCCCCACGCGCATTAGCCATCGCCGGAGCGCTTTCTGCGATCATGACGGGCGAATCCTACGCCGCGTCCGCTGAAATGGCAAAAGATCTGGGAGCTTTCCCGCGCTATGAAGCGAACAAGGATGCGATGCTGCGCGTCATGCGGAACCATAAACTTGCGGCGTACAATGCCTCGCCGGAACGCTATGAACAGCTTACCATCAAGCCGATGGGCATTACGCCCGAGCATTGCCCGGAAGACTTGCTGCAAGCCGCGCGCGATGCGTGGGACCGCGCCTACAAGCTCGGCGAAAAACATGGTTACCGCAACGCGCAAACGACCGTCATCGCGCCCACCGGAACCATCGGGCTTGTCATGGATTGCGACACCACCGGCATCGAGCCGGATTTCGCGATCGTGAAATTCAAAAAGCTTGCCGGCGGCGGATATTTCAAGATCGTCAATCAATCGGTGCATAAGGCGCTGACGAAACTTGGATATTCTGAGAAGCAGATCGAGGAGATCGAAAAATATTCAAAGGGACACGGCACGCTCGTCGGCTGCCCGGCGATCAACCGCGCATCGCTCAAGGCGAAAGGATTCACCGATGAGAAGATCGACGAAGTCGAGAAGCTTTGCGATAACGTGTTCGATCTGAAGTTCGCGTTCAACAAATGGACGCTCGGCGAGGAGTTCTGCGTGAAACTGGGCTTTACACCATCGCAACTTGGGGATGCGAATTTCAATATGCTGCACTCGCTTGGGTTCACGCGCGAGGAAGTACAAGTTGCGAACGATTACGTCTGCGGCACGATGACGCTCGAAGGCGCGCCGGAACTAAAGGATGAACATCTGCAAATTTTCGATTGCGCCAACAAATGCGGACGCTACGGAACCCGTTTCATTCCCTACGAAGCCCACATCCGCATGATGGCCGCAGCGCAGCCCTTTATTTCGGGAGCGATCTCGAAGACGATCAACATGCCGAACGAGGCTTCGGTCGCGGACGTCTCGAAAGCGTATTTCGATTCCTGGAAATTATGCCTGAAAGCCAACGCGCTCTACCGCGATGGTTCCAAACTTTCGCAGCCGCTCAATTCCTCGAACGAGGATGCCGACTTAGCCGAAGACGTGCTTTTTAACGATGTGGAAGATCCCGCGAACGAGACGATCGACGCGGCAAAGCTGCATACACTGCTCGAAGCACAGGCCGCGGTGATGCCGCCGGAACTTCGCCGCCACCGCTTGCCGACGAAACGGCACGGATTCGTGCGCGAGGCCGTCGTAGGCGGGCACAAAGTGTATCTCCGCACCGGCGAATACGAAGATGGTTCCTTAGGCGAGATCTTCATCGACATGTACAAAGAAGGCGCGTCGTTCAAGGGGCTGGTGAACTGTTTTGCCGTGCTCACTTCGAAGGCGCTGCAATACGGCGTGCCGCTCGAAGAGCTGGTCGATACCTTCACGTTCACGCGTTTCGAGCCCGCCGGAGCAGTGCAGGGCCACGAAGCGATCAAGAACGCGACGAGCATTTTGGATTACGTTTTCCGCGCGTTGGGCTACGAATACCTTGGCCGTCAGGATTTCGTGCATGTCAAAGCCGTGGATGAACCGAAAACGAACGGCCACGCGCCGCTTTCCGCAACGCCGGAAATCAAGATCGGCGATGACGTGAACGCGGTTGGAACCAAAACCGTGAGCGAGGACGACAATCTCCAAAAGCTCCGCAACGAGCGCATTGAGGAACCCGAAATGGCGATGAGCTCCTCGCCGCTCACCACGCTTCCGAAAGGAACCGCGACGCTGCAAAGCCTCCGCAGCGAAGCGCGCAGCAAAGGTTACACCGGCGAGCAATGCTCCGCCTGCGGCTCCATGCGCGTAAAGCGCAACGGCGCCTGCACCGTCTGCGACGATTGCGGCACGACGAGCGGGTGCTCGTAAGATGAGCGGTTTGGTAATTATTATTACAAGGCCGCGTTAAGCGGCCTTTTTTTATTTGAAACATCAAAAATATGCTACCATTTTCAACTACCGCTTTCTACAAACAATATCTCTATCGTCACTTTGCTTTTAAGCAAAGATACTTGATGATGCTAATTGAGAATGCTCCTTTACGGGAAGCGATTGTCGGTTCTGTCCGTGGTGCAGAAGACAAGGAACTACTTACTTCTTTAAAAATTGAAATGCACTTTTCTTATCTGCATCTGATCGAAACACTGTTCGAATTTATTTTTGCAGTCGATGAAGCAAGAGATGACGATTTATGGCAGGCGTTAGCAGATTCGGAGGGACACAAAAATTATAAGAAAATAGACCGGATTGCGGATGGCGACACTTCGGAGCTTGATCGACTGCTTCCGCGCGAACGAAATGGTGAACCTTGCGAAATTCCGCATCTTCAATATGCTTTTTATCATCACTGGACGATGGATATTCCTGAGGATGAGTGGGCTCAAAATCTAAATAATATAAAACAAGTTCTTATCAAATTCGCTGCTGACTTTAAGGATAGGGATGCATATAATGCCTATAAACATGCATTCAGGCTATTTCAAACCTTGAACTATGTTGAATTTGGCAAAGAGCAAATGTTTACAATTGACCTTAATGACTCATTTACTTTTGTGCCGCCAAAGGAAAAATGGAAGCATATCATTGAAAATCACGACTATCAACGTGATCATAAGATGGCAATGCTCGCTTTTGAAATGCTTTCAAACATCATTGAAACCCGACGTGGAAAATATTTCGGAGATACTGGCACCGCTTTTTATCGTTGGAATAATCTACAAGTTCAAGAATTCACAACGGATAAACGTTGGACTCGCATGGCGATCAAGATGACGCCTGTTTATGCAGAAGGCGAAGAGGGTATTGAGGAACCTGAACGGATTTAAAAACTAAATGTTTGTCCCTTTTCTCGAATTTTCTTCACCGTAAGATGGTATCATGTTCTGGGAATTGACCCGGAGGGCATGAGCCTGGAGACGGTTACTTCAATTTTACTATGCTTGTTTATGACGTACTTTTTATCATCCTCTTGCTATGATTTAGTCGATCTTCGAGCTGAGGTCGAATTGTTTTTGAAAAAACGAGGAGACAAAGTCCTTATGAGTGATCGTCCGGATTTTCATGTTAACGCAAATCTGCATAGGCATGACACGTGTTTGGAGGCGATTGCTTCAGCGGATGTCGTCTTAATTGTCATCGATAAGAGATACGGAGCAGAATATCATAAGGATAGTTCCATTAGTATCACATGGGCTGAATATAGGGAAGCCGAAAGATTGGGAAAAGAGATTCTTTGCGCGACTCGAACCAGTGTTTGGAATGAGCGTGCTACGTGGAAGGTAAACATTAACACCGACTTCGTTCCCAAACACGCGGATAATGTAAAGACCTTCGTGTTTTTAGACGAGATCCAAAGCCATAAAAGAGGTATTTGGAGCGAAGTATTTGATACTTCGGTCGATTTAAAGTGTCGGCTTCAAAATTTCACTGCGAGTAAGAAGTGGGCCAAGAGGACCAGCCCAATAGCTTTACAAGAGTTCTCCTCTTTGACTCAGGATGCAATTTCAATGTATTATCCCAACAATGATGGACTGTTTTATGCCAAAGAACTAGTTCAAGTTGCTGACATAATCTTGGGAAGTGATCAGCAACAAAGACTTTTTACGCTTGCCGATTTCGCACCATACAGTAACCCCTTCTTCTTGAATGACCCTCTTAGCGGAGACGACGAGACCGTAAATGTTCTTCAGAAATTAAGCGCGAGTGGCGCTTTGGCTTTATCAGAAGTACGTTCCGCGATTGAGTCGTTCAGCTAAGTGCCATCCGGAACGACCGTAGTCGTTTTTTTAAATCACTCCTATTCTAACTGTTATCAGCGGCAAGCTTACATCATGCGACCTCTTCGGTATTCCATCAACGTCACTCTGGACGGGTGCTGCGATCATCGTGAAGTGATCGCGGATGAAGAGCTGCACCGGCACGCAACGGAAAGCCTCGCGCAGGCCGATGCGCTGCTCTTTGGCCGCGTGACGTATGAAATGATGGAAGCCGCGTGGCGTCTCCCCCCTGTCCCCCCGCAAGCGGGGGGATGAAGATGAAGGGAAATCCCCCCGCTTGCGGGGGGATGAAGAAGAAGGGGCATCTCCCCGCAAGCGGGGGGATGAAGAAGAAGGGAAATCCCCCCACAAGCGGGGGGATGAGCTCAATTATCCGGATTGGAGGCAACCCTGGATGGAACCTTTCGCACGAACGATCGATGCGGCAAAGAAGTACGTGGTGTCGAGCACGCTCACTGGAGTGGATTGGAACGCGGAGCTGGTGCGCGGGGATCTGGGTACTTTCGTTCGGGAACTGAAGCAGCAGCCGGGTAAGGGATTGCTGACGGGAGGCGTGAAGCTCCCGCTTGCGCTCGCGGAACTGGGACTCATCGATGAGTATGAGTTCGTGGTGCATCCCAGAATCGCGGGCCACGGCCCGACGCTCTTCGCAGGACTAACAAATCGTATCGACTTGCGGCTCGTGAGCCGGCTGGAGTATGCCTCAGGAGCGGTGGCGCTGTGGTATGTGCCGAGGAGGTAGGCGTTGCGTCGTAGCCCGTTCAGCGCGGAATGATTCGCGTTTTCTTTGGCTTAGATAAGAATGACTTACAGCGTACTCTATGAGAAGATACATGAGCCGGGATTTGAGGGCTATTATTACGCGCATATCCCGGCGTTCGACCTGACTACGCACGGCCTGGGCGTCGATGGCGCTCGTGAAGCTGCCGAAGATTTGTTGCGGGGATGGATTGCAGTAAAGCTCGAACATGGCGAGCCCATTCCTCCGCCCGACGATGCGCTGCATGGGACCATAGATATTGAAGTCGCTTCCAATGCCCTACAAGCCGCGTGAAGTCCTCGCGCGGCACCAACGTGCCGGGTTCGAAGTCGAACGTGACAAAGGGTCGTCCCACTGCTATTTACGTCATCCAGATGGCCGGCAAACGATGGTCGCCATGCACACGAAAGACGTTCCCGGTGGCACTTTCCGCAGTATTCTAAAGCAATCAGGACTGACGCTTGAAGAATTTCGGAAGTTGTGATGCCTTCCGGAACGACGGGACGGCGGTGGGTGTATTTTGGAACACTTCTAATCTAACAATATCATGCGAGCACTTCGGTATTCCATCAACGTCACCCTGGACGGGTGCTGCGATCATCGTGAAGTGGAACTGGTACGTGAAAGTTAGGTTTACTACAGTATGCGTTATACGGTCATTTACGAGAAAATATGCGAGCCTACGTTCGAAGGCGAGTACTATGCGCATGTCCCAGCCTTCGAATTGACAACGCAAGGACTGGGAATTGAAGGTGCGAAAGCTGCTGCGGAGGACATGGTAGATGCTTGGATTCGCTCCAAACTCGATGATGGTGAACCCATTCCTGCTTCGGATGAAGATGCGTTTCTTGGGTCCATAGACGTGCATATCGAAGATCCTCACGATGCCTTACAAGCCGCGTGATGTTCACGCGCGGCTGCTTCGCGCGGGATTTGTGCTTCATCGCCAGCAAGGGACATCTCACGCAATATTAAAGAACTCCGATGGCAGAAAAGTCATTATTCCGATGCATCCTCGCGAACTCAAGACAGGGACGTTTAAGAATATCTTAAAACAAGCGGGACTTACGCTCGAAGAATTCCGGAAGTTGTGATGCCCTTCGATCTCCAACCCACGCTTACCGGTGAACTGGTGGAACTGCGTCCGCTGCGGGAATCAGATTGGGCGGAGCTGTTCGCGGTTGCGTCCGATCCGTTGATATGGGAACTGCATCCGGCGCGGGAGCGGTACAAAGAAGAAGTCTTTCGTGAGTTTTTTCGCGGCGCAATGGAGAGCGGCGGAGCCTTCGCCGTCATTGACCGCAAAACCGGCCGCATTATTGGTTCCACCCGCTATCACGATTATCGTCCGGAGGGTGATGATGAGCCAAATACCAGCGAGATCGAGATCGGCTGGACGTTCCTTGCGCGCGCCTATTGGGGCGGCATCTATAACGGCGAAATGAAGCGGCTGATGCTTCGTCATGCCTTTCATTTTGTGGATCGTGTTGAGTTTTGGGTCGGCATTCATAACGTGCGTTCCCAACGGGCCATCGAAAAGATCGGCGGTATTCGCATTGGGGAGCGAATGGACTATACGGGCAGGCAGAGCTATGTGTATGAAATTCGGGCTGGGGTGTTTCAAGTTCAGGAAAGACCTGGACGATAGACTTGTCAGGAAAGACTGAGACTTTTCGTCTTCCAATGTGTTCTTTATAAGTCTAATAATCACACTTACGCTATGAAAACAACTGATAGGGTATATTTAGTAGTCACGCTTCTTTTCGTTCTAGCATTTGGCGCCTTTCTCTCAAGCTGTAAACAGGCGAGCAATCCCAGCAGCGTTCAGCCTGGCTCGGTCACGGGAGTGGTATCATTATGGGATTCGGCTGGTCCAATGCCGAGTTCGGCTGGCGTTACCATCGCGCTCGATAGCTCGAACTATACAACCCAATCCGACTCAGCCGGGCTTTGGGCAATCAACAATGTGGCTCCCGGTAATTATAATATCACGGTTTCGAAAACGGGATTCGGCTTGTGTCGAGCTTACGGAGTTACCATCGAGGGTCCGGGGACTGCGTCCGTCACGCCGGAGATGACATTTGGGGTCGCTTCCACCGAAGCTCCAGTAATCTCAAACCTGGCAATCACTACTGCTGATACAGCACCCTATTCTAATACCATGCTTACCGGAGCTATTTCGAGTTGGAATAACAATTCTTCTGGTAATGAAGATAATATGCCGGTTATTTTCATCGACTTGAGCCCGAACGTCCAGCCTGGGGACACGCACACACTCTGGAAAATATGGATACCCAGCGAAAATATCAACAACCAATTTGGCTGGTCTATGGGTGTGATCCATCAGGCAGGAATTACATCCGGAACGACCGTTTATGTTAGTGCAAGTGAGGTAAATTTCACGAGTGTTTGGCATCCCGGCGGCGGCATCAGCAGCGGCACATACAATGATCCGCTCGATAACAGTACGCGCTTTATCAGTCCCGGTCCCAAATCGAACGTGATTGCGGCGACCATTCCTTAGCAGAGGCTCGCCAATTATGATTCAAGCCGTGTGAAATATTTCGGCACCATTCAATATATTCACATAGTTAGATATATGAATGAAAGACCGGGATGATAAGCTTGTCAGGACGGCGAAGGCGCTTGCGGATAAAACGCGAGTTAAAATTCTGCGCGAGTTAGTCAAGCGCGGATCGATCAGTTGTGGTGATGCCGGGAAAGATACACTACTCTCACAGCCTGCGGTGTCGCATCATCTGAAAGTGCTTGCAGATGCCAAGCTCATTGTGATGGAAAAAGAAGGCCGTCATGTAATTGTGACAGTTAACCGCAAGGCCATCGAGAAATTCACTGAACTCCTTCCATAGGATTAATGGAAACCAATAGGTAAGGAGCTCCGTTGATATATTGACACATTTACATATTTCAATATATTTATATGACAAGCTCCTCCACTGAAAATGCCTCTTCCAAAAAATCCGGTCGTGGCCTTTCCATCGTATTATGGATCGTTCAGGTTCTGCTTGCCGTGAACTATGCAATGGCAGGCGTTATCAAATCCACGATGAGTCCGGAGAACGCCGTGAAGGCTGGTGTAACTTGGGCGACGGGTGTTCCAGAGTTATTATTGCATATTATTGGCGTCTGCGAGTTGCTTGCGGCGATCGGGCTCATTTTCCCCTCTCTCTTGCGCATTAAACCGCAGCTTACCGCTTACGCCGGTTGGGGACTCGTCGCGGTGATGACCATGGCGATCATTTTCCACATTACGCGCGGAGAGTTTATGTATTTGCCATACGTTGCTATTCTTGATCTTCTTGCCGCTTTCGTTGCGGTAGGTCGGGGCCGTTTGCGCCCTATCACCGTGAAGTAACGGACTCGGAACGCAGGAATTGCTGTTAAGGCCTGTGTATGAATTTGTTTCTTCCGTATCCGGATGATCTCGCAGCAACCGCACGTTTCTTAGATGATGGCCGCCTGAACAAGCAGGTAGTCGAGGCTTACCAGATTGGCCGGATCGCCGTCCGGAGGGTAATCGAGCCGGAGTCGAGGATCGGATGGAAAAATCACCCATCGGCACTCTTGGTCTATAACAACGGCAACCCGAAAATGCCATGGTTGCGCACTTACATTGAAACGCTCGATCTGGAATGGCGGAATCGGGGGTTTCGGAGATCTGGCGAATTCTTAGGCAAGCTCGTATCGCTCTTTTCCGAAGCCGACGAGCTTGGCGACCTCGTTTCCGGAGAACCTGTTTGCTCCTTCCTTGGCGATGGTCAGCTTATTCACGGTGAGGCCAGCAGGGTCGGGGAGCTGTACCGAGCATATCTGATTCGTAAATACCAGAATCAATTGAGGCCGCCACGATGGACAAATTGTGAGCCGCCTGCAGGATTTTGAGGCAATCCAGAACAAATGTCTCGCCGGGTTGCTCTTCACGGAGAAAATGATTCTATTCGAAACTTAAATGGTGTCAAAAGTGTCCGTTTAGTCGGAAGAGGTGTCTGCCCCGTCCAACGTCTTTATAATTATCTATTCGTCTTATGAAAACATTCAGCAGCATCCGCATGGGAATCTTCGGCATTGTGGCACTCTTAATCATGAGCTTTGCTACGCGAGCGATGGGCGCAGTTGATGCGTTCCTGATCTTTACCGACTCGGCCGGTAAAGTTACCAAAGTCAAGATTCAGAAGGATGGCAATTTCACAACACCGAAACTTCATTCCGGTACCTATCGGTGGTCGTTCGGGGCCACGCAATCGGGCGTGACGGGAACAGGGAGTGCCGGTAAGGTTAGTACATCGAGCAGCGGTGAAAATCCGAAGGAAACGATTACGCTCAACTTTACCAAGATCACTATGACCTATAATATAAGCGTTCCCAAGGATGCTGTAAATGGACTTCCATCGGGCAGGCGAATGCATAAGCCAATCGTCATCACCAAAGAGATCGATAAATCGAGTCCGAAGTTCATGACGGACCTCGGAATGGTAGTGATCGACCAAAACGGAAGCAGCGTAACCGGCACAGTTGTGGCCTACAACCAAGGCGGTAAGAGCATGATGGATGCATGGGACGCCAAGTAAGGACCCGCGCAAACCAGCGAATGTAACCATTCCTGTCAAGCCAGGTCACCGGCTTGACAGGAGTCTGCATGGAACATTATTGCAAATACGCCCTGAGCATCCAGGCCATTTTTTCGTGCTTCTCCATAAGGCCGGTGAGGAAATCACAGGTTCCAACATCGTGATACTTGTTTTGCACGGTCTCGAGATCCGCGCGTAAGGATTGAATGATGTGTTCGTGATCTGCCAACAGCACAGCGATCATTGCTTCAGCTTCGGGATTTTTACCAGGGTTTTCCTTGAGGCGTGTGTTGTCTAAGAATTCCTTCATTGTACCGAATGCGGTGGCGCCCAGGCTTCGAGCCCGCTCGGCAACGTCATCAAAAATGTCGTCCAGTTCTTCATATTGAGTCTCGAAGAACTTGTGCATTTCCATGAAGTTCATTCCCACCACATTCCAGTGGAATTTTCGGGTTTTGGTGTAGAGTAGGTATTCATCGGAGAGCAGCACATTGAGGATACGGGCAACGCCATCCCTGTCTTTCGCGGTAAGCCCGATTTCGATGGATTTTTGTAAGTCAGCCATATTGAGGTCAATATTAAATATGAAAAGAAAATAGATTAATTTCAAAACACAAAATGTCCAGAAACAACGCCCCAAGTTTCTTGCGATTTATTACACTTTTCTGACCATACCGTGACATTTCCATGACAACGCACCCATGCTATCGGGGTAATTTTGTATCAATAAAAAGGAGACACTTATGAAACACGAAAAGATACTAAAAAGAGCAAAGAATCTCATTTCATCACTTGGCTTCCTCACCATCGCAATCAGCGGTTGCAATTCGGACATGGGGGTTGGATCATTCTCCATACCGAAATTGAATTATAGTGTTGTCATCACATCGCCTTCAGCAGACACAACTATTGCTGGCGAAGTCTGGGTCCAGGTGGCCGCGGGCAATAACACCCGCACTGCATACCCCAATTCATCCATTGAAAGCGAAGCGATCTGGGTCGATGGTAGTATGGTGCAGGCTTCGGTACTTTTCCCATGGAACTGTTGGCTAACCACTGAGGTGAAAAACGGCCGTCACATCATCCAGGCTGAAGCCGTAATTAACAATGAGGGGGCGTTCTATGCTTTCTGGAGTGCGCCTGACACGGTCATCGTCCGGAATTAGTAAAAACAACGTAAGGATTCATTTTATGTCACCCCACTTGCAATTCCCCCATTTCGCATTTCTGACACTCGTTTGCGTGGCGGTTTCGAGCTGCACAAGCACGAATCTTTTAAGCACCGATCCGCAGACCGAGGAGGATATTTTGCAAGCGAGCAGGGAGCATCCGGCGCGCGTTACACTGATAAACGGCGACACCGTAAATTGTTACGCGGTTTCTCTTCGGCGCGACTCCACGCGATGGCGATTGACCGAGCAGGGCGCGGAATTTTCAGTGCCGACTGATAGCGTCCATAAGATAGAGGTAGGAAAACCTATGAGAGTGCTTGGCAGTATTATCGGCGCGTGTCTTGGCATGGCGTTGTCAGAAGTACCCGCCATCCTCCTCGGAGCAGTCGGAGGTGGAATTGGGTATGTTATTGGTGATGCTATTGTCCCAAAGAATACGGGGCTGTATGGGATGGTTGGCATAGCTATAGGTTTGATCACAGGTGGGGCAGCTGCTGTCACTTACGGTGCTATCGAGGGCTGGAATATTGGTGCCTCAAATGGTACGATCTGGACAAAAGACACCACCCAAACCAAGCTCCCACATTAGTTAACAGGAGGCAGCATGATACATTCAACATTCCCACTTTTCGCATTGCTGGCATTGCTGTGTGCAGCGGTTTCGGGCTGCACATCTCCAAATGATAATAATAATACGCAGGGATCGCTGAGCGTGCTTATAACCTCGCCTTCGCCACATAGCACCGTTTCGGGAACGGGAGAAGTAACATTTGCCGTCACTTACATCGCTCCAATTAACGACTTGTTCTTGTTCGGAGCTCGACTTTCGACGCGCCTTTAC
Source organism: Ignavibacteriota bacterium (assembly GCA_963736195.1). Classification (GTDB taxonomy): domain Bacteria; phylum Bacteroidota; class Ignavibacteria; order Palsa-1295; family Palsa-1295; genus PALSA-1295. The sequence goes on from CAVTNP010000001.1 coordinate 514,474, forward strand.
ATCAATGGGCAGGAGTTCGAGGGGGGATTGCTGAACGAGGAGATACTGGCTTCGGACAGCGTACCAGCGAATTGGAGTCAGCTACCTAACGGAACTTACAATTTGCAAGTGCTGGCAATTGTTGATTACCCAAACCAGGATGTGGGTCCATTATTTAACGCATGGAGTGCTCCGGATACCATCATTGTCCACAATTAATAACAACAAGGATTCATCTTATGGCACATCATTCACAATTCCTACTTTTCGCATTGCTGGCATTGCCATGCGCGGCACACTTAGAGTCATGTTCTTCGATTATCAATGGAAGCAAGCAGGACGTTACCGTCATGTCAGAACCAGCCGATGCGACACTTAAAATCGATGGAGATTCTGGAATTGGACACCTCACCTTACCGATTACCCGTGGCAAACCTCATTTAATCGAAGTAAAAAAAGATGGTTACCAAACCGTCAGAATTACTACTGGAAGCGGAACCGCTGGAGCGTTCTACGGTAATATTCCCCTCCCCCTTGAAGTAAGCATTATTGGTGAACTAATTGATTTGACTAACGGTACGGCATATTCCGTGGATCCGGATCGAACTACGGTTATATTGGAAAAAGGAAGCGGGGTAATTGATCAGACAACAGATAATTCGGCGGCGTTTGGCATTATCGCTGGAATCGTACTGACTCTCGCAATATGGGTTCCTATCGGTTATTTACTAGCTGCATTCGCGCGCGGGGTAAGCCAATTTTAGGCATTATGCAACACCATTCACAATTCCCACTATTCGCGTTACTGGCCTTGCTTTGCGCGGCGGTTCCGGGCTGCTCATCCGTCACACAACATAATATTTCATTGGACCCTACTTCGATCGAAGCAATTACGAGAATGAGCGAGACGGACGCGGCAACGATTGCATTTCGAGACGGTAGAGAGGAATTAAATGCTCATCGCGTCGCTGTGCGGCCTGATTCGACAGAATGGTATTCCGAAGATCGAACACTTCGACATGCCGTCGCCACCACATCGGTTCAGTCTATCAATTTTGAGCATACCAATGCCTTCAACGGAACCATGTCAGGTGCTATGACTGGTTTGGCATTCGGAGGAGCCATAGTATTTCTTGAGGCAATGTGGTCGGGTTTTGAGGATATTTTGCTCTTGGGGTTCTTGGACTCATCGTGGTGGTTTGGCGCGCCTGGCGCGCCTGTCACTAACGTGATAGGTACGTTGGGCGCTAGCACAATAGTGGGGGCCGTCCTGGGGCTTGGAGTAGGCGCGATAGGGGTTCATTTGACCGAATATCTCCTTGATCCCTCTGTCGCGCAACCAACCATTCTCCTCATGCAACGAAACCATTCGCTTAAGACAATAGATACAACCCAAATAAAGCTCCCACATTAGTTAACAGGAGGCATCTATGCATCACCACTCACAATTCTCGCTGTTCGCATTGCTGATAATCATTTGCGTTGCGGTTTCGAGCTGCAGTTCAACAACTCCATCTTTCTTGAGCAGCGATCCTCAGGCCGCCGAGGATATTTTACGCGAAAGCACAAAAGATGAGGCATGCGTCGTATTAATGAACGGAGATACCGTTATGTGTTATTCTGTTGCCGTGCGAAAGGACTCCACCAGATGGCAATATGCCGGGGATGGAGGAGAACATGTTCTGCCGACGGACAGCATTGCTTCGATAGACATTCCTTCCCCGCAGAGCTTCTGGGGAGCTTTAGTCGGGATCCCCGTTGGTGTCGTCGGTGGCGCCGTGTTGGGCCCGATACTAGCGGTTATTTATGGCGGGTTCAAGGATATTCCGGATTATGCTGCGATAGGCGTAATAATCGGCATACCGCTCGGTGCAATCGCAGGTGCCATCGATGGTTGGAAACTTGGTGCTGCCAACGGAACGATCTGGACGCGTGAACCATGCAGCCGAAGTTGGGACTTCGTAAATAATCAATGGATCGATACACCAATCAATGGGTATCAATCGCTCGACACCACCCAAACACAGTTCCCCCATTAGTTAACAGGAGGCATTATGCTACACCAATCAAAGTCTACGTTTTCAGTATTTTTCGCAATATTCTCTACACTATCCGGCTGTTCAAGTCCATCTTCATCTTCCACTGATCTCGGAACCGGAGGCAGCCCAACGCAACCGAAAGTCAGCGTGGTGATCACCTCGCCTTTACCGAATCACACCGTTAAGGGAAATGTGAGGATACAAATTTCAATCAGCGACAGCATACCAGGTTCTTACTGTGAAGATGCTTGGCTTTACGTAGATGGAAATAACGAGCAATTAATACCGACGGATTTCTACCCCTACTCCTGCGTTTGGGACGCGAGTACTGGGGTTATCAACGGAAAATACATACTACAGGTTGTGGCAGATTTCAATATAGGGAACTCCGTTTGGAGTGCACCGGATACCATCATTGTAAACAATTAATAAGAACAAGGATTCATTCTATCTATGGCACATCCAAAAGTCCCACTTTTCGCATTGCTGGCATTGCTGTGCGCCCAGACCCAAGATTGTGCGGCCCCTGGTCCCAAACCGCTTACGTACGATCCTCAACAGACCGAGGAGATCGAGCGGCAAAGCGCCGTGACCTCAGCAAAAATCTTTTTTAACGGTGGCGATATTGTTGATGGTTACCGCGTAGGTGTCAGAAAAGATACCACGGAATGGTATGAAAAAGACAGCTTAGGTAACATCGATCCTAATGTAAGATATGTTGCGCCTACATCCGATATTTCTTCGATCTCTATTTCCGAACAGAAAGAACTGCAAGGTTTACTGATCGGCGCTGCCATTGGGGTTGCCCTGGGAGCGATTATCTACGAAGGGTCGAGGCTTCCAGATATTCCTCCTCCGGGTCAGGATGATGATGGAACGACGGAGTTCATTAACTGGATCGCGCGAAACGCGGGATTCGAAGGGTGTACCATCGGGCTGGGGGCGCTCTGCGGAGTAGGTGGATTATCGGCTGGTGCAGGTATCAGGCAGTGGTATTCGAATTGGAGCATGAAGGATTCGATAGATGGCCAACCGATCCACTGGGTCACCGCCGGAGAGGATTCCACAAAAGTGGATACGCTCGCAAAGAAAGTGGAGACCACCTTAAAGATAGATACCACCAAATATCATTGAGTAATGACAAGCCGATACAATTTCATACTTTTGATCTTGCTGTGTGCAATCTGCGTGGGGTGTCCGCGTCCCGTCATGCGGAATGATGCTGGTGTGTCCGAAACAATCACGCGCGAAAGCAGCAGTGAGCCAGCGAGAGTTCTTTTCAAGCACGGAAGCGAAAAAGCAGGATACTTTGTCGCGCTACGATCAGATTCGATTGAATGGTATGATTCGATCCCAATTTCTCCGGCGACGCGTCATGTAGTTGAGACAGCCGCAGTGAATGCAATAATCACGCGCTCACTCAACTCCGTCAGTGGGGCTGTTAATGGGGGTGTAATAGGGTTTGCCGTTGGTGGGCTCGCAGGGTGTATGCTTGCCCCAACCGCAGGTGGATTTTCACTTGACGGCCTTAATGACGTGGGTGGGAGGGAGATAATTATTGGTGCGATTGCGGGCACGGTTGTTGGCACTTTTATCGGCTCGCGAAATGGATCTGAGACTGAAACTCGATACCAGATCGCAGATACCACTGCGAAGATAGATACTTCCAAATTTCATTAAGTAATGACCAAGCCCTTGAAAACACCTGGATATAATTTCATTTTTCTGGCATTACTGTGCGCGGCGGGTTCGGGGTGCACATCAACTTCCGTTTTCAGCACGGATCCGGATGTAACAAAGGATATTGCGCAAGCAACCAGGGCTCAGGCCGCGCTCATCACGCTCTATGATGGTAGCAAGTGGTTGGGTAAGAATGTGGAGGCAAGAACTGATTCAACGCATTGGAATGCGGATACGGTTTTTGTTATGTACTCCGAGTTGACCGGGAAGGATTTGCCGGGTCAGATCTTTGTAACTCGATCCGTAGCGACAAGCAGCATTCGATCGATCAGGATAAGTACGCCTTCCACGATAACAGGTGTGTTTTCTGGCGTTGCTATCTCATGTCTCGCTGGGGTTGTTGCAGATGCGATTCTCCCCAATGATATCATAGATGGATTCTGGAGCTTTTGTATCGGGGTGGGTGCCGGTATTATGGGTGGATCTTATATTGGCTCTTCATCAGGAACGCTCTATACTCGCGATACAATACCAGCCGTTTCGCACCGTAATAGGATTCATAGGCAAGATACCGCATTGTTCCTCGTACCGGGGCATTAGGCTTCTTCCATGTCATCCGTCAGTTCAGCACCGGTATCTTCGATGATGGATTGCGCGCGGGCTAAATCTCCGGGCTCGACGTAAAGGTGAAATCCGCTGGCATAATCGAGTGAAGGCAGAGCGTTCGAGCGATCCTGTGCTTCGATCATAGCTTCGATGCCTTCACGTTCGAGTTTTGTGCGGACGAGTTCTGCTTCAAATTCGGTCTGATAGGTGGAGAGGAGTTCTAAGTCTTTCATGAGTATGGCGTTTATGAGTGATCAATAACGAGCAAAATGCAAGAAAGATAACATGAGTTACGTATCACACATTCGCACTTGATCGAAAACAAAATTACGTTTTTTCATGGCGCGGCCAAATTTATTATTATTTTTGTATTCCAAAGAATGAAAAACTACGAGTGACGACGCTCGAATAAGAGCAAGATGTTGCAAGATGCAGCGTCAGAAAACGCTCTGAGCCTCGTTAATCATAGTTGTTCCTTCTGCCAGGGCGCCTGATTCATGATTCGTCATGCGTCTTTTTATTTTTCGATTTGAAATACCCCACCCCTGAACTGATAGATGCCGCAACTTTTTAAGAAGAGCACGAACGCCCTCGCGCGAGTGTCGATCGTTGGCTCGGGAGGGATCGCTGTCCTCGCGATCTATTACCTATTTCTGGGGTTGCCGCGCTCTTCCTACTGGAATCAGACCGATATTATCAAAACGCAGCCCGTGCAATTTAGCCACAAGCACCATGTCGGTGATGATGGCATTGACTGCCGTTACTGTCATACTTCGGTGGAAAGCTCGGCAAGTGCCGGTATGCCACCGACGAAAACTTGTATGAATTGTCATGCCCAGCTTTTTGCAACGACGACGTATCTTGAACCCGTCCGCGAAAGCTGGAAAACGGGCATCCCGATCAAGTGGACCCGTATTCATGATCTTCCAGATTACGTGTATTTTAATCATTCCATTCATGTCAACAAAGGCGTAGGCTGTGCTACTTGCCACGGACGCGTTGATCAAATGGCGCTCGTGACGCAAGTCTCATCGCTTCAAATGGAATGGTGTATCAAGTGCCATCGTGCACCCGAACAATTTCTTAGACCCCGAAGCCAAGTATTTAATATGGCCTATGAGCCACCTTCGAATCAGGAGGAACTTGGCTTAAAATTGAAGAAGGAATACAATGTGCTCGGCTCGGATGTATTAACGAGCTGCTCGACGTGCCACCGGTAACGGCGATTATGAAGAATGAATTATGAATGATGAAAGGAGGCAAATGGAGAATTTAGCAAAACCGATAGAAATATCGGGGCTGAACCTATTGCCTGTGCTGAATGGCGAGGACGGCATGATAACTCATGCTTCCAAATCTTCATCATTCACCGTTCGTAATTCATCCTCGCAGAAGGATGAGCAATTATCCGGAAAGCAGTATTGGCGTTCGCTGGATGAGCTAGCGGATTCTTCGGAGTTCGATGCTTTTGTGCGCCGCGAGTACCCATCGCAAATCGAGGTTCTGATTGACCCGGTTAGCCGACGTTCCTTCATGAAACTAATGGGCGCGTCGCTTGGCCTTGCCGGCCTTGCTGCCTGTACCGTTCAACCAAAAGAGGAAGTAATTCCTTATGTGAAGCAGCCGGAAGAGGTTGTCCCCGGCAAGCCACTCTATTTTGCCACCGCTATGCCGCGATCGGGCGGAGCGATCGGCCTGCTCGTCAGGAGTAACGAGGGCCGTCCGACAAAAGTCGAAGGCAATCCCGATCATCCCGCAAGTTTAGGTGCCACCGATATTTTTGCCCAGGCTGCGATCTTAGGATTATACGATCCGGATCGCTCGCAATCGATCACACATCTTGGCGATGTAGGCCAGTGGGGAGATTTCACAACGGCGATCGCCGGACGTGTTTCTCTGTTGGGCTCGAAAAAAGGTGAAGGTTTGCGGTTCCTAACCGAATCGACCACCTCGCCATCGTTCGCGGCAATGATGCAGTCCATTCTGGCAGATATGCCTGCTGCGAAGTGGCATCAGTACGAATCCACGAGAGGCAACGGCCAGTTCTACGCTTCTGGCGCTACGAGCGTTCTTTATCGATTCGATAAGGCCGATCGCATTCTTTCGCTCGACAGCGATTTTATGACGGACTCGGGTTCCAGCGTTCGGTACGCGCGTGATTGGGCTACTCGCCGGAAGGTGAGCACCTCCAGTTCGGATATGAGCCGCCTGTATGTTGCCGAAACGAGCGTTTCAACCACTGGCGCAAGTGCGGATAACCGCATAGCTGTTCGCCCGAGCGAGTTCCAGTCGTTCGTCGAGGCTATGGCAAGCGCTTCGGGCGTTGGCGTGAATTCGGCGGGAGCAATCTCCGAGAAGCTTGGCGCTTTCGTCGATGCAGTCTCGAAAGATCTGATGGCCATGAAAGGCCGCTCTATCGTGATCGCCGGTGAATGGCAACCTGCGTACATTCACTCGCTCGCTCGCAAAATGAACGAGGCACTCGGGAATGTCGGAACCACCGTTTTTTATTCTGCAGCCGTAGAAGCAAGCCCGATGGATCACCTTGCTTCCATCACTGACTTAGCGCTCGATATGGCGAAGGGCGAGGTTGATTCGCTCATCATTCTTGGGAGCGTCAACCCAGTTTACTCCGCGCCGGCCGATCTGAATTTTGCAGAAGCGATGAAGAAGGTTCCATTCATCGCGCATCATGGGCTTTATTACGATGAGACCGCCGAGCTTTCACATTGGCATGTGAACGAAGCGCATTTCCTCGAATCGTGGGGCGATGCCAAAGCCCATGACGGCACGGCTTCGATCATTCAGCCGATCATCGCTCCGCTGTATGGCGGAAAAACAGCTGCGGAAGTTCTAACAACGTTTACCAAGAACGCTACGCTAACCGCTTACGAGATCGTCAAGAATTATTGGACTTCAGGCGATAAGGGTGGTGATGTTGTTAAGAGCTGGCGTAAAGCACTGAATGATGGAGTCATTCAGAACACGCAAAGCACAATTCTCGCCACAGCGCCCGCAAGTGCGGCAGAGCAGGCCCAGCCTGCGGCAGTAAGCAAAAATTCCGATGACAGTTTTGACATCGTGTTCCGTCCTGACCCAACAATTCAGGATGGCCGATATGCCAATTTAGGATGGCTCCAGGAATTACCAAAGCCCATTTCCACCCTGACGTGGGATAATGCAGCGTATGTTAGCAAGAAAACGGCTGAAGCACTGGATCTGAAAGCCTCCCTGCGCTTTTCCGGTGGTGAATATGAGTGCGACGTAATTCACATTGAAGTGGATGGAAAGAGCGTGAACGCTCCGGTTTGGATCATACCCGGCCAGCCGGATAATACGGTCACAGTTCACCTTGGCTACGGTCGAAAGAAGGCCGGAAAAGTAGGAACCGATCTTGGCTTCGATGCCGGACGTATTCGCACCACAAAGAATTTCTGGTTCGCAACGGGGGCGAAAGTTCGCAAGAAAGATCAAACCTACGATCTTGCCGGTACGCAGATCCATTTTTCGATGGATGACCGCAATGCGGTTCGCTCATCGACCTTCGAAGAGTATAAGAAGCACCCGGATTTCGTGCATCATGCGATGCCCGAGCCAGGCGGCAGAGCGCCGGAAAGCTTAGAAGAGCCTTCCAAGGATATGTCGATGTTCCCGCCTTATAAATATAAGGGATACGCGTGGGGAATGACGATCGACTTAAATTCCTGCATTGGCTGTAATGCGTGTATGATCGCCTGCGTGGCGGAGAACAATATTCCCGTCGTTGGTAAAGCGCAAGTTCTTAAGAGCCGCGAGATGCACTGGATCCGAGTGGATCGGTATTATACCGGAGCGGCAGAAGATCCTGAGACGTACTTCCAGCCGGTTCCCTGTCAGCAATGCGAGAATGCTCCGTGTGAGCTTGTCTGCCCTGTGGATGCGACAGCGCATAGTTCAGAGGGTCTTAACGACATGACGTATAACCGTTGCGTCGGTACACGGTATTGCTCGAACAACTGCCCGTATAAAGTTCGCCGGTTCAATTTCCTTCTCTACCAGGATTGGACCACTCCGCAATTCAAGATGATGCGCAATCCGGAAGTAACGGTTCGCAGTCGCGGCGTCATGGAAAAATGCACTTACTGCGTGCAGCGCATCCAAAATGCGAAGATCGGCGCAGAAAAAGAAAACCGCCGAGTGCGCGATGGAGACATCGTTACCGCATGCGAAGCAGCGTGCCCTACGGACGCCATTGTGTTCGGTGACATTAACGATGCCAATAGCAGGGTTGCAAAGCTCAAGAGCGACACACGTAATTATTCATTGTTGGGCGATCTGAACACACAGCCACGCACTACTTATCTTGGTGTGGTTCGCAATCCTAACCCTGAGATCAAGCGCACCCCTGGAAAGCGCGAAAGTATTTTAGAGGAGACCTCCTGACCTCATGAGTGCTAACGATACAAACGTGAAGCTGAACCGCATCGTCAACGATGCAGGCAAGCCCGGAGAGTTCGATATAAACTCCCCTGATGGGCCGGTGCTCGCGCATGGTCTTTCCTATGAAGCGGTTACCGACAAGATCTCGGGTATCGTTCTCAGGATGGGGACGCCTAAATGGTGGTTTGGCACTCTATTGATCTCATCCTCGCTCGCCGTTGGATTGTTATTCGCCCTGACGGTGCTCGTGTTCAAGGGTATCGGAATTTGGGGAAATAACCAGCCGGTTGGTTGGGCATGGGACATCACGAATTTCGTTTGGTGGATCGGTATCGGTCATGCTGGTACTCTGATATTAGCCATTCTATTGCTTTTGAAGCAGGAGTGGCGCACCTCCATCAGCCGATTCTCGGAGACGATGACGATCTTTGCGGTTATGTGCGCAGGAATGTTTCCGGTGTTCCATACTGGCCGCCCGTGGCTTGCGTATTGGCTGTTCCCACTTCCAAATACCATGGGAGTATGGCCGCAATTTAAGAGTCCTCTTGTGTGGGACGTGTTTGCGGTTTCAACGTACTTTACGCTATCGCTTGTTTTCTGGTACATCGGTATGGTACCGGATTTTGGTACTTTGCGTGACCGCGCTAAGCCGACTATCCTGAAGAAGATCTATGGGATGCTCTCGATGGGCTGGCGCGGTTCGACCAAGCATTGGAGCCGGTATGAAACAGCGGCGTTGTTGCTTGCCGGACTATGCACTCCGCTCGTCGTATCGGTTCACTCGGTTGTTAGTATGGACTTCGCCGTTGGTATCGTGCCAGGCTGGCACACGACGATCTTCCCGCCGTACTTCGTAGCTGGCGCAGTTTATTCGGGTTTTGCAATGGTATTAACGCTGGTAATACCAGTGCGCAAATTATTCGGTTTGGAAGAATACATCACCATGCGACACATTGATAGCATGGGCAAGGTTATGCTTGCAACTGGAATGATCGTAGGATATGCATATTCGTTCGAGCCATTTTTTGGGCTTATATACTCAGGCAGTAAGTACGAGCATTTCCTGATTCTGAATCGCGCGTTTGGACCGTATGCTGCCTTCTATTGGGCGCTGGTCCTGTGTAACGTGATCACGCCCCAGTTTTTATGGTTCAGGAAGATCCGCAAGAATCTTGTCATTCTCTTTATTATTTCGATCATCGTAAATATTGGAATGTGGCTCGAGCGGTTCGTGATCATTGCCGTAAGCTTGCACCGCGATTTTCTTCCAAGTTCCTGGGGCTACTTCAAGCCTACGATCTTCGATGTGCTCACGTTCGCCGGTACTATTGGCTTCTTTGTAACGCTGATGCTGCTATTCTTACGTGCAATGCCGGCGATCCCGATGTTCGAAATCAAGACGGCACTTCCGAGGCCTTATGCCGGTGGTGCGAATGAAGCGGAGGTGGCGTCGTGAAACAATCGAAGAAATATCCCATCTATGGCGTTTTGGCGGAGTATGATACTCCGGACGCACTCATTGCAGCCGCAAAGCAAGCGTATGATGCCGGCTATCGCGTGATGGATGCTTTCACGCCATTCCCTATTGAAGAAGTATCTGAAGTGATCGGATTCCATCGGAAGGATAATAAAGTTCCGCTTGCTACCCTCGTAGGTGGGCTTCTTGGCGGTCTCGGAGGTTACACGCTTGCGAGCTTTGCATCTTCTGTGTGGTATCCACTGAATATTGCTGGCCGACCCTACATTACATGGCCAATGTATATTCCGGTAACGTTCGAAAGCACGATCCTCATTGCGGGGCTGAGCTGCGCAATGGGAATGCTTGCCATGAACGGATTGCCGCAGCCGTACCATCCTGTGTTTAATGTTCCCGGATTTAGCCTCGCTACCAACGACCGCTTCTTTCTTTGTATCGAAGCTCGCGACCCGAAATATAGCGAAGATGCCGTGACTGATTTCCTGAAACGAACCAATGCAACGGAGGTGTCACGTGTCGATGGCTAAATTGACAATGAAGAAAGACACATCGCCGACGATGCTTGAAAGATCAAAGATGAAGGGCACATCCTCCTCATCTTTCATCTTTCAACTTTTATCTTTCTTATTCGGTGCAGTGATGGTTATGACGATGACATCCTGCCGCCAGGATATGCAGGATCAGCCGAAGTACTTGCCGTACCGCGGCAGTGAGATCTTCGCGGATAGCCTGTCGTCTCGGTCGCTGGTGGAGGGTACTGTGCCACGCGGGTATCTGCGTGAAGATCAAGAGATGTACACCGGCAAAACCGGCGCACCTGCCGCCAAAGCGGCCAACGACACCTCTAAAACGGCTGTCAGCAGCGATGTAAATGAATTTCCGTTTCCTATCACTCGCGAAATATTGGATCGGGGTCAGGAGCGCTATAACATTTATTGCTCGCCGTGCCATGGAGTGCTTGGCGATGGGCAAGGAATGATCGCCAACCGAGGGCTCCGGGGACCAGTTTCGTTCCACCAGGATCGTTTACGGACTGCGCCGCTTGGCCATTTTTTCGATGTGATCACGAATGGCTTTGGCAGAATGCAGGATTACTCGATGCAAATTCCGCCGCACGAGCGATGGGCGATCATCGCATATATTCGAGCATTGCAACTAAGCCAGAACGCGAATGTATTGGATATTCCTCCGGAAGACATGCACAATCTTAAATGACGGGCAAACTTGGCTTGACAACGACTATATCAGCTTGACTACGACTAACTATACCGTTCCTGCTTCCATCGACCGCATCGGTCGTAATGGTATGATCGCGGCCGTGATCGGGCTTGTCTTGCTGCTCGTTTCGATAGCGGCCGTTTCACCGACCCAATTTTTTCATTCCTATCTGCTTGGCTATGTGATCTTTCTTGGCCTTACGATGGGTTGTTTCGGTTTGCTGATGCTGCAATACCTTACCGGCGGTGCGTGGGGTGTTGTCGGACGCAGAGTGTTCGAGGCGGGCTCGCGCTTAGTGCCATTCGCCGCCATCCTATTCATTCCCATCATTTTTGGAATGAAGGATATTTATAGCTGGCTCGATCCTCAAGTTCTTAAGACCAACCCCATTGTTGCCGGAAAATCTGACTATTTGAATGGGCCGTTTTGGATCGCAAGAGCAGTGATCTATTTTGCGTTTCTGATCATCGTCTCTTTGGTGCTGAATAAGTACGCAAAGAATATGGACGAGAATCCAAACGTCGTCGGCGATGCTGGATTCAAATGGAGCCGCAAGCTAGAAAATTTCTCTGGCGGAAGTCTCGTTTTCTTTTTTGTTGTAAGCACACTCGCTGCTACTGACTGGCTTATGTCCCTAACGCCAGAGTGGTACTCGACTATTTTCGGCTTTATCATTATTGTCGGGCAAGGCATCATGGCGATGACCTTCACAATCCTTATGATCTGTACCTTGATGAAGGAGGAGCCGATGTCCTCCATTATCAAGCCTACTCATTTACATGATCTTGGTAAGTTGCTGTTCGCATTCAATTTCCTATGGGGCTATCTCATGTTCTCCCAGTGGATCATCACCTATTCGGGTAACCTTCCGGATGAGATCATGTGGTACCACGAGCGTATCCGCGGTGGATGGGATACAATAGCGTATCTGGTCATCTTTGTTCATTTCCTATTGCCATTTGCACTATTGCTTTCACGCGATACGAAGCGGAGCGCGAAGCGGCTGGTGCCGGTTGCCGCTTTGCTCTTTTTGATGCGCATCGTTGACATGTATTGGCTTATCGAGCCGAACTGGCACCGTGAAGAATTCTTTTTTAATTGGGCAGATATTGCGGCGCCTCTTGGCTTTGTGGGACTCTTTGTTTGGCTTTGGGTCTGGCAATACAAGAAACGAGCAATGCTTCCGATCGGCGAGCCCGATCTTGCTGTAGCACTTCACCCGAAAGGAGCACATTAACAGCAGAACATGAGCGATCATAACATGCACGAAATGGATCCGAAGCGCAAGCTGGAGCTTGAAGCGGAGCTTGCGCACGCCAAAGAAATTGGGCATGAAGAAGGCGAGATCAATCCCGCGCCGGTCTATAAGTTCATGCTCTGGCTCGGTGCGTTCATGGTATTTTCGTACTTCCTCGTGTATGGCATTCTTAAGATGAATGATGCTCGAGTGGAAAAAGCCGACAAAGCAGTGACGCACTTAGCAAAGCCAAAATCCGACGAGCTTCCGCCTGAGCCGCGTTTACAACTCGCTCCGGGGCATCCTGAGCACCCACTCGATGAAGGAAGTCGCTACCGCGATTCCGTGGCCCAAGCTCTGGAAACGTACGCATACCTGAACAAGGCTACCGGCTCGGTTCGCATTCCTATAGATCTTGCTAAAGATATTCTTTTGAAGAAGGGTTTGCCGGAACGGAAGGACATGCTCGATGATCATGGTATACAGGATGGACAAGTCTGGGTGCCCGATTGGTCCAGCTCGGGGCGTGTTTCCGTTCGCCGGGACCAGCGCATTCCGGGTGGAACCTTCACGGTAACCGGTGGCAATTTGAACGTTAGCGATAGTATGGGAGGTCGATCATCTCAATGAAGCGCGTTGCATTCATCGTTTTAGCTATGGTGTGGAGCATTGCATTGAGCATGACCGCACGAGCTGGCGATGCGCCCTTTTTTAAGGGAGATGTGCAAAGTGCTCCTGCTCAGATGGGGCTGCCAAAGATCGAAAAAAATGTTGGGATCGATCAGCATTTGGGTCAGCAGGTTACGCTCAGTTTACCGGTTCGCGATGAGAACGGAGCGACCACGACGCTTGGATCTTATTTCGGCAAGCGTCCTGTCATTCTCGTTATGGCATATTACGAGTGTCCAAACCTATGCACCATGGTGATGAATGGAGTGTTCGCGGGTATTATGCCGCTTTCCCTTGTTGCCGGTAAGGACTACGATGTTATTTCTGTTAGCATTAATCCGCATGACTCTTCCGCGCTCGCGAAAGCAAAGAAGAACACGTACCTAACCGGCTATCACCAGCAAGACCATGCCGATGGTTATCATTTTCTTACGGCGGATGAAAGCACCATAGAACAACTTTGCAAAGAAGTTGGATTTCGGTACTCCTACGACACGGAATCGCATCAATACGCACATGCAAGCGGGATCATGATTCTTACTCCGGAGGGAAAGCTATCGCGTTATCTTTTTGGAGTGCAATTCGCAGGCCGGGATCTAAAATATTCGCTGATGGATGCGTCGGGAGATAAGATAGGCTCACTGACGGATAAGCTCGTACTTTACTGCTATCATTACGATCCAGCGACGAGTAAATACGGTGTCGCGATAGCCAACATACTACGGGCGGGCGGAATAGCGATTCTTCTGGTAATGGGAGCGATGTTCTACACGTTTCACCGACGTTCGCGCAAGCTAAAATTAGCGCACCACGCATGATAAGTAAGTTCATATTCGGATCGCCGACGATGCTGGGCATGTCCTGGATGCTGCCGGATCAGGCTTCGAGCTACGCGCCCGAGGTCGATCATCTTTATTTGTTTTTGGTCGGCCTGACGATCTTCTTCACAGTGCTCATCACTGCGGCGATCCTCTACTTTTTCATTAAGTATCGGCGCAGTAATAATCCTGGAATCCCCAAGCCGATCGAAGGCTCTATCATTCTCGAAAGTGCTTGGTCAATCATCCCGTTTATTATCTCGCTATTCATTTTCGCGTGGGGTGTTAAGATCTATCTTGAACAGTACACCGTGCCGAACGACGCGATCGATATTTATGTGGTTGGCAAGCAGTGGATGTGGAAATTCCAACACCCGGAAGGGCAGCGCGAGATCAACGAGCTTCATATTCCGGTTGGTAAAAAGATTCGCTTCATCATGGCGACTGAGGATGTGATCCACAGTTTTTATATACCGGCATTCCGGATGAAGGAGGATGTCGTGCCAGGACCAAGCCGATACACAACCATCTGGGCCGAGGCAACGATGACTGGTACATTCCATATATTCTGTGCCGAGTATTGTGGCACCAGCCATTCTGGAATGACCGGGTGGGTTACAGTCATGAGTGACAAAGATTATGAGGCATGGCTTAGCGGCGGAGCCGCACAAGGTACGATGGCCGATCGCGGAGCGGCGCTTTTTACACAGCTCGGCTGTGTAACATGCCACCGCAATCCACAAGGTCAGTGCCCGCATCTTGAAGGCAAGTACGGCACTGAAGAGCTGATCACTACCGGACAGAAAGTACTTGTTGATGACAGCTACATTCGCGAGTCGGTATTAAGCCCTATGGCGAAGATCGTAGCAGGTTATCAGCCGATCATGCCTTCATTTCAGGGGCAGGTTAGCGAAGAGCAATTACAAATGCTCATTGCATATATTAAGTCGATTGGGCCCGCTCCGGCAGCAAGTGCAGGCGCTGCTGCGGAAAAGTCTGGTGCTGTAGCACCAGCGGCGCGGCCACCAATATTGACGGGCGGCGCAAGCACCGCTGCACCCGCATCTGAAAAACAATCACAGGAGCAAACGTCGAAACCGTGAACGCAGTACTACCAAACGAAGCGAGCACCGCATCGAACGGCGAGCCGCTCAATTATTTGAACAACGGCCATGGCTTAAAATCATGGCTGCTGACGAAGGATCACAAGCGCATTGCGATCCTCTATCTCCTATCGGTTTCATTCTTTTTCTCGGTCGGTGGCATTTATGCGTTGTTGATCCGAATCAACCTGCTCACGCCGGGCGGAGTGTTCGAGCCAGATACTTACAACCGTATCTTCACCACGCACGGGATCATCATGGTGTTCTTGTTCCTGGTGCCGGCAGTGCCAGCGATCCTTGGGAATTTCTTGCTGCCCATCATGATCGGCGCGAAAGATCTTGCATTCCCGAAGATAAACCTGTTAAGTTGGTACTGCTACGTATTTGCCGGAATTTTTTTGGTTACAGCTGTGATTGCCGGTGGGATCGATACCGGGTGGACGTTCTACACTCCGTATAGCACGAGCTACTCAAATTCGAATGTGCTGCTGGCGGGTATCGGTATCTTTATCGCTGGCTTTTCTTCAATATTGACCGGTATCAACTTTATAGTAACCGTACACACCATGCGTGCGCCCGGCATGACGTGGTTCCGGCTTCCGCTATTCATTTGGGCGCACTACGCCACGGCGCTCGTTATTATGCTGGGTACGCCTGTGCTGGCGATCACGGTAGCGCTCATGGCCTTCGAGCGAATTACTCACGTCGGAATTTTCGATCCGTCTATGGGTGGCGACCCTGTTCTATTCCAGCACATGTTCTGGTTCTACTCGCATCCTGCGGTGTACATCATGGTCTTGCCTGCAATGGGCGTGGTATCGGAGTTGGTTGCGAACATGTCTCGCAAGAATATCTTCGGGTACAAGTTCATCGCAATGTCCAGCTTGGCGATCGCGGTGTTCGGGTTCTTGGTTTGGGGTCACCATTTGTTCGTCGCAACGCAGTCGATCTATCTTGGTATCATCTTTTCTTTTCTGACTTACGCGGTTGCGATTCCTTCGGCGATCAAAGTATTTAACTGGACAGCCACACTCTTTCGTGGTTCGATCTCCTACGATACTCCAATGCTTTATGCGCTGGGATTCATCTTCCTCTTCCTCATTGGCGGTATGACAGGACTTTTCCTTGCTGCTATTGGCATTGATGTTCACGTTACCGATACTTATTTCGTTATTGCACACTTCCATTATGTCATGGTTGGTGGTTCGCTAATGGGATTTTTAGGTGGAATGCATTTGTGGTGGGGTAAAATGACCGGCAGGATGTATCCCGAAGCCTGGGCACGTGCCGCGACGATCATTCAGTTCGTTGGCTTCAATCTGACATTCTTTCCGCAATTCATTCTGGGTTACCTGGGAATGCCTCGACGCTATGCGGCATACCCTCCAGAGTTCCAGGTGCTGCATGTGCTTTCGACGGCTGGCGCCAGCATCCTTGGATTTGGCGTAAGCATCACGATCGTGTATTTTATCTGGTCGCTAAAGAATGGCAAGCGCGCTCCGGCAGATCCGTGGGGCGCGCCAGGGTTGGAATGGCGCATTCCATCGCCGCCACCGACGGAAAACTTCCAAGTACCACCAGTCGTGACCTGGGAAGCTTATGAATTCGATTCCGTTCCGGCGTTACACACCGAGACTCCAGCTATTGCGGCTGCAGGAAGCGATCACTAAAAATTTGAGGCGAGAAGTTAAAAAGGTGAGAACTTGTCAAGTATAGAAACAGAGATGGCCCACGGTACAGTAGATGCCCATGCGGATCGTAATCCGCATCTGGTGCATCACTTCGATAGCATGCCCCAGCAGATCGAAGCGGGAACGCTCGGCATGTGGTGGTTCCTGCTGACTGAGATCATGTTCTTCGGCGGGATGATCCTTGCCTATACCGTGTATCGGCACATGTATTTCGAAGCATTTGCCGCGGGAAGCAATGTGCTCAGTTTGTGGTGGGGCGGTTTCAATACCGTTGTACTTATCGGAAGCAGCCTAACGATGGCACTTGCCGTATGGCACGCGCAACATGGGAATACCAAGAAGATCGTTTTCTTCCTGTGTTTCACTATCGTGCTGGGAAGCATCTTCCTTCGTGTGAAGTACATTGAGTACCACGATAAATTTACTGAGCATGTGTTCCCTGCCGGAGATTTCCGGTGGCCGATCGCGGAGGAATCCCACAGACCGAACAATTTGGGTGACCTGCTTGGAATGCTCGTTGGCGTGGAGCATTTGAATGGCGAAGGAGATGCCAAGGAAGCATCCGCACCGAAAGGCGAGGCCGCAAACACTGCAGTTGCAGTGAACCCGCGTGCAATGCAGAACATGCAGGATCAAGCGGCTTCCGGACATGTACGGATGTACTTCTGGCTGTACTTTGCCATGACAGGGTTCCATGCGTTGCACATGATCATAGGTATCGGGCTATTGCTCACGCTTGCAGTGCAGGCGAACCGTGGCAAGTTTTCGAAGGAATATCATTCCTATATCGAGCTGACAGGACTGTATTGGCATTTCGTCGATATTGTATGGATATTCCTGTTCCCGCTTCTCTATTTAGTCGATCGTCATTTATAAGCCAAGACCACTATGTCTGAGCATATCGTACCGAAAAAAACGTATTATCTGATCTTCAGCGCGCTCATGGTGGGAACAGCGCTGACGGTGATGTTCGCGTTTATCAATCTTGGTAATTTTAATATTGTTGCCGCGCTCCTTATCGCCGGCATCAAAGCAACGCTCGTGATCTTGTTCTTCATGCACGTGAAGTTTTCTTCCAGGCTCACGAAGCTCTGGGTGGTTGTTGGGTTTGTGTGGCTTGGTATCCTGCTTGCAGTTACCATGACGGATTACCTCAGCCGCGCTTGGTTGGTTTATAAGCCGTAGGCACGGGTTCCACTTGGTCCTGAAGGGATAGAAGAATCTGTTGAGATAATTTATTCCAGCGAAGTCCTCGCGATCACCCCCACGATCCGGACCGTCTCCAAACTTACTGTTACCACCTGCCGGATAAGGCGGATGATATACTGCGGGTCATCCTCGCGGTTCGGGTCGTTGGTGATGCCGGAGCGTTTATCCGTCGAGACCTGATATTGGTCGATGATCCAGTCTATTGCCGAGCGGTTGCCGAGCCGGTATTCGAAGGCTTCCGGTGGAATGCCGGTGATCGTGAGGTCTTTATTGTAAATCAAGTCATAGCTTGTAGCGCCGGCGTCCTCGCCGGTCCCCTTTTGTTTTTTCGAACCGGGAACGGGGACAGGCGAGGACGCCTGCGCTACAGGTTTTCGTAATTTCATCTTCTCCACTCGAAAATTCAAGCCGCTGCCTGGCGCCCATTCTTCTTTCAGATCGTATTCCGCAGCTTGCTCATAATTCACATGCAGATCGGCAAGCTGATGGCCGCATTCGGAGATAGTCCAGAAATCCTGAGAGATCGGAATGCGCGGAAGTTCCCGGCGCAGGTTCGCCGCGTATTTCGTCCGGTATTCCGGATGGTGAAGCAGGCCATACACGTAGTAGAAAATATCCCATTTCGTTATTTCCTTCCCCTGTAGCGCAGGCGTCCTCGCCTGTCCCCTTTTGCGTTTATCGCCGGGGAGGGGGACCGGCGAGGACGCCGGCGCTACAAAATTCGAGGGCGAGGACGCCGGCGCTACAAGCCTTTTAAACTCCCCAAGCGCCCAGTCCGTGATGTTCTCCGTTCGCACCAATGGTCCGCCGCTGCAGTCTTCGGCGTAGGTGTAGAAGGGGAAGCATTGGAAGCCATCGGCGGCAGAACAAAGATGGGATTCAGCCACGAGATCCGTCGCCATACAACTGAAAGGTGTGCGTCCGGCCTTGTCTGTCACATAAATTGCAATATTGTGGTCTTCAACATGACCAAGTGGAAAAATGTGATTTTGCTGTCCAATAACATCGCAAAATATCGGATCGAAGTATAAGCTATGCTTTGTAAATGGCCTGAAAAGGGAGTCAACTGCAAACGAATCACTGAACTTTGCAACCTTTCCAGAACGCAGCTTATTTTTGAGGCCCATACTCCACTTGATGCTGTCATAGGTTAGAAAGGCATCAACATCTTTTGGCCGATTCGCTGCTGCGTACCGAGCAACTTCAGAGTTATAGTTGCTGACAACTTCTTTCATACGAGAAAGAAGAGTGGCTCGGGAGAAATCATACACTATGAAATCACGCTTGGATGACACGCCATTGCTAAAGGTCGAGAAGATTGCCTTCCGCGAGACTTCCTTCGATTCCTTTGAACCCATTAATGTGAAGCTCCCAAAATCGGCTCCAATACCTTCGTTCAGCCAATTGGATTTGTCGTCAGGGCTAATTTGCTGAAATTTAACTCCTGAAATATCAACAGCGTCTCGGATCCATGTGAACTTCTCCTTGCGTTTCGATCGCCAATCGACCGACGCGTACTTAACTTCATGACCCCTGCCACCTTTCCTTCTAACAAGAATTGAAATCGAAATGCCAACCATCGCGGCAAGTCCAAACACTGTATGGGCCTCTCCAATAGGAATCCCATCTCGCATTGAATCCTGCCTCACATTTCCTTTTAGATCGATGATGTAGATTGAGCTAAAATCGCTCATAAGATGCTTTCGCATACCATTGAATGCCAAGGAATTGACAAAGCTGTTGTTTGATACAAACGCGACTATTCCTTCATCACCAATTCTATCGGAAGCGAATCTAAATGCTTTTACATAGGGATCGCTCAAAGCCACTTTAAGGCTGGCACCGCTATCCCTCGCGTATGTCTCTGTAACTCGCTTATCTACTACCGGATATTTCCTATTCTTATTATTATCGTTCTCGTTTTGCTGATTTGCATTATATGGCGGGTTCCCAATAATGACAAAGATGGGCGATCTCTTTTGGCGTTCGACGCGCTCGGAGTTTTCGGTGGTAAACAGTGAGGTCTGGTTCGGCTCCGCCAGTTCGAAGGTATCGACGAGGCATATTCCTTCGAATGCTTTGTACTCTTTGGTTTGCGTGTAGTATTCGTGCTCGATGTTCATCGAGGCGATATAATAGGGCAGCAGCATGACCTCGTTGCAGTGCAGCTCGTTGTTATATTTTTTGGGCAGCTTCGATTTTTGCTCCGCGGCAATTTCGCGGATGATGCGCATGATAAAATTCCCGGTTCCCACGAACGGATCGAGAATATGCACGCCTTCGGAAGCCAGCGAGCGTTTGAACTCCGTTTTTAGAATATGCTGCACCGAGCGCACCATAAAATCCACAATGGGCTGCGGCGTATAGACGATGCCGTGCGTATCGGCCACCTTTACTGCAAACCCCTGAAAGAACTTTTCATACACGGTGTTCAGGAACGCCTGCTTCTGGCTCCAGTCGGTAATGGATTTTGCTTTCAGTTCCAGCGCGCGGTAAAAATGGTCGAGCGGCGCGAAAAATTGCTGGCGGTTGAAACTGCGGGAGGTGAGCGCGTCGATCACTTTTTCGATCTCGCTCGCAATTACATTCCTTCGCACGAATTCCGGATTTTCGAATACGCTTGTAAAAATTCGCGACGTCAGTAAATGCTGAACAAGCATTTCCTCGACAGCTTCGTCCGCCAGGTTCGGATTGATGGCGGCGCGGCAGAGTTCTGCAAAATCCTGAAAAGCCTTTTTAAAGCGCGCATTATCCTTCTTTTCGACCTCGATCATTTCGATGACCTTCTTGGCCGATTCGGGAATTCTATCCTTGAACTGCGCGACGATCTGTTCCCAGTTCGATTGCTCTTCGGCGCGGTATCCGAGAAAATCCGTAATGCAAGCCGCGAGCCGTTCGGCGTCCGTCAGATCGTATTCGTCGATCTCGCCGCTATCCTGAATAAGTATGGCGAGCGTGGGTTTCTGGAAGAGTATGTTATTTCTTGGATACCCGGCAGCGAATTTTTTGTCGATCCATTTACGGAGATCGTCTTGTTCATCTTTTGCTTCCCAAAATCCGATGATGCCGCCCCACTCATCTTTAATGGCTCCATCGACGGAACCGGCATTGCCGTTGGCAAGCGTAATTCCTTCCTCTGCAATGAACGACCATTTCTTTTTCCGCGCGTAGGTCGTGAGAATTTCCTGAAACGCGGCACGGACGGAAGTTTCCTTCGAGGCGCCAAGTTTTTCAAACTCCGCAAGTGCGGCGTAATATTGCTTGATGGGTTTGTGGGAAGGTTTGATCTCTAATTGCATTTGGGGATCTGGTTGGCTATGTGCAACACAGGAAGCGTGTGGGGAATTCGGCAGGGGGGTGGTCGGGCTGGAAGCACCGTCCTACGCATAAACCCTGTTCCGGGACTTACGCCCCCGGCTATTTCCTTTGTTCCGTCAGTCAAGCTGAGGGCTGGCCCTCGGGACGTGGAAATTTCGATTTTCACACCATGCTGAAAAATTGTCGTATATTGCTGGTGAGATGATAGGCACCCATTCGACAAGCTCAGGGCAGGCTCTATCCGGGGCAAAGATGAAATATAAATCCGCTGCGGCGGAGAAAGATGAAATGGGAGGGAGTAATGTTCATTGAAAATTGGGACACAGGGACTAGTTTTCTTAATGAACGAGTTCTCTGTGAAAGGACTTTTATGAATACTTGTTGCAACAAATGGCGAAATTGAGCTAATTTCGACGGTTCGATAGGAATTGTCGGGAACTCACAAGAAAGAAAAACGGCACCTATTTCACGATGAAAAGCTATATCGGAATTGATGGCGGCGGTTCGACGACGCGAATGTTCATCCAAGCGGATGACCAGGAGCCGGCGTATTTCGAATTTCCAGTTTCGCTAAAAGTAAGGAACGGCGATTTTGCTCGATCTGCAAGCACGCTTCGAAATATTTTGCAGGATGATCTATCGCTCGATACTCAGAGTTTGGCGATAGCTATCGGTCTTGCCGGGATGAGCCGCGAGGAGAACCAGGATGCGCTTAAGAATGCGATCCGCTCTCCGCTGTCGCTTGGGGGTGCTGTTTTGGTTCATGTCGAAGGTGATGCTACGCTTGCACTTAATGCGGCATTATCGCATACAGAGTCTGGCGTACTTCTGATCGCAGGCACTGGATCGGTGGCATACGCCCGCTCGAAAGATGGTACACTGAATCGGGTCGGCGGTTTGGGTCCGGAAACCTCCGATGAAGGCAGCGGCTATTGGATCGGGCTTCGGGGGCTACGTCACTACCTGCGAATGTTGATCTCGACACAGCACAGTGATGCATTTTCGATCGGAGTTAGCCAGGCGTTTCCGGCAAATGTTTCCTCGCCGCGAGAAATAGCAAATCTTCTGGAGCATGAACCACTATTTCCTGCTACGCTCGCACCGATAGTTTTTGAATATGAGGATCGATCTGAGGTAGCAAGAAGCATTATCGAGCAGGCAGCAGAAAGTTTGAGCGGGATGGTGATGGAAATTTCGGCAGGGATGGAGCGTCCGGTACCGGTTCACCTATCGGGATCGGTGGCACGGCATCCGAAACTGATAGCGGAGCTTCAAGGGCATTTGCCTGCGGAAGCTTACGAATTATTGATTCTTGCAGAGGCTGCACCAGCCAGAAAAGCGGTAGAAATAGCGCGTGGATTGCAGCGGATTCAGGATACGGAACGGGTATGAACAGGGCGTCGTTTATGGCCGCGTTACGAGCCTATGAAGGCAAACGGGTGCCTCCACACCGTATTCAGATCCGCTCATGCGAGCCGGACGAGCAAAACCACCCCGTTATTCACAATTGGTAGTTTTTTCTACGAATCATGGCCGAATCGAAGATTTCTTCTACTCCAACCCTCCCCAAATCACAGAATGGCCAGTCGAACGGTACAGCGAGTACCTCCATTCATTATGAGCCAAGTGAAATAGGAGCCACTTCCGAGCTTTTTCAACATATAGCTGAACGCGATCATGAGCAGGTTGTATTTTGCCATGATAAACACTCGGGCTTACGGGCCATTATCGGGATCCACAATACGACGCTTGGTCCCGCGCTTGGCGGATGCCGCATGTGGACATACGCCAGCGATTTCGATGCACTCAACGATGTGCTTCGATTGTCACGTGGGATGACCTACAAGGCCGCAGTTGCAGGACTGAATTTAGGCGGCGGCAAAGCCGTCATTATTGGGAATCCGCGCCAGGATAAGAGCGAGGCATTATTCCGCGCTTTTGGGCGATACGTCGAAGGGCTTGGTGGCCGGTATATTACGGCAGAGGATGTCGGCACATCGCTCACAGAGATGGTCTGGATTCGCTCCGAGACGAAATACGTGACAGGCATTCCGGTTGAGCTCGGCGGATCGGGCGATCCATCGCCAGTGACGGCTTACGGAACGTATGTAGGAATTAAGGCATGTGCAGCGGTGAAATTTGGCAGTGATTCGCTCGCTGGGAAGCATGTGGTTATCCAGGGCGCAGGGAATGTTGCCGCATCGCTGGCCAAATATCTCACCGATGAAGGTGCAAAGGTTACGCTCGCTGATATATTTGTCGAAAAGGCAAATGAAGTAGCACGCGCAACCGGTGCAACCGTAATTGATCCTGAAAAAGTGTATGGAGCCGAGTGTGATATTTTCGCCCCTTCAGCGCTTGGAGCTATCCTGAACGATACCACAATTCCACAGTTGAAATGCGCGATCGTTGCAGGCGCCTCGAACAATCAGCTTGCAGACGAAGAGAAGCATTCCCGCGCTCTGAAAGAGCGAGGTATTCTCTTTGCTCCGGATTATGTGATCAATGCCGGTGGACTTATCAATGTGGCGAATGAACTTGACGGGTATTCGCAGGCTCGCGCAATGAAGCAAGCCGAGGGAATTTATGACTCGCTGAAGAAGATCCTTCTGTTGGCACAGGAAAAGAATATCACGACAGTGCAGGCATCCAATCATGTTGCAGAGGATCGAATCGCGGCTATCGGCGCAACGAAACGTATTTACGCCTCTACCTCCAATTTCAGCGGACGGTTTGGGGAATCCTGGAAGCGGTAGTTCCCGGGAATAAACGCAAAGAGCGGGTTAAAACCCGCTCTTTATTATTGCCGCTTTTATACTTCGTTAGTCGCCGTGATGCTCTCGTTCGTGCTTGGCTATTTGTTCCTTTAATTTGGTCTGCTGCTCGGGAGTCAGTATTGGCAGAATTTGCGACTCAATTTGTTGCATATCTGCACGCATTTTTTGCTCGGCTGACTTTTGTGCTTCGGATCCTTTCTCTGCGGCTTTCACCGCATTCCGATCATTGGTTAAGATCGACTCGTTTTCTTTATAGATTGCAGTGACCTTTTCGACCTGTGCATCCGAAAGACCGAGCTCGGATTTCATGTGTTCAATCCGTTTTTCGATCTTCTGATCAGGCGTTTCGTTAGCAATGGAAGCAAGCGGAGCCACCATAAGGATGGCTGCTGCTACGAGTATCATCAGTAGTTTATTCATATTGTTCCTGTATTTTGTTATTGACGGTTAGTGCCATACCTTTACAGCTATTCTGCTAAGATTGTTACGAATACAGGATTTATTATTGTTCATGTTCAAAAACATCCGGAGACCCTATGCAGATGGCGGCACGATCTCCACTTCCGGTCGCTTTTTTCGCTTGGAATATGTGAAGCTCGTAATGCCAATTCCAAACGCCAGCAGGGCGAACGCGTTGGTTGTGAGTGAAATAGTTCGGCCCAGCGCATATTTGGGATCGTAGTAAGTAAGCTTGATCTCGTGAGTTCCTGCCGGCGCGACGAAGGCTCGGAAGGCATAATCGGCACGGTAGATCGGTGTAGATTTCCCATCGACGGTTGCCGTCCAGTCGGGATACCATGTGTCGGACATAAAGATGAGCCGGTTGCCATTAGTCTTTGTGTGCATGGTGATGTCTTCGTCTTTGTAATCCATCGTGAGTGTTTCAGCAGCAGTATCGATCGGGGTGATTGCAAGCGCCTGCATCCCCTTTGGCGTTTCATCAAAATAGATAACTTCTCGCGGGTTGAAGGTGCCGTCGTGCATTGCGTGAAGTATATCGAGTTTCGGTTTTAATTCCCAACGATAGGCGAAAAACGCACGAGGAAGAGCTTGAGGATTTTCCCACACAATATCGGCTATTGCCTGTTTTCCGTTTTCAGCAGGCGGAGGCGGTTCCTTCGATTGGAAGACTGGAACGAATCTTGATCGATCTTCTGAAAGCCCACCATTTGCAATGATATACTTTGTGTTCAACAGATTGAACATGAATGGGTTGAAAATTCCATTGCCTTGCATGTTTCCTGTTTCATCGACGACGTCTTGAAACTCGCGCATTTTCGCAGCATGGTATCCGCCAGCAGTTTGGATACCATAGCTGACAAGGGCGTTCGAAGGCTGACCCTCCGTGAGATCCGTTACGCGGTAAAGTGACTTATCCTGCTGGATAAACTGTAGGTAGTCGTGAGCCTGGAAATTGCTCGCGTAATCATCTTTTGTTTCTATCTGCATTGGACGAGAATCTATACGCCACTGATCGATGACCGTGAGCGCCAAAATTCCTGCAGCCATAATGAGTGGCGAAAGTTTGCGTTTTAGGAAAAAATAGACAAGCAGGCATGCTGCTGTCGCCAATAATGCTCCTATGAGCGCATCGTTCGCGGCGGTTGAAGCAATAAAATCCTTAAGTGCATCATATCCTTGAGGGAGTTTTCCGCGTTGAATAGCTGCTTGAATTCCGCTGTTGACGGACGAGGTGATCACACCACGGAGCACCACGGAGATCGCGAGAAACGCAATGGAAGCATAGAGTGCGAATTTAAAATATTTCTGGAGTCTCGAATCTTCACTCTCGCTTTTCAATTTCCAGGCTCGCAAGATTTCTTCCAGCGTCAGCGCGGCAAGAATGGGAAATGCAAGCTGCATTAGGACGAGCGCCATCATTGGCGCACGAAATTTATTGAAGAGCGGGAAATAATGGAACATTGGTCGGAATAAAATAGGCCAATTGCCTCCGAACGAAAGCAGGATTGCAAAGATCGTAATGATCGTCAGCGGAGGTACTAGCCGGTCACGCTTCCACAAAGTGAATATGCCAACAATGGCAAGCACGAACACAATGATACCGGTGTAATTTGCTGCGTCCGTACCGTTCATTTGCCCCCAATATGTCGAAAGACGTTCGCCTTCAGGGATATTCAGTTCGCTGCCGGTGTAGGGCATTTTTCCAAATCCATAGTAGCCAGGAATGATAAACGTGATAATTTCTTGCGGTGAGAAGGACCAAGCCGTTGCATAATTCCAGTCCAGTCCGCCTGTCGAGTCGGTGGCCTCATTCACGGATCGCTTATTTTGTGAGGCTTCATTCTGCACATCCTGAATCGGGGGCTTTCCTCGTATGGAAAAGGGACTATAATCAGCCATCGTCAGGTAGTGATCCGCCGACATGCAAAAGCCGACGCCGCCCATGAGAAGTGTAAGCACACCTGATCGCACAAGGGGGGCCAAATAATGCGATCTCGGATGTTCAGACTTACGCGTGAATTCCACGACGAGCGATGTAAGAAAATAGATCAACACGGCAAGCGCGACGTAAAAGATCATCTGGATGTGGATCGATTCGAGCAGGAAATGAATCGAGGTAGCGAGCACCGCACACCAAAAGATGAGAGATTGCCATTCCATTCGTTGTTCGCGTAGCCGTTCGATTGCCATCAAAATATAGGGCACGGTCATCACCGCATAAATTTTTGTATTGTGTCCTATCATAATGTAGGTGATGATCCACGTCGAAAAGATTGCGCTGAACGCTGCGAAAAGGGCGACGATGCGCGATGTGTTGCGTGTTACTCGCAGCAGGAGATACATTCCCAAGCCAAAGACAAAATAATGCCAAATATGCGGTGTAGCATCTGGATTAGGTAGAACGGCGATCGGGATCGAGCGAACAAGGTCAAAAAGTTCGCGCATCAGATCATACGTTCGAGAGCCGGTTATGACAAGCGCGGAGAAGGCAGGCATACCGCAAAAGATATTAGGGATCCATTGCGGCATCGAATAGCCTTGTGCCTCCGCTGCCGAGAGGAACGGACGTAAGGCATCATAAGCGACATTATCACCCGCGCTGAAGACGTGCGTGGAATCGAGCACGCCACGGAAGAAGATAAGGAGTGAGAGAAATATGAATAGCACCGCGACTGCATCGCGCCATTTTTCTGGAATGAAATGTGCTAGCGAACGCGAAGCAATGTCCTGCTCGCGTTGCATCGCGCCAATGTGTGGATGTTTGCTCTTTTGCGCTGACGATTTTGAACCCGAAGAAACCTTTGATTGTGTTGCCATGTCAAAAATAGGCGAAAATAATACGATGATTGTTAACGGATGGCGTGGCGTGGGCGTTCTCACCTCCAGAAGGCATTTTTTGATTTTTATTATGTCCCAGAGGTTTCCAGGGAAAAAGATTCAACGCACGATTTGTACTAAAATCCGTTTGTTTGACATCATTCCATGTGGCATCCCTCCTCTTTTTTCCTTCGAACCGAATTCATCTTCTGGCGCGAGCTTAGCATCATCGATGAATTCGAGGGGGTTGCGCTCGTAATTACAACTCCCGAAAATCCTTATTGGCGATTGGGAAATCTTATCGTGCTCACTTTGCCACCAAAGGCGGTAGATTACGATCAATGGCGGGGGCAGCATAGCAATTTTATTGGCCCTCACCCGAGTATTTCTAATCGGCTGCTGGTATGGGAGGGTGCGGAATCGCCAATCGGAGAATTTCAGCCGTATCTGGCTGACGATTTGACCTACACTACCATGGATGTACTTAAACTCGGACAGCTTCAAAGACCCTCCACCTATAATTCATCTATAGAACAACGCCAGCTCGGTAATTCGGTCCGCGGGTGGGATGATGTTCTTCAGCTCAATATCGAGTGCTTTGGCACCAGATCTAATGACCCGATGTATCTACAGTATACAAAGCGGCGCATTGTTCAATACCATCAAATGGTAGAAGCTGGAATGGGCCGCTGGTATAGTGCGTATCTGGGGCAGACACTTGTCGGAAGCCTTGGAATCTTTTTTGGAGATGGACTTTGCCGATTTCAACAAATGGCTGTGGGCTCAACATTTCACAGACAGGGGATAGCCGCTTCCATTGTCTATGAGGCTGCTAAGGATGCGCTGGAGGAGTTTCCTGACTGCTCGCAGATCATTGCGGCCGATCGAAACGGCGATGGGTTCCGTATCTATCAAAGCCTCGGCTTCCAAAAAGACTCATATTCTTATGCTCTGAATGAACGAGATTAGATCAATCGTTATCCTTTGTTATTTCACTAAGATGAGAATTCCAATAGCCCTGCTCCTGCTGCTTGCATGTAGCTGTGCATCCCAGGAGTATACGGTCACCATGTTTCGCACAAGCGAAGTTTCCGGCGTCACCGAACGGTATTCTGTGAATCAAAATGCGATCGGAACGAAATCAATTTTGCTGGGGGCAGATACGGCTGCCAATCGCTCTACGCATTTAGTGGACCGACAACTTATCCTTCAAGTCCGTAACCTTGTTCTAGATAGCCTCACATCTCTTTCGTCGATTCTGATGAGAGATAGTGGTGTAGTAACTACCGGTATCCAGATCGACGCACTACACTCACACATTGCAATAACATGGCCAAAAGTTGATCCGCCGATCAATGCGCCTCCATTGCTCGATAGCCTGTATAACCTGATGCTGCGCGTCGAATCAAAAATGATTACACCGCAATGACGCTTCTGTTAAAAATAATTGCTGGCTTCGGAAGGAGCGCTCGCCGGTTTCTGGCGGAGATTGGCGCATTCTCCTCCCTGGCTGGACAGAGCTTCTTGTATTTTGGTTCCACTCTAAAGGACCGGCGCTTGATTCTCGATCAAATGGAGCATATTGGCACAAATTCACTCCCATTAGTTTCTATTATTGGATTTTTTACAGGGATGGTCAGTGCATGGCAAGCGGCTTATCAGTTTAAGGGATTGATCTCGTATGGTTTTCTTGGTGCGGCCGTGAGCCGAGCTATCTTTCTTGAACTTGGGCCAGTGCTGACGGCCATCGTCATTGCTGGCCGTGTTGGTGCTTCTATTGCCGCAGAACTTGGCACGATGAAAGTGACGGAACAGATCGATGCTCTCGAAAGTCTTGCGATAAGCCCTGTTCGCTACCTTGCCGTGCCTCGTCTGCTCGGTGCGACGATCATGATGCCGATCCTCGTAATATTTGCAAATGCCATAGCGCTTGCCGGTGCATTTATTGTCAGCAATTTCTTTCTGGGAATAAGTGCCAAACTGTTCTTCGATTCCGTTCAGCAATATTTTCAGGTGAAGGATCTTATGGTGGGAATTTTCAAAGCACTGTTTTTCGGCTCGTTCACAGCGCTGATCGGAGTGAAAGTTGGATTTAGTACGACAGGTGGGGCAGAGGGGGTGGGGAAAGCGACGATTCGTGCGTTCGTTATTTCAAGCACCATGGTCCTCATTCTCGATTACACGCTCTGGACTGTTCTTTTCTAAAATACTCGTGATCTCAATTATAGATCTGCATAAATCTTTCGGTGCACAGGAAGTGCTTCGAGGCGTTTCGTTCGATATAGCAGATGGTGAGACTGTTGCAATAATCGGACAAAGCGGCTGTGGCAAAAGCGTGTTGCTTAAGCACATCATTGGTTTGCTTAAGCCTGACACAGGCAATGTCATCGTCGATGGGGTAAATGTTTCCCACGGTCGTCAGGCCGATTTGCAGAAGCTCCGCCGAAATTTCGGTTTTTTGTTTCAGGGTTCTGCGCTCTTCGATTCTATGAATGTTTTAGAGAACATTACGCTTGGCCTGCGTGAGCATGGTGAGCACAACCAAGAGAAACTTGCTCAGATCACCAAAGAGAAGCTCTCGCTGGTCGGACTGAAGAACATCGAGTCCGCAATGCCGTCCGATCTCTCTGGTGGGATGAAAAAGCGCGTTGCGCTTGCCCGTGCGCTTGCCGGCGAGCCTCGATACATGTTTTACGACGAACCGACGACCGGTCTTGATCCCGTTACCAGCGATCAGATCGACGCACTGATCGAAGACCTGACCGGGAAACTAAGGGTCACAAGCTTGATCGTAACCCACGATATGTTTACTGTTGAGCGTATTCCGCACCGCGTGATCTTCCTTTTTGAAGGCCGTGTCTATTTCGACGGCACACCGGAAGCTTTTGAACGATCGGACGATCCGGTTTGCGGTCAGTTTCTCGATCGGTATCGTGTCTCCAAGTTAGGGCGATAAATGCAGGATCTCGACCTCTCAATTCTCTACTTTTTCAACCGGACGATCGCCTCGTCTTTTTTTGACAGTTTCTTCAGCGCGATCACGAACGTTCACTATTGGTATCCGGTATATGCCATTGCGAGTGCTGATCTCATCTATCGGTTTCGCCGGCGCGGGGTATGGATGGTTGTGGCTGCCATGTTGGTTGTTGCTGCAACGGACTCGTTGGGAAATTATATTGTAAAGCCAATGGTGAATCGGTCGAGGCCCTGTAGGATGCTGCCTTCCAGCGAGCACATTGTTTCCTGGGTTCGATTGCCAGATGGCGGACGTGGCGACCCAAGCTTTCCCTCAAATCATGCACTGAATAATTTCGCCATCGCTGCTTTCTTCTTCACCATTTGGCCGCGAAAGAAAAAGGTGGCGTGGCTGTTTGCCCCCGCACTGGTCATTAGTATGGGTCGTATTTATGAAGGGCTCCACTATCCAAGCGATGTGTTTGGCGGGGCGGCGATCGGAATCGCGGTCGGTATATTGTTTGGGCTTTTGTTTACCTTGCTTCCTATTCGCAGGTCTCCAAGCTCTAAAATTTAACAATCCACAGAATCACTGAAACCGACTGTTCCTTTTTGAGTGTGGCGGTAACTCTTTGAACGCCTATCCATCTAAAAATTCTCTTAACAGGTGGGATCAAGATCTAAGCATTCCTCTCGCACGTTCCAGATCGCTCGGATAGGTGATCTTGAAATTCATTTCGCTACCGCTGACAATGGCTGGATGAATTCCTATGCGTTCCAAAAGTTGGCTCTCATCTGTCGCCGAAAAATTTGCGATCCTTGCAGCATCATAAGCGGCGCGCATCAATTCGATTCTCGCACCTTGCGGTGTTTGCGCTCTCCACAGATTCTCACGTGAGATGGTACCCACAATCGCATCATTCTCGATTCGCTTCAGCGTATCAACCACGGGAACGCATGCGATCGCCGCGCCGCGCGCACGGATGACCGAGATCACGGATTCGATGGTTGATTCATCAACTAACGCCCGTGCCACATCATGCACAATTCCGATTGAAATATCTTTCACGCCCTCAATGGCAAGCAGCCCATTCTCAGCTGATTCCTGGCGTGTCGCGCCGCCTGCAACGACTTTGTAATTCACAGGTAAACTCAGTTTTTGCATCCCGGCTTCCATTTCTTCTAAGTCAGCAGCCGGGCCAACAAGTATAATGGTGTGAGTAGACTTGACTCGCGAAAACGTCCGGGCGACAAATTGATACATTGGCAGCTCGCCAATCGATTCGAATTGCTTTCGGCCGATCGTGGACGATGAGCCACTGAATCTAGCAGAAGCACCTCCTGCGACCAATATAGCACCGACATCACGCATGGGCTTCAGCCAGGGCTACCTGTTCGGAACCTTCATATTCCATGACAAAACTGTATCCCGGGAATCTTCGTGGCAATCGCATGAGGGAAAAAACCATCACACCGGTCGAAAAGCGGTCGAGCCAGCTCGATGTTGGCCACCCGAGGTGAAACACGATGTCGCGATCTGCAAAATCATATTGCAGCATGTGGATCAGCGACACGAGCCTATTCGCCAAGGACTCTCGGTAAATGGTCAGCAGAAAGTGATTTCTGCCGAGCTTTGGGGGCGAACCCGAACGCGGAGAGTAGAACGTGACATAGGCAACGTTAGCATCATCTATGAGAGGTGACGTATCCTGAACTCTGCGGAAATAAAAATGGAATGCCTTCGCTTCATCGGCCTCCGCAATTCGGAAGATGATGTCCATAGGGTTGTCCGTCTTTTTGAACTGCTCGATCTCCGGTGCGCGGCGTTTTGCCACCCGAAAACCGATGATCTGAAAGATGGTTACGGTTATCGCCCACAGCACAAATCCCTGCCACTTGTGGAATGCGATGAACCCAAAGCACGCAAGCAGCAGGAGGAAGATGATGAATGTCCCAGTGCGGGAAGTATAGTAATCGGGAATCTCCTCACTGCCACGTGAATACCTGTAATACACCAGCGCACCCATATTGATCGTGAAGCTCGCTACCAACCCTACCGCATACATGTGTGCAAGCATCTCCTGACTGCCGGCCGTGATCGCTATAATCACGCTAAAGAGCGTGGCATTAATGATGTGAATGCGGTAGAGCGAATCTGCCTTATTCGTCTTGATCAGCCAATGGAACCCATAGCGGTGCGCCACGCGCTCCAATAACTCACTCGATGCCACGAATGCCGTGTTAACCGCCATGATCAGAGTGAAGC
Organism: Ignavibacteriota bacterium; assembly: GCA_963736195.1. Classification (GTDB taxonomy): domain Bacteria; phylum Bacteroidota; class Ignavibacteria; order Palsa-1295; family Palsa-1295; genus PALSA-1295. The sequence goes on from CAVTNP010000001.1 coordinate 547,214, forward strand.
TCGCCAACGCACCAACCACATATCCGAACCACTCCCCATTGACCACAGTACCAAAGTAGGTGATGAGATCATCCTCATGCAAAGCGAAATTGATGTCTGTGCGAGTAAGTACTAACATCGTGATGAGCGGTGTAACGATACCCACCGTCACCGCCAGGAAGATATACGCTTTACGAATATCCTTCCAACTCTTTACTAGCCCGGCAGTTTGCACTACGCTTTCAATTCCGGAATATGCGAGAATTACTCCAGCGAATCCAAAAATAAAAAAACTCGCGCCGCCGAACAAACTTCCTCCCGTGAGTCCCGTCCAAGAAAGGTGGAAACCCTCACTCACTTTCGCTAGTTGTCCACCGCTCGGGGCAAGGATCGCCGAAAGAATGAGAGTCATCAATACCATCGCCGCCGCGATAAAAACCATGAACGTGAAGCGTGCATTCTCTCGGATCCCGATGATATTCAATGTCGCAACAAACCATATCACCGCAAAAAAGAGGCAATAGATCACGTATATTGGAAGATGGAAAAAGGAACTTCCATTATAGACGGCGGCCACAGTCGAGATTGCAGCGGTCAGAATATAATCGACAAGGATCGAAGCCACAGCCGCGAAGGACATTGTAGGACCTAGCACCAAGTAACTAAAACTATAGACACCCCCGCCCCGAATTCCGTGGTGCTCCAGAATATGCGCGATCTCGACCATCCGACTGGAAAGGAAACGCACGAACAGCGAGGTCGCAATGATGAACACAAACGCCGCAAGCCCAACAATAAGGTAAGACTCCGCTGCGACATAGAAGACGGAAGTCAGCTCGTCCATCAGCGTTATAATCGCAATGGAAAGCCACGTCAGCCACCATTTCCCGCCATCCATGAAGGAAAGCAGGTTCTTCTTTTTCAGCAGATAGACGAACAGGCCAATCAGGCCGGCGTTCATAAGGACGATCAGGATCAGCTTCATATTTTGACCGCCCCTCAACACTCAAAAGTTGAAAAGAATGACCAGTATTCTTTGGTAAAGACTAAATCATTTGATCGAAATTGCGGTCCATTGCCAAAGATACCATATCTTTGTATCATTGATTATGAAAAAGAAAAACCTCTATACGATTGGATTGTGCGTCAGCCTCGCTGGTTTCCTCGCCTGTTGCTCGAAATCGACCAATTCACCTACCTCTGAACCCGAATGCGGCATCGAGCGCTGGCATGTGAAGATCCTGACCGATCCCGCCGTCTCCTCCATTAATTGGACTCCCGTCACCACGACCGTTGCCGAACAAAATTCATTTCCGGAAATCACCGTGAGCGAAGATACCACGCGCATGGCTTTCGAAGAACAAGCTGTGAGCGTGAGTAGCACGATCGTTGCCTTTGTTCGCGAGGATGATAAAGACATTCATCTCATTATTGTCGATGACGCGCACGATTCGATGATCGCAGAAATTCCAAGCACGGAGTGTGCAGAAGTAGCTGCTTCAGCGTATGCTTCACAGTTCGACGCAGCCGCTCAGTGGGTTACCACTAATTTGGGAACGCCATCGACCGATTTCAAGAATGTCAATGTGACAGCAACGATTACAGGAGTTCTCTTCCAGGATTTCGCGCATGGGCAGGATGGACATGCGAAGAACTACCGCGAGATTCATCCGGTAACGAAGATAGAGTAGCACAGCTAGAAACCAGCAGAGCTGTCAAGCTTCCAATGATACTGCACGTGCCAGATTAAACAATGCCGCAAGCAGGCTCACAACTAAACCGGAAATGATAAGCATTGCACACACACCAATTTCTTCGTGCAAGTTCAGAGTAGTAGCAAGCCCCTCATTCATTGAGAGCAATACTTGTGAGTGAATTAGGTAGAGAATACCCATTCCTATAACCCCACTCAACATTCCAGCAAAGGCGTTGTAGAATACCATCGGTGCGATGATCATAAACCGAGTCGCGCCCATGCGAGTTAGTGTATGCATGGTTGCACGCCGAACCTCGAAGCCATGCCGAGTAGCAGTCAGCGCATGAAAAAATGCCGAAAGAATAAGGAGCGAACAGAGAATGATTGCAATGTGGTCAAGCGCAAGCGAACGCGATTCCATTATACCGATAAGTGGTGCATTGCTTTTTACCTCCTGTATCCGAGGGATCTTACGAAGCAATGCTTCCACCTTGTTAGCGTTGTTCGAAGTCGGGTTCGAAAGATACACTTTCACGCTCGCGGGAAGCGGATTCATTCCAAGAACTTGCCCGACATCCTCTCCTGACATCTTTGCGTAATCTTCCAACGCTTGTTCCTTCGAAATAAAGACTATGCGGGTTACACCGGAGAGCGATCGGATATTTTCATCCACAATTGTGGAAGCATCTTGTGAAGCAACATCGGGATCAAAAAATGCCTCGATAGCAAGATTAGCTCGCAGATCAGCCATTGCTTCATGTGCTTTCCAGGCAAGCAGCACAAACAGCCCGCTGACTCCAAGGGCAACTCCAAGGGCGAGCGCCTGAATCAGCCAGGAGGCCCATGTGTGGCGTAAATAACGGAACGTTTCTCTTAGGACGAACACGGTTAGAATGATTCAGGCCATGAGGAACGAAGTGTCTCGAGAAAATCGTAATTCGTCAGGTCGTAATGGATGGGCGTGATGCTGATCTTGCCGTCACGGATAGCAATATCGTCAATGTCATAGTTTTTATCTTCCATAATATAACGGCCTTTCAACCAATAGTACGGCCGCTCCTGTGGATCGACACGCTTCTCGAATTCATCCTCCCAATAAGATGCGCCTTGCTTTGTATATGCGATCCCCCTCAGCTCAGATCGAGATAACGGCGGAACATTCACATTGAGCAATGTTCCGCGCGGCAATCCAATTCGTGCTACCTCGGGCGTGAACCGCCGCATAAACTCGGAGGCGGGAGTAAAATCTGCATCCGCATGATAGCTTGTTAGAGAAACGGCTATAGCGGGAACATCGAGCACCGTAGCTTCCGTAGCAGCGCTTACCGTGCCTGAATAAATAATGTTCACGGCGGTGTTCCTCCCATGATTTATCCCGCTGACGACAATATCAGGTTTTGGGAGACCTCGTTCATCCAAAAAAGTTCTGAGCGCAAGCTTTACGCAATCGGCGGGTGTACCACTCACTGCAAATCCAAAAAAGCTACCGTTCTTGTGGAACTCTGTTACCCGTAGCGGCAGACTAACAGTTAACGCGTGTCCAACGGCGGATTGTTCGCCAAGCGGAGCCATCACAATAACATTCCCGACCTCGCGCAGGGCAACCACGAGATCGTGGATGCCTCGAGAATTAATGCCGTCGTCGTTCGTGACAAGAATATTCATAGAGTAGAACCTGGATTTCGTGGTTTACGCGGACGTGTTTATGGATGATTCACATGCTTTCGTAAAAACGCGAATTCTAAAAGTATTCACCTAAGATTTTCAAGTATTCCTTCTACAATATGATTACCCGTTTTGGAACCACGCAATTCCAAGAATCGTCCGCATACTCCGCGTAATCATGATTCGCTTCCTTGTGCCTGCAGAACGGTTACTGCGATCATATTCACAATATCACTTACGCTGGCTCCGCGCGAAAGGTCGTTCATCGGGCGGCGAAGCCCTTGTAGAATAGGCCCGATCGCTTGTCCCATTCCAAGCCGTTCGGCAATTTTGTAACCTATATTGCCGGCATCGAGATCGGGGAAAATAAAAACATTCGCACGACCGGCCACTTCGCTTCCAGGTGCCTTACGAGCTGCAACCTCCGGAACGAACGCTGCATCGAATTGCAATTCACCATCGATAACCAGCCCTGGGGCCTTCGCGCGAACTAGGGCTGTTGCCTCGATCATCTTTTCCGTAGAAGGCGAAGCAGCACTGCCCTTCGTGGAAAACGAAAGCAAGGCCACATACGGCGTATTGCCCGTAAGCGCAGTAAAGGTATTGGCTGTCGAGATCGCGACATCGGCAAGCTGCTTTGCAGTGGGATCGACAAGCACGCCGGAATCTGCAAACGCGATTGTGAATGCTTGCGCGCGCCATCCAGGAATGACAGAAAAATCCAGCAGGAACATACTTGACAGAACGGAAATACCATCGGCAAGCCCGATCCCTTTGAGTGCCGCACGGATAACATCGCCTGTTGTGGAAAGTGAACCAGCGACCATGCCATCTGCATAGCCCGAAGCGGTGAGTGCAGCGCCAAATAGTAGGTCGCTGGATCGGAGTTCAGCGGCCGCAGCCCCGGAGGACTCCAGCTTTTCCTTTCTTCGCACATAAAAAGAACCAGCCAACGAAAGGAAGTCCGGATGCTGGACTGCAGAATTAGTTTTAATACCATCCAGGGAAATTCCCTGTTCACTGGCGGATTGTTGAATAGCCGAACGATCACCGATAAGAACGATGCTTGCAATATTCTCATCAGTAGCAATGCGTGCGGCCCGCAATACGCGCACGTCGGTTGCATCCCCCAACACAATATGGGCACGCCGCCCACTTGGCGCAATCATGCACCGAGCCTTCGATCGAATTTCCTCAAGAGCGCTGACTACCATCAATAAAAGGTATTGAAAGAATCGACCTTGTCGCCCAGCCTGCGGGTGCCGGCTTCTTTCACGCCGCGGGTAACTTCAGCCCAGATCGTGTAATGGGAATCCAGATGGGGAGTAGGGCACTGGGTAACGAACCATTGTGAACCTTCTGTATCCTTTCCATCGCTTGCCATACCGAGCAAACCTTCGCGATCGTAGCTTCGTGGCGTGATTTCGCTTCGAATCGTATAACCGGGGCCTTCCCACCCCGTGCCGCTTGGGTCACCGGATTGCGCGACAAAATTGGGAACCACACGATGAATATAGTTACCTCCGAACCATTGCTGACGAGCAAGCCGTACCATATTCAGCACGGTCAGCGGAGCTTCCTCCGTAAGTAGGTGAAGAACCATTGAGCCGGTCGAAAAATTAATGACCGCGCTCGGCGGTAACCCTTCTAGGGCCGTCCAATCGATGTGGCTTACGCGGGGGATTCGCTTTGGGAGTAAAGCATTGGGACCTTCGATATGCCGTATCTGGGCAGCTGCAGAGTCCATTAGTTCTTTATCACCCCAACTATTCGCCGAATCGTAAGCGATTCTTATTGCATGAGCCGCCACGTGCGATGTATCACCGAGCCAGGCATCGTCGGTAATAGCAGCAAGTAGCGCATCGCGAAAACGTCCGCTTATCAGCATCGGAATATAGCGCTGGACTCCTTCAAGGGCTTGCGCTCGATGAGAACTATCGGAAATGATGGTAGTATCTCTCCACTCGCCGAGCGCGATCGCATCGACCGCTGGATCTTGAACGGCACTGCAAATATGAATAAGCATTGCGCGATAAAGGGTAGCCATGCGGTTGGATTCCAGCGCGCTTCGAAATGCTGGAATACGCTTGGCAAATGTCCACATGCTATCCAGAACTTCCAATCGTGCTGCCTGTTCCATTGGGCTGAATAAAGACATCGTTTCCACGAGCGCCGAGAAAAAACTCGTATCGGGAATTGTGCCGGCAGCTTGTACCGCGTAGTTGCGAATGATCGGAGTCTGGTAGAGTGCATAATTCTTAACTGCATCCCGAAACGTAGGTGTTCCAAGTCTAACAGCAGGTGCTGTTAGACGAGCAGCGACCAATGGATCGAGATCATCATGGCGGCCATTCAAACCACTGCATCCATCAAGCATATCTCGAAGCACAGAGGAATCACTGGGGGAAAGATTACCGGATGTTACAAAACCATCTATCACATCTCCGGCCACAGTGCCAACCTCGATGGCAAGAATGCTATCTCGTAATGCGTTTTCAACGGCGAGCTCCAGCGTACTCAAACAGAGTGAATCCAGAGACTTAAATCTCCCAAAGGCTCTAAGGATGTTAACTCTCACTCTCCAATCATTCTCACCTCGGTAAGCTCGGTAGAGTGCGCTATCCGCTCTGGAATCGTGAAGCTTACCAAGCGCCAGCGCTGCGAACATTCGGACGGTAGGCGAACCTTGGTCCAGAAGCAAATCCTTCAATCTTGGAAACCGGTTGGCAAGATCGAGTGAATCATCCGTACGGGCTAACGAGTATGCGGCCCTCCATCGAACGTTCGGGTCATTCGCATCGGCCAGGGCATCGAGATCATCCATCATCCTGGAACACACTTCGTCATGAAGCGCGAACTCCACGTAGGCATCGGCTTCTGTTAGCTGATCGATCTTCTTATGATCGGCGAGTTGTCCGACGATCTTTGCAGCTTTAGCGCTATCCGCTCTTATTGCGGTACGCGCGATTGCTTTTAGCCGCTCCAATGTGGGATGCTCCGAGGTAGCTTCAGTTAACGCCTCAAATGTTTTCACGTCCGGCCCGAGCATGCCGAGTGCAAAAACCTCGGCATCGGCAACCGAGTCTCGCTTCTCCTTCAGGAAATAGTGCAGCAATGCAAGCCGAGTTGCGGTATCGCCAATGTTCCCGATTCCAACGGCAGCTCGCCAGGCTACTCTGATGGTCGATGAAGCTAAGTAAGGCAACAAACTATCTGCATCGCGCCGCTCATCGGCGATAGTAATGACACGCCGCTCGTCCGGACTGAAGTGAACGGTAACGCGTGCTGGGGGCGCGCCGTTCTGTCCTGCGGCTTTGCGCGTCGCAAGGAGCTGCGAGCCGCAAAACAGAAGTATGTTCAGGATCAGGAAGGATCCACGTGTGAAATTGGTGTGGTTCATGGATTCAATATTATGAATGATTCATTAAGCATTCCAGCCGCATAATAGTTTTAACATAATAGCAAGTTGTAAACAGATGCTAGTTTTTTCCACAAAATACTTAGAACACTTGACATCTCATTACTAATTCTTATTTTTATACTGAGTATTTAAGACATTCTTCTTCCATAATCATCGGTCTGAATTTTTTTACATGCACGTAGGACTATTAGCAAACATTAAACCACGCGGTGTTATTGACGAACGAGTGCGTTCCCGCCAACCACATATTCCGCAGGACGACCTTTATGCGGAGTGGGATGCACCTGAAACGATCGAAGCGGTTCGCGCGGCGCTTGCGTCTCATCCCGATGTGTCGGTGGAAGTGATCGAAGCAGTACCTGACCGCGCGCTCGATCGGCTGCTTGTCCATGATCTCGATATTGTATTTAATCTTGCCGAAGGTTTTGCCGGCGCTGCACGAGAGGCGCAATTCCCTGCTGTACTTGAGATGCTGCAGATCCCTTATACCGGCTCGGGTCCACTCGCGCTTGCAATTATGTTGGATAAAGCAAGGACCAAAGAGATCTTATCGTACCACGGAATTCCGGTTGCGAGATTTATTACTTCCGATCGGCCGATCGGATCAATTAGATCGCTGCTGCCCGGTTCGGATTTTCCATTCATCGTAAAACCACTCTCTGAAGGCTCTTCGAAAGGGATTCGCAATTCATCCTTCGTTACGAGTCTGGATGCAATGAACCGCGAGATCGAGCGTGTATCACTGGAGTATCATCAACCGGCGCTTATTGAAGAATTTTTACCGGGCCGAGAGTTTACCGTCGCTGTAATCGGAAATGGCAATCACGCTCGCGTGCTGCCCATTGTAGAAATAAATTTCGGCGAACTGCCACCGGAAGCTAACAACATTTATTCGTTCGAAGCAAAGTGGGTGTATGATGTTGCGGAACATCCGCTCCACATTTTCACATGTCCCGCAGATGTTACCTCGAAACTGAAAGAAGAAATCGAGGCTGTGGTGCTGAGAACATTCGAGATCCTAGATTGCCGAGATTGGGCACGCATCGATGTTCGGCTGGACGCGCGCGGTCGTGTTAATGTAATAGAAGTCAACCCGCTCCCAGGAATTTTGCCGAAGCCCGAAGAAAATTCCTGCTTCCCGAAAGCGGCGCGCGCGGCCGGGATGACCTACGAAGCAATGTTGCTATCGGTATTAAAATCCGGTTGCGATCGGCACGGCATCCCATTTCGCTTCGAAGGCAAGCAAATTTCGAAAAAGATGTAGTGCAAATGCAGCGCGAACTTTAGTTTGCGAAAGTCCGAGGAGGTCACAAACTAAAGCTTGCACTACATTTGCAGTACATTCCAATCATTGAAAGTCTCCGTAATTTATAACGAGCCGAGGAACACGGCTTCCGAGGATCACTGGCTGCGCCGGTCGGATCCGAACTATCATCCGCCATCGAGTGAATTCATCGATGCTTCGGAATATGGAGTCCTAGAACAAATGCGCTCCATCGCAAATGCGCTTAATGAGCATGGACACCAAGTTACCATCTTTAGTGCGGACGATAACACTGAGAAGCTATGCTCCTTCTTAGCAACCGAGCGCCCTGAGGTCATCTTTAATTGCTGTGAATCGATTCTTGGACAATCGAAGCTTGAAATGAATGTTGCAGCGCTGTATGAGCTGTTCCGTATTCCATATACAGGTTCGCCACCTCTCGCACTTGGCCTTGCGCTTGAAAAGGCGCTCGCGAAGGCTATCTTCGTTGCAAAGGGAATTCCAACGCCACGACATCAACTCTTTGAGTACGAAAAATTGGAAGCGCTCGATCCGCACCTGCGTTTTCCGCTCATCGTCAAGCCAGTACATGAAGATGCAAGCATAGGAATCGACTCTAATGCGATCGTCCAGAACGAAGCTTCACTTAAAGAACGAGTGAAGTTCATTCAAAAGGAATTCGACCAGCCGGCACTCGCCGAAGAATTTATCGATGGGCGTGAATTAAACGTTGCAGTGTTAGCGACGTCTGATGGTATATTCACGACGCTTCCTATCTCTGAGATCACTTTCGAAAAAATGCCAGAGGGAATGCCACACATCGTGAGCTACGAAGCTAAATGGGTGGAAGAATCGCCATTGTATCAGACCACCGTGCCCCAATGCCCGGCAAAAATTCCCGTGCAGATTGCTCAGGAAGCGCGGCGAATTGCGCTGCGGGCCGCTAATGCCGTAGGTTTGCGCGATTATGGAAGGGTCGATATGCGGCTGGATGCGAATGGTAAATTATTCGTGCTTGAAGCAAATCCGAATCCGGATATCAGCGAAGATGCCGGCTTCATGCGCGCTGCACGAACGAGCGGACGAACCTTCGCATCGACGATCAATGAAATTCTCGATCGAGCGGTCGATCGTGCTCGATGAATCGATCGAGCATGAACATAAAAAAATGCAAACGCGCACTTGAAAATTGAACGAACGAATCGGATGATGCGTTAAACATCATAGGCGGAACATTTTTTTGAATGATACGTGAGATAAAAAAAGAAGACCGCGAGCACGTTATCCGCCTCATCCGAGCGACGAAAAATTTTTCGGATGCGGAAGTAACGATCGCCGAAGAGCTCATTGACATTTGTACGGGACAACCTGAGCAAAAAGATTATTTTGCTTTTGTAGCGGAAATATCGGATCACGTAGCAGGGTTTCTCCTGCTGGGCCCAACACCCGCAACGATTGGAACTTATGATATGTACTGGATCGCAGTCGATCCGGAATATCAGGGACGCGGCATCGCGCAGGAGTTGGATGCCTATGCCGTCCACTTTGTAAAAGGACACGGAGGCTATCTCCTCATCGCTGAAACAAGCAGCCAGACAAGTTACGAACGCACTCGAGCGTTTTACATCAAGCAGCATTACGAACTGCTTGCGCAGATCAAAGATTATTACAAGCCAGGTGACGACCTGATAATTTTTGGCAAACGAGTGTAAGGAATACCGTAGGGGCTAATGGCATTAGCCCCATGCAAATGGGTTAATGCCATTAACCCCTACAGCATTCTTTACCAAGAGATTTTTTAAGCCGACGATTTGCTTTTTCGTTCGCAATGTAGTACATTGCAAAAGGAAGATCGACCGCGAAAGTGGAATATCTCTCTCAGCAGACGAAAAATAGAATCGTCGGCGCATCAGAGCTGCGAATTGTGCAGCGTGATGTAAAGCATAGATAACAACAACGCATGAGTGATCATGCGCGAACCGTGTCTTCCGGGAGGCCGGAAGCAATGGTTCGATCAAATCACGTATTATGGAATATTGGCAAGAGCTACTCCGCAAATCCGTTGAATCCAAAGAAGAGATCATTTCTCAATTCGGTATCAAGCCGGAAGTTGCGGACCAACTGAACGACTTCTTTCAAACTCGCGTAAACCCGTACTATCTTTCGCTCATCCGTCATAAGGGCGACCCGATCTGGCTTCAATGTGTGCCAGACGAAATAGAACTCGCGGACATCGATGCACCTGACGATCCACTCAATGAGGACGCCATGTCGCCGGTGCCGAGCATCACGCACCGCTATCCCGACCGCGTACTTTTTCTCGTAACGAGCCAGTGCTCCATGTACTGCCGTTTTTGCACGCGCAAGCGCAAGGTCGGCGATTCTTCCAAAATTTCGATGAAGTACATTCAGGATGGTCTCGATTATATCGCCGCGCATCCGGAAGTCCGTGATGTTATTCTCTCCGGTGGAGATCCGCTCACGCTGACGGATTTCATGCTCGAAAAGATCCTGAAAGGATTGCGAGAGATTCCGCATGTTGAGATCATTCGGCTTGGCACGAAGATACCCTGCGTGCTTCCGCAGCGCGTAACAGCAAATTTGTGCGAGATGATAAAGAAGTATCATCCCATTTACGTCAACACGCACTTTAACCATCCGTGGGAATGCACGCCGGAAGCTAAGCAAGCAACTGAGATGCTCGCCAACGCGGGCTGCCCCGTCGGTAACCAAATGGTACTGATGAAGGGCGTGAACGACGACCCGATGGTCGTGAAAGAGCTGATGCAAAAGTTGCTTGCCATGCGTGTTCGTCCTTATTATATTTATCAGGCTGACCTCACGAAGGGCGCAAACCATTTCCGAACGCCGGTCAAGGTCGGGTTGGATATTATGGAAAAGCTCCGCGGCTGGACTTCTGGACTTGCAATTCCCTATTACGTGATCGACGCGCCAGGCGGCGGCGGGAAAATTCCGATGCTGCCAAACTATGTCGTCAGTCACGATGAAAAGAACTGGGTGCTCCGCAATTACAAGTACGACATCTATACCTATCCAGACGTCGTCGAAGAGCAGAAGCCCACAAAAGCTCCCGCCCGGAAACGTCCCGTTCGCGCACCGAGGAAGAAGAAGGTATTCAATCAGAATCCAGAACCGGGAGTGCGCTGATCGCTTTCTGATCTCGCTGATTTATTTGAAGGGACACGCTGAGAGGTGTGTCCCTTTTGGTTTGGAACGTGATTCTTCGAAATTCGTGTTGCGTTAGCATGAATCTCAGCAAGGAACATATTGTATCCGATCCGGATATTTGCATGGGCAAACCACGCATCGCGGGTTCGCAGTTTACGGTGAAGGATGCGGTGATACAGCATCATTCTCAGGGTATATCTCTGATTGAAATCGCCACGAATTGGAAATTGCCTTTGTCTGGTGTTTATGCGGCGATGGCCTATTACCACGATCATAAAGCTCAGATCGACCAGGAGCTCAAGGATGACAAGGAATTCGTTCGGAAGCTAAGAGCGAGAAATGAAGCATTGCTCGAGGAAATCCGTCATGTAAGCCTGACGGAACTTTAGTGTTTGGAACTATAATTTTTCGTAATTTTGTGTGAACTAAGTACTTCAGGGGATAACAAAATGTAACCCACCGCAGTGAGCCACGCAGACGAACTTGCACAGCTGGCTGAACTTCACAGGAATGGCGAGTTAACGGATGAGGAGTTTGCCGCCGCGAAATAGAAGGCGATCGAATCCTCAGATAATGAGAAAAACAACGTTTTCAGCGGCGAGATACAACGTCCGAACCCTGTTCATGTTGCACCAGAAGTAATCGTCAAAGCTAAAGAGGGTTACTTTCTTACAACGCTAAATAATGGATGCCAGATAATCGCTTACATTATCGGCGGCGTCATAGTGGTCTTCATTTTGCTTCTTATTATCTCACTTTTCTTACATCATTAGGATATTACGTCTCCGACAATGAATTGGGGTGTGTAGTTTACCATCCACCGCCCGCACCACCTCCGCCGCCCATACCTCCGCCGCCGGAGAACCCCCCTCCGCCGAAGCCGCCTCCGCCAAATCCTCCGGCGCCGAAACCACCACCACCCCAACCGCCGCGGCCTGAGTTAAAGATCGAGGACCAAAACAATCCCTGCAAGATCCCACCCATGCACCCGGAGCCAGCTCCGCCCGCGCCAACAACTGTGCGTTTCGAGCCAGTCCCCGCCAGCGCGCGCATAATAAAGAGAAAAATAAAAAATCCAAAGACGATAATGAGTGCACCCGCAGGCGATGGCGCACCGCGCCTGCCGCGAAACGGGCTTTGCGGGTTCTCATTCTTAAATTCCCCGCCAATAACCTGAAACATCGCCGTCGTTGCCTGATCGAGTCCGCCATAGACATCGCCCTTGCGCAGTGCGGGAACCAGGATCTGCTGATAGATCATGCTCGTAGCAGCATCGGTAAGCGTGGGTTCGAGTCCGTAGCCGGTCGAGATCCATCCCTGATGATCCTGCAATGCCAGCAGGATCAGCGCGCCATTATTCTTATTCTTTTGCCCAATATGATTGCTGTCGAGCACGGTGACGGCGAAATCCTCTACAGGATTACCGTTTAGGGAAGGGATCAGCACGATGCAAATTTGCGTGGAAGTGGAATCTTCATAATGTCGAAGCTTGGCATCGAGCGCAGAAAGTGCGCTGGGGTTTAGCGTGTTCGTTTCATCGAGCACGTACCCAGCATGGAGCATGGGAATCGCGGGTGAGGCTGAAGATTGCGCAAAGGCCGCGCTTCCGAACAAAAGTGTCAGTCCAATCAAAAATATTCGAACGGCCTCCCCCGCCCTTCTAAGGCGGGGGCCGGGGGGTGGTTGGCCCCCATCCCAAACTTCCGAAATTACTTTTTCATTTTTACTCATTTGAGTCGAAGGTGTGCGAACCGACATTCCATTTTCTCGCATTTCTGTTATTACTTTTTGAATTTGCGAGAACACAAGATCAGAGTTACTTATTACTTCGGAATCGGGAAATCGGATTGTTCGAACATGCACTTCCTTGAGTTTTTCATCGCGGGCCGAATCATACTCTCGCGAGTTCTCGTGATGAACCCCATCCACTTCAACTGCAAGTCGAAGCTCAGGGCAGTAAAAGTCCACAACATAAGCTCCTATACTCTCTTGCCTTCGGAACTTAGCGCCAAGTTTATTTCCGCGAAGTCCATTCCACATCACCCGCTCGCCAAAGCTCGCAGCTGCACGTAGATCGCGACGGAATTGCTTGTCTCGCTTATCGTTGAATATGGCCATTGTGCTCCCTCACCGAACCACCCCCCAACCCCCGCCTTAGAAAGGCGGGGGAGTCTTTTGAAATGAAGTTTCTTCATTTCGCAGGTGCCGGTCTTGCCGGACCATGTGGCTCGGTCGCCGGAGTTGGAGGTGCGCTTTCAGGTGCGGTTCCAGAACTGGGTGTGCCATCGGGGGTTCCGAAATTCACTTTCGGGGCGTTTTCTGCACCGGCGGCGGCTTCGAAGTAGGGATATTGCGTAAATCCTGACATGCTTGCGATCATGCTCGCGGGGAATGAGCGAATACGCGCGTTGAAATCGCGAACCTGGTCGTTGTAACGATTGCGTTCCAGGCGAATGCGGTTTTCCTGACCTTCAAGCTGGGACATGAGTACAGTGAAGTTTTCCTGGCTCTTAAGCTGAGGATATTGCTCCATCACGACCATGAGCCGCGAGAGGGCGCTGGAAAGATCGCCCTGCACTTTCTGGAAATTCTGGAACGCCTGCGGATCCTTGAGCGCTTCCGGGGTAAGATTAATCCCTGTTGCACGGCTTCGGGCATTGATTACATCAGTCAGCGTTTGGCGCTCGTTCAGAGCCGCACCTTGCACCGTGGAGACTAAATTCGGAATGAGATCGGCACGCTGCTGATAGACGTTGTTAAGCTGCCCCAGCTGCGCTTTCACACCCTCGTCCATTGTGACGAAGCCGTTGTATGTGGTGCGCCACCACATGAAAATAATAAGGAGGAAAAGTACGATCCCTCCGATAATGAGTGTTCCTTTTTTCATAATGTTGTTTGTTTGAACCTTGAAGGAAGGTTCTGATAATTAAAATCTCAGTCCTAAATTTCCCTGGATGGTGATGATCTTCCAATTTCCGGGGCCATTGCCTCCGTATATATTTGAAAAATTCGAAATCTCGTTGGTGAGCGGATAACCCGCTCGCGCTTCAAGCACAAGCTCATGTCCCGCGATCTTTCCCAACTCGACGCCTAAGCCAGCTCGCAAATCGAATCGAAATCTGTTCCCAAACGGGGTTTGATCCCAATACGTGAATTGCGTCAGCCCCTGGCCAATGCTCACGGTTTCTGAGAGTACAGCAAAACCCATGCTCGCACCAATGATGAAATAGCCTTTTTGTTTACCACTCGTTTGAAGCTTGAGGAACGGTTCGAACACCAAATAATACCAATAGTGGTAAGCATCGGCGGAGACAAGAATGCTGTCGGCAGGATTGCGGACAAAGTTACCGTTGGCAGCGAATCCGTACATATCCTGGAACGCAAAATCGAACATGAATCCAGTTTTCTGGCCTTGCTTCGTCAGATCGAACGTCAGCCCCGCTCCGAATCCTGGACCTGTGGCATTAGCCAAGAATGCTTTACCAGAAAAGAGGTTCATGCTTGCCGTGATGAATGGCATCACGGTGACGGAATCGGCGAGCGTAGGAACCCGATCAGGCGCCACACCCGTCCCGCTTTGCGCCCACACGTTACCCCCAGTCAGAAGCAAGACTGCTGCAAACGCAAAGCGATTCATTCCAAAAAAAGACAATTTACCTGTCTGTTGCCATCTGTTCACTCGATGGAAACCCCAACACGCGAAGAAAAATCACCAGGCGTACCCGAGCGAACACCCGATAAGGGGTTGTATCGTGGTAAACGCGGAGGGTGCATAATTGGATCCTATGCCGAATCGAAGCCCAAAAATGGGCTCGACCGCGAATTGATCGAAGATCCATTTATAGGAAAGATCGCCGCCAATATCAACACCCTCCCCCGACTTTCCAGCAGATGCTGTATTATTAGAATTGCCTGAAAAAAGGAAAACATCCGCTGCAGGCGCGACTGCAAGGCCAGTGAGCGCCCGGCTGTCAGCAATGTAGATTCGGTAGGCAGCACCAAAGCCATACCCTGTGTAATCTGTGGCTGGACTTGGCCAAAAGTGTAATCGTAGCAGCCAGCTTGTAACCGGATCCACCTTATATTCATACTGAAAAGCGAGAGTGCCGCTGATGATAAGTGGGACGAAATCAAGCGAGAGCACCTGCGAAGCCGGGCTCGGACGTGCCTGACCGTATGTTTTCGAACTGTAGAATGGCATCGAGAGTAGAACGATCAATGCGAGATATTTTGCGAATCTGAACTTCATAATAGTGTAATCCTTCTGAATGTTTGACAAGAAACACTGCGTCTTTGGGAAACTCACGCGAACGCAGTTCTTCAAATATACGGCAAATTTTGGCGCGATGGGCGAATTTCTACCACCAGGCATATCCAAACGGTAGCGAAATATAAGGTAGAATACGCTGGCCCACGTGGTTCGTAATGAGATACGCATCCATAAGTAACCGGGGTTCGATGTAGTAATGTCCCGTTCCACCTCCAAATACATATTTGTATCCTATCTCAGCAGTGGTTCGGAACGAGATGGTCTCATGAACGAGGCCAATACCAGCTCCCACGCCAACATAGAGACCAAGTAAGGAAGCATTATCAGTCAGAAAGATACGCTCGATCGCTCCAGCAGAAATTGCTGATTCAGGGTAGGCACCACTAACGTTCTTATCCTCAACATTCCGCTGATAAACGAATTCATAAGCCCGCGAAAAATTGGGATCGAGTCTTTGCTCGAATTGTGCGCTCATACGCCCAAGCACGAATCCCAGCGGGTCGATCTCGACAGCGTATTGCTGCAAATAACGATAGAACTCATACTTGCCAGCCGTTTGAGCTTTACAATTCGAAATCAAAAATGAAAATATGAAAAAGACGCACAAGCGTAGTGTGAATGTCTTTCGAGTGAACGCATACATTGCCCTCAATTCTTAACTCTTAATTATCAATTCTTACTTGTTAATTATTCTCGTATTCCTTCAAGAGCTGTCGTGCGATTACGATATGCTGAATTTCGCTAGTACCTTCATAGATCTCAGTGATCTTTGCATCGCGCAGTGCGCGCTCGACCAAATACTCACGCACATAACCATAGCCACCGTGTACCTGGATCGCTTGATTGGCTACCTCCATTGCGATCGTGGAGGCATAAAGCTTTGCCATCGCCGCCTCTTTAATATAGTTCTCGCCGGCATCCTTGGTACGAGCTGCGCGCAGAATGAGCATTCGTGCTGCCTCAACTTTTACCTGCATATCTGCAAGCTTGAATTGGATAGCTTGTAACTGATTGATCGGTTTTCCGAAGGCATGGCGTTCAAAGCTATATCGGATCGCCTTTTCCATGGCGCCGCTCGCGATGCCAAGCGCCTGTGCAGCAATTCCAATGCGGCCACCGTTCAGCGTTTCCATCGCGATCTTGAAACCCTGACCGTCCACGCCAATCACCCGATCAGCAGATAATCTAACATCCGTAAAACCAAGCGAACAAGTATCACTCGACCGAATACCAAGCTTATCCTCTTTCAGGCCGATCTCAAAGCCCGGCATACCTTTGTCAAGAAGGAATCCAGTGATACCTCGATGTCCCTTCGCAGGATCGGTTTGAGCAAATACAATATAATGATCGGCCGTGGTACCATTGGTGATCCAATTCTTGGCACCATTCATGATGTAGGTTCCATCGGCTTGCAGGAAGGCGGTCGTCGCTTGTTGTGTGGCATCGGAACCAATTCCTGGTTCACTCAGGCAATACGCGCCAAGCTTTTGCCCGGTCGCGAGCGGGCGCAGAAAACGCTCCTTTTGCTCATTCGTGCCGAATGTATCGAGCACCCAGCACACAAGCGAATTATTAACAGACATGATCACAGCTACGCTTGCATCGATTTTGGCGATCTCTTCAAGTGCAAGCACGTAACTTACCGCATCGAGGCCAGCACCGCCCCATTCCGGCGAGACCATCATACCAAGGAAACCAAGCTCTCCCAACTTTTGGACGATCTCGTGCGGGAATTCGCACGTCTTATCGCGCTCGACTGCAGACGGTGCGATCTCGTTCTCCGCAAATTCGCGGGCGGCGTCGCGGATGGAAATATGGTCTTCGGTATATTCAAAATTCATGTGTTTAATGCTGCATTACTCGGATGGAAGGGGATTATGTGGACATCTTCGGGAGGAAGAGCTGAAATCTCTAAGTGCCGAATACTATCCGAAACCTGGAATACTGAAAACGCGATTGACCTAACTAAGGAGCCGCTGGTTTCGGATAGACTTTGCAAAGCCATAAGACCAAATTCTAAAATCGTTTGCATAATCCTCATGAGCGATTTTGATTGCACATCCCTTCTATCTGTGCAGTCCAGGTCATCCTAAACATCGATCTGGGCACGCTGGAGCTTGCCGCTAAAGTCGATGTAAACGGATTTCCATTCGGTATAGAATTCGAAAGCTGCCCAACCACCTTCGCGGTGCCCATTACCCGTTGCCTTTACGCCGCCGAACGGCATGTGTGCCTCCGCACCGATCGTCGCAGAATTGATATAGGTGATCCCTGCTTCAATATCGCGTGCGGCCTGCATGGCACGGTTAATATCTTGAGTGTAAATACTTGACGAAAGTCCATAGATCACCGAGTTATTGATCTCAACAGCCTCTTCAAGCGATGCGCATTTGATCACAGAAAGCACTGGCCCGAAGATCTCCTCTTTAGCGATTCGCATGTTCGGCATCACATTAGTAAAGATCGTCGGCTTGTAATACCAACCGCCTTTCAAGGGGTCTCCGCTAGCAACTTCACCACCAAGGATGCAGGTCGCGCCTTCGTCCTTCCCTATCTTCACATATCGTTCGATATTATTTCGCTGTTTTTCATTGATTATCGGGCCAACGTCCGTTGTGGGATCTAAACCATTTCCTAATCGAAGCTTCGAGGCATGATTCGCAAGCCGCTCGACCAGTTCATCGTGGATCTTTTCGTGAAGGATAAGTCGCGATGTTGCGGTACATCTCTGACCGGTAGTTCCAAACGCCCCCCAAAGGACGCCCTCGATAGCAAGTTCGAGATTTGCATCATCCATTACGATCTGTGCATTTTTCCCGCCCATTTCCAGACAAACGTGCTTCGTCTGTTTGCCGCAGGATTGCGCGACGATCGCTCCGGTCGCTGTCGATCCAGTAAAACTTACTGCACGAATTTGCGGGTGTTCGGTGATCGCCGCTCCAACGACTGTTCCAGAACCATGCACAAGGTTCAAACAGCCTTTCGGCAATCCGGCCTCGGTGAGAATTTCAACAAGCACATTGGCTGTCCATGGGGTATCTTCTGCCGGTTTGAAAACGAAGGTGTTCCCGGCAGCAAGACCGGGAAAGATATTCCACGATGGGATCGCCATCGGAAAATTCCAGGGTGTGATCAGACCACACACGCCGATCGGAACACGGAACGAAAGATTAAGCTTATTGCGAAGCTCACTCGGTGTATTAATTCCGAACAGACGCCTTCCTTCGCTCGCACAGTAAAAAGCAGTATCGATTCCTTCCTGAACATCACCTTTCGTTTCCGTGAGCGGCTTACCCATTTCACGGGTCATGATTTCCGCGATCTCGTTTTTTCTGCGAAGCATGATCTCGCCGGCTCTGCGCATAATATCGCCGCGTTCTGGTGCGGGTACCAATCGCCACGTCCTAAATGCTTCGTACGCTGCGTTCGCTGCACCATCGACATCTTTCCTTGTTGAGAGTGGAAACGTACCGAGTATTTCGTTCCAATTCGCTGGATTGCGGTTTTCGAAGGTGCTGCCATCGGAAGAATCGCACCAGATGCCATTAATATGATTTTGAAATGTGATCGGCATAATAAAACGTAAGTTTTCGTGTGTAACGCCTGGAGTCACTTCCAGGTGCTACACAGTAGAAATTAATCTCAGTTCAGCCGTTCCCGTTATACCTCCACATATTTCGCCCGCGTGTGCCAATCGCTCACAAAATACACGCCGTATGAGAGCGAGAATATTTCAAGTATTCGCCACTTTGCTTCACTTCATGGCTTCGGCCAAGAGGATCGGAAAAGGTGATATCCTGCGAACGATCGTGTACGATACCATCCTGTTGCCGGAGAGGACAGCCTGAACGCCCTCCGAGCAGCCGAGATGATCCTGAAAGCGATCGAAGCGAGAACGTAGGATTTCTTTTCCCCAAGAAATAGGTGCCGTTTTTCTTTCTTGTGAGTTCCCGATGAATCCTCGTTTCCAAGCTGTTTTCGCCATTTGTTGCAACAAATTCTTTTCTCAGAGAAGTCGTTCATAATGAAAACTATGGCAATCCCAATTTTCAATGAACAACCGCACCCAGCATCGCCGACGATGCGCTCCCATTTCATCTTTCATCTCTCATATTTCATCTTTTCCCCGGATAGGTGCCCATCAAAGCAAATGCTAATATACGCACTAATAGGGACAAAGTCAAGTATTTCCTAAAAATAACTGATTTTTTCGTGTGATGTAGCGCAGGCGTCCTCGCCTGTCCCCCTGCGCGTGAAGGGATGGGGGCCGGCGGGGACGCCGGCGCTACGAATATTCTTTGTTGAGACGTTCCTTTATTCCTTCACAAATTTCGCCCGCGTGTGCCCATCGCTCACAAAATACACGCCGGATGGAAGCGCTGAAACATCCAGCGTGTTGCCGGTTTGCTTTACTTCATAACTCCGGCCAAGAGGATCGAGGATAGAGAGCGGGCCATTAGAATTGGTGATTGAGATGGAGCTCGTCGCCGGATTTGGATAAAACGTGACTGGCCTTTGCTGTGAGCCAACTTCAGATGCAACTATACTTGCCGAGGCAATTAGCTCTTCTAAACCCAAAGAAGTTCCGAACCAAGTATTCCCATCTTTTCCAAACGCGATCGTGTAGGTCATATTCGATAATAGACCATTCTTCGTTGTTATTGAACTTATATTGTTACCGTCAATAACGATGGCACCAGCCTGAGAACCAACCCATTTCCGTCCAATGGAATCGAGTGTTATGGAAAAAAATTCGTTACCAGTAATGAGTGAGGAATCTCGATATTGCCGCCAATTCGCTCCGTCAAACGAGCTAATATTACCCGGGTAACCCTGGTAGGGTGTTGAAGTGTATGTGCTTGTTATCCAAACGACGCCGTCACTATCGATGCATATATCAGTTGGTTCTCTGGGAAAGTTACCAACAGTGCCAGTGTTAAGATCGAATCCATCCCAGCCATTACCATTGAATCTATAAAGACCGCCAGAATAATTATCGGAAGAATCGTCTGCCTGCCATGCTACGCACCAGACGGATCCTTTTGAACAAGCTATCGCTTGAACACCCTGCCATCCACCCGGATTGGCAACCGAAATGTTGAATGGTTTCCAATTCGATCCATCGAATGTAAATATTTCAGCAACCAGACTATCTACTGGAATTCCCTGAATGTATCGACCAGTAAAAATCCATGATAGCGATGCGGCCCATATAGTGTTGTTTGAATCGCACGCGATTGCTTGAAAATTTCTGTAGCCTCTAAGCTGATCGGGAATGGAATATGAGTGCCATGCTCCATCATATTTATAAATAGCTCCCTTGCCAGCGAACCAAATATTACCTGCTGTGTCGCAAGTCATTGTGTTGATCGTATCGTTGAGAAGTCCATCGGACGTGTCAAGAAAGTTCCAGCTTTGACCATTATAGCGAATAAGGCCATAGGGACCGTAAGCGAGCCAGACATTTCCACTACGATCAACTAGCAATGAATGGGATTGGCGGGCAGGAGAAGATGGTTGCGCCCAGCCAGCAGAAGGCACAGTGTCATTATCGAAAGATCGCCACTGGCCCTGAGCCATCACCGAGGGTACAAAATCCGATGCCAAGAGAAAAGTGGACAGCCCGATACAGAAAGCGGAAAGCAAGAAGATCTGTTTCATGTATTATGTTGCGCTTAAAGTCAATAACACATAAGGAGGGCGTTAGTTGCGGAATATTATCATGCGCGTTTCCCGGCAGACGAGGCCTCGCTCCTTGTTCCTTAAATGACTTCGCCCGTGAATGCCCATCGCGGTGTGTACACAGAAGCTCCAGATTCCGACCGGTAGATGGCTCGGAAGCTGGAGCTTCCGACTACACAGCGTGCAACACCAGTCCGGTCGCTCCTTTATTCCTTCACGAATTTCGCCCGCGTGTGCCCATCGCTCACAAAATACACGCCGGATGGAAGCGCTGAAACATCAAGCGTGTTGCCGGTTTGCTTTACTTCATAGCTCCGGCCAAGAGGATCGAGAATTGAAATATTTCCCTCACTCGATGTAATTTGAATTTCGTGCGTTGCAGGATTGGGGAATATGGAGAAAGTCTCAGGAGAAGATACTGTAGTTTCAACGCTCGAAGAGGAAGGAACGTAACGGAAAAGACCATCGAAAAAACTGGCAGCAAACAATTGACGATCAGGGCTTACGGCAAGAGAGTACATCTCGGTATCAGAAGAGGCGTAGATTTCTTTCCAACTTTGATTGGCACCGGAAGTTTTCATTATTTCACCGTAACCATTAACCAGGAATACTGACGAATCTCCGTCAACAGCAAAACAATCAATTTGTGTCGTTCTTCCCGTCGCTTCCCACGAAGTGCCGTCATCGAAGGATTGCATCATATAGAAGGTTCCAACAGAATCACTGCCTAAAATAGAGGCAAAAATATCTCCGCGTGGCGTAACGGCAGTAAAATAGGGACTGCCCTGAGGCCCTAGGTTGTTCCAAGTTTGACCACCATCGGATGAACGAAAAATCGGAGCAGCGTACCCACCGTCCTGTGAACAGCCAAGTATTCTTCCGTGAGAATCTATGGTAAGCGTATTCCAGGAATAAGGTGTAGAAGGTAAGGTGTCCCAATGTGCTCCCTTGTCGGAAGACCGTAATAGTTCGGAATACCACATTCCATTGACGAATCCTACGTTTTCGATCTGCGAATAGATATTCCCGGAGGAATCAACAGCCAAGATAGCAAGCGGTTGATAGCGCCCATTAATTGTGTCCGATATTGTAACCCATTCCTTCAGATTAGGATCGTATCGAAACGTCCAGCAAAATAGTGAACCATCGGGTGAGCGGAGAATTTGATAACCAATAAAATTCGAGGGGGTTACTGTGCCCTGCGATAAAAAGTCAGGCTCGTCGCTTGAATCATTAATCCATGTTCCACCTCCGTCGGAGCTTCGGTAAAACCCTCCGCTCGAAACGACGAACAAGGAATCGTTACTAAGCGCAAGTGAAGAAAAAATATTGGAATTGCGGAGTGAATCTTCCCACGGAGACCACTGGGAGGATGATGACGAATAGCGATAAACATGTTCGAGGGATTTCATTACCATGGTTCCCGTAGGAGTGGTACAGATGTATGCTTGTGGGTCATAAACAAAGTTGAAAGGCTCCGCCTGCCACGTTTTTCCGCTGTCGGTCGATTTAGAGAGATTTTTTTGGTTGCCATGACCACTAAGCTGGACTTGCCATAAATCACCTGCGGAGTCTTTGCTAATTATTCCCGCCCACGCCCCCAAGTTATCTATCGTATCCCATGTATGGCCAGCGTCAGTGGATCGGAACAATAAAAATGGAGATGAAAGCGGATTCTGCGTCTGCCATGTTGCCATACAGATTGCGCTATCCACTTCAAAAAGTTGAAGTGAATTTCCATCCGAGGGTGTATAGGAAGATACGAGGCTCCAAACGGAATCCCCTTGTGTATTCGAGTATATCCCGTTGCTGGTTCCCACATACACCTTGTTGCTTGCCGGGGAACCGGTTAAAGATATTAATCTTGCAGTCGATGTAAAAACATTATTCCATGAAAAACCGGAATCGTCGGAGCGAAAGAGTGCGAACGCACCCGGTATCGCACCGATGGCATAAATAGAGGTTCCCGAAACCGTAATTCCCTCGCAAATTATGATTCCCGTATTGTTCCAGGTCTTTCCTTGGTCCGATGATGACCACAAAGTTGCTCCAGTTGATTGGACGATGCCACCGGGTGGATCCCCGGTGACAAATAATTTTCCAAAGGCAGCAATAAAATTAGGATATGGGAAGGTTTCTGGTGGAAGCTGTATAAAATCCGGTTTGAACGGGAGACGACCCATTCGGATCCAGCCCGGGTCTTCCTGTGAACGCTTCCACAATACCCAGTCGCTTATTAAATAAATGGTATTATCGGAACCTGAAGCAATTGCCACCGAATATCCACCCGTCGGGCCATTCAATTGCAGCCAATAACCTCCTTGTGCGTGAAGAGTAGAAGCAAATGAGATATAGAATAGGATTAGAAGCGATTTTCCCATATAAACAAGAACGCACAGGGTCGCTCGGGTTACAAATAAATTTTCAACAAAATGCGTGTCGAAGAGACAACCACGTTAAATTAACCGTAGGGGCTAATGGCATTAGCCCATTTTGACCGAAGGGCTAATGCCATTAGCCCCTACAACTCTATTATCCCTACAGTCTTATTATCCCTACAATTTGGATTTCGCGCTCCTCTACTTGCAGGGCACTCTATTATCCCTACAGTCTTATTATCCCTACAATTCTATTATCCCTGTTCAACCATCCCAGCCGTCTTCTTCAACCGATATATCTCCTGCGGCGTAAGCGGAGGGGATTCGCTGCAGGACATGCCGCAGAGGGTGAGTCCGGCAAAACAGTTTGGTCTGAAGATTATTCCTTCACAAATTTCGCCCGCGTGTGCCCATCGCTCACAAAATACACGCCGGATGGAAGTGCGGAAACATCGAGCATATTGCCGGTTTGATTTACTTCATAACTTCGGCTAAGCGGGTCGTGAATGGAAATATTTCCTTCACTCGATGTGACTTGAATTTCGTTTGTGGCCGGATTGGGAAAAATGAACATCCCCGGCGTATGCAGTTCCATTGTTTGTACGCTGGAATTAGAAGGGGAATTCAATCGGGCAAAAAAACCGCTGTATGGGGTTAGAGTATCCTCGGGTAAGAAGGTTCCAACCATCGAACCCTCCGCAGTAAATGTTATCGCCGTAGCGAAAGCGGGAAAACCCAAATTTTGGTTAAACCGAAGTGTGTCAACGTGCCAGGTTGCACCGAGGTCGCCGCTCAACAGAACTATACCTGGATGAGTGTAAGGAATTCCGGCGGAGTCCCAAATTCCCGAAGATATAATGGTATCATTGAAAATAGGGGATAGATTAGAAAATCCGGTTAGTTCCGACATGCTGTCTATCGTAACTTGCCAATTATGTCCTCCATCGAATGTGCGAACGAGTCCAGGCCAAGGAGCAGCAAAATCACGATTCGCGGTGCATCCCACAATAATAGTATCGCCCTCCCCGAACCTACAGCTTTGAATACTAAGCCAGAGCGAATCCGATGCGCGATGAGGAAATGGGAACGTATCAACAGTGTGCCATCCATTAAGCGTGGTATATAAATAACTGACATCGGAAATAACGCGATACTTCCCTTCCCCATACGCATGGCAGAAAAACGGAACAACTCCCGGATTAGTCGAAGGCGTATAGGGAACAACGTTCCATCCACTCTCGGAAAGCGTAAGAATGGTGGATGGACCCGTGCCAACAATAATACCTTCATCGGAATTGATACAATCAATATCAGTTAGGTTCGACGTTACTGGGCATGGTTGCTTCACCCAGGTATTCCCGCCATCGAACGTCGCGAGGATCAATCCACCATAACCTACAGCAATGGCAACGAGCGAGTCAATTTGATCGACTTTGTTAAGGGGAAATGGATCACTAATATTGAAACTGTTAGTGGCTGGCAAACCGGGATCTTGCTTCTTCCACGTTCGGCCGGCATCATCACTCCTCCAAAAAATGGAACGATACTCAGCGAACGGATCGTAACCGATCAAGACTTGGGTCAATACCGTGCAGGTGTTTCCGAAACAGGAAATCGAGGGTGTAATCGAGAATTCTTCAGTTGGTGGATTAACTGAAGATTCGGAGTCCGATTGTGTCACGTCCCATATAAATTGTGCGTTGGCCGAAGCTGCGAGACACAAAAACACCGCGATTAGGACGAATTTGGACTTAAACATGGTATTGCAGGTTTTTAAGTAAAAAGTCCGGAGAGCAAGATATAACATCAATCCCTCCACTATTTAAAACGCACAGGGTCGCTCGGGTTACAAATAAATTTTCAACAAAATGCGTGTCGAAGAGACAACCACGTCAGTTTGACCGTAGGGGCTAATGGCATTAGCCCATTTTGACCGAAGGGCTAATGCCATTAGCCCCTACAACTCTATTATCCCTACAGTCTTATTATCCCTACAATTCTTTTATCCCTGTTCATCCATCCCCGCCGTCTTCTTCAACCGATATATCTCCTGCGGCGTAAGCGGAGGGGATTCGCCGCGGGACAATTTATGTATAGACCAACACTTTCCCGATAGTCTTCAGCTTTTCGCGACTTCGTTCCAATTCCCGCTCGATGTTTTCCAATTTCCGGACGGTCGCGCGATCAAAATATCGCTCGCCGCATTGAGTGCATACCAGCGCATCGATAGCGACATAAACAATGTCGTCGCCGACGTGAATTTCCCGGCGGACGCTGCGTGGCACAATTTCCTCGCCACGGCAGATCGCGCACTTCATTTGTTTCGCCTCTTCTTGTAAGCTATCCATAAAACTCATTCCCCCATCCCCGCCGTCTTCTTCAACCGATGAATCTCCTGTGGCGTAAGCGGGCGGGATTCGCCGCGGGACATGCCGCGGTGGGTGAGTCCGGCAAAGGTTACGCGGTCGAGCTTTTCTACTTCGTATCCTAAGGTTTCGAAGATGCGGCGCACCTCGCGGTTCTTTCCTTCCTTAATTTTCAACTCGATCTCCATGGGCGTTTCCATAATGGAAAGTTCCGCCGGGCCGGTCACATCGCCTTCGCCAATGTCAATGCCACCAGCAGCAATTTTCTTTGCGTCGTTGATCTCTAATTTTTTATCCAGCGTAACATGATATTCACGCTCGATCTCGAAACTTGGATGCGTAAGCCGGTTCGTCAGCTCGCCATCGTTGGTGAGCAAAAGCACGCCGGTGGTATTGCGGTCCAGCCTGCCGACGGGATACACGCGCTCCTGCGTATTCACATAATCGAGGACAGTTGTGCGGTCTTTCTCATCGCTTGTAGTGGTGATGGTATCCTTCGGTTTGTTCAGCAAGAGATACAGGTAGCGCGGGCGAAGCGAGATCGTCTCCCCGTTCACTGTCACATGATCTTCATACGCCTTCACCTGCACGCCAAGTTCGGTAACGACTTTGCCATTAACAGTTACCAATCCTTTGGTGATAAGCTCATCCGCTTTGCGGCGCGATGTAATTCCGGCATTCGAGATAAACTTATTCAGCCGCACGGTTCCCGTTTCTCCGAGATTGCTCGGTACACCTGCCGGAGCTTTCTCCGGTACTTTCCTAACGCGCTTTAGCGTGAGCGGTGCAGGAGTTGAACTTGGTGCCGTTATAACCTTCGGCGCCTGTCCGCGAATGGTGAGCGATGTTGCTCTCGGCGCTTCCATGCGCGATGATGCATCCCTCGGCGATGCAGACCGGGGTGAAGAAGCTCGTGGTGAAAAAACTCTGTTGCTACGCGGAGCGCCGGAGGAAGGGCCGTCTAATCTCTTTCTGGGCGTGCCGCTTCGCGAACCGTCTCGGGGCGTGAATGGCCGGGATCCTGCCCTCGGTGTGAACGGACGGTCTCCTGTTCTTGGTGTTATACTTCTGCTTCCAGTTCGTGGAGTCAAGCTACGGGTTCCTGTACGAGGTGTGAGGCTACGCGCTCCGGATCGTGGGGCCGCACTTCGTTCGCCTGTTCGTGGCGTAAAACTTCTTGAACTACTCCTCGGTCCCCCGCTTCGCGAAGGAGTGCGTGGTGATGCAGATCTTGGCCCTTTACTAAAGCCCTCTCTTGGCCCTTTGCTGAAACCATCGCGCGGCTTGCTTACTCGTGGCCGCAACGGTGAGGATGGGCGTGTTCTATCGCTTCCCGCCGGGCCGTCTGTCCGCTTTACTAACTTTGATAGTGTAGAAGATGCCGGTTTTGCGCTATGCACCCGTGGGCGGTCACCCATCGGTTTTGCTTTAAGTGCAGGGCGCCGGGTGGGAGCGGATGTGGATGCAGTGCGTCGTACAGGGCGCGCAGATGGTTTACCGCTAGATCGTTTAATGTCTCGGCGTGGAGCAGGCATAGTTGTTTGGTGAGATTATTCTATTGGTGCGCTACCTTCATCGGCAGTGCTTACTTCAAATGTTGTGCTATCTTCAAATGTTGTGCTATCTTCATCGACAGTCATAACGTCTTGTTCTGAAGAAGCTTCATCTTCAGAAGCTACTTCGTCCGCTGTGACGGCTTCTTCCGCAAACTCTGTAAGTTCCCTCGCGGCTGCGATGGCTTCATCGACGGTTACATCCATCTCGGTATCTGCAAATTCCGGATCGACAAATTCTGTGGCCGCTTCTTCCAATGTAGTCGCGCGGACGGATTCTTCTTTCATCAATTCATCAATCTCGCGCGGACGCGGCAAGTCCTGAATGCGCGGCAATCCAAAATGACGGAGAAAATCGACAGTGGTGCCATACAGTAATGGCCTTCCCACCGTTTCCGCGCGTCCCGTTATGGTTACCAGATTTTTTTCTAAGAGCGATTTCAAAACTTCGTCGCAATTGACGCCGCGAATGTTTTCGATGTCATTCTTGGTGATCGGCTGTTTGTATGCAATGATCGCCAGCGATTCGAGCGCCGCACCCGAAAGCCGCCTGCGGGACTTTTCTTTAAACAGCCTTGCTACATACTCGCCATATTCTGGCCGAGTAGAAAATTGGTACCCTCCGGCAATCTCAATTAGACGAAAAGCACGGCCGGTCTCCTCATATTGGGCGTTCAGAAGATCCACCGTTTCGTGAATGAGCGGTAGCTCAATGAGCTGACGCTTCTTCCGTTTCTTTTCCTTTTCTGGCGGGGCAGTTACCGGTGGTGCGGTGACGGTTCCATCAGCAATAGGCAACTCTCCGGGACCCGCCGCAACATTCAGCTCTGGATTGAGCGCAAACGGCAACGGCTCCATCGGCTGCGAGGTTTCATCGATTCCTAACTGATCTTCGACTAAAGGCGCTGGTTTTTCTTCGGGAATGAATTCCTCGCCAAGCACCAACGCGCGAAGTTCCTGCGCAGAAAGCGGTTCATCGCTCGCAAAAAGCAAGGCTTCGATTATCGGCGCTAAGGATTCGGAAGAATAGGTCATCGGACTGGACTGAGATTCTTAGGATTGTTGGGGGATGTATAGGATCGGGATGTGATCTTACGGCTTAAACAAAATTATATCATCGAATATGCCGTGCTGACGCAGCGCGATAAGTCGGTTGCGAACAAGATCAAGAATTGCGACGAACGTTACGACGATACGAAGTTTGAGTCCGGGAGAAAAATCCTCCACGCTTCCTTCTTCGATAAATTCTGCAAAGATCTCGCCAAAATTTACTTCGCCACGCATGGAAACTGTGGTGAGTACCATTTCCGATTGCTCTTCGACTGATACCGGGATGAGATCGACGTCATGCGTGCGCTTGATGCGTGGCGCACGCTCTATGGCTCTGCGAAATGCATTCATCAAGTGGAAGATCGTTACGTTCTTCAGAAGATTCTCTTCCTCCTGTGGCGCTTCGGTGCGCTCGTCGGAAGCATAATACTGCCTGAAATATACCTTGCGTTGTTCCTCGCTCATGACGAGCAATTCTTCCGCCATTTCCTTGAACCGGCGATATTCGAGCAAACGTCGGACCAGATCGGTGCGAGGATCGTCTTCTTCCACGCCATCGACTCGCTCTTCGCGCGGTAGCAGCATTTTCGCCTTGATCTGGCAAAGCTCCGCAGCAACCACGATAAATTCTCCGGCAATTTCAAGATCGAGTGCGACCATCAATCGCAGATATTCGAGGAATTCCTGCGTGATCTTCGTGATCGGAATATCGTCAGATATCGAGCTCGTCGCGCTTGATGAAAAATAGCAACAGATCCAGCGGGCCCTCAAAATCCGAAAGCCGGACTTTGTACAGCGGCTGCGAGATGAATGCTGCCGTAACCTCCTCCAGCTGAGGCACATTGGTTGCCAGGGCCAGGTCATTCGGCTCAGGTGTTGCAGTTATTACTTCGGAAAGAACCTCCATAGACACTCTAATCAATTCCGCGCCTAATTAGATTCGGTTAAGTACAAATTTCTTTAACATTTGCGGAAACAGTGCTGGTTTTTGAATGTTATCCTAAACTAACAATATCTTGCTGTAAGTCAAAGAGGCCATTTTCCTCACCGATCTTTCCGATAACAATATGCCTGATTTGCCCAAAACCAACCGTCCAACCCGAATTCCAGTCCGAGATTTTTTTCGTAACCCAGAAAAATCCGCCTATCGGATTTCACTGGATGGGAAATACGTGTCTCACACAGAGCCTTATGAACGCCGGATGAACGTGTTCGTCGAGCCGCGTGCCGAAATAGGTAAAGGCAAGGCTATTCGTCTAACCAGCGAAACCACGAGGGACATCACAAGCTACGGCTGGAAGAATAACGACACCCTCATCTATATCCGCGATTTTGATGGTGACGAGAATTTTCATCTGTTCGCCGTCGATAAAGAGGGAAAAAATGTTCGCGATCTCACGCCTTTTCCTGGCGTGAAGGTCGATCTTGTCGATCAGCTCGAGGACATTGAGAACGAAGTGCTGATCGGTATGAACCAGCGCGATCCGCAATGCTTCGATGTCTTTCGCTTGAACGTTATGACAGGTTTAATGACATTGGTTGCCGAAAATCCAGGTGATATTGTGCAATGGGATACCGATCACACCGGCGCCGTGCGCATCGCAATCCGAACGGATGGCGTGAATAATACCTTGCTTTATCGTGAGAAAGAGGGAGATGAGTTTCGTGAAGTGATCACGACTAATTTTAAGGAATCGCTCTCGCCGCTTTTCTTTACATTCGATAACAACGCGATCTACGCTGCAAGCAATCTTGGCCGCGACCGCATGGCGATCGTAAAGTACGATATTGCGAACGCGAGGGAGCTCGAAGTGATCTTCGAGCATCCGGAGGTCGACGTTGCGGGCCTCTCGTTTTCGAGAAAGCGAAATGTGCTAACCACCATTAGCTACACAACCTGGAAGCTGCAAAGGGAATTTTTGGATGAGACGACCAGAAAACTCTATTCCCAACTTGCCGCCAAACTTCCCAACCACAAAATAACTATTATAGATCACACGAAAGAGGAGGATGTCTTTATCGTGAGGACGTCCAGCGACCGGTCTATGGGAGCATTCTATCTCTATGATTTCGCGGCCGACAAGCTTGAGAAGCTTACGGATGTAGCACCGTGGCTGCCGGAGGATCAGCTTGCCCCGATGAAGCCCATCAGCTATACCACACGCGATGGGCTGACGATCAATGGCTATCTCACGCTTCCGGTCGGCTTGGAACCAAAGGATCTCCCCGTCGTCGTGAATCCACATGGAGGGCCGTGGGTACGCGATGAGTGGGGATACAATCCAGAGGTGCAGTTTCTAGCCAATCGCGGGTATGCTGTACTGCAGGTGAACTATCGGGGTTCAACGGGATATGGGCGTAAGTTTTGGGAAGCATCCTTCAAGCAATGGGGTAAGAAAATGCAGGATGATGTCAGCGATGGCGTGCTCTGGCTGATTAAAGAAGGTATTGCCGATCCCAGGCGCGTCGCGATCTATGGTGGCAGTTATGGCGGATATTGTACGCTCGCCGGTCTTACGTTTTCGCCCGAACTGTATGCCTGCGGCATTGATTACGTGGGCGTTTCCAATCTTTTCACCTTCATGAAAACCATCCCTCCGTATTGGACACCATTCTTGGAATCCATGTACGAAATGGTTGGGAACCCTGAAACAGATAAGGAACTGCTCACCTCGGCAAGTCCAGTATTTCATGTGGATCATATTCGCGCGCCGCTCTTTGTTATTCAGGGCGCGAAGGATCCGCGCGTGAACATCGAAGAATCGAACCAGATCGTCGAAGCACTGCGCAAGCGCGGTATCGATGTGCCCTATCTCGTAAAAGAGAACGAAGGCCACGGATTCCGCAATGAAGAAAACCGCTTCGAAGTCTATGAGGCCATGGAGTCGTTTTTAGCGAAGCATGTGGGGTAAAACCTGGATTACGCGGATTTGAGCGGATTACGCGGATGGGCTTCG
Organism: Ignavibacteriota bacterium; assembly: GCA_963736195.1. Classification (GTDB taxonomy): domain Bacteria; phylum Bacteroidota; class Ignavibacteria; order Palsa-1295; family Palsa-1295; genus PALSA-1295. The sequence continues at coordinate 578,684 of CAVTNP010000001.1, forward strand.
CTTACACAACTTTCGGTATTCGCGTGTATTGCTACCCGGGACTTACGTCCCCGGCTATTTCCTTGTGTCCCTTCGGGACGAGGATTTCCCAGTGCCGAAGGCACGATAGGTAGTAGCCGGTGACGTGAGTCATCGGAACGAAGCGAGGATAAAATGTGAGTGCCGAAGGCACGAAAGGTCGGCGAGCCGATCGTGTTGTCCGTGCGGGACGAGGATTTCACGGGAATCTATTGTGAATGTATTGCGACGTAACAGAAAGTAATAATTACTTTAGGGATCAACACCTCGTGCCAATGGAATTCCTCTCTCCTCATACCATTGCTTTATTCCTGGAAGGAACGTGCTCCATTCCGTCGAGTCCTTGATAGCAAGTTCCGCACCTTGACCATACATCCGACCTAAGAGGCGACCAAAATCAATTCCATGCCAGTATAATGCAGTCGAATCATTATCTGGGCCCCCAAAGTTGTGAACGCGATGACCCAATGTATCATGCAGTGCATCGTTAGAAGTTATTGAGGGAGGAAGCGTAATCCCAAGCTCTGTGGACATACTATCGGCGAAATCAAGTGTAGTTGTGAAGTCATACAAGAATTTATTATTGGCTCCGTATCCCTTCTCAGGATCGTGTGATGTCAATTTACCTGGAATGCCACAAATCAGAACAGGATAGAAAAAAATATGCCCAAATTGATCAGTCGGTAGACTATCGACGAATAAGCACTTCCCGCGCATGTATTCAATCATTTGCTTATATGAGAAGCGTGCGGTTTGGAGAGTATGAATGCTAACTTCGTTTATCAATGCTTTCTGAGGTATGCAATTGCAATCAGGAAAAGCCTTTTGCTGTGCGGAACAGCCGAAGAATAGCACTATTGCGCAAGCTAAGATAGTAAAAAGATACCTCGTCAAGAACCCTCGTGTTGATGCCATACTACAGTATTTTTTTCGTTCCGTGTTAACGCATTATTTTACGCCATCAATCCCATCTTCCGCTTCACATCGATCAATCGTGGTTCTGAAATCGCGCGGGCTTTTTCGGCGCCAAGTTTCATCAGGCGTTCGAGTTCCGCGCGATCGGAGATGATATCGCGGTGCCGGATCCGGATCTGTTCTGTCGATGAGATCACTACTTCTGCCACAGCTTTTTTTAGATCGCCATAGCCGCGTGCATTTGCGAAATCCTGCTCGACGGCTTCCTTCGATTTACCAGTTAGCGCCTGATAGATCGTAAGCAAATTATTGACTCCGGCTTTTTCAATATCCTTCGAGAATCTTATCTCGGAACCGGAATCTGTTTTGGAGCGCATGATAGCTCGCTCGATGTCTTTGGGGTCATCGAGCAATCGAATGGCATGTCCTTTTACGTGTGCGGAGCTTTTCGACATCTTTGCGGTTGGGTCATCCAACCCCATAATACGAGCACCGGCTTTTGCGATCACCGGTTCAGGAATGATAAATGTCTCGCCATAAAGATGATTGAATCGCTCCGCGATATTTCGTGCCAGCTCGACATGCTGCTTCTGGTCTTCGCCGACAGGAACTTCGTTCGTATCGTAAAACAAGATGTCTGATGCCATCAGCACGGGATAATCGAAGAGACCGGTGAGAACGATCTCCTGCTTCGCAGATTTATCCTTATACTGCGTCATTTTTTTCAACCACCCTTCCGGCGTGATGCAGTTGAGCAGCCACGCGCCCTCTGCATGCACGCTGACATGGCTCTGCACGAACAGAATGCTTTTATCAGGATCAAGTCCCACGGCAAGAAAAAGCGCCATGAGTTCGAGCGTGCGCTCACGAAGTGCAGCCGGATCCTGTACCACCGTGAGCGCGTGCAAATCTACGACGCAGTAGACATTATCCTTATCCGCATCGTTCTGCAACTCGACCCAGCGCCGAACCGCACCGATATAGTTACCGATGTGGATCATCTCAGAAGGTTGTATGCCGCTAAATACTCGTCGTTTCATAATTCACCGTAGCGGTCGGGTTTCCCGACCTTCCCTATTTTTCGAACGGATTATAGCACGAACGAGAGAAAGAAAGTTCAAAATCAGATGGGAAGAGGACCATCATTTGACTATCAATTTGTATGTGCTAACAATTCCTCCGAGATTCAGAACCAAGAAGAAAACACCCCGATCCTGACTTTGGGTAGCGCTAAGATTGAAGTCGTACGAACCGGCGTCCAAAGTGCTTTGGCAGAACGTAGTAATCCTTTCCCCGAGCGCATTGTAAAGCGCAAGATTGACAAAGCCGTTGCTCGGTACTTGAATTCTGATGGTCGAATGTTCCGTGACAGGATTGGGGAATACCGAAATTTCCGTGTTTAGTGCTGTGCCGTTCTCGGCAACGTCCGCGCCTTCATTCCACAGAGCAAGATTGGAGGTAGGAGTCGAAAAAGTGCCGCCAACATAAATACCCTCCGAATATCCTTCCCCCCACAACGCTCCTTCGCCTAAAAGGGCATACACAGGGCCATTTACAGGCGGCGCCATATTGGGAAATCCTGGCTCAACTAAGTAATTAGAGACACTGGTGGAATCGATATAATTTCCGCCTATGTAGAGGTCGACCGGATTAGTTAAACAATAGACCGTGCCCCGTATTCTCTGAATTTGATTTATTGGTTCCCATCTCAAATCATATGAATCCCATTGTGCGACGACTGCCGCGATTGCATCGCCAATTGTCGAAAAATGCCCTCCGACAATTAGCGGGCCGTATGAATTTTCACATAGTGCCTCAACGATACCGTCGGTATCCTTGACTCCCGCGCTAAGGTTTTCCCAGGTGCCCTGACTTAAATTTGCGATCTTTGGAGCGAGGATCGTTCCTGCGTGAAGGAAACCTCCTCCAACATAGAGAACATTCTGTTCTTGAGGCACAAGGAGTGCGGCAACTCCACCATCAACTCCAATAATCCCGTTGTCGACAATGGGTTCCCATTGATCGGTAGCTATGTTCCAAATCGCGATGTGATTGACAATCTTACCTCCCGCGTGGGTGAAATTGCCACCAACATACAGCGAATCGCCTATAAGAGCCAACGCGAGCACCGTGCTATCGGTCCCATCCGAAGAATTATTTTCAAGAGGATGCCACATGGTTCCATCCCACATCGCAATCCAATTGACCGGGATTTTGCCAGCCATTGTAAACGTTCCACCGGCGAAAATCAGATTATTATCGGAAATAGCCGTACAATACACTACGCCATTTTGTATTCCTTCACCGAGGCGAGACCAAGAACCATTGTACTGTGCAATTCTTTCGATTGAGGAATCTCCAACCGAATCGAAGGCACCAGCTACAATAACTGATGAGTTAACATTGCCTGTAATAGAGAACACCGTCCCATTCGGAGCCATCGTCAGATTAGCACCCCAATTGCCCCAACTTTCTGCTAAAGGCTGCTCCTTATTTTCCCAAGACGCCACTCCATCGGGAACACCTGCAAGAATAGGTTCTTCTTTCCGAACCACGCTCTGAGAGTGTGCTAAAAAGCTAATACAAAGGTTGAGCGCACAGAAAAAAAACAAGAGTCGAGAAGCACGAGTACACATTATGATGTTTTAAATAAATGTAAGAATATCATTACCAGAAAACGCGCAGCATCGTTCCATCCGTTATCTGTCAATCGCTTTACCCTTTACGCCTTACCCTTTACCCTCGCTCCAATAACTGAATCATATCTGCATTAGAAACGTACTTAGCTACTTATGTGTGGCATAGGCGGCGTATTCGATTATGGTTTTGCATCCAGACCGGAAATAACTCCGGAGCAGCTCACGCGCATGTCCGATGCGATGGTGCATCGCGGGCCGGACGATGCTGGCTTGTACATCGCCCCATCGGGTATTTGCGGTCTCACGTTTCGCCGCCTCGCAATCATCGATCTCACGCCCGCCGGCCATCAGCCGATGATCTCTCCCGACGGACGATTTGCACTCGTTTTTAACGGCGAAATCTATAACCATCGCACCATTCGCGCCGAGTTAGAAGCGAAGGGGTATAAATACAGATCTCAATCCGACACCGAGACCATCCTTTATGCCTATCAGGAATGGGGCGAAGCATGTCTCGAAAAATTCTTCGGCATGTTCGCCATTGCGATCTGGGATAATGATAAAAAAGAGCTATTTTGCGCACGCGACCGCATAGGAATTAAACCGCTCTATTATGCCACTCCGAACGGACGCTTCATTTTTGGCAGCGAGATAAAGGTCCTGCTTCAGCATCCAGTGCTTCATGCGCGGTTGAACGAGAATGCGCTTCCCCACTATCTTTCAATCATGATGCCTCCGGCTCCGGAGACCATGTTCGAAGGGATCTTTAAGCTTGAAGCAGGGCACGCGTTGAAAATCGATTCGGCTGGGAATGTGACGAAGCGGCAATGGTGGTCGGTGCTCAATGCTGGGGCACCGCTTGAAAATATTCGCGAAGAAGAAGCGATCGAAGAAATTCGTCGACTGCTGCGGCAATCGATCAAAGATCGGATGATGTCGGACGTGCCGTTCGGCGTGTTTCTTTCGGGCGGGATCGATTCGAGCTTGAACGTCGCGCTAATGGCGGAATTAATGTCACGCCCGGTGCAGACATTCTCCGTAGGCTTCAAAGATCTCGAAAAATACAACGAGATGCAATATGCGCGTTCGATCGCGAAGAAATTTGGCACCGATCATCACGAAGTACTGATCGATTCTCACGATGCTCAAGCGGTGATCTCTAATCTCGCATGGCACGAGGATGAACCCAACGGCGACCCCGTCTGCATTCCGCTGTATTTTGTAAGCAAGCTGGCCCGCGACTCTGGAACCATTGTTGTGCAAGTGGGGGAGGGCTCGGATGAAGAATTTGGCGGTTATCGCCAGCAGGTGCGCGATATTAAGCTCTATGACCAATGGTGGAAGCCGTTGAGCCGGATCATGCCGAGGTTTGCTCGTCGCGCTGGGTATCTTGCGGGGAGCACTTTGGTAAAGCATCCGCTTATCCGAGAATACATGCATCGTTTTGCGGAGGGTGAAGAACTATTTTGGGGTGGTGCGATGGCCTTTACCGAGGAGCACAAGCGCAAACTGCTTTCAAAATATTCTCAAGATTCATCTTCGGTGCATTTCGCACATCGTTGGCATAATGAGGTTCTGCAAGCATATCCCGGCACGGAATATACCCGACGCATGATGTACCTCGAATTCCGACAGCGGTTGCCGGAACTACTTCTGATGCGTGTAGATAAGATCGGCATGGCAGCCAGTATCGAGGCACGTGTGCCGTTCCTCGATCATCGCCTGGTCGAATTCGCATTTCGCTTGCCACGAAAGATTAAACTTGGCCCCAAGAATGTACCCAAATATATTTTGAAGAAGGCATCGGAAGGCATTCTTCCCAATGAAAATATTTATCGAAGAAAAATGGGGTTTGCAGCGCCAGTTAGCGAATGGATGAAAACCGATCTCAAACGGTTTCTTGAAGATCACCTCTTCCAAAGTGAGTTGTTGAAATCGCATACGAATATAGGATACATTCGCAAACTTGTTCAAGAGCACCAATCTGGTACGCGCAATAACGGGCAACTTTTGTGGTCGCTGCTCAATTTGACGTTGTGGGAAGAACGATTTCTCCATTCTTGATTTAGCGCTGATCATACAGGATGAACTATAATCCTGAGATTTGATTTTACGGAAGGCGACCAATGGAAAATCCTATGAGTGTTCCTGATTCTCCTTCCAACTATTCGCGTCGACGTGAATGGCTGCTAATTGCTGTCCTGATACTACCATTTATCGCGCTTGGCGTTGCTTGGCAATCCCTGCCCTCGAGGGTGCCGAAGCAGATCGATGCACACGGGAATGTAAACCGCTACGGCAGTCCAATGGAGCTGCTGATATTGCCAGGAATGAACGTGCTTGTTGCGATCCTCCTCTATTTCATCCCCCGCCTTGATCCGAAGCGAGCGAATATTGTGGCATCGATGCCAGCCTATTTCTGGATTCGGTTTTCGGTTGCTGCTCTCATCACATACATTTTTTCGCTTACACTTGCAACATCGTTCAATCCGAATCTTGAAGTCATGCCATACATCGCGGTCGGTCTGCTCGGTCTATTCTTCGGACTCGGATTCGCAATGCCAAAGTTAAAGCAAAATTACATGATCGGTATCCGCTTACCATGGACGCTCGAAAGCGAAGACAACTGGAACCGCACTCATGCCTTCGCCGGCAAGCTCTGGGTGCGCGGCTCACTTGTGGGAATTGTGTTTGCGTTGATATTCCAGTCCGCCAGTCTCTTTATCGCCATGGGAACCGTGATTGTGATGATGATTTGGACGGGGGTGTATTCTTATAGGCTTTTTCAGGGGGAGAAGAAGGCATAATCTTGAACAATTAGATTACAACCTTTGGAAACTTCAAACAAAGGCCTGAAGTGATGCAGTCTTCGGTTTAGACACTCTATCTTTTACCACCCCATTCTTTCTCCCATCCAACCCCCGCAACTCCTTATACCCCAAACTTGCTTTCACAAACTCTCGGAATAATGGATGCGCTTTCGTCGCGCGGCTTTTAAGCTCTGGATGAAATTGAACGCCGATGAAGAATGGATGAGTATCTTTTGGAAGCTCAACGATCTCCACCAAACTCCCATCCGGAGAAACACCGGAAAGAACCATCCCTTTTGCTGAAAGCATCTCGCGATAGGCATTATTCAATTCATAGCGATGCCTATGGCGCTCTGTAATAAACTGATCGCGATAAATGCGATTGGCAAGCGAACCACGCTGTAAGATGCATGGATAACTTCCCAATCGCATCGTTGCGCCTTTCGTTTGCACTGCTTTTTGATCGGGCATCAGGTCGATGACATTATCCTTCGTTTTCTTGAATTCGCTGGAATTTGCGTCTTTCAAATTACAAATATTGCGAGCATATTCTATGACAGCACATTGCATGCCAAGACAAATGCCGAAGAATGGGATCTTTTTCTTGCGAACATACTCGATGGCCTTGATCTTTCCCTCTACGCCGCGAGAGCCAAAGCCGGGTGCGATCAAAACTCCATCAATCCCTTCGAAATAGGATTCGATATTTCGTTTCGTTTCAAGCTCTTCTGAATTGATCCACACTACCTCCACTTTGGCATCGTTCTCCGCGCCGGCATGAACGAATGCTTCCGTGATAGATTTGTACGCATCCTGAAGCTGGATATACTTCCCGATCATTGCAATGCGGACGGTTTTCTTCGGATGCTCTACATGCTCAACAAACCTGCGCCACTTTCCAAGATCACGCTTTGCTGTGGTTGGCAATCCAAGTTTTTCGAGCACGATGGTATCAACGTTCTCTGCGGCAAAGGTGAGAGGCACCTCATAGATCGTTGGAGCATCAAGCGCTTCAATGACGGCACGAGGTTCGACATTGCAAAATAATCCGATCTTCTCACGTAACGCTTTTGAAAGTGGCTGCTCGCTGCGACACACAAGAATATCCGGCTGAATTCCAATCTCAAGCAGCGTTTTAACGGAGTGCTGCGTCGGTTTTGTTTTTAGTTCACCGGCACTTGTAATATAGGGAATATAAGAAAGATGAATTGCAAGAGAATTTTTCTTGCCAACTTTCATCGTATGCTGGCGCATCGCTTCTAAGAACGGGAGCGATTCAATATCGCCGACGGTCCCGCCGATCTCGCTGATGATGACGTCGAAATCGCCGGATTTTTCAAGCTGCGTCATCCGCCGGCGGATCTCATCCGTGATATGCGGCACAACCTGCACGGTCGCGCCTAAGTAATCGCCGCGCCGCTCGCGCTGAATAACTTCGTTATAGACTTGCCCCGTCGTCGTGTTGTTGGCGCGCGTCATGTTGACGTCCAGAAAGCGCTCGTAGTGGCCGAGATCGAGATCGGTTTCCGCGCCATCCTCGGTCACATACACTTCGCCGTGCTGATACGGCGACATCGTGCCCGGATCAACATTGATATAGGGATCGAACTTCTGGATCGTGACACGCAACCCCCGCGACTTCAGAAGCAGACCCAGAGAAGAAGAGACGATTCCTTTTCCCAGCGAGGAAACCACCCCGCCCGTGATAAATATGTACTTCGTCTGCTTTTTCGCCCGTGTTTTCGCCACTCTGGATTACAAATATACGACTTATTTCTCGCTTCCCGCCCCATGAACGAAGAAAAGTGTAAGTGAGTGCGCGAACACGATTTCCACCGTATCTTTGTGTCATGTTATGGAACGAGCTTTGGGAGGGATTCGATTGGAATGAGGGTAATTCGTCCAAAAGCTGGCTTAAACATGGCATTTCTCAATCGCAGTGTGAGCAGGTCTTTACGAATCGGCCTCTATTCATTGGACCCGACGAAAAGCATTCTGAACTCGAAGAGCGAGAAAATGCGTTAGGCATTGCAGACGATGGAACAATGATCCAGGTCGCTTTTACAATGCGCGGCAAGAAGATTCGGCCAATCTCTACGAGAAAAATGAATAGAAAGGAGCGTAAGATTTATGAGCAAAAAAGTGCTGAAGAAAATACCGAAGTTCAAGAGTGACGAAGAATTTGGAAAATTCTGGCTTTCGCACGATACGACGGATTATATCGACTGGAGCAAAGCAAAGCGCGTTACGTTTCCGAACTTAAAGCGCTCGGAGCATATCGTGCCGCTCCAACTTCCCGAAGCGGAATTCGCCCAGCTTAACGAACTCGCCGCCGCACGAAAAAAATCGCTCCCGGAAACGATACGACTGCTCCTCGCCCACAGCTTGAAGGAACTCCGCGCCAATCCCTCGGCGCGGTTATGAGCGTGCTTGCCAACTAAATGAAAAAACTTCGAGTATATCTCGATACATCGGTTATCGGTGGCTGTTACGATGAGGAGTTCCGCGAGGCTTCGCGGGCGCTCATGGAGCATATTCGGCTGGGAATTTTCGAGGGCATGATCTCACCTATATCCGCAGAGGAGCTTTCGGGCGCGCCGGAACACGTCAGAAGCATTCTTCTTGAATTCGGAGAAGATCAAATAATCCGGTTAGAAGAGTCTCCGGAAGTTCTCGCGCTTTCTGATGCCTATATGGCCGCAAAAGTCGTACCCGTAAAGTTCGAGGACGATGCTTCTCACATTCCGTATGCTACCGTTTATGGAGCGGACGTCGTTGTGAGCTGGAACTTCCGGCACATTGTGAACTATCAGAGAATTCATGCGTTTAATGCTGTGAATGTCCGCGAAGGCTATGCCTGGATGGAGATTCGGTCACCAAAGGAATTAATTTATGGAGGAGAATAAAAATTCGAACACGATCGAGAATTTTGACGTCATGAAGTGGCTCCGGGGAGTACGCGACGCGAATTATGAACGGCTGGGTCACCTACCCACGCGCGAATACGTTCATCAGCTTTCTGAGGAAGGCCGGCAGTCACCGCTTTGGAAAAAATGGAGGAAAAATCCGCCGAGCGCCACGCGCCGAAGTAATGATTGATAAAACCCCCGCCGGAACCTAGCCCACCGAAAAAGCTTTTACAATGCAAGCCTGTTTGCCAAAGAGGTGTTCGTCGCGGAATGGGTAGATCACAAACGTTCCCCACCACTGGCTTATCCTTTGGTTTGGGACGTGATTTGGGAGTTTTCAATTTTTTTCCACATCAATCTTCCAGCGCCTTCACGCCCGGCAGCACTTTCCCTTCCAGAAATTCCAAGCTTGCGCCGCCGCCGGTCGAGACGTGCGACATTTTGTCCGCAAGATGCGCTTGCTCCAATGCCGCAACACTATCTCCGCCACCAACGACGGTCGTAGCGCCGTTCGCGGTTGCGCGGGCCATTGCTTCGGCAATCGCGAGGGTTCCGGTTGCGAAATTTGGCATTTCGAATACTCCCATCGGGCCGTTCCATACAATGGTCTTTGCTTGTGCTATTTCTTCAGTGAAGAGCTTTATCGTTTCCGGCCCAATATCCATGCCCATCCAATCGCTTGGAATCTGATCGATATTTACGGAACGATGTTCAGCATCATTATTAAATGCTTCTGCAACCATCGTATCAACAGGAATTAGCAATCGCCCTTGCGATTGATCAAGTAACGATTTGGCAAGTTCAACTTTATCATCTTCGACCAATGATCTCCCGATCTCTTTACCCTGCGCTTTCAAAAACGTATAAGTCATTCCGCCACCGATGAGAACTTTATCTGCCTTTTGCAGCAAGTTTTGAATGACGTCTATCTTTCCAGATATTTTAGCTCCGCCAATAATTGCAACAAACGGATGCGCAGGATTCGTGAGCACACCACCGAGATATTTCAGTTCCTTGTCCATCAAATATCCCGCAGCTTTGACGCTCACGAAATGCGTGATACCCTCGATGGATGCGTGTGCGCGGTGTGCTGCGCCGAACGCATCATCAACATATACATCCGCAAGCTTTGCGAGAGACTCAGCGAATGCGGGATCGTTCTTCTCTTCTTCCGGATGAAAACGAAGATTTTCGAGCAGGAGCGTTTCACCCGGTTTCAGTGCATTCACTTGCGATTCTACTTCGGAACCAATGCAATCTTTTGCGAAGAAGATCGGGGTTGTCATCTTCTCCTTCAAATGCTCGAACACAGGCCGTAAAGAATTTTTCTCATCCGGTCCGCCTTTGGGGCGTCCAAGATGGCTTGCGACGATAAGTTTCGCACCTCGTTTTATCAATGCTGACATCGTCGGCGCAGCTGCGCGAATGCGTGTATCATCCGTGATCGTGTAAGGCGCTTCTTTCGTAAGCGGCACATTAAAATCGACGCGCAGAAATGCGCGCTTGTTTGCAACGTCGATATCGTCGATAGTGAGATATGGTGAACCAGGATTACGCGGATTCATATGTATGATCGATCATCCGGATTACGCGGACAATTTAGTAGGATTGCGTTAACAATCCTTAAACAAAACAAAACGAAAATTAATTAGATATTAATTGCATCAGACTGAGCCAAATTCTACATCAATGAAGGAAACGAAATCCTCCTAAATCGTCCGCGAAATCCCCTTCAATCCGCGTAATCCAGGTTCAGAAGTTTATGTAATTCCTGCACACTCCTGACTGTCCGCTCGCCTTTGCGCATAGAACTTATCGCCGAGACCACACTTGCCGCTGCAGAAAGCGTTGTAATGAACGGAACTTTATGTTCTATTGCAGCCCAGCCGATCTGATATTCCGCAATACGCGAAATTTCGCCGCTCGGCGTGTTGATAACAAGCTGCACTTCCCGGTTCTTAATAGCATCGACGATATTAGGCCGGCCTTCACTTACCTTGCGAATTGGTTCGGCGGGAATACCATGCTCGAGAAGGAATTTTGCGGTGCCGCTCGTTGCGATTATCTGAAATCCGAGATCGTAAAAGCCTCGGATAACTTCCGTGGAGCGTGCGCGCTTATCCTGATCGCGGAGGGATACGAATAGCGTTCCCTCTGCGGGCAACTTCATGTTCGCCCCGGTGTGCGATTTCAAAATCGCTTCGCCAAAGTCTGCGCCAACGCCCATCACTTCGCCTGTCGAGCGCATTTCTGGGCCTAAGAACATCCTTACGCGCGGGAATTTATCGAAGGGGAATACAGACTCTTTAATTGCAACAAATGGCGTCTCTTTCTTAAAATCCTTCACCCCAAGTTCTTTTAACGTTCGTCCGATCATTACTTTTGCCGCGATCTTCGCCAGTGGACGACCTGTCGCTTTCGAAACGAAGGGTACGGTGCGGCTCGCGCGGGGATTTACTTCCAGCACATAGACAGTGCTATCTTTCAGAGCATATTGAATATTAATGAGGCCGACGACTTCAAGCGCCGTTGCTAAACGGCGGGTGTAGTCAATGATCTGCTTATAGTTCTCGTCAGAAATATAGTAGGGCGGAATAACAGACGATGAATCGCCGGAATGAATCCCAGCTTCTTCGATATGCTGCATGATGCCACCGATAATAACCGTTCCCTCTTTGTCGCGTACAGCATCGACATCGAATTCGTACGCGTCTTCCAGGAAATGATCGATGAGGATGGGATGGCTTGGACTGACGCCGCGCGCATTCTCCATGTATTCTGCAACCGCTTCCGGACGATAGCAAATTTCCATTGCGCGCCCGCCGAGCACATAGCTCGGTCGCACCAGCACAGGATAACCAATTCGTTCCGCCACGCGAATGGCCACATCTGTTTCGAATGCCGTGCCATACGGCGGGCATTTGATTTTGAGCCGATCGATCAGTTCACCAAAACGTTTGCGGTCTTCTGCAACATCTATCATATCCGGCGATGTGCCGAGGATGGGAACCCCGGCAGCTTCCAATTGCTTTGCGAGTTTGAGCGGGGTTTGTCCGCCGAAGGTAACTATTACGCCATCGGGCTTCTCAAAGTCGATGACGTTCATTACATCTTCGAAGGTGAGCGGCTCGAAATAAAGCTTGTCGCAGGTATCGTAATCGGTGGAGACGGTCTCAGGATTGCAGTTGAGCATGATCGTCTCGAAACCCTCTTCTTCGAGCGCAAGCGCAGCATGGACGCAACAGTAATCGAACTCGATGCCCTGCCCAATGCGGTTTGGACCACCACCCAGAATTAGAACTTTCTTTTTATCCGAACGAACCGACTCGTTTTCCTCTTCATACGTCGAATAATGATACGGCGTCTCGGCAGAAAACTCCGCCGCGCAGGTATCAACGGTCTTAAACACCGGCACAATGCCTAGTTCTTTGCGCCGCGCGCGAACATCGTTTTCGCCCACGCCGAAGATCTCGGCAAGCTGGCGATCGGAGAAGCCATCGCGCTTCGCGCGGTAAAGGAGGTCGGAGGTAATTTGAAAATCTTGCGTCACGATATTTGATTTAGAATTTCCAAATGAAGTAATTCGGTTAATCGTTCAATTCTTGGTCCTTCCCAGTCTTCTTCTGGATCTTGACGGTAATCGTTCAGAAGGTCAGAGGGACGAATCATAACCACAGGCATTCCTAACTTCTTCGCGGCGGCAAGCTCGCCGTTGTCGCCATCAGCTACATAAAGGCAGTCTGAAGCGGGTACATTCAACCTTCCAAGTGCGCGGAGATAAAATTCCGGCAACGGCTTTCGTAATCGTTCCTGAGATGAGAACAATGGCACATCAAACATTGAGGCAATATTCAGCGAAGGCCAAATTTCTGGCACTTCATCTGTGCAGTTTGATAGCAGTCCGATCTTTAGCCCTCTATTCTTGAGTTCCGACACCGTAGAGAGAGCATCTGTTCGAGGAGTGAGCCAGCCGCGCGTGAATTCGTAACGAATCTCAACCGCTCGAGAAAGCGAATCCTTATTAATTACATTTCCATTCATCGCTGCAGCAGCCGCAATCGACTTAGCTACCGACCCATGCTTACCTTGAGCACGATCGTGAAACGTTGCTTTCCAACCCCTTGCATAGTCTTCAGCAGGCACGCCAAGAACGGACGCTACCTCCTGATGAAGTTGTGAAACCTCGGCGGTCGTCGGATTATCGACGAGCGTTCCGAAGAGATCGAAAAGAACAGCCCTCATACGGCTTGCAATTCTTCAATCTGATTATTGGGCACCGATTGTTTTGCCGCTTCTCTCAACTCCTGTTCCCGTCTCACGATCTGCCAAATTTGATCCAGGAACCAGGGATCGATCTTCGTGGCTTCGTAAATTTCATCGAGCGAAAGACCAAGCTGGAAAGCAAAGCGAATATTGAAGATCATATCCGAGCGGCGCAGGCCGAGGCGCTCGCGGATGGTCTCGGTGGCATAGCGCTTTTCGGCTTCGGTCATATTGGGGACATCAAATTCATCTTTGCCGTCAGCGCCGAGGCCATAGCGGCCTTGTTCAAGTGAACGCAGCGATTTTTGCACAGCTTCCTTAAATGTGCGGCCAAATGCCATCGCTTCGCCAACGGATTTCATTTGCACGCCAAGCTGCGATGAGCTTGCTTCCAATCCTTTGAACTTTTCGAAATCCCAGCGGGGAATTTTAACCACGCAATAATCAATGACCGGCTCGAAGCAGCTTGGCGTCATTTTCGTAATGTCGTTGGGAATTTCATCCAGCGTGTACCCGATGGCGAGCTTCGCTGCAATTTTGGCGATCGGGAACCCCGTTGCTTTCGAGGCCAATGCGGAGGAACGAGAAACGCGCGGGTTCATTTCGATGATAAGCATTCGGCCATCTTTCGGATTCAGCGCGAACTGGATATTCGAGCCGCCAGTCTCTACACCAATGGCACGAATGATCTTGATCGCGGCATCGCGCATCTTCTGATATTCTTTATCTGAAAGCGTCTGAGCAGGGGCAACCGTGATGGAGTCACCCGTATGCACGCCCATGGGATCGAAATTCTCGATGGAGCAGATGATGACGACGTTATCCGCCATATCGCGCATTACTTCCAGCTCGAATTCCTTCCATCCGATGACGGATTCTTCCACAAGCACGCGATGTACCGGCGAGGCATCCAACCCATGCTGGACTACTTCGCGAAATTCTTGCATGTTCCAGCAGATCCCGCCGCCGGAGCCACCCATCGTGAAGCTCGGACGAATAATGGTTGGGAACCCAACAAGCTCTATTAGTTCCAGCGCGTCTTCGACGGTATTGACAAACCCTCCTCGAGGCATTTCGAGACCGATGGATTTCATCGTCGCAAGGAATTCCTCGCGATCCTCGGCGCGCTTGATGGCATCCGGCTTTGCGCCGATTAATTCTACATTATATTTCTTTAAGATGCCACGCTCGTGGAGTGCCAGCGCATTATTCAGCGCCGTTTGTCCGCCCATCGTTGGGAGGATCGCATCGGGGAGTTCTTTCGCGATAATGGCCTCGATATATTCCGGCGTGATCGGCTCGATGTAGGTGGCATCGGCGAATTCCGGGTCGGTCATGATCGTCGCCGGATTGGAATTGACGAGAATTACGCGAAAACCCTCCTCCTTCAGGACTTTACACGCCTGTGTGCCGGAATAATCGAATTCGCACGCCTGCCCGATCACGATCGGGCCGGAGCCAATGATGAGGATGCTTTTTATGTCAGTGCGTCTGGGCATTGGGCAGTTTAACACACACAGAGTCTTACGTGTGCCCAATGAATGTCAAGCATACTATTAGGTTGCTACATGGACAAGCTAAAGCATATCCTTCACCTATTCATTTCCTCACCACCACGATCTTTCCAACCTTCAACATCGTGCCCTGGAGGGCATCAGCGACATGCAGAGAATAGAGATATTCACCACTTTCGACTAATTTCCCGTTATCGTCACGGCCATCCCAGACTGCATTCCATGTTCCTCGAAATGGCAATGTGGGCACATTCGTCGAACGAATCTCATTCATGCTGAGATCCATAATGTTCATCACGACCGAAATTGGCGGGGTGTTATTTGTTGAAGCTACAAGATATACATTTGGTGTCACATCGGGAAGAAATGGATCCGGAAAAACCTGAAGACCCGGTGAAGTTGCGGTGAGCGGCAGCAAACAAATCTCTGAATCGCAGAACGCGGGAGTATCCTCAAAGATCAGGCTTGGCGGCGCTCCCAGCACAGTGAATTCAATGGAATAGTTGGGCTGTATATTCCGATTTGTATCCCGCGCGATCACTTCGATACAAGTATCCTGTCCAAGACCGGCATCGGCGAATTGCAACGACAGGCCGAGTGCCTGAGATTGCCACACGCTATCGAGTGCTAACGTAGCAACGTGAATGGTATCGACGGGCAATACTTGAGCGTCCGGAAGAATAGATTCCCCGCTAAATCGCCGGCCCGTTTGAATGATTTCCGCGCCAAAGCGTTCGTACTCCTCACAAAAGGAACTTCCGTAATCCCGCCGGAGCACTTCGTCGATGCAGGTGATGGGATCGGTAGAACTATCTCGATAATAATCCCAAATTTTCTGAACGATGCCCGTATCGTTATAGCGGTGCGTGAGGTACGCGAAATAAATGTATTGGCCGTACCCTTCGCATGGATTGAGATCGAAACGGGTATCGAGCGTGCTGAGATATTGCGCAACATAATTCAGGTAATCTTTTACGGTTGGCGTGCTCAACCATTCCATCCAAACGCTGGACATCTCTTGAAAATAAACGTAATTCGGATTTGGCGCATCGAAATTGGGTGGATGGCCGTAACCCGAAAACTGGATCATGTGAAAAAATTCGTGAAAGATCGTGATCCGGAGCGCATCGTAACCATGTGTTGCGTATATATCGCTGGCGAACGCATCGTCTGTCTGGATATAGGATCTGAATCGATAGTTCCCGCTGGGCGAGCTGGTTAATTGGCCGCTATCGAGAATGAAGGTTGCGCCGTAGGCTTCATATCCGTATGGTTCATGGAAGGCTGTCAGATAGATATTGTAATGCCGCACGGTATCATTTTTTACTGGGTCATAATATTGCACAGTAAAAGCCGGGATGATATATCCCAGGTCACCGATCTCGAAGGCATAGGCGCTATCGGCATCTTCAGCAGCATGCTCGGCGAAGGCTGGGGTTGCGACGCTATCGGTATCGCTGGAGGCGGCAATGTAATAGATCATGAATCGACCCGAAGGACTTAGGATGGAATCCGAGAATCCGGTAGGGAGCGGCCATGTGTATGGATAGATCCCTCCTAACGGCTTTTCCGCCGCCAGCGTGGCACACTTTATTGAATGTGTATTTGGTACAGCATTTTTCTGTGCAATAGCCGTCATCGAGGCGCAAAAGCACGCCAGGAATGTCAGTAATCGGGCGAATTGTCGGATTTGCACTGTCAAGCTGTCACGATGAAGCAGATTTAGCCTTAAGGCTATTAATTTGCACTATTTTCACTCGCGGGGGTGTAACTCTCCGCTCATTCGGATGTTACTTTAATGGATGTGGGACGTAATCAATTCCAGCGAAATCGGCTTTTTGATCGATCGCTCGCACCCAAGATAGGGTACAATTCATCACGGAGGTTTGTTGTAACATTCGTATTGCACACTCGTTGAATTTTTAATAAGGGAAAAACTCCATGGCAACAGAAGGAAATTTTTCGAATCGAGTTCAGGACGTGATCCGCCTCTCGCGTGAGGAAGCGATCCGTTTAGGTCATGATTATATCGGAACGGAGCACCTGCTCCTCGGAATCATTCGCGAAGGCGAGGGCATTGCGGTGAAGATTCTTCGCAATCTCGGCGCCGATCTTTACAAGATCAAGAAAGCGATCGAGGACACCGTTCGCTCTTCCGGAACTACACTTACCATCGGGCAGATACCGCTCACGAAGCAAGCCGAGAAGGTGCTGAAGATCACTTATCTCGAAGCCAAGCTTTACAAGAGCGACGTCATCGGCACAGAGCATTTGATGCTCTCGCTGTTGCGCGATGAGGATAATATCGCCGCCCAGATACTTAACCAATTCAGCGTTACTTATGATGCCGTTCGCGCGGAACTCGATAACATCATATCGGGTCGCCCGACTTCGCCGCCGAAATCTGCACAGCAGGAAAAGAAACCCGAGCGCACCAAAACTCCGGTGCTCGATAATTTTGGCCGCGACCTAACAAAGATGGCCGCCGATGACAAGCTCGATCCTATCGTCGGACGCGAGAAAGAAATTGAGCGCGTATCGCAAGTGCTCTCGCGTAGAAAGAAGAACAATCCCGTTCTCATTGGCGAGCCAGGTGTCGGCAAGACCGCCATCGCCGAAGGACTAGCCTTGCGCATCGTGCAAAAGAAAGTACCACGAATACTCTATGAGAAGCGTGTCGTTACACTGGATCTGGCTGCACTGGTTGCCGGAACCAAATATCGCGGGCAGTTCGAGGAGCGCATGAAAGCCGTCATGAATGAGCTGGAAAAAGCGAAAGATGTGATCCTTTTCATCGATGAATTGCATACCATCGTTGGCGCGGGTGGCGCATCCGGTTCGCTGGACGCTTCGAATATGTTCAAGCCGGCGCTCTCGCGTGGTGATATTCAGTGCATCGGAGCTACCACGCTCGATGAATATCGCCAATATATTGAAAAGGATGGCGCACTTGACCGGCGCTTCCAAAAAATTATTGTCGATCCGCCGACTGTCGATCAGACGATCACGATCCTCAATAATATCAAATCGAAATACGAATCACATCATAGCGTGCATTATGGCGAGAAGGCGATCGAGCAGGCCGTGAAGCTTTCCGACCGCTATATCACCGACCGATTCTTACCGGATAAAGCGATCGATGTGCTCGATGAAGCTGGTTCCCGCGTGCATTTAGCGAACGTCCATGCTCCGAAGAATATTGAAGAGCTGGAAAAGAAGATCGAGGATGTAAAGGGCGAAAAGAACCTGGTCGTCAAGACGCAGAACTTCGAAGAAGCCGCACGGCTTCGCGATCTCGAAAAGAAATACCAGCAGGATCTGGAATCCGCTATTGCGGATTGGGAAGCTGAAAGCGGCGCGCAGGTTTTCGAAGTGAGCGAGGATGACATTGCGGACGTCGTTGCCATGATGACGGGCATTCCAGTCAATAAAGTTGCGGAGAGCGAGTCTGCGAAGCTGCTCAATATGCAGGCGTCACTCGCTGGCTCGATCGTTGGGCAGGATGAAGCCATCGAAAAACTTTCGAAGGCCATTCGGCGCGCTCGCGCTGGCCTAAAGGATCCGAACCGCCCGATCGGCAGCTTCGTGTTCTTAGGTCCGACCGGCGTTGGCAAAACAGAACTTGCAAAGACGCTTGCCCGCTATCTCTTCGATTCCGATGATTCCCTTATTCGCATCGACATGTCGGAGTATATGGAAAAGTTCTCCGTGAGCCGGCTCGTCGGCGCGCCTCCGGGATATGTGGGATATGAAGAGGGCGGTCAGCTCACAGAAAAAGTGCGACGCAAACCATATTCCGTAGTGCTGTTGGATGAGATCGAGAAAGCGCATCCGGATGTGTTCAACATCCTGCTGCAAGTGCTCGATGATGGCCAGCTAACCGATTCACTTGGCCGCCGTGTCGATTTTAAGAACACGATCATCATCATGACTTCCAATGTCGGAACGAAAGACATTAAGAAGCAAGCCCGCATTGGATTTGGCGAGTCTGCGGAAGGCGACGAGCATACGAAGATGAAGGAGCAGGTCGATGAGTCGATGAAACGGCTCTTCAATCCAGAGTTCCTGAATCGTATTGACGACACCATCGTGTTCCGCCATCTTGAGAAGTCCGACATCAAGCAGATCATTCAGATCAGCCTGAACAAGCTGCTGAAGCGCGTTCACGAAATGGGCGTGGATGTTCAGCTTACCGATCGCGGCCTCGATTTCCTTGCCGAAAAAGGTTATGACAAAACCTATGGCGCTCGTCCGCTCAAACGCGCGATGCAGAAGTACGTGGAAGACCCCATCGCCGAGGAGATCCTGAAAGGGACCGTCAAGGATGGCACGGTCGTAAAGGTCGATCTTGCAGCCAATGGCGCGGAACTGCTCTTCACTGTCGAAGCAAAGGCCAGCGGTGGAGAAGCCGTTTCAAAACCTACTGCCTCTATCGATGATGTAATGAAGGAAGCCGGCATCGTTGCTCCGCCAGAAGAAGAGCACCACGAAGCTGCTTCCGGCGATCATCCGGAAACTGCGGAGGTATAAAGTAATTCGCTAACTTTAGAAAAGGCCGGGTTTTTACCTGGCCTTTTTGTTGGTAATCATTGTATAGTAATGGTGAGCACTGCTGTTGGATCATACCCTGCTATGGTGCCAAGTTGAGTTGTGCCCGTGCCTCCACCTTGGTCCAGAGGCCGGGTCACTTGCTGGATGTATTGGGCCGAAATAACTAATGAAGGCAGGATCGGTCCTTTTTCTTGTGCAGACCATCCATTGGCCGATTTTGTCAGAGGGATTGAACTAAGAACAAGTTCTTCCTCTTGATTTGAACTTTGGTAGCTACCCATATTCCCCGGAGCAATACTCCAAGAACTTGTTTGGTGATCATAAGATGCTTTCAGCCACGTAATTTCGTCTTTCGTGGTATCAATATGAACCATAATGTTGTACGATGTAGTATTATTCCATTCATTTGGCGCAGACGATGAATCGCTCGCATCAACATAATAATACGAGAATTGTAAGGTATCTTCCCAGCTTTGAGATATTAAAGCAGCTCCAAAATCAAAATTATAAATGGTGCTTCCCGTCACGGAATCATTTCCAATAAGCCCCGTGAGCTTCACATTAATGGAAATCGACGCTGATGGAAAAAAAGAAGAGAATGGAATTCCTTCCCCTCGAAGCACAAGAATGTATGTCTTATAAGCTGTTCGAATTGTATCATACCCCAGATCGGAGGATGTGTCCGATGGTAGAAATTGAATTCCCACCGTTTGAGTAGCTCCAGGAGCAATGCTCATCTGACTCTGTGAGGCATTTGAAAGAGTAAATGCAGAATTGCTAAATCGTTGCGATGTGATTTTGAGCGTGTCAGTTCCCGTGTTCTTGAACACTATATTGGAGTCCTTCGCTACCCCGGCACGAACCGCGCCAAAATTGATTGTATCTGGGATGCTCAGTACCGCGAGAGATACAAAGGGAACTGCGCCTCCTCGAAGCACAAGAATGTTTGTTTTAGTAGCTGTTCGAATTGTATCGCATCCCAAAACAGGTGAGGTATCTCGGGGTAAAAATTGAAAGCTGACCATCTGACTCGCTCCCGGAGCGATACTCAACTTGCTCTGAGATGAATTTGAAAGTTTAAATACCGAATCACTAAAACTCTGCGATGTTATGTAAATCGTGTCCGGCCCGGTGTTCTTGAAAACAACGTTTGAGTCCTTCGCCACTCCGGCTCGACCGATGCCGAAGTTGATGGTATCAGGAATGCTCAATCCCAGAATAGTCGGCCCAGTAGGCGCAGGAGCTTGTGGCGAAGTACACCCCGCCATCGCGATCAGAAAAATGATGAAAATCGGAAGCTTCATGAGGAATCAGCTCCTTTCTCTAAAAGGGAACATCCTTAGATAGAAATGGTTCGCAGTGAAATTCCGAGAGCTATCTGGAGCGAATAGTCTGCAATTTCCCGACTACTACGCAGCACCCGAATGCGGTTATGCTTCCAAGAGTAGCTCCGCCCAAAACATCGGAAGGGAAATGCGCGCCACAATAAATCCTCGATATTCCCACTATTATTGCAACAATAACGATAGCCGCCTCACCCCAGAAATTCAATTTGTGAGCTTTCAGCCCAACCCACATCAAAACGGTCGCAACAGTAAAGATCGTCTGCGAATGTCCGGATGGGAATGAAAGATAATATAACTTATCGAACATCACATTGATATAAACGCGACCTGCGGCAATGTCAGTAGCAAACACGGTCAATGGCCGTGGCTCATGAAATGCTTGCTTTATCAAATTAAGTGCAATCCCTCCCAGCACACCGGACAAGGCAAGCGCAAGAACATTCCACCAGAATGAACGGCGATCCATCACAACCAGGATGACAACAGCAATTGGGAACGCGATCCAACCATTTCCCAGCCACGTTGCGTAACCCAACCAAAGATCATTAACGCCGCACTTCCAGCCATGATTGATGGCGAAGAAAAGCTGGCGATCAAGTTCAGTCATTCGGATGACGGTCTTACACGGCCATCACTTCTTTCTCTTTAACCGCGACGAGATTATCGATCTCCTTGATCTGGTGATCCGTTTTCTTTTGGACTTCATCCTCGCCGCGTTTGCGATCGTCCTCGCTAAAGTGCTCAGCTTTTTCAGCTTTCTTGAGGTGCTCCATCGCATCACGGCGCACATTGCGAACAGAGATCTTTCCCTCTTCTCCGAATTTCTTGACAAGCTTCAATATCTCGATGCGGCGCTCTTCGGTCAGCGGTGGCATCGGGACGCGGATGATCTGACCGTCGTTCATCGGGTTCAGACCGAGGTTTGCGTTGCGAATGGCCTTTTCGACCGCGCCCATCATACCCTTATCCCAAACTTGTACCGTGATCGTGTGAGCATCGCTCACGCTCAAATTCCCCACCTGATTCAATGGCATCTCACTGCCATACGCCTCAACTTTGACGGCATCCAGCAGCGCAGTCGAGGCACGACCCGTTCGAATCTTAGCAAGTTCGTGTCGTACGTTCTCGACGGCTTTTGCCATTCGGTTTTCGCAATCTGCAGTGATTTCTTTGATGGTAGTCATGACTGGGATTTATGAGATTTTCGGGGGATTTGAGAGATCGAATAAAGGAATTTTAGTTTGATATTCCTAAGATAGTAAACGCAACGGAAGCCAATGAAATGCCAATTCTATCCTATGAAGCCCTGAAAATCTCACGAATCTCAGTTGGATTCAGACGGTCACAACACTCCCGACGCCATTTTCCGTCAATACCCTCTGCAAATTCCCTTGCCGATTCATATTAAATACCACGATCGGCAGATTATTCTCCTGGCAAAGCGTGATGGCTGTCAGATCCATGATGCGAAGTCCCTGATGGAGCACCTCCATATAGCTGATCGAAGGGATATGCCTTGCGTCAGCATTCTTCTCGGGATCGGAATCGTAAATTCCATCGACGCGCGTGCCTTTGAATACGGCATCGGCATCAATTTCAACGGCGCGTAAGGCGGCGGCAGTATCCGTAGTGAAAAATGGATTCCCTGTACCACAGCCGAAGATGACCACCCTACCTTTTTCTAAGTGCCGAATAGCTTTGCGGCGAATAAATGGCTCCGCAAATTGCGTCATGGAAATGGCGGACATAAGGCGGCTGTAAAGGCCGGCGGACTCCAGCGCATTCTGCAAGGCCAACGCATTGATCATCGTGGCAAGCATGCCCATCTGGTCGCCCTGTACGCGGCTGATGCCTTCTGTGCTGCCGGAAACACCTCGAAAGATATTCCCGCCTCCAACGACGATCCCGATCTGCACACCCAATGCCGCGCTTTCCACAACATCGGCGGCAAATTGCTCTAATATTTTGGGGTCAATTCCATATTCCCGCTCGCCCATCAGCGCTTCGCCGGAGAGCTTGAGTAAAATACGATTGTAGCGTGATTTGGAATTAGGATGCATGGAGAACAAAAATACGAAATAAATAGGGTCTGGCACGAATTCGAAAGAATTTTCCTTTTTTATTAATATAATTTCTCGGCTTCTCTCGAACGTATCAACATGTCGGAAAAAATCGGATATTTTTGCGGGTTCTTTCTAATGGTGCTTCTCGTATCTTGCAACGGCTGCACGCTTATTGGATATGGTATCGGAACGCTATTCGATAAAGGCCATAATAATTCCCATGACACAACCGCATCCTACACCGTTCCGATTTTTCACGATGCGAATGATCACACCGGGCAATTCGCAAAAATTCATTATCGGGATTCGACACATCGCTTTGCGCTATTCGAAGGTTTCAAAACGGAAAGTGACACTGCATTTCAGGCGCGATCGAACTCCTTTATGAAAGAATTCACAGTAGATCCCAAAAGTTTTATGATAGGGGACACGATTGAAACCCCCGATAGTGTATCGTCCGATTATCAGGGTAACTCCTTTTATCAGTCTTTCATCTTTAATAGTTATTTGCCCGGCGCTGTCGAGGTTTATACATTAGATGGTTCCAAGCGTGCTACGATACCCCTCTCAGCTTTAACGTATATTGGGCTTAAGGGCCATGGAAATGAATTAAGGGCAACTCAAAGAATGCTCGATTCTAATACGGTTCCTATCCGCGCCATTTTGCGGTTTACCGACACCACGACATTCCGGCTAACAAATAGTGATTTTTCCAACGCGTATTTCATGCAGCGATCAAGAACCGGAGGTACCATCGGCTTAATTGTTGGTGGCGTTATAGACGCCATCGTTTTAATCAGCATTGCTTCGTCACAGCACTAATAGCATATTTATTGACCAATAACGCCAACGATTCTTCAGTCCGCTGTTAGGAGCCCTTGTGCATCTCGCCAAGCTGCATGCGAACGAAGCCGGTAACTTTTAGCCCACCGGCCTCTTTCAGAAGATCGTTGACGGTCTTCGCGGCGTCCTTGATGAAGCTTTGCTCGACGAGGCAAAAATCCTGATAATATTTTTCGAGTTTGCCTTTCGCAATGCGGTCGATAACTTCTTCCTTCTTGCCTTCGTTACGCGCCTGCGTGCGGTAAATTTCGAGTTCCTTCTCGATCTGTTCCGTCGAGATCTGCGTACGATCCACCGCCATCGGATTCATCGCTGCGATCTGCATGGCAATGTCACGTCCCAGTGTCGCGTTTTCCGTTCCGCCAGAAATTGCAACAAGCACTCCAAGCTTTGCTCCGGGATGAATGTAGCTTGTCACAAATCCATTATGCTCATGAATGATCTCGAAACGGCGTGCTTCGAGCTTCTCGCCGAGGCGTCCCGTTTGTGCGCCAACTTCTTCGGAGATCGTTGCGCCATTGGCTAGGCGAACCATCAAGAATTCCTCGTGGGAATTTGGAGCAGTCTTTAGTGCGGCATCAGCGATATCCTGCGCGAACCGGACGAAGGATTCATTGCGCGCAACAAAATCGGTCTCCGAATTCACTTCCGCAAGAACACCGTGCTTGTGGTCTTCAGAAACGCTTGCAACGATAATTCCTTCTTTGGCTTCACGATCGGAACGCTTGGCTGCGGATGCCGCGCCCTTCTTACGAAGAACCTCGATGGCCTTTTGCTCATCGCCATTGGCTTCCTCGAGCGCCTTCTTGCAATCCGCCATTCCGGCGCCGGTTTTATCGCGAAGATGTTTTACGAGTTCTGCTGATATTGCCATTTTTCGAGAGTGCTAAAATGCTAAATGCTAAGTTTTATGTAGCCCCTCTCCTTACCACGGAGAGGGGTTGGGGAGAGGTTACTCTGCGGTTGCGGGAACCGGCTGCTGCGGAGCGGGCTGCTCCTTTGTCTGCAGCGTCGGCATAAAGTCGCTTGGATCGAGTTCCACACGGCGTCCGCGACGCTCGAGGTTTAGCTCCGGCCGAGCTTCGGTGTAGCTTTCTTCGGTCTTGCGAGCACGAGCTGCCGCGCGGCCTGTATTAATTGCGTCGGCAAAGGCATGAACGAAAAGCTGAACAGAACGCAGCGCATCGTCATTCGCAGGGATCGGATAGTCCACGAGATCCGGATCGACGTTCGTATCGACTAATGCAAAGATCGGAATCCCAAGCTTCCGTGCCTCTTCGACTGCAATGTGCTCCTTCTTAATATCGATGATGAGCATCGCCGAAGGAAGCCCGCGCATCTCGACGATGCCGCCCAGGGTGCCCGTAAGCTTTTCCTTCTCGCGAGAATAATCCAATCGTTCGCGTTTCGTGAAATTCTCGATGGAACCTTCTTCTTCCATCTTCTCGATCTGCTGCAAACGCTTGAGGGATTTGCGGATCGTCGCGAAATTGGTTAACATGCCGCCCAACCAGCGGTCGATCGCAAAAAATTGGCCGGAGCGTTCTGCCTCCTCCTTGACCATGGCGCGAAGCTGCTTTTTCGTCGCAACAAAAAGGAATTTTTTTCCTTCTGCGGATAATCGCTCCGCCGCTTCGAGCGCTTCTTCAGCAAGCTCTTGCGTCTTCTTAAGATCGATGATATGGATTCCGTTGCGTTCCATGAAGATGTACGGTTTCATCTTCGGATTCCAACGGCGGGTAAGATGGCCAAAGTGTGCACCGGAGGCCAGGAGGTCTTCTAAGCTAAGTCTCATTTTCAATCGCACCAATGGTGCGTTATTTGGTTAATGTCTCTACGGAGCCTAATTGCTATCCATTGCTGGACACCATGCAGTTCGACTGTATCCGTATTTGTGATTTTTGCAAACCTGAACCGGAAATTCTCTCAAAATCTGAGGAAAACCGAGTCAGGAAACGGAAAAGTAACACAAGCTGAATGAGAATAGTTTCGAAAAACCGAGTTTTTACGCTGGCAAAGTATTATTTGGAATTTAAAACAATTATTTTTGAGTCGCGTAGATCGATTCCCCAAACCCTGACGATATAATCTCCAGGTGATAAGCTGGATAGATCAATGGTATGAGCGTCTCTGGCCGATTGCTCAATGAACGATGTCAATATTAGTAAGTGCCCTAATACGTCATAAATCCCCACCTCAACAGTTTCAATACGATCCGAAGAATACTCCACAGTTATCTTCCCATTGGAAGGATTCGGGAATACAGCTAAGTCAGGATTAAATGTCGGTATAATGTTCCCCATATCCACACCATCGGACGAGCAAGAACCAGCATCTAATATATGGTTACCGCCATGACTTGTTATCGGTGGTGAATCGCCATAGCAATATAGATTTATGAACATACATTCGTCATCTAAGGTCATTTGAGGCGGCTGCCCATTACAAAAATTTGTCTGATGTGCTGTTTGATAATACATTATATCGCTAGGCATGAAATTACTACCGCAACCGCCAGTTTGAGTGGCACCTGAAACGGAACCCAAGCTATAGGATGGATCAAAAGTATGTATAAGTCCAAATAAGTGGCCAACCTCATGGGTTAATGCTTCACATAAGTCAACTGGTGGCTTCGGAGTAGGATGACAATTAGGAAGCGTTGAAGGGCAGGGATAAACGTCAGTCCAAGTTGAAGTAGCGGCTGGAGAGGTGTTAATTCTCATCCACGATTTCACGTTGGGGCTGCCATAATTAGCACCCGAAGGGATTAAGATTCCATATGGAGATGACAGCCAAGCAGGTTGAGCTTCCGCTACTGTGCCATCTGTATTGTTTCCACCCCAGTCATCCCCGTTAGGATCATTGGTAATCGGAATAATATTTGGATTGCTTGAATTTGCTGGAACTTGTGTGGCGGTAAGATTAAAGCCTGGGCAGAGAGCAAGCCAATTACAAAAGGCATGATTAATACAAGCAGTAATAGAATTTTGGTCTACACACGATTGAGATAAAGTCCCAATGGAGTATTGAATAGATGTAGGCGCCAGACCGCCGTATGCGCCCGACGGCGCCCACTGAATTGCTTGCCCACCCAAACCTATTGCATCACTATTAGGGTTGCTTGAACATATAAATTCAACTTTCCCGTCTACTAATATCTGATAAGGAAAAGACTTACCGGCGCAAGGGTTGCCACCTTGTGCAAAGGCTAATAATGGGGAAAGGAAAAAGGGTACGATTAATAATAACTTTCTCATGCCATGTTTCCTTCAATGTGAAATGATACTTTGAATGTCGGTCTTTAAAAGGCTCTCGAAAACAGACAAGGGAACCGAGTTCCCGTAGCCGAAATAGTTATCTTGAATTATAACATTCCCACTCGAGTCAATCGGAAATATCCCTCCTTCGGCATTATAGTTTGAGTATGGATGATATTGATAAAAACTATAGCTCCCGTTATAATCCATAAACTGGTTTTCAAGAAACACAACATAGTCATTCCCTGGAAGAAGCGGATTAGTTCCATAACATGAATCACAGGGTATTATAATATGTCCAGCAGTATCAACACCAATTGGTGTTACATCGCCTCTGTTCTTTGTTTTTTGAGAAAAAGGGGAAAAGGCAATATTTATACATCCATATTCACGAAGTCCAAGTGTCTGATCTTGCGATTTTCTTCTGCCCGCTATCCCACCGTCGCAACTTCCTGGCCTTAAGTAGGTTCCCTTGATGGTATCTATGATTTCTGCAGACACACACATACGCGGTTGAGGCCATATCGGCACTGAAGCTAACGAATCATAGCTTGTCGTTGTATCGACAACATGGATGTGTAATATAACCGGAGCCATCGAAAGATAAACAAGCTTGTTCTTGGCACCTAAAACTTGTTGCATTCGACTCCAAAACTGGAGTTGGACGTACGATGGGGGCACAACATAGGAGGGGTTTAAATACTGCGCGGCATAAAGATATTCTTCAAATAGATCGGCATCATATTGCTGCATCTCATACATAAATCTCATGAAAACTTTCATCGTATCCCACGAAGTTACTTGGGATATCATGGTGTCAAGTTGAAGATAAGTGCTAACACTACGACAAAGACTATCGAAATACACATAGCCTAAGAGACAATCTAAAGGCATATCGCTATGAAGAGTAGGGATGTCAGAGATTGGTGTAATTGCTTGCCGATAACAGCCCATAGAGGTTGGAATGCTGTCGACAGGCCTTTGGGCAAAACTTTCAGTGCTAAAAAATACAACCATAGTGGCTACACAAAAAGCCAAAGCGTAATTTTTTCTTGTTTTATTTATGGATAGCGGGCCATCTGAACCGTTCCCAGATCCTCTCCCCGATGCAGACGATGAACCACCTGAAATAGGCATTTTACTTTCCTCCGAAAACTAAAATAGTTGAAGAATTAATTTACGGTGAGTGAAGCTTAATTATAGAAGAATAATTCCACCTATTCATACAGATTCCCCCACTTCATTGGCTTTTATCACCACATTCATAACAATCTCAACCCTTTTTAGGGCTAATCATAGAATGTGTTATTTTTAACTCCAACATTTTCAAAACAAAAACGCCCTAACCATTCGGTCCGGGCGTTTCGAAAAAATCACATTACGCAATTTTGGTAAATCGAATTATCGTTTCGAGAACTGGAATTTCTTCCGAGCTCCCGGCTGACCGGATTTCTTGCGCTCGACCATTCGTGGATCGCGCGTCATAAGATCGGCTTTGCGAAGCAGCGGACGGTTCTCCTCGTTCATCTCGGCAAGTGCGCGAGCGATAGCCAAACGCACTGCGCCGGACTGCCCCGTCGTGCCGCCGCCATTGACGTTCGCTCTGACGCTAAAGCTGCCGAGCGTATTCGTCACCTGGAACGGACGCATCACATCGTCGCGGTGAAGCGGATTGGGGAAAAAGTTCTCGAAGGTCCGGTCATTGATCGTGATGACCGATTCACCCGCGCTCGGCGTGAGAAAAACACGAGCTACCGCATTCTTGCGGCGTCCGACGTAGATAGTTGCTTGCTTTGCCAATGTTGGAAGTGCTAAGTGCTAAAGTGCTAATTTTTTTATTCGCTTTACCCTTTACCCGTTACCCTTTACCCTAAAGCGAAAGGCTGTGGATTCTGCGCCGCGTGTTCGTGCTCTGCGCCGGCATAGACTTTCAGCTTCTTGAACGTCTTTTTGCCGAGCGAATTCTTCGGAAGCATACCTTTTACCGCTTCGGTAACGATGCGGTCCGGATGCTTCGCCATGACATCTTGAAATTTCTCGAATCGCGCGCCGCCTGGATACAGCGTATTATGGTAATACTCTTTCTGCGACATGCGCTTGCCCGTCATTTTGATCTTCGAGGCATTGATAACGACGACGAAATCGCCGGTATCGACATGGGGCGAAAACGTCGCCTTATGCTTGCCGCGAAGCAGCGTCGCCACGCGAGTCGCCACGCGCCCGACCGTCTGGCCGTCCGCATCTACTAAATGCCACTTCCGAACGACCTCTTCCTGCTTGGTCGCTCTCGTACGAAAAACGCTGGTATCTTTGGTTGCCACGATAAATATTTGTTTGTCCCAGACCACCCTTGGTTAACCACCCTTGGTCACCAACCTGGTCTTTTGGGCGGCTCAATAAGCATCTTGCTCTTTCCTTAGTTCCGTTTTGATGTAAATTGTGGATAAGTTAGCAGAATGCTGTTCTCCAGGAAATAGGTGCCGTTTTTCTTTCTTGTGAGTTCCCGACCCACCTTCGTTTCCAAGCCAATTTCGCCCATTTGTTCCAACAAGTATCCAAAATCCGCTTTCCCAAAGAACTCCTTCATAATGAAAACTATCGCAATGCCATTCATATAGAAATTGGTGCCTGTTAATGTACTTACTAATATACCACATCCAAAACCCAAATGCCTGGAAATCCGAAATTATTTTTTGCGTTGTGCCTGCCCTCAGCTTGACTGGGTCGGCGCTCGCAGCCCGAACACCCCCGGAGGGGGGACATAGCCGTAGCTACGCGGGAACGATGCAACTCCAGCAATTGCTCTAAGAATACTGTTTTTGTGCTTTTCACAAAGGACTTCATGGCCAAAACCACCCAACTTGTTTCCCAGCACCTGGAAAATATTTCGAGCGATGCGCTGGAGAAGTATCAGGACATCGTTCGAACCTATGTCAAAGGACGCGAGGGTATTTATGCGCTTTACAAACGCGATAAGCTTTATTACGTCGGCCTTGCGCGGAATCTCCGAAATCGTCTGAAGCAACACCTGAAAGATCGGCATGGCGGAAAATGGGATCGATTCAGCGTGTACTTGACCGTAGGTGGTGATTCGCACATCAAGGAATTGGAATCCCTCGCGCTCCGAATCGTGAAACCAAAGGGTAATAAGGTAAAGGGGAAGTTGATCCGTTCTGAAGATTTGAGAAGAAAATTTCGAAAAGATGTTCAGCGAAGAAATCATAGCGAACTCGATGCGCTTTTTGGGCGCGAAGTCTCGGCAAAAGCAGAAGATCGACCAGCGGTGCGAGCGTGGAATACCCGTGACCGCGAAGCAACAGGTGGCCGAAAGCCAACACTTGCTGCCTATATCAAAGAACCGATGAAGCTCAGGGGCAAATACAAAGGAAAGACCATGCATGCGAACGTTAATGCTTCTGGACATGTGCGATTTAACGGAAAGGTTTATTCATCCCCTTCGCTTGCCGCCGCCGCAGCCGTGAATCGCCCGACTCAAAATGGATGGGACTTCTGGCACTACGAACGCGGGCCTGCAGATTGGGTGCCGCTCCAGAAATTAAGAAAATAAACGAAACACTTGACTTTTGGGTTTATTACTTATATTAGCACCTAATTTGATAGGCACCTATGTCAAGTAAAAAAGGTATTCTCTGGCCAGCAGCGCCACACACAATAGCGAAGATTCAGATACTCGAAGAGTATTTATTTCCTTATTTCCAAATAATGGGTCGAACTAACCCATCGGAAATATTTTATGTGGATGGATTTGCTGGCCCAGGAAAATACACGAATTATGATAATTCTTCCCCGCTTGCCGCCTTGCGTTCAGCATTGAGAGTTGTATCGGTTGCGGGTAGCGAGTTTATTGCTAAAAATATTACTTGCATCTTTATTGAAAAGGACACCGAAAGATTTGAGCATTTAGTCGAGCATGTCAAACCGTTCGACGTCAACCCGAAAATAAAAATTATTTTACTGAATTCGGATTTTGAAAACTCAATAGAACAAATTAAGGCTGAGTATGGCAAAGCAATGGGTGTCTCTCCGTCATTTTACTTCGTAGATCCATTCGGAGCGACAGGTGCTCCTTTCAAGGTGATCCAAAATATTATGAAGAATCCAAAGGCCGAACTATTCCTAAATTTGGATGCCGATGGGATAAATCGAATCTTTAAGGCCGGAGAGGCGGCAAATTCTACTGAGCTCCTTGATAATATCTTTGGAGATCGATCTGATTGGCGGACTGAATTCGGGGAAGCAAAAAGTGATTCTGATAGGGGTAGGAGAAGTCTTAAAATATATAAAAGCAAGCTTAGAAAAATTGACGACGTTAATTACGCATTCGCTTTCGAAATGAGAAGCAAAGGGGATCGGCTCGACTATTTCTTGCTGTTCGCTACACACCACCGTCGGGGCTTGGAAAAAATGAAAGAAGCAATGCGAAGAATTGCTGGAAACACAAGTTATACTTTCTCGGATGCTCGCGAAGGACAGCATTCACTCTTTGCACCGAATGAGAAAGAGGAAATCGCATACTTTGCAGATCAGCTTCATCTGGATCTTCAAGGAAAAGATCTCATATTTAATGAATTGTGGGATTATGCCTTGAATGAGACGCCTTTTTTGAATCCCAAAAAAATGCTTGCTTACCTTCAGCAAAAAGGATTTATCAAGGTGATAGAAAAAAAAGGGGCACAAATACGTCCAAGCACTTTCCCAGAGGATAAAATTAGTTCGATTTCAATAGCTCCATATGAGAACAACCTCTTCCATTGAATGGACAGAATCCACCTGGAATCCCGTCACGGGCTGTGATAAAATCAGCGCGGGGTGCAAGAACTGCTATGCCGAACGCATGGCGAAGCGTTTGCATGCGATGGGTTCTGCGCGCTATAAAAATAAATTTAAGGTAACGCTACACTGGGATCTCGTCGATTTGCCTCGGACATGGAAGCATCCTCGCGTCGTTTTCGTTAATTCGATGAGCGATCTTTTTCATCCCAAAGTGCCGCTCGAATTCATACGCGCTGTGTTCGAGACTATGGCCGCTACGCCGCACATAACCTATCAAATTCTGACCAAACGAAGCGAGCGGCTTCGCAAAGTTGCCGGCGCTCTTCCCTGGTCGCCAAACATTTGGATGGGAGTAAGCATCGAGGATATGCGGGTAAACCACCGGTTAAAAGACCTTAAATATGTTCCAGCATCGGTTCGCTTTCTTTCGCTCGAACCACTCATCGGCCCGCTCTACGATCTAGATCTTGAAGGGATCGATTGGGTAATTGTTGGCGGTGAATCAGGCCCAAAAGCACGACCCATGCAAAAGGAATGGGTTGAATCCATTCACGAACAATGCGATGCCGTCGGCACGGAATTCTTCTTCAAGCAATGGGGCGGAGTCCGCAAGCACGATACAGGCCGCGAACTTCACGGTCGCACTTACGACAATATGCCGTTCATTGGCTCACGCCAGTTTGCCATGCCTCTGGTTCAGATTGCTTTGCCATAATACCACGTGCATAAGTCTAATCCCACAATATCCAGAGTCGCAATGGTCACGCAGAATCCGTTCGAACTTCGCATTCGTGGGAAGAAGATCAATTCTCATGCTCCCGCCAAACTCTTGCGTATTTTTGTATGATAAATTAATTTCATCTATGCGTAAATCACTCTTTTTTCTGCTCTGTGCCGTTTTCGTTTCTTGTTCCAAGCCCGCTCCGCCAGCCGGACCAGCCGATGTTATTTCGGCTACATACAAGGCACTCGAAGCGCAGGATTCGGCCGCGTTCATGGCCACGCTCTGCCAGGACAAGTGCGATGAATATTCGATGAATCAAGGCAAGGTCGATAGCATTCTCAACCACTGGAAAGGCCGTCATGCCGAGGTGAAGATCCTTTCCATGAAGCAGCAGGGCGATTCTGTTGCAACGATCATGTACAACTTAACCGTCACAGGTGCAAACCCGATGACCCGCGATTCGATCCTTGTTCGGACGTACCTTGAAGGAGGCCAGTGGAAGCACGGCTATTGATAGGACGTTAGCTGGCGGCTGTTAAATATGGCAGCTTGCCAGCCCTCGCTTTTCAAGGTATTGCTGGTGATATTCTTCGGCGATCCAAAAATCGGATGCCGGTACGATCTGGGTGGCAATCGGCTTTCTGTAGCGCCCGGATGCAGTGCGTGCTTGCTTTGACTCTTCTGCAAGGCGTTTCTGCTCGTTGGAGTGATAAAAAATGACTGAGCGATACTGCGTGCCGAAATCTGGCCCCTGGCGATTCACTTGTGTCGGGTCGTGATTGTCCCAGAACACGTTTAACAAGTCCTGGTAAGATATTACCGAAGGATCGAACTCAACTTGCACGACTTCGGCATGGCCGGTCCGGTCTGTGCAGACATCCTTATAGGTTGGGTTTGACGTATGCCCACCTTCATAGCCCACAGCAGTGGAGCGCACGCCTTGCACGTTGCGAAATTCCGCTTCGACGCCCCAAAAACATCCTGCCCCAAACGTAGCTTTTTCAATCGACTCCATTTTTTCCATGATAATGCGTATTACGGATGAAGGCGCCAAATGTTAACGGTGATCGTGCCATCGCGCAGGTTCCCAAGCACAAACTCGCGGCCTTGATCCATGTAGTCGATGTAGGCTCCGGAGTACACATTCGGCTCACCAAGCGATTTTTGAATATTCCGGCTCATGTTCTTAAAATCATCGAGCGTTGCTGGCGATTGTCGGCGAAAGGGGTACGGACTCACCACCCGTGCGCCGAACGAACTGTCCGGTCCGAACAGAATCGTTACTTTCGCAGTAACCCCTTCAAAGATGACGGGTGCAAATACCATTTGGGTAAGCACCAATGGTCCTGTCCGTTGGCGTCCGAGCAGGGAATCGAGAAAATGTACGTGCCACACCATGGAGGGATCTGTCAATGGTGAGACGTTAGAATCCACTAAGTGTTCGCGTCCCATCATCGCGATCGCATCCGAGGGCGAGAGCTTACGCTTTAGGTCCGTGACGGTTATGTGCCGAGGCTCAGTAGATTGGCGTGAAAACCCCGGATCCCATTTCAGTGGAAGGAAAAAGAAAAGCGCGGCGAGCAGGGCAGTCGGTAGCATCGTCATTAGTGAGGATGTAAAACAGATTGCAACCGGCTCGGTTCAGATTATCTTGGTAGTAGTTGAGCAGTAATTCGAAGCAATTGCATTCAGGCACTGGATAATTAATAAGAACAAAAAAAATGGGCTCGGCATAGCCAAACCCATTCCTTTGTTCTTCGCTTGCTTTCCCCGCTGCAAACATCGTCGCCGATCCATGCATCGTCGCCAATACATTATATCATAGCCGATGCTTTCGCAGTGGTGAAAAATCTAGATTAGTGCTTGATAAGCGAGTCGAGCGTTGTCGAATCCAAACCACCATTATTGCTATCCGGCGGCGGCGGGGGTGGTGGGGGAGGAGGTGGTGGCGGCTTGATGGTATCCTTAGTTGTGTCGCCAACATTTGGCCCAACCTTCGTTGTGTCAACGATGGTGGTGTCAGGTGCATGATGTCTGCCGTGCTTTACCGTGTCTCCGCCGCCGGTTCCTCCGCCACCTACGGCGGGGCCGCTCGGATTCACGCAGCTTGCTACGCCAAAGCCCAGAAGGGCAATGAACGATAATACCGCAATTGTCTTGATTTTCTTCATAAAATTGGTGTAAATTGAAAATTTTGGGGCTTGACTAATGATCCTTCATAAGCTTTCCCATTGGTTAAACCCTTGAATGAGCGATTTGTAACAAACATTTTTTCTATCATGCAAGATTTCTTTTAGAAATTCAGACCCTTCCAATGAAATGGGTGAATTAATCTTGTTACAAACCGTTAAGTGAAGGGTTACATGTCTAAGAAACGTACTGAATTGAACGAATTCGCCATACCGATTCCGGGGATGAAAGCGCGGCGTGGGACGGGAGAGCGGATAAGAATCGAGGGGGCTCGCGAATACACTCCTGCTTCTCGTCGCTCCGAAGCCACACCAGCGGGGGATTCGCTCGTGCAATCAACATTTCAGAACGCTTCTGCCGCCATTCCCTCGACGAACGGATCGGCTGCGAACGGCTCGGCAACGATCTCAAAAAAATCCAGAGAAGAGCTTGCGAAGCTCGAGGATAGTGAACTCCTTACCAGATTTCAAGCAGGCGAGGAAAATGCGTTCTACACCCTCTTCGAACGAAGGCAAAAAGAGATCTATTCACACTGCTACCGCATGTGTGCAAGAGATGCCGAGAAAGCGAATGATGCATTTCAGGATACGTTCGTCAAGGTATTTACACGCAAAGCGCTCTTTACTGACGCAACCAATGGAAGGGCCTGGCTCTACCGCATCGCGACGAATACGTGCCTCAATTCTATTCGCTACGATAAACGGCATCCGCGCGAAGCGCTTCATGATAATTTGAATTCCGTCGATCCGCAAATGCAGCCGGATTTTGGAACTGAGCAGGAATCGCTGAAGAACTCGCTCGAGGCGGCGATCGCGGAACTACCGATCGAACTACGCGAGCCTTTCTTGCTCCGCGAGATCGATGAATTCAGTTATGAAGATGCCGCTGCTCAACTGGGAATTACGGTTCCGGCTTGCCGGCAGCGCGTCTATCGAGCAAAGCAGCTGCTGCGCGAAGCATTAGAAGAAGTAGTAACGGGTGAGCCTTCGAAGAGCGCGAAGCTCCGTTAATGCAAAAAGTTTTTACGAAGGATATGCAAATGCAATACGAAGATAACATGGGAGCGACCGAAGGATCTGCAGCAGCGGATCGCTCCGCATTAGAAGATAGGATCATCGCGCATTTCGATGGTTCGCTCGACGCCCCTTCATCGAAAGCACTGCTTGATGAAGTGATGGCGAGCCCCGAAAAGCGCGCACTCTTCCGCGCCCACGAAACGCTCAATCGCGTTATTGCATCCGCGCGTGTACCTATGGAAGCGCCCCTCGAAACCAAACGCGAGATCGCCGACCGCATTCCCGGCCTCATCGCCTTCATCCCCGGCTTGCTCGGAACCGCTGAGACGATGCCCATACTCCAGCAGAGCACCAATCCGTTTATTTCGTTCTTCGCGAAAATGTCGCTTCAGACCGCAGTTTCCATCGGTTCTGCGATTGCCGTGCTCACCACAGCAGGAATTATTGTGAAGAACAATATCGATAACAATGCCGCACAGCCGGCCAAAACTGCTGTCGTGCAAAATGTTACGCCTGCGACGTCCCAACCTTCTGCCGGCACGCCTGCGCAAAGCTATGCTGAGGCTCCGGCAAATACAACTTTTCATCAATATGTGAAGGCTCCGGTGTCAGCGAAGGTATCCGGCAATGGCACGCCGCAGCAGAGCATTTCAACGCTTAATTCCAACGTCGTTGCTTCTCAACAAGAGAGAGTGCGATCTGCCGTTGCGGAACCAGCTTCGCAAACCAATTGGAATGCGTCGCAAGATGCGACCACCGATGATAACGGTAACTTGCCCACTATCGGCAGTGCCTTCGATTCGCCGAAGTCAACGTCAGCCGTTGCGGCGAATATTCCTGCCATGCAGGCTCAGATCCTCATGCCAATGCCAGATGAAGTGGGAGAGGGCATTACGGTTCGTCCGTATGCTTCGAGCGGCACACGTATGCTGCAACTTCCTGGTATCAATAATAGCACAGGATACATCAAGGGCGTGGCAAATACAACGGTTGGATTAGAATTTGAGCTCGGAGACCGATATTCGTTCCGAGTGCAGGGCGGGCAAAGCAGCTTTACCAAATTTTCGTACGCTCAAGCTCCGGGTATGATCGCAGGATTACCAGTTTATACTGCAACGGTCGGTGCGCAATCCGCCGGGTGGACGACCGTTGGCATTTCCTACGCGTTTGCGCTCACACAATCATTCCCACTTATTCTGAGCGCCGATGGCGGTGCCGTATGGTCGGGTGGGCTGATGGGCATGCTTGGTCTATCGACCGAACTACCGCTGACCGGTCAGTTGGTGCTGAGACCAACGCTCACGTATGATGTAGTGCGAACTTCGATCCCATCGCCGGCTCAAACGAATGCAATTTACATAGATCCGATCGATCAGACTTCCATGACGACCGGTGCATTCGGGTTCCAACTTAATTTCATGTTCCGACCGTAAGTGCGTAAGCTTCTTTACATATCGCTCATCGCGTTAGCTGGTTGCACCAGCGAGCTTACTGGGCCAACACCCCCGGTGTTGGGTTCGAGTACCGGCATATCCAGCTATTTCTGGCCGGATAGTAATGTTGCGTACTCCTATCGATCTTCGACCGGCGATATCCAGACGGTCTATATTTCTAATGGAGGTGCTGTTCTCGATAAAGACCAGAACCCGGCAATACCACCAACGAGTCTCACTATTAATTGGTCAACTGGCTCTGATGCACTGAGCGGAATTTCACATTCGGACATTTTTGGCTTCGATACTTCGATCCAGGTGGTTGCCGATACAATGGTTACGGGCGCCACATGGACGGAGGCCATCCGCTCGATCGCAACGGCCTCATTTGGATTTGGCCATTCTGCAAAGGTCTATGCTGCCTCCGACTCCGTGCTTTATTCGGTCGATCCAAACACGCTTCAGCTTGATCGGATCATCGGCTTCCCCAAAAGCTTTACGCTCGCCGAGGATGTTCAGGACGAGTTTCTGTTTGCGTACCAAATGAACGGAGATAGCATTATTTGGACTTCAGATGACGATTGCAGAATTTGGACGTATGCGCTTGCTCCATCAGCAATAACGGCATTCGCCTCGGCCTCCCAGAATTTCTTTTTCGATATCGGTTGGTTCGCATGTGGAACCGATATTTATCGAATCACCATCGGATCAAATGCTCCACAAAAGGTGGCCTCATTGCCTTCGAAGGTCGTTGCCTTAGCTGGGGAAAATAATGGCGTTGTCGCCGGGCTGGATAACGGTGCAGTGTACGATGTATCTCGTAATGGCCAGATGCAACCAAGGCAGAGCGTACCAACTCCGTTGGTAGGAATTGCGTTGGTATCCTCAGGCAGTGCAAATCCAGTCATTGCTGGTACCTCCAGCGGGGTGTTTTCCGTTCCAGCGGTTGGATATGCCACCCTGATCGACAACGGCTCGGTCTCAGCAATTTTTGCAACGGCAAACAGTATTTTTGCCGAAGTGGGAACCGACTCGGTGTTCCATTACAACCCGGATGGAAGCCGTTATGGCAGCTATGCCAATCCCAATTCGAGTATCATCACGCAATTCGCCCACCCCACAAGCACATTCCCAAATCCCTCTCTGGGAATTTATGTGCTGGCCGGAACATCGATCTTCCGCAGAGATTCTGTGATCAATGGATCATGGACTGCGATCAATCAAATGATTTCTGCCCCGCCAAGTTTTAGCCCTGGTTCGCTTACGCTGCTTAGCAGCGATACCACCTGGACTGCGGGAAAAATAGAGCGCAACGCAGGCAGCCCTCAGCAGCGTGGATATTCCTATGTTGCCACCAGGTCAGGCCCGTTCCCGAAGCTGGTCGTGAATGGCACAACGTATAACAACGTGATGATCGTCAGTTACACCTCTTCGCGAGCGAACTTTGGGATAGACACCACCAACATCCCGCAGTTCAATATCTACTATGAACAAGGTGTGGGCCCAGTGGTGATCGAACGCACAGTAAATGGGAATATGGTCACCACAACGCTCGTCCAGTAAGCTCCTCGTGTCAGAGGGAGTTTCGGTTGGATTCGAATAGAATCTGTTGAGATTAAAATTGAGTTAGTAGCGTTTATACGGCTTCACTGGTAGCTCCAACCGTTTCCGATTATCTAAACAATGCAGATTGCTGAACGCATCGACCGCCTTGGTACTGAAACCTCTTTTGTAGTATTAGCTCGCGCTCGTGAATTAGAAGCGCAGGGCAAGGACATCATTCATCTCGAAATTGGCGAACCTGATTTCGATACGGCGCCGCATATTATTGCTGCTGCGAAAAAAGCGCTCGATGATGGCTTTACGCATTACGGCCCTGCAGCGGGTTTACCACAGTTTCGTAAGTGCATTGCGGAAGTAGAAGGCGCGCGCCGTGGGTTGGAGTTTAAACCGGATATGGTGGTTGTTACGCCCGGTGCAAAACCGATCATGTATTATGCGATCATGGCGATCGTCAATCCCGGCGATGAGGTGATCTATCCAAATCCCGGATTCCCAATATACGAGAGCGCTATCGAATTAGCAGGCGGTACTCCTGTTCCTCTCCCGCTTACCGAAGAAACGGGATTCAGCTTTTCCATCGAAGATCTTCGTTCCCGCATCACGCCAAAGACGAAAATGATCGTCATTAATTCTCCACAAAATCCAACAGGTGGAATTCTCACACAGGACGATCTCAAGCAGATCGCTGAACTTGCCGTGAAGCACGACATTTGGGTCCTTGCCGACGAAATTTATGGCCGCATTGTTTATGATGGATTTAAGAATTACTCCATCGCGGCCTATCCCGGCATGATGGATCGGACGATCATTCTCGATGGCTTCTCTAAAACCTACGCGATGACTGGCTGGCGTTTGGGATATGGCATCATGCCCAAAGAGTTAGCTGAAGTGGTTGCTAAACTACAAACAAACGTTGCAAGCTGCACCGCGAGCTTCATCCAGATCGCCGGTATCGAAGCGCTGACCGGCCCACAGGAATGGGTCGATAATGTTGTTGCTGAATTTCACCGCCGCAGGGATCTAATCGTCGATGGGATGAATTCCCTCCCTGGCTTCACTTGCCACAAACCGCTCGGTGCGTTCTATGTATTTCCAAATACCACAAAAACCGGTATTGATTCGAAGACCCTTGCAAACAAAATCTTGAATGAGGCAGGAGTCGCGTGTCTCTCGGGCCATACCTTCGGGAAATATGGCTCGGGCTATGTGCGCTTCTCCTACGCGAATTCGATGCAAAACATCGAAAAAGCCATCGAGCGAATCCGGAAATTGCTAACAGCCTGACGTATTTGAGTATTGCTGAATGACCGTCATCCTGAGTGAAGTGTTCCGGAGCGAAGCGGAGGAACACGTAAGGAAGGATCGCGTGTAGAAACCAATGAGCGCATTTGTCTATATTCTTGGGAACCGTAATAACGTACTTTACACAGGAGTTACCAACAATCTCGAACGACGCGTAGCAGAGCACAAGAGCCATCTCATCCCCGGATTTACGCGAAGATACAATGTGGATAGGCTACTTTATTGTGAGGATTTTCCAGACATGTTTCAAGCCATTGCGAGGGAGAAGCAGATTAAGGGCTGGATTCGCGCAAAAAAAATGGAGTTGATTCGATCAGTCAATCCAAAATTTGAAGATCTCGCTCATCGAGGGGCCGATTCTTCGCTGCGTGTTCCTTCGTTTCACTCAGGAACACTTCGCTCAGAATGACATGAATAAAAAACTCACTATCTGGAGCCTGTCGCTTCTCTTCATATTTCATACTTCATACTTCACACTTCCTGCTCGCGCCTATTGGCAGCAGCACGTATCCTACGACATCCACGCAACACTGATCGATTCCATCCATACGCTGGATGGCACCCTTTCCGTTGTTTATACGAATAATTCGCCGGACACATTGAGGGAAGTATTTTTCCATCTCTATGCCAATGCATTCCAGCCCGGAAGCATGATGGATGAACGTGCACTTCAGATCCACACCGCGCCGGTGTATGACCGCATTCATAAATTACAGGAATCCGATTGGGGAAAATATTGGATCAACTCTGTCAATGCGGATAACGACGCTGTTGCCTTCGAAATAACCGGTACGATCATGCGTGTTGCGCTCGCAACGCCGCTTGCGCCCGGAGCATCGACGACCATATCATTTCCTTTTCGCGAGCAAATTCCCAAACAAATTCGCAGAAGCGGATGGATGTCCGCTGAACTTGTTGAATATTCGATGTCCCAGTGGTATCCCAAAGTGTGCGAATACGATTTCGAAGGCTGGCACCATCAGGAATATATCTCGCGTGAGTTCTATGGCGTGTGGGGAGATTTCAATGTCGAGCTGACGCTGCCCTCAAGATTTACCGTTGGCGCTACCGGCGAATGTATTAATCCTTCCGAGGTTGGACATGGGTACGATCAGATCGCCGCTGGAGCTAAACAAGGTTTGGTAATGCCAGAATATAAGCCCGGAATGACCACATGGAAGTTCCACGCATCGCCGGTGCATGATTTTGCGTGGGTCGCCGACGATCAATATGTTCACGAATGGACAACCTGGCAGGACACAATCACTGTTCATTCTATCTATAAACGTTGGGTGCAGCGATGGTGGCAAAAAAACGCGCTCGCCTATTCCATCCATGCGCTCTCAACATACAGCGAGCTTTACGGTCCTTACGCCTATCGGAATTTTTCCTGCACCATGGCGGGCGATGGCGGAATGGAATATCCAGAACTTATTATGATCACGGGCGCTCGCCCGACGCCGCCATCGCTCGCGGGGGTCATTGCGCATGAAGTCGGCCACCAGTGGTTTTACGGAATGCTCGGCTCCAACGAAACACGCGAGGCATTCATGGATGAAGGCTTTACCAGCTACGTCACCACGATCGCGATGAACCGCCTACTTGGCGATTCGCAGGAATATCCCGGGCAGAAACATTCCTGGCTCGATTGGTTCATTCCCAAGTTCAGCAACAAGCGCGATAATTACCGTGGATATCAGCAAATAGCCTCGCAGGGATATGAAGAACCGCTCGATATTCCCCACGACTGGTTCCGGGAGGATGTAACCGCCGGACAAGTCTATGGCAAGACGCAAGCCATACTCTCCATGCTGGAATATACCCTCGGCGATTCCACATTCGCGGCGGGAATGAAAGAATATTATCGCGAGTGGCATTTCAAACATCCGCACCTCACCGATTTTAAGGACGTGATGGAAAAGGTCGCGCACACCGATCTCGATTGGTTCTTCGATGAGTGGTTCAAGACCACACGAACCGTCGATTATGCCGCGGACGGTGTAAGCTCAACGCCAGTCTCGAACGGTTATCAGACAACCGTTACACTTCACAACGATCAGCTTGCTGTGATGCCGCTCGATCTGCTGTTGCATTATAACGATGGCACCAGCGACGCAGCAACCATTCCGCTTGCGGTCAATAAAAACCTGGATTATCACAAAGATGGCGTTCGAATGTTCTTCCCGAGTTGGGATTGGACTGCAAAGGAGTATACCGGTTCCCTTACCACCCCAAAGCCAGTGTCCTGGTTTGAGATTGATACCTCCTGGCGCTTACAGGATCTGAATTGGCTGAATAATTATAGCACACTTTTACCTCCCGGGGAATGGGTGCTTTGGAAGCAGCTATTCGCTAATCCACCGATCGATGAATACTATTCCGTTCTGCGTCCGATCGTGTGGTATGATCAGGCGTCCAAACTCGATCTTGGTATTGGTACGAAGTTCGGAATGAACCTCGGATTTTCTGGTGATGCAAAGATCATTTATAATACTTTGCCAACCTCCCTCAACCAGTCATGGTATAATTATTTCAATGGATCCTTTGATTTGAATTCTCCTGTGAATTGGCTTGAAAGGCTCAGTAGTGTCGATCTTGATATGAATGATATGTACGGAGTATGGACCACCAGGGCATCGGTCACAAAAGTATTTCGTCCCGACTATTGGAAACTGGGAGGTTCACAATCTGCTACGCTTTATGTTGAGGATCAGCAAGTCAATGATCTAGGTGATTATCCGATTTGGCATCGCGGATGGCAATATAACTATTTCTTTGGCGGATCCGAAGGAATAAACCATGGGAACACCCAAGTCGCCGGATTGAAATACTCTATGGTTAACGAATCTGGTAGTACGCATTTCGATATATTCGGAGAATCCAGCATTCTAAACTCCGATGCGACATTCTCACGTGCAGAAGCTACTTTCACGAGCGCGGTGTCGATTCTGAGCGATGTGAGTGCCCATATCCGCCTTGCTGGTGGGCTTGCGAGTTCCGGCACACCGTATCAACGCAAGTTCTGGCTGGACCGCGCCGATAATTACGAAGAACAAAATAGTGGTTTCTATCGCGCGGTCTCCGGCATCAGTGAACCGTTCAGCCAAAATACTTCCATGTTCATTCAAGGCGGCGCGGGCGTTCGCGGATACAATGCCGGTAATGCTGGCGATAATATTTATGGCGACCAAATGGCAGGCGCCAATCTCGATCTTAACTTACCGAATCCGTTCACAAACGTATGGGCTATTTCGTCTATCACTCCGGGCGTGTTCGCCGATGGCGGATGGATACAGAATGATTCTCTTCGCATCGATGCCGGAATTAAGCTCGATGTAAATATGCTGTCGTGGCTGCCATCACAATTGCGTGGCGTTGCTGAAGAATACGATAAGATTCCGACCATTGCGGTAAACTTCCCACTCTATGAAAACCTGCCACTGGATGGCAAATCCAATTTCGCCTTCCGCTGGGCTGTTTCGATCGGGGCTTCTTTTTAGTGGTGTGGCGCATGCTTTAGCTTGCGTCAGGATTGACCCAAGCTAAAGCGTGGGTCGCACCGCGTTCCATCGTATTTTTGTATTTATGCGACAATTTCTTTCCATCATTTTTTGCATTTCCCTTGCACCGATCCTTCACGCCCAAACATCGGCCACCGGCATTCCGTATTTCCAGCAGCATGTGCATTACACGTTGGCGGCAACGTTCAACGATGATTACAAAAGCCCATCCATCGATGGTACCGGTTCGCTCGAATACACGAATAATTCACCGGACACCCTCCACGAGCTTTACTTCCACCTGTATTGGAATCTATTTAAGAGCGGCAGTTATGGCGAGAAAGCGCCGAACCGTGACCATGATCCGGATTCGAAGTATGGGCATGGAGGGATTGATATAAAGAGTTTCGATATTGGAACAACTCCGACTCGTTATGAGATCGACAATACAATCATGCGGGTTTTTCTCGATGAACCACTAACACCTGGCTCAAAGATCGATTTAAACTTCTCCTGGCATGGGTTATTGCCCAATTATGGCATTCGTTCCACATGGGGATGGCACGACAACGGCGCGCGCAATTTTTCGACTGCTCAATGGTATCCGCAGGTCTGTGTGTATGATAATCACGGCTGGCACCCCGACCAGTATATCGGCATGGGCGAGTT
This sequence comes from Ignavibacteriota bacterium, assembly GCA_963736195.1. Lineage (GTDB taxonomy): Bacteria > Bacteroidota > Ignavibacteria > Palsa-1295 > Palsa-1295 > PALSA-1295. The sequence continues at coordinate 623,003 of CAVTNP010000001.1, forward strand.
TTACACCGATTACGGTTCGTTCGATGTCTCTCTTACGCTGCCGGAACGCTTTTCCACGGTGGTATCAACAGGCTGGCCAACGAATCCCGATGAAACGCTATCGTCGGCTGTGCGCGGCCAACTGGCTTATGCCAAAGCACATCCGGATTCCATCGTGCGCATCTCCGATTACTCCGATTATCACTTTACCAGGATCTCGAACGATGAGCCGATGCGAACCTGGAAGTTCCACGCCGATTCTGTCCGTGATTTTGCATGGTGCGCGGATGAGGCGTATATTCGCGATGCCGTCTATGATAATGGCATCATGCACAATGCATTGTATTGGGAAAATTCCCGCGATTTCTGGTCGAAAGAAGCTGCAACGATCGAATTGCTGACCATTCAAACGGATTCGAAATTTGCAGGGCAATATATCTACCCCAATATCTTTATGTGCGAAACGTATGAAGGGGGTATGGAATATCCTGGCATCGTTTTTATTGGTCCCTATTCAAATGGCGATCGCGATCACGATCCCCAAAATACGATGATGCACGAGCTTGGCCATCAGTGGTATCCGATGATGATGGGCTCCAATGAAACCGATTATGGCTATATGGACGAAGGCTTTAATACGTTCATTACCACTTTTGTCCATGAGAAATATTTCGGAAGATGGAATAACTCGTACGGCCCGGGACTTGGTTTTAACGATGATGAACGCACTTCGAACTATCGCTCGGCGATACTACAACAGCTTTCCGGAAACCAGGAGCCAACCAAACAAAAGGCCGACGATTACTTTAGTTACCGCGATTACGCAGATGCGACGTATCCACATCCATCGAGCGTTTTCTTCATGCTTCGATACACCATGGGCGATTCGGCGTTCGCCGATTTTATGCACCTTTACTATGTACGCTGGCGATTCAAACACCCGTATCCCGATGATCTGCTGAACGCCGCTGAGGATATCGAGCGACGCGAAGGCGATACCAACCGAGTCCGCGCGCGCGGCGATCTGCGGTGGTTCTTCAACGAGTGGTTCGAGCAAACCTGGATGCTGGATTATGCTGTTGGCGGGTTTTCCGTCGATGGCAATACCGCTAAAGTTACCATTGATCGAAAGGAACGAGCTGTCATGCCACTCGATCTCGTTTTTACCTTTGATGACGGCACCACCGAGCAGAAGTGGATTCCGGTGGATGATTGGCTTCGAACTGTTGCCGATGAAAGAAGCTACACTTATTCATTTCCCAAGCATCCGGTTAAAGTCGATATCAATCCATCGAGGGAGCTTCTTGATGTTAATCGCTTGAACAATTCAAGCTCAATGCTCCCGCCGCTTGATGTTAGTCTTGTTCCAAAAATATTTGGAGACATTAAACCGATCGAATCCTATGCGGTTCGCTCCACTCCTTTTATTGCACCGCTCGATGCAAGTTTTAAGAATGGGTTTGCTCTTGGCTGGACATTCCTCGGCAGCTATCTTGATCGAACGGATCGTATTGCGATCAGCCCCCGTGTCGAGGTCGGTTCACCCTCTGGTGCACAGGTCGGTGGGGCAGTGCAATACCACAGCGTTTTCGAAACGTTCTCGCCAACGAGTGATGTCGATGTGCTTCTTGCACATCCTGATAGCATAGATTTTTTTGGCTTTTCTTACTCTCATATCATCACAGATCCGGGAACGCAGCGACCCGTCCACATTATTGAATCAGGTTACGATCTTTCTGGGGCGGTGTTGGAACATAAAGCTGGGGATGCGCCTCCGCTGAACCGTGCGTATGCTGGATATACGTTTGTGAATGAGTCAGAAATCAATGATTTCTCCTTCGCAACGCAAGTAGATGAGGGACTCGGCGATCCGCGCACTACGTACACGAAAATTGCTGCGACGATCAACGACCGATTGGATATCACCCGCGATTGGAATGCATACATCCGATTCTTTGGCGGAAGTATGCAGCCCATTGGTGGTGCAATTCCAACGGAAGCGGAATTCCAGCTTGCAAGTCCGAGCGATGTCGATCACGTCAGCGATCTCTATGGCTCCAATTTCGGTTCCGGTGTTCGGGATAAGATCAGGAATGCCGCGGTTTCGGGGCCGCTTGTGCGCGGTTATTTGCTTGATGGGAATGATCTGGGCCGCGTTGCCGCAAGCGGGACGTTCGAGCTAAGCAATCGTTCTTTGTTCCCGTTCGCGTTCCTAACCGATATTCCCTATGTTGGAAGTGTGTTCGATATGTTCGGCCTCACGCTATTTGGCGATGCCGGTTTTGTTACAAATGTACTCAGCCAAAATAGTTTACCGGGTATCCTCAAAAGCGATGCAGGGATTGGCCTCCGCTTTTTCGGGGTAGATCGTTACCTCGATCGTGAATGGGATCTCAATCTGGACCGCACAGAATTACAACTGGATTTCCCGATCTATGATGATAAACCCGGTATTGGTCAAAGCAATCTGGCCTTTCGCTTTGTTGCGATAGTTCGGCAGAATTTTTGAGTAGCTATTCGCACTATAGGAAAAGACTTTGTAGAAAATCTGCTGGGTGTATTGCCACAACGGGTGACTTTGAAAAATCTCTTACATTCCTTGTGATGATATAATCTGCGTTAGCTGCGATTGCGGTCTCCACCACAATGGCATCTTCGAAATCGACTAATGGCGAATCAATCGCCGACTCAACTTCTTCGTGTGTGATTGAATTTACTTGTACGATCCTAAGAAGCTTGGAGAGCAGAGCTCTTGCATCTGAGTCTGGCATCTGTTTACGGCAGAAATAATACACGGTCGTTATGCCGTGAAGCGGAATCTCGGCTGGATCTTCTTTGCCTCTGCAAGTAGAAGGATTTCGGCGCTATCGAGAAAATCCTTCCTCTCTAAGAGTACGTCGAGGACGATATTGAGATCGAGAACAACGATCACGAGTATTTACTCGACAGGTAATCCCACATGGAAGCAGGTTCCTTCAGGATTCCGACCAGCGAAAGCGTTTCACCGCTCGTCCGAATATCTCGCGAACGGGAGAGAAAGAGTACAATCCGATCAACAGCCTCAGAAACGCTTAGCCCTTGTTCCTGAGCGAATTGCGTGAGAAAACGGGCACGCTCTGGCGGCAGGTCGATCGCGATATGTTCTAGTTCTTGCATTGTTATTGAAACCCAATGCGGGAGAAGTTAGTGCTCTACATTCACATTGATCGGCGCGGTTCGTAATACTTCCGAATTGTTCATGCGAATGCCAAGCGTGATCGTTGCCGGACCTGGCTGAAGATCCGGCGGAGCGGTGAACTCCAGTAACATTCCGTCAATGCTAATTCCGCAACTCTCGACAAAGCAGCGCCAACTCTTGCCACCTTGATCGATATACAGAAAATTCCCGCTGGAAAGCTTATCCCAATCTTTCATGATGCGGTGATTAACAGCAGTCCATTGTTCGGCTGGTGAAAGTTTGCTCAGGCCTATGTTTTGCTCAAGTTCTTCGCGTGCTTGTTTTTCATCCACAAAACCCTCCGGCACAAATCCATCGCCGATAACGTAGAAATTCTTGAGCGGCTGGAGCATTCCTTCTTCCACTTTGAGCAGCTTTGCTTGTGGCTTGTCAGCGATCGTGAGATAATAGGGAACGCTCGGATCGGTGCCATTTACAATAAAGACCGTTGCCTTGCCTGCTTGTAAGATCGTGGGTGCCATGAACGTTGCGATGCACGAGTCCCCAACGCTTTGATACGAACCAAGTGAAGTCCAGACCTGCTTGCCATTCTGTTCGAAGCGCAAAATAGGCACATCGGATTTCATCCAGGCGATCAGTTTTTCAGCCGTGCATTTCGACCTCGTGATATTATGATCGGGATCGGGATTTTCGAATATAATAATGCCAAGCTGCCCGGGAACGACAGCTTTTGGAAGACTATAGATCTTGAGTTTACGCGCATTCGCACTCAGCGAAAGAATAGTAGTGATGAGAAGGAGGATGGACCAAATGGTCACATAGCGTTTCATCATATTTGAGGTCAGAAAAGCGCTCCGCACTACGCGAAGAGGGTAGTGTATGAACAACAATTCATAGGTCTCCTGTTCACGCTATTTCAAATTTACTCTCACACTATTTATGTACCATCAGCCACGCACCGGCTCGCACCCGCTCCAGTGTGGTGTCCGTTGTTGGAGCAAGTCCTTCAGGTCGGTAAGTTCTATAAACCGTGTATCGCGAGAGTGGAAGTGTCGGAAGATATGGTGGCCCACCTTCGTTCGCAATATCTTCGAGGATCGGTTCGCCCTGAAGGTCGAGGAAGCCGGACTCCATAATGAGCATGTCGCCGGTATGCACGAAATCGTTGGAAAGATAGTCCACTACCGGTACCTGTTGAAGTGCCCTCGCGGAATCTGAAACGTGCGTCGCGTTAGAAATAAAACGATGAGGGGATGCGAGAATGCGGGAAATTCCCCATTGCCGCGCCAACCTTCGAATAGCAAGAACTTTATCACCTCTCCAATCGGCTGAGTATGGCACTGCCGCAAATTCAAAATAGTTCTGATTTGCGGTAGCCCCATCGAGATTAGGCCGCACGGCACGAGAATATCGCTGCGTGTACCCGAGGTAATATGCAGCGATTGGTTCTGGCACCAACCAAAAAGCTCTTCGTGGACTTTGGGATTTCTGTTGGTCCTGCTCTAAAGAAAGCACTGTGTGGGAAAGCCCAGCATAATCGACATCATTATTGAGGTATTTGAAATAATTGGAGTATGCTTGATAAGCACCGTGCACAAAGACCCAAATAAAAATGTACCCCGCAAAGTAAATTGCAATATCCCTTCCTCTTGCTTTCGGAAGCTTATCCTCCTTTGCTTCCATAAAAGCAAACATCCAACGATTGGGATCCCATTTCATGTGGAGCGCCACTGCAGAGAGCAAGCCAATGATCAAGACACATCCAAACGGGACAAGTACTAATAGATAGCGCTCGAACATTCTTCCAAGTAGAACTAACGTTGCCGTTTGCAATAATAAAAATAGCGTCAGGTGCAGCATCGATCTTGATGCATTGATGTATTTAAGGGATTGATCGGTCGAGGACTGCTCAACCGAGCTTGCCTTTCGCCGAAGTAACCAGGTCATTAGGAACGCAGCCGCAAACAGGATCTCTGTGATTCCAAAGAATACAAGATGAAGTTTGAAATAATAATAGTGAGCAGCTTGGCTGAAACTATAACTCCCCGCTTTTCCCATGAACGCTAGCAGCCAAACGGATTCGTCGTAAGGCCAGATTAGCAGTGTAAAGCAAGCTCCGAGTGCCATCGCAGCAAATGCCACGAATGCGGGAATGATACGATAGCGCCGCGAGATCACCCCGCTCAATAGCCAGATCGTGCCGGGAACGATAGCATTGTACTTCATGATGAACGCGACTCCCCACACGAATACAAGATAAGCTATCAGTCCCCATTTCCGTGGAATGTCGCGCCAGGGATTTGTAGCAAAACGATCGAACGCGTAGCATCCGATCAGAATGAAGAATACCTGGAATGGATCGGCAAACAACACGCGGCTGAACGCCACAGCAAATGGATGCAACGCCAGCAAAAAAGCGCTTACTATCGCAATGTTCTGGTTGAACATTCTCCTCGCCAAACAATACAATGCTGGAATCGAGGCCACCCCGATCAAGGCCGATGGCAGTCTTAGAAGAAAATCACTTTGGAGACCTGCGGTGCCCAAGATCTGACCGATCAACCATACAAAAGGGGCGTTGGACATCGCATCCCACATATTCGTGTGGTTCTGTACAATATCTCGCGCACCGACTGCGACCGTGGCTTCATCCAATAGCACGCCATGCGCAGAAAGCCATAGCACTCTGGCAATAAGGCCGAGCGCCATGGCAAACAGCAACAACCAATATTTTTTGATGAAGTGGAAAATAGGAGTAGAAGCAATAATCGCAAAGCAATGAAATGAGCTTCCGCCCTCATTTGTTTCACTTAAATCGCACCCACTACTTTTTTTGCTCGTCGATGGCAGTTGCCCGTTGCTTACGCCGCAGCGTTATTAGCTGCGGCATGGTATTCGCATTTCCCCATAATCATAAATGATGTGTTTGCGCTTCGTTGGCAGGCGGAGCATCTTTCCCTTCACCATCCGGATAGTTTTTACAACGGCTTTTTCCCGATCGGATTCCCACTGTTGCTTCGGTTCGCTTCCATCACTGGGAATCCAGTTTTCACATTACTTCTTCTTCAAATTGCCATCGCGCCGTACTACGCTGTGATGATCGATCAACTGCTCTGTAAGCTTATCTCCGCACGAGCAGCTGCCATTGCGCTGCCATTAGTGCTTTTTGCACCGCCAGTGCTTCATGCCATCTCGAGTCCAACCCCGGATTTTTTTGCAGCTCTTGCTGTGCTCAGCGGTTGCCTGTTTCTCACACGCGGGAACCAGTGGGATATGGTTCTCGCGGGCGCTAGCTTCGGGCTCGCCTGTCTTTTTCGCTCTCACATCCTCGCGCTTGTGCTTGCTATTGGCATTGTAATTCTGTGGCATCGCAAGGAGTCTCGTAGTCGAGCGCTGATGGAATTTGGCATCGGCACACTACCCTTCATCCTGGCTCAGGGTTTGCTCCAGGTTTGGAGTGGGCACGGTTTTTTCGAAAATGCACAAGCATTTAATATCTGGAAAACAATGCACGGTATGGACTGGAGCAACCCTCCAGCCTTGGGGCAAGCCCATGTGTTTGATATCATACTTGCTGATCCATCACTCTTCGTTCAAGCCGTATGGAATTGGATCGTTATCTATTCGTTTTATATCGTTCCGTTAGTCGGCGTGATCGCGCTGGGCGCAGGCTACCTACGAAAAAAAGCGAGAGTTGTCTCCGAACCGCTCATTTTGTTAACTATTGCCGCGCTTCTTTATATTTTGTTGACAGCTGCCGGTGGCAGCGTGAGCACGTTCACGCCCATACTTCCAATTGCTGCGGCCTGCATAGGCTGCTTGCTCGACTTTATCTTCGGGAAGGTTCTTCAAACACGTGTGCGGTTCGCACCCACGTTTTCAGCGCTATGCTGGGCAGCTGGCTTAACGGGGCTGTTCGTGATCACCCTGCGCAATGCTGATCGGGTCGAGGACTACGCAACTATCGAGCACCAACTGCAAGTCTATTTTATGGGAAGCACTCAGACTACCACATTTGAGCAGATTGGCTCAACGGCTGCACACATTTACACCGACGATTACGATCTTTATTTCCCGGCTTCGCGATATTGCACACCGCGCATTTCAGGCGGATGGCCAGAAGTAGGGCTTCCAAATTATTTGAACGCTTTTCCGCATATTCGAAATAATTCAGCAAAGACAGAGCATGATGATCTGATACTAAATGGAATTGGGATCATGATCTATCGAACGCCGCCATACGATCCGATCGGCTATCACAATCTTCGAGACGACACCTCGCTATTCTCGCGCATGTTTACAACAAAGCACCATGAAGTCTATCGCGTCAACGGTGCGGTCTTGAGATAACTCGAAGAATCCCTGAGCTCGCGGGTGATCTCCATTTTACATTCCTCATAATACGGACTTTGCATGTTCAGCACCCACGCCAGTGGGTGTGGGAACGCATTTGTAGTAGCTACAGCTACGAACGTTGGCATGCGGGCAGCACCATACGCATCCTCAACCCATCCTCCAGTGTCGAGACTATAAACCGGTAATAATAGCACGTCAGGTTTTTCGGACAGCAGGATATTTGCCCGCTCGGTAGTAGATCGTGCATGTGCAATTCGGGTATCGTTTAAGCCAAACAGGTCAATATGTCTAAGTCCCGATCGGTAGACAACGTATCCCGCATCGCCATAACCCAGTGTAAGGGACTCAGCATGTGGGAGTAGCTTTAGTGCCTGCACGATGCGACCCATACTTGCGTCCCACACGTCTTCGTGTGCTGCCATCGCCTGTTGGGTTCTCGGAGAAATGAATGCTACGCTAAACTGCGCGATAATTGCGATCGCAGCGGGTACGAGAATGGAACGAATACGCATTCGTTGCACCAGATCGTAAACACCGAAGCTGGCCGTGACGCAAAGCATAGCAAATGCAGGCCATAAATACCGATCATACAAACCTTCAAGCGGGAGTACGAATAGATAAAATGCGAGCAAAGCAAATATCCAGAGCACGCACATCCATATCGAAGGATCTCGCAACTTACTTATTCCGAATGAGAGTGCAACCAGCACCAGGCTGCTCATAAGAAACAGGCGAACATATTGTAAACCTGGCAGAAGCGAGTTCGCGTTCGAAAGCACCTTGACATAGAATGAGTTCGGAAGCAACTCACCAAAGTATAAATACTTCCACACTGTATATGCGGCCAACGGCAGCACAAATGCGAATAGAAACGGTTTGATGATCGATCTCAGGGTGCGGTGGTCGATCAAAGTTTCTTGGAAGGCAGTCGTAGCAAAGAGCAGGATCAATCCCAGCATCACACCTTCTGGATGCGTCAATGCTGCGAGGAACACAAAAATATAAGCAAGCGACCATCGCTTTCGTGTTGCACACAGAGTGGCAATACTGGTCAACATGACGAACAAACTCGTTTCCATTCCGCTCAATCCGTTCACCCAAGTAATCGGTGTTAGAAAATACAAAAGAGCCGCGATGATTCCCACTTCAGAGTTACGAACATTCCGCGCGATGCCGTAAATAGCTAAACCAGTGACGATCGTCGCGGAGAGCCCTAGGATCTGAGCTGCCAGCAGAAGATCGGAAGTGATAAACCGAGCCGCCGCAAGCAGTAAAACAAATAATAGATTTGTGTACCCCTCCGTGTGAGGCCCGCCAATGTTCCAGACCAGGCCATGACCGGAAGCAACGTGCTCCGCATATCGAAATGTAATGTAAACGTCATCGAATGGAAAGCGCAGACGAAATTGCCAGACGCAGACGGATATAACAATTCCGACAAAGGCCAGAGCGAAGGGAGCAGATCGCTCGAATCGCTCATGACGAATTAAATTCTGCGCTGGACTTCTCATTGCGGGAATTGATAAAGAAGCAGCGTATCCCGCCAATGCAAGCCATTGAAATAATCGCGGCCCATATCGCCGCTCGTTCCAATATAACTCCCAATCAACCGGCCAGATCGCGCAATCTGCAAATAAAATGGGTCATCCTTTGCACGATCTTTCGGATAGACCGGTGAATTATACAGCACAGCAAAGTTTACGTGCTCGTGTTGCAATAGCGTATCCAGCGGCCACGAGTGCGCCGGAAACGAAATGAAATGATCCGTCATTGCTTCGATATTCGTATCCTGCGAGATCCGGTCGAGCGCGAATGGTTCGCAGATCACACATGGTTTCTCACTATCCCGCCAATGAACCAGGATATCTGCTTCCAGCATTTGCAAGTTTATTTGATTCGACCGATCGATCAACGAAGCGGTTGCGAACGCCTCGGAACTATCACGGCATCCGAAGCCAAATGCAACAACTGCAATACCTGTTAGCACAGTGATTCCAACGCACTTCCATTCGTTCGCGACGTAATCGATCATGATTGCCATTCCCAAAAACAACAATGGCAGCAAGTGCATTAAGTAATTGATCTCCGCGCCTTCGAGAAGCAACCAGCTTAAAAATACAATAGCCGTTGCCGTTGCAAATGGATGGCTTCTGCCAAATATGCGCCGCCACACAAACGGGATAAGCGCCAGCAATAGAAATACCTGCGGTGCCTCCGATGCAAACTGCTTGAACCGAATCACAACATTTGCAACTTGCACAGAGCGGGAGAACGGTCGCCAGATCGGTATGGATGAAATTACATCATGAAATTGCACCGGCCCAACCGACGTCGAAAATAGTGTGAGATTCCCAGTGGTGCACCAATAGACTGCGATCAACAAAGCTGCCACGACCGCTGCCCCACCAACTACGGATGCTAATGATGATACTCGCCGCATTCCGCCAAGCCGATACATAAAAAAGAGCGAGACCGGCACAAGTAGTGTAAGTAAGTGGATCGAGGAACTGAGCGATAGAAATATCACAGTTGCGCCATATCCAAACCACCAGCGAGAGCTGTATTGCTTACCATCGCGAACGAGCTTAGCACATATTGCAACGGAGCCGAGCACTACTAATCCCGCGAGTAGATCAGGCCTTGCCGAATGGCTAGCAAAAAAGAAAGAGCGCGTTGAAATAAGCAGCACGATAGCGATAAGCGCCGCAAATCGCGATGCCCCAAATGTTCGCGCGCTTCGGTACAACAGCACAAGCAATCCCAGAGCCAGCACGGAAGTAACTATTCTTCCACTTGCAACGGGGTCGTAACCTGATAGTAAAGCTGGCAAACCATAGATCAGTGCGGAGAGCCACGTCATGCTAAGCACCAATCCCTTGCCATGTTCTAACGTTGAGCCGATCGCCAGCGGATAGTGCACCACGCCGGTGGCGATCTGCTTTATGGCTTCGACCATGAGCCACGTTTCATCGCCGAACCAACGGAACGAATTTGGTTGAGGAAATAGGAACAGCGAGCGTAGCTGTTGTGCCAGTAGCGCCGCTGCCATTGCGAGTAGCACTATCGGAAGAGCGCGCGCTATGTTCTTACGCGTACTCATTTCGTTTTGTTGATATGATAAAGGCGCACAGTATCATGTAAACCTAAGGTTGTATCGAAATAGGATCGGCCAATATCCGTAAAGTATCCGGGGCGTTCCCAAATAGGTGTGGCCGTGCGAGCAAGCGCAGTGCGGATCGGGCCGACTTCTCGCATATAATCTGGTTTAAGTGCACTTGCGTAAAGCAAAACATAATCTACACCTGCACCTCGCAGCACGGAATCCACACTCTGCGCTGCGGTTGCATATTCAATGAAGTGTGTCGTCATCAGCAGTACATTCGTATCGCGCATAACCTCATGGACCGCGGGATTGAATGTAAGCACCAGCGGATAATGCACGGAGTCCAATTGCTCTGCTTCGGCAAGTGCTGCACTAACAGCCAAGCTATTGGATGTCATCAAGCGGTAACCTTTGCCGCGCGCGCCTGGCACGTCGCGAAATGCAAATACGAAAAGCAGTATGCTTGCGAGTGCGATACCGATGATCCGGGGTTGCTCATGCAGCACACGCTTCATCGCCAACGCCACAGCAAGGCTAAGTACAGGCAGCATATAAATAATATAACTCGATGGTGCTGCGCTTTCGAACTCGAACCACGAACCAAGAACCACAGCAATTGTCACGGCTCCAACACTAACTGAGAAAGTACCTACCTTGCGAAAATATTGGATCATCGCAGTGAGCGCAACTGCTCCGATCATTACGAGATATCCAAATCCATAGCTGTTGAACATGCTCCAACGCTGAGCAATGTTTGCGAACTGAACGGACCGCGAATAAATGCGGAGTGCCGGAATATCATGAATATTCAACGCGAATGAACCGCTGCCAGCAGAACCCAAAAGGCTAAATTGTCCGCGAAGTGCTGAAATCACAACAAGCACTACCAGAAATGCAAGCATACCGGCGACAAACGCTATGAACGACCGAGCTCGTTGCTTCCTGGAATGATATAGAACATTTATGAAGGATGCCAGCGCAAGCGCGATCATAACATGAATCGTGATCAGCATTGTTGCGGCAACACCGAATCCGACAACTCCGGCCTTGATCGTGGTAAGCGGTTGTGACATTCGAAGCAGTAGATAGATCCCAACTACGATTGCCAATGCCGAAAGTATGTCGTACCGTGCAGAGTGGCTGGTAAACAAAAAGGAACGTGAGGTTAGCAGCAAGCATACACTGAACAATCCGAGCAAACGGTCGGCGGTAAGTTTGCGAACGATCTCATATAGTGCAACGAGCAGTGTGACCGCAAAGACTGCAGTTATGCTGCGGCCCAACAACACAATGTCCATGCGCTGTGGGCTGACAAGCGCCGCCGGAATACCGTAAAAGATCGCAGTGGCCCACATGTTCCCGAATATAATTCCACTCCCATGCTGAAGGCTTGAAGCGAGCGCATAAGGATGGAGAAACGCACCATGCTGCATTTGATTGCGAAATTCCAACATAAGCCAGCTTTCATCGCCCCACCAAAGATAAGAGTCGGGAATGGGTGTGGAATAAAGAGAGAGCAACTCGAACAAAAATAATGCGGACGCCAGCGCAAGCAATCCGGAAAAAACGATTTTCTCGCTTCGATCGAGTATGGATGAAAACTTATTGCGCAACGGTTGGAAGTTTATATAAGATCAAGGTGTCGCTGCTTTCGGCAGCACTGAACGCGTTGAAATAATCCCTGTCGACATCAAAGAGCATTCCAGGCTTACGCAGCATGATCGCACCAAGGCTATCGGCAACAGGGCGCAGCGCATGATAATCGGCTGAGTAGATCGAACCATCGTGAGCGGCATAAAGCACGATGTATCTAACTCCAAGCTTCTGTAATACTTTTGGAATAGATTCGTTCGAAGTGGGGAAGGTTACAAAATGTGCCGTCATAAGCTGAACGCTTTTCTCGTGTTCAAGCATGGAAATAGCGGGATTTTGAGCTAGCACAATTGGCCGCCCCCTCGTTTTCGTGTTTGCTTGAATGGAGTCGAGTGCAAGTGCGATCGCGGAATGATTAGATTGATCAATCGCGGATGCACTGTGCTCGGCACTGATGCTATCCATTACACCAAACAGACAAAGTGCGGTGGAGATCGCAATAACGACAGAGCAGCTAGCAAGTGTGGACTTCCACCACGTCGATAGTTTGATCACGCTGACAACAATGAACAGCGGAATCACTTGCACGAAATAGTAACGCGCCGGACTTTCGAGTAACAGCCATGCAATCAGGATAATAATTGCGGCTCCTGATATCCACTTAATCAAATTATTTTCTGGAACGGAAGTACGTCGGAATATTGTGCCAGCTGTCACAACAATTAGAAGTGCCAAAAATGCAGGTGCCTCCAACCATAACCCATGCACCCGCTCAAGGATATTGGCAATTTGCACTGAGCGAGAAAACGGTCGCAAGATCGGCAGTTCGGCCGTTACGCTCTGGAACTGATTTGGCGAAGTCGAAGGTCCATACACAGAAAATGGCGCCCCCGTAATTGCATAGATGCCAACAAGCACTCCGAGCATAAGTAAAGATCCACCAACGATAGGTACCATGGCCGAAGCTCGGCGAAACGCATCAAATCGCCAAAGCATATAGATTGAAAGCATACCTAACAATGTGAGTAGGTGGATGGATAGCGTTGCAAACAATATCATGCACGCACCATAAACAAAATACCATCTCGCGGTTGGTCGCCATTTCATCTGCTGCAGCGCATCATTTCGAAAAGCGAGATACCAGGAGAACGCAAGTACGCTGATTCCAGCGGCGACATCCAGCCGCGCAGCATGGCTCGCATAAAAAAAGCTCCGCGTTGTTACAAGCAGCAGCACCGCAAGCAATGCCAAGGCCTGTGAAACCTGAAATCCCCTGAGCATTCGATACATCGCGAATATCAGAACAAGTGAGAGCACGAAAGTGACCGTCCTTCCGATCGCGACGAGATTTGCAACATCGGCAAAGATCAGAGCAGGGATGCCATAGATTGCTGCCGCAAACCAGGAATTTCCTCTTATCAGGCCGTTCGTGAGCGCAACGCTGGAACCAAGCGCTGGTGGGATGTGGGCATAGCCATTCTGTAATTCGGAACGAAGTTCAAGGATCTGGCCAGTTTCATCACCCCACCACCGTGCACCATCCGGCTGCGGAAAAATGTAGAGCGAGCGCGTCTGCATCACGAGTATGATCACGATCATTGCTGCGATGATAAAGGCGGCAACGCGTTCGGGACGAGATATGGAGTTGTTAGGCAGCACTATTTCGCTTTGTAAAGGCGTAACGTATCAAACTCATTCCAATGCGGGGCATCGTAGGTTCTCCCAAGGTCGGTAAACGTCCCAACGCGTTCACCGGCGAGAGTATAAAGCGAGTCGGCAATACCTCGGAAAGGACTTCGCCAGTGCGAACCAGTGTATAATAGCAAATAATCAACGCGATGCGCTCTCAGAATGTCCGGCAATGGTTTGTTCTCCTCCCCAAACAGCAGCAAGTGGTTGGTCATTAATCGAATGCCCTGTGCACTTGCAATGACATGCTCAGCCGGTTCATCGCAAAGCAGCAAAGGCGGTTGAGCTTGTGAGGCAATGGGTGCGATGAGCGACCGAATTGCCAGATCATTCCCACTTACAAGGCGCTCGCCAACCCGTCCGTGCGTTTCCTGTGTAATGATCGCGAACACTGCCGCCAAAATCAAACATGGAACGAGGATGCCGCGAATACCTCGCAATGCATGATCTTGCAATGCCGGCGCAAGTAGTATAGCTCCACAAACTGCGGCGACAGGCATGACATGGATGTTATAAAACACTGCGGGACCGCCAAATAAACCCCAACCGATCAACAAAAGTAGTGTATTAATGAGAAGGAATCGTTCTTTGGGATCGAGCTTGAAGCGCCTCCAGATTCGAAGGACAATTCCAAGGACTATCGTTACTACGACCGGCCGCGCTACCTCCCAAACCTGAATTGCGCGATCGATCGTATTGATCTTCTGCACACGCCACGATAACAGGTGCAATACCGGTAATGAGTTTGCAACATTGTAGTATTGATTATAACCCCTCCCAAGCAAGTCAAGCGAGCCGGTCGTTAGCCAATAGATCCCAACCACAATCATGATCGCGGAGGTGGCCCCAGCGAGAGCAATCAACACTGTTCGAAGACTACGGAAAATTCCAAAACGCCACATCGAAAACAGTGTAGGTATAGCGATAAGCGTCGGCACATGCACATACACTGCAATGGAAAGTAATGCAATACATGGCAAAATGAACGCCCATGCGCCAAGCGAATCCCCTGCCTGGATTCGATCAAAGATCTTGAGCAATAGTAGAAAATACAACAACACTGCCAAACCGGTTACCATGTCAAGTCTTGCAGAATGGCTTGAAAAATAAAACACATTTGATATTACAATAGAGAAAACACCGATCAATGCAGCAGGCGCTGAAGCGCCAGCACTCCGTGCAAGTCGATAGATAAAGGAGAGCGAGATTAGCGAGAGCACAAACGTAATCAAGCGACCAATACCTACTGGACTTCCAAGATTTGAGAAAATCAGTGTCGGTACGCCGTAGAGAACTCCCGCGATCCAAATGCTACCGTTTATTAACCCGTTCGAATGCGATAGCGACGAACCGATGGCTTCGGGAACCCGAGCGATGCCGCTCTGTGCGAGCGCGCGCACCGTTAACATTGTCCAGCTTTCATCACCAAACCACATGCCGGTATCCGGCACCGGATACGAAAACAGAAACCGCAACTGATCTGCCAGCAAGATCGCGAGCAGAATGTGCAGAAGGGTCGTTAGCGTATCACGCCCACGCCGAGAAGAATTGCTGCTCATGGCGCAGGCAAATAGATATGGTCCGGCCTTGTGCCAGCATCGCCAATACGCGATAGAAATACGTTGGGAACTCTAAAGACGTTCGATGAACGCGCATAATGAGCAATCGAATCCCAGCGATATACAACTTGCTCATCGAGGATAATAGCAGAAAATCGATGCGCGGCAAGCGCGGAATCGATCTCGGTTTGGAACTGCTGGCTAATGCTATTATTCGGGACAAGCGCATCGTTCATCGCCATAAAATGCACGTGTGTTTGCTTACCTGCTAATGAACCAATATATCCGTGGAACGGAATCCAAACATCGCCTGGAATTGTCTTTAATTTGCCGATGAACTCATCTCCGGCATGACGTTGGCGAGCGCTGGCGAAAAGCATCTTTTCTCCAAGTGGATTATATGATAGCGAAAGAAAAGCTAGAAAAAGAATAGTTGGAGGCATGGTTTTCCATTCAGGAAACCGTTCTTCAATAGTTTGGATGCTGAGCGGAAAAACGATCGCTACCATCAGAGCCATCGGCATGAATACGTTTTGGTAGCCACCGCTATTCCCGATGCTCAGTGCAGAGGAAATCAATGCGAAAAGGTAGGCAGCGAGAAGTACAGACCAGTTGCCCTTAAGATTATCCTTTCCGCGCAAGTTAATTGCGGTAAGTATTATTAGGGTAAACAGACCAAGCGTGCCGAACAACCATTTGGGAAAAAACTCGAACGCTGTTAGCAGTGAAAAGTCTTTCGCTGCTTTAATGCTGGGAATGGTTAGCGTATAAAAGGCGTACCATCCATTAGTCACCCAGTTAATTATAACAGTACCGAGAAGAATAGCTCCAACCGATACGAGGCCAAACAACAGCGCCTTTTTCCTGGATCGAAACAGTAAACCGATGGCTAAGGCCGGCAGAATGAAGATCATTTGCTGCTTGGTGAAATAGGCAAGTGCAACAAGCAGTGCAGCAATGAGATAGCCGCGCCGAAAATATAACACAGCGTAAATACTTGCCGTAACAAGCAACACAGCAAGCGCATCCATGCGAACAATGTCGTAGAAAAATCCCGTTAGATGGTAGAATGAGATATAAAGTGCAGATGCTGCAAAGGCCATGTATGGCGATCTGGATTCGCGATGCACGATCGTTCCTGCAATCGCAGCGGTGCCGAGTGTCGAAAGAATGGAGACCAGTCGCCCGGCCCAAAGTCCGGCGCCACCGATCTTCATCATACTCGCAGTCACATAATAATAGAGCGGGGTGTAAACGAAGGCCGTAAAATCAAGGGAAGGCTTGGCATAGATCAACTTATGCGACAACAATCGAAGAGCGTGATCAAGAACTGCACCTTCGTTCCACTCGACCTCGTAGGGATACACCAGCCGAAGCGCAGCAGAAATCAGAAAAAGCAAAACATACGCTCCTCCCGCGATCGAAACTAACCAAATGAGCACGCTCCTAGATTTCATGTATGACTTCGGTAAAGTGCAAACCCTCTGATCACGGTATCAAGCGAGTAATTCGCAGTGAGCAAGCTATCGAATCCAGGAATGGATGCAATGGCGCTGTCATTCGTCTTTCCAACGTAGGGCCACCATTGTTTCGATCGCGAAACTATTAAGTAGCGTGGCGGCGTGGTTGCAAGTGTGTTCAAGAACTCCAACCTCCACGCGACTGCATAGTCAGGAACGCGAGTGGTATAAGCAGAAAGCGGTACGATCGAAGTAAATCGCGTAGCCGGTTGCCGATGCAGACGCCAGCGAAGGCCCGGGAAGATGGAGACGTATTCTACTCGATCGCTCGGCAAAGACGACCTATCAATATAGTTAACAACTTCCCGCTCAGCCGCGCGGCCAAATAAGCTATCCGAAAGCACACGGTCGTAGGTTGCTTCGAGTGGCGAAGAACTGTTTTTCAAAGCTTCCCAATAATAGCTTAATAAATGACGCGGATAATATGCGTATGCAAATGCCGTAAGTGCAACTGAATAGATCGCCACTCTAAGCCATCGCAGTGTGACATAATCAACGGCACACATCAAGCCCACGGCTGCGAATGGAATGGAAAGCAAGAAGAAAGGCTCGAAGTGATAGCTGAAATACTTGCCCATAATAATGGGCGAAAGAAGCGCACTGCCAGCGAGCAGAAGGAACATCGTTCGATCCGAATGATCTTTGCTTGCACGCGCGCGCCATAGCATGAGAATGATTCCGGCCGCCGCAAATCCAAAGATGGGACCACGCCCACGAGACCACCAACTGATCGGCACATGCACCGAAGAATATACATCGAGATTAAATCGAATGATCGTGTTGTAAAGCTTGAGAAGACCACCCGGCACAAAAATATATGGCAGCAAGAACGAAATGATCGGCAAAGCGCAGCCGACGAGATAAAAGCTGACCGTCTTGAACTCGGAACGGGACATGAAAAGAAGGATCAGGAAAGCGATCGCAAAAAAAACATAGGTTGGCCGTATGAGGAATGTGGCGCCGCATAAGATTCCCACGATCATTGGTAACACGGTTGCGTGCTTCTCGTTGTTTCTCAGCTTTACGAATGCAAAAACAGCGCCAAGCAATAGAAATGCGGCATACGTATCGCGCTGACCAGCCAGACCCCATTGACCGCTGGCATAGTACAATGCAAAGAGGAGTACCCCAAATACACTCACCGTTGGTGAAAGCCAATTGCGCAGCACGCGGTAATAAAATCCCGCCATGGCAATGTGTACGATGTAGTCGAACAGGCGGAATCCGAAATCGCTCGCGCCAAAAAGCACGATGCTCATCCAATGAATGAAGACGATACCGGGGAAATTGTGATCCCAGGATGCAAGATATGGCAGCCCATGATAAGCATAAAGCGTCCAACCCATTGCTTCATAAAGATCGTTATCGAATCCGAGCGGCAGCAGAAGGGTAACCAGCAAAATGACTGCGGAACCGCCGACGGCTACCAGGAACGGCTTCGAGATGTTGGCGGTCTTCATTGCTCGTTGATCTATTTGGATGTATCGACTTGATACAACGTCAGCGTATCGATCTCGCTAAGGCTATCGCGAAAATAATCAAGTGTACAATCGAGCAGTGGGCCGACTCTTGTAAAAACGGGCTCCCATCGGCGAACCGCCATCTCATAGCCGACTGTCATCGGTTTATTGTAATCTAAAATATACTGGACCCCAGCACGGGACATTACACTATCGGGCAGATCCACAAGGGGGTTACCTTCATGTCGAATTGGAAAGAACAGAAACGATTCGCTCATTACTCGGATCGCGGTGTCGCGAAGGAGTTCGTGGATAGCAGGGCCTTGTGCTAAAATAAGCGGCTTCGGACCACTGGGTTCCCAATCGCGGCTTACTTCCTCGATTGCCGCCTGAATCGCCGCAGTATTCGCTTCGCCGACGTGGTTTCCAATACGGCCAGCACGGCCGAGATCTGGGATCCATTGCAACCATATTGCTGTGGAGAGTGCAAGGCTCACCAATGCAATGACCGGCATGGTCCACGCGGGTTTACTCCAATGCTGGAGATGAAGCGCAAACGCCAATGTGGCGAGCGGTAATACATGAATGAGATAGTATGGCAATGTGCTCTGCACAAAAAGAGCAACCAGCAACGCTAAGGCCAGGCAGGCCGTAACGAAAGCTGTTACCGAGTGTGGACGTTTTAAAAGAATGAGTCCACCCTCGCTTATTATTACAAGCGGAACAAGGAATGCAAAGAGCGGCGCTTCATGGCAAAGGTAGAACCCTTTCGCCCACAACTGGTGACGCTGTGCAGACCATGAAAATAGATGAAGGATCGGAAGATTGTTTAGCACCGAGCCGAATTGATTGTCGGAACTGATCCCACTCGTAAAGGAAAATGTGTGATTGGGAATAGCATAAAGCGCAATGAGTGCGATCATCGCGAGTACGCCTCCGCCAAAGAAGGCAGCAGTAGCATTCCATCTGCGCAATGCACCAAACCGCCAACCGGCATAAAGTATGATTAAGGGCATCATCGCCTCAAGGTGTGGGCTGATCGTAAAGGAGATCACAACTCCGGATGCGCTTATCAAGAAGCACTTCATAATAATATTTGTGCTCCTGCCAATCTGATCTCGCCCGTTGGAGTGCAGCATCATTGCAAGCACGCCGACGAAGGCAAGCAATGCGAAACCCGTTAGAATATCATAACGTGCGCTGTGTGTGGCGAACGTAAAACTTCGGCTCGTTGCGAGTATTGCTATCGCACATATCGCGACCGCATTCCTGATCTGAAGCCGGTAGCAAGTCCAGCCTAAAAATAGTAACGCGACGATCCCTATTGACAGGCTTGCAACTCGGCCGATATTCACTGCATCCTCACCAGCGTGTGAAAGCAATTGGGGCGTTCCATAGATCACGGCGGCAATCCACGGCGAGCCGAGCAGAAGACCCGGAGAGGACAGCAATTGGGAACCAAGCGCAAACGGTACGATCATTCGACCGTGGGAGATCAAGTTCTTCCATGCAATCATGGACCATGATTCATCACCGTACCAGCGATACCCATCGAAGACAGGGAACTGATACAACGTGTGCATGCTCATCCCGAGAAAAATAATAACGGAGATCGCAAGCATGAGCACAGCCAACCCTTCGAGCCGATGCGGTATTGAAGGAGTGAGCGTCCCCTTCTTGTGGATAGTTACGCGATCACCAGCGAGCGGACTTTGTTCCACCGATGAGCCGTCGTTCAAGTCAGATAAATTCGGCTCAGTGATATTCGACCTTTCCACTTTCGGTAATGATCGGAACGTGACGCATCCACAAAAGTTTTTCCCACCATGCGCGGTGTGTTTTATACCAGTTGATCGTCTCTTCCAGCCCTTGCTCGAACGGACGGCCTGGCGTAATTCCCAATACATCGCTCGCCTTTGCGGTCGAGGAAATATGCCGATCCACCTGACCAGGACGGTTTCCTATATGCGAGATAAGGTCATCCGGCTTCTTTAAAATATCGAGAACCATTTTCGCTATGCTCAGAACATCCAGTTCGAATCCGGAACCAAGATTAAACACTTCGCCTTGAATTTTCTCGATCGGCGCGTGCATCACTTTGTCGATTCGTTCACAGGTATCCTGTACATATAGCCAATCGCGAAACGCGTGGCCGTTCCCGTGTACCGTGAGCGGTTCTTCCAGCAAGGCGCTCGTAATGAATCGCGGGATCACCTTTTCCAAATGCTGTTTCGGGCCGTACTGGTTGAATGGGCGCAAAATGCAGGCAGGAATTTTATAACTGGCGATGTACGAATAGACCAGCCGGTCTGCACCCGTCTTTGCGCTGGCATACGGCGAAAGTGGGTTCAGCGGATGCTCCTCCGTCATCGGTGCCGTAAGCGCCGTACCATACACCTCACTTGTTGAAATATGAATGAACCGGTCAATATCATGCTTTCGTGTGACCGCATTGGCAACCGCTTGCGTACCAAGCACATCGGTCACATAAAAGATCTTATTGTCGAAGATCGAGCGGGCAACGTGGCTTTCAGCGGCGAAGTGTACTACAACATCCGAGCGGCCGACAAGTTGGCTCACAAGATCGTCGTTGGTCACATTACCGTACCAGAACTCGAAGCGTTTCGATGCCTTGATATCATCCGGAATATTATCCGGCGAGCCAGCGTAGGTCAGTGCATCGAGCACGATGATATGATATTCCGGATATTTGCGGAATAGATACTCGAGAAAATTACTTCCAATAAATCCGGCTCCGCCGGTGATAAGGATTGTTTTCAAATTGCAAAAGTGATGAGTAACGAATAACGAGTAACGAGCAGGGAAAATATCACTCGTTACTCATTACACATCCACCCGTTAAGATGAAGTCCAGTGCAGCGTGGCAGCGCTTTCTAAAATATCGCTGCCCAAATGCAGCCATGTGTTGATAACACGCTGAGTAGATGCTTGGGTTTTCGTCAGCAAACCGGCTGCTTCATGGTGCCGCGCATATTCGAAAGCGGCCAGCACCAGCGCGCGATACACACCGCGCCCGCGTGCATCGGCAGCCACAGCGTTCAGCGAATCTTTCCACCAAACATCATTGCCAAGCACGGCCATTGGTTCGAGTGCAATGTAACCACAGACGGCGCCATCAAGCTCCGCAGCCAGAACGAGGGTGCTATGCGCGTGTGTTCGGGCAATATTCGAGAACCACTCGCGAAAGAGATCCTCACTCCGTTCAGCAGGAATGATCGGCTCCAGAAAGAAGCGATCCTGGATCATCGTGTGGTCGCCGAAGGATTCTGCTGAGATCTGCGCGAGAATCGGCTCATCCTCCGGGAGCATGGGCCGAACACGAAGTCCGTCTCCGAACTCTACAGAATGGCCATCGCGCGTGAACTTGCCGCCGCCAAGGATTCGGTCGAACTTAGTACTTGGCGCGCCGAGCGTTACTAATAGATCGACCAGATGAAATCCCACTGCTTCGAACGCGCGTGTGACAAAAAGATCTTCACTCGACACGCGCCCATCGATCAGGCGGAGCTTCCGTTCCCTCGCATAGCTCACCGCGCTCTCCAAAACCGACTGCAATGTGCTTATGCGCCTGGGATCCACAGCATCGCCAACGGCATTTGCGTAAAGAATTCTACCAGAGGGAATTCCCAATATGCGCGTATCCCATTCCAATTCGGTTAACATTGCAGCAGCGGCAACTTGGTTTCCATCACGCGCCAAGAATACGAACGGATCGGATTTTTGCCATGCTGCTAAATGATAGCTGGTCAGGGCATCTTGCTCGGCATTCGCCAATACTTTGGCAAGTGGAAGATGCGCATCGCTTGCTATGGCTTGACGTAATCCTTCCAGCTCTGTTGGTGATAAATTCGAGAATCTCCTTGCTTCTATCGCTTGGGATATAGGAACTTGCAGTGCTTTGCGTTCGCCAAGTTCCCGCAGCAAGTAGAGCGGTCGCCCCTGCGCTTCGCGATAAATACGGCTGACATACTCACCCATCAACCCAATCACGATAAGCTGCAATGCGCCAAAGAAAAAGATGGCAATCATGATCGAGGCGTAGCCGGGAACCGTGTATCCGCCCAATATTTTGCGGACTACAATATAAACAACCGCAAGCGTTGCCAACGCCGCGGTGGACATACCTGCAAGCGTCGCAAATTGCAGTGGCGCGGCGCTGAAACTCGTCGCAGTGCTGAGCGCAAGTTTAATCAGTCGCCAGAAAGAATATTTCGTTTGGCCGGCAAAGCGCGCGCCATGCACAACCGGCACACTCGTCTGCTTGTAACCGATCCAGCGGACAAGTCCTGGCAAGTAGCGCGCCTTTTCGCGCATTTGCCGAAGATCATCCGCAACACTCCTGCGCATCGCGCGGAAAATGCTGGAGTCGAGATGCACTTCCGAGCGTGCCACGCTATTCATCAGCCAGAGGAACATCTGGCTGGAAATATTCTTATACCACTTGAACTGCCGCGTTTCACGCTCACCCCAGACCACGTCGTACCCTTCATCGAGCTTTGCCAGCAGCTTGGGAATTTCTTCCGGCTGATCCTGCAAGTCGGCATCCATCATGACGATGACATCGCCTTCAGCATGATCGAGCCCGGCTGTGAGCGCAATATGATGCCCGAAATTACGAGTGAAGCTGAAGACGCGGATATGCTCCGGATCGCGCTCCCGAAGTTCGAGAAGAATGTTCAGCGATTGGTCGCGCGAGCCATCGTCAACGAGAATGATCTCGTATGATTTACCCAGGGCAGCCATTGCCGCCGTTAGCCGGCGATAAAGCTCCGAGAGCACTTCCTCCTCGTTATAGACCGCGACGACAATTGATAATTCCATGGAACAAGGCAAAATCTCTACTCCGCAGCCGTCAAAAAATCATTTAATAGTCAGGCTCCCACATGCCGCACTTGCAAAAGCTCACCCTCGACGATCGGTTCGAGATAATATTCGGGAACCGCGAACACGGCAACCGTATTACCCAGCGCATCGAAAACTTCCAGGGCATATCCCGGTTCTGGTTTGTCGAGATAATCGATGACTCGCACCACATCCCCTCGTTTCAGATGATGTGTGGGAACATCCCTCGTCAGTGCCGCTCGCTTAAACAATTCGAATTTCATGATCGTCGTTAATCGGGAAAGAGTGTAAGAAACCGTATGTCTCCGTTGATTTCTTGAAGCCAAATCGTTCGCACCCCCAGGGTGCGTCCATTCGGCCCGGTCAAACGCCCTTTCATTATGTAATACTCGCCGTATTCGTTACGTTCCTGAAACACGGCCTCACCCGGCAGCAATTGCTCGCGAATATCCCGCAGAAGCTCCCAGTAATCCGCTCGCGTATAGCCCGCAAGTGCAAGATAGCCGGATTTATCGTCCTCGTCAAGCGGTATGAGAAGATAATCTCGGACCTTCTCGACTGCGATCGTTGCTATCTGCGGAATGATCATGCCAATAGAGCCGAGAGTCGGCTATACAGCTCCGCGAGTACTCCCTCCTCGTTATAGACCGCGACGACAATTGATAATTCCACAGGACGTAATGGGCAATATTTTTAGAACAAGATAAAGAGGAAAATTGGAGAAATGAATCCCCATAATCTGATCATTTCGGCACAAACACAAATTCCGGCCTTGTGGCGGCATCGCCCACGCGGGTGAGATAGACGTTCGGCTCTGCGATCATGCGTCCTGAGTAGGTAAAATGTGACACCGAATCGAGGCGGAATGCCTCGCTTTCCTCCATGATAACGGCGCTGAACCGGTGCCGGGCAAACGCAGAATCAAGATCGGCCTGCAAGCGGGCGGATGTGGTGTCATGCACGCGGAGCACATCGATGGTTGCGAGTAGCTGCGCGTGGGAAGCCTTCCCAGCTTGCCGCGTGATGTACCCATGATACGGAATATACACTTCCCCCGGCATTGAGCGAAGCTTACGCATAAATTCATCGCCTCCAGCACGCTGTCGCGAACTCGCGATCACCATTTTCCCCGACAGCGGATTAAAATACAGCGCCACGAACTGAAACAGGAACGCAAGATACACATACCGCGCAAATGCCGGTTTCGCATTCTTCATCTTATTCAGTGCGATCGGCAATAGCGGCAGCACGAATGCGGCGAAGGGCATCATCACATTGCGGTCGCCGCCCTCGTTGCCGAGGCTCATAGCTCCCGCGGCAAGTGCTGCGAGTGCCATCATTACGATCAGACCGGTATCGCTCTTGAAAAAGCCGCGCAACCACCCCCTGCCCCCCTCCTTAAAAAGGAGGGGAAGTAAGATCATCGCAATAGTCGATGCTGCAAATGGCCCGAGCGCAAAATTCGGGAACGCATCGAACATGCGAATAATGGAAAAATCCGCACGCTTCGCGCTTGGGATCGTGAACATGTAAAATGTGGACCATCCGTGCGTGGCTGAATAGATCGCGAAATGAGCAATGAGCGTGAGAGCGATTGCAGTTATAGTAAAACCAATTCCCAGCTTTTTATCGCAAAGCCAGAACCAGACTATTAAAGGCGGCAGAAAAAAGACGGCTTGCTGTCTTGTCAGAAATGCAACGACAAAAAGCAGAGCTGTTGAGATTACGCCAATTTTTCCCGATAACAGCATCGGCAAAAATGCAAGAACAACCACGATGGCCGTGAAAAAAGCATCGTTGCGCACGATGTCGAAATAGTATCCCGTTGCGTGGTATGTGGCGAAATAAAGCGCGATCGTTAGAAACGCGAAAATGCGATTCTTGGTGATACGCAGGACCATCCAACCCATAAGAAACGCCGTTATCAGCGTCGAGGCGAACGAAACGATCCTTCCTGCGAAAAAACCAATGCCAACAATCTTTGCAACCTCCGCCACTACGTAATAATAGGCCGGCGGATAGAGCCAGGGAATGAAATCAATGGTTGGCGCTGAGTAAATTGGTCTCCCATCAAGAATGCGGACAACGTGATCGAGCATGGCGCCCTCCATCCATTCAATTTCATACGGATACATCAGGCGCATGATAGAAAGCGCAAGAACCAGCAAGATGAACGCCGAACCAAGCGAAATTGCGAGAATGCGAGTGGTGCGTTCGAGCGTCATCGTTTTTTCAATACACAAAAGAGCGAAGAGCCAAATGGCGGGTGGAACCACGTCGCCCTGCTCTGACCAACGAAGAGATCGAGCAGCAATTTATTGAGGAATAATGAAGGGATGCGATCCTCGAACCGGATCCGGATGCGAAGTAGATGCGCAAGATTTCGAAGGACATAGATGGGAATAAACGCCAACGCGTTTTCGTACTCAAAATGCAGGACTTCGATCTCGGACTGATGCGGGGCGAGTACCGCACTTAACATTGCCTTTGAATATCGGCGGAAGTGGCCAAGCGAGACATCCCAATTACTCCATAAGCTTTGGAACGCCGGCACATTAATAATGATAATTCCGCCGGGCTTTGTGACGCGCAGCATTTCCGAGAACGCGAGCTTATCATTCTCGACATGCTCCAGCACATCGAGCGCTATCGTGATCTGGCTGGTGGCAGCCTGTAGCGGCAGCGCGAGGATCGAGCCTTCGAGCAAGTCCGTTCCCTTTCGCTCCATCGCAAGCCGTCGGGCTTCTTCGACATATTCAATCCCAATAACGGAGACCCCAAGCGGCTCGTAATGCGATCTCAATTCCCTCACCAACTCTCCGGTTCCGGCTCCGCAATCCACAATAACGTCACCGCGTGATAGCGCGGTGGTATGCTCGATCCAGTATTCGGTAAGGATGCGCTTGCCTTTGTAGAACCAGTGCTCGCGCTCCACTTTTTCCAGAGCATCGTATTCTGAAAGCTGCATGGATCAGACTTTATCGGAATGTGGCCTACGAATGATCTCATTGATCACATAGTGCGGCCGCTGTTTTACTTCATCGTAAATGCGCCCAAGATACTCACCCAAAATGCCGATGGAGATTAGCTGAATTCCGCCCAATAGTAAGATCGCTACCGTCGGCGTAGTGAAGCCCGCAACCACATTGATACGCAGAATACGCATGAGTATCAAAAAGATCGCGTAGAGGAATGAAAACGTGCTTACGATGAAGCCAAGCGTCCAGATAGCGCGCAGGGGTTTGAGGCTAAAGCTGAAGATCGCGTCGAATGCATACCGGACAAGACGCCCGAAGGTCTGCTTTGGCGCGCCGGCGGCGCGCTCTTCGCGGTCGTACATCACTTTGGCTTGCTTGTAACCAACCCATGTTCGCAATCCTGGAAGGAAACGGTTGCGCTCATGTAAACGAAGCAGATCGTTAACAGCGCGACGGTCCATTAGGCCGAACACCCCGCTGCCGGTTTCCATTTTGAGATCGCTTACGCGGGCGAGCATTTTGTGAAAGAGCGCGAATAACATTCCCTTCACGCCATGCTCAGCGCGAGATCGGCGTTGCGCAACCACTACTTTATTTCCCGCCAGCCACGAGCGTACAAGCTCCGGAATTAACTCTGGCGGATCTTGCAGATCTCCATCCATAATAACCACTGCATCGCCGGTGGCATACTCTAGCCCAGCTTGAATCGCAGATTGATGCCCGAAATTTCTGGAAAGATCAATAATGGCGATGCGGGAATCCTTAGAGGCAAAACCAGAAAGCATTACCAATGTCTGGTCCCGCGAACCATCATTCACAAGCACCCATTCCGAGGCAAGCCCGGTGTCCTTCTCAAGGGAATCGAGCACGCGCGTCACACGCAAGCTAAGCTCCTCGAGCAGCGCTTCCTCGTTGTAGATAGGCATGACGATGGAGATCGTTTTGTCTGGCATGTGGGTCTTATAGGACTTATCGAAGTCTGTATAAAGTAAAAGCGCCTATCTTCGTTTCCGAAAAATAATTGGAGTCCAGCCAGCTCCCAAGTTCCGTAAAATCTTCTCGCAGTATTTCGTGGCCGAGCCTCCCACCGTAATACTGGCGGAATGCCTCGGGGGCATCGCACACAATAAAATATTTTGGCCTTGCATGGCGCATGTCGTTCAAGTATTCCTGACGCCAGACAATTTGGAACCGTTGGAGGGTATCGCCTTCGCCTCTCATCGTGAATGCATGAAGTGTTTGAAAGCGGCTGGCAGTCAGCAGCCCTGCGCGATATTGAGGGTAACTATACGGCCCAAACATTTGTACCGTATCGCCGGGATATGTCTGGGCTTTCAGGTAATCCCCTACATCTGTCTGAACTCGCGCGCCGAACTCCGGCGATGGCTCATAGCGATCGTAGGATTCCTGAAGGGAATGAATACTTCCTTTCGCAATATCAATCAACACATGTTGGATAGTGTTGCCGCGGAATGTTGTAAATACATAATAAACAAGAACAGCCATGCATATCACGTTGCGAGAAAATTTCCACGATTTTGAAATGAAATAGTCAATTCGCACCCATCCAATGGCCGAAAGAAGAATAAACATCGTCATTGCTGGATGGTAATGATAGACACTGTGACGGTAAAGCATCATTAGTGAGATCACGCTCGCGGCGAAGAACGCGGACCAGAGATATAGTATCGGTCGCTCCTTTTTCCAGAAAAAGATCACCGCGAGCACTGCGGCTATGATTGAAATAGCATAAAACCGAATTGGCTCCCAAAGGTTAAACGATGCACCCCTGCCGCCATACACTTTTATGTTAAAGAGCATGGTTGCGTCCCAAAAGTCTTTTAATCCGCCAACAAGCCAGTAGAATAAAACCGTAAGCATAATGGGAATGGCGGCGCCCGCAATAAAGGGACTAAACTCTTTGCGCTTATTTTTTGGAATTAGATACCAGATCAGCAGTATTATTCCATACGGCGCGTATGTTGGTCTGAATAGGAATGCAGACGCACAGAGAAAACCCACCCAAAATATTCGTTTTCTATCCAGTGCGAAGCAGAATGCTGCCAGCAGCATAATGGAAACATACGTATCTCTCTCGCCAGCCATCCATAGGCCTTGTTGGACATAATAGAGCGCGGCCAGAACGGCAGCAAGCATTCCCGCACGAATATCGTATAGCCGTTCGCCGAGCTTGATGAGGAAATAACTCTCAACGAGCTGCAGGAGAACATCGAAAATGTGAAATGCAAGTTGAGAATGCCCGCTCACGAGGATCTGTACTGCATGGATGAGTATAATTCCAGGGAAATTCTGATCCCATGAGCCCACATACGGGAAATGCCCCTTCAACGCGAGATCCGCCATGTAGGCATAGAGCGCGTTGTCGTTGTTGAACGGATACGTCAGGGTGCAAGACAAAATGGCAGCAGAAACCGCAAGTGTGATAGCGATCCAAACACGCGAATTCCTATTGCTTTTCTCAGGCTGCATTTTCGTTTGGCTTTTTGAAAGCGACCGATAGAACAATGGAAACCATCAGAACTGAAAGTACAACCGCCAGAGCCACTGTATTACTAATGATCGCAGTTGGCCAAAAAGCTGGGACGATCATTTTTATGCCAATGAACCACAATATAATTCCTACGCCTTGCTTTACGAACCGGAATGCATCATGCACCCGCTCGAGAAGAAAATAGAGCGAACGTAATCCCAGCACCGCTAGGATATTGGAAGAATAAATGATCCACGGATTGCGAGTGACCGCAAATACTGCCGGAATGCTATCGACAGCGAACATTACATCCATTATCTCGATCACGCAAACGACCAGCAAGAGCGGAGTTGCAACCTTCCTTCCGTTTTCTCGAATAAAAAAGCGGCTCCCATGGAACTCCGGTGAGACATTAACAAATCGCGAGACCAGTTTCACTGTGGCACTCTTCTCCGGATCGAACTCCTTATCGCTGCCGAACGTCATAACAAATCCGGTATAGATCACTACGGCGCCAAAGACATAAAGAATCCACTCGAGGTATTGTATTAGCGCAATGCCGGCAAAAATGAGTACGCCCCGCAGCACCAGAACACCGATCAATCCATAATTAAGGGCGCGTCGTTGTGCTGCGGGTTTCACGCCATAATACGTGAATAGCATCAGAAATACGAAAAGGTTATCGACCGAAAGCGCTTTTTCAAGAGCGTATCCTGTAAGGAATGCCTCTGCTGGAACCGTACCCCAATAAGCAAGAACGCCGAGTGCCACGAGCATCGACAAGCCGATCCATACAATGCTCCACGCAAGAGCGTGTTTAAAATTCATTGAGCGTTAGTATTCAGATTACCCGCTGTGTTTCAACAAAAAATCCCGCTCCTCTTTGGAAAGGCTTTGCATTCCGCTGCTGGCGATCTTATCGAGTATGGCATCGATGCGCGCCTCGACAGCTTTCGGATCGTTCACATCTGTGCTCCGCGCTGAGGCATATTGGCGAGCAGGTTTGCGCTTGATCGTGTCTTCCACTCGGTTCAGGAATGCCCTGCCAAATGCATACTGCCGATACATCGTATGAAAGCAAACGATGGCGCCGATAGATCCGAAGATCGGGCCAAACAAATTTGTTGCGCTCCAATCGAGCCTGGTATTGGACATGGGAATGATAAAGAGCGCAAACACGACCGCTGCGATCACCCATGATTTCACCCAAAACAATCCGAAGACAGAAATTTCTCGCTTTGGCCACATATATGCAAATCCGCCAAGCATGAACATGACGATGATACTTGGCCCGGCCAGCGCACCTTCTGGACTGAGAAATGAAAAGATCAGACCACCAGCAATAACCGTGATCGCAAGTGTTATCGTGAGCCGCTTGGTGTGAATGATCGTCTCTAATTCCCCGCCAAAAATTGCAATGATGACCCCGATCCAAAGCAAATGGAAAACAACGGTGAGCAAACCGCGCATCGATGCGGGTATAAAGAACGGATACGTAACTAGCCGCCACGCCTGAAACTCACGAAGTAGTAGCTGCGGGTATAGCGGCACCACAGAAACCATGAGTGCAGGGATCCCAAGCATCAGCACAGTCGATGCTGCGAGCGCGATTAGGATGCCTTTGCAGAGCGGCGGAAGATTTCGAAACATTTATTCTAGCGTCGTACAACAGAGCGTAACGAGCTGAGAACAATAAAAGGCCGGCGATTGCGCCGGCCATCCGATAATAATAGAATTTGATTTACAATTAAATTGAGAAATGAGCTTCTTCTGCGATGCAACTTAGCCAATATGATCGTTGCGGAGCCAGATGCCATGCTCGACATCGATCGTAAACGTATCCGTCTTGCCATCGCCGCTGGTGCGGGTGACCGTCAGCGTGGCGGTGCCATCGCCATTATACACGATCGATACCTGACGCTCGAAGGTGCTATCCCTGACCCCAACCGCCTTGAAGTCACTGGAACCGGTACCGAGCAGGTAGGTCACATAATCCGCCATGAAGGGATCAAAGACCTTGATGAGCGTGTCGTTCGTCCAGTTGATGGTGAACGTATGCGTAAACGTTTTGCCACTAACAAGCCTGGTAGTCATACCGGCACGCGTCAGCGAGCCGTTGAGCGTTGCAGAATCAGGCTCCGCGATCAAATTCGACACCGTCCACGACCCATTGCTGGAATCCGTTACGGTAACCCGTGGTGTCGAGGCGGTATGCTGGCCTTGCGTAGTGATCGACACCGAGTTCGTCTGCCCCTTGATGAATTTAGGCATTGCATTCCCATTCGCATCGTAATACGTCCAGGTGTGCGTCCAGGTTCCCGAGTAGCTGTAACCATTCTTCGTCACGTTCCGAGTCACCGTTGCGACATGCACCGTCGTCGTATCGTTCGGAGAGCTCAGCACGATGGCATCGGGGATGGATTGCCCTTTAGCAAGCGTCATCGCATCGCTAAAGACCATCCCGGTACCGCCGGAACTCGTGCCGACCGATGTGGCAAGCACTTCTGCAGCATCCTGCGAGTTCGCGCCCTGGGCCGCATCCGGAAGCGAGGATTCCGTGTTCAGCGATGGCGAGCTCGCTTGCGTTGCGCAGCCGCTGAGCAGCACAGACGAAGCGCCGAGCGTAAGCGCTGCTACAAGTGCGATCGCCGCATTCCGAAGCGCGCCGCTGACCCAATAAGTTTTAAGGATCGATAGGTTTTGATAGTAGTTCATTGTTGTGGATGTCTTAAGTTGTGGTTGAATTTGAAATTATCTTATTCTAAATAATTACCATTTGCTTTTATAGACTCCGCACCTCCCCGGAAGTTTAATCGCCATCCATTACAATTTCTTAAGCGACCCAAAACCCCATCCCATAAATCCCATTAATCCCAGAAATCCAGGTTCAGACTTTTCCCCCAGAAATTGGTGCCGTTTTTCTTTCTTGCGAGTTCCCGATGACCCCTCGATTCCAGGCCAGTTTCGCCATTTTGTGAAAAAGTTATCCACAAAACGCTTTCTCAGAGAACTCGTTCATATAGAAAACTACCTCCGACCACGCCGATTGTCAATGAACTAGGACACCAACACTATTCCTACAGACACTTGGTGCCTATAGTATCACACTCAATATACAACATTTTTGAGACCGCACATAAAAAAGCCCCGGACGAACCAGGGCCAAGGCTTTCGCCTGTAGAATCATCTTTACTATGATGAGCTTTCAGATTGTTACTGAACTATACGAAAACTTTCGTAATTTAGTTCTATATTAATGGGCACCTAATTGGGCCCACATTTAAAATATGGCTAAAACATTAGGTCTCGATATTGGCACCACGTCTATTGGATGGTGTCTGATGGAAGATAAAAACCGAATCGTTCGATCGGGCGTGAGGATTTTCCCTGTCGGTGTGCAGGAAGATAAGTTCGCAAAGAGCAGCGTCGAGGAATCGAAGAATGCTGCGCGAAGAACCGCACGTGGGATTCGGCGAGGTTACGACCGCTATAAGCTGCGGCGCAAACAACTGCGCCGCGTTTTGCTTGAAATGAATATGCTCCCCGACCGGCTTGAACTTCAGTCCGCACGGGCGCTCTATGAACTCCGGGGCCGTGGACTCGATGAGAAGCTTGAACTCAAAGAGATCGGCCGAGTTTTGTTGCACCTGAATCAGCGACGCGGTTTCTTGAGCAACCGGAAGACCGCTTTGAAGGACGGTGAAAAAGAGCGAAGCGAGATTAAGCTCCAAATGAATGAACTCCGGCAGCGGGTTGCGGATTCAGGTCTACGCACGCTGGGAAAATTTTACCTATCGCTATACAAAGCAAACGAGGCCATTGAGAATTGGCACAACCCAGATGAGCCGGTAGAAAGAATCCGTAAACGCTTCGTTCATCGATCGATGTACGAGGAGGAATTTGAAGCAGTTTGGAAAACTCAATCGAAATTTTATCCCGAAATTCTGACCGAAGAGCGTCGCCGTGAAATAAAAGAAAGGTGTATTTATTATCAGCGGCCTCTAAAATCTCAGAAAGGAAGGGTCGGCAAATGTAGATTCGAACCGAAGAAGCGAGTCGCGCCGCGAAGCTCACTGCTTTTTCAGGAGTTCAGAATTTGGGAATCACTTAGCCGTATCCGAGTGACGGACAATAAACGGCATCTTGGAGCTTTGACGCTTGAAGAAAAAGAAAAATTGGCAGAAGTGCTGGTCGAAAGAGATAAACTCAAAACAAGGGAGATTAGGACCCTCGCCCGACTTTCAAAGGGAGCCTATCTGAACGACATCGAAGAGATTAAGGGCAATACCACTGCGGCAAAGATCATGGAAGTAGTTGGGCAGGAAGCTTGGCGCTTGCTGCCAGAAGAAAAACGCGAGCATATTTGGCACGTGCTCTATTTCGCGCCGGATGAAAACTGGTTGAAAGAGTGGGGCAAAAAGAAGCTCGACCTCACGGAAGAACAAGCTGAAAAGTTCTCAGAAATTTCGCTTGAACCCGATTATTCACGAATCAGCCACAAGGCGATCAATAAAATGCTTCCATTTCTCAAAAAAGGCATGGATTATTCTGAAGCAAGCAAAGCAGCAGGATACCATCATTCTTTCGATGAGGAGACACAGGGCAAAGAAAGAGTACTCGAAGATAAGATTATTCGAAAACCAAATGATGAGATTGACCAGCTTCGAAGCCCCCTTGTAATGCGGGCACTCAGTGAAACAGTTGCGCTCGTCAATGCAATAATACAGGAAGAGGGAAGGCCCGACCAAATACGTATTGAGTTCGCACGCTCCATGAAGATGCCGAAGGATGTTCGTGAAAACATGCGGCGAAGCAATCTCGATAAAGAACGACAGCGCGAAGAATATAGGGAGTTCCTTAAAAGGAAGATGGGATGGGCTGATGTTTCACGAAGTCAAATTACAAAATTCGAACTTTGGCTCGAAATGGAGTTTGCTGAGGAAGATTTGCGAAAGATCAATTCTTCAATCGATGTTGATGAGTTTAGAAAATTCGTCGATAGAATTAAGCCGTCGGATAAGCAGAAATATGAACTGTGGCTCGAATGCGGTAGGATTTCTCCCTATACCGGAAAAATCATCCCGCTCGGTCGGCTTTTTAGTCCTGACATCGAAATTGAGCACATTGTACCTTATAGCAAATCATTCGATAATTCATTTCGAAACAAGACATTGTCCGAAAGGGAATTTAATGCTGCAAAGGGCAAGGATACACCGATAAAGTATTTCGAAAAACAAGGAGCCGAGGCAGTGAGCCATTTTAAGGAAAGGATTAAGTCACTTCCACGTATTAAGCAAGAGCGGATGCTTCAAGAAGAATTTGAAGAGTTCAGGCCCGGAAGCATCGAAAGCACCGCTTGGATCGCTAAGGAAGCTCGTAATATTTTGCGCCGTGTTTGTTTGGATGTTCGCGCCTCGGATGGACAGGTAACTTCGTTGCTACGTCGCTTCTGGGGACTTAATACAATCCTCAACTCGGAAGGCGAAAACGAAAAGGAACGAAGGGATCATCGGCATCACGCAGTCGATGCTTTCGTGATCGCGAATACAAATGATTGGTGGATCAATTTGCTAAGCCAGTCGAGTGCTTATGATCCACACCGAAAACTGAGCGATAATATCTTAGAAATTCTTCGGACACCC
This sequence comes from Ignavibacteriota bacterium, assembly GCA_963736195.1. Lineage (GTDB taxonomy): Bacteria > Bacteroidota > Ignavibacteria > Palsa-1295 > Palsa-1295 > PALSA-1295. The sequence continues at coordinate 657,414 of CAVTNP010000001.1, forward strand.
GCCGGTCAAGACCTTGTTAGGGCTGCAGGATTAGGAGAAGCCGTTGAGCCAGATGAAGCCGATCCGCTGATGCTCCAGTCTGCTAACCCAGCGACGGGTGAAATTTCGGCTGGCGGCATACCTGGACCCTACCCCAACCATCGTCATGAATTGGAAAATGTTCTATCCAAAATGCTAATTTCCTACCGTAACGAAAAACGGTTGCTCACTGCGAAAAAGAATAAGTACAGGTACTCTCATCCACACGGAGAGAAGAAGATCCAACGGTCTATTGCCGTTCGCGGGCCGCTTCATGCGGAATCGGTCTTCGGACAGATACAAAATTCCCACAATAACGGGGAATTAGAATTTGTCATAAGAAAGCCTCTCGCGTCACTCGACAAAATGAAGCAGGTGGAGAAAATTGTCGATCCGGCAATTCGGAAACTTGTTAAAGATCACATTGAGCGAAATGGTGGCGAACCAAGAATTAAGGATGCACTCCAAAAGCCGCTCTTTATGATGAGTTTGAATGGCAAAAAGCTCATTCCTGTCCACAGCGTTCGTATGATCGAACCTGCGGAACAACTCATTCAGCTTCGGCCTAAAGAAAATCCAAAATTATATGTCGATTCAGGCTCCAACTTCTGCATGGCAATTTATGGGGAGGCTCAATCAAAAAAGCGTGAGTATATCACAATACCATTTTTTACCGCGGCAGAACGTGCAATGAAAGGGCAAGAGGTTGCGCCTTCAGAGAAAAACGGTAAACCTTTATGGCTGCTTCTTATGCAGAAGGATACGGTCGTTACTTTTAAAGAATCACCAGATGAAATAGACTGGAATAATCAAGCTGAAATTTTCGATAGGCTCTGTACCGTCAGAAAATTCGATGTGAACGGGCAAATCTATTTGGATCGTCACAATATCAGTAAATTCGAAGATAATGATCGGAATAAGAATTTCTTTCAGGTTACACCTGGATCAATTAAAGCTGTGAAAGTCGAACTTGGAATCCTCGGGGACATTAAACAAGTAGTGGAAGAATGATCCGCCGCACCCTCTACTTCGGCAACCCCGCATACCTTTCGACGAAGGACAACCAGCTTGTCATCGAGCGGCAGCCAGCGCCCGAAGAAGAGAAGGAGTCGATCACGATGGTTCCAATTGAAGATATTGGCGCCATTCTGCTCGACGATCCTCAGATCACGTTAACGCAACCGCTTCTGCGGGATCTCCTTTTGGCAAATGTGTCGGTGGTAAGCTGCGACGAACACCACATGCCAACCGGAATGTTTTTGCCATTGGCGGCAAGTGGGGTTCAGCCGGAGCGTTTTAAATACCAGCTTCGGGCAACGAAGCCGATGCGGAAGAATTTGTGGGCGCAGACTATTGATTTCAAAATTAGAAATCAGGCGTCGCTCCTTGCATTGTCAGGTAAGCCCTCGCCGAATATGATAAGGTGGTCGGAAGATGTGCGCTCCGGCGACACTAATAATCTGGAAGGGAGAGCCGCAGTTTATTATTGGGCTAACATATTTCCGGAAGAACTTAGCTTCAAACGCGACCGATACGGTGAACCGCCGAACAATCTTCTTAATTATGGCTACGCCGTTTTGCGGGCAATGACTGCACAAGCATTAGTGGCCAGTGGCATGTTGCCAACGCTCGGAATTCATCACAGGAATAAATACAACGCATATCCTTTGGCTGACGATATAATGGAACCCTACCGACCCTTCCTCGACGCGATCGTGCTTGAGATTGTCAGGAACGGCGAGGATTTCACTGAACTTTCAAAGTCGATAAAGCAACAGTTATTATCACTCGCAACAGTCGATGTGGTAATGGCCGGTAAACGGCGTCCGCTTCATGTGGCAATGCAGCGCACGGCTGCCTCGCTCGCATTTTGTTTTTTGGGGGAGCGGCGAAGAATTTTATATCCGGAATTTCCTTTTGGAACAGAACCTAATTCACCCGCAGTCATAAAGGATTGGCTTGGTGGTAACTAAATGCAAAACTCACGCTTTAACGAATACCGAACCTTGTGGACCATGGTACTCTTCGATCTTCCAGTCTTGACCAAAAAAGACAGGAAGGAATACGCAAAATTCAGGAAGGCGCTCCTGAAGGATGGGTTTAGCCTTTTCCAATTTTCAACCTATATGCGCCACTCGTTCAGCCGCGAAAATGCTGAAGTACATAAGAAGCGAGTAAAATTTGCTCTTCCGCCGAAAGGTAAAGTCGGAATATTAACTATTACCGACAAGCAGTTCGGTTTGATGGAGCTATTCGAAGGAGAATCGCGTGTTGAGAGCGAACGGCCTCCGCAACAGCTCGATATGTTTTAAATTTTTATCCTGTTTGTCGCTATAACCCCTTACCTTTCAACCACTTGCTGTCATCGTATTAAAACCATAGAACTCTAAAAAACAATCTGAAAGCAGATCACAGCTATGGCATCACTAATGCCGAGCCATTGTTTATTAAAACCATAGAACTCTAAAAAACAATCTGAAAGCAGATCACAGCTGAACAAACGTAACGCATTAGGTAGGAGCGATTAAAACCATAGAACTCTAAAAAACAATCTGAAAGCAGATCACAGCGTTGCCCGTGTTCCGGTTGCCCGTGTTCCCATTAAAACCATAGAACTCTAAAAAACAATCTGAAAGCAGATCACAGCCAATGGGGTTAATAAGATACCGATACCGATATTAAAACCATAGAACTCTAAAAAACAATCTGAAAGCAGATCACAGCTAGCCTAAGCGAATAACCGCGCTACGAGTGATTAAAACCATAGAACTCTAAAAAACAATCTGAAAGCAGATCACAGCTGCCAGCGTTAAGAACAGGGAAGGTGTTATATTAAAACCATAGAACTCTAAAAAACAATCTGAAAGCAGATCACAGCGGTGCGCCCTGCATGTGATAAATGGGGGAAATTAAAACCATAGAACTCTAAAAAACAATCTGAAAGCAGATCACAGCCGAATTCAATACAGCAATTTCTCAAGAACGATTAAAACCATAGAACTCTAAAAAACAATCTGAAAGCAGATCACAGCCAAAAGAACGTGTAACCTATACGCTCTCTGATTAAAACCATAGAACTCTAAAAAACAATCTGAAAGCAGATCACAGCTCTGCGCTGGTGTGGTATCTACTTGCCAGGATTAAAACCATAGAACTCTAAAAAACAATCTGAAAGCAGATCACAGCCTTAGGCATTCCACGCAAACGGTTCGAGAAATTAAAACCATAGAACTCTAAAAAACAATCTGAAAGCAGATCACAGCATTAGGTTTTGATAACTGGCAGGAGGACTTGCTGTAAGAACATACAATTTGGATGGTTAAAATCCAGGCATGCGGTTCATATAGAAAACCCTACATCAATTCTCTGCTTTCTTCATCCATGAGCTTGTTGACCCACGTCCGGTGTTCCCAGTCCTCCACAATGTGCCACACCGACCGTGCATACGCCGAGAGCATCCCCAGCGCGCCGCGTCCGCCGCTGTATGGCAATATCGGCCGCAGCTCGTGCGAGAACACGAATGCCGATAACCCCAACCGGTGCCGGAGATCCAGCAGCGCACCTGCCAGCTCTTTTTTTCGCAAATCCGAATAGGCCGCGAACTCCAGCGAGTTCACGAGCACGATGTCCGCGCTGTTCCTTACGATCTCGAGTTCCAGCGCTTCCGGCGTAAGCATCGAGGATGGGCAATCGACAATTCGCAGGTTCTCCGGCGATGGCAGATCGACCGTGTCGTCAAAATTCGCATCGCTGACTTTGGGAAGGTATCGCTTGAACGATGTCGGCGCCTTCATGCCAAGATAATAGAGTGCGCGCGCAAAACCGGCGGTCAGAAGGTCCGCGCCGGCGTAGGTATTGAAGAGCACCACGCTCCGGTCCGGGTATTTCTGCGCGAGGAACAGCGCGACCGTCCCCGCGATCTCCGCCGACCGCTGGATAGATCGGCTGAGCACCAGCGTAAGCTCGCCCGAGTACGCGTTGTACTCCTGCATGCCTCGGTTATAGGTAATAAGCCGTTCCGGTTTATCTCCTGCATTCGCGATCGCCGCATCGAAAACCTGCATGAGCCTAAGCGGCGCCGGACGATGTCCAAGTGTTACTGTATGTGGTGCCGATGCTGAGTCTAGTTCGAGTTTCATAATGTTTTGTCCTTCCTGACTGAGATTAATGTGATTATGATGAGATGTGTGAGATAAATATCCCCTCCCCATTTTCATCTTTCATCTTTTATATTTCATCTTTGCCCGTAAATGGTGCTTTTTGTAGCAGTTGCGCATAAAAGCAACATTAGAGACATAAAGTTCGCCAAACATCAAAAATATCAAAATTTCTGGTATTAACCAAGACGTTTCACCAGACTTTCGTGCCTTTTTAGTCTATATTTGCCGCTTTCCGGCTTTGCGGCGAAAACATGTCCGTTTTCGAGCGCCTAAATTATGTTGTGCAAAAAATATAAAACAGCCATTTGAGGCTTATATCTATTACCTCATCAACCCTTAACCCGCCATTAACACCATTTTTCTTATGAAGAGTAAATTTATGCGTAATTTTGTGACTATGAAGCTCTTAAAATCAGACTTTGGCGGTGAGATCATTTCGATTCTCACGAAAGGGATGTATCGGGATTCGAAGGACGCGCTGAGGGAATACATTCAAAATGGTGTTGACGCAAAGGCCGATAAAATTGATGTCAAAATTCGTCAAGGATTGATTGTCGTTCAGGATGATGGCAAGGGCATGAATCATGAGGAATTGCGAAATGCCGTTCGGCTTGGCATTTCGGAGAAAAACCCCCGAAGAGACGTAGGTTTCATGGGAATTGGAATTTATAGCTCGTTTCATCTTTGCGATAAATTAACAATTTGGAGCCGAGGAAGCAAAGGCATACCGAATAAGCTGGAAATGAAATTCGGCGAGATGAGGGCGGTTCTCGAAGAACAGCAAACTCGCCGTATGGCGAATAAACCCGTTGAAGAAGTCGATCTTCAAACGCTATTAGGCAGATATATTGATTTGACCGAAGACGGCGAGATCGAGAGCAAAGAATTCCCTACCAAGGGCACAAGGATTGAGCTTACTGGGCTTGAACAAGAGTTCTATTCTGCACTTTCTCGATTTGCCAATGTTGCGGATTATCTCAGAGACGTAATTCCTTTGCCATTCCATCCTGAGTTTACATACGGCAAAACAATCGAGAAACGGATTAACGAGATGGTAACAGAGCATGGTCATAAGTTCGACCTCGTGAATCTAACGCTTCAGGTGAATTCTGAGACGGCAACTCTCTTCAGACCATACGAATTCAGTAGGTTCAGCGAAGATGCAAAACCGTCTAAACCCGAATTTTGGCAAATAAAAGATTCAGACACATTCTACGGTGTAGCGTGGGGTTGCTACTGCCGGAAAAAGTTGGATGACAAGGATTTGCGAGGCTTTATTCTGAAAAAGCAGGGATTTTCGATTGGCGATCGAGATTCAATGGTGAAATTTTTCCCCGCACGACATAAATTCTCCGATCGGTTTTCGGGCGAAGTGATTATCGTGCATCCAGATCTCGTACCAAACGCACCACGATCCGAATTGGCCTATTCATCGTTATCGCTTTCTTTTTACGAGGAATTAGCAAAAGTTACCGCAAAAATTGATAATTACGGGAATAAAAAACAAGAAGAAGGACTGTCTGATGATGAACTGGCGAACCAACGGCAGGCTCTTCAGACTGTTGTAGGGTCATACAACGAGAACGAAGGCGACCCTGCTCTTTTGGTTGAAAAAATTGTCGTCGTTCAGGGGATTATTGGGAAACTAAGTCGAAGAGTAAAAAGGCACCAGGGAAGTTCCTTCTTCAACGAGAATGCACCCGATGTGATTAAAGAAGCCGAGAAGGTCGAGCGCATTTTCCAAGAGCGACTTAATTTTCTGACCTCCGAAAAAAGTAAGAAACATCAAAAGAACAAGAAATCTGCGTTACAAATCGCCAAAGACCTATCTGAGATAAAAGTCAAGGCTCTTCGGGAACCTAAGAACTACGAGAATCTACTCGCATTGCTTGCTGAACTTGACATCGAGATTGAGGAAGGTTCTGATCTTGAGGCGCTCCTTGATTTAATCGACGAACGATTTATCGTAAATGCTTCCAAAAACCGCGCGGGATACTATCAGCTTCTTAATGAGTTAAAGCAATCTTACTTGGATAAGGATAACGAATAACGTTCCCATGTCTAAGCAGTTTGACTCGCCCCGGAAGCGTAGGATTCGTCAAGAATGGAATTTACCACTTCTTGAGTTTCTTGCTAACGATTATGGCCCGAAGCAATTAGTTTATTGCGGGTTCCCCGGCAAAGAAGCCCTTGATATACATGAATGGATTGCTCATATTAAATATGTAATTGCAATTCAATGTCGAGATCCCAGCAAACCAACCCGTGAGTCGGAAGATCGCTCGATGATTATACGACTTCGGGATGTTCTAAATACGCTCGACCGTGAGGAAATGATAGAGGGGTTTGAATTATATGAAGGTTTTTTAGAGGAGGTTACAGCCGAGGGCCGCGACTTTTCATCGCCACAGCAACTATTCAAGCTCCAGAATTTTATTACTCTGTACAATCTCGATTTTTGCAATAAAGCCACGGAGCCTCATGAGTGGCCGGATGATAATGGCGTACTTCGGGTAGCCTATAAATTTCAGGCTATCGACAAACTACTCACCTTTCAAAAATCAAATGGAGGGCCGGGAAGCAAATTCGTTTTTTTCTTAACGGTGCTATGTGCATTTGACGGTCCACATTTTCAGGAATGGCAAAGGCAACCACGGAATGCAACGGCAAAGGCATACATAAGAAAGTGTGAGTCCCTACCCAAAAATCTTCGGAACCCAAGACTTGTGAGGCTCTATGTCGCTCAACAAATTTTTCAGAAATTTGAAGAGTACGGTTTTGTCCCAACCATTTTTCCAACCATCCGGTACGTCGGCGATACGCAAAAGGCGGTACTACTGCACTTCACTATTTTGGGAATAGAAGATGGGCGAGCAGCGCATCAAAATTTGGGAGATATTTTGAAGGAGAAGTTTCTGATTGCGGAGGATGACGGTATTCATTTGTGGGATAACGTCTTCGACGAAGAAGCCGACGTGAAGATTACGCCGATCGCCAACTTTTCCGATCGAACTGTGTTTACTGATCTCTGGAATGCGCCACATACTCTTAGTCGAACCAAATTACAAAAATAAATATCCGCCCATCGGGCTGATGAAAATTTCCACCTATCACAAGATGTTAGGTGATAAGGTTACCTTTTTCAAAGGCGATCCGAAGGAGCTTGTAATTAATGAAATCTACGGGAAATGCCTCGCAAGCTTGAAGCGCATCGACCGTTCGATCGAATGGGAATCCAAATCCGAAGTAATTAAACGCTACCTCAGAGCGAAGCGAGCACAACGGCTTCAGGAGATCGGCTTTACTTCTTCCCCCCATGCAGCATCAATCGAAAGGTGCTTGAACAGATACGCTGAGTCTTATCGTAATAAGGAATACGAAAAGAATCCGTCGTTCGATCGTATTTATGTCACAACTCTCTTTACTTTTTATTGGGACATTACGATCGAAACGATCGAGTTCGCCAAGAAGCTCGTAAAAAAGCCAGACCAGTTGCTTATTGGTGGAGTCATGGCTTCGCTTCTCAGCAAGGAGATCGAAGAGGCGACGGGCATTAAGCCATATTCCGGTTTGCTCGATCAGCCCGGAATGTTGGACAAGACGAAGAAGGCGGAAAAGATTATTGTCGATGATCTTCCGCTCGATTATTCGATTCTCGATGAGATTGAATACAAATATCCTACCGCCAGTGCATATTTTACGTTTATGACAAAAGGTTGTACTCGCAAATGTGCTTTTTGCTCAGTTCCCAAATTAGAGCCAACATACAAGCCGAAAATTGAAACCATCAGTAAGTTTGGTAAAATCGCAAAGGACTTCGGAGAGCAGCGAAATTTATTGCTGATGGACAACAATGTTTTGGCTTCGCCGCAATTTCCAGAGATTATTCAGGAAATTAAGGACATGGGTTTCGTGAAGGGTGCGAAATATGTCGAGCCAAACCAACTCGTTATTGCCATACGCAATCTCAAGGAAGCAAAGCACAACGACCGAGCTTACATTATGCGATCGTTCCGGCTCATACAGGAGCTTCGTCCGCGATTAAAAGGTGATTCGAAAGTCGAATATGATGCCATACTTGAAAAATACCATCTTCAACGAATCGAGACTGTCACGAAAACTAATCTCATCCGTGCAAGCAAACATCTTGCTCCCATTTATGAGAAGCGCAGGTTAAAAACTTCGCGGCTTCGGTACGTCGATTTCAATCAGGGTACGGATGCTCGCTACGTCACAGACGAATTGATGAAGTTAATGAGCGAAATTCCGATTAGACCGTTGCGGATCGCTTTCGATTACATCGGCCTGAAAAATAAATATATTGCGGCTGTCGAATTGGCTGCAAAACATGGAATTAAGGAACTTTCGAATTACATCCTATACAATTTCGTAGATACGCCAGAAGAGTTATACCTTCGGTTACAAATTAACGTTGAGCTTTCGGAGAGGCTTGGAGTGTATATCCACTCGTTCCCAATGAAATACATTCCACTCTTCGGTGAGGAAGCGAAGGGACGCGATTACGTCGGGAAACACTGGAATCGAAAATTCATCCGATCAATACAATCAATCCTAAATGTGACAAGAGGCATTGTGCCGCCGGGCCGGACGCTCTTCGAGCGAGCCTTTGGTAAAACCCTCGAAGAATTCCAAGAGCTTCTTTACATGCCGGAACAGTATTTGATTTTCAGGGCGTTGTTTGAAGATAAGCTTGGCTATACAGCGAAATGGCAGCAGGAATATCGTTCGTTGACACCAGAAGAACGATTAGAAGCGAATGCGATCGTTAGCAGCAACAATTTTAAGGGTGTTGATTCTATCTCTGCCAGTCCGCGTGTAAAGACGCTGTTGCGGCACTACACCATTCCACGCGGCACGATAGATTCAAGCAATGCCGAATATCGAAAACTCAAGCGGAAGTATGATAAGATCATTCACGCGAATCCACATCATAACCTTACCCTCACCTACGATTTTGAGACTCGCCGCCCAGCACCCGCACCTAAGCGGGTGAAGGCGGTTATACCTCTAATGCCGATTACTTCGTTTTCTTTGCCAGTAATAAGCTATGAAAACGCACCATATCCGACTTAGGCTACTTCACGACCACAATAATGTGTGCCTTCAATTCCCGCTCAATTTGAGCGAGCTTTTCTATCCCTACGTTAATTTGTCCATGTAGTAGCCTTGAAACGTAAGGCTTCGGTGAACCTATGGCTTCCGCCAGTGCCGCTTGACTCATTTCCCGCTCATCCAACAGGGATTGAATCCGTTTGCCGATCATGCGCTTTAAGTTTTCCGACTGAACAGTAGCTTTCACGTTTTTCGATTATTTGAGAATTATCGTAAAAGATAACGCAAAGGGCGGAACTTCCGTTCAAAAACATCGTTATCATATAAGATAATAAGAAACGACATTATGACTACTCTTAAAAACCCTCAAACGCTACTCGAAGCAGTGATCTACTTTTCGAACGAGGTTACATGCGTTGAATTCCTTTCGAACATCAAATGGGGTGGCGCGGAACGGTGCTGTACGAAGTGCGGCTCGACAGCCGTGTACGGGCTTCGTACCCGTCCCATTTTCAAGTGCCGCGACTGCAAGAAGCAGTTCTCTTTGAAAGTCGGTACAATCATGGAAAAGAGTCCTCTGCCGATCACAAAATGGCTTCCGGCTCTTTGGATGGTTATTAACGATAAGAATGGGATTTCGAGCTACGAGGTAGCACGGGCACTCGGCGTGTCCCAACAGACTTCTTGGTTCATGCTTCATAGGATTCGTGAGGCTGTCCAGAACGGTTCGCTTCGCAAACTGTCCGGTGAGGTTGAGATAGATGAAACCTACGTCGGGGGAAAAGCGAAGTTTATGCACAAAGACAAAAAAGCACCTTTAGTGAAGAACCGCCGCGTGGTTGGAGATAAGACGGTCGTAATGGGAATGGTTGAACGCAAAGGCGAGATTCGCGCCAAAGTCGTTGACAATGCCCGTCGCCGCTCCCTGCTTCCTGAAATTTGGGAGAACATCGAAAAGGGTTCCAAAGTCTATACAGACATGCTCCACTCTTACGACGTGCTCAGTGCTCATTACGATCACAAAACAGTAGATCACGCTGTCACCTACGTTGACGGTGACGCGCACACAAACACGCTGGAAAACTTTTGGATGCTCTTCAAACGTTCGGTCAAAGGTACTTATGTTCACATTTCTCCGTATCATACGGATAGGTATTTAGACGAACAGGTTTTCCGTTACAACAATCGGAAGGATTCCGACTCTGGTAGGTTCTTAAAAGCGGCGGAAGGGATGTTTGGAAAACGCCTCACGTATAAGGAGCTTATCGGGGTCGTTAATCAATGACAGCAAAGAAGAAACAGCCAAATCAAAGCACACCCGAAGATCAAAGCAACTCAGGGAGCGACACTTCCGAAGAGTGGCAAAACTTCGAGAACTCAGTGCGACAAATACTCAGCATTCCGCCCGAAGAGGCAAAGCGAATAAGGGAAAAGTATTCCCCAAAGGGACGGCGAAAGAAAAAGCCGGACAGCTAAAGCTCTTCAAAAAATAAGCCCTCGAATTGAGGGCTTATTTTTTGCACGAAAGTCTGGTGAAACGTCTTGGTTAATACCAAATTTCTTTCAGAAATAGGTGCCCATTGATATTTCACGACAAATGTCACTGCATACGCTGCCAAAATAAGCTATTTCGTAGAGTTATGAATTGCCGTATCGCACAACTCGGCTGGGCTTTGACGGCCCGCTCTTTGCGCTCGGCGTGGAATCGCGGCGCGCAGGGTGGTTCTCATTCTTCGCAGTTTGGTGGAGTCGGTCTAAACTTTCTCCGCGAATTTTTGCTTTTACGAGTATCCGGTAAGGCTATTTTTCCCCTTTCCGGCATTTTGGATGAGCCAAGACAGGAATCTAACCGTTGTAATCATCGATGACGATCCCGCGATGTGCGAGATGGTCCGTGATACGATCGAGAAAAAAATACCCGGGGCGAACGTGGTCGTTTTCAACACAGGTGAGGATGCGCTCGCCGCGATCACATCGGAGCCGGATATTGCCGTTCTCGATTATCAATTAGATACCGTAAAGCCGGATGCGATGAACGGCATCCAGATCCTATCGAAATTAAAGGCTCGTTACGCCAATCTTCCGGTTATCTTCCTGACCGGTCAGGATCGCATCGAGGTTGCATCGAACACCATCAAATACGGCGCTTACGATTACATCGTAAAGAACGAGACGGCCTTTCACAAGCTTGAACTTGCCCTAACCCAGCTTGCCAACCTTCGGACCTTACAGAAATCCAACGGATTTCAGAAATCGATGAATATGGTCTTCTGGATCCTTGCTCTGGGTCTGGTTGGATATCTGATCTATTTACGTTTGCACTAACCGATGAGCCTTCGAACGTGCCAGGTCGAGAGCGCGAAGTTTCCTTTCGCAGCGATCGCGCTTGCATTCGTGTTCCTTCTGCCTTTGATACTGCCGCGCGCTGTCTTTGCGCAAGATCAGCATTATTTCGATAGCCTGCATTCGGCGTATGCGTTCGCCTCACAGGATACCGATCGGAGCGACATCCTGCTGAAGTTAGCCTACGCCCTTGAAGATGCCGACACCGCAACAGCGATGAGCTATGCTACGCAAGCCTACGATTATGCACAAAAAGCCGGCGATGACCGTCGCCGCGCTAATGTCGAGTTGTTCGTTGCCCATCAATTTTCCAGTACCGGCCTTTACGATAGCGCGCGAGCAGAACTATTGCACATCGTAACCATCGCGGAACAACTTCCGGATTCCGGCATCTTAGCGAAAGCATATAGCCAATTGGGCTGGAACGATCTTGAGATCGCGAGTTACGATGAAGCGCTGGAATACTTCCAAAGCGGTCTCGATATAGTGATGCGCAAACAAGATACCGCAGGCTTAGGCGTGGCGTATGATAATCTCGGCTGCCTTTATCTCGATCAGCAGGAACCCGAAAATGCGCTTAAATATTTGAGGCTTGCGTTGGCTTCCTCTGCGCAGACCCGCGATGTCAGGGCTGTCGCCGCGATCTACAACAACATTGGCCTCAGCTTTAATGGCCCTATCCGAACGCTTCCGTTCGACGCGCGGCTCGATAGCGCCCTCTTTTATTTCCGTAGAAGTGCGAAGCTGTATGAGAGCGTGGATGACCGTAATCAACTTGCGCGCGTGCTCGGAAATATCGGCAGTGTGTTCGAGAAAAAAGGAGTGCTCGACAGCACCCTTTATTACGATCGCCATTCGGTGTATATGCATGAAGCAGTTGGATTGAACTCCACCTATGCCGCGCAAGCCTATGCACAACTTGGGAATCTCTTCCTCGTATTGCACCATCCGGATAGCGCATTTCACTATCTAAACCTTGCGCAGTCGATCGATGAAGGTATTGGCGCCAAACGCGGACTTGTCGATCTCTATCTTAGCCTTGGTAAGGCGTATGCTTCGACTGGTAACTTTAAATCGGCTTATGAGTACTTCGTAAGGGGCAGCTCCCTGCACGATTCCATCTACAGCGTCGATAAAAGCCGCATTCTTGCCGATATGGAGGCGAAATACCAGACGAGCAAGAACGAGCGCAAGATCGCCGCGCAAAATCAGGAGATCGCGCAGGAACGGCTCGTTAATTATTCCATCATTGGGATCGCAGTTCTTCTTGTCGTGGTTGCCTTGGTATTTTACCGCAACGATCGCAAGCTTCAACGTATCAACAAAGAATTGGCTGCAGCCAAAGAGCGTGCCGAAGCAAGCGAGCGCCTGGAGCATCAGTTCCTGGCGAACATGAGTCACGAAATTCGCACCCCGATGAACGCCGTGCTCGGCATGACCACGCTCCTGCTCGATACGCCGCTTAATCAAAAACAGCGCGATTATCTGGAAGCAATTCATTCTTCGGCCGATAATCTGCTTGTGGTTATCAACGATATTCTCGATCTCTCCAAGCTGCAGGCCGGCAAGATGGAGTTCGAGCGCATTCCGTTCCGACTGCTCGATGTAACCGGCCATACGCTGGATATTATGCGCTTGAAAGCTGAAGGCAAAGGGCTTGTATTATCAGAGGAAATATCTGAATCCACACCGAAGGTTGTGATCGGAGATCCCGCGCGGCTCACGCAGGTGCTGATGAATTTGCTCAGCAACGCTGTGAAATTTACCGATAAAGGTTCCGTCACATTGATCGTCAGCGCCGTTGCTGCCGGAGACCGTAAGATGAACGTCCGCCTCGCTGTTCGCGATACCGGTATCGGCATTCCAAAAGAGAAGCTCAAATCCGTATTCGATTCTTTCTCCCAGGCCGATGCCGAAACTTCGCGCAAATACGGCGGCACTGGGCTCGGCCTTACGATCTCGAGAAATTTTGTCGAGCTGCAGGGAGGCCACATCCACGTGACCAGCGAACCCGGCAAAGGTTCCGAATTTTCAATCACGCTTCCATTCGAAGTGGCAAGCGAATCCGTCATCGTCGATCAGGAAGAAACAGCGTCACTGGATGCTGCATCGCTCCGAGGTATGCGCGTACTGCTTGTCGAAGATAACGAATACAACCAGATCGTCCTTGGCGACACGCTTCATAATATGATTCCTGAGGTATCGGTCGAGATCGCCTCCAATGGACGGGAAGCAATTACCCTTCTGCAAAACTTTGCATTCGATCTGGTGCTCATGGATGTCCAAATGCCGGAAATGGATGGCATCGAAGCAACCAAATACATCCGCGCTCACTTACCGCGCGGCAAAAGGGAAGTGCCGATCATTGCGCTTACCGCCAGCGTTATTAAATCCGAACTTGACCGCGCGTTCTCCGCCGGAATGAATGATTATGTGCCAAAACCTTTTAAACAAGACGAATTATTCCGCGTGATAGCTAAATATTTTAAGGGTAGATCGTCGAAAAATCCTGCTTCGGTGGACCCGCCTGAAAGCAAATCGACCTTGAACTCCGAACAAAGCACAGCTGATCTCAACAATCAGCAGGGCGCAACCCTGCAGCCCCAAAGTGCGCCTGTATCGTCAGCACAGGCTGCGGTTCCTGCTGCTGCTGCTCCTGTTACCGATCTGTCATCCCTGCGCGAGATCACCGGCGGCAATGAAGCGCAGTTGAAAAAGTATATTCGAATGTTCTTGGATGGCGTACCCGGCCAACTGGATTCGGTCGGCGCAGCCATTTCTGAAAATGATTTCGACAACGCGCGCCGCAGAATACACGCCATGAAGCCGCACCTGAAGTTCATGGGAATGAAAACCGCCGCCGGCTTCGCTGAAAACATCGAACAGCTTTGCGCTGATAATAAGGATCTTACACAGGTCGGAGAAAAATTCGCGCTCGTTCGCGCCCAGTGCGAGCAAGCCATCGTGGAATTAAAGTCGCGGTTGTAGCGGTCCGTCGCAAACTTTAGTTTGCGATTCTCCCGCCAGTCCGCTGCTTTCCTATTCGCCTTTACATTTTTTTCTTGTTCGTCTATGCTTACACTTCAATTTCTTGGCGCAGCCGGACAAGTGACCGGCTCCAAATACTTCCTCAGAACGGCTACACACCGCGGCCTATTAGTTGATTGCGGGCTGTTCCAGGGCGGGCGCGCATTGCGTGAGATGAACTGGAATCCGCCACCGATCCAAACCTCGGACATCGCTAACATTGTTCTCACGCACGCTCACCTGGATCACACCGGATATTTGCCAAAACTCGCAAAGATCGGGTTCGGAGGGCAAGTGTGGTGTACGCCCGCCACATTGGATGTAACGCAATACATTCTTCGCGATAGCGCCCACATTCAGGAGGAAGATGCGCTCACCGCGAACCGCCGCCACTATTCGCGGCACAAACCCGCGCTGCCGTTGTATTCGTCCGAAGATGCCGAACGCACGTTAGGTATGTTCCACGTGCAGGATCGCCATAAAAAGAAAGTTCTTCCTGATGACATCAGCTTCGAGTATTCAAATGCCGGACACATTCTCGGATCATGCTCCGTAAGAATAGAAAAGCGTTTTGATGAACCGGCTGGGCTCGGACAGCCCGGGAGCGTGCCGCGATCGCCGATCTCAATCTTATTCTCCGGCGATCTTGGACGTGAAAAGCCGATCTATCTCAATCCAAGAGAAGCGCCGTCAGCGGCAGATTTTGTGGTGTGCGAATCTACGTATGGAGATAAACTCCACAACGCGATCGACCCAACAGAAGAGTTATTCGGAATCGTAAAGCAGGTACTGGCTTCGAACTCGGTACTTCTGATCCCAGCATTTGCTGTCGATCGCGCGCAGGAACTGATCTTCTGTTTGCACAATCTCATACGCGAAGGCCGGATACCGGCTATTCCAACATTTGTCGATAGCCCGATGGCTACATCCGTCACCGCGCTCTACGAAAAATATTGCGAAGAGCACTGCATGGCCGCAGAAGAACTGCAATCCCCGGACAAGAATCCACTTTCGTTTTCGTCGCTAAAGTTCACACAAACGATCGATGATTCAAAACGGCTCAACGATCTCAAAGGTCCGGCGATAATCATCAGCGCCAGCGGCATGGCGACCGGTGGCCGCATTATGCACCATCTTGCAAATCGGCTTAACCGCGCAGATACGATCGTGCTTTTCACCGGCTATCAGGCCGAGGAAACCCTTGGACGTGAACTGATGGATGGCGCAAAGACCGCAATGATCTTTGGCGAAAAGATCTCCGTTGCTGCGCGTGTCATGACACTTACTAACTTTAGTGCCCATGCAGACCAAGGTGAGATCATGCGATGGCTGAAGCTGCTGCCAAAAGCTCCAAAACGAATATTCCTCACGCATGGAGAGGATGGCCCGCGAACAGTGCTGAAATCCATCATCGAAAAGGAGTTGGGATGGAATGTGGTGCTCCCGAAATTGAATGACATTGTGGACTTGACAGCAATATGATCTGTGACCTATGAAAACCCTCGCTGCACTTGCGCTTCTTTTCATAATTCATACTTCATACTTCATCATTTCCCCCCGCGCCCAGCTTCTTGGCATTACTGGCGCTAATCATCCTGAACTGCATTGGCAGCAGATCGAGACCGAGCATTTTATCCTTGTCTATCATCAGGGACTTGATTCCATCGTGCATGCTGCGGCACCCATAGCGGAGGAAGTGTACCATGTTGTAACGACTAATCTTCAAACACCGCTGCCGGATAAGATTCGGATCTATTTCTCCGATAATGACGAGGAGCGTAACGCATTCGCCTTCGGTGAGGATTATATTTTTGTGTGGATGCGCGGCATTCTCGATGATAATCTCTTTTCGCTTCGATCGAGCGGTACATCGAAATGGTTACGAACGGTCATCACGCACGAGTTCACCCATATTGTGATCGCGCGTGCCACGCGCACATGGACCAACTTTTTTTTGCCCGCGCTCGGCGGCGACGTGCCACGCTGGTTCAACGAAGGAATGGCCCGGTACATGGAACCCGATGGCTGGACGAACGATCTGGATATTCCCCTTCGAGTGGCGGCGGTTTCGAGTAAACTACATCTAGGTCCGGAGGATTTTTTGAGCGGAACCTTGATGTACGAAGGCGGCCAATCGCTGGTACGCTATATTGCCGCTACGTATGGAGATAGTACGCTTGCCAAAATTTTGAAACATCGCGAGCAGTCGATCTTTCCATATAACTTTGCACTCGCGGTCAAGGCCGTTACTCACCACTCGCTCGATGAAATATATGCAGAGTGGCACAAAGTTCTGAACGTCTATTACAATACCCAGTTCGGACAAAAAGAGGACATTGAAGACATAGCACATAAAATTCCAACGCATCTCGCGATCGTTGGGGCCGCACGACTTGTTCCGGATGGAAAACAAATAGCGCTGCTCGGCAAGCGAACTGTTGAGTCATCCGCCAAACTCTATATCATTGAGAACGATACCGGCGCAATGATCAACGACGATGGCACCATCGAAAGCGATACAGGTTCCCAGCCGAGGCTTCTCACGGACGAATCTGGTATCGAGCCGTATCTCAGTTGGTCGCCGGATGGGAAATATCTGTTATTCTCGAAGATCCGTTTTGGCGATCATGGCGATCTGGTCTATGATCTTTACCGATGCAATGCCGTGTCAGGCGATCTGGAGCGTATTTCCTCCGATGAGCGCCTGGAATATCCCGATTGGTCGCCCGATGGCTCACAGATCGTTGCCGCACAGTTCCATCGTGCGGGTTCCGATCTCGTGTTGATGAATGCGGATGGAAGTGGGCTTCGTTCGCTGACACATTTCCAGGATGTTGATGTCGAAGTGTATTCGCCCCGATGGTCGCCGGACGGCAAACAGATCGCCTGCAGTATCTTTCGCAAGAATGGAATGCGCGATATCGCCCTGGTGAATGTGCATTCACAAGAAATTCGTTACCTGACGAATGATTCGATCAACGATCGCTATCCTGTATGGTCTCCCAGCGGTGATTCGATCATTTTCCTATCCTTCCAGAACGGAATTCCCGATCTTTATGCAATGCCCGCGACCGGGATCGCTGCCCGTTCGCAATTGCGAGAAGTGACCGATGTAGCTTCGAACATCCTTGCGTGGGATTGGTCAAAAAATAAAGATTCCGTTCTTGTTACTTCATTTACCGCACGCAATTCGGTCGATCTTTTCTGGATAGGTGCAAATCGCACGGTTGTTCCCACGCCGGATGTACCGATGGCGAAGAAATATACTGCCTGGCGATCCATCCGTTGGCCGCTGGTTACGCGCCCCGCCGACTCACTTCCGTTGGTCAATATTATCGGGTCGGAGTACTACAATTCCCTGGCGCATATCAGCCCGCTATTTTTCGCTCCCATCATAGGAACGGACATAACCCCCACCGGTGGCGGCGGCGCGCAATTTGGTGCGCTTGGCATCCTTTCAGATGCAATGCAAAAGCACGTCATCGAACCGTTCGCGTGGTATGGCGATGCTTCGAACAAGCTTTCGTATGGTGCAGAGTATCAAAATAGCCAATTGTTGCCAACGATCACAGTCGGTGCCCAGAACGTGACGGAATTCCAGGATGTCATTCAGGATATTGCCTATTATGAGCATGATGTGATCTATAATCTCGGAATAGATCTTGCGCTGCACGACCCGAATTCGCTGATCGATTTCCACAATATTTTTATTGGAGGTCAATGGCAAAACTTCCAGCCGTGGAACCCTGCGCAATTCGCATCGGTGGATTCGTTAAAACGTCCCATTGCAGCAAAAATGTTGGAACTCGGCGCAGGGTACGAATACCTTTCCACGCTATTCCAAGCCGGTGCAGTTGGCGAGCTTGCCGATCGATCGCTGGGAAGCGATCTGACGCGTGCCCGTCTGCGAGCCTTCCTCCACAAGCAATTTGCCCTCGATGATAACGATGATCGCCAGCTCGCGTTTATTCTGCACGGTGCAGCAGACTACGGTGACGAACTGCCGCAGGATTTTCTCGGCTTCTACAAATACGATGCCTTTGAAGATGGATTTAATCTTGCCACGATCCACGAGCGCGACCGCTTGCGCGGCATTCGCCAATATTATTATGGCAACCGGCTATTGAGCGGGACAGTTGAACTCCGGGGCGCAGACGAAGCATTTCGCACTCTCTTACCTATATTGGAGCCGTTTCGTCCACAATTCGTCGAATTCTTCGATATGGGATCGACCTGGTACGCGAATGCACCCACGAATAACCCGACCGTACCAATCACTTCGCTCTCCAAAACACAGTGGCTAAAAACCGCCGGTGTCGAGTTACGCTCTGATGTCGGCTTCGATGCCGCGATCGAAGGGGGCGCCGGCTGGGAACTGGTCAAGAACTCTTCTGCGGACTTTTTCATCCGAATTACGGAGCTTTTTTAACCGAAGTACTTGACTTTCGCTCCATAATATCGTATCTTTGTAAATAGTTTTGCTTAATTATGGCTCGAACATCTCTCAAAAAACGGTTAAAACGTATCCTTCGCTCGCCCCGTTTGCTGTTCATTACAGGGATATTAACTGTCCTCACCGCCACCCTGCTTTTTGCGAATAAGGGCTTGTGGCGCCATCTTGAAATTCGTCATGAGATCGGCCAGCGACGCGCCCAACTCGAGAAACTGCAAGCAAGTGAAGCAAGCGTCACCAGGGAAGTTGCGCTGCTCAAGCTCGAAGATGCTTCCACCATTGAGCGTATCGCCCGTGAGCGCTATGGCATGAAGCGCCCCGGCGAAACGATCTATGAATCAACTGAACCGTGATTATTGTCTGAACCTGGATCTATGAGATGAATGGGATTTTTGGGACGGTGATAGAAGGTAATCCGGTATGCGATATTTTTTTAGTAATTCTTCCCGCTTATCCCATTCATCTCATAGATCCAGGTTCAGACAATATCCCAACAATCACATAATTCCAAGTTCAGACCCATGCTTCTCGGCGTCGATATTGGCGGTACCACCATCAAGCTTGGAGTAGTAGATCCAGCCATCGGGAGCATTGCTGCAGAATCGTCCTTCCCAACTCCGCAAACCGGCTCACGCGATGTAGCAAAGCAGCTCGCAGTTCGCGTTCATGAATTACGAGCTGCATTCCCAGAATTGGATCGTATCGGAGTTGGCGTACCTGGCGCGATGAACCGAGATCGCACGCTCGTTAGATACCCGCCCAACCTGTTGGGATGGAAAGAAGAGCCGCTCCGACAATATCTCGCCGAATTCCTGCCGGATTTTGTTAGGATCGAAGTAGATAACGATGCCAAAGTTGCAGCGCTGGCCGAAGCAAAACTTGGTGCAGGCCGAGGACTTTCTCATTTTTTATTGGTAACTCTCGGCACAGGAATTGGGGGCGCAGTCTATTCAAGCGAAGGAACCTTTCAAGGAATTTATCGCGGGGCGTCCGGCGGTGCGGGTGAATTCGGACATACCTCCATCGATCTCAACGGCCCGCACTGTAATTGTGGCTCGAGGGGATGTATCGAGGCATATCTCGGCCAGCAATATTTATCCGAACGCACACGATCGAAGCTTGTCAACGATCCGTCCATCGCATCCACATTGCGCAGTGAGTTAGGAGAACTTACTCCAAAGATCATCGCAGATGCTATGAATAGCGGCGATGCATTCGCTCGGAGTGTTTTTGTAGAAGCAGGAATGCTGCTTGGCGTTGCGCTTGCGAATGTTGCAAATCTGCTTGACATGCACGTATTTATTCTTGGCGGTGGCGTAGCGGAGGCCGGAGATGTTTTGTTCGATGCCGCGCTTGCTACTGTTCGCTCGCGGGTATTGGCGAATCTTCGCCCCGTCGTCGAGATCCGTAAAGCCCACTTTGGTAACCGAGCAGGTGTTATCGGAGCGGCAATGCTGGTAAGTTGACGTATCTTTGTAATAAAAATATCTGATGACCTTTCTCGAAAAAATAATTGCGGCTCAGGAAAAGAGCCATTCCATGCTCTGCGTCGGTCTCGATACCGACGGGAAAACAATCCCCGATATTCTGAAGAACGAGCAGAATCCGGTGGCTGCGTTCAATCGGGCAATTATCGACGCTACCAGCGATCTGGCATGTTGCTATAAACTTCAGATGGCCTATTACGAGGCGTATGGTAAACCGGGGATCGACGCAGTCGAGCAAACGCTGGCGCACATTCCGAGTCATATCCTCACCATCGGTGATGTGAAACGTGGCGACATCGGCGCTACGAGCGAGAAATATGCATACGCCTATCAGGAGTTGTTTCCCTTTGATGCGATCACCATCAATCCGCTTATGGGCTTCGATGGCATCGAACCATTTCTTCGGCGTGAGGATAGGGGAGTTTTTTTTCTTGGATTAACCTCCAATCCCGGAGCTCGCGATTTCGAATATCTCGATCTGACAAACGGAAAAAAACTCTACGAAGAGATCACCGACAAAGTATGCGAGTGGAACGTACCTAAAAAGAATGCCGGACTCGTGGTCGGCGCAACCAAACCTCTGGAACTTCGCATGTTACGCCAGCGCGCACCTGAACTTCCGTTCCTGATCCCCGGCGTAGGTACGCAAGGCGGAACGATGGAGGAAGTGGTTGAAGCAAATGGCAAGGGTATTGCGCTTATCAATGTAAGCCGTGGCATTGCCGGAGCATCCAAAGGATCGGATTTTGCAGAAGCAGCAAGAGCGGCAGCGAAGAAATACGTCAGTCCCTGAACCTGGATTTCGCGGATTGGGGCGGATCACGCGGGAGATAGGAAGGATTTTCACTAAAATAATAATTCGCTCCTTATCTCGCAATATTTGGTTCATAAGAAATACTTTTCATCCCTAAATCGTCCGTGTAATCCCTTTGAATCCGCGTAATCCCGGTTCTTCCCTCCCCGAATCCTTTCTCCGCGAGATCTGGAAAGCCCACGCGAGCTTTCTTGTGGTGCCGATCGTGCTTTCGGATGGATCGCCCGTCGAGGTGATCGAGTGCGGCACGGAAAACAATCATCGCGGCGGACCGGATTTTCTCGATGCTCGAATTGTCCTCGATGGCATCCAGATCAGCGGCGATGTTGAGCTTCACATCACTCCCGAGGGATGGCGCGAACATCATCACGATGGCGATGCGCGGTACTCGAATGTTATTCTGCATGTCGTGCTTGAGGATGATACCGGCGAGCACGCAGGGCCTCCGGTGCCGCAGCTTGTACTGCGCGATAATCTTGCGTTCGGCCGCGCGGACTTGTGGGAAGAACTATTTCGAAGAATGTACGACCGTTCGCCAGAGCTGCCCTGCTTTCCGCAAAATATTTTGGTGCCGATGCGCTTTAAGCGCAAGGTGCTGGAGCAATTCGGCGAAGCTCGCCTTGAAGAATTGATCGATCGCGTGACCTTGCCCGATGCCGAAGTCACGGATGACGCGCATCTTCTGGAACGAGTCTATCAGTTAACGATGGATGCGCTCGGGTACTCGCAAAATCGTGTGCCGATGCGTGAACTTTCTGCGCTGCTGCCGCTCTCGCGATTGCGATTTGTTCGCGAAGCCTTTAGCGAAGACCGAAGCATTGCGCTCGAAGCGCTGTTCTTTGGCGTTTCCGGATTGTTAGAAAAGCCTTCGCTAGATTTCGATAACGAGACCAACGACCACCTGCTCGATCTGAACGCCCGCTGGCACGCGATCCAGCAATCCCTTCGGTTTCCTGAAGTGCTTGCCGTACATGATTGGGCATTTTTTCGCATCCGGCCTGCCAATAGTCCGCACCGCCGCGTCGCGCTTGCCGCAGCAATGGCGGAAAAATATTTCAGCCATCCCGATTGGGATTTTCAAGATCCCTTCTTCGAGCGCAGCCCCGTTGCTAACGCGGGTGATAGCCCATTCTGGGAAACGCACACCTCGTTCGCCTCAAAATTGCCCACCCCGCAAGCCTTGCTTGGAGATGAACGTGGATCGGCGATATGGCTAAATGTCATACTCCCTGCACGTATCGCCAAATTGCGATCGGAGCCGGAAAGCCCCGTTTGGCGCCAGAAAGCGCATGCTCTGATCGAAGAATGGGGTACCGCGCGGACTCGATCCAGCGCAAAATACCTTTCTGTGATCCAACAGGAACTTCTGGAAGGCGAAAACGTTAACTCCGTCCGCTCCGAACAGGGTGCGTTGCTTTTACAGAGAAACTTCTGTCAGAAGCTCCGCTGTTCTGAGTGTCCCATAGGTCACCGCCTCTTCGAAAAGGGATGGACTGTGGGGAAAAGATGAAATATGAGAGATGAAAGATGACGGTTCACTGCCGTTTCTAATTTTCATCTTTCATCTCTTATATTTCATCTTTGCGCATTGCGGGAGTAACTCAGTTGGTAGAGTGCGACCTTGCCAAGGTCGATGTCGCGGGTTCAAGTCCCGTCTCCCGCTCTTTTGCATGAGCGATCATGCGGGCAATTACGAGTTAGATTCAATTCAATCTTCAAAAATATCATCCTGAGCGCAGAAAGACGGAGCGGAGTATTGCGAAGTCGAAGGATCTTTTGCGTTCCCACCGCATCTCCAAATTTTTATGAAATTCGAATATAGCAGCAATATCGACGCACTCCGGATTTATGTTCAGGAGGGAGAATACGATGATACCATCGAAATTGGGCAGGATCTTTTCGTGGATTTCGATGAACAGAAGAATATTCTCTCCATTGAAATGCTTGATGCTTCGAGACTCAGACGAGCGCTAAGCACAGGAGTTTGAGTAATTACCCTGAATGCGCCCTGTGCGGCCGTCGCGATTTGTTCTCGCGATCATTCCAATTATTAATATATTGTAAAGCCAAATCGGGACAGTTGTTGATTTCCAAGTTCTCTTCATTTTTCTTGGCGCGTTCTGTATAATTGTAGCTTCCGGTTAAAACCCAGGTCGAATCAATAATTAATATTTTATTGTGTGCAATGCTCTTTACGTTGTCTATTCGGACGGGGACTCCCAAATGCATTAGCCTCCGCATCTGTGAGTCGCTTGAAGTCTCGTTCGAATGATCCAAAATGACTGCCACATCCACGCTGTCACTATTCCATCTGGCAATCAGCGCGTCGCAAATCGATGGATCCGTAAACCCATAAGCTTGCATGAGAACTTGCTTGTGCGCGGCGTTAATGTATTTCACAATTGTATCGGCTATTGCGTCAGGATGCTCTGTCTGAGAAAAGACGGCGATTGGAGGCAAATTGCAAACCGGCGTTGAAGAGCACCCCATAATAATCAAAAAAGCAAAAAGATACGCATTTGAGATTTGAGACAGGATATTCATGATCGCCCTAACTGAAAACGCGAATTTATTGTTCAAAGGAAATCGTGCCCACCCATCAAGATTTAGCCGCTGAACTATCTCAAGAGCGATTTGCACTTACATCGCTCCTTGAATTCGCGCGTACGCTCACGCCCGATCTTGGGCCGCGCGGAATTATGCGAAGTGTGCTCAGGACTGTCATGGGTAAGTCCCTCATCAAGGAAGCCTTTGCATATCTTGCCGACGGAGACCGATTTGATCTTGTCGCACGCGCGGGGTTCACACATCTCGATCTTCAGGAAACCATCGATCAGGTTGGGATCGATCTG
The DNA here is from genome assembly GCA_963736195.1 of Ignavibacteriota bacterium. Taxonomy (GTDB): domain Bacteria; phylum Bacteroidota; class Ignavibacteria; order Palsa-1295; family Palsa-1295; genus PALSA-1295. The sequence continues at coordinate 681,641 of CAVTNP010000001.1, forward strand.
CTGATCTCCAACATTTCCGATCCCTTTACAGCCGTGCCACTCGTCTCAGCGGATGGCGCTGGCTATCTCGGTCTGCTTGGACTCGGGCCTTCGATAAATCCCAAGTTAAGCGGCGATTCTGAAGCGACTTATCTCGCATCGCTTGCAGCACTTACCTCGATCGCTCTTACGAACGCCTGGCTTTTCGAGCGTGAAAAAGAACGCGAGCGGTTGGAATCCGAATTACGCCTTGCGCGCGAGATACAGGAATCACTCCTACCTCAACGATTGCCACAGATCGCCGGAGTCGATTTCGCCGCGATCTCGCGGCCATCAGAATGGGTTGGTGGCGATTACTACGATGTGATCGAGCTTGGCGATGACCGGGTTCTGCTCGCGATCGCCGACGTGGTTGGCAAGGGGGTTACGGCAGCGCTAACGATGTCCAACTTGCAGGCTGCTTTACGCGCATTGGTCTTGATGCTTCGGGAGGGACATTTGTCGCTTCTGAATGTCGTGAAAGAATTGAACCGGCTGATGTGTGAAAGTACCGCGCCGGAGAGGTTCATTACTGCGGCGTTCGCAGTGATAGATATACACCATCATACACTGGAAACGGTGGTTTGCGGACATCCTAACCCGATCATTATTTCACCCGAACATCAACCCGCCATTGCGGAAAGTACGGGCATTCCTCTGGGGATTATCCCGACTTTCCCGTATGAGTCCCGCCATTATCACCTTGACCCAGGCAGCCTGCTTGTGCTCTATACCGATGGGCTTTCAGAGGCTGCTGACGGAGGAAAGCCCATCGGCGAAGCAGGTACGATAGAACTCGCACTAAAAGCCGCTCGGAGCAGTGGTGACTTGCGGCAAGTTCTGGAGGAGTTGATCGGCTCCGAAAGAATATCGATCGCGGATAATATCACAGTCCTTGCGATCCGAACCAAGGTGTAGCCAGAACCTCCACCGCGAACTTGTCGCTGATACACCCTGTTAAGCCGCTTCGCGTCGGGCAAAGCAAGCCTAAACAGGATACATTAGCGCCCGTAGCTCAGTGGATAGAGCAACAGCCTTCTAAGCTGTGGGTCGCTGGTTCAAGTCCAGCCGGGCGCGCGGTTTTTAGCAATTATGAATTATGAATTATGAATTATGAAAAAGGGATTCAATTCCCCCTTTCATAATTCATAATTCATAATTCATCATTGCCCATCATGGTGGGCGTAGCTCAGTTGGTTAGAGCGCCAGGTTGTGGCCCTGGAGGTCGTGGGTTCGAAGCCCATCGCTCACCCTTTTCGGACAATTATGAATGATGAATTATGAATGATGAAATGGAATCCTCCATTTTTTCATCATTCGTCATTCATCATTCATTATTTTTATGGTCAGAGTACGTTTTGCTCCTTCTCCTACCGGTTATGTACACGTCGGTTCGCTCCGAACGGCGCTGTATAACTATCTCTTTGCCCGCCATCATGGTGGAGTGAACATTCTTCGTGTTGAGGATACCGACCGCACGCGCTATGTCGAAGGATCGGTCGAGAATATGCTCCGAACGATGGAGTGGGCTGGAATTGAGTTCGATGAAGGGCCAATTACCGGGGGACCATTCGGGCCCTACGTCCAATCCGAACGCACGGAATTATATCGTGAGCATGCCGATCAGCTCATCGCAAGTGGTAATGCTTATCCATGCTTTTGCACCGCAGAGCGTCTCGACCAAGTTCGGAAAGCACAGCAAGCCGCCGGCATTCCGCCGATGTACGATCGCTTTTGCCGCAATCTGACCAAAGAGGAATCCGACCGCCGTATTGCTTCTGGCGAGCCGCACGTCGTTCGCTTAAGGGTTCCCATCGGCGAGCTTGTGCGATTTAACGACATTATTCGCGGCGATGTAGAGTTCGATTCGAAGACGATCGACGATCAGGTGCTGCTGAAATCCGATGGATTTCCAACGTACCATCTCGCTAACGTCGTGGACGATCATTACATGCAGATCTCGCATGTGATCCGCGCTGAAGAGTGGATATCATCGACTCCGAAACACATTCTGCTGTATGCGGCATTCGGTTGGGAACCACCAAAATTTGCTCATGTCCCATTATTGCTCAATGCCGACCGTTCGAAGCTTTCGAAGCGGCAGGGCGATGTTGCCGTTGAAGATTATCGCGATAAAGGTTACCTTCCCGATGCGCTCATCAATTTTGTTGCGCTCTTAGGTTGGAACCCCAGCGCGACCGAGGAGATATTTTCCATCCACGATCTTATTCGCGATTTCGATCTGGAGCATGTCAATAAAGGCGGCGCCATCTTCGGACGCGAAAAGCTCGATTGGATGAATTCGGAGTATATTCGTAAGAAAACCCCCGAAGCATTGTTGACGCTCGTGCGACCGCTTGCAGAAGACAGGAAATATGTTGTAAGTGATGAATATCTTCTCTCGGTCATTCGCGTAATGCAGGAGCGCGTTCGCACGCTGCCTGATTTTGTAGATTTCGCAAGCTATTTCTTCGTGCCGCCTGCGGAATACGAAGAGAAGTACAAACAAAAGCATTGGAACGCCGAGGCCAAAGCTCGCCTTTCTGAAATAGTTCCTCGTTTTGAAGCAGCGGAAAAATGGGATCACGACTCGCTCGAAGCCATAGTCCGAACGTATGCAGAAGAGAAGGGCATCAGCGCCGGTAAGCTGATCCATCCCATTCGCCTCGCCGTGACAGGCCGTGGAATGGGGCCTGGTTTGTTTGAATTGCTTGCAGTGATCGGGCGAGAAGAATGTTTACGAAGAATTCAGTTGGCTCTGGGCAACCTCGACTGATCTCTATTTCTTCTCTTCCGCTTCTTTATTTTCCGTAATGATAAATTCGATGCGGCGGTTCGTTTCGCGGCCCTGATCTGTGGAGTTCGTGGCGATCGGGCTAGTCTGTCCGTACCCTCGAGTATCCAAGCGGCTGATGGCTACCCCATGACCGGTCAGCCAATCGCGGACGGAGTTTGCACGGTTCATCGACAGCCGCTCATTCGCCAGTGAATCGCCCTGATTATCCGTATGTCCCTGGATCGAGATCTTAATTCCCGGGTATTTATCCATTAACCCAAGCAGTTGATTGAGCGGTGCAAACGATTGGGGCAATATATCCCATTTGCCGGTTTCAAATTCCACGCGAGGCAGATCCAAACGCTGACCAACCTGATAGGGCGCTTCAGGACACCCATGATTCCATTTCGGTCCGGGTTCGAGTGGGCACTGATCCTCGCCGTCAGGAACCCCATCGCCATCCGTGTCGGGATTGAGCGGGTCTGTGTGATATTTAAATATCTCATCGTAGTCCGAGATTCCATCACCGTCGGAATCTGCTAACAGTGGATTCGTGTGATACACAAATATCTCATCATAGTCGGAAATACCATCACCATCGGTATCGGCTTTTAGCGGATCGGTGTGATATTTAAAAATTTCATCATAATCGGAAATTCCGTCGCCATCAGTATCGACTTTGAGCGGGTCGGTGTGATACTTCAATACTTCTTCGCCATCGGTTAGGCCGTCACCATCCGTATCGGCGAGCTTTGGATTCGTATGATATTTATGCACCTCATCGCCGTCGGTAAGGCCGTCGCCATCGGTATCCGGGTTCAGAGGGTCGGTCCCGTATATGCGGACTTCCTCGCCATCCGTTAAACCATCGCCATCGGTATCCGGATTATTCGGATCGGTATGGTAGATCATGATCTCCTCGATATCCGAAAGGCCATCTCCGTCAGAGTCGGCAAGTTGATCCAGCACCGCATCGCCATACTCATAGAACCCGGACTCTTTCCCGCCGCCAAGGGCGTATCGCATCGAGAGATATGCTTCAGGGCGATGGGGGCCGCGCGAGGAGCGCGGGATTGCATGCTCGAGCCGCAGCAATCCTGTCTCAATATCCAAATGCTTTAGGTTCCGAAGAACGATCCCGAAATTCACATCATCGCCGGCAAGATCGAGTTGGGCGATCAAATTGCGGACGCGGTACCGAACGAGCGCAAGCGGATTGAAGCCGGGTACCCCCTTATCCGTATAGACATCGTAGTTATTAAAAATATTGACAAGTCGAGAAATCGGCCCGGAACCTGAATATTTACCATCCCCTAGTCCCGCCCCAATGCTCACGCCGTTCCGAGTCGAGTAGCGCACCTCACCGTTGGACCCGGGTAATACCGGACCCATGATGACATCTTCTGCCATGTCGTCGGTCGAGGCTTCGCGTAAAAGCTTCCCGTAATCGCTGGAGTCCGGAGGATGTCCAAGCCAGTAAGTGATGAGGAACGATAGTGAATTTCTATCGGGATAAATGCTTTTATCGCTTTGGCCATCCCCTATGTATTCATTTGCGTCGTTCTTTGCAAAAAGATTTTCAGCTCGGAGGCTGAGTCCGATCCTCGATGAATCGCCGCCTATCACAAACCGGTCGATCTGGAACTGTGGGTTCCAATCGACAAAGGGCAAAATATCCGACGGAAACACATAGGACATCAGACCAAAACGGAACTGTCCATACTCCATCGAAATATATTGGTTAAAGTTGATCTGCTTATTGACGACCGGTGCGGTCGAATGGGTGAAATCATCCCATTGTGAGTTCGGTGGTGTTGACATTCCCCACCCGATGATCACGCGGAAATCGCTGAACCGCTCGAACGGAGTGTGTAGCGCCATAAATTGAGCGCGAGCTTGCCCGCCAGCACTCAGCAGAGCGATAGCAATAATGAATTTCGCAAGTATGCGATTTCGCGTCACGGGAATATGGCAAACAGTTGGCAAACGTTTACACAGGTAAAGAAGAACTTTTCCCCAAAAATCGTTTCCGCAGTCGAACCTCCAAAACGCAAGACCATCCGCTACCCGGTTTCTAGGAGAATAGGGGTAAAAGGAGGGACTATGCTGAAATTTCAGAGATCACTGCAGCCGCCGAGTCCAAGCCTATCGATTCGGAGCGCTCCAAACGTTGGCATCGAGTTCCAGCATCGCGAGCCTCAGGGCATCTTCCCCCGAGCATTCCAGGTCAGGGATGATGCCGAGACCCTCCCAATTTGTTTTAGAAATCGGGTTTATTGTTTCGGCAAATGGGAGTGAGAGCACGAACAACCCCTCGATCAGATGCCGCTTCGAAGGATGCGCACCGCCCTTCGTCGGTTCACCAACGATCGTTGCTCGTTTCATTTGCTGAAGGTTGTACGCAAATTCCTCTGCTGCGGAGAAAGTATTTTTGTTTACAATCACCACGATGGGCTTATCGGCAAGCGGCCGGGATGGGCCATTTATCTCATGTGGTAGTTTTTGCCACGTCCAGTTTTCTCCGTCTGAGCTGGTTCCACGGTAACGATAGATGGCGAGCAACTGCGGGGTAGCAGAAACGAGATAGCTTGTGGCAAGCGCTACACTGGAGCCATCTCCACCGGGATTATCCCGAAGATCTATAATTACGCGGCTAGCGCGTTCTGCCGCCATGAATGCATTCGCAATTTCTTTGATCGCTTCTGCACCTCTGCCGTGATGTACGGATGGAAACCTTGTTAACTTGATGAGTACAACGCTGTTCTCCAGCATTATTGTCGTTGCAACGGGCGGAAGTGCAAGAGTGCGCTCTTGACGCAGTGTTAGCGCAAGATGGTTATCTCGCGTGATCTCGAACATATCGCGTGTGATCGCTTCTGCAAAAGCCTCATCAGCGACCAGCGAACAATAGTGAGACTCGTTCGCTCTCAACCGTTCTGCGACCTCTTGCGCTTTGATCTCAAAGACGTATTGGTCGCCGACCAGCTCGATCACCTTTGTCAGAACATTCTCGCGAGACATCAATTTCAGGGTCACCGATGCTGTAGATCGTGCAGTTCTTCACGGACTGTGTCTGGCTGGCGCAACAAACGCTCTGCGATATGAACGATATTCGGCACGGTAAATCCGTACGCTTCCAATATTTTCTCCATTGGAGCTGACGTACCAAAATGATCGATGGAAAGCGATGCTCCTTTCGACCCTACCCATCGTTCCCATCCAAAGGACGCGCCTAATTCAATAGATAGTCTGCAGGTAACCTCAGGTGGCAACACGAGATCCTGATAATGCCTCGGCTGTGATTCAAAGAATTCCCAGCATGGCATCGAGACTACGCGCGTCATCAATCCCTTTTGTTCCAGCTCGATCTGCGCAGCAAGTGCAAGCGATACTTCCGAGCCGGTTGCGATGAGTATAATCTCTGGCGCACTCATAGCATCTGAAAGTATGTATGCGCCTTTAGAAAGTCCGCGTGCCGGAGCATATTTCGCCTGATCGATCACCGGTAGTTTCTGCCTTGTCAGAACTATTCCAACTGGCCCGTTCATCTTCATCGCACACCGCCATGCTTCGACGGTTTCGTTTGCATCGGCAGGACGAATGACGGTGAAATTCGGCATTGCGCGAAGCGAAGCAAGATGCTCGATCGGCTGGTGCGTTGGGCCATCCTCACCGACGGCAACGCTATCATGCGTCCAGACAAAAATGGAGGGAATGTTCATCAGCGCGGCAAGCCGAACGGAAGGCCGCATGTAATCGCTGAAGCAAAAGAACGTCGAGCCCGAAGGCCGCACGCCGCCATGCGCCGCCATTCCATTGACGATCGCTCCCATGGCGTGTTCGCGGATACCGAAATTGATCGTTCGGCCATGATAGGAACCATGTTTCAACTCACTCGGCTCGAAATCCTCGGATGCTTCCAATTTTGTGAAGGTCGATTCGTTCAGATCGGCCGCACCGCTCATCAGCGTCGGGACTTTCTCCGCAATGATATTCATTACCTTCCCGCCGATGGTTCGCGTTGCAACTGGCCCATCGGCGGGTTGATACACGGGTAGCGCGCTATCCCAACCATCCGGCAAAACTCGGTCTATTGCATTTGTGAGCGATGGTCCAGTCTTCTGGAAAATCCTTTTGATATTGCACGAATTGCTCGTTCCAATTCGAGTGCAGTTTCGCACCCCGCTCACCAGCCTCACGAAAAACGTTGAATACTCCTTCCGGAATATAGAAATCCGGTTCCAGCGGCCATCCAAGGTGTTGTTTCGTGAGGATCACTTCATCTTTACCAAGTGGGTTCCCGTGCGCTTTACTGGTATCCTGCTTGTTCGGACTGCCGTAGCCGATATGCGTATGGCAGACGATAAGCGATGGCTTATCGATCACCGATTTCGCAACACGAATCGCGTGATCGACCGCATCGAGGTCGTTCGGATCAGGGACGTCGATCACATGCCAATGATAAGCCCCAAATCGCTTGCTAACATCTTCCGTGAATGTGATCGTTGTTGGGCCATCGATGGAGATCCCATTATCATCGTAGAACGCAATAAGCTTCCCAAGCTCGAGGTGTCCTGCCAGCGAAGCGGCCTCACTGGTAATGCCTTCCTCCATACAACCATCCCCAAGAATGACGTAGGTATGATGATCGATCACCTCATGCTTCACTTGATTAAAAGTACTCGCAAGAAATTGTTCTGCGATCGCCATACCAACGGCATTCGCGAATCCTTGTCCGAGCGGACCCGTGGTCACTTCAATGCCAGGTGTATGCCCACGCTCTGGATGTCCTGGTGTTTTCGATCCAAACTGTCGGAATTGCTTGAGGTCATCGAGCGTGAGATCGAAACCCGCGAGATGCAGCAGTGCATAATGCAGCATCGAGGCGTGCCCGTTCGAGAGCATGAATCGGTCACGGTTGAACCAGTGCGGATCCTGCGGATCGAAGCGAAGATGTCGCGTCCAGAGCACATACGCAATCGGCGCAAGCCCCATCGGCGCGCCCGGATGGCCGCTGTTGGCCTTCTGGACCGCATCGACGGCAAGAAAACGGAGGGTGTTTACGCAAAGCTGGTCGAGATCGTCGGAGGTGATCGAAGAATGTGCGTGTTCGAGATCCATAATGCAAAAATACGACGGAAGTTGAATGTTGTGGCGCTTCGAGGAAAGAACCTATGTAGAAGTCAACAGGCTAAAAGTTTAAATTCCACATAATTCTCATTTCCGGCGTTGGAGATTCGTATAAATAAAGTGTCGGGTATGGCATGTCGAGGTTCATAGTTCGATTCGTATAGCCATACATTGCAAACACTCCTTCAAAGGGCTGCCAACCGAGTGAGAGATTATAAAATGGATAGACGAATGGTGCTTGACCCTCGGCTGAGATGCGGTTCCAATCTATAAGACCTTTGAAAAAAATACCGTTCCATATTGGAACTTTTATGTCTGCATAAAAAGTCAGGCCAGAAACATTAAGACCCTGGTACTCAGTAAATACTGCCCATTGGCTGAATGGACGATCGTAAAGCTGAATTGGATAAAGATAATTGCTCCCGAGTTCGTAATTGATAACATTGGTGCTATAGACGGTACCGCTGGGATCGATATAAGAAGACGGCTTTTGGTAAAACCCAAGATTGAAATTTGAACCATAGTTTCGATATTCACTATGACAATTGAGAGTAAACCATTTGTTGGCTGTGGAGTAACAAATGCCTAGAAGGTATGCGGCATTATTTGGAATATTTGTGTTTCGAACGCCGAATTCACCATAAGCACCAATACCAGAAGAATGCATTAGACGAATAGAATAAGAAAACGATGTATTTTCTTCATCCGTAAAATCATGCCCTAAATCTGGAGAGTATGTCGGAAGAACTCCTGTGGGAACCGATGAAGCATATTCGCCGGTAACTGCAAATCCAAGAGGGAGCGGCAAGCTGTCAATTTTAAAAGAAGTAACATTGCCATCATTTTGATTTAATCCGATCCATTCCTGGAGATCCGCAATTTTTTGATATGTAAAACTGAGTCGATTGAAAGAAATACTCCATCGTGAGCCCTGCGCGTCTATATTATACATAGTAAGACCTTGCTGAAGGCGCATGTCATCATAATTGCCGCCTGATACGTCGAAGCCGATCCAATGTCCAAGGACATGAATTCCCGTATCGAAATCGGCAATAAATTTTGGATAAACGTCGATGGCCTGAAGATCATATACGCCGTAAGATTGTCCGCGATGTTCGGCGACAAGCTGTGTCGAAAGAGAAAATGCCGTATAGTGAAATTGTGAACTGAAATCGAGATAGGACGCGCCATGAATGAGAGGTTCGTCGCCTACCGAATAACTATCGAATAAAAGCCCTCGCTGTTGGGCTAATAAATTTGGAAGAAGTGCGGTGCCGAATGGATCGCTCTGGTAAATCAAACCACCTCGCAACGACCATTTGAAATCCTTCAGGGAAAACTTCGGTAGAGTATCTTGTGCGGATGCGTTAGAATTAGCGAAGCAGAAAAGAACAATTAGGCTGGCGACTCGCATAATAATTCGATTAAACACGCTCAAAAACCTATTATGTAGTGAATAGTTGCACCAAATATCTATCAGCCAGTTTGATTATCAAACCCTCGCCAACGCCTCGTCGATGGTTGGCGCAAGATTTTCCTCGCCAAGCTCTTTTAAGAATCCGCTGCCATCGAGCGCAATATACGGTTGGGAATGAATTTCAGATATAATAAAGCGCCCTTTGGCTTGCCGGACGCGCTTGCGAATATCGCCCAACACTTTCATTCCGGTCGCGTCAATGGCTGGCACGTTCCGCATTCGCACAATGAGTACCCGCGGAAAGGTACCGACGGAGGACATCGTCTGCATAAAGGAGTCAGCGGCACCGAAAAAGAATGGGCCATTGATCTCATAGATCTGCACGCCTTCAGGAATAACGAGCTTGCTCATATCGGCTGGAATATCGGCGTCATCCATTTCGCGCGAGATGACACTTACATTCGTAACCGTTGCCATACGGTGCATAAAGAGGAATGCAGCGAGCACCATCCCAACCTCAATTGCAACCGTCAGATCAATGACGACTGTAAGAATAAACGTGGTGAGCAACACGATCACGTCACTCTTCGGCGCTTTCAGCAGGGAACGGAATGTTCGCCACTCGCTCATGTTGTATGCAACAACGACGAGGATCGCAGCAAGCGCGGCTAGTGGGATCATCGACGCCAAATGCCCGAATGCAAGCAGAATAAGTAACAGCGTAGCCGAATGGATGATACCGGCGATAGGTGTGCGCCCACCGCTCTTGATATTTGTTGCCGTCCGAGCGATCGCGCCGGTAGCGGGAATTCCACCGAATAGCGGGGTTACAATATTTGCAATTCCTTGTGCAACAAGTTCCATATTGGAGCGGTGCTTGCCGCCGATCATGCCATCTGCAACCACCGCCGATAGCAATGACTCCACTGCGCCAAGCACCGCTACGGTAAAGATGGATGGCATCAACATTCGGATCATTGGTAAGCTAATGTGCGGGAATTGGGGCGCTGGGATCGCGCCGGAGATCACACCAAACCGGCTGCCGATCGTATCGACTGGAAGATTGAAAAAGTAAACGAGCGATGTCATCACCATAATCACAACAAATGGCGATGGAATTTTTTGTGTCAATCGTGGCCAATAAATAAGAATGAACAGTGAAACGACGGCAATCCCAATAGACCATGGATTGACGTTCATCATATTCTCGCCAAAAGCCGCCCATTTGGAAAAGAACTCAGCGGGCACAGCGCCCATTTTAAGCCCCAGAAAATCTTTTACTTCCGAGGAAAAGATGATGACAGCAATACCGCTGGTGAATCCGGTAATAACTGGCGCCGGAATAAATTTGATAACCGCGCCAAATTTTGCGATACCCATCAGCACCAGCACAACGCCGGCAAGCATGGTGGTTACGATAAGTCCGTCGATTCCGAATTTTTCGACAACGCCATAAATGACAACCACGAACGCGCCCGTTGGTCCGCCGATCTGCACGCGGCTACCGCCAAGTGCGGAGATGAGAAATCCGGCAATGATCGCAGTGATAATGCCGCGTTCCGGTGAGACCCCACTCGCGATGGCAAACGCGATCGCCAATGGCAGCGCCACAACGCCAACGATAATACCAGCGGTGGCATCCTTGAAGAATGCCTGACGGTTATAGTTTTTAAGAGTAGTGAATAACTTTGGTACGAACATCTGTATAATTGCGGGAGGCATCGGGAACGAGTAGGGTGAAAAGATAATTCAGCTAACATCATTCATGGCACTCGATCATTTCCGCATAGAACCAGGCAGCGCCTTTTCGCTCGACTCCATCGATCCAGCGAACACACCGGGATTGAAAACCAAAAAAAGCGCGGAAACAAAGCTCGTGAGCGACATCGAAGAACTCTCGAAGCTTCAATCTATGCTGTTCGCCCAAGATAATTATTCATTGCTTGTCATTTTTCAGGCAATGGATACTGCTGGGAAGGATAGCGCGATCAAGCATGTACTGACCGGCGTCAATCCGCAGGGTGTCGAGGTAAGTAACTTTCGCGTTCCGAGCGCCGAGGAGCTAAACCACGATTTTATGTGGCGTGCCATGAAAAGGCTTCCCGAGCGCGGGCGCATCGGCATTTTTAATCGTTCCTATTACGAAGAAGTGCTGACGGTTCGGGTTCACCCAGAGCTTTTATCCGGTGAAAAGCTTCCGAAGTCCGCACAAAAGAAAAATATTTGGAAAGAGCGTTATGAAGACATCAATGCCATCGAGAAATATCTCACACGCAATGGTATTCGTATCGTTAAGTTCCATCTTTGTATCTCCAAAGAGGAACAGCGCAGGCGCTTACTCGCGCGCATCGAGGAGCAGGATAAGAACTACAAGATCAGCACGGCCGACGTGTATGAACGCACGTTCTGGAAGGATTATATGTCCGCCTACGAGGAGATGATCCGCCATACCAGCACCGCGCACGCCCCGTGGTATGTTATCCCGTCCGATCACAAATGGTACACGCGCATCGCCGTTGCAGATGTGCTGGTTAGTACGCTACAATCGCTTCAACTCGAATTCCCGAAAATGACGAAAGATAAACTGCGCGAAATGGAGAAAGCGAAAAGACTGCTAAGTGTCTGAACTCGGATTTATGGGATTTTAGGGATCGACAGGAAAATATTAATAAATTTCAACCAAATAACCACTCAATTGCTATGCTCGAAGATAGTGAAATTACTGGTAAGATCATCGGATGCGCAATGAAAGTACACTCGTCGCTCGGCAATGGCTTTCAAGAAGTTATTTACCAACGAGCCCTTGCGATGGAGTTGGAATTAGCTAACATGCCATTCTCACGTGAGCATGAAATGCCGATCTATTATCACGGAGCACTTATTGGAACTCGGCGCGTCGATTTCTTGGTCGATGGAAGAATCTCAGTTGAACTAAAAGCTATTACTGTGTTAGAAAATGTCCACCTTGCTCAGGCGATAAACTACCTTGAAGCGTATAATCTTCGAATCGGTTTATTAATTAATTTCGGTGCGGTCAGTATTGAAGTCCGAAGGCTTCAAAATAAAAAGCATAAGCCCTCCATTGAACCGAGAGATAGATCTTAACGAAGCGAGCCTCAAGGAAACATAGTGAATTTGCGGGTTCTATGTGATTTATTACGAAGAAATTCTTCCTGTTAATCCCTAAAATCCCATAAATCCAAGTTCAGACAGCCGCATTCCTTATCAATCCCGCCAACTTCGTCCGCTTCACAGGGGATTTCTGAAAGCGCCGGGAGAATTCCTCCGCATCCATTTGCGCGATCTTATCTCGTGTGAGGTTCAGATTCCCCTCTCGCGGAGCAAACTCCTGAATAGCCGATGGTTCTGCAAAGCGGTTCCAGGGACAAACGTCCTGGCAAATATCGCAGCCGTAAAGCCAACTATCCATTTTAGAGGCAAACTCTTCGGGAATGTTGTGCTCTGGTTTTAGTTCGATGGTAAGATAGGAGATGCAGCGCGTGGCGTCGATCTCGTAAGGTTTCAGTGCATCGGTTGGGCAGGCCTCGAGGCAGCGGGTGCAGGTGCCGCACAGATCTTCTGCGGGTGAGTCAGCTTCCAACTCGATATTCAGAATGATCTCTGCAAGGAACACCCACGAGCCTGCTTCCCGTGTGATGATATTGGTGTGCTTTCCTTGCCAACCGATCCCAGCGCGTTCTGCAATAGGTTTTTCGAGGAGCGGGCCGGTGTCGGTGTAATAGCGTCCTTCAGACTCCGGTACAAGTTGCTTTATTTCTGCAAGCAGCTTTTGGAGAATCGGTGGAATGATCTCGTGGTAATCCGTACCCCACGCATAACGGGAGATCTTTAGCTCTCCTGCATCAGGGAATTTGTCTGGATGATAATAGTTAAGCGCCAGCGAGAGAATGCTTTTCGCTCCTGGCAGAATATTCCTGACATCGCGCCGCTTTTCGTGGTTGTGCTCCATCCACTTCATCATCCCATGCGCACCGCCTGCGACCCATGCTTCAAAGTAATCCGCAGCTTCGTTAAATGGCTCAGCGGAAGTCACACCGGCTTTGTTAAAGCCGATCTCGATCGCTTTTGCTTTGATGAGATTGGTTAACTCGCCGGGAGTCATGCTATGTCAATGTACAACAGCAATTTTCCGAATTTCTCGCTTATTGCCCGCTTCCACAACCGCAAAATATATGCCTGCATTGACTGTAGAAAGATCAATGTTTACTGAGCCTGATTCATCCTGCGATAACACTTCTGACCCAAGCATATTCAAGATTTGGATCTTGTATGAACCCTCCTCCGTCACGATCGCAAGCCTGTCGCCAGTCTGAACGATCTGAAATGCAGGCGGTGGAACTTCGCTCGTAACCCCGCTCGATACCTGGAACTCCAGATCGCCGCAAGAAAGCGTATCTGCTTGTACTTGCGCCTCGAAAGTATCACGCACACCGGCACTTGACACAATAGTGCTTCGCTCCGGTACATGATTGATCATACCACCTGACTTGATGTAAAAAGTGTTCCAGCTTTCTTCTGATGTGGTATAGACGCTACCCTCCGATTCCACAAAAACTGTTTGTGGATACGGAGTTGTAATCATTGTATCGATCCCGCCTGGTTTTACCCACACAAAACTATCGGCTACGCTTTCTGGAGTCGTCACTATCGTTGCGTACCAGGGAATCGTTGGTTCGCAATCGAGCACGCGGATGCTGATCGGCGTCGTGGTTTCACATCCAGCGGCATTAAAAATTGATACCGTTCCATCCTTAATGCCGATCGTGGGGTAGCTTACAGATACCCTGGCTCCGGTCGCAGAGGGTACGCTTGCATCTTCGTTGAAGCTCCAATAAAAGGAATCAGCCGATGGAAATGCAGAGGCAGTGAACGTGGCGACTTGACCAACCATCACGGCTGGCCCACTTAAGGAATCGGTTGCGGTGGGAGCAAAGTAATTCCCATCAATAAGAAGCGTAACAGTGGGAAGAGGGTAATTCGACACTGTAATATCATTCCCATTATCGGCAGAACTATCTACGGGGTCACTGGATACCACGCGAACGCGATAGCCAAGCCCGGTATTTGCGAGTTCGATTTGAAATGAACCTGTGTCGCCGGTCTCGGAACCGAACATAGTCGGTGAGTCGAACGAACCATTGCTATTCGAAAGCTCGGCAACAAAAACGTTAGATGAATCGAACGAGCCACTTGCGGTGTAACTAAGATTGAGGATACCGTCTAAGCAATACACCAGCTTCGTAATCGGTTTCAGCGTGATCGTCTGTCCACGGGCCTCGATCGCCGTGGCGCAAAGAAGAATAAGTGCAATTCGTAACTTCATCGTCCGCTCCTTTGATGAAGCATAGAAAACACTGTACCGCCCCGAAAGTTACACCTAATGCATCACCGCGATCCTTTGAACCTTCCGGTCATTTCCCGAAACCACCACCGCGAAATAAACTCCCGCCGAAAGTGCCGAAAGCTCGACATCCAACGCACCAGACCCACGCTGCGAAAGCACCTCTGTGCCGAGAATATTCGAGATGCGGATTTCGATCGGTAATCCTTCATCATTCGCAAAGAAATGATCGCCGGATTGAAGAATTGTTAAATTTGAAGGAGGGGGATTGTCGACAAGGCTGGGAAGAACTTGGGAGTAATCGAAAGTAAGATCGGGACAGTAAAAATTGAACCTTAAAACACTATCGATTCCTGAATCCAAAACAGCAGCGGATAAATAGAATGGATTCCCTTCTGTGTTCACTGAGGCACCATCCTTAATGTAAAAGATATAATTTGCTTGTAGCTGGCCCTCAATAGTTGCTCCGGGCTCTACAAAAATAGTCTGTGGATTATCACCAAAGATGTCTCCATCGAGGGACAAAATTCCACCAGGCCTAACCCAGACATACTGATAATCATTGGGACCAATGCCCGAAGTGGTTCCTTCAATAACGTCTACGTCCGGCCAATGGGGAATGGTTGGATTACAGCTAAGAATATAAAATGTGAAATTAGTAGTTGCCATGCACCCTGCCGCGTTCGTGACGAGCAGACTTCCTGTCTTAGGGCCATCATGGGAATAACTCAATGCTACTGACGAATCCTGAGAATGATGTGTGGAGGCATCGGTATCGATAAACGTCCAGTCAAATAGAGTTCCTGTTGGCTCCATGTCGGTGATGTAGATGGTGTCTCCTATGAGTGCAAACGGAGAACTTGGAATTGGTTCTGGACTTGGTGGGCTTAAAACTTGAATATCGGATGGATTACTATCAGAAATTGCATAAGGATCAATCGAAGCAACCTTCACGTGAAAATTAGAGCCGATTGATCCCAACTTAACACTAATAGAACCATTCATTGAGGAATTGTTTCCAATAATCGTGAAGTGGGAGAACGATCCATTGGCATCAGATAGCTCCACGAAGAAAGAATTATTGGAGGCAAAACTCCCACTCGCTTGATATGGGACAGTGATACTATCGTCCAAGCAATACAGAAGCTTCGTAATTGGCCCAAGCGTAATCGTCTGCGCTTCGAGTGAAGTCGCAGTCAGCAAAAAGCAAATAATAATTACGATTTTCTTCATAAATTTAGCTTCGAGGCGGAATGTACGGTTTATCCCTATAGACAAGAACGCACAAGGTCGCTCGGGTTACAAAATTATTTTAAAAATCTTTTGTGAGTGGTCAAAATAGCTCAAAAAAGGGCATTTTTCAAAGTGGCTTTTCCCTCACCCAGACCTCACCATCCGCCATTTTCACCTCATAGACAGGAATGCTTCCGCTTGCGCCGATCTGCTGGCCGGTCGGAATATCGAAGATCCAGCCATGCAGTGGGCAGGTGACGGTTCGCGCTACGCAATCAAGCGAACCTGCCGCCAGCAGCGGCGACATCTCGTGTGGGCAGATATTTGAGGTGGCATAGATCGCGCCATCGATATTGAATATCGCGATCTCGCGATCCTCAATCACAATAACCTTCCCACGCTCGCAATTTTTTGGGAGTTCATCGACGGTGCAAGCGAAGGTGAATTCCATCGGAGCGTTCACCTCGCCCCGCAATTCTCTTCGCGCGGCTTCGAGGGCTTCGTCGTCGAACTCGTCCGTGGCCATTACCTATCCACTTCCCCCAGCACAATATCGATCGAGCCGAGGATCACGATGAGATCGGCAATGAGGTAGCCACGCGAAATGAGCGGCAACAGACTGAGATTCGAAAATGCAGGGGAGCGGACCTTCACGCGCCACGGCTTTACATCGCCTTTCGAGACGATATAATATCCAAGTTCCCCGCGCGGAGTTTCCGTGCGTGAGAATATCTCGCCTTCTGGTGGTTTGATGCGCTTGGGAATTGCGGATTGAACATCGGTCGGATCATTAGTTGGATACTGCTCCAGAATTTGCTCGATGATATTCAGCGATTGTTCCCACTCCACCATACGCACCCAATTCCTATTAAAGGAGTCGCCGAGTGTAGCGAGTTTGTCAGAGCCAACGGCTACTTCGAAATCGAATCGGTCGTAAATGGAATAGGGATCGTTCTTACGAACATCCCATTTTACACCACAGGCGCGCAGCATTGGGCCGGACGCACCACCATTGATCGCAACTTCCGCATCCAACACGCCAATATCTGCGGTACGTTGTCGGAAAATATGATTGAACGTCAGGAGATCGTTAATCTCTTTATGTGTGGCGCGGGAAGTGTTCAGGAACTCGCGGCACATGCCGAGCACATCCGGATGCAGATCATGGGAAAGCCCGCCAACCCACATGTAATTATACAGAAAGCGGGCACCGCACGTTTTCTCGAACATTTCAAGAATGGTCTCGCGGTCGCGGAAGCAATAGAGAAATGGCGTAAACGCACCTGCGTCCATTCCAAACGTTCCGATCGCTATCAGATGTGAAGCAATGCGTTGAAGTTCAGCAAACAGAACGCGAATATACTCCACCTTTTGAGGAACTTCAATATTCATCATCCGCTCGACAGCTGTCACATACCCGTGCTCGCCTGACATGGCAGCAATGTAATCCATGCGATCAACGTAGGGAATGATCTGTGGATAGGTCAACTGCTCCGCATGCTTTTCAAAGCAGCGGTGAAGGTAACCGATATGAGGAATAACATCAACTACGAGCTCGCCATCGAGCACCACTTCCAGGCGCAGCACGCCGTGCGTGGATGGATGCTGAGGCCCCATGTTCAGCACCATTTCCTCGGTGTGCAATCGCCCGCGCTCGACTTCTTCGGGCGCGTGGATTGGTGCGCTTGCATGAAGCGTGCTGTGCGTGATGGTGTGGCGATCGAAAATTTCTGGCATTGAAATAGTGGTAATCCCGGTGCGTTAATATGGCACTTTCATCCCATGATAAAAGTCCGGTTCCTTGAAATCTTTTCGCAGCGGGAATCCGGGATAGTCTTCATCCAACAATAGTCTGCGATGGTCTGGGTGCCCGTCAAAATGAATTCCCATCATATCCCACGCTTCGCGTTCATGCCAATTCGCGTGCAGCCATACATCGGTTACCGATGGCACATGAGCATTCTCAGCAGGGACAGTAACCTTCAGTGCGATCTGATGTTGATGCTTCGTCGATTCGATATGATACACCACCGAGAGTGTGCCATTTCCATTATCCACCGAAGAAATCAGAAGCAAGCTATCGAAAAAGAGGGACCGTTCATCGCGTAGGAAGAATGCGAGATCGCGAATTGTGGAGGGGTCGGCAACTTCGAGATAAGAGCCCATCCGGCGCTGATAGGCATTTTCAGAATTGGATTTATGCCACGTGCCGACCCCTTCACCGAAGGAAGAATGTATTGCTGCTACTATATCCGAGGAAACCATAGAATCATCCTAAAATCGTCCGCGTAATCCGCCTTAATCCGCGTAATCCCGGTTCTGTGTCCTTACGATATCCTGCAATTTCATCAAACCTTCGAGCAGAGCTTCGGGGCGCGGCGGACAGCCAGGAATATATACATCAACCGGAATGATCCGATCGACGCCTTTCAGCACATGGTAACCATATTCCCAGTACGGGCCCCCGCAGTTCGAGCAGTTTCCCATGGAGATCACGTACTTCGGGTCGGCCATTTGCTCGTAAAGCATTTTGATGCGCGTCGCCATCTTCAGCGTAACGGTTCCTGAGATAATGATCACATCCGATTGGCGCGGACTTGGGCGCGGAATAACTCCAAAACGCATCATGTCATAATGCGATGCCGCAGTGGCCATCATTTCGATAGCACAGCAGGCAAGGCCAAAGCTCATCTGCCACAAACTCGAAAGGCGAGACCAATCGAAGAGCGTGTCGAGGTTTGTAACGATAATATTGGATTCACCCGTTTTATCATTTGGAAGTACGGGGAGTTCGAGTTTATCTAAATATCCCATGTAAAATTACGAATTACGAATTTCAAATTACGAATTATAAAAAATACGCAACCTCAAGGCGAATCCCGCACGATACTGTTTGCTGTAGATTCGTAATTCGCAATTCGAAATTTGTAATTCGTAATTACAACATCCTTCAGCCTGGCAACATAAGGCTTGGGCCTTGCCCAGTCGAGATCGCCTTTCGCCCATACATAAATGTAGCCGACAAGTAAAATTCCAAGAAACGTAAACATCTCCGCGATGGCGAACCAGCCCATGCGCTTAAATATGAGTGCCCATGGAAACAAAAACAGAATCTCGACATCGAACAAAATAAAGATCAACGCTACAACGTAATACCGAATGTTGAACTTCACCCACGCGCCGCCGATCGGATCCTCACCGCATTCATAAGACGCAAGCTTGAATTGATTCGGATTCTTCGGACGCAAAAGCTTGCTCGTAAGCAGGCCACCCGCAACAAAAATAATTGCGAGTATCCCAAATGCAAATACGTGGCTGAATTCTCCTAACATGACCGGGATTGTATCCTGATGACTCTATACCGGCTGAAAACGCCCATTGATTCAAGATAATGCCAAAACTAGAAAGGCCGCGAGATTCGCGGCCTTTCAAAACGATCGTTACAGCGAGAACTTAGTCGTTCTCAACATACATCTTCAGTACTTCCGCGGCCTTGCCTGGATTTGCTCCTTGATCATGAATTTGTTTTGGAGTTTTTCCGCTGGCATCCGGAAGATTCACAATTTTATCTGCTATATCCATCCCTTCGGTCACTTGGCCAAATACAGTGTAATTCTTATCGAGGAACCCTGCATCGGCTACACAAATAAAGAATTGGCACGATGCTGAATTTGGATCATTCGTGCGTGCCATCGAAAGGATACCGCGGGAATGATGAATTTCGTTGAATTCAGCCATGAGCCGGTTGGTGCCATTATTCCCCATGCCGTCGTTGGAATAATCATTATCCTTCGTATTTGGATCGCCGCCCTGGATCATAAATCCCGGGATGACGCGGTGGAAATACGTTGAATCGTAAAAATGCGTCTTGGCAAGATTGATGATATTCGCGACGTGGTTCGGGGCAACCTTCTCGAAAAGCTGAAGCTTGATCGTGCCTTGCTTGGTAACGATCACCAGGTGCCGTTTCGGATGCGCAGTGTATTGATCGAGTTTTGTGCCGGTAATAGGTGGTTTGTAGGGGTCTGTGCCCATAATGGTGGTGGCGTGCGTAATGGTTAGTGTTGCGGCGCAAACGAAGATTGCTGCCGTGAAAAGGATGGAAAATTTGATCTTTTTATTCATGCAATGGATTGATTGTGAAAATCATAAAATAAGAAACTGCCATAGGCCAAAAAGAGCCAATCCGTTCCCGTTTCGTCATTGAATTGTAATTTCTCCAGTGGGGCTGTTATAGCTGCCGGGCACCACGCTGCCATCAGGTGCAATAAGTTGCAGCTTCACCGTATGCTTACCCTGCGTGAGCCCGGTAATGTAGTAGGGCTGCCATTTCGTGATGTCGGGCATGGAGGTTGTATCAACCCATACCTTCACCTTATAGGCGTCGGGTGCCAGCGTGGCATTCGACACATAGAAATCGAGCAGCACCTTCGAATTCTCACCGGAGGCATAAGTGCCCTTTGGCCTGGAATACGTCAGCAGCGGACCGTTCAGATTATTCGCTTGCGCGGTATCGCTCGATTTGCTGCCGACGTAAAAAGTCCTGGTCGCGAACGAGTGTGGCGATTTAATGCTCTCGTGCCAGGAAAACGATGGAAAAGCCCTGATCGTATGCATCCCCGGTGCAAGCAAGCCAATATTGAATGGCTCGCCGCTCTTGTAGTTCGCCATGTAAGGCTTGCTATCCACGATAACGTGAAAATGCTGTCCCTGCTTGGAGTACGCGATGCCCATGGTGCTATCGCCATCGGTGTGGATGCCCAGGTCGGTTCCCGAAACCTGCATGACGATCCGCACGGAATCGCTTGCATCCTTCAGAGTCTCGCCCTCTTTAGGCGATACAATGCTGAGCGAAGCATCAGGATACGCCCGCTGCGGCGCTGGAATAATAGCGATATGGCTTGTGGTATCAACAGTCGCTTGTTCAGTGCGTTTGCCGCACGAAACGAGCAAAGTGGAAAGAAGTGCTGCACTAAAAACGACGGAAAAAGTCTTACGCATAGGTATATGTAAATATTTGAACACAAAAGTACGCAGAAATGCCCGGCATGTAACATAATTTGCTACGGACATAGCTAAATTGAGAATTGCCTTACCGAATCCCCTCGCCTCCATTTCCGTATGCACACGTAATGACGCTTCAGCCAGTTGCCATAAAGCGGTCCGTTAATTCATTGTTCTCTGCGACGTTTCGGTCGCTCAGGCATCGTAATTTCCGGCTGTTCTTTATTGGGCAGCTTATTTCGCTGATCGGGACATGGCTTCAAAATACTGCGCTTGCATGGCTGGTCTGGTCATTGACGCACAATTCGATGATCCTTGGCGTCATGAGCTTTCTTGGCTCGATCCCGATACTATTTCTTTCCATCATCGCCGGCACAGTTGCCGATGAGCATCCCAAGCGGCGCATTCTCGTCATTACACAAGCCTCTGCTGCACTGCAGGCCATTCTGCTTGCGATTGCGATTTGGACGCATAGCGTAACCGTCATCGTTATCGGTTCGGCAAATCTATTGCTTGGGATCATCACGGCTTTCGACATGCCTACCCGTCAGGCGTTCGTAGTGGAGATGGCGAGCAAAGAGGATGTAACGAACGCCGTAGCGCTGAACTCCGCGATCTTTAACGCGGCGCGTTTGATCGGTCCTGCGTTTGCGGGATACATCATCTATGCGCTTTCGATCGATATGTGCTTTTTTCTGAATGGCATTTCGTATATCGCGGTCATCATCGGGCTGCTAATGATGCGGTTCGACAACGAGCATGCTCGCACACGTTCGCGAGAAACATCGCGTGTTGGAGCAATGAAGGAGGGAATTTCCTATCTCTATTCCGTTCCGCAACTACGCTCACTGATGTTCCTGGTTATAGGCATGACTCTTTTTGGATGGAGCTACACCGTTAACCTTCCCGTTGTTGCCGGACATTTGTTGCGAGGCGGTTCATCCACCTATAGTGCGCTACTCTCTGCGAACGGCGCGGGTGCACTTCTCGCGGCGCTTTCACAAGCTGCGCTGGCCGGGAAGCTCGATTCTCGGAAGATGTTGTTCATTGGGCTTGCGGTATTTATCCTCGCACTCCTGGGACTTTCTTTCGCGCACACCCTTGCAGCATCCGTCGTGCTTTTGCTTTTCATTGGCTGGGGACTCATCACCTTTTTCATCACAGCGAATACGACACTTCAACGCCGCGTACCTGATGAGCTTCGGGGGCGTGTGATGAGCATCTATTCCTTTGCCTTCGCGGGTCTGTTCCCATTCGGATCGTTATTGGCCGGCTGGATCGCTTCGACATTCGGCGTGGCAGATGCTTTTCGATTGAATGCGTTCATGCTTTCGTGCTTTGCTGTTCCCGCATTTTTGTTCATTCGGAAGCTCCCTCGGCTTTCGGCAACCCGTGCAGAATCCATTCAGGAACTGCTCACCGGCGAGAGGGGTGCATTAGAGGCGGAACAGATTTCGCGCGGTTAGGCTTTATAGTGATGCGGGGACGGCTGGCCCCTAATATGCATGACGATCGCATTCCTCCTTTTACGCGGGAAAGAATTTAGCTTACCGGATGATGTAAGCTCGGGAATTATCGGCCTTTTTTTTGGCCTGCTGTGTGGCCTGTTCTTTTACCAGCACTATTATAAACCGTATTTCTGGGCGATCTCGCTTGCCGGCGGCCTGTTCTTTACTCTCATCTCGCACGATCTATTTCAAAGAATGCTTACCGACGATGACACGCGCTCGATATGGCTTACGATCACATCCTTCGCATTACCGTTTCTCCTTACGTTGGTACTGAATTACGGATTGTATTACATTAAGCACACTAAACGCCAAAAGCGAATGAAGCGGCGGCGGCATTCGCAGTTCTTTGATACGCTCGATACGATCGACGCTGCAAGTTCCACAAATACCGGAAAGGATATTGCTTCATGAAGCTTGTTCTGGCATGTGCATTTGTGTTCCTGGTGTATGGCTGCACAACGAACGCGCCGGTAGTATCGGAGTACATGATCATCGCTCCGCATTCCATTGCCATGACAGCAGCGAGACCGGATTCAACCGTGTCGATCACACATAGCTGCACGTGTCCTTTCACATGGAATTCAACGATTATTCCGGCATCGCCCTGGCTTACGTTTCCAACGTATCAGAACGGTGATAAAACGGATGTGCCGATCTCGATCGATACCTCGCAATTACCGGTCGGCACCAGTCATGCATCCATTATTATTAACTCGAATAGTTACGGCGAAGATTCCATTCTGGTGACCGTGTCGAAATAAAACTTCATCGCGTAATTCACACCATCATTTGTCTTACCTGCTCTTCCGTTTCTTTTAGAAGGCGGTTTTCATCGGCGCGTTTTTCTCCAACGGACGCCGTTTCGGCGGCGTGAGCAAAGATCGGCTTCCCAATGCGGATCTCAGCATGGCATCCCCATTTCGGAAGCCCTTTGTCGCGCGGTAGGATGCTATAAGCGCCAAGAAGCGCCACCGGTATGACCGGCACTCCCGCCTCATGGGCAAGATGAATAGCACCTCGTTTAAATGGCTGCATGATGCCAGTGTGAGTGCGGGTTCCTTCAGGAAAAAAAAGCACAGAAGCGCCATTCTTGATCCGCTCGATGGCCTTTCCGATCGTTCGTTGAGCCTTTTTGGGATTGGAACGATCGAGAACCAGGAACGGGCTTACCAGCAAGGCCCAACCCCAGACCGGAATGCGTGTAAGTGAACTTCGCAAGGTAAGGCGTAAGTTGTCCGGAATGTATGCAAGCAAGATGGGAATGTCCATATAGCTCGAGTGATTTGCAGCATACACATAGTTCTGGCCTTTCTTAATATGTTCCGTGCCCGTGATCTTAACACGGACTCCGAAGGATAACAGACACGATCTGCTCCAGATCTTTGCTAACCAAAGATAGCTTCTGCCACTCCGGTCAGCCAGCGAAAAAATAACTGAGAGGATCGAACAGATAATGGTCGATACGAGAAAACAAAGCGAGCCAAGGATCGAGAGTAAAATCACTGGAGGTTTTCCAGCCCTTTAAGATTCATCGATTCGGCAATGCGACGGATCTCGTTAATGCTCTCAGCACTGTCCTCCACGATCGAGATCACGTACCGATTGCCCGGAAAGAGCGTGATCTCCCCATGCGGCTCTTTCTTCTCCATAGATTGCACTGCGCGATAGCCGGCAATAATCGTTGTTTCCGTACGCTCGTCGTTATTGTCATCAAGATAGGTTCCTTTGAATTTCTGCCACGGATCGTAAAGATACGGTACGTAGGCGAAATCATCGATCTGGATCTTCAATTTCTTGGTTCCCATTGTCAGATTTTCTGACACGCGCGACCGATTAAAATTGTCGCGAACTTGAATTTCCTTTTGTACCTCACCCTGGACGGTCCAGCCGGGAAGCGTTGGAAGGAATGTTGCGAGCTGATCGGGTTCGATCGCTTTTGCCATTGGGGGAAGATTAGAGAGTGTAGTATCGGCTCTGGTTTTTGAGGTATCCTGAGTAGGCTTCAGCATCAAGGAATCTACCGAAGGATGCAGTGAATCCAGCGATGGTGGAAGCTGATCATTCCGGCGGCAGCCGGAACAGAGAATAAGAATAAGGCAAATCGCCAAAACGTACTTCATGATCCCATCAAGCTATTAAGCAAATGTGCTCCGATCCAAAACAGGAGCATTCCAAGAAACACTAAGATCGGGCCACTACGTCCCCGAAGAAACGAGAGATCGTGATTGCTTCTGCGATTTATCTCTGGAATCAGGTCGGCAGCGCCAACATAAACCGCGCTTCCGGCGCTAAATGCAAATAGAAATCCGATCATCCTGGCATCGATCGAAACGAATAGCAGTACGAACAATGCACCGGCGAGTGTCGCGGCCGGAAGCATTAAATTTGCCGTTCGGGTGGCCCGGTGTGAGCTTCGCCCTGCGCGCATAACGCTTGCAACGGTGAGACCTTCCGGCACTTTGTGAAGCAGCACTGCGGTAAACACAAGTATCCCGATGCTCGATTTTGCCTGGGTAGCCGCACAGATCGACATGCCGTCGAAAAATGAATGAATGGCCAGACCGCCAATAGCACCAAACACCGAGTGCGATGCAAGCGCCCCTTCGCGATGCGTTTCCTCGCCAAAGTGCATGTGGCCTGAAAGGATATGCTCGAAAAAATGCAGCGCACTGAATCCTATCAGTATTGCGAGCAATGCAAGGTCGCTTCGATTGGAGAGCTGAATACTTTCAGGGATTAGATCAAGGAACGCGAGGGCGAGCAAAAACCCTGCGCCGATGGCAAGCAAAGCACCCTCCACGGCCTTCGGCCAGCCTTTCTTTCGCTGCACGAGCATACCGCCGCTCATTTGAGCGACAGCCGCGATCAGGGAGAGAAGAATTCCAAGGATCAGAATTCCCCCAAAAGCAGCTTATCTCCAATGGGATAAAAAGTCCAGCTCACCCTTCGCTGTTTCTTGCCGTTAAGATGAACGATCTGGGAAATATGCTTTTGGCCAGACGGAGTATCCTGTGTCTTGAATACAGTGTAGTAATCTCGGCGAGTATCGGGGAAATCATGGAAGAGTTTATTTATCTTAACGAGCACACCAGACACATACGCGTGCTCGCCAGAATCATTCACATTCACGGCGCGCAGCCATTGCTTGCTTGTATCTTTATGCGCGATCAGCAACGCCGCGCTGTCGATATTATTCGTTTCTGCAAAATGTTTCAGATCCATAATGTGACCGAACACCACATCCGAAAGGGAATCGCGCACCACTTGTGACAGCATCACAATATCGGTGCGCGGTTTGTTGCCCAGGCCGCCTTGCGCAATAGCAAGTGAAGGAAATAAAACGAGTGCGATCAGGAGTTTCTTCATAATGGGAAGAAACGTGTAGCAGTGGGAGTATGCTCCCGATCAATTTCTCTGGCTCTGTAGATACCATCTTAAAAGCAAGCGTAGCTTTAACGATCTTGCTGTTTGAAGAGCATATTTGCTTGTTTATTACCCGTTGTTCTTCCTCCGCAAAATAATTTGAAGCTTCTTTCTTAAGAAGCCTGGCGAAGCCTAAAGGGTATATCGCACGCCGATAGCGCCATCAAGATCAAGATCGAAGATGCGCTTGAACGCGATGAGCGGTCCAGCCTCCACAAAATATTGCATGGGTGAACTGAGCGGAATGAGGTTTATGCCGAAGATCGCACGACCCCCCAACTCGAACCCGTTATCTTCCTGATTGGCAAAGCTTTCTACATGCGGTTCCCTGCTGAAGAACATCCGGACACCCTTTGCAAATGCCACGGCTAATCCGGGTCCGGCATATTCATTCGTAACCGCAGAATGGAATATGTTAAATTCCCACACGTAGTCTAACTGCAGGCGCGGGGATCCGAAATAGTCTGGGCCGAACGCAGCCTGGAAGGCCGTTGGGCCCTCGAACTGGTACTTCATCGTGATGCCAAGCGGGTCGCCGAGGATAACGCCGACACACACATGCCTGGCAGCAGAATCTTGCGCCCTCGTCAAGGCGCTGGTGAAAAGAAGGCAGAATAGAACAATAGTTACCGGTCGGATCGGCTTTCTAACAGGGAGGCTATACATGCGGTGCATAGTACGATGTAGTGAGGGAGTGTAAAAAGCTGGGGGGAAATAGGAACGTGTAGTTCTTATAACTTCTTATGTTACCGGAGATCACAAAAAGTTTGGAGAAGCTATGCAGAAAAGGATGTATGCTACTTCGGCGCAACAATTCCACGCTGAATGTTTGTTTAGCGCACTGCACTCCTTAAATCCCATGGCATATATACCCGAACGCCGCCCCTTTAGCGCCTGGAACAAGCTGATCCTTGGATACCGCAGGTATTCTGGGTCGTGGGCGTATTTGCTCCAGCGCATCACCGGCGTGGGGCTTGTGACTTATCTCTTCATCCATATTTGGGCGCTCAGCTCGCTTACGCATGGCCGCGCAGCGTTTGCCGAGGAAATGAAGACGTTCACCACGCCACCGTTCAAGGTGGCCGAATGGCTGCTCGGCGCGCTCGTCATGTTCCATGCGTTCAATGGCATTCGCATTGCGCTTGTCGATCTCGCTAATGGCGCGAAGTATCACAAAAAGCTACTTGGCGCCGTGTGGGTCACGGGTATCGCTGTGGTCGTGATGATGTTTTTCCTCATTTTTTCCAGCGAGATCTTCGCAAAATAAATGGCTGATACTAAAAATACCATGAAAGGCGAGGGAGCACTTTTACGAAGCTATGCACGTCCGCGCAAAAGTGGAGCACCGGCATGGTGGTTGCAGCGTGTGACGGGCCTGGCACTCGTCGTGCTGACGGTCGGGCATTACATTTTGATGCACTACAATCCGGTTAGCGGCCACGATTACGGCGAGACTGCTTCGCGTCTCACCTCACCGTGGTTCAAGGGAATTTATCTCGGTTTTATTACCATCGGAATGTACCACGGACTGCAAGGAATTTGGAATATCGTCCGCGATTTTAAGTTGAAGCCCGCCGTTGGCCTCACCATTTTTGGCGTGATCGTGATCGCGGGAGTGATCTTTGTCGCCGTGGGATGGAATACGATCCTAACATTCGATCCAATGAAGCCATAAGGCTTTCAGATGTCGTTAAAACAATTCAGGGAAAGATTATTTGGACCACGCGGCCCAAGATTTGAGTGTCACCTGCGCGAACTGCGGGAGGAGGCCGGTTTGTCTCCCGAAGAATTAGCCGAGCATTGCAAGGTTTCAGTTGAAACGATTACCCTCATCGAGCAGGCTAAGTATGAGCCATCCGTGGTGCTTGCGGAGCATCTTGCCCGAAGGATGAATACCACAGTGGAATCGCTTTTTACGGCACTCTCACCAACTGGTGCTGCTTCTGCAGATTTTGAAGAGCGCATCCGCATGCAACTCAGACGCCTCGGCTTATGGTGTTTCTATGGTTTTTTTATTGTATCCTTGGTCGGAGCAGATATTTTATTCCATCTTAAGAATGAAGAGGATGCCGGAGTCGCGGTGTTTGTGGTATTGTGTTTCTTGACCATTGGTTTCCTTGTTGGCACCCTTTGGATTCCCGGCTACTGGCGATTTATGAGGCGCAGAAATAGGGAAGGAACCTCGAATCGCATATTCTGGCTTCGAGTGATCGGGAGCCCATTTCTTTTTGCTAGTATCATGGAAGTGTTCAATGTTAATCATGATCTGACATGGCAGCGACGACTCCTTTCATTTGTGTATTACGCTGTCTTCTGGGGTGGATGGATGTACTTGCTTGTTTATAGAAAAGTCAAACCTAAGAAAAGTCAAACCTAAGAAAAGTAGTATTTTATGACCCCTCTTACCGAACTCAGAGCCTATCATATACGCGGCCTTCTGCGCGATGCGCGCGCGCGCCGTGGCGACTCAGAATTTGTGCTCGAAGGTCCGCATTTGCTCGAAGCGGCGCTTGAGAAAGCCCTGAAGCTCATCGAATACGTCGCGTTCACTCAGGCTGCTATAGTGCGGAATGGCGAGCTAATGGATCACACGGAAAAGCTTGGAATTCCCGTCTATTCGCTGTCAGCAAAACTTGCGGGGCGCATTTCCGATACACAGGAACCGCAAGGAATTTTTGCAGTATGCCGGATGCCTCGTTCTACTCAATTGCGTGGTAACGCCATTCTTGCGCTCGATGGCCTGCAGGACCCTGGTAATGTGGGTACCATCGTGAGAACTGCGGCGTGGTTCGGCGTTCAGAATATTCTGCTCGGCGATGGTACTGCCGATCCATTCGCGCCCAAAGTGGTACGCAGCACCCAAGGTGCGATCTTCGATGTGAGTATGGAAACCAGTACGGATCTCACAAAGCGCCTCACTGATCTAAAGACCGCCGGATGGAATATTGTAGCTGCATCGTTGGATGAATCCGCACAACCGCTGTTCGATTTTTCCTTTCCGGAAAAAGTGGTAATCCTGCTCGGCACCGAAGCACACGGGATTCGTCCTGAGCTGCTCGCGATTGCCAACGCGCAAGTTGTTATTCCCAAATACGGTGTCGGCGAATCGCTGAATGTGGCGCTCAGCTCGGCAATCATCCTAGCAGAATACCGCAGGAGAAATCCGTAACCACCCCGTATGGGCACGGCAGGCTCTAAAGCTTGCTTCGGCCTGTTTACGGGCTGAATTCGATTCCCCCTAAATTCTTGATTCACCCTGTAACCATACCATCCCCATCTGGCAAGTACAGCGTTACCTTCGGCACGTCCGAGCGGTTCGCAATCATTGCCGGACCGTGCGTGGTCGAAACTGAGGGAGTTCTGCGAGCAGTGGCGGATCGGTTGGTTGATATTCAATCGCAGTACCCCGTGGATTTCGTGTTCAAATCGTCCTACACCAAAGCGAACCGCACCAGCAGCACCAGCTTTACCGGAATAGGAATGGAAGCGGCGCTTGCGTTACTCGCAAAAATAAGAGCAGATTACGACCTCCCGATCCTAACCGATGTGCATTCGCCTGAAGAATGCGCAGATGTTGCAGCAGTCTGCGACGTTCTGCAGATCCCGGCATTTCTTTCACGGCAAACCGAGCTATTGCACGCCGCCGGAAGAACGGAGCGCGTCGTTCAGATCAAAAAAGGGCAGTTCATGGCGCCGGAAGATATGAAGTTCGCGAAAGCTAAAGTTACCGAGACGGGTAACGCGCGCGTGCTGCTCTGTGAGCGCGGAACGTTCTTCGGCTATGGCGATCTGGTTGTTGACTTTCGGTCGTTGGTTAAAATGCGCGAGTTCGGTTCACCGGTGATCTACGATGCAACGCATTCTGTGCAGCGTCCGAGCCAAAATGGGATGAGCGGTGGAAATCGGGAATTCATCTCGCCGTTAGCACGCGCGGCTATGGCCGTCGGTGTGGATGGTCTTTTCCTCGAAACGCATCCTAACCCAGCCGAAGCATTGAGCGATAAAGAATCCCAACTTCCGCTCTCCGAACTGGAGCGGCTGATCGAATCCGTGCTCGAAGTTCACAATGCCGTGAAAGGGAATCGTTGATATGGATAGTTTTATTGCCAGTGCCCATAGGACCTTCGAGATCGAATCTCGTGCTATCCGTTCAAGCCTGGATAAGCTCGACGCGAAAGCGTTCGAGCATACCTGCAAGCTCGTGATGAATGCCAAAGGCCGAGTGATCGTAACCGGCGTGGGTAAATCCGGACATATCGCCAATAAGATCGCAGCGACGCTTGCCTCCACCGGTACGCCGGCATTTTTTCTCCACCCTGCTGAAGCTGCCCATGGCGATGTCGGCATGGTACAGCGTGAAGATGTCATTATTGTTCTCAGCAAAAGCGGTGCCTCGGATGAATTGCTGGTGCTTGTTCCATCGCTTCGCCAGATCGGGGTTCCCATTATTGCAATTACGTTCGCGCCGGAATCAAGGCTCGCGATCGAAGCTCGCGAGAGCGGCGGCGCGATCATGGCTTTACACCTGGATGAAGAGGCCTGCCCGTACGATCTTGCACCAACAGCCTCCACGACTGCTATGCTTGTGCTGGGCGATGCCCTGGCGATCGCATTGCTCGAGGCTCGGGAATTTTCCAGCGCGGATTTTGCACGGTTGCATCCGGCAGGCGCACTCGGACGCAAACTGACGTTCTCCGTTGCTGACCTCATGGCGAGCGGCGATGCACTCCCGCGCGTGCAGAAACATGCCACACTGAACGAGGTGATGATGGAAATGTCGCGAAAACGATTTGGGGCAACCGCCGTAATGAACGGCGATCGACTGGTAGGAATCATTACCGACGGCGATCTACGCAGATTTTTTGAAATGCAGGAAACCATCGACACCAGCCTGGTTCGAGCGAAAGATCTGATGTCGGCAAACCCGCGCACGATCTCCTCCAGTGCGCTTGCGATCGAGGCGCTTCACGCCATGGAGGATCGCACACCAAAGGTCATGCAGCTACTCGTGCATGGCAGCGACGGCGATCTCGAAGGCATCATCCACATTCACGATATTGTAAAGGCAGGTATTTCTTGAAAGCCGGTTTTTTTGTAGCAGCGCTCACATGCGTCCTTCTCATCAGTTGTGATGAAGGCCCGAAGGTCATGCCCAGCATCGCAAATGTGCCGGATGTTGGCAAGGATAATCCAGGCCAGGTCAGTTACAATACTTCCATGAATTTTTCCGCGAGCGGGATTCTGCGTGCCATCGTTCACGCCGGCCGCGTGGAAACTTTTGAGACCAAGCACTACACCTGGCTTGATAGCGGTGTTCGCGTCGATTTTTACAACAAGGAGGGTTTGCATTCCAGCGTGTTGACATCTCGAAGTGCGAAGGTTAACACGATCAATAATAATATGACCGCATACGACCACGTTCACATCGTCAGTGATTCAGGAACGACGGTCGATACCGATTCGCTGGAATGGGATAACAAATCGCAGACCATCCATTCGGATGCACACGTCCATATTGTCGAAAAGGACGGTCGCGTGACAGATGGCATTGGTTTCGAGAGCGATCAGAACCTTGAGAATTATCACATTCTGCGTCCAACGATCGTTGCACCGGCCGGAGCGTTCGAGTCGCACAAATCGAGTGGTAACGATCTGAAGCCGCAAGAGCAAACAGTTCCAGGCGCCGGTGCGATGCAGCAAAAGCCTGTGAATCTCGGGCTGGATTCAGCCAGTCGCGCAAAATAGTACGATTGGAACGTGCAATGTTTTGTTAAGCAGCCACTTCTAAAACACTCCGCCAATAAGGCAACGATATAGGATTCCACAACACGAAATGCCAACAACGCTCGTCACCGGCGCTGCCGGATTTATCGGTTCCCACCTCGTCGATGCGCTGATCGAGCGCGGTCATAATGTTGTCGCGCTGGATGATCTATCCGGTGGCTTTGCCGACAATGTGAATTCTCGCGCCACCTTTGTTCAGGCAAGCTGCGTCGATCACGAGCGCCTCTCGCGGTTGTTCAATCAATATGCGTTCGATTACGTCTTTCACCTTGCGGCCTATGCGGCAGAGGGTCTTTCACATTTTATCAAACGCTTCAATTATACGAATAACGTGATCGGTTCAATGAACCTTATCAATGAATCGGTCAATCATAACGTGAAGCGATTCATCTTCACCAGTTCCATCGCGGTGTATGGAAAGAACCAGCTTCCGATGCGTGAAGATCTCACGCCCGCGCCGGAAGACTCCTATGGCATTGCAAAATATTCGGTCGAGCTCGATCTGAAAGCTTCCCACGAGATGTTTGGTTTGGATTATGTGATCTTTCGTCCGCATAATGTTTATGGCGAGCGGCAAAACACCGGTGACAAATACCGCAATGTGATCGGGATTTTCATGAACCAAACTCTGGCTGGGGAGTCATTCACTATTTTTGGGGATGGCGAACAAAAGCGAGCGTTCTCTTATATTGGCGACATCGCGCCGATCATTGCTGAAAGCGCAACGCACGATGGCGCAAGAAATGAAATTTTCAATGTTGGTGCGGATTCGGTTTACACGGTCAACCAGTTGGCGAACGAAGTAATGAACGCTATGGGAGTGAAGACCGAGGTTCGTCATCTTCCCGCCCGCAACGAGGTTGTTGATGCGTGGAGCGATCATTCAAAGGTGCAGCGCGTGTTCGGCACCAGCAAAGAGACGCCCCTTTCCGAAGGGCTAAAACGCATGGCAGAATGGGTTCGCGCAAACGGTCCGCGACAATCAAAACCCTTCGAAGGGATTGAAATTTTGAAGAATCTGCCGCCGAGTTGGAAAATCCTGGCGTAGAGTTGTGACTTTTAGGAGTTTTTTGTGTCATGCAACCAATGGCGCTGGTTCCGTCATATTTATTTTATGAATACTCCTCTCGGTCGCTCTGGAATTTTTGCGGTCTCTAAACACACTCTAGCATCCACCTTTTCTCGGATTCGGACAAGATCGCTTCTTACGCTCGCGGTGCTTGCCTTGCTGGGCTGGTACTCGATTCGTGAAACGAATGCCCATTCCGGTGGAATAACTGGACAGACCCAAAAGACAACGAATACGGGTTGTTATTGTCATTGCAATGAAGCCCAGTCAAGCACAACCGTGACACTGGCGTGTTCAAGCGGCTCGTCTCCGCTGACAGCAATTGCCAATACGACCTACGATTTCACGATAACGGTCGCGAACAGCAGTGAAGTGGATGGTGGATGCGACATAGCTACCTACTCCGGAAACGGTCTCACCGCTGGGTCGGGCTTATATGCCTCGGGTGGCGAACTGACCCACAGTAGTCCTAAAAGTTTTGGTGGCAATGGATATTGTACCTGGAGCTTCACCTACACTGCCGGGTCATCAGAAGGATGGGATACTATTTACGCGACGGGCAATGCCGTCAATGGGGATGGCAGCGACGATAATGGCAATTGGGACGATCTGTGGAATTGGGCGCCGAAATTTATTATCCATACCGTTACACAGCCGGTTCGGATGTCCCTCAGCCGAACAACGATCGCATTAGGGAAGATTCGGGTGGGTAACCGTGCATCAGATTCACTCACAGTGATTTCGAATGGCGAAGCTGCCATCACCATTAGTTCGAGTGGCATGAAGAATGGCGCACCGTTTTCGAGCTATCCAACCACGACAGATCGATCTCTCAATCCCGGTTCCACCGAGATCGACAGCGTGATCTTTGCCCCAACCGCGCGCGGCACTTTCTCCGATTCACTGATTTTCATTACCAATTCCGATACGTTGCCGGAGCAGAGGATGGGCGCTTACGTTAGCGGCCAGGGAATTCAAGCCATCTTCGATGCACCGAACGGCACAAACCTCTCATTCGGGAATCTTCGAGCGGATCGGACGGCACAGCAAACCTTTTCGTTCTCCAATTCTGGCGATGATACGCTATTTCTCCAAACGCCTTCCATTTCCGGGAGCGGTTTTTCGATCGTGACTGGGCTTTCCACACTTGCGTTCCCTCCAAATCAATCTGGAAGTGTGGTGGTGCAATTTGCTCCTACGTCGGCGCAATCGTATAGCGGGAGCTTGAGCTTTACCGCTTCGAACGGTGTCTCAGCTCCAACGGTATCGCTGAGCGGTACCGGAATACTTCCCCAGATTCAAGTAGCAAATTCCGAAGCGCTGGGCTCGATCCGAGTGGGACAAACCTTGCAAGGTGGCGTTGCGATCAAGAATATTGGAACGGATACACTGCATCTTTCCAATATATCGCTCACCCAGCCTTCCTCCCGCTTTTCACTCGGTGGTTATAGCTCTGCTGTCAATCCTGGGGGTACCGATACGGTGCATCTTTCCTACACGCCGAACGCAGAAAGAGCCGATACAGCAACGCTCACTTTTTCCACCGACGATCCAACAGATTCAGCCGTAGCGGTCACCATTATTGGCAGCGGAACCTTGCCGCACATGCTGATCTCTGAAAACGGGGACACCGAAAATCTGGGTCAGGTGAAAATATATTCCAGTGTATTTACTGATATAGCCGTTTCGAATAATGGTGCGGCTGTCCTTCATATAACGAGTGCATCAGCGGGGCCAACTCCTTTTGGTGTCGAGGTAAGTCCGGATACAGTCAGCTCCGGCACATCTTCCAATATCCTGGTTGGATTTTCTCCAACGATGACCGGGGCGTTCAACGGAAAACTTGTCGTGCATGGAGACGATCCGAACAATCCTTCAGATACCGTATACCTAACCGGAACCGGAATTAACAGTGCGCTTTCCATCGATCCAGGCAGTATTAATTTTGGATCGGTTCCTGTACATGCCAGCGTGATCGATACTATTATGCTCAGCGATTCCGGAACCGCAAATGTTAATATCTACAACGTACAATTACTTCCATCAGTGGGTGCTTTCGAGATCCTCGGAGAACCACCTACCGAAGTGACTGCTGGTGGAAGCGCAATCATCGTCCTGAGTTTCAAGCCAGATAGCGATGTGAATTATTCTGGATCGATCACCTTGACTACTGACGATCCCAGTGCAACCACCCGGACCATTAATATCAATGGCACCGGGATTACCGACCCGTTCACGGTAACACCTTCGATGCTCGATTTCGGCGAGGTACCTGCTATGAAAAGCGTTACGGATACCATTTCGCTGGACAATGAGGGAACTTCAATAGTGAACATTTCGAAGTATCAGCTTTCTCCGGCTTCGAGCGTATTTTCTATCGTCGGCACGCCCCCAGATCATGTGAATTCCAATGGGACGGCATCCCTGATCGTACTGTTCACGCCGGATAGTGCCGGCAATTACGATGGAGCGATCACGATGACTACTAATGATGCAAGCGATCCCAGCCGCATCATTAGTCTGACAGGCACTGGTATCAAAGGCTCGCTTGCCTTATCTCCAGCCCAGATCGATTTTGGAACAGTCCCGATTGGGCACGATTCGTCCATTCGGGTAGCCTTGCGCAATGTTGGTTCCGCAAGTGTAACGATCGATTCAGTTGAACTGAAAGGAAGCAACCCCAGCGCATTCAGCTATGGCGCATTTTCCGCCCCAACAACATTAGCCGCGAACGACTCGATCTCCTTTAGCGTGAGCTTCGATCCGACATCATCTGGAAGTTATAGTGCATCGATACGACTTGTTCTCGAAGATGGCACGAAAATAAACTTACCGCTGCAGGGGATTAGTCAGAACACAGCGAGCGTCTTACAGGATAATGCTGCGTTCGCATCGCTTTCGATTTCTCTATCCCCAAATCCTGCTGGAAATTCCGTATATCTACACACTACGCTCGGTGAGTCTGCTGAAGCCGCATTGTCAGTCTTTGATGAGGCGGGCAAAGCCGTGATCGTCCGCTCGCTTGGAATGCTCTCGCAAGGGCAGCATGACATTCTGATCACAACCGAATCTCTCTCTATTGGGACCTATTTCGTTCGTTTGAGCAGTGGGAATTTCGCAACTGCCCAGGCAAAATTGATCATCGACAAAAAATAAAGGTACAAGCCGACAAAAAGTAAAGGGGCTCGCCGGTGGCGAGCCCCTTTGTTTTTTCGAAAGTCGAAAATCTTAGCTTAGTGGGCTGACTTTCTCACAGCGCCATGATGTTGTTCGGGCGCCGGAGCAGCCGCCTTAGCAGCTTCTTTCTTGGCTGGCTCGGCCTTGGCAGCAGGAGCCGCAGCCTTCGTCGTGTCGGCTGCAGGAGCCGCGGCAAGCTGCGTAATCTTCTGTCCGAGGCTGGTGTGGGCGTCCTGGAGACTCTTCCATTTGTCACTGAGATCGTTGAAATTCGTCCCAAGTTTGGTATCGGCATCCTTGAGCGCATCTGCCTGATCGGGTGTAGCATTCATGTACTGCTTCGTGCTATCGACGAGTGCATTCACAGCCGCCATATCGGCCTCATGCTTGGCAAAATCAGCTTTGATCATGCCGATCACAGTTGTATCCGCACCGGGTTTTTGCGCTGCGGTCGCGAGCGTTGCAGCCCATTGGGTGTGGTCGGTATTCATGCCGGCCATCGCAGTATTGATCTGGTCAATAAGGGTTTGAGCGGAGGCTTTCTTGGTTGCGTAATCGGTTTCGAGTTCGGTATTACGCTTGCTGCAAGCCGCCAGCCCAATGGTAAAAGCGGCAATCGTCGCTAAAATGGTCAATTTCCGTAGAGAGATCATGCTAAAATAGTTAGTTTGAGTGAGCAGTTCACAAGAAGCGTCCGAATTGTGATCGCTCATCCATTGCATGATTGCTCATCTAGCATGATCGCTCATACTGCATGATTGCTCATGGTTGGATTAACCGTTCACTCCCAGAACGCGAATTCCTGTGGTTAGTTGAAAAAATTCTATGCGCGAAACCAAAGAATTCGCTGAAAAGTGCGAATCCGCCGTCTCAGCTTTGCAGAGCATTCAGGCGTTCTAACGCCAAAGCAAAGACTCGATCCACCTGACTCTCGATCGTCAGGGTGGTCGTATCGAGTTCAACAGCATCCGAAGCTTTGCGTAGCGGGGAAATTGTACGTTCTCGATCACGTTTATCGCGCTCATCAATTTGCTGACGCAATTCTTCGAGCGGGATATGCGTCCCCATTCGTTCAAATTCCTGATCGCGGCGTTCGGCTCTGACGGCTGCATCCGCGATCAAAAATATTTTCAATTCTGCGTCCGGAAAAACGACGGTTCCAATATCGCGGCCTTCGAGCACAACGCCGCCATCGGCGCCAAGCTCGCGCTGTTTCTCAACCATTTTCGAGCGCACGTCGGCAAGCGTGGAAAGCTCGCTGGCGAGCAGCGCAATATCCGGCTCAAGGATCTCTCGGGAGACATCCGAGCCGTTCAACAGGATATTTCCAGTGCCATCGAACCCAATTTCTGCCTCGCCCAATAACTCGTGAACCCGCGCAGGATCATGCCCGTGATGATCCCGCCGGCGGACGAGCAGCGCGAACGCTCGGTACATTGCGCCGGTATTGATATGAAGATAGCCCAGACGAGCCGCGACTTGCCTGGCTGTCGTGCTTTTGCCGGAGGCCGTCGGGCCATCGATCGCTATGATTATTCCTTTGGGGCGCATTTATTTGCAATGGATTTGCTCAAAAGATGGAAAGCAGAGCGTTCGTTCCGAATTAACCAAACCATTCCATTTCAGAAAGCCCGCAATATTTTTTTTTGCATTAGGAATTCATAAACTGTAGAGTATTTGAGCCACTTCCCGCCGATCGTCAATGAATGCTGCCCCTTCCTCATTTCATCTCTCATATTTCATCTTTTCCCCAAACAGGTGCCTATCATCACACCACATAATATACGGCGGGAATTCCCGGAAGTCAAGCAATTCCTGAAAATAGAGGAAAAATTCTTTTCAGACACAATGCGTACCCTACCATTGGAAACCAAGCGTGGCTTCCAATCCAATCGAACCTAAAGGTGATGTGGCCGGTGAAAATAGCTGTTCCGCGCGAGCAGACATATCGAGCGTAAGTCCATTCGCAAATCGGTATTCAATACCGGCAGCTTCCGAGGAAAGGAATCCTACCGTGCTCGCACCTGCAACAATCTCCGCGCACGGAGATAACACATCATTCGGATTCAGGTCGAAGCGGTAGCCAACATCAAGCGAGTTTACTAATGATGTTGATGCCGACGCTGTTTGAGAAGGACTTCCAAGGGTAAGTTGTGTTGGCAATCCACCGACAGTAACCGTGGTATCGCGAGGCATGACAGATTGGGCGGCGTGATTCACGGTAAAAGAACTGCGCCGCAATTCCACAACGAACGAGGATGAGCCAAAAATGTGATACCGCACTCCCGCTGCGCCAAAGATAGAACTTGTGGAATAGCTATTGCCCGGGAGCAAAGCTCCACCAGCTACAAATGCACTCCAACGGTTAGCTGTCATCTCGTTCTGACCAGATACTTGGGTTAAAATTGTGGGATCAGAAGGAGCAGCAACGGGGGTCGCGATCGATTGTATATTCGATTGCGTCGAGGATTTTTTTCCCGATATATTCTGCGGAGCGGGAATCGTATTTTGTGTTTCACTAGAGTTATCTGTAACGCCAGTTTCTAAAGCTTCACCTTGCATTGCAGTGTTCTTTGCAGCGTTTGTTGCAACATTCACAGTTAAATGGGAAGGATCGGTCGCTTGGGATGCATCCGTCGCATACGACCCATGCAGGGCTTGCGTATTCGGCAACGATTCATTCACAAGGAAATGACTACCCATGAAAAGTCCAATACCTGCGAGCAATACCACACCGGCAGCATAATGAAAAAAGACTGCGAACGCCGATCTGCGGCGCGTATCGTGGTTCATCACAAGCGCGCGCATCTCGCCGAACGGGTAATAGGATGGCGTAGCATTTAGCGATCGGATGTAGGTTTGGTATGAGTCAGAGCGCATAATTTTCGATTGCCTCCATGAGAATAACATTCTTCTCAGCATGTTGCCCGAGTTGATCTGAGTTCTTTTCTTTGTTACTAATTTCTTCGGGTTCGATCCCAAGCATTTTTTTCAGCATTTCGCGGCCGCGTCGTAATCTGCTTTTCACGCCGCTCAGTGTGCCACCTTGAATTGCACGAATTTCTTCGAGCGAAAGATCTGCAATATCGAATAGTAAAATGGTTTCCTTCATCTTTGCCGGCAGTCGGTCGACCACAGTCATTACTATTGCAATTTCCGCTGCGACATCCGGCATTGCGTTTAGATCGAGGATCGATTCCAGCGTGCTTGATTCAACAATCGTAAATCGTTGATCGCGGCGATGCCAGCGTTTGTACGTTCTTGCTACGATACGATAGAGAAATCCAGGGAACCCAGATTCATCGCGGTTAAAATCGAACCGTTCGAGCGCAACAAGAACTGCCTCGCTGACGAGATCTCTTGCCTGCTCCAGGTCGTGCGTCATGGCAAGCGCATATCGCAAAAGCCGAGGATAGACCGGCTCCAGCAGTGCAAGAAATCGTTCTTTGTGCGCGTTTTCCATGAGTATTCCCCCTCCTAAAGAAGGAGGGGGCTTTTTTATGGTACTACATATTTGATCCTCACAGCATTTGGCCCGAAGGGCGTGGTCAGGAAATGCTGATATTGCCCGCCGATCACCGGAAGCCCAGTCATATTCGAATGTCCGACGGCATAGACGTACACCGCCTGTCCCGCCGGCAGCGAATAGGGCATGAGCGTGGCAACGTCCATCGTGAGCGTATCCTTAAAATTCCCGCCGATCATTTTCGGCGATTGAAAGCCGGAATGATATGCGTCATTGGTTAACTCCGTTGCAAGCCATGCATCCTCCGTGCTATCTGGGGATTGCGCGCTTGGAGACGCGGGAAACAGCCCGCTATCGAGCGAAGTATAAACATAGATATTACCCGGCGCGAGCGTGCCCGTAACTTTCCCGCTCAGGATCATTCCGTTGGAACTTCCAGCCGTATCGTAAATGACCACTTCAGAATCATGCGTGGTGACGGTCGTATCGAGTTTGCCGAGGCTATCTTTGATCGTACTGTCGATGACAGTTATGATCTTCGTCTGGCTGACATTGAACACGTAGGATACGCCCGTCATGGTGATGGTATCGGTCGATTCCTGGACAAGGTAGGCATCATTGATAATATCAGTTCCCACTCCAATGATATGATGCACCGGATAGATCATGGAATCGAATCCCGGCTTCCAGAAAATGATATTATACACTCCGGCGGGAATGTTATCGATCTCGAAATGGCCGCCGGTATCTGCAGTTGCCTGATACGGCGTTCCCTGAATCGAGATTTGAATACCCGTTGGCGAAAGCCCCGTTGGCGCACCGGACGCATACGCCGCAACCGTTCCCTCCAGCTTTTCGCCGTTGCTGGTCGCCGCCGGAGGGTCAGAAGGGCTGGAGCAGCTTGAAAAAACCATTGCAAAAATGGCGAAAAGGAGTCCGTATAGGCGGACTCCTTTATCGCTGTAGCGGCGCGGTTCCCGCGCCAGCCCCATGTTGCAAATTCCTGAGATCATTCGTCCGGCAGAGGGCGGGGGGACCCCGCCACTACAGTTAATATGTCATTCCTTCACGATCTTCTTCGTTGTTACACTATTGCCAGAAGCAATTCGGATATAATACGTTCCGGGCGTGACATTCGAGAGATCGAGCGTAAGGTTCGTATTGCCTCGCGAATTCTCGGTTTTCACCGATTCGCCGAGCACATTCATCACCATTACATTCGAGCCCATCGGAATGTTTTGCAGTGTGACGACGCCATTCGTTGGATTGGGCGATAGTTCGATCTGAGAGACCGGCTCCGTTGGTGCGACCGATTCATTATCGTTGATGTGCATGATGGAGTTCGGTGGGGCTTGAGAATAATCGAAGGTGAGTGAATCACATTCAAACTCATTCTGTATCTCGCTTGGCTGATTCGGCTTCGGAGGCACGCTTGCACCTGCTGCATAGATGATAACATTGCCCCCATCGTCATAACCTTCCCCAGGCACACACGCGGCACCCGGCTTCAAGTAAATCAAGTCGCCCTCGCTCGCCACGACAGTAGCACCGGCCTCGGCGAAGAAAGTGTCTCTCGACTCGGACCACGCTGTCACCGTGACGCCAGGATTGACCCAATAGGTGCCAGGACTGTAGATCCTTCCATTCGAATCG
Organism: Ignavibacteriota bacterium; assembly: GCA_963736195.1. Lineage (GTDB taxonomy): Bacteria > Bacteroidota > Ignavibacteria > Palsa-1295 > Palsa-1295 > PALSA-1295. The sequence continues at coordinate 722,664 of CAVTNP010000001.1, forward strand.
AGACTATATATCGTAACACTCGAATCGAGCACGACCGCAGAGCGAGGAACCACCGGAGGAGAGCAATCGAACACATAAATTGTGTCGTACGCCATTCTCATACAACCGGTGGCAGTGTTGACTTCTCGGACGCTCACATACTTATAGCCTCCCGTCGAGTACGAAATGGGTGGCACAATGGTGTCCTCGTAGATGGTCACCGCATAAGCTCCCATCGCGGTAGCAGGCGTAGCATCTGCGCCAAAATCGCAAAAGACGCTGTCTATGGTCGGTGGCGGCGAGGGCATAAAATATATCCCACCCGAGAGTGGGGCACCCAAGAACGGAACCCCAATAAATCCAATATTAGCACGACCAAAGTTAAGGCGAAATCCAAATTCTGGCGCATTCGGATAATAACCAACAACGATATTACTTCCATTATCAGCACTTGTAATGTAAGGATTTGCACCTATTACACGGATGCGGTAATGTGCGGACCCTAATGCTGTTTTTGGAATAGCTGTCACAAGCGTAAACGTGCCCGGCAGAGAATCAATGAATGAGCCGATATTGCTGAAATCATTATTATTGAAGCTTCCAGAAGTATCCAATAGTTGCACTGTAAAGGCATTTGCATGACCCCACGTCCCCGTTGCGGTAAATGTAACAGAGAATGGATCACCCAAGCAAAATGTGGTTCCGGATATTGAGTCTAACGTTATCGTTTGAGCGCAGGGAGCTCTTGGCTCTGCAAGCAGCACAACCGCGCAAAAGACCGCAAGAAAAGTACTGATTTTTTTCATAGCCGAATTTAAGTAAAAAAGTGAACAAAAATGGTTTGTTTCCAATGCCGCAGAGTTTCCGGAAATCCCCACACGTATAACTTGCCGGAAGCCGGGTAGAAAGTTTCTGGGAGGGGTAAAATTATTTGGGTGAAGAAGTAACGCAAGACAAAACAGAGTTCACTGAATTACACCCCCTCCTTCTTTAGGAGGGGCTTTTTCAGTGGACTCCATATAATTGACGCAACTTTCAGCATTCTAAAGTGTTCTTTAGATACGAGCTTTTCAGATTGACTCGTTTCGGGGCAGTTCATGAAAAGTCTGCTAAGGTCGATAATTATTCATAATTATTTTTTGTAACCCGAGCGACCCAGCGCGTTTTAAATAGTGTAGAGACTTCTGACTTGATAAATGGGGCAAGCGAATATGGGCGCTTACCGCGGTGTTCAATCTCCCATAATACTCAAAATCATGAAAATTCGTATCGCCGTCATTAGCTTAATAATGTGTCTCGGAGCGAACCTACGTGCCCAGACCTGGCAATTTACCGGATCCCTGAATACGGAGCGCCGGTTGGAAACCATTAACGTGCTCCAAAATGGGAAAGTCCTCGTTACCGGCGGGGATGATATGGAGGGGAATGCGCTCGCCTCCTGCGAGATCTACGATCCGGCAACCGCCTCATGGAGCTACGCTGCATCGATGCAATTTCCAAGAGAGCGGCATACCTCCAACGAACTTTCGGATGGCCGAATCGTGATCATCGGGGGAAATACCAACAATATCAACGAATGGATTGCGACGCCAAGCATCGAAATTTACGATCCATCGACGGATACCTGGACACCCGGCGGCTCGATGTATGTTCCGCGCGAAAATCACACTTCTACCCTTATCAATGACAGCATGATTTTGATCAGCGGGGGACTTACCGGCCAAGAAGGAAACTGGCAGGTTCTTACTGAGTGTGAGATCTATAATGTAAATTCACTTCAGTGCACCGTTACGGGGTCAATGTCCCAACTTCGGCATGACCATGCCGCTGCTTTACTCTCCGATGGGACGGTTCTTGTTGCTGGTGGACGAACCGGCGGCGCTGGAAGCGACTATTTGGCAGAGTGCGAGATCTTCAATCCGTCTTCAGGAACCTGGGCGATTGCTCCACCGATGCCAGAGGCTCGCATTGCGCCGATCACCGCTGTCTTTTCCGATAACTCCGTTCTGATCGCGGGTGGACGTAAAGACGATAACGATGCCGCCGAGGCAGCGGACGTTTACAGTCCCGGCGCTCCAGCCTGGACGGCAGTCCAGAATATTTTGGTGCCCTCGACGTGGCAGGGAGGTACGGTATTACCGGGTGACCGTCTGCTCATGACCGGAGGTATCATCGGTGGCGATTGGTCCGATCCATCTGGTCAGAGCCCAGTCAATACTCCTACCTGCGAGTGGTACGATAAGCCGAACCAGCAATGGTACTATGCTCCGACGATGAATGAGCCACGCGCAGAGCATGGAGCAGTTACCTTTACTCAAACTGTCAATTCGGGCCTGCCGACGCAACTGGTACTCGTCGTTGGCGGGATCATCGGTGTTGCAACTGTAACCAATACATGCGAAGTGCTCGATGTTGGTTCAGGCGCGATCGCAAACTACATTGCACATCAGGAGAGCATCGAGTCAGCGGTCGCTCCAGCAAATGCTCCGGCAAATATGCTAACTATTAGCTACACGAACAATGGACCGGCGCTCGATCTCGTGCTTGCTGCCAGCGAAAATGTGACAACTGAGCTCGTTTCGATCGATGGCCGAGTGGTCTTCAACATGGATGAGCAGCTTGCCGGTGGCGAACATGTTCTCAATCTTCCTTCCAGTTTGGCCTCCGGGATGTACCTGGTTCGCGTGAACGCGGGCGGGAACGTAATGACTTCGAAGATACAGATCACCCAGTGAGTTTCTGTTGAAATAAATAAGAATTGGCCTTGAAAGGGGAGGACGTGTTCCTCCCCTTTCTGTTATTATGTATTTTGGCGATTATATACTTTGCTCAACCGACAGAAGGGGGTGTTGATAATTGAGTATCACTGAGTGGCTTGGCTTCAGCTTCTTTCTGCTGTTCCTTTTTCTTCTCGTATGGCTTAATTTGGCTTTCCTCTACTGGGCTATTAAGGCGGTGTTTTACGGAGATTATGCTGAGGAATTTGCTGAATCTCTCTCTGAGGTCATAATAACGGGACTTGAAGCGACCATACTTGGTAGTATAAGTGGGACGCAATAAAATGGTATAATAATTTCGATCATACTGACGCTTTTCAGTATAGCGGTAATAATCCTTTGCCATGCCGTGATACTCAATATTTATCCAGCATTTAATTTACTGTTTTTCCTCATTATCCGTACTCTAAAAATCACGAAGCACGTCATTGTTTTCCTTAGGAATTTCAAGTGGAACATCGGTTTTCATTTGAGGCGCAATCGTAATGGTTCCAAGGTTCCATTCGAAGAGGACAAGGCTCAGTTTGAGCGTTTCGAATCGCTCCTCGAAAAATTCGTCTCCGCTCCCTCCGACAAGGTAAAGGGAATACTCAAAAAGGAGAAGAAGCTAAAAACGCGCAAAATTCGCCCCAAATGAAGCTTTTTTAACGGCTCAAAAGATTGTGCAAAATTGTTTCGTATATTTGTAGCGTCATTTTGCTGGCGGCGACACTATGGCAGACAATACTATCCGATTCAGACAAATCCCCGAAGACGCTCTTCGCGCTTTCGAGGATTTGTTTGTTATGGGGGAACCATTGTTTGAGCAACTTGACGGTGCTATTGATGCGGCTCCGAAGAAAGTCAAAGCATCTGCCGTCGTAGCTTATCTTGCGAAGAAAGTTCAGATACCACTTGAATCGCTTTCGGCGTTAATTGGTTCCCTACAAGGACTTCTTGGCGCAATGGATTCTTACCATGTAACTGCCGCGCAAGCCAGCAAGGATGTTGTTGAAACCTCTCTTAAGCTATCAAAAACGGAGAAGCTGATAGCCTCTGATTCTCCCAAATACGAGCAAAGACTTCTTAGCCTCTTATCGAAACCTCAACTTGTTTTACCGTCAAAGGCGTTAAGTTTATTGAACGATCATGCACGAGTATTTGGCAATGTGCGAATAATATCTGATGTTAGACCCGTGTTTGGTGAAGACACAAGTGCCCCTCCCCATGCTTGGATGCTCTATCATACCTTACACTTTAGATGCAATCTTGGCAAAGAGGTAGAGGATGATATTTTTATTGCCCTTGATACCGCTGATCTTCGCGCCCTTGAACATGCTGTTGCTCGCGCAACCAGTAAACAAAAAGTTTTGATCTCGCAATTTAAGCAGCTTAAATTGGATTACGTAACTCCTGACGAGGTGGAGGCTTAAAATGTTAGAGCCAATCTTCATTCCAACACGGCATTTGAGAGGACGCTGGGAGGTCTCTCGTAATAACTTCGAAGTTGAGCCATTAAAGCGAGAGATTCCTTTCGATGGATTGCTTTGGGTCGCCTTTTCTAAATGTGAAATTGATTTAGAAGTTGAAAGTAAATTTAAAAGCTTACAGAGGAGTCTCTTAGATGAAACAGCGGGAACATCCCACTTTAGGGATATTCTTATGAGTCAGTATTACCGATGGATGATTCGCTTAAGCGAGCCGCTAATTCCTATCTTGCTCCGCGAAATTTTACTTGACCCCTCTCCGATCTGGGTTTCTCTTTTGAGGGACGTAGCAGGACTTGACCCCGTTCCCTCTGAAGAGAGAAGCGATTACACGAAAGTGGTGTTGCGCTGGCGCGATTGGGGACTTATTGAAGGATATTTACGTGACGAACGAAACAGTCCCTCTTCGGCTGAAAGTTGGCTTGGGCCTCTTACATCCGTTAACTGATGACAACCATTCTCCTTGTAGTCCCGCCGATGCTGCGTATAATTGCTTTGCTTGGGCAGCGGGAATCACCCATGTCAACTGGGGGCCATATCCTGATTATGGCTTCACTTGGCCAGAAGACTTGCCGAGAGATGAAAAGGAATCAACCTATATCGCCCTTTTTGAAAAGGAGCGGTTTGTAGTTTGCGAAAACGGAGAACCTGAGTCTGGTTATCAAAAAATAGCCCTTTTCGTAAAAGACGGATTTGTAGAACATGCGGCGAGGTTGCTCGAAAGCGGCGATTGGGCAAGTAAGCTTGGATTTGAGCATCTTGACATTATTCATACTTCTGTTGATGTCGTTGCAGGAAGTAGGTATGGCATTCCTAAGATTTATATGAAGCGCGAAAGAACAGAGTCCGACCCAGAGGCGCCCTCTATTGCCAAATTCCCGCCGAACCCACTTAGTAGCCGATAATTACTGGTTGAGCGAGGTATATAATCGACTATATTTTCGGTGCCATTTACGGCACCAAATTGATCCCGTGGGTTGTTCATAGGTTCGGACTTATCTACCGGAACTGGTGTTCCACCCGAACAACCCCACAACATTTTCATTGGAAAGCACTTTTACTATGCAAGATACAGCAACGAGAGACGCGCGGAAGAAAGCACTCACTATCGCGATGGACGCGATCGAGAAGAACCACGGCAAGGGATCGGTCATGCGTTTGGGCGATCAGCCGCATGTGAAAGTGGATGTGATCCCGACCGGCTCGCTTTCCATCGATGCTGCGATCGGCATTGGCGGCGTACCACGCGGCCGCGTGATCGAGATCTTTGGGCCGGAATCCTCCGGCAAAACCACGCTGTGCCTGCATATCATCGCGGAAGCGCAAAAACGCGGTGGCAACGCAGCATTTATCGATGCCGAACATGCGCTGGACGTGAATTACTCGAAGCGTCTCGGCGTGAACGTGGATGAGCTTATTCTTTCTCAGCCCGAATTTGGCGAGCAGGCACTGGATATTCTGGAGCAGCTCGTGCGATCCGCTGCGCTTGATGTTATCGTTGTCGATTCCGTTGCCGCGCTTACGCCTCGCGCAGAAATTGAAGGCGAAATGGGCGATGCGCAGATGGGATCTCATGCCCGGCTTATGTCGCAGGCCATGCGGAAAATTACGGCCGTTATTGGCAAATCCGGCACGACGGTTATTTTCACGAATCAGCTTCGCTCGAAGATCGGCGTGATGTATGGCAATCCGGAAACCACCACCGGTGGAAACGCGCTGAAATTTTACGCATCGGTGCGCTTGGATATTCGCCGACGTGATGTCATTAAAGAAGGCACGGAAATCATCGGAAATCGCGTACGCGTGAAAGTGGTGAAAAACAAGCTTGCACCGCCCTTCCGCGAAGTGGAGTTCGACGTGCTCTATAACGAAGGCATCTCGAAAATGGGTGACATGATAGACGTTGGTATCGAGAACGACATCATTCAGAAATCTGGCTCGTGGTTCTCCTTCGAAGGCGAGCGCATCGGCCAGGGCCGCGAATCCGTCAAGGCATTCCTGAAAGAAAATGCCGATTCCTTCGCGAAAGTCGAAAAAGCAGTGCGAAAGAAACTGGGCATCGAGATCGAGGGAATCGCTGGTAACTTGGCGACCAATGGCGCTGTCGCGGCGGGAGGGGTGATCGAGGAGAAGTCCAATAGGAGGAAATAATGACCACAATAGAATACAACGAAAAACAGACTATTAACGAACTGATGCGTGTCATTAATCACGCAGAAGGAACACCGATTAATGAGCTTCGCATTATTGACCTTGCCGAATGCGGAAGCGGAATTTACATCTTTTATCAGCAACAGGCAAATAAGCGGTGGTATTTTTACATTGGGAAGGCATCCAGTGAGAGCTTGGTTCAAAGGATTGCGATTCATTTTGATACAAGGATTGAGATGGCATCGAGCGGGATTCTAAGCAAGGTTCAGCGTTCAGAAGCTATCGCCGATCAATCTGCATTCTCGCTTATCGACGCAATTCGACTCTTGGAAAAGAAAAATACGAGACTGATTTTCATTACTATTTCACCGTTGCAAGAGTGCAAACGGGTCGTGACAAAATTGGAATACTTCCTCATAAATGCTTATGACACTCCAAAGGTGTATAACGTGCGGAGGGGTAAAGCAGCTCCCTCACTCGACATTCCACTCAAAGAATTGATTCCTAACTAAAATGCAATCAGCCATGATTACGAATTATTCGAATTGCAACAAAAGGGCGCGCTCATTCGATTTAATTATCGAGTCTTTCTGTCTATTGGCACTAATTACCCTCACTTCGGGATGTGTGGGTAAAAACGATGGAGGAATAAGAGGCGTCTTTATCTGCCAGAACCCTGACAAGAGCGGCCTTCCTATGTCTAATCTTGAATTCAGGAGCGACGACATTGTCGCATTTTTGCCGCTTTTACCAGACGGAAGCACGACGCCAATGAATTATAAAATTGAGGGGAATTTTATCTACTTAAAACCGATACCTGGAATTGTAACTCCGATGGTGGTGGATCTGTTGACAACCCTTAAAATCGTCAGTGACACCAGTATAGAAGAGGATGTTCAGAGCAACCCTTATGTGTGGGTGAAGAAGCAATAGTTAAAGAATCTCAAGAAAAGATGCTACAACGCAAAGTACATGCTTGCTGTTATGGGGCCGACGATCAATAAGTAAATTTTCAAGATTGGAGGATTTGAAAATGCTTCGAGCATTGCTGTTTATTATTATTGCATTCACGCTTTCCGCGTGTGGGGCCTCGAAATACACCCCGTATTCCAAATGGTCGTTGCCCGCGCATGGCTATTCGGAAGCCCAACTTGATTCGACGACCTATCAGGTGAGTTATGTCGATCCTTCTGCCGATGTATCGGATCGTTTTGCTCTTTACCGTGCAGCGGAGCTAACCAAGCAGCGTGGCTTCGATTATTTCATTGTTGCTGATACCCAGCCCAGTTCCACTGATGACGATTTGTCGAAAGTCACTAAGACGGTTCGTATGTATAAAGGAGATGCTCCTGCCGATAACCCGCAGGCCTACAACGCAATCTCCATGTTAGCTGTTATGGGGCCGTCGGTGAATAGATAGAAATTAACCGCGCGATGTTTCGCGCATAGAAGGAGATGAATTCATGATATCGATCCGATTAACTGCTTCGTGCATTGCGTTACTGCTTCTTTCCGCGTGTGCAACGCCCTACGTTAAGAATGCCGGTGGGCTGTTTAGTGGCACCGGCTATCAGGATATTCCGATCGATTCTACAACGTACCGTGTAGTGTTTTACGGAAGTCATGGTGGCACCAGCCTGGAATTGGTTGATCGCTACGCGTTCTATCGTGCTGCAGAGCTTACCGCCGAAAAAGGGTATGATTATTTTGTGATCGTGCAAACCGGGGCGGACGAAAAACAGCGCATTGCGTGGAATACCGTTCGCATGTCGAGGGTTCCGCCAACGAGCGAGGATTTTGCCGTGTTCGACGCACAAACCGTGCTACGGGAAATGGCGCCTTACGTTCAACGATCGGAGTAAGGAGCGAATGAACTAGATCTGCTGTTTTAGGATTAAATTTCTGTAGCTTCGATTTCTTAAAAATACCTTCACCCTATTTCCATGAAAAACCATAAGAGCGCAACGATCCTTATTGGAATTGGAATTTTGTTTTTAGCTTCGTGCGCAACGAAATACGCGCCGGCCACCGGCTCGTTCTGGGACGGCCATACCGGCTACTCCGAGGTAGCGCTTGATAGCACTACCTGGCAGGTTACCTTCTGCGGCAATAATAACACTTCGGATGATGTCGTGAACCGCTACGCGTTGTACCGTTCGGCGGAACTTACTTCTCAGCGAGGCTTCGATTACTTCGTTGTGCTTGATAATAATGACGTCGCAGCGCTGACTTCGACCGTGAATCGTAACAAGACTCAGCAGACCCAGATAGAACACACCGTCGATCCGCAAACAGGCAAAGTGATCCCTGTGGCAGTTACGACTACTAACTCGACATCAACGGTCAACACGCAAGCGGCACACACCGTGACGAAAACCATTCGTATGTTCACGGGCGCGCGGCCTGCGGATAATCCCAACGCTTTCGATGCCAGATCCATGGTTACGATGATGGCGCCGAGCATTCAACGCTAACGCGCCTGCCGGCTTTTTATTATGGAAGGCCGCATCACCTCGATCGTCCGTCAAAAGAACGACAAGGCTCGCGCTTCGATCTTTTTGGATGAAGAATTTGCGTTCGGGGTGTGCGATCAGACGGTCGAGCAATTCCGCCTTCGCAAAGGCGATTACATCGATCGTGAGTTATTCGAAAAGATCACGGAGTTCGATCTATTCATCGAAGCGAAGCGCGTTGCGCTGGCATATCTAAACTATCGCGCCCGCAGCGAGAAAGAGATTCGTGAGCGATTGCAGAAGGAAGACATTCCAGAGCCAATTATTCTTCGAACCTTCGAGTTCCTGCGAGAATACAAACTGATCGATGATGAGGCGTGGTCAAAATCCTTCGTAAATGATAAACTGGTAAGGAAATCTGTGTCATCGAAGCAGTTGGCGTATGGCCTGGCGCAAAAAGGGGTGTCGAAGGAAGTGATCGAAGAAACGATCTCGAATTTGAATGCAAATGAGAGTGATGAGTCCCGTGCCATACGCGCTGCCGAAAAGCGCTGGCCACGAATCCTGAAATCCGAGAGCGACCCCCGAAAGCAAAAACAAAAGTTGTACACGTTTTTGGCCGGAAGAGGGTTTGATTATGACGTGATCAACCAAGTGATCGCAAAAATTATGAATGATGAATTATGAAAGATGAAATATCTTCCTCTGATTCATCATTCATAATTCATAATTCATAATTTCCTCATGACCCTCGCTCGCGGCATCCTGATTTTCCTCGGCGCACTGATCTTTTCTGTGCTGCTGTGGGCGTATGTGCGGCTTTCAGCAGCGTATGAGGCGGATGTCGATCTGCCGGTCAAGCTTACTGCGCCGAAAGGATATGCGCTCGCTTCCGGCGTTCCCGAACGATTGCACACACGCGTGCGCGGCGCGGGCTGGCAGATACTTCTGATGGGTTTTACCAAGAATGCGAATTTCCAATTCGATCTTTCCGAACGTGCGTTGCCGCCCGAGGAACTTGTAACGCTGCACTCGGACGAGATCGCGAATTCAGCCGTACTCCCAAGTGAACTGCGCGTGCTGAAAGTGGAACCGGATTCTCTTGAACTACAATTTGCCAGGGCCATCGAAAAACGAATCAGCATACAACCGCGGCTTGACGTGCGCCCGGCCCGGGGCTATGTTATCGTTGGTGACCCGGTGGTGACACCGCGCACGGTATCCGTAGTTGGTGCTTCCGATGTGGTTGATTCCTTGAACGGGATTTCGACTCAGTCCTTCCGGGTGACCGATGCGAAGGAAGATGTGGATCGAGTGCTGTTGTTATCCGATTCGCTCGATAATTTTATTACCATACCAAATGCGCCGAAAGTTACCGTTCACGTCGCGGTGCAAGCGATCGGCGAACAACGAATTTCCGGAGTTCCAGTAGTTATCGATGCGCTGCCGCCTCAATTTGAGCTGCTCCTCATTCCAGGAACGATCGCTGTTACGATTCGAGGAGGCGCGGAGGAGCTGGCGAAGCTTCAGCCTTCTGTGATCCATGCGCGAGTGTTGTATAACCCCACGATGCTGGATACTGCAACGTCCGTTACGCCACAGATAGAAGTTCCAAGGGGATTGACATATCTCTCTTCCGATCCTCCCAGTGTAAAGTTCATTCTCCGGCGAAGGGGGGCGGATCATGGGACTCCGTGATGCTTCGTTCGTCGTAGTTGATGTCGAAACAACCGGCCTGAACGCTGCCCAGCATCGCATTACGGAGATCGCTCTGGTGCGGGTGCAACAGGGAGCGATCACGGAATCCTATACCACGCTTATCAACCCCGAGCAGTTCATTCCGCCGTTCATCACGCAGCACACGGGAATTACGAACGCGATGGTGTACGACAAACCGCGCTTTCGCGAGGTTCTTCCAGAGATAGAGAAGTTCATCAAAAAATCCGATCTGCCGGTGCTGGTTGGGCATAACGTGAAGTTCGATCATGGGTTTCTGATCGAGTCTTTCAAACGCGCGGGACAAGAATTCCAACATGCCCAAGGCCCGCTATGCACCTGCCGGCTTGCGCGCAGATTACTACCACAGCTTGGAAGTAAATCACTCAAAAGCGTACAGGATTATTTAGGAATTAAGAACCCGCGCCAGCATCGCGCGCTTGGGGATGCGCAGGCTACGGCAAAGATCCTGCTGCATTTCTTATCGATGGCAGAGGGATTGGAGATCGAGACGATCGAAGATCTGATCCGCCTGCAATTTGCCAAACCCAATTACGCTCGCCGTAAAACTAAGCGCGAGGTTTCGCTTCGTGAAAAAGTACGAATGTTCCCAGACCGTCCTGGAGTCTATACGATGACGAGCCGAGGTGGTGAAGTGCTTTATGTTGGCAAGGCGAAGAGCCTTCACGAGCGCGTGGCTTCTTATTTTACCCAATCGCATACGGAGGGCACGAAGCTAACCCGCATGATGCGGGCCGTGCAGGATATTACCTACGAAGAAACAGGCAGCGAGCTTTCTGCATTGCTATTGGAGAGCCGAAAGATCAAGGAACTGAACCCACGCTTTAACTCGCTCGATCGCAGGTATAAGCCGCAGAGTTTTATCCGGCTGGACGTGCAGAACGATTTTCCGGAACTATCGTTCAGCCGCGAACCGGCGCCGGATGGGGCCGAATATTTCGGGCCGTTCCGCTCGCGCGAGGCGGCGGAATCGTTGATGGAAATCCTGAACCATGCTTTCAAACTTCGCGAATGCGGCGACAAATTCAAGATCGGCGCTGATGTAAGGCCGTGTCTGTATTTTGAGATCGACCGGTGCGGAGCGCCGTGCGCGCTCTTGCAATCCAAGCAATCCTATCGTGATGAAGTGAGGCGCTTGCAGGAATTCCTCGCCGCAGGTGATGACGGAGTTCTTGCTCACGTCGAACAGCTCATGCGCGATGCCTCCGACAAACTCGATTTCGAAGAAGCTCAGTTTTACAAAGTCCGGCTCTTCGAACTGCGCCGTGTACTTGGCACGGGCGATCGGCCATCGGCAAGCCTCAGCGCAAACGATTTTGTGCTTTTAAACCCCCTCAATGCCTCGGAGTGTGAGGTCTATTTTGTGAGATTCGGCCAACTCATGAAGCAAATGGTTCTCGGCGTGGGACACCTGCCCATCGCCGAACAATGGTTCGCGCGTCAGCTTCGCATGTATTACGGTGCAACATCCTCGTTGCCTCCCTCGGCTGGAAAACCAGAGATCGATGAGATGCGCATTCTTTCGAGGTGGGTCGAGACAAGCAAGAAAAAGGGGAGCAGAATAATCTATATCGAGCAGGATTGGGAAGACTCAGTAACGAAAGTGGTAGCAGAATTGAGAACGATGCTTGGGGAGTCACAAAAGGAACTATCGCAAGCCCAATCACGCCAACGCAAACTTTTGTTGAAACCGATGAAAACTGTCTGAACCTTGATTTGGGGCGATTTCAGAGAATAAAAAGATAAGGCTTCATTTTCAATCCATCCCTAAAATCGTCCGCGAAATCCCCTTCCATCCGCGAAATCCAGGTTCTTCCCCATGCGACTTTTCTCCACCTCATGTCTCTTCTCTCCAAATCCGAAGAATGGTGACCGGTCATCCTTGTCGGACTAACACAGCATGACACTACAGGCAGCGAGCATTTCGGCTCGCGGTAACGAGAAACACACGCGATTCATGGCCCTTCTGGAGCCGTGCCTTGCGAAGCTTTCCCGTTATTGCCATGCGATGACAAAGGATGTGGAATCGGGACGCGATCTGCTATCGGATGCGATCCTGCTCAGCTACGAGAACTTCGAAAGACTTCGAGCACCCGAAGCCTTTACGAGCTATATCTTCACAACGGCGCGGCGGTTATTTTACCGGCGCGAACGGAGAAAAAAGTTCTGGGGTGTGCTCGGAAGCGAAGCGGAAACACTCGTGGATGAGCGGGAACCCACGCCCGAAATGCGACTCGATCTCGAAGCGCTCGATCGCGCACTAACGCATTTACCCGAAAAACAACGCGAAGCCGTGATACTCTTCGAAATATCCGGACTCTCGCTTGCGGAAATTCGGGAAGTGCAAGGCGGATCGCTTTCGGGTGTGAAATCGCGCATCGTGAGAGGCCGCGAGAAGCTTGCGGTCCTGCTCGGTGAGCGGGAGTCTGAACAGCCGGGGACGACAGTTCGACAGCAGGCGCGGACGCCTGCTCCACGCGAGCACTCAACATCCTTTGAACGCGCACAGGTCGCTACTCTAATAAGGGAGAAACTATGAAGAACAAACCGCTTCAACCATCCGAGAAATTAGCGAAGCACTTCGCGGCATACCGCGAGGAAGCGCCGCTGATCTCTGCTCCCGAAGTCGAGAATCTCCTTGCCGGTAGTGCCACTGCTGACCACCCACGCAACGCATTTTCTTTCAGGAGAATTTTTATGACACTCAGCGGACTCGCCGGACTTGCGGCTATCAGCTACTTCGCATTCTTTAGTTCATCAAATGGGACCAATGGGACTACTACTATCAATGGGTCCCAAATGACCCATCCGTCCCATAACACCCCGAATACTACGAAACTTTCGCAGCTTGCAACGCCAGCAAGCACGACCACGAAGCCCACCCCACAACTTCACATAAACGACAACCCCCACGGCCCATGGAGCGCCGGCAACGACCAGTTCTACGCCGATCTCTCGCAGAAAGAATTAGCAAAGCTGGGAATTGTGGTTCATGGTGACTCCATATTGACCTATAAACTCAATGATAAGGATAGTGTCGTATGGACGCAATTTTCTGAATATTCGGTTCCGGGTATAAAGTACAAAGGTCATTCCATTGGCGGTGGGGGGAAGTTGGCCTCTGCGCCGCAGGGCGTGGAAGCTCACCGCTTTTATCCGATTCTCATGACCTACTCGAACGGCAATGGCGCAGCCTATCGCATCGAGGAAGGTGACCAAAGTGAGTGTGGAATGATCGGGCCGGAAGATCTGAATAAAGCATTCCGTGCATGGCTCGAAACTCCTGGAACTCCCGGGCTGCGGACACTGGGATTTACCTCCTCATCCACAATGTCGTCGCCGTGCAAAAACTGTCCTCCCATCGAAAGCGACACTATTAAGATCACGGTCGGAAAAGATCTGGCGCCTTCTCCATTCCCATTAATTGCACCAAAAATCGATAGTCTCTCCGGCGATCTTCAGGGTGCATTATTGCAGCTCGCTCATTATTATGAAGGCAGCATAGCTATACAACCTTCGGTTACGTGGCCCAAAAATCTAACTATAAAAGTGGATACGTTTACCGCTCGGAACTTGCTCGATCAAATGGACGCCGAGGAGAATGGTGGAGTAGAACAGCATTTGCGTTCGATCATGGCTCGCTTGAACGAACTCATTCCCGTCATTGTGCGGCCGCACGGCGGTTCCGGCGCACCCGATTCGAACGACTACATCTTCTGGTATGAACCAAGCGATGAGCTGTTCGATGCGTTGCCCTCGGCGCAAGCATCAATCATTCGAGCAAAGTTGAATACGCCACCGCATTGCCTATCCATGCCGAACGATGTGCTGAAGTCAGCGGAGATAACCTATTGTGTTGCCGAAACCCAAGAGGTACAAGTGAGGGTGCAAGATTTAACGGGCAAACAACTTATTGGTATGTCGCAACTTGCATCTACTGGAGATAATATCCTGCAATTCACAACAGAGACACTTCCATCGGGCATGTACATCGTCACCGTGCAAGATCATGACGGCACGGAACGCTCGCAAAGGCTGTGGGTCGAGAACGCACATCCGAAATCCTATAAAGACGCGATTTGGGATAAGAATGCACCGCACGCACCCAACCAAATGTGGTTTGTGAATACCGACGATCCAACTCCTGTGAATGATCTGCCCGTGGAGCATTCGACTTCACTTCTCATTCCGAGTTTGTCGTTGGATTCGGCGGCTCTTTCCGGGATCGGAGTACAAAGCAATAGTGTACTATCCGCGTATTACACTCAAGGCTCTCAACCAAATGCAGTTAACTACATGGGTATTGTGAGAAGTTGGGGAGCAGTTATTCAGACCCTTGCAAAGAGTTCGGTGACTGGTGTCACTGTCCCTATATTCGAACCGTCATTAGTGACAGATGGAATCGGTCGTAAGCGAGTATTCGCGGGTGATTCCAATTATAGCGAACTTGTTCCAATTCTTCTTCGCGCTGGAACTCCAAGTGATACCATCGGAGCTACGGATCTTATTTTCTGGTACAAGCCAACGCCAGAATTTCTTGCAGATCTATCGGATTCTGCCCGAGCCATAGCACAGAGTCTCGCCAGTGTCAATGGTGGAACTAACACAACCAAGGTACATGGTTCGATCCAGCAGGCCGCGGTATTCCCAAATCCATCGAAAGGGAACTTGTCCGTGCAGCTAACGCTGGGCGGTGCGCGCACCCTTACGTTCACGCTTCGGAATTTATTAGGCCAGCAAGCGGCGCCATCGGTTCAAGCGCGGATGGATGGCACGGGCGAGCAGTCGCTTGATTTCAGCACGGTTCCGGAAGGCGTGTATCTCCTCGATATTTCCTCCGATCAGGGCGAGCGGTATATCGAGCGGGTGGTGATTGCACATTAAGACGTGCCAATCATGTAGGGGTTAATGGCATTAATCCATGTTGTGATGTCAATCATTGGTTGATATCGATCATTCGTTTCCAATGATGGGCCAATGCCATTGGCCACTACAATTCGATTGGCTTTGGTTAATGGTATTGAGGCATTAGAGCCACAAGGGCCATAAACCGAAAAAGCACCCGCCGATCCGACGGGTGCTTTTACTATCTTGAAAATAGGGATATTTATCGAGCCATCGGCGCGCGGCCACCATAGGCTGCGCGGCCGCCGCGACCTGGCGCTGCCCAATGTCCGGCAACGAAGCCGTAACGTCCGCCTCTGTGTGGGTAACGTGGTGCTACCCAAACAAATCCGGGGTGTGGTGGGCGGTCCCAACGGCCTGGCACCCATACATAAGCCTGCGTGGCATAGTCCCAGCGATGGAATCCGGGTATCCATACGGCTTCTGGATATGGCGCAGCTACAACCACCTCGTGCCGAGGCGGCGGCGGGCCGATACGAATGTCGAAACTGACTTGTGCGAACGACGGTACCGCAAGCGCCAAGAGGCAACTGATACCGATCGCTTTTATGAGATTATTCATGTGGTGTCTCCTTTTAATTTGTTGTTTAATCTTTAGACGCCTTTTCATACGCACTTCGTTTAATGCGTGATACACAGATTCGCAATTTTTATGATTAATTGTTCTTCAGAAAACGGTGGGTCTTGAGCAAAAAATGATTTTTCGCGGCCGCTAATTAAAGTTCATAGAATTTGGTTTACCTACATTCTATATTCCGTGGCCTGCATTGTCAGGCTAACGGGAGATGACACGCTCTCCAAGTTGGGAGCACTTAGCACCTTTCAGACAATACATGCAGGACGAATTGCAATCAGAAGAACGGCCGAATTCGAACGAGGAACAACCGGCCACACCACATTCGACGCCAGCCGGCGAATCCGAGTCCACAACAGCAGAAGCTACCCCCGCGCGCCCGCCCGCGGCAACCGCAAGCAGTTATCGCGATATTATAGCCGAACGCCTGGCTCGTAAAGCCGGCGGTGGGGATGGCGCGGCCCACAGCCCAATGGCGCATTCTTCGGATGTCGAGCTTACTCAGAGAACAGCATCTACCCCCGAAAATCAAGCTGAATCATCCACGGACGACCGCGCCGGTTCGAGCGATTCAGAAGTCAAAACGGCTCAACCTGAAATCTCGCTCAAGACGAGAACGGCGTCTGAAGTTCCCGCGGGAGGCTCGGCGACCGAAGTGCGCACGGATGCCGGCATTTCGAGCAGAGAGCGCGCAAGGATCCGCCAGCAGGAACGCGCTGCGCTTCGCAGACAAGGGGCGCGAGCCGCCGATGCTTTTTCAAATCGTGAGGAAGAAACAGCAGTGCTTGAAACGCCATCCGCTGATCAAGAGTCCGGCCAGTCTGTTGAAGAAGCCGCGTCAGCGCAAGAGCGAAAAGATATTATCGCGGAGCGCATGGCACGCCGAGGCGGCGATCGTGAGCAACGCCGCCCGGAACGAAGTCGTGAAGAGGGACGTGGCCGTGAGGACGGTCGCAATCGAGAAGAAGGACGCGGCAGAGAGGAATCTCGCCGAAGAGAAGAACCTCGCCGAGGTGGTTCGCGCCGCGAGGAAACGCCCCGTGAACTGCCTGCAAAGCCTCAAACAGAAGTTCCATCCGGTTTGACACTTCGTTCAGCACAATCTACTCCGCGGGTGATCGAAGAACCACGTCGAGAAGCTGGCGCCCAGCGCTCACCATCCGACCGCACGTCATCCGACCGGCGTGCATCACGGCCCGAATCTGCGTCCCGTCCCGAAGCGGGAGCTCGTCCCGAAACCGGAGCCCGTCCCGGCAGCGATGCAGCCCATTCGCTCGCAGCAAAACTCGGAATTTCGGTTGTGGTGCCCCTCTTCAACGAACAAGATTCGCTTAGGGAACTTACGGCTGCGCTCAAGCAGCAGTTGATGCGGCTTGCCGGCCCGAAGTACGAGATCCTTTACGTCAACGATGGCTCGACCGACCGTTCCGGCGAGATCCTGCAGGATATCCTTGCGACAAGTTCTCGTGTAACTGTTATTTCGTTCCGGCGCAATCTCGGTAAATCGGCGGCGCTTGCCGCAGGCTTTGCCGAAGCCCAATATGGCATCGTGATTACACTCGATGCCGATCTGCAGGACGATCCGCAAGAATTCGTCAATTTGATTGCCAAACTCGCCGAAGGGTACGACCTCGTGAGCGGCTGGAAGAAACAGCGTCACGACCCCGTCTCGAAAACGGGCCCGAGCAAGTTCTTTAATTGGGTAACAGGAATGTTTAGCGGTATTAAGCTGCACGATTTCAACTGTGGGCTAAAGGCGTACCGGAAGGAAGTGACCGAAAGCCTGCAAGTCTATGGCGAAATGCACCGTTACCTTCCCGCGCTGGCCTATTGGCAGGGCTTCCGCGTAACGGAGATTCCGGTCACGCATCATCCGCGCAAGTTCGGTAAATCAAAATTTGGTTCCAGCCGATTCTTCAAAGGGTTCCTTGATCTGCTTAGCATCGTGTTCACGAACCGGTACGGCAAACGCCCGCTGCACCTCTTCGGTACCATCGGTACGCTGATGGCGATCGCCGGATTTATTATTGACATCTACCTTACGGTTGAGTGGGCACTTGGGCTTACCTCGCTTTCGAATCGCCCGATACTGTTGCTTGGCTTGCTGCTGATCCTGGTGGGAGTACAGCTTATTTCGATCGGACTTTTAGGAGAGATGATCGTAAAGAACGCGGCATCGAAAGCTACGCTGAATTATCAGAAAGAAAAGGGTAAGCCGTCAGCAGAAGCGCGCGAACGCCGGGCTTCGCGTATGAGCGCCCGCTCCGGCGGGCCACGCCCTCCGCGCCCAGGTGGATCAAGACCGGAACGCCGCGGACCTTCTCGACGCCCCGTTTAGATAATTCAGTAAGAGTTTAGAAGTAAGAGCACTTGGAACTCTCACTTTATAAGGCCGATTGTCGTCAATTTCGCGGCGACATTCCCTGTGCACCGAGTAAGCGGGAGGGCGTGCATTGCGATGGCTGCCGTTATTACGACCAGGTTTCGGAGAACGTCCTAATTATCAAGCTTGGCGCCGCCGGTGATGTGCTGCGTACCACGCCACTACTGATTCCGCTGCGCAAGCAGCATCCACATGCGCGTATTTGGTGGCTTACGCATTCGCCCGAGCTGGTTCCCAAGTCGCAGGTCGATCGTATTCTTACCTGGAAATCCGAACACATCGAGATCCTTCATGCGCTGCATTTCTCGCGCGTACTCAATCTCGATAAAGATCATTATGCCTGTGCGCTCGCATCTTCGCTAAATGCAGATGCGAAAGATGGATTCATCCTCGGCACGTTCGGAGAAACGGAACCAGCGAGCGAACGAGCGAAGGCCAAATTCATCACGGGAATTTTCGATGACGTCAGTCTTCAAAATCATAAAGACTACCCTACCGAACTCTTCGAACTCTGTGGCTATGAGTTCCATGGCGAGGAATATCTCATCGATCCGCCCCCAATGGAAGCATTCCCGCTACTCGACACCTTGCGGCCTATCGTTGGGCTGAACACGGGTGCGGGTCCACGGTGGACCTCACGCCTTTGGAATATCGAGAACTGGGTGCAGCTTGCCGAGCAGATACACGCTTCGGGAAAGAACGTCCTGCTGCTGGGAGGGCCGGATGAGGACGCGCGCAATCGTGAAATCCATCGCCGAACGAATGGCAAGGCGCAGTATATCGGCTTTTTTGCGTTACAGCAGTTCATTGCGCTCATGCAGCACTGCGAGCTTGTCGTAACCGGCGTTACGATGGGACTTCACATTGCGATCGCTTTGAAAAAGAAGATCGTGCTCATCAACAATATTTTCAATCCCTACGAATTTGGGAATTTGTATGGTTTGGGAGAGATCGTTCAGCCGGACGCGCAATGCAAATGCTTCTTCCGTGGCGAGTGCATCAATCCAGATTATTTCTGCCTCGATAGATTGAGCGTTGAGAAAGTATTTGCCACGCTCGAACGTGTGTGGGTTACACCGAATGGCAAACACCAGCAAGCGCCGCTCGTGATGCCGGGAATGATAACGGTGTGAACGAACTACATATTATTCCGGAGTAGCGCTGCGTTCGACATTATGCCTAATCTGCGCACCCGGATGGGCATGCGTCTCTTTGTGTTTCTTCAACAGCTTTTCGATAACCTTCATCGAGATGTCAATGGCCTTGTGAGATTCCTCAGCGGATTCCTTTACCTTCAGCGTATCGCCGGGGACATGTATTATCGCTTCGAAGGTCTTTTTATGTCCATTCGAGCCTTCCTGATCGACGATGAATTCCGCGCTGATAATACTGGAGTGCTCGCCATTGGTAAATTTACTTGCGATGTGCTCGAATTCCGTGGTGATGTATTTCTGAATGGCTTCGCGGGCGGCTTCGTGGCGAACTTGAATTCTGATATTCATAATGGTTATTGTTTAAATTTCAAAGTAATGAACGCTTGCGTTCATTACGGGTTGAGCAGTTGACATGGCGGCAAAGTGCAGGAGAAAAGGCAGCCATTCCATAAGCTGTACCTAAATAATTATACTGCCAATCACTGTACATGTAACATCGCTGAACCGAAATTAATACCCGATGGAAGCTCTTAGGAAGGCTCCGTTCCGGATCGTGGATGTGCCTGATCATAGACGGATTTCATGCGTTCGACGGTCAAATGCGTGTAGCGTTGGGTGGTCCGGAGGGATTCGTGGCCTAAAATCTCCTTCACAGCCCGCAGATCGGCACCGTGATCGAGCAAGTGGGTAGCCGTTGTGTGACGAAGCATGTGCGGATGAGCGTGCGGCATGTCCGGCTCATGCGCAAATGCCTTGGAGACAATATCATAGACCATGCGCGGGGTGAGGCGATTGCCGTTCTTGAGCAGAAAGAGTGCTTGGGTATCTCCCGAACCACCCCCCAACCCCCGCCTTGGAAAGGCGGGGGAGCTTAATGAAGAGTTCTTTCTTTCTTTCAGATATTCTTTGATCGCCTCGACCGCTTTTGCGCCGATGGGTACGATGCGCTGCTTCGATCCTTTGCCCAGCACGCGAACAGTGTTCGCTTTAAGATCGAGTTCGCTGAGATCGATCGAGCATAGTTCCGAGCGGCGAAGTCCGCTGGAATAGAGTAGTTCCAGCACTGCCCGATCGCGCGCTTCTTCCATGCTTCCCCTCTTCTTTAGGGAGGGGGTTGGGCCGGCACTATTCCCAGCCAGCACATTGGCCATGGCGCGTTCGCTTACGACATTCGGCAAATTCTTTTCTGCCTTGGGTGTTTTCAGCAAACGAGCAGCATTGAACTCAAAAATTCCCTGCTTCACTAAAAATTTGACGAAAGACCGCACCGCAGCAAGCTTACGCCCGATAGAGCTTGCCTTCAGAGTTTTTACATTGCCTACGGTCATTCTCACTTCTCCTCTCCCTTTGGGAGAGCCTGGGTGAGGGATCGTTTGTTCTGAAAGCGTGTGGACATAACGGCGAAGAGCATACAGGTCATCATGCGTGCCGGATAGTACCATCCGTTCGGACTTTAGGATGCGGTAGAGATCGACAAGGTCGCCTTCGTAGGCTTCGATCGTTTTAGGGCTGGCCTCGCGCTCGTGTTCGAGGTATTCCAGGAAACTGCGAAGCCATCGGGGAAAATCGGTGTAGAAATCCATAAAGATTTCCTATGAACTGCCCGCCATTCCGGGCAGACGACAAAATATTAGTGTACTCGATCGGAACCGGTGAGCATCACGCGCCCTAACGGAGAATACGGCGCATCGAAGTGGAACAACATGCTCGAAACAAAATCCTTCACTTCTTCAAGCGATGCACTCGAAGCGCCGGAAAGCATAATGCGGTCGATCATAAATTCCACATCGGAATCAGTCAGAATGCCGAGTTCCAGCATTTGCAGCATGAAGCCGCGTGCCTCTTTGGAAATGACGGAACTTTCGATCTCGTGATACACTCGGAAACTCGCATTCTCTTTGAGGATACCGAGTACGCTCTGCTTTTTTCCGAATGGGACTGAAAGGATCAGCGGATCGTCGGAACCCTGAGCGAATTTATCGATCAACCACGAGAACGCGGTGGAAATTTCGATCTCGCTGAAGCCGCGCACGGAAAGCGGTTTGAGGTCGATCTCGGCAAGCGGCTTGTTCTCCTTGATCTCAGAAAGAAGAAAGAAAACGATCTCCATGATGCGCTCCCGCCCAGAAGCTTCCGGAGCACCGGCCATGTTCTGTTCGAGTGAGTTATTCGCGTTCATTGTGCTAACTTCTTAATAAGGGCATCGCTACGAACGTCCCTGGATCGTAGCCAAATACCAACGCTCCCTGCTTCTCATTTGTTTCCTGCCGGAAGGGGTCTTATCCGTGTAACCGGCGAGGTGTAAAACGGCATGAATAACAAGGTGTACGATCTCCCGATCCGGCCCACTCTTGAAACGTCGGGCATTTTCCAGCGCTCGCTCCACGCTGATGTATATCTCCGATTCCAGCGATGTGCCAGTACGCTCAAGCTCGAACGTGATCACGTCGGTCAGGTAGTCATGCCCAAGCGACGATCGGTTAATTTCGAGCAATTCTTCATCCGACATGGCGATCACCGAAAGATCAATGCTCGTCGTGGGCAATTCCGTATTTGCAACGAGCTTTGCAGCTTGTTTCATCTTCGCACGCTGATCGCTCGATATGGCAAAAACTCTTCGAGCGCGCGGCGTTTGAGTGATACTAAATCTCAAGGGAGAATAGTTATTCTATCCATGTCATCCTGAGCGTAGTCTTCCGCAGCGGAGCGGAGGAAGACGAAGTCGAAGGATCTCATGCGGTTCAACTCACAGGTGAATGTCCGAAGATCCTTCGACTTCGCAAGACTACGCTGTCGCTTCGTCTTGCTCCGCTCAGGATGACAGATGAATAACGGATTATTCTAATCAATTCTCGTTACGAAACACTTCTGTGTTTTCGGCAAATATTTTTAGTGCAACGGCGGCGCGGAGATCTTCATCGCCTACTTCGGAAAGCTCCATTGGTCCGAGCGATTCAGAGATATTCATGTACACCTGGATCGCGCCACGCGAGCTGAGCGTGAGCATCGAGAGCTTACCCGGTGCTGGACGCGAATAGAACGCCGCTTCCTCCGTGGCCTCGAGCAAACGAATTTCCTCGATGCCGTGCAATTCCACAATTCCAAGCGCCGAAGTAACGACTACGCAAGCATCTGCAGTGGCCCCATCGCCAGCGCCCTCGGTTTCCATCAAATTGATCTCCAGCAGCGGACTTTCGCCAGCCACCGCTCCGCCGCCCTCTGCACGAGCGGTATGATAAATAAGGATATTCGCCTCGCGCGAGCCCAGGCCCGTTTCGCGGGCGCTCGACATCGCGATACCCTCTAAGGTATCGGCTAGGCGTTCGATCAATTCCGGTCGTAAAAGCATGTGTTATGAACGTACCACTTATGACTGGCGGTTCTCCGTCTACGAAAATACGGAATAAATCGAGGGGGGCGGGTAATTCGGTCACTTGTCATTCCCGCGGATACAAGAATCCAGGCCCGGAGCTACAGTAACCATTGGATTCCCGGTTCATGGCCGATCATGCTCCTTTCGCGGGACATGCCACTCAAGTATCCCATTCATCCCAGCAATACCCATAAATCCAGGTTCAGAATTTCAAAACCAGCATTGTCCGCGTCTACCCATGCACCTGAATGGGGGCATTCATACACCTCATTGCTCAAACGTCCACGCCAAGCATATCTCGATGAAGACGTTAATTGGAACCGAAGCGAGATTCTACCGTTTCTTCTATTATGGATCGATCATTCGAACAAATTCGCACGGAAGTTCTGGAATTAGATACCGAGAGCCAGCGCAGGCTTGTGGACGAGGTCGAACAGAAGCTTGGACCTTATGAACCGAATAATACTGATTTTGAAGGAGCCTACGAGAGGCTTCAGGCCTTCGACCGCGGGGAAATGAGTTCCATTAGCGCTGAAGAGTCCGTGGCTGATGTTTATCAATTGATTGCGGCTTCAAGGCAGAAACGTCCGTGACGTTTCAAGTCCTTTCTGCAGCACAAACAGATTTTGTTCGCGCCGTGCATTGGTATCTGGAAGATCAACAGACGCTTCAATCGGCAGAGCGGTTCGCACAGGAAGTCAGTCGGATCTATAATGAGATCAAGAAAGACCCGAACCGCTATCCTCCAAAACATCGAGGTCTTCGAGCCTGGCCGCTAGTGAAGTTCCCTTTCTTCGTTATTTATCGGCTGAAAGGGGAGGACATTGCCATCGCTTCCATAAAGCACAAATCCCGCGATGCGGGATATTTAGAGAGGCTGAAGTGAGGTGAATTTTCACCGCATCAGCACCACCGGCAGCGTTTGCACGGTGGATGAGCGATCATCCACCTGCCCATTCATCCGAACGAGGCATTCATACACCCCATCGGGCAATCCGGTAGGATTGCCCCATATAAAGTTATGCTCTCCCGCACCCAACTCACCCGAAAACAGCCGCGCAACCTCCACGCCAAGCATATTCACAATGGATACCTCCGCATATCCAGCAGCTTGAGATGTGAAGGTGATCTGGGTAGATTGAGAGAAGGGATTTGGGTAGATTTGAATTGACGGTTCGGTTACTGTTGAGGTTTGCGCTACGGAACTAATACCGAAATCGGAAAGTGGAATGTCCCAAACACTGTATCCATTAGTGCCTGCAAAAAGATTCGTTCCGTTGGCAACAAGGCATGTGATGCCGTAAAAGGGAATCAGCCCAGTGTTCTTTGACTCCCATGTCGTTCCATTATCAATAGAGAAATAAACGCCACTCTTATCATCACTCACGAATAAATTCGAACCACTGGCGGTAAAAGATGATATTCCATTACCAGGAAGGCCCGCAAATGCTTCTTTCCAACTATTGCCGCTATCAGTGGAACGATAAATGCTATCATTATAACTTACAGCAAAGAGACTCGTCCCATTGGCAAAAAGATAATAGAAATAGCTCATTGGTGTTGCCAAACTCGTCCAGGTAGCACCAAGGTCTGTGGAGCGCAAAACCACCCCGGTTGGAAACTCATCAGGACCCTCGGCAGCAGCAAACAGAGTCGTTCCGATGGCTGCAAACAAAGACGCTCCCCCATACCCTCCGACACCCAAATTTTTTTCATTTTCGACTGTCTGAGCAATCCAGTTCGAACCGCTGTCCGAGGAATAATAGAAAACGCTATCGTTCGCAGCAAAAAGATTCGTTCCGCTTACGGTGAGTATTGTTGTAGGCTCGGTATCGATGAGAATCCAGCTTTTGCCGTTGTCCCTTGATCTAAATATTCCGCCTGGAGGGATGCCATAGGGACCATTCGCAACTGCAAAAAGAGTTGTTCCCATAACGGCCAGATCATCGACATAATATCCAGAGAGTCCAGCGGTTGACCAGCTTGTTCCATTGTCGGTTGATAGAAAGAGGCCATTGGAGGCGTTCTCGGCAGCAAAAAGATTCGTGCCCACGGTTGCGAGCACGGCAATATCAGCGTCGGTGATTCCATCCGTAGCAGCAGTCCAAGTCTCCCCGCTATCGCTTGAACGGAACACCTGATCCTCAAAAGATCCGGCAAAAAGAGTCGATCCAACTGCCTCAAGAGGGCCAAAGCCGATCACATTACTTATTCCATCGCTGGATGAATCCCAGCTTGCCCCTCTATTTCTAGAATGCCAGAGCCTCCAAGAATCTGACACATAAATGTTCGAGTCGTCAATAATTAGAGAGGATATATCTGCATTCGAGAACCCATTTGTATCCGGCAACCAACTTGCCCCGCTATCTGTGGAACTCCAGACCCCCGCGCCGTGGGTACCCCCAAACAGCGTCGTCCCCATAACTGCGAGTGGAGCGAACAGGACTTGTGAGACACCTGCACTCGTCCAAGTTATTCCATCGTCTATTGATTCAACAAACCCGCCTTCGTACATCCCAACGTACACGCTTGCAAAAAGGGATGAACCGATGGAGGCAAACGAAGCGGCATTGATCCCAATAGTCGTCCAATTTTTCCCGTTGTCTGTAGAACGAAAAGTACCGCCATCTGTCGCTGCAAAGAGCGTGGTTCCATTGGAGAAGAGTGTGGAAACTAAGTACGAAGTTAAACCTGAGCCATGCCAAGTATTGCCGTTATCAGATGTGAGATATACGCCGCTATCGGTACCTGCAAAAATATTCGTGCCCACAATCGCAAAGGTTTGAACGGCACCATTCGTGAGACCTGTGCTTGAAGGAGTCCAGCTTGCGCCATTATCTGTAGAACGAAAAATTCCATCTCCCCAGGTTCCGGCAAACAAGCTTCCGTTTTGAAATGTAAACGCTTGAACCGTCCCTCCCCATGGTCCATTCGTTTGCACCCACTGTGCGTGCAGCATACACGGCGGCATCACCGCGAGCGTGGCGAAGAGAGTGAGTGCGAGAAGCCGTTTCGGGAACATAGTGTGCCTATAGAAAGCCGCGCGGGAAGTTAAAAGTGCCCCTGCGAAAGGTCAATTCGGAGTACCTAACCTCCGGTGGAATCATGGGGATTCATGGAAGCAGCGCTTCCATGCACACAACAACAGTGTTTGTGTGGAGGGAAGCGCTGCTTCCCTCATTCCCCAATCCCAACCAGCGTTACTTCCCTCATTCCCCAATCCCAACCAGCGTTACTTCCCTCAATTCCACTTCCATCCCCCATACCATCCGGTGTAGCTTCCCCTATCATGGTTGGATTTATCTTCATTCACCAAGTCTTCATTGGTGAAACAAGAAATTGCCCGTTACGTTAGAAAACTTCACCTTATATGGAGCGCGCCTTTACGCAGCCTTATGGCGTATCTGGGGGCTCCAGGTTAGCCACTCATTCACCAAATTTTTATCAGGAGTCAAATATGTTAAAGAAACGACCATTAGTAGCAGCCATCTTTTTGGTGGTGCTCGGTTTGGTATTCGGAGCGACTTTAGTGACTGGCTTTGGCAGTTGGAAAGGCATGAACCTTGCTTTTGGCGCCAATCAGCCTGAGCTTGGCGGTCCGATGCCGGATCTTCCGAACGACCAGGCGCTCGCCAGCATGAACGGATCGTTCGTAGCTATCGCAAAGGCGGTTCAGCCGACGATCGTCCAGATCAATGTGAAGACCGAAGCGCCAAAGCTCACCAAGAACGAGCAAAATAACGACAACAACCCGTTCAAGCACTTTTTCAACTTCGGCAACGGCGATGATGGCAATGGTGGTGGTGGCGATATGCCGTTCTTCCAATTCCCACCTCAGCAGCGCGGCCCGGAAGAGGGGATCGGCTCTGGAGTGATCATCACGAGCGATGGATATATCCTTACCAATAACCACGTGGTAAAGGATGCTGCCAAGAAGGGCGGTATCACCGTTCAAATGACCGACAAACGAGTTTTCGATGCACATGTTGTTGGCACCGACCCAACCACCGATCTTGCGGTAATTAAAGTGGATGCATCTAATCTGCCTGTTGCGGCGCTTGGCAATTCTGACGATCTTGCCGTCGGGCAGGTAGTATTGGCTGTTGGAAATCCTCTGGGCCTTGAATCGACAGTTACCGAGGGTATTGTTTCATCGCTTGGCCGTCCTTTGGATATTCCAGATGAAAAAGGCACGCACAATGGTTATAGTATCGCGAATTTTATTCAGACGGATGCCGCGATCAATCCAGGGAACTCTGGCGGTGGGCTGTTCAATATCAAGGGCGAAGTCATTGGAATCAATTCCGCCATTGAATCGACGACCGGCATGTTCGCCGGATATGGATTTGCTATTCCGATCAATATGGCAAAAGTGGTTGCGACGGATCTTATCAAGTCCGGCAAAGTGAACCGTGGCTACATCGGAGTCAATATTGGAACCGTCGATCAAACGACTGCCCAGGCGCTAGGTCTTGACAAACCGCGCGGCGTGCTCATCGATCATGTCGTGAAAGATGGCGCCGGTGAAGCAGCCGGACTCAAGGAGCACGACGTCATCCTTTCGGTCAATGGCACGGAGACGAACGAGCGCAATCAATTGCAAGCTCTGATCGGCATGCACCGCGCCGGCGATCACGTTACACTTCATATCTGGCGCGATGGAAAAGAAATGGATAAGACCGTTACGCTCAAGCCGCGCGAAGAGATAGCTGATAAGGATTCCGACGAAAATGGCGATGAGTCGCAAGGCGATGCACAGGAAGAGTCGGCGAAATCAACTGCTACGCTCGATAATATTGGGCTCGCAGTCCGCACCGTGACTGCCGATGATAAGGATAAATATCACGTCACGAACGGAGTACTTATCACAAGCGTGGCTCCGGCATCCGAGGCAATGGATCGCGGCTTGGGACGCAATGCAGTCATCACGGAAGCGGCGCACCAAAAGGTAACCGATGCCGGGAAGTTCGAGAAGATCATCAAAGATAACGCAGGCAAAGCCGTCGGCTTGAACGTCGTTGATGATAAAGGGGACTCGCACTTCTTCGCGATCAAGGTTCCAAGCGAGTGATCGGAACGACAACCAAAAGTACGAAGGCCCCCCTCACTTTAGTGGTGAGGGGGGCCTTCTGCCAATGGGCTATATTTAGGTGCTCTATTATTTTAAGACTACGCTCCGAACTTACCGGCGTTGTAATCGTCGAACGCCTGGAAGACTTCTTCACGCGTGTTCATCACGAACGGGCCATAGCGCGCGACGGGCTCATTGATCGGCTCTGCGCCGAGCACGATGAGTTCGGCGGCTTCATCGGATGTGTTGGCAATTGCGAGTTGGTTACCATCGGAAAGAATTCCTAATTGACCCGCGTTCAGGCGCGAGGCATCTTTGCCCACGCTGATGCTGCTGCGGAACACGTAGAGCATGATATTTTGTCCTGAGGGAACCTCAAGCAAGGCATGTCCGCCAGGCTGAACGGTGTAGTGTAAATAGAGGATCGGCCACGTTGTATTGATCGGCCCACGAACGCCGGCAGCCTCGCCTCCAAGAACTTTTAATTTGTAACCGCTTTCGGCATCTTCAATGACTGGAATGGAATCCGCCTTAATGCGTAACGATTGCGGCGGTATCATTTTCTTTGCTGCCGGAAGATTCACCCATAATTGAAATCCGCGCATGAACCCACCGTGCTGCCGGGTGTATTCCGTTGGGCCGCCGCCGTGAATGATGCCGCGTCCGGCGGTCGTCCATTCGACATCACCGGCGTAAAAGTCTTCCGCGAAACCGGTAGAATCATGACTTCGCGTCTCGCCTTCCAGGATGTAGGTCAGCGTCTCGAATCCGCGGTGCGGATGGTCGGGGAGGCCATCTTCGTCACCGGGGTTGTGTTGGATCGGTCCAGCTTCATCGAGCAGAAAGAACGGATCGACATGATCGAGCGATCGCGTCGGGAAGGGCCGGCGCACCTGAAATCCGCCGCCTTCAATGGTGATCTCGCCATTTACGATGCGATCTAATTCTCTGGTATGAGTCTGTGTGAGTATATCCATAATAATTTTTCTAAGTTAGTAAAGGAAAAACGAACGAGCGAGATATTTGTTTCAACAGGCAATAATAGGGCTATCGGGTCATCAACTTTTTGCCTCACTTGACTTTGGCAAAATAATTGCTATATTGTGGAAGTGAATGATGCGCATGCGTCGTTCTAAGAATGTACATTCTCACTAAACAACGAACCATCGTGAGGCGAGCAACGGACGGGCGGTAACAAGTGCAGGAGCAGCAAGCTCATGGTGCTTGCTGTTTGGATACTCGTTTCCTTCTTTGCCGCTGTTCCTTACGGAACTCTCCTGAATGGAGGAAAGGGAAGGAAACTATGCTTATAACATTTGAAGGTATTGATGGAAGCGGTAAGTCGTCTCAGGCGAAACTTGTTGCCGATCGCCTGAGCGAGCAAGGAATTGAATGCTTGCTCGTCCGGGAACCTGGTGGTGCGGAATTATCCGAGCAGATCAGAACCATTTTGCTCGATGCCAAACACAAAGCGCCTGTTGCCCATGCCGCGGAATTATTATTGTTTGCCGCAAGTCGTGCTCAGCTTGTCGAGGAAGTGATCGAGCCGGCCTTGAAGCGCAATGCCGTGGTGATCTGCGACCGCTTCACCGACTCGACGATCGCCTACCAGGGCTACGGGCGGGGGTTGCCGCTGGCCTACATCCGCAGTGTGAACGATCTTGCGACCGGCGGACTGATTCCCGATATTACATTCCTCATCGATGTGCCCATCGAAATGGCTATCCAACGCCGCAAAGGTATGGGGGATGATAGGATGGAATCTGAAAGCAGACTATTCTTCAGCCATGTGGTACAGGGCTATATGGCGCTTGCACAAAAGCATCCGGATCGCATTCATGTGATCGATGGATCGGACTCGATGGAGGATATTCACCATACCATCGTTCGGCTTGTGGAGTACGAACTGGGAAACGACTTACGGCATGCGCATCGCATCAATAAAGGCTTGCGTCGTGCCGAGAACATCCCTGCACAATTGCTTTCTGCTCGCAGCGAACTTGCCTATTCGCTCGATGGGCAGGCGGAAGTAATGGCAAATTGAAAATTAAAAGCCCCTCTCCCTGCAGGGAGAGGGGTTGGGGTGAGGTTTTTCGGATTATCGACCGGCCTCATCCCTTTGCCCCCTTCTTCCCTGCTGGGAGAAGGGGGTTTTTATTATTTCGTTACCACGACCCGCTCCACATCGCGCTCACCGTTGTCAGTGGTGGTGACGAGGAGATAGACGCCTGCCGGTAACTGCGAGAGATCGAGCTGTGCATCTCCAGTGGTGGACGAAGTCACCCCGCCATTCAGCACTTCCTGGCCAAGAAGGTTACGCACGCTGAAGTAGGCACGCGGTGCGTCCGAAAGCTGATAGTGAACCGTTGCCGGGCCGATCGTTGGATTCGGATAGACCGAGATCGCAAGCTGCTTCGATTGCGGCGCTGGAGTTGAATTAACTGCCGCAGGCATCGCCGCCGTTAGCTCCGGCGATGGTTCATACCAGAAGATGAGTTCGTTCGGATGCTCCGCATTCTTTAGGTTGACGACGCGGATGGGGATGAGGTGATTGAGATTTAACGGATCGCTTACAAACGAACCATAGACGGAATCAATATCAGGCATCCGTAAATCAAAATTTTCTACATTCGGAATTGAATCGATTGGCTTTTTCATTGCAATCATCTTTTTGATAGCAAAATGCGAAATCGAATCGACAAATTTTTTGCTAAATGCTTCGTCAAGACTGTCCGTAACAAACACTCGCGTTTCCGTTGATACCCTTGTATGGCTTCCTGGAGTTTGAGAAATGGTATTTCGGATGCTCTGAGTAAAATCATTTTTGACATTGGCGCGGACAGTTATCGGATTTCCATTGATCGTCGTATCAACGATCTTTTGGAGCATCGAATCGTCATCAAACACAGGGAGAATATCCATTTTCCCACTTTCATTTACAAAATTTTTGATGATTTCAGTTTGCGGTTTGCTATGAGATGAGTCCGCAAATTCTAAGAAAAACATTCTTTTCGCACCACTTGCTGTGGTAATCAGCTTTGGTGGAGGAAGAATATTAACGTTCGGCTCTTTTTGATGTGAGGTCGAGAAGTGCATTCGAACTGCACCAGTTGGAAGAAGGGAAAAATGATTGTAATAATCATCTTTCGTTCCAACTCCCTCGTAAAAATCAATATCCCCGTTATCTTCAAGCACAATGCCGAGCTTGGCAAGCTGGTCGGGCGAAAGCTCGACGGGTTGCAGGCTGTCGGCAGTTGCAATGGGGGTTTCGGGAATTTTTACGCTAGCTAAGGTGGCCTCGTTTAATGGGCATACGACAAATGAGGGTTTATTTCTTGGCGGTGTTGCAAAATGTTGCGTACCCCCCTCCGTCCTCTCTGACCCATAGTTCGTATGGGACAATACGGGTTCTTTTGTGATTGCGGTTGTGCTTGGCTGGGGTGTTTGCGGCCAAAAGGCAATTAGTCCGAGAGTGATACATGCTGCGGTAGTCATGGCGGTCATTCCCATTTTTAATGGTGTAGAGAGCAGCCGCTGATAAAGCTTCTGCTGTATGGATTGTGTGACCGGTACACTACGCCTGGCCGACTGAAGCAGCCGCTCGACTTCGCTTTGCGAGAGAATATCCTGCTCCGCCTCGGATTGTGCCGAGCGGAAGAGATCGTTCAGAGATTTATTCGTTGAATTTCTCATAATTTCTCCTTTGCCTCGAATGCGAAATTTGTGCGGTAGAAGCTTTGTCCGTTACCAATTCCGTTGGATGGATTTAATCCCACCCATGGCGCGGGAACTGATACTTCGCTCACACCGAGCAGTTTTGCGAGCTTTTTGCGTCCGCGCGAGACGCGGGATTTTACTGCCGAAAGCGACGACGATTGAATGCTCGCCACTTCCTCTAATTTTAATCCCGTGATCTCGCTCATGATGATGGCCTCGCGCTGCTTCTTGGGGAGCTTTGCGAGTGCCGCATAGAGATGAGCGACATCTGCGTTTGCATCGGGCGCATTCCGTTCGTCTGCGAATTCCTCCATTTCAAGTTCCGAGATCGGCTGCCATTTCTTGCTTCTCGCGCGCTCGTGCCGGTTGGTACGTGTCGCGATGGTAAAGAGATAGCTCAAAAAAGCATTTGGCTCGCGGATCTTGTCGAAGTGTTCGTAGGCTTTAAGGATCGTCTCGCTTACGAGGTCCTTCGCGCGTTCAGCATTGCTGCTCCAATCGCCATTCGGGCCGTGTTTATCGCGGCACATCGCCTGGCAAAAGCGCGAGAGTTTTGGGAGCACAGGCATCAGCAGCGCGAGAAATTCGCGCTGTTTGGTGCTGTGATGCTCCGCAAACATGCTGCTATCTTTCGATAGCCGCACGGCCTCGTCAGTTTCGTTCATGCGTAAAGTGTACCGCGGTTGTGGGGCTCATCCTTGTGATGATGCGTCCACGATAGGTAAGAGTAAGGAGCGGGGAAAAGGTGGCAGGATTTAATTACGAATTACGAATTTCAAATTACGGATGAGGGAAAACCCGATTTTCCCAAGTCATTGCGAGGAGAGAATAAAAGGCGATAGCCTTTCATTCTCTACGAAGCAATCTCCTTGTTCAACGTCCGGACATTGCTTCGTCGAATCGAACTCCCTCCGGTCGATTCGTTCTCCTCGCAATGACGGTCAAAATCAATTCGTAATTTGAAATTCGTAATTCGTAATTATTTCCTCGCGTATGTTCCCATTGTTTCGCTCTCGGCGAGGATGTGACCGTGCATGGCGTTTAGTAATTGATCGCGGGTTGCTTCGCCGGGAATATTGATCATCGCATCGAGTGCGTAAAGCTTGAAGTAATACCGGTGCGCCTTCCCCGGCGGCGGACACGGGCCGCCATAGCCCATTTGCTTGAAATCATTAATGCCCTGGCGCGTGCCGTTGGGGAGCTTGTCGCGCTTAGGGAAATTTTCGGCAAGGCCGCGCTCGGTTGCGGGAATGTTATAGGCGACCCAATGAATGTACGTCCCGCCGGGCGCGTCGGGATCTTCGCAGAGCAGCGCGTAGCTTTGCGTGCCATCGGGCGCGCCTGTCCAGGCAAGGGCGGGGGAAATATCTTCGCCCTGGCAGGTGAACTTTTGTGGAATGGTGGAATCGTTATGAAAAGCGGTTGATGTGATAGTCATGGTGGATTTTGTTAAAATTGTGTCGGCAGAAGTGCTCGTTTGGTTTTGCTCGGCTTTCATCTTGCAGCCTGTAGAGAACAGAATGAGAATAAGAATGAGTTTTGATGTATGCATAGCACCACGATTTACGGGATTTTAAGGATTAGGAAGGATGGCACAGGCGAAGTATTGCATCGACAATCACTTTTTTCGCAACGCTTGAACGCGGAGTGTTAGTTGCTTCTCGCTTTCGCAGCATCGGCACGATTTCCTCTGCATTATCGATCGCGATCATTTTACCGGAATCGATCAGCCATTTATCGACAGCACCCATTGGGCCTTTGAAGATGGTGACGGTCGGAATGCCAAGCGCGGCGGCTTCGCGGTTCATCGTTCCACCGCCGGAAATAACGAGATCGGAATGATAAAGAAGGTTCAATCCATCGACGGCATGATCCGGTGTGATAATATTCCTACTCCCCCTCCTTAAGAAGGAGGGGGCTGGGTGGTGGTCATTCAAATGGTTACGGTTTCTCGGAAGCAGAATAACTTGAATATCATCGCGATTGCCGATCAATTCCATAATCCCATCGAACAGCCGAAATGATTCCTCGCTCCGGTAATGCGCCGTGTGCGACGGGGGGCGAATGGTGATAATAATGCGGGATGGATCAAGGCCAAGTTCGCTAATGATTCTCTCGTTCGGTTTAAAGTCAGATGCGTAAACATCTTCTTTAAGTCCCGGATACGTTAGATGCTTTTCTTTGATTAGTCCGAGCGTTTCGAGCGTGGAGAAGGCGATCGCCTCCGGCGTCATCACGAAATTGCTGAGGCGATTAAACAGCCGGACGCTTGCGCCTTCGTAATCGTAAAGCTCAAGAACGGGAATCCGCAGAATTTTCGCAGCAAGGAGCAATCCACGGGAACCATGACCAACAGCAAGCGATATTTTGCGTCCGCGCATCATCCATGCTAAACGCAAGGCGCGAAGTAGCAGCCCAAGCGATTTTATCGCTGTGGAATTTCCATATTCTCCGCCGACAATGCGGGCGTTCAGTCCGGCGCGTTCAACCAGTTCTCGCGTTTGAGCGAAATCTCGCGCGGTGAGGATCACTTCACACCCCGCTCGCTCTAATTCCAAAATGATCGGAACGAAGAAAGGGACATGCGGCGAGTTCTCAAGATCGATCCAGATATGAGTACCGAGTGGGCGAGTACCGAGTACCGAATGTGGCTCGCCTTGCATAAAATCATTCCTAGTTAACACAGTACTCATTCTTCGTTACACAGTACGGATGATAATCCCAGAAACATCCAGGCGTTCGACCAGCGCATGTAGGGAATTTTGTTGGCGATCAAACGATGCCGCTGATAATAGAAATACCCCTGTGGCGACCGCATGTTATCGAGCGACCATCCTGCTATTTTTGAAGCGGTTTCATGCTCACCGAAGGTTTCGAAGGTAACCATCGCTTGGCCAAGTGCGTGTGCATCGATGGGATACCGTTTGCCGGGGAAATATCGGATAGCAAAATTCGGTTCGAGGAAAGTGTTACGATAATATTCGAATCCGCGCCTCGCAACTCCGGCAAGCAGATCATCTCCGATCGTATCTGCTATGGATTTCATGGAAACGATTACGAAGCCCGTGTGGAATGAATCTGTCCATCGTTGAGAAGGTTCAAGTCCGTAATCCCAGCCGCCATCATTTCGCTGATGATCGGCGACGAATGCAGCAGCACGGCGTGCCTGCTCGATATAGTGAGGCTTCGCCAGCAACGCTCCTGCCTTCAACAAGAATTCTGCACCCAAAAGCGAAGCGTTAAATACGATCTGCGAATCGTTCTCAGCATAGCCGAACGCGGCTTCCCTCGTTTCGAGCGATGCGATATAATTCGCAACCCGATGGATAGCTTCCTGCCATTTGGGTGATGGGGAACATTCATGCAACGCATGCAAGGCTGAACCGACGAAAGAGGTGGTCACGATATTCGGCGTATTCGGCGGAAGAAAGTGCGTGCGTGATTGCCAGGGGAAATAGTACCCCCATCCACCATCTTCGTGCATCGAAACGAGCAAGCGTTCGCCAAGATTTTCCGCGTCCGTTTTCCAATTCGAGGAGGCGTTCTCGCGTGCGCGTAGCAGGCCAATGATGAATAGGGCAAGCGCTTTTGGATTCTCGGCGCGTGGCACGTTAAGGATGGTATGCAGATTGATGATGGATCTGCGTCCAATTTGCAAAGCAACGAGCCTTGCAGATGGGCTCTGGACTCCCCGAAGCACCGGCGAGGTAAGAATATCGTGCGGGTCGTGCCCGGTAAAATCCCGCACCGAAGCCCAGCGATATAATGCGCGCAGCGCAGATCGGCAACGATCCAGTTGAATCCGGGGTGGCTGCATGGTTTGCATCGGGTATTGAACGCCTGTTTGTCCTTGTGGATTCGGTACCATGCGTTTTACCTAAGCATCCGTGTAGTAAATTGGGTAATTTGAATCAAAATCGAAGGTATTGAGATTGTCAAGAGGGTCTTTGAGTTTTTTTTCTCACAGATTGAAACTTTCGGCCATATTGGTGTGTCGCTAAATTAAGGTGTACTTAATTACATTCCTACCGATGAGCTTTTTTGAAATAGGGTGGATAAAATGATTCGAATCGCCAGCTTTTCCTTGGTTTGGCTGCTTAGCATGGTAAGCATTTTTTCCGGCGTTGTCCAATCCCAGCAACATGACCGGAGGGGGAATCCGACATTGTCCCAACCCCACTACCAGTATTACATCGTCGATTCTGACGATAGCGGAGCGTTGGTCCCCACATACAATTTTGTGGATACGACCTACGGGACATGGCAGCGTCTCACGAACTGGCCAAATAATGATAATAGCTGCGATTCGGTACCAACCGGGTACGACTCGATAGGTTATCTCTACTTCAGCTACATTATTGAAATATTGAGCCGCTCGGTTTATGTTGGCTTCGATTCGCTTACGAACACTCCGATCTATTCGCCAGGAGCTTGGGTCTCTACCAATGGAACAATTTGCCCATTAGGAGCGGATAGTTCCCCGCTCAATGTGGCAATGCCATCCACGCTGATAGGCAAAGACCTTGTTGCGCCACTCTGGGCCGACTGGGAACTTAGAACGGCCGGCGATTCCACGAAGATCTTTGTACGATGCGCCAATGATTCGTTCTATGTTTCGTTCTACAATCTTGGACTCAAGGGCACGAACGGCCGGGTTCGAGCTACGTTTCAAGCGGCGTTTTCCACAACCGATAGTTCTATCACATTCAACTATCGATCCTTTGATGGTTCCTGGCAGGGTGTTCCCGCAACGGAGCTAATCCAGCAAGTTTCCACCATAGGCCTAACCGACTGGAGTGGAGATGCGGCGATGTATCTGCATAAGGGGTACTATTTTGCGAATAGCCCCACTCCTAAATACGATCTCTCGCTGCACAATGGGTTATCGATCCGTTTTCTCCGCATGGTGAACGATGCGTTTCTAGTTCCCAACGTTACGATGCCTCCGAACGATCGTTACGAACTCGGTACCACTCAGTTCACGCCGCAATGCGAGATATTGAATATATCGGATTCCCAGATCCGGATCTTCGTAAACACGGTGATTACCGATCTTTCGGATAACCGTCCTTTTTACAACGCTTACGACAGCCTGGATGTAACGCAGGGCAACCCGGTGTATTTCAATGCCCCGACGGCGGTCGGGATCGGGTGCGGAACGTACAAAGTTACGTTCACGATCTCCTATCGCGGCAAGGTCAGCGATGAATGGGCTGGAAATAACACGTACACTCGCTATTTTGTAAATCTTACTCCACAGACGGCTCCGTTTCGGGAGGAGTTCGATGAAGGTCTGAGTCCATGTTTGTGGTCGAATGTGGGTGCGGCAGTGATGGATGCGAATACGGCTTTTCACGTTGCTGATGCACCGATCGCGACCGGCTTCGGCCCGCAAGCGCTGGTGATGAACCGCAAAGATGCCAACGGCTATTCGTATCCGTCGGAAGTAGGCGGGGATACTATTGTGAGCCCGCCGATCGATCTGAGCGCCACGTCTGACGTGTATCTTTGGTTTCATTACCAGCGCGGGCTTGTCAGCGATAGCAGCCAGGCAGGAATCTTTGCTCGCGTGCATTCCGGCCCGGAGCTTGCCGTGCCAGGTGCGCTCGGAGGTTTGGCGCAAGTGGGGGATTCCCTGGTGATCGAGGGGTTAATGAGCAGTGGCCCGGAGTGGAACCCGGCTGCAACAGATTGGGCAACGCTCGGCGTTATTTCTGGCGGTCTTGACGCCACGCTACAAACATTCCGCGTGCAACTCGGCTCGCAGTTCTTGCACAATCATTTCCGGGTTCGTTTTCGGGTTAAGGCTCGGAATGCGGAATCCCCAGCTCTCTATTTCGAAGACGACGATAATTTCGTGATCGATGCCATACACGTCGAACCTTGGCGCACCGAGCACACGGACCTCGAACCGGTCGATGTTGATCTGGGCAACGGAACCTATACACAAATTCCAAGGAACTTAGCTTCGCCGATGATTCCAACGGTTCACATTCTGAACAATGGCGATTATGTCCCGAATGGCGTCTGCGAGCTTCATCTTGCCATTCTGGATGCGCTCGATCGTTTAGTGTACGATCAGACCCAGTTAGTAGGCTTCCCAAGTGCTCGTTCGGAGGCCGTTTACTCCATGCCGGGCTGGAACCCGGCGGGAAGTCAGGGGCCGAGTTTCAAGGCTTATGTGACTCTGTTCAATAATGTGTATGAAACGTACCCCCCGAACGACACGAACATCTTTTACAAGACGATCACTATCAATAATGAGTATGGCGTTGACGATGGAGTTCCGGACACTGTGAACGGCACTGCACAACCAGCTTCGAATTTCTTTTTCGATTTCAAATCGGTAATGTATTCCGGAAGTGATACGTTGCGCGGGATTTCCTTTTTCTATCCAGGATCGGGAAGCGCGACGAATTGGACAGTCACCATCGTGGGTAATGGCGATAGCGTGACCCGCACGTTTTCGATCACGCCGACGGGGAGAGGGTGGTTTACAGCATCCATCACACCGTTTGTGATGCCCGCCACAGCGAGTTACACAATGCACTTTGTGCTGAGCTCTGGTACCAGTCCCTCCGGTGATGCCTCGAACGGACTGGTCTATTACACCTACGTCGATTCGACGACGCCTTCGAACAACGAATATGGATATTTACATCCGGACGTGCTGGGCCTCTTTCAGAATGGCAGCAGAGTTCCCTTTTCGTCTCCAACGGCTTCCATCGCCGATGCTGGCGGGTATCTTCTGCCCATGTTCCGGCTTGTCACCAGCGGATCTCCCAATGAGCTTCCCGTAACGCTGATTTCACTTACGGCGGATCGAGCGCAGAATGGGAGTGGAATTCTGCATTGGGATATGGCCGCGCAGGATGGCCTTCATGGATTCGAGATCCAACGAGCTGAGACGGGTGTGAGCGTCGGGGCGGTTATAGCGCAATCCGATCTGGAGCACGCAAGCTATGGTTTTGTTGACCCTGCTGCACCATTCACTTCCACGACCTATCGTCTGATCGGCCAAATGCAAAATGGGTCAGAAAGCACGCTTGGTGAGGTTCAGCTTGGGCCATGGAGCGTCGATAACGCTTCTCTCAGTATCTCTGTTTTTCCGAATCCCGCATCAGGCCAGGTAACCGTTAGCGCAGGACGCATCGCCGGTGATGCTCCCATCATGGAATCGTTGGAGATCATCGATCCGTTGGGAAGGACGATCCTTCGGACCTTCCCAAACGCCCAGACCGCGACGATCGGCCTTCCAAACGTACAGCCGGGCAGCTACTGGATCGTCGCACGGACTGCGAATGGCATCGCCCGCGCCAGGCTCGCCATTTTGCATTGATTGCTCCGGACACTACTTCACTGGTTTTAAGCGTTCAATGTAAATAAGCATAAAGCCAGTTCCATGGTCCGATCGTTCATCTCTCGTTCGTGCGCAGTTTTCCTCGTTGTTGGAGCAATAGCGTTACCTGGTTCCGCGATTGCACAGAGCGTCCTTCCGCGCGCAGGGCAGAACTTTAGCTTCGGTATCGTCCAGGGGCCAGACCAACTCTTTAGCGATAGCGCCATGGAAGTGACGAAACTTACGCTCACGGTTGTAAGTGCGTATTCGGGGTGTGGGGTGATCTCTTCGCCATCAGGCTACAAGCAGGATTTCACGTTTATTCCTGGCACAGCTACGGTCATCGATCTGCCATACAACCTCATGCTCCTGAACGATCTCGGTAAATCGAACAAGGGGCTGCTCGTACACACGACGGAGCCCGTCAACCTTGTGCTGCATGATTACGCGCCCGACGCCGGCGATGCTACGCAAATCCTTCCCGACGACGCGCTCGATACCAGTTACGTATCCTTCGGATGGGGTATTTGGGATGACCCCACCGATCCCACACCCGAACGCAACAATAATGAATTTCTGGTGACAGCTGCGTCGGATTCAACGATCGTTACGATCATCCCATCGGTCAACACGTTGAACGGTCAGCAGGCCGGAGTTGCCTCCACCGTCCAACTCGATCGCGGCGAGTGTTATATTGTAAAAGCGGATACATCTGACCATCCTTCGGATCCATCGCTTTCCGGGTCGAAAATTCAATCGACGAAACCTGTGAGTGTGATTTCCGGGCTCACTTGTGGTTATGTTCCGCTCGGTGCCGAATCCTGCAATGAACTGCTCGATGAACTGATCGGCAAAAAGTGGTGGGGCTCGCACTTTTTGGTTCAGCCATTGGGTAATCTGGATTCCGGTGTGTATGTCGTTCTCACCAGCGACCGCGATTTTTTCGCAACGGTCGATAATGGTTTCTCGAACTCCACGAATGGCCGGCTTGTGGCGTCTTTCCCGGGAACCGCCGAAATCCGTATCTTCGATGCGCAGAAGCGTCCGATATTAGCGGAGGCGCATCAGCTCACGCGCGGAAACGACTTCGGCTATATCGGCGACCCAACGCTCGTCACGGTTCTCGACACGGCGTATTACACCGATACGTTGGTTTGGAACACACCCAAACTTACAGGTGCCTTCGAAAATTGGGTTCCTATTATTTGCCCGACTGCCGATCTTGGACAAGCCACCCTCGATGGCACTCCGCTTTCGAGCACAGGTGCGCAGTCCTCCGTGATCGGCAACGGCGAGTTCAGTGCGATCAATCCTTCGGTCCAGCCGGGCGAGCATCTGATCATTTCACCTGATCCGATCTTTGCCATCGTTGCAGGATTCGATGCGGCGGATGCGTACTCCTTCGTGGCTGGAACGGCCGGTTCGCCCATACCACGCGATACGATCACCCACACCATCGTGCTGCACGCCGACTCCGCTCAGACGTGCTCGGATGTTATCGTCAAGA
The DNA here is from genome assembly GCA_963736195.1 of Ignavibacteriota bacterium. Lineage (GTDB taxonomy): Bacteria > Bacteroidota > Ignavibacteria > Palsa-1295 > Palsa-1295 > PALSA-1295. Next base: position 763,250 of record CAVTNP010000001.1, read on the forward strand.
CCTCCTTCGCGGTGCCCGTGCTGGCCTCCGAAAACCTGATCTCCCTGACTATTCCGATCACGTATGACCCTTCCACGCTTCACCTGGTCGGCATTCAGCCGGGAGCCATTCTTATGGCTGGGAATTATACCGTGGATTCCTCCACCCCCGGATTTCTGGCCGTTACGATCTATGGCGACCCTTTCATCACCGGCAGCGATCTGTTCGGAATGATCTTCGAGGGATGGAAAACGGTTGCCGCAACCACCGTCGGCAACGCTAGTGCCCCAACTTATTGCGGCGATGACTCGGAAACGATGGTCATTCAACCCGTCACCTTCAGGATCGCCCCATCTCCGGACGCTTTCGACCGGCAGTTCCTTGTTTCGAACACGACAGCCGCTGTCTGCGAACCGCTCACCATTGTCATTACGACCGATTCTATCGTTACACAAAGCGATGGCTTCATTCTTTCGGGAATCGGAGTGAATTTCAATACTTCGACCGAGCATTTTATGAGTGCCACCGGAGGCGCGTTGCTTACCAATGTATTTTTCACGCAGAGCGGTCAGGCGTCTGGAAACTATATGCTGCAGGTGCCGGCGCCCGATCCGCTTTCCGGCAGCGATTCGCTGATCGTATTCCAGTTCGATCCGCAGATGGTCAGCGCGGGAGATACGATCCGGATCCGCATCTTTTATTTGCGCTGTGGGGATACGCTTTCGCGCGAGCTTACTGTTGGGTTCCCGGTCGTTCGCAAGAACGATACAACGCATACCGTCCTGACGGTTTCGACATCTTCCGTATCGCTTGGCGATCAGGCGCTGGTGGATGTGGGGTTGTCCGGACTTCCCGCCACCGCCAACATCGAGCAATTCGATCTGTATCTGACCTACAATCACGATCTGCTATTGTATGACCATGCGGATCTAAACGGTACGCTGGCGGCCACGTGGCCACCCCCCACGTTCGATACGGGCCGCACGACGGACACACTGCAGTTTACCTCGCTCGCCCCGCTCCCAAGCGCTGCGGGCATCCTTGCTCATCTTTGGTTCAAAACGTTCGTTGCCGATTCCTCCTACTCACCGATCGCGGTTACAAGTTCCCTGGTGGGGACGAACTCCGGATGCCAGATCGTCTTCGTATCGCCACAGGCTTCGACGATGTTCCAGGGGCAGGATCTGTGCGGCGATTCTGTTCTGCGAAGCGGGTTACTCCGCCAGCCGATCGCGATCGACCGTGCACAGATAACCGCCTATGGAGATCTGGAACTGGCGCTGGAATTGTTAGTACCTTCTAATATCAGCCTTTCACTGACCGATATTCTGGGCCGAGTCGTGTGGAGCGAAGCCATCAATGGTGCTGCTGGATCGAACGGCAGCGAGTTCGTGCTTCCACAGAATATCCCGAACGGCCCGCTCATGCTGCGAGTGAGCGACGGACTGACCTACCGTTCGAGGGAACTACTATTGGTGAAGTGAGAACATTGTGTTCATGCGGCAATGCAGGGATTTCAGTTTTCAATTGATCGATCGGTGAACCTTTCAAATGGGTGTATTGTACGTCGAGTATGGGGCTGGAGGCATATTGATCCAATGATTAAGTGGCCACGTCGATTATTCGCCCGCTTCTCTGGGATCGCGACCATGTGTGGTCTTGCACTTTGCCTTGTAACGGTTCCTGCGAGTGCGCAGTGGATGTTGGCTGGAAATCCCGGCGGTGAGCAGGTCGATGCGTTCGCCGTGATCGGTAACGATCTTTTTGCTGCGGGGCATATTTCCGGTGCAGGCGCCGTGTTTCGTTCGCAGGATAATGGCGTAACATGGGCGAATACCAATCTGCCATCTACCAGCACGGTGTGGAGTCTGTTTGCCAGCGGTACGAACCTCTTAGCGGGTACGGACAATGGAGGTATTTATCTTTCGATGGATAACGGAGCATCGTGGTCGGCTACGGATGCTGGGATACCGGGTAATAGTTCTATCCGCACGATCACGGCGATCGGCAATAGCGTGTTTGTGGGAACGTATGGGCAGGGAGTGTATCGCTCGAACGATAACGGTACAAGCTGGAATTGGGCCGGCAGCGGTATTCCATCGCTCAATGCGGCCCCGGATACCTGTGTGATCAATGTGCTGATGCCCATGGGCTCAACGTTGTTCGCTGGAATTCAGGGCGGCGTGTATCGTTCCACCGATAATGGTACGACATGGACGGAATCCGACTCCGGATTAGTTTCGGTGCTGTTTGGCGCTACGTATATTCCGGCGGTGTATTCACTGGCCGTCGTGGGCACAGCCTTGTTTGCCGGAACCGATGGCTTTAGTATCTTTCGCTCGACCGATAGCGGCGCCACGTGGTACACCGACGAGAATGGCCTGAACCTGTGGGAACCGAATACGAACGTCAGCGCCTTTGCCGTGAGCTGCACGAACCTGTTTGCCGGGATATTCGAGGGCGGGATATTTAGCTCGTCAAACAGCGATACCAATTGGATCTCCATCGGTCAGGGATTTGGTGGAGACCTGTTTTATAGCGAGATCGCGCTGTGCGTGAACGATGGCTACCTGTTTGCGGCGCCGTGGGGCAGCGATACCAGCGGAGTATGGCGGCTGGCGCTCGATCAGGCGATGATCGTCGATGCGCCGATCGGCGATTCGATCCAGGGAACACTGTGCGATTCCACCAATTTTGCGTTTGCCTTGCAGACCGTCGGCGGATGCACGCATCCTACGCTCGATAGTGTGTATATCAGTGGCTTGGGAGCAGGGGAATACACCATTGCTCCGGTGATGCGAGCACAAGGCACGCTGGAACTGGATTCCGCCTCCATCACCGTGAATCCATCGTTGCAGGGGACACGATCGTTTATCGTGAACGCACGTTACACCAACGATGCCAATCAGGTGTTCGATACATCGTTCACGGTTCTGCTGGATGTTGCGCCGGCGCCAACACTTTCTGTATTTCTTCAACCCGCGCAGTTTACTGATACTGCCAACGGACTTGTTTCCATCCCAATCTATGCGCTGGGAACCGCTCCTGTGGCCGGCGGCAGCCTTGCCATACGAATTGCCATGCGAACCGATCTCCTTACGCCTGAATCCATCATTATCCCGATCGCGGGAGCGACTGCGGAGCCACCGGTAATAGATTCCGCAGGAGCGTGGATTACGCAGATACTTCCCTCGAATTTTGTCATTTCTACCGATACGCTGCTCGCGACAGTGCAATGCCGCGCGTACGTGACCGATACGAACCAGACTCAAATTTCCATCGCAAGTTCAACGGGCGAAAATGGACCGAATAGCTGCCTTTCCATACTCGGCACCGGGAACGATACGTTTGCGCTGGTGCCGCACTGTGGCGACGCCACGCTGGAGCAGTTCCTGCACATTCACTCGCCATTCGCCATCGACGGCATTGTGCCAAACCCAGCGCAAAATGAGATTACGGTTACGCTTTCCGGCGCCGCGCAGCCCGCTATAGAAATGTACGATGCTCTGGGGCGGGAAGTGCTCGCGCAGGGGACCACCCCCCAACCCCCTCCTTCGTTAGGAGGGGGAGCAAATGCGGGAGTTAGGCTTGACATTTCAAATGTGCCATCGGGAATCTATTACCTGCGATTAATGTCAGATGGGTATGTGGAATCGAGGAGCGTGGTGGTGCAAAAATGACCTCGATCCACAGGATTTCCGACAAGCTCCAAACCACGGAACTGCTATGAGCTACTTTCGAACCGGAACGACCAACATGGGTACAATAAAATTCCGTTTGGGGTGGCATGGGGGCCTTTAAGGTTGTGGGAAGACCGTAATATGAAATATCTTAGTAATATTGGCAAATCGAGCGCAGGGCATAAAAGCCCGGTGCTCTTCTGCTCGTTTGTCATTGGTTTCATGGTGCTTTTCAACCTACTCGCATATCGAGTGAATGCTCAATGGAGGGAACTTCTTCACAGTAGTATTCACGTTGACAAAGACGGTACCGGGGACTACGGTGGTTATTTTACAACCATTTGTTTTTTAGATTCTGTGGGTGCTCCTGATATTGGTTTTGTTGGATCGATAGGGTGCGTCTTCCGTACATCAGATGGAGGATTTAACTGGAACGAAATCGATTTTCCCGCTCTTGATGAAACTCTTATCTATGATTTTACATTCAAAGACAGCCTTACCGGATGGTTTGTGGATGGGCCGGGAGATGGAAGTGCGTGCTATCGAACGACTGACGGTGGAATAACGTGGTTACCTTTAGACTCAGTAACCGGCGACGTAACAGGGATTTATTATGATATTCAAACAGACGGTTTATTTCTCTCAACAATAAATGGTGCTGCACCTGCAGGGTATCACTTATCAGGAAACACCGATGAGCTTTCATGGGATCAAGGGTCAACGTGGTATCCATTCGCACTGATCGGGGTAGAGTCGTATGGCTTTGCATTCGCTAACGGGGATACTGGCCTCATGCCCTCAGATGCAGGAAATTCATACTATCCATGGTGGAGAACGACTGATGGCGGTCACACATGGAATACCGTTGCTCTCGATTTACCCTGCTGGCAGCCATTAGCCATTCCCGAAACACAAACTTATTTCGCCAATACGTTTGGTGGAACGATCCTTAGAACTGATGACGCAGGTGATACATGGAAGATTTTATCACAAGTTCCTGTTTATCCTCCAGTGACCCCAGAGTTCTCTGTGAGCAGCGGCTGCATAGCCGGGCAGATCAATAACCTCTTTGCATTAACCGATTCCGGGTGTTATCTTTCAGTCGATTCAGGCCGGATATGGAGGTATCTTTGTGGCGTTTCCACCTCTGCTGGATACGCAACTCGTTTCTTCGTGCGCGGCAATTATGTTTTCATTACCTCCGAAGATACCATAGCGCATCTTTGGGAGCTAAACATCGATTCGATGCAATATTTTTCTTATCAAATCGCCAGCCAATTCCCAAGCGCCTTAAAAGATACTACGGTTACCCCCGGCAGCACGGTAACAGTTAACTATTTGCCAACCACCGATGCCAATATTGGAATTGATACAGCACATTTTGCTATTCATTTCGATTCTAATTCTCTCAATCTCAAAAATTTAATTATTCCTCCAGGTTGGAGCACATTAAAGTCGAGTTCGACAAATGGCACCCTCGATCTTTGGATTATTTCCTCTTCTGCCGTTCCGCTCCCCACTCCCGTTTTGCAGATTACGTTTGGGACATTCCTTTCATCCACATCTGCCAAAGTTTATCTCGACTCCGCAAATCTTATCGGCCAACGTCTGAACTGCGATTGCGCTGCACTCTCACTTGCTCCTTCCGATTCGGTCGAAATCGATTTCACGGGCTGCGGGGATTCCACCCTGCTTGCGCTGATGAACCACGGGGCGCCATTTAGCATCGAGAGCATTCAGCCCAATCCGGCGCAGGAGGAGATTAGGGTTGAGCTATCGGGCGCCGCGCAGCCCACGGTAGAAATGTACGATGCGCTGGGGAGGGAAGTGCTCGCGCAGGGGACCACCCCCCAACCCCCTCCTTCGTTAGGAGGGGGAGTAAATGCGGGAGCAGGATCGGGAGTTAGGCTTGATGTTTCAAGTGTGCCGTCTGGAATCTATTATCTAAGATTAATGTCAGATGGGTATGTGGAATCGAGGAGCGTGGTGGTGCAAAAATGACCATGATCCACAGGATTTCCGACAAGCTCCAAACCACGGAACTGCTATGAGCTACTTTCGAACCGGAACGACCAACATGGGTACAATAAAATTCCGTTTGGGGTGGCATGGGGGACGGACGTGCGCAGCACGTCCCTACAACCGGAGCGACCAACATGGGTATAATAAAATTCCGTTTGGGGTGGCATGGGGGACTCTATTGGTTATTTTCTTTGCGGGACCTGCCGCTGCCCAGTGGCGGCAGGTCCTTACTATTAACGAGGGCGTGAATATAACCTATTTCGTTCCTGAATCTCATCTTGCAATAGCAGCTTCTGCTCTATTCTCTGGTACCGGTTCTAATGATTCTTGCTGCCTCTGGCGCTCAACCGATGACGGCGAAACATGGAAGCAGGCTACTCCAACCTACTTTGGGGTACAAATAACGGGCATCACGTTTGCCGATTCTATGACAGGATGGGCTACATTGGATAATCCCTCAATTCTGTATCTTTTGAAAACCACGGATGGTGGCCAAACATGGTTTCCTTTACCTTGCCCGCTTAACCCCCAAGGGACTTACATATACGGACTGTTTTATAACCCTGCTGTTCATCTCTTAATGATTAGCGACGGTGGCCAATCTCTTTTATCAACAGACGGTGGTTTAGCATGGTTGTCTCCAGTACAATATAAATACGCTCTTCCAACTGGTTATTATTTCCTTGATTCCCTTCATGGAGCGGGTAGTTGGAACGATCAGGATTTTTCTGTTACTTCAGATGGTGGTTTTACATGGAATAATACGGTATCCGGAATTTCTGGTGTCCGGCCCTCTGGCTACTTCAGAAATGGAAATCGTTACTATATCGTAGCTACTCCATATAGTTATACTGGCTGGCCACAGAGATCTTTTAATTCAATAATATTATCGAGTGACGAAGGTGCTACGTGGGACTCGATCTCTACTATCCCCTGGGGCCGAATTAATTATGTAAATAGTATTAGCGGAGATATAAGAAAAGATTGCAACATATTCTATCTAAATACCGGTGATAGTGGGATTTACCGTTCAGATGACAGCGGAAAAAATTGGAGATGCATTGGGGGGCCTCCTGCAATAGGGGGAGGGGATTATCCTTTATTCGACGTCAAAAATGGAAGGATTCTCGCTGGGGATGGGAATGGCGGTTTGTGGCTTTACACGCCCCCAGCCTACGCCGTGCAGTTTGGAGCAGATACATTAACGTCTGAGATCGGTTCACTTGCAAGAATTCCAATAGTCATCACAAATTCGAACGGCAATCTTTTGTTCGACTCGGCAAGTTTTGAATTCGATTACGATACGAATGTATTTATTTTTGAGGGCGTTGAAAGTTCCTCGGGTTATCAGGTGCGCTTTCAGAAGCTATCGAATGGTTCCATTGAACTAACGCTTACACGAGATACTGCAAGCAAAGTATCGTACGCTTCAGCCACTGTTACGGTTCTGCTGAACACATACCTTTCTGTTCCTTGGCGGGATTCATCCAATGTAACGTTTCACTCCGCGCTTTTTAATGATCTTTCAGCCTGTGCTCCCGCTACGCAATATATTACTTCAGCGCATATTGATATTCAGCCTGGCTGCGGGGATTCCACCCTGCTTGCGCTGATGAACCATGTGGCACCGTTCAGCATCGAGAGCATTCAGCCCAATCCCGCGCAGAATGAGATAATGGTTATGCTATCCGGCGCAGCGCAGCCCACGGTAGAAATGTATGATGCTCTGGGGCGGGCGCAGGACGTGCGCAGCACGTCCCTACCAACGGGGGTGGTGGTGGATGTTTCAGGGGTGCCATCGGGGTCGTATATTTTGCGGGTGTCGGACGGGGAATATGTGCAAAGCAGGAGGGTAGCTATTCAGCATTAAAAAAAAAATGAAAACACGGGAACTTGGTTTTCTATATGAACGAGTTCTGTGTGAAAGCGTTTTGTGGATAACTTTTGCAAGAAATGGCGAAAATGGCCTGGAAACGAGGGGTCATCGGGAACTCGAAAGAAAGAAAAACGGCACCTATTTCTGTAAGAAATGGTATTCGGGAGGATTTAGCAACAATACCTTAACTTAGCACGGGGAACTGGCAAGGGATTCGGAACATTACCATAGTAGCAAAAGAGGAGTCAGCCGCATTCGAACAACGCAAATATAAGCGATCCGGAGGTTTAGGCAGTCGCAGAACGAGGGCCGGGGCGGAGCATCGCCATGTTGCTGGGGGATCGCAGGATCATCGGCGGAAGTTAAGCGCGTCGCAATCGGGATCGCTGGAGTTATTTGGTGGGATCGAGGACGATCAGGAGTTTAGTCCGGCGCACTCGAAGCTTGGCGGTAAAGTGTTGATTTTGAACGGGAATTACGAGCCGTTAGCTATTACGAGTGTCGAAAAAGCGATCATTTTGCTTTATCTCGCCAAAGCGGAGTTGGTCAGCAGCATGACGGGCAAGGCGGTGCATTCGACTTCTGTGACGATGCCTTTTCCGAGCGTTATTCGGCTATCGACATTCGTCCGGGTGCCGTTCAAAAAGGTGATTCTTTCTCGCAAGAATATTCTTCGGCGGGACGGCCACCGCTGCCAATATTGCGGTGCGACAAGCGTTACGCTCACCGTGGATCATATCATGCCGAAAAGTAGAGGTGGCGAGGACTCTTGGGAAAATTTGGTGAGCGCCTGCATACGGTGCAATAACGTGAAGGGCAGCCAGACTCCGGATGAGGCGCAGATGGTATTGGCACGGCGTCCGATCCGGCCAAATCATGTGACGTTTTTGCGGCAATTTGCCGGCCGGGTGGATAAAGATTGGGAGCCGTATCTTTTTATGGGATAATCTGATCCTTGAATTAGGGTCTCAGCCTGAATTTATGGGCTGAATGGGATTTTTTGGATGGGATTGAGCGGGAAATTCCAATAACTAATCTCCTAAATCGTCGTAATCCCAAATGGCGCGAAACCTGCTCGTTCGGTGTTTGCCCAAAATCGGAAGTCTTAGCTCGTAATTCGTCATTCTTAATTCGTAATTGTAATTGGCCTGGAATCCACAACAGCAATATCAGCGCCCGCGAATGTCGGGTTTTTCGTTGTTCCCGCCGGGAATAAAGTTTTTGCTTGCGAGTAATGTCGCGGTGTTCCTGATCGAAATGCTTTTTGGCGACCTGCATACCACGGGCGGGTTGCCATTACGGGATAATATCGAGATCTATTTTGCTCTATGGCCGATCGGCTCGGGTCATTTTCTGCCGTGGCAGCTTGTGAGTTACATGTTCCTTCATGCGAATTTCACGCATATCCTCTTCAATATGTTCGCGCTCTGGATGTTCGGTATTGAAGTGGAAAATACCTGGGGCACAAAGAAATTTTTGATCTATTATTTGGTGTGCGGATTAGGCGGCGCTATTTCGCATCTGATCCTATCGGGATTTCTCGGTGCGGAACAGGGGCCGCTGCTCGGTGCTTCCGGAGCGATCTTTGGTGTGCTGGTAGCGTTCGGATTAATGTTCCCCAACCGGATGATCTACTTCTATTTCTTGATACCCATCAAAGCGAAATGGTTTATTGGAGGGTATATTGCGCTCGAAGTATGGTCGCTCTGGAGTTCCAGCGATAACGTGAGCCATCTAGCGCACTTAGGCGGCGCAGTAACCGGAATTATCTATTTGCTGATGATGTCGGGTGGTAAATATGCAGCTTCGCGTCGGAATCGGGTGCAGTCGCAATGGGGAAATGGGTCGCCGGGACCGGCGGCTCCTCGAAACGGGAGTTTTTTCGGGCGCGGGCGTCCGACGAGCGGAGTGGTGGATGCAGATTATCGCGATCTTGATAATCGAGGCGGAACGATTACGGATACAAAAATTGCAGATGTAAAACAAGCGCTTGTTATCACGCAAGAAGAGATCGACCGCATTCTGGATAAGATCGCCGCCACGGGTTACCAGAATTTGACCGAGGCTGAACGCGATATTCTCTTCGAAGCTTCCAGACGTATGGAAGAGAAGAAGTAAGAAATTGTTAGAATGTTTGAATTTGATGAGGTAATTTCTGAAACGAATACACCATTGAGGTTTCGGGTGAGAATTACGAAAAATCAATGGAGCCATATTACTGATGTAAAGCATCGGTATATGAAAGAAAAGCTATCGGTTGTGGAATTTACTTTAAAGGAACCCGAAATTGTTCGGCAAAGTAAAACCGATGCTTCCGTACTCTTATTTTATACCGAGGCTGGCTATAAAAGGTGGCTGTGTGCCGTCGTAAAAAGAGAGAATGGAACCGGATTTCTCATTACATCGTACATTACAAGTGCTATTAAGCTGGGAGAACCGATATGGACCAAATAAAAGTATATTACGACGAAACAGGGCAAACTCTGACCGTCTGGTTTGACGATCCGAATAAGGAAGTTATTTCAGAAGAAGTTGGAGATGATGTCATTCTAATGAAGGGTGACGATGGATCTGTTCTTGGATTTGAAAAACTGAATGTAAAATACCATAATCCTAAAGACCTGAGCGTAGCATTTAGCAAATTTCACGAATAGCTTAAGAATAATGCAGGCTGGCAGATAAAAATAATGGAAATTCCAATACTAACTCAAACGACGAACGGTTATGCGGCGAACGGCCATGCGGACGCGGCTTTGCACCAGCGCCGAAAATCGCGGCGTGTGATGATCGGTAATATTCCCGTCGGGGATGGTGCGCCGATCTCCGTGCAGTCTATGACCAAAACGAAGACCGGCGATGTCGATGCAACTGTCGCGCAGATCGCGCGCATGGAGGAAGCCGGCTGCGATATTGCGCGCGTAACCGTCAACGATTGGGAAGCAGCCGAAGCCATTGGCGAGATCGTTCGTCAATCGAATATTCCCGTTGTTGCCGATATTCATTTCAATCATGTGTTTGCACTGAAAGCGATCGAAGGGAATGTTGCGAAAGTCAGGCTCAATCCTGGCAATATTGGCAAGATCGAGCGCATTCATGAAGTGCTCGGTAAAGCGAAAGAGAAAAGGATTCCCATTCGCATTGGCGTGAACTCCGGTTCGCTGGAAAAAGATATTTTGGATAAGCATGGCTATCCAACTGCAGAAGCACTGTACGAATCCGCGATGCGCCATGTCAAAATATGCGAGGATTTCGATTTTACGGACGTCATTATAAGCGTGAAATCAACGGATGTGCGGTTGATGATCGATGCCTACCGGCTTGTTGCGCAGCGCACGGATTATCCGTTGCATCTTGGCGTGACAGAGGCTGGTACGACGCGCGTTGGCTCGATCAAGTCTTCGGTGGGGATTGGTGCACTACTTGCAGATGGCATTGGCGATACCATTCGCGTTTCCCTGACGGATGAGCCTGAGAAAGAAGTTGAAACTGGCAAGGAAATTCTTCGCACGCTGGGACTTGCTTCCCGGAATGTTGAAATCATTGCTTGCCCAACCTGTGGGCGACTTGAAATAGATCTATTTAAAGTTACACGAGAATTGGAAGCAGCCGTCGCGCATATCAAGAAGCCGGTGAAGGTTGCACTGCTCGGCTGCGTAGTGAACGGCCCCGGCGAAGCATCCGAGGCTGACATTGGCATTGCTGCCGGCAAGGGCGTGGGAATCCTCTACCGCAAAGGCGTGATGATCCGCCGCATTAAGGAGGAAGATATTGTTTCCACGCTGATCGAAGAGGTGACGAATTTCGCGGGGTGATGGAGGTTCGAGAGGAAGTTCCAACGCCGGAGACGATCTCGGAATACTGCATCATCCCAATGGCATTTCGAGTTGAATCCCGATTCATTCCTCGATCTCGAGCTGATGGTAAATGGGAGTTGAATGAAGAGCCTGTCGATGAGCCTTATATCAAGGATTACGACAAAGACAACAGCCCTCACGAATGGGCGCATCGTTTCGATCTATCCAAATGGGTCGTTCTTTCTGCTTATGAAAGCGATGTTCGGGTTGGAGGAGCAATAATCCTATTCGATACTCCCGAAATCCAGATGCTTAAAGGTCACTCTGATCTTGCCGTGTTATGGGACATTCGTATCCATCCCGATTTCCAGCACAAAGGCATTGGCTCTCAGCTTTTTGCCGAAGCGATCAAATGGGCAATCGCTCGTGGATGCAGTGAGATCGAGATTGAAACGCAAAACATCAACGTCCCTGCGTGCAAGTTCTATACGCGAATGGACTGCGAACTCCGAGTTGTTCGTCCCGACGCATATCCCACTCATCCGGAGGAGACTCAGTTTTTGTGGTATAGAGAACTCTAATTGCTTTGAGAGCGTCTAATCAAGTCATGTATAATCTTCTTACCATTACCAAAAACCACCCCCTCGCCACCATCACGATGACGCGCGAGGAGAAGCGCAACGCGCTTTCCCCGGAACTTCTCGGCGAGCTATCGCAAGCGTTCGATGAATTGAAGAATGATGAGGACGTTCGCGTCGTGATCCTAAAAGGACAGGGCAATACGTTCAGCGCAGGTGCTGACTTGGCGTATCTTCAGAAGATTTCGGAGAACGGCCCGGAAGAAAATCTTGCCGATTCACTAAGGCTGCGCGATCTGCTGTGGAAGATTTATACCTTCCCTAAATTCACCATAGCTCAAGTTCATGGCGCCGCACTTGCCGGTGGATGCGGGCTCGCCACCGTCTGCGATGTCATTTTCGCCGCCGACGATTCGCAATTTGGCTACACCGAAACCGCGATCGGATTTATCCCAGCACTCGTCTCTATCTTTCTCGTCCGCAAAATTGGCGAGCAACATGCGCGCGAACTGCTTCTGAGCGCGCGAAAAATAAGCGCTGAGGAAGCCTATTCGCTGGGACTTGCACAATATGTTGTGCCATGCGGCTCGCTTGATATGGCAGTTCAGCAATATGCAATGCAAGTATCCAAAAATTCGCCCTCTGCGATTGCGCTGACGAAATCACTGCTCGCCGCTCAGCACGGCATGAGCCTCGAAGCCGGATTGGAATACGCCGCAAGCATGAACGCCCTTGCGCGTGGGACGGAAGATACGAAAAAGGGGATTGCAAATTTTCTCAAAAAATAGACATTTTCCGATTTCTGAATGCGTCAACAAATCCAAAAAAATCAATCCGCGTAATCACCTCAAATCCGCGTAATCCCGGTTCACCTAACTTCCAGTCCGCTTGCTGTTTCAATCTCGCTTGTCACAAGCGAAACTGCTCCGCTCTCATCATTCACAGCCAGCAGCATCCCGTTCGATTCCTGTCCCATTAGTTTCGCAGGTTGGAGATTCGCTACTATGACGATCGTTTTTCCGATCAATTCATCCGGAGTAAATTTTTCGCCAATTCCTGCAACGATCTGGCGTTTTTCTTCACCTAAAACGATTTGTAACTTTATCAGTTTCTTCGATTTCGGCACACGCTCCGCTTCGAGAATTTTTGCGGTGCGAAGTTTTATCTTTTTGAAATCGTCGATGGTGACAAGTCCGGATTCCTGAGTGGCTGTTGGCTTATTCGGGACAGCCGCAGCAACTTCGCGCGTTGTTACACCTTCCGCCATGGTTTCGAGTCGTTTAATTTCTTCGGTCACGGTCTCATCCTCGATCTTTGGGAATAAAATTTCGATAGGCCCCAGTTCGCTCTGCCCATGCAGTTTTGCCTCGTGGGCGTTCGACCAATTCTCTTCGTTCACTGCAACGCCCAGCGTTTTTAATAATTTTGTGCTGGCATTCGGAGTGATGGGTGCAAAATACACTGCCAAAGCGCGAACTGCTTCGAGGCAGGAGCGGATGACCTGTGCTGCACGTGCCTGGTCGTCTTTGATGAGTTTCCACGGCGCAGCATCGTTAAAATATTTATTGGCGGAACGAGCAAGATCCATCGTCGCGGCAGTTGCATCGCGCAGGCGGAAACGCTCGTACATTCCGGCGATCTCGTTTGCGCGAATGCCAAACCCATCGAGCAGCGCCTGGCCTTCGGCATCCAGCTCCCTGTGATTGCCCATGATCTTGTTCTCAAAATGCTTTGAAGCAAATGTTAGAACGCGATTAGCGAAATTCCCGAAAATATCGGCCAGTTCGTTGTTGGCTCGTGCCTGAAATTCCTTCCATTGGAAATCGGAATCTTTTTGTTCGGGAAGCATCGTTGCAAATGAGTAGCGAATCACATCAGGAGAATATCGCTGAGTGATTTCGTGCAGTTCAACGGTCCATCCACGCGATTTTGAAAGTTTTTGTCCCTCCAGATTCATCCATTCATTGGCCGGGACGTTTTCGGGAAGGATGTAACGATGGCTCTTCTCGGCGTTATTATGAGCCAGAAGCATTGCCGGGAAAAGGATCGTATGAAAAACAATATTGTCTTTTCCAAGGAAGGTGATCCATTGCGTTGAATCATCCTGCCACCAGGTGCGCCACGTCTCACCCCCTGCCCCCTCTCCGTGCTGGGCGAGCGGGTTCAATGCTTCTTTTGTTGCACTAATATATCCAATTGGTGCATCGAACCATACATAAAGCACTTTGCCTTCGGCGTCAGGCAATGGCACGGGTACGCCCCATGTAAGATCACGCGTGATGGGACGATCTTGCAGGCCCGACTTCAGCCAGCTTCGCGCAGCTTGGAGAACGTTTTCCTTCCAGTCATCTCGGTGGGATTCGATATATTGCTCCAGCTCCTTTTGAAACCGCGATAGAGCAAAGTACCAATGTTTTGCCGGACGAACAACCGGTATCGAACCAGTTACCTTCGAGCGTGGATTTATTAGTTCCGTTTGATTGAGATATGTTCCGCAATTCTCACACTGGTCGCCGCGAGCGTTGGGGTTCGAGCAGACCGGGCACGTTCCCTCCACATAACGGTCGGGCAGGAACATCTTTGCTACTTCATCATAAAGTTGAGGTTCCTCGCGAGGAACGAGGAAACCACCATTGAATAGCGTTAGAAAGAATTCTTGTGAAGTTTCACGATGAACCGGGCTGGTCGTTCTCGCATAATGATCGAAGGAAATCCCAAGCTTTTCAAATGAGGCTTTATTCAGAGTGTGAAAGCGATCGACAATATCCTGCGGCGAAACCTTTTCTTTATCAGCGGAGATCGTGATTGGAACGCCATGTTCATCAGAGCCGCATATAAAAAGGACTTCTTCGCCGGCAAGCCTTTTATAGCGAGCATAAAGGTCGGCAGGCAAATAACAGCCCGCCAAATGGCCAATGTGAAGTGGCCCGTTCGCATAAGGAAGCGCTGCTGTGATGAGGGTGCGTTTGAAATTCGGCATAATTGATTGGGAAAACGTGAGATGCCGGGAGACTACTCCCAGCGCCCCGGTGTTTCTTTACAAATGCTCGAAACCCTCCGTGCGACTCGATATGTGACCCCGCTCCGCGAAGGTGGCTCCTTGCCAGCGCTTGTTGAGGCCGATGATGACGGATTGTATGTCCTGAAATTTCGTGGTGCAGGGCAGGGTAGGAAGGCACTCATTGCAGAAGTGATCGCGGGCGAGATTGGCCGAGCGCTTGGGCTTCCCATCCCGCGATTGGCATTGATGAAACTTGATCCCGCCCTCGGCAGAAACGAGCCCGACTATGAGATCCGAACATTACTCGAGTCGAGTGCCGGACTAAATCTAGCCATGGACTATCTTCCGGGCTCGATCACGTTTGATCCGACGGCGAATACTGTCGATGCCAAGCTTGCATCGGAAATTGTTTGGTTCGATGCATTTATCATGAACGTTGATCGAACCGCTCGTAATACCAATATGCTGATGTGGCATAAGAAGTTATATCTTATAGATCACGGTGCATCGCTTTTTTTTCATCATCAGTGGGAAACAGCCGCAGATAAATCCGGAAGCCCGTTTTTGGCGATCAAGGATCATGTGCTGCTTCGATCTGCAAATGATCTATTAGCCGCAGGCTCCAAGTTGAAAGCGCAACTGAGTTCAGACTTGCTCTCGATGGTCGTAGATCTTATTCCCGGAGAATGGCTTGATGGCGAGCCTTTCTTTGCGACTGTAAATGACCACAGGAAAGCCTATCTTGATTTTCTGGTGAAACGTGTTGAGTCATCGAATATTTTTGAACAGGAGGTCATGCGTGTCAGAGCTAATTGATGATGGATCATTAGCGGATGATCGCTCGTCCGCTAGTGATCAATTGATCGGAGGCGATAAATCATGCTCGTTCGATTATGCGGTGATTCGAATTGTGCCGCGAGTCGAGCGCGCGGAGTTTATAAACGCTGGTGTTATCGTGTTTGCGCGAACTTTACGATATTTGGACGCGTGTGCGCATGTCGATCTTGAACGGTTAAGGTCGCTTTTTCCAGATGTAGATATTGCGGAGATCGAACGTCACCTCTTGTCGATACCGAAAATCTGTGCCGGGGGCATCGATGCAGGTCCAATCGGTGAGCTTCCACAGCACGAGCGTTGGCACTGGCTTGTCTCGCCTCGAAGTACGGTGATCCAGACTTCGGAAGTTCATTCTGGAATTTCGTGTGATCCCGCAGAAGAGCTCGAGCATTTAATGAAGATGCTTGTCCTTTAATTTAGTAAAGGAGAAGCAGTTGGAATGAAGCGGTCCCTCCGAGAGTATTCCGTTACGATCGCCCTGCTTGTTGCGACACTGTGTGCCGTATTCTTTCCTGTGATCTTCAATGGCCGGACGATGCTTCCCTCCAATTTGATCGACACCATGACCCTGCCTTTTTCCCAGTATTTCGGCCCGCAACATGCCTATAATTCCCTAATTACCGATGGCTGTCTGCAATTCTACCCGCTAAAGTATTTAACGCAGCAAGCGTATCAGCATGGTGTTTTTGCATTCTGGAATCCCTACATTCTCAATGGCTATCCGCAATATGCGGAAGGAATGTGGACATACAATTTTGTATTGTTTCTTCCGTTCGCAATTGCTTTTCGACTCATAGTATTGCTCCCATTGCTGGTTGCAGGAGTGGGATTTTATGCTCTAATGTGCGAGTATAACGTTCGGGTAGGGATTGCCCGCATCTTTGCCACGGCCTACATGCTGAATGCGCTCTTCATTACAAATCTTCTGGCACATTTTATTCCTGCGTCGTTTTCATTTGCCCCATTAGCAATTCTTTTCATCCATAAGTATGATCGGATCCAGAAGTTCAAGTATCTAGCCCTGTCATCCATTGCACTAGCCTTTGGATTTCTCGCGGGGAATGTCCAAACTTGCGGATTTCTTGTATTTACCATCGTTGGTTATTGGTTCTCACTTTGGCTGATTCGTTCTCCCCGTTCGCACGAAGCGTTCCTGCGACCGCTTTGTATCGTGCTGGGATTGGCGGTTGGCTTGAGCGCTATCATGCTTCTTCCGATGCTCGAATTATTTCACGAGACGATTAGGGGCGGCGCTTTCTTTTCCACAAGCTTGCTGAGATCGTACGATATTATCCAACGAATTGGGAGCCTATTCGCTTCATTAACATTTTTCATTCCCCAACTGGCTGGATCTATTCGCGGCGTCACAGTTCATCAGGTCATCGGGGTATATGCTCAAGATTTTGAAGGTGCCATCGGATTTTTGCCGCTCCTCATGGCAGTGTGCGCAAGTTTTGTGCTTTGGAAGAGAATGCCGGAGATCCGACCTTTTGTAATTCTTATGATAGCTGGATTAGTATTGCCAGTTGTTACGCCACTTTTTCGTTTCCTCTATCACCGGTTCTTTATTGTTTTTATTTTCGGTGCTTGTGGGTCTGGTGCAATAGGCATGGAGGCCATTCTTTCAAGTAATGAGTGGAATGCAAGTATAAGAAAGTGGGTGAAGGCTTTTGCCGTTTTGCTGTGTGGCGTTGTTTTGTCGATTATCGCATTCATCATATTGCGGGAATCCTTTGCCGCATCATTTGATGCCTTTACTCATAACGTTTTATTGCCTCGGTTACGCGCTACAGTCTTTGCGGAGGGTAATAGCGAGTGGGTAAGCCACCGATTTGAGGAAGCAATCAATTATTGGCGCTTCTCAAATCCTGCTTTAATAGTTGGGATCGTTTCATCATTTCTTGGAATGGCCATCCTCTGGTGGAAGGATCGATTTAATGCGAATGCTATCCAAGTTTGTGTCTGGTTCATCACGGCAATTCAGTTATTTGCTTTCGTGAGATCGTGGGTTCCGATGCTAGATTCCTCTGCGTATCCACTGTATCCTGAAACACGCGAAACTCGAATGCTCGAAGTATCAACCCTTGATTCGCGAGCATATTTCTATCGCGAGATCGATACCGCACATCAATTTGCTTTTATGAATAATGAGAATGTTGTCTATGGCATTCCAGAGGCGACCGGTTATGCGAGCATGACTCCACGAAGCCTATATATCTATACTGCGATTCTTCATTGGAGGGACAGCGGGCTTGTTAGCCCGAAGTTCCTGGGAAAATTTAACATTGGTACGCTGGCGCGAGTAAAGCCGCTTCCGTTCGATTCTTTGACCCCTATATCATCCGGACCGATTTGGATCTATAAAAATCCATGGGTACTTCCTAGAGTCTATCTTGCCCGCCGAACCGAAATTGTATCTGATGATTCTGTGGTTTTGCGACGAATGTTATCTGACACTGCTCCGTGGCCTGTGGCATATTTCACGCCGGAGCAAGAAGCCAGGGCCATCAACACGAGAACACTGCAGGGGGACACGGTTGTGATTATTCAGAATTCTGAAAATGAGGTCGTAATGTCGGCAATATGTACGGACTCATCATATTTGATTTTAACAGATACCTACTATCATGGCTGGGAAGCATCAGTCGATGGTAACGATGTGCGCATTCTCCGTTCAAATTTTGCCATGCGCGCCATAGAATTGGCGCCGGGTAAGCACCGAGTGAAATTTGTATTTCGACCTCGATCGTTTCGCATTGGGGCTTGGATCAGCCTTCTAAGTTTAGTGACGTTAGTCGGGCTGTGGTTAACAAAAAGGAAGGCATAGATGCGAGAATAGGATTGCACTCATTTTCCGATTCCGTCGTTCCATAATAATATAATATCCCATTGAAGATCGCAATTTCATCTCGAACAAAGGACGCAATTTGTCTTGCGTTTCTCGCGATCTTGGTTGTGATCG
This sequence comes from Ignavibacteriota bacterium, assembly GCA_963736195.1. Lineage (GTDB taxonomy): Bacteria > Bacteroidota > Ignavibacteria > Palsa-1295 > Palsa-1295 > PALSA-1295. Next base: position 781,979 of record CAVTNP010000001.1, read on the forward strand.
TTTTTTGGCCCGTGCTTTTCCAGGGTCGGTTGTTGCTGCCGACGGATCAATTCGACACGATGACACTTCCATTCTCGGGCGATCATGGTCCTCCGCAGACGTATAATCACAATCTTACGGACGCGATGATGCAGAGCTATCCGTGGAAGGTGGAGGCACAGAGAGCATTTCGGAAAGGTGAGTTCTATTATTGGAACCGACTCATATTGAATGGCTACCCTCAATACGCCGCCTCACGTCAAACGTACGATGTTTTTAATCTTCTGCTCATTCCCTGCGATCTTCCGTTCGCATTCAATCTGATATTGGTCCTCGAACTCTTCACCGCCGGCATTGGAATGTATGTGCTTCTCCGTGTGCATGGCAGCCGGCGTGTGATCGCACTCATGTTTGCCTCCGCATGGATGTTCAATGGTATGTTCCTGATGCACGTGCTCAATCTGTGGGCGGTTGCGACGTTCTGTTGGGTTCCGTTCGCACTTGCATTCTCTCTAAAATATCAACGAACACGCTCGTTCGGTTACTTGCTGACTGCGGGATGCTTTCTTGGTCTGGCATTCCTTGGTGCAACGATCCAAACTGCCATGTATGCTTTTTTCAGCTTTGCGCTCGTCACAAGCGCCTGGTCTCTTCAGTCGCATAATGGGCGTGTCCGTGGGATCCTTCGGTGCGTCGCCATTCCGTCCGCTGTTGCACTGTGTTTATCTGCAGTAATGTGGCTCCCCGCATTGGAGCTTTTTATACAAGTGATCCAGCATGGTACACTATATTCGCCGACTCATGGGCATCCGTATTCACTGATAGATCGGCTTATATCATTCCTTCTGCTCCCCGCATTTTTTGCTCCAGAATTGCTGGGGATCGTGCGGAGCGTAAGTTTAACATCTCTTGCGGGGGTGCATCCGTTGGATTTCAGCGGTTATCTCGGATTCACGGAAATGTTGATGGCGCTGTGGGCTGTCTTTACTATTCGTTTTTCGGACAAGGAAGTCCGTCCCTATGCATGGCTAATTCTTCTTGGCTTTCTGCTTCCAATCTTCACTCCATTATTTGCGTGGCTGTATCATCGTTTTTTTATTGTTGGCACTTTAGGACTTGCTGTGCTTGGCGCTGAGCGGCTGGAATCGTTCTTAAATAATCCTGCACTCCGTGAAAAAGGAAGACGGTGGGCGAAGTGGGCTTTGATCAGTGGCGCTGCAGCATGCGGCGCACTTTTGTTTGCAAATATCGCGTGGATTGTAAATCCGCAGGTCCATGCATGGATCGAATCCAATTTAATGCACTTTATGTCTGGGACTGCCTATGCTGAGGGCAACACCTCCTGGATCCACGATCGCATCGCGGGCACGTTCGCGCATTATTCAATACTTTCGCCGATGATGCTGATCCCATTCGGGGTTTGCTTCGTTGCCTGCTTGTTACTAATCCAATGGAGACAGTGGACTTCAGATCGGAAGGGATTTCTTGTGCTGCTTCTATTTGCGTGTTCAATTCTTCAAAATATATTCTGGTGGAGAAGCTTCATCCCAATGCTTGATCCAAATGAGTACCCACTTTTGCCTCAAAATCATTCCATACACTTTTTGCAAGAACACGTGGATGGGTACCGCACCTTTATCGACCGGCGTGGTTATCAGGGTAAGCAGTATCTTTTCCTCGATAACCTTCCCTCGCTTTACAACATCTCCGTTATTTCAGGATATGAAAGCGAAGTTCCGTGGTCATTTTATCCGCAGGTTAAACAGATCTTTCCTTCATCGCCGCACCCTCGAGCATTAGGACTGATGGGAGTGAAGTACTTGATGTTCGTTCCGGACGTTGTTCCCGCAGGAACACTACCGGTTGTCGACTCTGGGAATGTAATGATCTATCAGGATACCTTTGCTCGCCCAAGAGCCACTTTGTATTATAGTGCCCAGACCTTGCAGAATGATTCTGACGTGCTTGCTTCCATATTCGACGAAAGCAATCCTCATTACAATGCGCTATTTTCACTAGGATCTCAACCGCCATTTCTCAAAGAATTATCGCTGTTAGCGACGTCATGGGATTCCGCGCGGATCCTCAAAGAGGACATCAATTCTATCGAAATAATAGCCGCGCCGTCCCAGAATGCCTGTCTCGTTTTATCCGATACCTATTATCCGGGATGGAAGTGCTATGTGGATGGAGTTGAGCAACCAATTTATCGTGTGAATTACGCCATGCGAGGAGTCTTCCTCAATTCAGGCTCACACCATGTTCTCTTCCAATTCGAGCCGTTGAGTTTCAAGATAGGCTCGACTGTCTCAATGCTTTCATCTTTGTTCCTTATTGGAGCCTTGATATTTTCGCAGGTGCGATTTCGGAAGGATCGGGAATGAAAGCACTACCTTCAACCGACGTCCCCAACTCTACGCCGATGCGCATTGCATGGCTATTAGTAGTTTTGACCGCGCTTATTTCGATCGGACTAGTATTATCAGGAGTTCCGCTCGTTGGATACGACGCGTATTTCCATCTCAATAATCTTGCGCAGTATAGTGCTTTACACGATGCCGGCACACTCATTCCCAGGTGGACACCAAATAGCTATTACGGCTTTGGTTCCGCTACATTCTATTTCTATCCTCCTCTCACGTATTTTGCCAGTGCTATCATCTATCTGATGAATGGTTCATTCGCATGGTCACTGCGATTACTTTCGTTGAGCACTATGGGGTTGAGTGCATGGACCCTTAGCGCATATCTCCGGACAATTGGATCCAAGGGTAGCAACGTCTGTCTTGCGGTATGCTCCTATGCTTTCGGACCTTATGCTTTCTACGATCTTTTCGTCCGCTCCAATTATGCCGAGTATTTGTCTCTTGCGATAATACCATTTCTGTTTTATGGGGTGGAACTATGTCTGTCGTCAGATCGCGCGGGACAAGCAATGAAAGCAATTGGGATTCTCAGTCTGGGATGCACCGTGTTGTTCCTGACCAGCATTCCGACTTCAGTGCTGATGTTTTCCATCCTTCCACTCTATATCTTTTCCAGGGTACGCGGTCGATGGGTATTTTCGGTAACGACAATTGTGGTTTCTGTTGGAGTCTCTGTAGCATGCTGTGCAATTAACCTTTTGCCCATCCTCCATTTTCAGCATGATGCGCATCTTGCCTTTGTTTCGGCATTTGGACAGAATAAGTGGTTCCGGAGCTCATTTTTTTCTAGCATCGCGAGTGGCACACATCTCACCGATTCCTTCTTCGCATTGTTCATGGTGCTATGCGCCGGATTTCTTTGGATCCTGTGGATGTATCGATGGCGTAGCGAGCGGAAGCCCATGAGCGTTGGTTGGATTGTCATTTTGGGGATCGTGCTACTTGCACAGGTGCCGTTTGTGACGGAATCCATTCTGCGCTTTGTTCCGATACTAGGCCTTATTCAATTCCCAAGTCGTTTTTTTGTATTTATTGGAATCTCGCTGGCCGTTTATATATCTGAATCGACCAAAGATAATCAATGGAAGCATGGATTCACGTTGGTTTCAATTGCGGCGGCGGCAGTATTGGTGTTTGGGTTGCTGTTTCTTGCTTTACACCCAATTCGTACTATGCACGAATTTCCGATCGAGCAAAAGGCTCAGTGGAGCGCCTATGAATACTCGCCGGCCCAGACAAGTAACGACCCCGCAAAGGTCTTAGGCTTTACAAAGCTTCACCAAAACGATCCGAGTATCGAGGCTCTGCGTGTAATTCCTCCAGTGGATATACTTCAACAGCTCAACACTCTGGGCAACACCTCGCATTTTCGCGTAGTGCTCCATGACTCGCTTACCGTTCGCTTCAATCATTTTTACTGGCCACAGTGGCAACTTTCAACATCTGCGGGTCAAATGGTCCGACCGTTGTGTGATTCGAATGGAGTGCTGACGGCTACGCTGCCCAGAGGTTCATACATATTGACATTGGAAATTGTCCAGTCGGAAGCAGAACGGTCTGGTCTAAGAATCTCAATCGTGGGGCTGTCAGTCTTGATTATGATTTACGCCTGCGGCACTATGCTGGAAGTTCGGCGTAAGCGATCACGCTGAAGTTTTTCGGATATATATCCCCGGAGTCGCTTGGGAATAGTTTCATGATACACGAGAGTTCCAGTACGCATGGTCTGCCAAAAGGATACTTCCCTAAGGCTAGCGCGGCCAGCAACATGTCTGGTTTGAAGTTGGAATACCGTCATTAGCACCGCAAGCATTCCGGACATCATGTCAGCATACATGAGTCCGAAGAAACAAGAGACCTGATACATGATGAGCATCTGTATGGCCCACTGTCCAAACACGAAATCCTCTTCTGTTTTGCGAAGTCGATAGTTTATTAGCACGGACTTCCATAATTTGGTCAGCAGCCAAATAAAGGTAATGGAGCCGAGAATGCCTCCTCGCAAGGGCCAATACAAATAGGTGTTATGAGTTCCGAGTGTCGTATAAACAGCGGATAGTGGCATTCGGTAATAGGTCGTCCATGTTACTCCTGCTGGGACGCCCCATATTGGATTTCTTCGAATGTTTTCTATCACATTGGGAAGCTCCATTAATTGGATGTATGCGGATCCTTCGTTTTGAGGGGAAACAATTCCGGTCAATCGTGTGACTACCTCTAACGGGCTTGTAGCAAAGACCGTGGCCACAAAAAATGCTAGAATGGAAACGACCAGTACAAGGTGCAGTTTCCTCCTGCCTCGCGGGAGTGTCAGGAACATGGCCATCATGCATACGAATGTGCCGACGAAGAATGTCCTTCGGAAACTCATAATGAATGAAAGTGCGAATACTGGAGATGTGAGGAGCATCAGCCATCGCAATTTCTTCAAAGACTCCCCCCGGTAATGCAGCAAAAGAAGAATTCCAATTACGCCATTGCCAAGTAAATAACCATCGCGCCACAACTGCACCACCCCCCAATATTTCGAAGGATGATTTGAAAAGAAATAGATATAGGCACCATCGAACGATTTTGCTACGACGGCATAAAACACTAACTTCCAGAGTACCTCTCTGTCCTGCTCATCACGAAATGCTGAACTGACAAAGAGGAATAGGTACGGAAGTTCGATCACTTCATGGAATTCGAGAATAAATGCGACATGCTGATTGTAATAACAGCCTCGGCACCAGGAGATGAAAAAGGTCAATACGATCATCAGCAGCGGACCAGTGTAATAAGACCGCCGCAGTGTGAAATCGAGAGTGATCGACCGCTCGATCGTCATCACGAGAAAGAGCACTGCGCACAAGACCTCCATCATGGTGATGTTGTTTGGAACCATCGGGAACCATGTACGCAGTTCGAGCGGGGAGCCGGGAATCATCCCGTCTTGCCACAACAGCAGCCAGCAAATGAAATATTTCGCCATGCGGAGTGAGAACAACATCCTCTCTTGCCGAGGCGATTGAAAAGGTGGCAGCACTTCGGTCATGCAGCTCTCCGAGGAAATATGCGTTTCGCTGATTCGACCTCTTGCGAGCTGGAGTTCAACCCCCTTCTGGCCTGTTCGTTCACCCACGCTAATTGGAGTGATTGAATTCCCACATATATGACCGAGAGAGCAACACCGATCACCAACCCGAGGAAACCAACTGCGGAGCGAATCGGGCTGATCCTGGTATCGGGCACGCGTGCGGGATCCATCACGGTGATCAGCGATTTCTCGCGCACTTCGAATATCCGCTGTTGTTCCGCCTCCACTCGCAGGAAGGAAACGATGGGTTCTAATTGTTTCCTATCCGATAAGATCTCTGCGTATGCCCGGCTTACCTCTGGGAGCGAGTCGAGTGATGGACCGATCTGTGGCCTCGATTCGTACGAAATAGCGGCCTGTTCTGCTGCGCGGATCTCTGCCATGACCTCTTCTTTGCTCGCGGCATGATCGGACATATCCATCTCGAGTAAACGGAGCTTTATCTCCGCCTGATCTCGGTCGGCTTTGAGCGCCGCAACACGGTCGATCGCGGCTTTCGTCTGGGCTTCCAGTTTCACGACTCCGTGGGCTTGCTCGAATGCCTCTTGGCGGGCATCGAGCGAGTCCAGTTCCCTCCGTTTGAGCGCGTAATCCGAATCGGCGTAGACTCTCGTATCATGCGAAAGGGACCGAATGGCTGCTTTGATCGTGCTATCCATTACTGTTATCGCCAGATTCGTTATATACGCAGACATCTCGCGCGTTTGCTCTTTTTCTGCAGCAGTTGGGAACCACCCGGTTTCCAGCGTGCCTTGCACATCCACTTTGGAAAATCCTGGACCTACTTTTACTGCCGTGTGGATGGCCTTTACGATTTCCGCTCCGCGATAACCTTCTGCGCTAAAATAGCGATGCAGAGTACTATCCCTGGAAAGGCGTTCCGATAGCGATCGGGATTCTATGATGTTTTGAAGCAGATCCACCGATGGATTCTCCACCTCCTTCAAGATCTCCAGAGCATAGCCCGCGTTCAGTTTGGTGAGCAAGCTCGAAGAGGAAAGCCGATCCGGAGGAAGAATGACTGCTGCCCCAAGGAAGGTCTGTGGAAGTATGTAGGTTATCGCTACGGCGACTATCCCGCATGTTAACACGATAGCAAGCATCGCCCACTTGCGCGACGCAGCCAACACCAAAAAATCCATCAGATGTGGATCCGGCGGAAAATCCGGCGGGCCTAAACGATCATCAAGGCCTGACCGATCATCAAGGCCTGAGCGATCATCAGCGCCTGACCGATCATCCGGTGCTGGATTTCCTGGCGTTTTTGGTATTTCTTCTGCTTCTGACAAGGAGTAGTGGTTTGGAGGGTTTCCGGCTTTATGCGCCGGAGCACCTCAACAACGTATTTTGCTCCTTCCCGTTTCCCTGTACCCAGGTAAAAATGCCGCCCTGCCTTCTTTACTGTTCACCCAGAAATAGGTGCCGTTTTTCTTTCTTGTGAGTTCCCGGCTATCCCTCGATTCCAGCTCAATTTCCCCATTTGTTTCAACAACTATCCACAAAAGCACTTTCACACAGAACTCGTTCGTAGTGAAAGCTACGCTTTTTCTCGATTTTCAATGAACAATGCACACTCCCATTTCTTCATTTATCTTTCAAGCATCGCCGACGATGCCTATTTCATCTTTACCCCCGTTCCCCCCCGGTTTCATCTTTCATCTTTCATAATTCATCTTTACCCCCGTTCCCTCCCCGTTTCATCTGTCATCTTTCATAATTCATCCTTTCCCCCATTCTCTCCCATTTTCATCTTTCATCTTTCATATCTCATCTTTTCCCCAAGGGGTGCCCATCATAGTACCCGCTAACTTACGACATTCAAAACACAAATGCAAGCCTTTTGTGAAAAAATCGAAAATTTCTTTGGGAAATAGGTGCCTATAAGTTTTTTTTGATCTCATGCCCGTCAGGGATGGCGCAAATCATCCGCACTCACCATAACTTTGCCGTGTTCCAAAACCCATGAGTTTATTTGATAGTGCTTATAATGATGTAGCCGAACTGGTCCGGGAGTTCGAAGAACATCGCGGCGAATTCATGGCGCAAAAATATCAGGAGTCCGAAGTGCGCACGGATTTCATCGATAAATTTTTCATCGCCCTGGGGTGGGATGTCGCGCATCGCGAGCAAACGAACCCACGCGAGCGGGAAGTGAAGATCGAAAAATCCGATACCGCCGGAAGTACCCGCAGAGTCGATTATGCGTTCTATCTAAAACCCGATTACCGGAATCCCGTCTTCTTTTGCGAGGCGAAAAAACCATCGCGCGATCTGAACAACACCGAAGATTACTTCCAGCTTGTTCGCTATGGTTACGGCGCAAGCACGCCCGTTGGCGCGCTGACCAATTTCGATGAGTTCCATATTATAGATTGCCGCTATCAGCCGCATATCGAAAAAAGTTATCCATCGGCACAGATAAAAGTTTTTGGTTATAAAGATTATCTCAATAGAGAAGCATTCGGATATATCTATTGGCTATTTTCGCGTGAGGCCGTTGAAGCGGGTAAGCTAAAGGATTTTGCGAAACAACTGCCGAAGCAGCAGGGCAAGGGGAAGGCCAAGCTAACCGCTGAAGAAGCAAAGCCGGTTGACGAGGCATTCCTGACAAAATTAGAAGATTACAGACTGACGCTTGCCAAAGCATTCAAGAAAGCGGATGAAACGCTGAATGCTGAAGTGCTCACCGAAGCCACGCAGAAAGTGATCGACCGTTTGGTGTTTATCCGGTTCCTTGAAGATAAATATATCGAATCCGATTATATTGTCGATCAGATCGCGGGAGCTCGGGCGGGGTCCGTGAACCGGGCACCGGGATCCGGTGGAAGCCCGAGTTCCCCGCCGGACCCCGGATCCCGGAACCCGGTTCCCGTTGGCCGTTCTGCGTGGAAATCCTTTCTCAACTGGAGCAAAGAGCTTGACGTAAAATACAACGGCGTCGTCTTCAAACCGCACGACATCGATAAACCCGAATGGAAAGCGCCGGATGACAAAGTCTTCGCCGAGCTATGCGCCGATATTTCTCACACGCATTCGAAATATCTCTTTACCTACATTCCCATCGAACTGTTGGGATCGATCTACGAGCGGTTCCTCGGAAAAGTAGTGACCACAACGGCCAAACGCGCCGAGATCGAGGACAAACCCGAAGTCCGCAAAGCCGGTGGGGTCTATTACACGCCGAAATATATTGTCGATTATATTGTAGCCAATACCGTAGGGGTTATTCTTAACGGGCACCGGGCTCCGGGCACCGGGAACCGGGGGGAGGGGCCAGATTTTATTAATAAAGGAGAACAAAGTGATACAAAGTTATCGGGATCTTCAGGTTTGGCAAATGGCGATGAATCTGACGGACGAAGTATTCGATCTATTCGAACAGTTTCCGACCAACGAGCGATTCGAACTACGCAGTCAGATGAATCGCGCGGCGATCTCCGTTCCAAGCAACATAGCCGAGGGATGGGGCCGAACGACGAAAACATACCTGTATCATCTCTCGGTGGCCTACGGCTCCCTGATGGAGATCGAAACGCAAATGACGATAGCGATTCGAAGGAAATATCTGACGCAGGAACGGACAGCAAAATTTTGGGAGTACAGCTCCCGGACGGGCCAAATGCTCAACCGGTTAATGCAATCCCTGGAACGGGGACCGGGGTCCGGGCACCGGGAACCGTAGTAACTTCTTCCCCCCGGACCCGGCCCCCGGAACCCGGACCCCGTTAACCCCAAAAGAAATCTCCAAACTCCGCTTTGCCGACATTGCCTGCGGTTCCGGATCGTTCCTCATCGCCGTGTATGATACCGTCCTGCATCATATCGAAAAATGGTATAACGACCACCCCGATGAAGCCCGGAAAGCGAAATGCACCGAGATCGAAAAGGGAATTTATGTTTTATCGCTCAAGCAGAAACAGCAGATCCTCTTGGATAATATCTTCGGCGTGGATATTGACCGCCAGGCCGTGGAAGTGGCGCAGCTTTCGCTCTTCCTGAAACTGCTCGAATCCGAATCCGGCGCGACCGCCGAACAGCTTTCCTTCGAGCGCACCAAGATATTGCCCGATCTCTCCAAAAATATCCAATGCGGCAACTCCCTCGTCGAGTACGATATTTCCGATCTCTTCCCGCTTACCGATGAGGAAGAAAAGCGCATAAAGCCATTCAGCTTCCAAAGCGCATTCCGCGAGATAATGTCGAATGGTGGATTCGATGCGATTGTTGGGAACCCTCCGTATGTTCTTCTTCAAGATGAATTTAGAGATGATCATCTTCTGGAATATTATAAAGCACATTACAGTGTTGCTTCGTACAAGATAGATTTATACCATCTTTTCATTGAGCGCACCATACTATTGGTAAAGAAAAATGGCTTGGTGAGTCTTATCACACCGTCGAACTACCTTACAAACAATTACTTAAACGCACTGCGGAAATTTTTGCTTGATACTACGTCACTTCGTGAAGTTAACAGCATAAACGGGAATGTGTTTGGTAAGGTGAGTGTGACGAGTGCCATTTTTGTGGCTCAAAAAGAAGAACCAGATAATAATTCTGAGACAAAGCTTAGTACGTGGCAATGGCTTGGCGATAAGGCTGAAATTGAGAAACAGACGATCTCGAAACAAAAAACATTCTCACTTTCTGAATACTTACTTATTAAATCGACTGGAGATGAAATTCTACTTAAGAAAATCGCAGAGACGGCAAAGCCACTCTCACAAATTGCCAAAGTCAATTTTGGGATGCAATTACGCGATAGAAAGAAGTTTCCTGATGACGTGGTAGAGATTAAGGTTCCAGATGATCGAAAGAGGCTCACAATAAAGCATGTCCCGTGCATTACCGGCAAGGATGTTCAAAGGTATATTTTGAACTACTCTAATCTTTACTGTTGCGAAGACTTCGAAGCTCGAAGAGGAGGATGCTGGGATTTGAATGTCCATCATCAGAAGGATAAAATAATTGTTCGGCAAATCGGAATATATCCAATATGCTGTTTAGATGAGACGGGCTATGATTGCCTAAATACAGTCTTTATGATTACGCCGGTAAAAGATTTTGACATGCGCGCATTACTCGGCTTGATAAATTCTCAATTATTGCGCTTCTATTGGATTAAACGTTTTGGAGAAGATCGGCAAACATTTCCGAAAATTAAGGGTACATACCTTTTGGATTTGCCTATCAATTTTGGTGATGCGACGCAAAGCACGAAGCTAAGTAAGTTCGTGGATCAAATGCTCGCGACAAAGAAACAAGCTGCGGTTGCCCGGAGCGATTCCGAGAGGGAACAGTTCCAACGCAAATGCGATTACCTGGATGGCGAGATAGATAAATTAGTTTACACGCTTTATGGGTTGACGGCAGAGGAAATTAAAATTGTGGAGGGAAAATAATGTGCTATCATTTTGATTCAAATTCGATTATTGCTATTGCAACGGTCGCCTACACGCTCATCTCGGTGGGCATGTGGTTGGCAATTAAACGCGGAAACAAGCTTACTGACGACTCGAATAATACGACACGGGCGATTTTCGAAGCTACCAATAGGCCTCTCGTTTATAGCTTTCAGCCTAATGTAAATCTTGATCCCTATAACAAGAACATAGGAATGTCATTGCGGATGGGGAATGCCGGTGCAATGCCGACACGCGGTCTAATTGTTACTTGGCGTGTGACTTCAGGTCAAGAAGAGTTTCATAATGAAATTCGCCCCGCGCCTTATACACCTCTCTTGGATTGGAATGTTAATGTCCTACTCGAAGGGGAAGTGCAGGAATGGAGTCAGCGAGCGATCATTATCGTCGGCGAGCCAATGACCAATATCTTAGCCGGAAAACGGCAGCTTGAAATACGACTTGCATTTAGCTATAAAGGTCTGGGTGACCATGCCTACAAAGACAGTACGACTTATTTCTACGACGCGATAAACAGACGGATGACTGCGAACCTCGATCAAATTACGAACAACGCAATAGAATAGTTAGCCTCGTCGATCAAATGCTTGCCACAAAAAAGCAGCTTGCCTCATCCCAGCGCGATTCCGAGAAAGAGGAATTGTCTGAACTGGGATTTATAGTATGCATGGGATATTTGGGAGGGGAATGTTAGTCGCGTAGCGACGGAGTACCCGCAGCCCAGGGTGCAGCGAAGCGGAACCCTGGGTATGCAGGGTAACATAATTCCCATAGCCCTGAAAGGGCGGAGTCAACGCGCGCGGAATTAACATCGCCCCTTTAGGGCTGGGAAATTCAAAATCCAATCGTGTCCCAGGGTTCCGGCTTCGCCTTCACCCTGGGCTGCGAGTACTACGCCACTCCGTGGCTGACTCGCCGCTCACATGCTCGCCACAAACAAGCAGCTTGCCTCATCCCAGCGCGATTCCGAGAAAGAGCCCGCCGCGGCGGGCAACGTAAATGCGATTATTTGGATGGCGAAATTGACCGGCTTGTTTACACGCTTTATGGGCTAACGGCGGAGGAAATTAGGATAGTGGAGGGAGTTTGATTTGGCAATTCCTTTCAAGAACCGGATCGTGTATTATTTTTGTTTAGCCATTGAATAGAAAACCAAGCCCAGGATTATCCATTGAATAGCTACAGCTCATTTCTCTACGCGGAACCATCGTTTCTTGACGGCATGGCCCGTTTGCTCGATTTTGCTGGTACGTTGAACGAGTATAACAGCTCGCTCTCCGGCGTGCAGGCAGATCGTATCGCCCTCGCCTCTGATTGGCGCGCGATCGGGGATGATCTTCGCCTTGTCATTCGGAATCATGGTTACGAAGAGCCTCCTCCTCTTGCCACTTACGATTCGCAACTCACCTTAGGTCTTTGAGCCGTTTAAATTATGGCTCAATCACAAATTAGACAAGTGCAGCGGTCGGGCAGTGATGTCGCACCGGAAACGATTTCTGCATCCATTCAATATTGGGCCGGTCCACTCCCGCATCCCGAAATTTTAGATCGATACGATAAGTTAGTTCCTGGTTCGGCCAAACAGCTTCTCGATCAGGCGATAAAGCAATCCGATCACCGGATGGACTTGGAGCGTCGTGTCACTCGCTCCGAAAGCAAACGCGCTAATTGGGGGTTAGCCAGCGCATTGTCGGTCGCCCTCGGTTCGCTTGGAGTATGTGCCTATGCGATTGGTCACAACGCAGAATGGGCTGCGTCCATATTGGGTGGTGGTACGATTGCGAGTCTTGTTTACGCATTCATTTACGGAACCCGAAGCCGGCGAGAAGAGCGGATAGAACGCGCGAAACTCATGGCTGGCGTGGATGAGTCAAAATAGTAGCTTGCCTCATCCCAGAGCGCTTCCGAGAAAGAGGCGGCGGCGGCGGGCAACGCAAATGCGATTATTTAGATGGCGAGATCGACCGGCTTGCTTATGCGCTTTATGGGCTAACGGCGGAGGAAATAAGGATCGTGGAGGGCCACTCTTAGTCCCCAACGGGAATGAAATTCGTACTTACCGGCAGCGACTCTAACTTTGAACTTCGATCGCTCGCAAGATCATCTCAGCAACGCGGAGTGCTTTCAGGCCATCTTCGCCTGAAACGAGGGGGGTAGTATCATGCACAATGGCATCGCGGAAAATTTCGAGTTCGAATTTCAGTGGGTTCAGGTCGCGAACTTCGGGTTTTTCATAAACGATCGTTCGTGGAATGTTCCCTTTTTCGATCTGGCCGAGTTTCATGGTGAGACTTCCCCGCATCGCCGACGATTCGGGATGAGCTTTCTCTTCTCCGGAAATAAGCCGGAATATATCGGCAGATTTCGTTCCAAAATCGAGCGAGAGATACGCCTCCTTTGCAAAAATGCGGAGCTTCCGCATCGGCGTTTGGGAAATGCGGCTTGCGGTCACGTTGGCAACCGCGCCATTTTCGAATTTGATGCGCGCATTCGCAATATCTAATTCCTCAGAAACGACAGCAACGCCAGAGGCATCAATGGATTTCACGGGTGATTTCACGAGCGATAGAATTACGTCAATATCGTGGATCATAAGATCCAGCACCACGGCAACATCAGTTCCACGCGGCTGAAATTGTGCCATCCGATGCGATTCAAAAAAACGAGGGTCGTCCAGATACGGCTCCGCAGCAAGCAGTGCCGGATTGAACCGCTCAATGTGCCCCACCTGGATCTTGATGCTATGTTGTTTCGCAAGCGCGATCAGCTCTTCAGCCTGCTCGGTCGTAGTGGTAATGGGTTTTTCTATCAGGACATGCTTGCCCGCCTGGATAGCTTGCTTCGCGATCGCATAATGCGAAGGCGTGGAGGTTACGATCGAAAGGGCATCGACCTGTTGAAGGAATGTGGCGTAATCGTCGAAGCTAGGAATGCCCGTTTCATTCGAAACGGTTCGTGCGGCATCGGGATTTGCATCGTAAATCCCGGTAACCGTAACGCCCTCGACTTCTTTCCAAAGCTTGGCGTGAATTTTCCCTAAATGACCGACCCCGGCAATACCTACTCGTAGCATGTTATAAATCAGTTACCATCGTTCCGATTTGGGATCTCGATTCATCAGGTCGTTCGTGGCCTGCCGCGGATCTTTATTTTCGAAGAGAATTTTGTACGTTTCCTGCACGATGGGCATTTCAATTTTGTGAAGTTCCGCAAGGTTCTTTGCGGATTCCGCCGTCGAAACTCCTTCGGCGATAGTTTTCATGTCATTCAAAATTTCGGCGAGTTTCTTGCCGCGCCCAATTTGTTCACCCACAAAACGATTGCGCGAATGCTTACTCGAACACGTAACGACAAGATCGCCCAAACCGGCAAGGCCGCTAAAGGTATGCTCTTCGGCACCGAGTGCGATCCCTAATCGACGCATTTCGGCAAGGCCGCGCGTAATAAGCGCGGCTTTGGTGTTATCGCCAAAACCCGCGCCATCCGTAATGCCTGCGCAGATGGCAATAACATTCTTCAGTGCGGCTGCCAGCTCAACGCCTACAACATCCGAACTGGAATAGACGCGGAAATACGGCAAAAAAAATGCGCTTTGCACTTCGCGTGCTACATCATGTTCCAAACTTGCCGCGACGATCGCGGTGGGAACTCTACGCGCAACTTCCTCCGCGTGGCTCGGACCCGAAAGTGCAACCGTGTTCGACAGATCTACACCTAAGGAATCGGAAATCACTTCTGTTACTCTCAGAAGAGTCTGCTTTTCCAGCCCCTTTGAGGCGCTAATGTAAATGGCATTGGAGTGAGCGATATGTGGAGACAGTTCGCTTACAACCTCACGAGTTGCCTGACTGGGCAGCGCGAATACATATAACGCTTTGCCTCCAAGTGCAGATGCCTCATGCGTGATCTCTATCGTAGAAGGAATTTCAATCCCAGGAAGGTAGACACGGTTCTCATGAACACGGAGAAGCTCTTCTGCAAACGCTGTACGCCGAGCCCACAACGTTACCTGATGACCTCGTTCATCAAGCAATCGCGCTAACGTGGTGCCCCAGCCGCCTGCCCCAATTACTGCGGTCTTCACAAGATTTTTAACACAAGATCCTAATAGTAAAAGAACATAGGGATAATGGCATTAGACCGTGTAGGTAACGATGCGGGGCAATGCCATTGACCCCTCCCATTACCGAAATATGCGCAGCTTCTCGAACCGGTGTTCCCGATTCGCCAACAGGCGCGCGATATTCGAACGATGCGTAAAGATCAAAAAGGAGGAAAGTCCGATCACAAAAAAGATCAGTGTATTGTAACCGGTGATCTGAACGCCAAAGGCATTCTCACGAAGGAACATTGTGGTTGGCAGTGTGATCGCAGCGATGATCGAGCCCAGTGATACATAACCACTGAAGAAGACCACCAATAGAAAAATTCCGAGTGCGACGGCAACCTCGACAGGTGCTACCCCGATCATCATTCCCGCTGCGGTCGAGATCCCTTTTCCACCTCTGAAACCGCCGAAGATCGTGAATACGTGTCCCAGCACGGCAGAACAACCTGCGATCAGCCGGAAGATGGTAACATCCTGAAAAGGCGTTGCATTATGAAAAGGAAGGCCATTGTACAGGTACGTGGCCAAAAGCACTGCGCCGAAGCCTTTGGCTAGATCAAGAATCTGAACCGATAAACCAAGCTTCCAACCCAATACTCGGAAGGCGTTTGTAGAGCCAATGTTGCCCGAACCTTTCGTCCGGATGTCAAAGCCCCGAAATTTCTTTGAAATAATAACTCCAAATGGGATCGAGCCGATGAGATAGCTCGCGATAATTACGAATATTAGATTGAGCATTCCTTACTGAAATTCCTCCGTTTTATGCAAAATCATGCAAAATTTTAGGTAAATCACACTGATTTGGCCACATTGATTTGTGACAGGTATGAGATAACACAATGGAAACAGGAATCGTTGAATAATTTCGCAGCCATAGCATTCTGCTTGACAATTTCGAGGCGCAACGGAAGCCCGGCTTGATCACTTGCTCCTGCGATTCTGTTTTGATCAGTCCGTACGAATGATGACCGGCACTATCCCTGCGATGTTCTGGGACGTGAGGACAATTGGTATAGTGCTAAGCTCGATGCTGATATTGTTGTGGAAGTGCCATGAAAAGACGATCTGGGATTAACATTTTGAATGTGCTGATTGTTGGATTTCCAAAGTAATCAATTGTAATGCCACTCAACCCCGCCTTCGAAAACGAAAAACGCGTCCTCGATAACGGCTATGTCCGTTTGCTTGATGTCATGGGTGATGATTCGTCACCCGATTCTGATGCACGTATCTCTACGGGTGTAGCAGCCCGGAGTGAGGCACAGCAAACGACCCTCGTTCGCTTTTTGCTGCGGCATAAGCATACCACCCCATTTGAGGGAAGCGTGATGAAGTTCGAAGTTCGCGCGCCCATCATGGTGATACGCGAGTGGTTTCGTCACCGTACCTTTAGTTACAACGAAGAATCTGGCCGTTACAAGCAGCTCGATCCTCTCTATTATACTCCCGATCCCGATCGCGTTTCATATCAGGCAAAAAGTAATCACCAGGGATCTGGCGAGCAGCATCCGGATGCGCCGGAATTTGTAGCCCAATGGCGCGAGGAGCAGCAGGAATTCGAAGAGGAATACAACGCGCTAATTCAAACGCATAACGTGGCGCGTGAACTTGCGCGCTTGAATATGCCGGTTTCGCATTACTCCACGTTTGTGGTCACCGGAAATCTTTTGAATTGGTTCCGCTTTTTGCAACTTCGCATGGAAGCGACCGCACAATATGAAATTCGAGTGTATGCGAATGCCATTTTCGATCTTGCCAGGCAATATTTTCCCAAATCGTTCGAGGCATTCCAGGATTATTGGCTCGAAGCCGTGACGCTTTCCGGGAAAGAGGCGAAATTGCTTTCTGAAATGCTTCCCCTTTCCATTTCAGCCGAATGTTTCACTAATGCGTTGCCAGCGCCGTCGCCGGATTTCACAAAACGCGAAGCAGAGGAATTTCGGCAAAAGCTTATTCGCATTGGTTTGATGCAAGCAGAATGATCGTTCCTATCGGTTCCGGTCCAGCGCCGTTCTTTTCGATTATTATGCCAACCTATAATCGCTCGCGGCTAACCGTTAAAGCGATCGAAAGCGTTTTGGCGCAAACCTTCACTGATTGGGAACTGCTCGTCATTGACGATGGCTCGCGTGATGGCACCTACGATTTTGTTACCGCCGCGACCAATGATGACAAGCGCGCGCGCTATCATTATGCCACAAATCGCGGCCTGGCCATGGCCCGCAATATCGGACTTAGTATGGGACAAGGAAAATATTTTACGTTTCTGGATTCGGATGATGAATATTTACCAGACCATCTTCAGCTGCGAGCTGAATATTTGAAAGCTAATCCCAAGGTGGAATTGCTTCACGGTGGCATTGAAGTGATTGGGTCAAGTATGGTCGCTGATAAGCATGATCCCTCCAAGCAAATATCAATTTCTGAATGCGTTGTCGGTGGCACGTTCGTGATCCGGCGCGATCTTGCAGAACGGTTGGAGGGATTTCACGACGTCGCGTATGGCGATGATGCTGATTTTTTTGCTCGTGCGGAATCTGCTGGTGCGGTTATCCATAAAATGAATGTTCCGACCTATCGCTACAATCGCACGGAATCCGATTCGCTGACTGCGATCGCCGGGCGCGAGGGAATTGAAGGTATTGCAAAATTTCGAGGATTAACTCATGGCTAAAAAAGTAGTCAGCAATGAAAACACAATACGAGATGGTGCTATCGAACCACGCGAATTACCGAAAGGTGAATCGTTTGAGGAGCGTAAAGCGCGTTTCCAAAAGATATTCGCGAAATTACATAAAGAATATCCCGATGCAAAATGCGCGTTGGAATTTAATAACGCCTACGAGTTGCTTGCTGCAACCATCCTCTCAGCGCAGTGTACCGATAAACGCGTGAACATGGTCATGCCGGAATTTCGCAAGGCATTCCCAAATACGAAAACGCTTGCGAATGCCGAACTTCCAGATATCGAGGATGTCATCAAATCTACGGGATTTTATCATCAAAAGGCGATGTCGCTGAAATCCATGGCGACCGATATTGTCGAGAAGTTCGGCGGGAAGGTTCCATCTACGATGGAAGAGCTCACTACACTCCGAGGCGTCGGGCGGAAGACGGCTAATGTGGTGCTTGGTGACGCATTCGGCAAAGCCGAGGGCATTGCAGTGGATACTCACGTTACAAGACTTTCTGGGAGACTTGGCTTAACCGATCAATCGGATCCGCAAAAGATCGAACTAGATTTGATGAAGCTTGCAAAACCTTCGCAATGGACCCTTACTGCACACGTCATTATTCTGCATGGCCGAGCGATCTGTGATGCGCGAAAACCCAAATGTTCGATGTGTGCTGTGGCGGAGTTTTGTCCATCAGCCGGAATGAAGGGAAGCGTCTGACCCGTGTTAAAAGCCGTTCTTTTTGATCTTGATGATACGCTGTTCGACCACCGGCATAGCTCACGGAGTGGACTTTCAGTATTACAACGCGAATTCCCGGATCACATAGGTAAGATCCCGCTCGACGAGCTCGAACGCACTAATCTTGAAATACTGAATGCCGTGCACGTGGAGGTACTCGCCGGCGCACTCACCCCGGATGAAGCACGCGCGAAGCGTTTTGGAAAATTGCTTCGATCTTACGGATTGGAACCTTCCGCGGAGCAACTGCAACGAGTGGCTTCGGACTACCGGTTGAGTTATCAATCATCAAGACGCGCAGTACGCGGTGCACAACGTTTACTCCTGGAACTTCGAAAGCGAGGCCTGAAGACTGCAATAGTTTCGAATAATTTGGTTGATGAACAAATGGATAAGCTGCGGCACTGTGAATTGGCCCATCTCCTTGACTCTTTAACGATTTCAGAAGAAGCAGGATATACTAAACCCGATGTTCGTATTTTTCAAACTGCGCTCGATCGGCTTGGATGCAGGTCTGAAGAAGTAGTTATTATTGGGGATTCGTGGGAGAATGATATTCTGGGTGGACGCGCAGCCGGCATTCGGGGCATCTGGTATAATTGTTATTCGACGCAAATTCCCGATGAAACCGTTCCGGAAATTCAATCCCTTGAGGATTTCAGAAGGGTGATCGAATTGTTATACTCTGCATAAAGAAAATGCCGAAGAGAAAAGGATCCACGAATCATCCTCCTAATCCTGCAGGGTATTCCAAACGCTCGCTCGCGGAAAAGCTTGGGATCAAGCCCTCGTCCACAAAAGCCATTCTCGAAGCCCCCGAATATTTCGCAGATCGTATCAACACTGCGGAGTTCGATACGTCGCTTGATCTCGAATCCTATGACTACTTACATTTTTTCACAGCGAGTACGCTTGCACTCGAGGCGATCCTCCCCATTCTTGCGAAACGGCTCAATCAGGGTGGAATACTCTGGATATCCTGGCCGAAAAAAGCGTCAGGGATGCAAACCGATCTGGGAGAGAATGCTGTGCGGAAGCTCGGGCTTGCAACCGGACTTGTCGATGTCAAAGTGTGTGCGATCGACGAAGTCTGGAGCGGCCTCAAGTTCATGCATCGGCGGGCAAGCCGCAGTGGACGGTGATCTTAACTGCGAACTAATTTTCGAACGTTTGGAACCCCCTTTCCCTGATTGCGTTATTCCTCCTTCCGCTGTTGGCGTATCGCTTCGGGCGGAATAGTTTAATTAGCCACGTGTCGGGTAATGCCGAGAAAAAGATCAACTACAAACATTCCGCCTGGCGGCCAAAACCGCCAAGACTCTGCTGAGGATGGCCGTGCGCTTGCTCATAAACTTGGGATAAAGCCAGAGGGCATGGCGATCACGTTCCTGTGGGCTCCGGATGGATTCCCCAAACGGCTTGGCTTGGAGGACGGGAACTATGACGCAGACCTTGTCATGGGCAAGTACGATCTTATCCTCCTTTTTGTGGCAAGCCGGGTATTGCTTCGGGAATACTTCCCCTCTATCGTGAACGCTTTGGAATCGGAAGGAAAGGTCTGGGTCTGCCTGCCACGAAGATCTGCGCGGGAAGTCTCCGATCTTGCATTCGAAGATGTTCAAGCTCAAGCCCAGTCTTTTAATCTGATCGAAGTAAATCGCTGCAGATTCGAAGCAGAGCCTGGTTCCTGGCACGGAGTCAAATTTAAAAAGGGAGTGGTTCCTGCATCCAACAAGAATGCCGCGATCAGTTCTATTGCACCGTATTCGATCAGCGATACATCTACGATCCCTATTAGTCAGGATGCGGTGTGACTATTTGCATTTTACTGCGTTCTTCTGAAACAACTTGACCCATTGAAACCATGAAAACTCGATTGCTATTTTGCTTCGCATTATTGATCCCGACATGCGCGGACGCTCAGACCCTTGGCTCCTGCCGGATCTTTCCTTCGGATAATCCGTGGAATGTGCGTGTCGATAGCTTGCCGGTTCACTGGAACTCCGACGCGTATGTTGCTTCCGTGGGTGGCTCGATCAATGTGCATCCGGATTTCGGCAGTGATACCAATTATGGCATTCCCTGGATCGCGGTCAATGGGTCGCAGCCATTCGTCGCGATCAATACCAGCAATGGTTACCAGGATCAAAGCGATCCTGGGCCGATGCCGATTCCACCGAATGCGCCCATCGAGGGTCACGGCGTGGGCGATGCACATGTACTCGTGGTAGATACGAGTAATCATTATCTTTATGAGCTTTATCAGGGAGTAAAAGATCAAAATGATAATGGCTGGGCAGCAACATCGTCGGCTATTTTCGCGCTTGATTCCAACAATTACCGCCCTGATGGCTGGACTTCTTGCGATGCTGCTGGTCTTCCCATTTTCCCCGGTTTGGTGAGATTAGACGAATGCAAAGCCGGTGTCATCAATCATGCCTTGAGATTCACCGTTCCGCATACGCAGAAGGCATGGATCTTTCCTGCCCGCCACGAAGCCGGTTCAACTTCGGACACCACCTTCATGCCTATGGGACTTCGCATGAGGCTTAAAGCAAGCTATGATGATTCCCACGATACTGGATATGCGAAAGTCATTATTACTGCTTTGAAAAAGTACGGCATTATCCTTGCAGATAATGGATCGGCATGGTATATCTCCGGCGAAACGAACCCCAACTGGCCGGATGACGATCTTAGTCAATTGAAGAAGATACCCGGCAGTGAGTTCGAGGCAGTCTATACGTATCCAACCGCAACGGATTCGGGTGAATATCCCACGCCCGTCATTCCGATTCCAAGCGGCACCAGTGGGACGGCCGGGATATTGCATGTCACATCGGATCCATTCAGCCTGGGGAATGTGGAGCTCGGGCAGGCCGATACGATGACAATTGCTATGTCCAATACTGGAAATGGCCCGCTTATCATCACTGGTGTCTTCCCCTTAGGTTCGAATGATTTTTCTATTCTATCGATTCCACCATCCCTCAAGCAGTTTCCCGATACGCTTCAGCCCGGAACAGTTGACACCGCCCAGATAAGGTTTGCTCCGACGAAGCTTGGCGGAGATACGGCGATACTCGTGATCGGGATCTACGAATCCGCAAGCTTGATCGAAGACACATCGATTTATTTTGTTGGTCTGGGGTTTTCAAATGCTGGCGTTGCATCAGCTCCAGCGCAGGCATTTGGTTTCACGGTTTTCCCAAATCCATCGGCAGGGCAGTCAACAATTTCCTTTACGGGTGCTGCTGGACCGATCCAAATTGAAATCACGGACGCGATCGGGAGGAGCGTACTCAAGCAGACCATCCTATCCGCAAGTGGAACGCTCGATCTTGGCACGCTAGCGAACGGCTGCTATTTCCTCCATGCGCAATCCGCGCAGGGTAGTGTGAGCAAAATGATAGAAGTGCTGCATTAGATTTTTGCTAGCTTTTTAGGTATTATGGCATGAATCTCGCTGGGGATGCTTGCGTAAAAGCACCTCTGTGTTCATATTTCCTTTCTCGAATTTCATCTCAACCCCATCATGGCAATTAAAGTAGGTATTAACGGTTTTGGGCGCATTGGCAGATTAGTCCTTCGGCACGCTTTAGAAGCATCGTCTACGATGCGTGGCGGTTTTGATTTCGTTGGGATCAACGACTTGACCGACGCAAAAACGCTCGGACATCTCCTCAAATACGATTCCGTTCACGGCAAATTTAACGGTGAAATTAAAGTTGATGGCAATGCACTAATTGTAAATGGCGACCGCATTGAAATTACCGCTGAAAAAGATCCTGCAAATCTTCCTTGGGGAAAGCTTGGGGCAGATATCGTCATTGAAGCTACTGGCAAATTTGCTGATCGCGCCGGATGCCAAAAACATATTGACGCCGGAGCTAAGAAAGTAATTCTGACCGTTCCGCCGAAAGGAGATAAGCTCGATAAAATGATCGTGCTTGGTGTGAACGATAGCGATCTTACTCCAGCGGACAAACTCGTTTCGAACGCATCCTGCACGACGAACTGTCTTGCGCCAATGGTGAAAGTACTTCACGATTCATTCGGTATCGAGCAGGGGTTTATGACGACCGTTCATTCTTACACGAATGATCAGAATCTTCTTGATCTTCCTCACAAAGATTTACGCCGCGCACGTGCGGCGGCGCTAAGCATCATTCCAACCACAACAGGCGCAGCTCGCGCGATAGGACAGGTCATTCCGGAGCTAAAAGGGAAGATTGATGGCACTTCGCTTCGTGTACCTACACCCACCGGCTCGATCACTGATTTTGTTGCCCAGCTGCGTCGGGAGGTAACCATTGAGGAAGTGAACGCCGCATACAAAGCCGCCGCAGATGGCGCAATGAAAAATATTCTCGCCTATACCGAAGACCCGATCGTTACTGCGGACATCGTCCATGATCCGCATTCCTGCATTTTTGATTCCCAGATGACGATGGCAATGGGCAAGACAGTCAAGGTTTTCGGCTGGTACGATAACGAATGGGGTTATTCCTGCCGCGTGGTGGATCTGGCGATAAAGATGGATAAGTTAGGCTACTAACGAGCGTAGTCGCCGTTGGAATCTTTACTCCTCTGCGGCCAAACTTACTGAAGCACGTTCTGCGGTTGCCGCGAAGACACGGAGCAATCCGCCCCATCCGCCTTCTGCGTTGCCGATATTGTTTCTTACGCTTTCTGTCATATCGCCATAACGATCGAGATTTTTGTGCGTGAGAACAACGCGGGTCTTGTTCACTCCTAATGCCTTGAACGTGACCTCTACTTCTGTAACGAAGTTTGGGTCGTACTTAAAATCGTGCGTGAGTTGCCAGGTCACCGCGAACCGGGAGTATGGCTCCCATGCAATGACCTTTCCCCATTCGCATTCCGAACCATCCACGCCTTTCTCGTACCAGCGGCCGCCTAACTTTTGTTCGAGCACGGCTTCCTTCATATCGCATTTGCCAATATGGTGCGTTCGTGGCCACCAGGTGTCGAATCCAGAGGTGAATACCTCGAATGCTCTGTGCTGTGGCACATTGACCACTACTTCTTCTTGGATAATGTAAGTGTCCGTCATTCGACATTTCCCCTTTCAACTTGTGATTTGAATGCCGTAAGTGCGCTACCCCACATACGGTCGAGATACAAGCGCATGGCTTCGATCCCCCTGTCGTCGATTATGTAGATCCTGCGTGTGCCGGATGCTTTAACGGTTACCAAACCAGCGGATTTGAGCACTTTCAAGTGCTGTGAAACGGCAGGCCGGGTTACTTTGAGGCCGCGTGCCAGCTCTCCGACCGGCATAGCCCGTTTCGAAAGCTTTTCAAAGAGCGTTCGACGAGTCGGGTCTGACAAAGCGACAAATAGAGTTGTTATGTTAGCCATTACTTACCGTAAGTAATGGCTTACCTAACAAACCTGGAAACATTAGGTTCCTTTTAGTTTAATCGAAGTGTTAGGTAGTGGATCTGAGACGTGGAAAGAAGAAGGCAAGCATATACCCTCCTAGGGCGATCATCGTGATCGAGATCCATTGTGCCATCGAAAGCCCATAATAGAGTGGATTAATGCGGATGAACTCGATAAGCAAGCGCTCGACACCCATTACAATGAGTGTAATTGAAAAGATCTTACCGATCTCACCTTCGAATTTCTTCCGATTACTCCAAATGAGCCAGAAGGCAAGAACACAAAATAGCGTTTCATACACCGGAGCAGGATGAACGGTAACTATTTCATCAAAGCGCGAAATACGCCCACCCATCTGATCGTGGCCGACCGTGATCGCAGCTAATGAATCATAGTGGAGCTGAACCCGCTCTAAAGGATGTGTCTTGAAGTAATCGATGAGGGTGTAAGTCGGCTTTGCAGTTCCTTGCGGATAGGACATTGCCCAGGGAAGCTGGGAGGGAATTCCATAATCGCCATCACCGGCAAGCTGGCAGCCTATGCGCCCTATTCCATAGGCAAGCAGCACTACCGGTGCGATCATATCTGCAAAAAGTAAGAATCGCAGTCCCTTGCGCCTGACATAGAAATAGATCCAGATGGTAGCAACGATGAATCCACCGTAAAACGTAAGACCGGCTGGAGAAAATAATTGGCCCCGAGGATCATGAATGAAATCCGACCAATTTTCGAGTATCGAGAACAGCTTGCTGCCCGCAACGCCGCCAATCAGGCAGATAATAGTGATCTGTCCTGCCAGGCGCTCATCGAGCCCTCGGCGCCGAAGTTCGACCGTGAAAAAATAGCTCGCCACCAAGAATGCCGTGGCCATCATAAGGCCAAAGCTATACAGCGTGATCGGACCGATGTGGAAAAGAACTGGGTGCATGGAAGCATTTAACGGATAGAGAAAGAAATTCGTTACGCATGTATGAAACTCGGAATAATCGGAGCCATGCCCCAGGAGATCGAGCGCATTGCCGAAGAGCTCGAAACGGAAAGAATCGTGGAAGTTGCAGGACGGACGTATCACCTCGGACGATTTGAAGGAGTCGATTCTGTGCTCGTCTTTTCCCACTGGGGAAAAGTTGCTGCGGCAATGACGGCAACGACACTTATTGAACATTTTGCGGTCGATCTCATCATTTTTACTGGGGTTGCGGGCGCGGTGTCAACTAATCTATCAGTCGGAGATATTGTGATCGCGGATCGGCTGATTCAGCATGATTTCGACGTAAGTGCGGCAGGAATTCTAGCCAAATTTGAAATCCCTTTTCTCGGAATCAGTTATTTCCCGGTTGATGCAGAGTTAGTGGAAAAGGCAAGAAGGTCAGCGGACGAGTATCTTTCCTTTGAAAACCCCACTTTTTCAATTCTGAGCAAGCGATCAACCGTACACATTGGCACTATCGCGAGCGGCGATCAATTCATTGCGGATCCCGACAAGATCGCGGAGTTACGAGTTGCGATTCCCGCCCTGCTGTGCATCGAAATGGAGGGTGCCGCCGTTGCGCAGGTATGTATGGAATATAACATTCCATATCTTGTGATACGAACTATATCGGACAAAGCCGATCACTCCGCGCCGATGGATTTTCTCACATTTATTCAGAATGTGGCGCGGCATTATTCGCACGGAATCCTACTGAGGTTATTACCGATGCTCACACGCAACCCTATAACCGATGGTTCGCCCAACAATGCAAAATCTGATGAGCGGAAATTCCTTTAGTCGTTTCTGATGTTCTCAAGGATTCTCGACGATGGCGTCGCATTTTTTCTATTAACGTTCTATCTTTATGAAAATCGCTCTTTCGACCTTGGTTCTTGTTTTCGCGGTATCGATCGTTTTTTCCGCAGGCACATCAAATCCCTCACGGGCCACGCATTTGTCCATTCCCAAAAACTCCAGCATCACCCATGATGCTAGCATCATCCATGATGCCAGCATCACCCATCATGATCTGAAGGCGGATACCACTATTGACTGGGAAAAAATGTCAAAAGCCGATCGCAAGCAGTACATGAAGGATGTCGTGATGCCCAAGATGAAACCGCTATTTCAGACCTTCGATGCGAAACACTTCTCAGATTTCAAATGTGTAACGTGCCATGGAAATGGTGCACGAACCGGCGAATTCAAGATGCCCAACCCTCAGCTGCCGAAACTACCAGGTACCCGTGAAGGGTGGGATAAATTAAGCAAATCAAAGCCGAAAATGATGGATTTCATGAACAAGACCGTGAAGCCCACAATGGCTGACCTGCTCGGCATGAAACCGTTCGACATGAAGACCGGCACGGGGTTCGGTTGCAATAATTGCCATTCGAACGAGAAGAAATAGTTCGATTCCGGATCGAAAGAATTGTTCGGTGGCAGACGCATCTTCATCGTCGGCGATGAAGATGCGTCTGCCTATTATGGAGCCAGAGTCCGTTACAATATTGGTTCGCTGTGAACGTCTTGTGGCTCATCGTCGCCGATGATCGTACGAATGTAAACCAAAATGCTCGCCCAATTGCTCAGGCAGGACCCTTTAAAGGGCATGAATCGCTCCTTTTTACTCGCGTTCGGACTCACGCTCCTTAGTTTGGGTGCTGTCCCATCGTCGCCGATACGTGCGCAACCGGGAGCTCCTGCCCGGCTCATGGGCGATGCTAGCATCATGGGCGATGCTAACCACATTCAGATTCTTTCACTCGATCAAGCCATTGATCGTTCACTGGGTGTCGGGGAAGAGATCACGCTGGCGGAAGGCGGAGTTCATGCTGCTGAAGGAAACGAAGAAGTCGCTCGGAGTGGAATGCTGCCGCAGATCTCGGCAAGCGCCAATTACTTGCTTACCATTAAGTCGCAGTACAGTGGTCTCACCACTTTGCCGGATACCGGAGTTATCGGTGATGTTGCAGCCATATTCAAGAATTTCCCCTTTGGCAAGGAAAATCAATGGACGCTTGGACTGAATGCATCTCAAAACATTTATTCTGGTGGAAGGCTGAGCGCGCAACAAGATATGGCCAAAGCGCGAAAGCGATCTGCCGAAATAGATCTTACCGCTGCACAGGCGCAGCTTGTCTTGAGTGTCACACAGAGTTATTATGACGCGATTCTTGCGGATACTATTGTAAAAATTTCTCGCGATGCCCTCGATCAGGCACAAAAAGTTTATGATCTGACAAATCTTGCATATCAAGTCGGTGAAAAGGCGGAGTTCGATGCTCTGACAGCAAAAGTAGCGCGCGATAACCAGATCCCTGTCGTTATTCAAAGCGAAGATAGCCGAGCGCAGGCCTATTATCGATTGAAACAGTTACTTAATTATTCGCTCGACGACTCACTACAGCTTACGACCCCAATCGTGGATTCCCAAGCTCGGTTTGCAATGCTGAGTGATTCCTCGACAGAACAGCGAGCGAGCGTAATTCAGGCCGCGCTCAATATTGATGCCTCGAATGCACAAGTTCGAATCGCCCAAAGTGCGCATTGGCCGCAGATCTCGATCAATACAAATTATTCGCCCGTTGCGTATCCCAATAACTTTCTTCCGAACTGGAATGATTGGTACACCAACTGGACCGCCGGACTAAATATATCAATTCCGATCTACACCGGTGGGAATATCGGTGGCAATGTCGATATGGCAGAGGCCGCCGTGGAGCAGGCCAGTGCACGTATGGAACAGGCTCGCGAAGCGGCGGCAATGGATTCGAGGGTATCTTACGATGCGCTGCACTCTGCAGAAGCCAATCTTCGTTCCACCGCCAGCACGGCGTCGGAAGCTAAACGCGCATACGATATTGCTGCCGTCCGGTACGCACAAGGAATTTCGACAGAAGTGGAGCTTAATGACTCGCGCATTCAGGAGGAGCAAGCGCGAGCTAATTCAGCTCGTGCTGTGCGTAATTATCAGGTGGCACGAGCCAAGCTTGCGCTATTGAAAGACCTGCCACTCACGGCAGCTCAGGTTTCGATGATTCCTGAATCAGGCACATCGCAATCCCAGGCTAACACTGCGGGGTTTGGTACTTCATCTTCGCTTTCGACAACGCCAACAATGATGGCTCCAACCAACAACTCATCTCCATCCTTAGGAGCACCAACCGGACAATGACCTTTTCTTCTCCTACTAATAACGCATTTTCATCGCTGGTTTCATCGCCGGCGATGAAGATGCAATCGCGGCTTGGATTTGCTGCAATAGCGATCTTGGTTCTTGCAGGGCTATCCTCGCCGATTCTTTCAGGTTGCAAAAAAGCCGATTCTTCACCGACTGCCCCCGCCCCAATTCAACTTGGTCCGGAAAGTTACGCTGTTGCTTCCGAGGGCCAGATCGAAAGCGGTCCAACTATCAGTGGAACCCTTGTGCCACGCGACCAGGCGGTTGTGCGCGCACAAATTTCAGGTTCCGTGCTTCGCATGCTTGTCGATCAGGGTAAGCCTGTCAGTGCCGGAGAGGTTATTGCCACGATCGATAATAGTGCGCTTACGGATGCCGTGACGAGCGCGAAAAATTCCGTGACAAATGCCGAAAGCGCTGTCGCACTGGCACATCGCGAACGTGACCGACAGGAGACTCTGCTGAAATCTGGAGCCATTTCTGAACAAAGCGTCGATCAGGCTCGTCAAAACTGTGTCAGCGCTGAGGCGGGTTTAGCACAAGCGAAAGCCATGCTGGCCACTGCCGAAAAACAGCTTGGATATGCGACCGTTCGTGCTCCGTTCTCAGGCGTTGTAAGCGAAAAAAGTTCTTCTATTGGGGACGTGGTTCAGCAAGGCACTCCGCTTTATACCATTGTCGATCCTTCGACATTGGAGCTGCAAGGAACCGTTCCGGCAAATGCGCTCAGCATTGTACATATCGGACTTCACGTCGAGTTTGATGTCACTGGTTATCCTGATAAAAAGTTTGAAGGTACGATCGCGCGAATTAATCCAACTGCCGATCCAATGACGCGGCAAGTTCGTATCTATGCGGAGATCCCGAACAAAGGCCAAACACTCGTTGGCGGGCTCTATGCGGAAGGTCGGATCGCAAGCATTCTGAAAATGACCCTAACATTGCCTGCGGATGCGGTCGATCACAAGACCATAACACCCGCAGTGATTTATTGCCATAATGGTGTGGTCGCACGTTCAGCCGTAACGCTCGGAACGCTCGATGAGAAGAATAATCAGATCGAAATTATTTCCGGCATCAATGTGGGTGATACCGTGCTTCGCGGGTCTGCAATGGATATTGCGCTGGGATCTCGTGTGAAGCCAATTCCCTCGCCAAAGGTATCGTCGGCGACGGGGGACACTTTGCCAAAGTAAGTGTGGAGGGTCCGACAATGCATAATAAGAATTAAAGATTTTTAGTAATTCCGGCACGATGTTTATTTCAGATTTTGCAATCAAGCGCCCCGTTGTTACGATAACGACGATGCTCGCGCTCGTCATTTTCGGAATTTTCTCGCTTCACAGCCTACAGATCGACGAATTTCCAGATGTTGCAAGCCCGCTGGTCGTGGTGGCAGTTCCATACCCGGGTGCATCACCAGAGCAAGTTGAACGCGAGATCGTCGTTCGCATGGAGGAAGTATTCGGATCGATCAGCGGCATGGATCAGATGAATTCGAAGTCCATGGATGGGTTTGCACTGATCACCTGCCAATTCCTTTTTTCAAAAGATCCGGATCAGGCAATGCAGGATATTCGCGATGCCATTAGCGGCATTCAGAACGATCTGCCTCCGGAGATGAAACCACCGATTCTGAAAAAGTACGATCCGGATGATATGCCCATTGTGTCCGTGATCCTGCGTTCACCCGGCATGACGCCTGCCGATCTTACGTCGATGGCCGATCCGGGAATTACCAAAGAACTCCGATCGATTAATGGCGTCGCTCAGGTAACAGTAGCGGGTGCGGTAAAGCGTGAAATAGCCGTCGATCTTAGGCCCAGCGATCTTCAAGCCAATAATGTTAGTGTGGCGCAGGTGG
Organism: Ignavibacteriota bacterium; assembly: GCA_963736195.1. Lineage (GTDB taxonomy): Bacteria > Bacteroidota > Ignavibacteria > Palsa-1295 > Palsa-1295 > PALSA-1295. The sequence continues at coordinate 811,840 of CAVTNP010000001.1, forward strand.
TGCAGGCGCTCGAATCGCAGAATCTGGCCACGCCGATCGGTGCGCTTCAAGATAATTTGGTGGAGCAATCGATTCGGTTGCAAGGACGAATCGAGGAGCCGGCGCAATTCAATGCCGTTCCCATAGCGATGCGAGGCGGCCAGACTATCCGTTTGGGCGACATCGCAAATGTAAAGGATACGGCAATGGAAGCACGATCGCTCGCGATCTTTAATGGGGTTGAAGCCGTCGGACTGGACATTACGAAAACGAAAGGTTCGAGTACGGCCACCGTTTCGGATAATGTCAAAAATGCGATCAATGACATAAAGAAAAAGTTACCTCCCGGGACAACCCTTACGGTTATCCGCGATGCTGGCGATAGGGTTACGCACTCCGTAGCAAACGTTGAAGAAACCCTGTTCGAAGGAGCAGGCCTGACAGTGCTCGTGGTGTTTTTGTTCCTCAATTCCTGGCGCTCCACCGTTATCACAGGGCTTGCATTACCGGTATCGGTTCTCACGGCATTCATTGCCGTTATGGCGAGCGGATTTACGCTGAATATTATGTCCTTGATGGGACTCTCTCTTGCGATCGGGATTCTGATCGATGATGCAATTGTCGTAAGAGAAAACATTGTGAGGCATATAGAAATGGGGGAAGACCATATGACAGCCTCGCACACGGGTACAAATGAGATCGGCCTTGCTGTCACGGCCACTACGTTTTCGATCATGGCAGTTTTCGTTCCGGTCGCGTTTATGCCGGGGCTTGCCGGGCAGTGGTTCAAGCCATTTGCGCTTACCATTGCGTGCGCGGTAATGGTATCTTTATTTGTGAGTTTCTCGCTCGATCCCATGCTTTCGGCTTATTGGCCGGATCCCCATGGTGTGTCGCACAAGCGCCGAGTGTGGTTACCCACGTTTCTTGGAATTGCATCGCTTTTGCTCGGATTGTTCATGCTCCTTGCTGACGTCAGCGTAAATCTCGTGGGCTTTCTTTTTATTGCACTCGGTTTGCTTGGACTTATTTATCCATGGATCGATAAATTCAATGATTGGTTCAATCGTCAGGCAGACAGCTATAAATATGTTATTGCCTGGGCGCTCGATCATCGGTGGTGGATGGTCACGCTTGCTACCATCACCTTCGTTGGTGCATTATTCATTCAGGGTGAATTCGGCGGATTTGGATTTGCGCCGATCAGTGACCGATCGGAACTGTTGCTCTCGATTGAAACCCCGCCTGGTTCCAGCCTTGAGTATACTCGGACAAAATGCGAGGAAGTCACCTCGCTCATTCGAAAGCATAAAGAAGTGCCCTACACCTATACTACGATCGGGAGCACGGCAACCATGCTGGGCACATCCTCGAGTTCCGGAGATGTCACGGAAGCCAGTGTGTATGTAAAGATGGTTCCTAAAAAAGACCGTGACATTTCAGGCGAGGCTTTTGCCGCGATCCTGCGAAGGGAAGTGGCAACGATCGGTGGCGCTCATACGTATGTATTTACCAATCCGTGGGGCGCCGCGCAAAAGGAGATCCAACTACAGATCCGGGGTACGAACGATGCCAGCATGGAGCAAGCTGCCGAGATGATCCAGAACGTCATTCGAAATACCAAAGGCGCAGTGGATGTCGCGCTTTCAACCAAAGGACAAAAACCGGAGATCGAAGTGAATCTTCGCCGCGGCCTTATTGGATCGATGGGACTTACCGCAGGTCAGACCGCACAATCGCTTATGCCGGCATTTGCTGGCCTCAAGACTGGTGACTGGGTCGATCCGACCGGCAAAACTCGTGATGTGACCGTCCGGCTGGCAGCATCATCCAGACAAAATGCTTCGGACTTATTGCAAGTCCCGATCGTGGTATCTCCCGAAATTGTGCCAGGAGCGCAGTCTTCGGGTCCGGGAGCGGTTCCTAACGTTGGCGCGGCGATGGCGGGCTCAGCAGTTGTTCCGCTTGGTCAGATCGCGGATATCAAGCAGAGCCTCGGACCTGCTGAGATCGACCACCTCGATGAGGACCGAGTTATTAATGTGGAGGCAAATACGTCGGGGCGTTCTCTCGGGGAAGTTACCAATGATATTCAGGCAGGGATTGCCAAGTTAACATTGCCACCAGGCGTGCATATATCATCGGGCGCGCAAGCTAAGAATCAAGCGGAAATGTTTGGATCTATTTTTGCCGCGCTTGGGCTTGCGATCTTGCTCATGTACTTGATCCTCGTCGTGCAGTTCGGATCGTTCCTCGATCCATTAGCGATTCTCCTATCGCTTCCACTATCGCTTATTGGCGTGGTGCTCATGCTTATCTTTACCGGCGATGCCCTCAATATCATGTCCATGATCGGAGTGATGATGCTCATGGGGATCGTGGCGAAGAACGCGATCCTGCTCATTGATTTCGCGAAGAATCAGCATGAGGCTGGAATGCCGCTTCGCGAGGCACTGATCGAAGCAGGCCGCGTTCGCTTGCGACCCATCATGATGACGACCCTTGCGCTGGTAGCTGGAATGATTCCTGTGGCCATCGGCTGGGGTGAAGGCGCGGATTTCCGAGCGCCGCTTGGAAGAGCCGTTATCGGCGGCGTTATCACTTCGACGATCCTAACGCTCGTCGTTATTCCGACGATCTACGAGATCTTCTATGAATGGCGCGAAAAACTTGGAAAACGATTCCGTAAAAGAGTACCGAGTACCGAGTACCTGGTACCGAGTACGGAATAACGCGTGTCAAATATTGAGTACCCAGTGGTTTGTTATCTTCAACTCGGTACTTGTTACTCATAGCTCGGTACTCAAGCGTACAGACGCTTTTGCAATTCGATCGCCACGTAATGAAAAATTACGGAGTGTACGCTTTCCGATGTACACATATCGTCCAACGGAACATGGACGGTTGATGACGCGATCTGTTTGAGCTTCCCGCCGCCGAAACCCGTCACACCTACGGTGTGCAGGCCGTTGGCATTGGCCCACTCGATAGCACTGATCACATTTGGGCTGTTCCCCGAACCCGATATTGCAACTACAATATCCCCAGGCCGAGCATACGTTCTTAATTGCTGTTCGAAGATCGAAGCATAACCTTCATCGTTGCCATAAGCAGTCATAAGAGCAACATTATCGGTGAGTGATAGGGCGCGCATACGTTTGGTTTGATCCATGGAGCGGAGCGTACCTTTTGCGAGATCATTGGCAAAATGCGATGCATTCGCCGCACTGCCACCATTGCCGATCACAAAAACGGTTCTATCATTTTCGTAGGCATCGACCAGCAGATCGACGAACCGCTGTACTTCCGCCTGGTCCAGCGAATCGAGAGAGGTATTAAAATAACCGATATATTCTTCGAATGTCATATTTAGTTGTGCGTCAGGAATTGAGAGTTTAGAATAAGAAAACTATTCACCTCTTAATTCTTAACTCAATATTATAGCTTACGTTCCTGGCAGATTTTTTAATTGCTGAGTTAAATGCGCTCGGCCGCCTACTTGTTGAACGAGTGGCCCATGGTCGCTAAATTGAACGATGCTCACCGAGCCAACGGGGCATCCAAGCCGGTAGCGGAATCGGCCAACATCGATACCGATCATCGAGCATAATGCGATTCTGATCGTGGCTTTGTGGGAAACGATCAGCACCTTACCATCCGGATGCTTGCTTCGTATCTCGTCGATCACATCATGGATGCGTGCCGCAACAGATCGTGCCGTTTCTCCTTCGGTTGGTGGGTTCCACGCTGGGTCTGCAGTCCAGGTGAGATGATCGTCGTGATAGATCCGCTCGACTTCTTCGACCGTTTTCCCCTCCCACTTCCCATATCCGATCTCCGTTAAGCCATCATGGAGAAAATGTCGCATCTCATGTGGCCTGGCGATTATCTCAGCGGTGATGCGGGAACGCTGCAACGGGCTGGAGTAGATCCCATCCCACTTCGCATCCTTGTAAAAGTCAGCAAAGGCATGCGCCATCGCTTCTCCTTCCGGAGTCAACGGAATATCAGAGCCGGAACCGCAAAATCTGTTATCGCGGCTTGCTTCCGTTTGACCATGCCGAAGAAAATATAGCTCCAGCATTTACCAACGATACCGGCGTTGATTAAATATGATCGTCGCTCCAAAATTATCGAGCATCACGGGCATTTGGCGGTAATCCGAAAGAGCATCCCGAACTTTCGCCTGATGCTCTGGCCGCACATACAGCAGCAGGAACCCACCGCCTCCCGCTCCAGCTACTTTACCACCGATGGCTCCCGCAGTACGTGCCCGTTCGTACATGTCGTCGATGCGCGAGGTGGTTATGCCCGATGCCAGCTTTTTCTTGAGCGTCCAGTTCTCGTCCAGAACCTCGCCGATCTCATCGAACCGGCGCGCGCTGATGGCTTCTTCGATCCGCTTGCCTAATGCGTGGATCGCTTGCAGGTGAGCGCGGTTGATGGAAGTTTTCTCCCGCTGTTCCTTCAAAATGGAAGACGCCTGCCGCGTGATGTTCGTGAAAAAAAGCATGAACCGGCCGCCCAGATTGTGCCGCTCTTGCTCGGACAACTCAAGCTGCCGCGTAGTTACAAGCTCCGAACCGTGAAACGTTATTGCGGAAAGCCCACCATGAGCGGCAATGTATTGGTCTTGTTTGCCGATCGGCTTTTTCAGAATTTCGATCTCGATGGCGCACGCTTCCTCGGCAAGACGGTCGTGCGTGACCTGCTCTCCGATGAAGGTGTACATCGCGTTCAACAGCCCTACGGTCAAACTGCTGGAGGAACCTAAGCCAGAACCTTCCGATGGAATATCGGCAAACGTCGCTAACTCGAAACCATTGCGCAATCCTGCCATAACTCCGGCCTCTCGCACCAGTTCATGCTGGATCTCTGAAATATCATCCACGATCTCCTTACGAGCTGCATAATTCAGATAGATCTTCGAATCGAAGCGCTCCTTGATGAGCACATAAACGTATTTATCAATGGCCGTTGAAACGACGAAGCCGTCGGAATCTTTATAATACTCGCGAAGATCCGTTCCGCCGCCGGCAAGGCTAATTCGTAGTGGGGTTTGGCTAATGAGCATTTATGTTGGAGTGCGTTCGTTATCCTGGAGTGCGTTCCAATTGAACTCTGATCCTATTCGCGATATCTTCCATTTCCTGATCCGGTATTTCTCGAAGAATTTTCGGGTCCGGAAGCTCCCCGTGGCCATCGTCTTCGAAACGCGGCACCAGGTGGACGTGTGCATGCGGTACACTGATGCCGCCGGTATCGGCAATGATCCAATCCGTATCGAACACCACTTGCAGCGCTTTGGCAATATGCTGTGCGCGCATGAACAAAAACCCAAGATCCAATTTATCCATATCCCAGACCCAGCGGTAATGCTTCTTAGGGATGACTTGCGTATGGCCCGGATTCAGCGGATACCGATCCAGAAAACCCAGATATTCCTGATCTTCATAGACGATCTCGTGAGGGTTCGTTCCGCGGATAATATCGCAGAATACGCAGTCCTCGGATAAATTTGGCGGCATAGTGGCTTCCTTAACAGGAGAGCCGTACAATTCCTTCCGCCGTGAAGACTAAATGACGCGCTTTTTCACAGAAAACAGGCGCCATTTGCGTGGATACGATTCACGCTCATCATCTTCTTCATGAACTTAGGCATTATGGCGATTCCGTACCAATTTCGCCGATTTCCAAGAGAGCGAAAAAATTGATATACTACACTATTTGAAGATGCCTCTCCCCATTGGGGAGAGGCCGGGTGAGGGAGCGTTATTCCTTCACAAATTTCGCGCGTGTTGACCCATTGCTAACATAGTACAGACCAGAAGGGAGTGAAGATACGTCCAGCGTAAGCTGCCCGTTTGCCGGAACCACCTCGTGCATAACTTCCCGCCCAAGAATATCCAATATTTGAACCACCCTCCCATCTTCTCCGCCCGAAATTTTCAGCGTTTTGCTTGTAGGGTTGGGATAAATATGTAGATTCGAATCAATTTGCGGCGAAGTTAGGACATTATCCATTGGCGCGCCAACCAGGAGCATAGTTCCGCCGCCCGACGGATTAGGCTTTTCCCCCAATATAGCCACTCCGTGGTTATCACCCGTAACGGTCAAACCGGAAATTTCCCTGAGCGTTGTATCGAAGCTATAAATAAACGTATTGGAAGACCATGACATACCGTGATCCGTGCTCACTAAAATTTGACGGCCATCCACTAATCCGCCTGCAAACACGATGTCCCTGTCGAGTGAGGACATGCAAATTATATTATTCATCAAGCCAAAGGATTGATCAAGAATAGTCCAATGAAAGCCATTGTCTGTGCTTGTCATAATCATTGGGTATGTTCCCGGTTGCACAACACTATCACGAATTGTCCAACGGTCACCGAACCCAACGAGTGTATCCATGCCACGGAACGCGCACCGGCCTATGAGGGCCGTGTCGCCCAGACCGGAAAATGGAAAAAGAAGCGGTGTGGAATCGACGGTCTTCCAATTATCCGATGTGATATAGACCGGCCCATTTTCGTACGATATAGCCCGGAATGCTTCCCCGCCATCCGAGTGGCACATGGTTGAGAAGAGCCACGGCGAAAAGGGAGCGAACGCCCAATTCGCCCCTCCATCGCTTGTGGTAAAAATGCCGGTATCGACATCCCCATATACGGTAGCAATACCAGTCATTGGATCGGAGAAATTAATACTTCCGAACATGTATTTAGAGGGCAAGTCCACACTTATCCATGTGTTCCCTCCGTCCGTTGTTCTCACGACAATCCCACTATCGCCAGCCGCAACCGCATTGAGCGAATCGATTTGCTGGATTTGCAAAAGGTATGCAGAATTGTCAAATTCATTATGTGGCAAGCCGGGGTCTTGTTCTACCCAGGTGGCCCCGTCATTTGTGCTACGAAAACATAAGTTGTTGATTAGGAACGACTTCTCCTTATATCCGACCGCTGTACAGACTTCGCCCGAGCAATCGACCGAAGTGAAATGATATGAGAACCCGCTATCGTCGATTGGGTATGTTACGATCCACCGGTACTGCCCTCGCGCGGCCGATGCAATTGTCAGGCACGCGAGAGCAGTGAATACAAATAATTTCGGAAGTTCCATTCTCATGATATTAGTTCTTCACGAATTTGACTTCCGTATGTCCTTCGCTCACATAATATGTTCCAGGAGGAAGTGGTGATACATCCAACGTAAGCTGCCCGTTTGCAGGAACCACCTCGTGCAACACTTCCCGCCCAAGAATATCGAGCAGATGCACAGTGCTCCCTGCTCCGAAGGTAGTGATGGTTACTGATGTGGTTGCGGGGCTGGGATAGATTTGCGAATTACTAATGATAGGCACATAACTCTCAACACTCGCATTCGCTGTTGTGGATCTAAGCAAATACCCACCTTCTTCTCCGAGATCGAGAAGTGCGAAGACCGCTACAAACGATCCATTCGGCAGCCGCGAGATAGCTCGCGCATAGTCAGCCTGAGTATCGGAGGAATGCTGGAAAATCAGGCTATCAATACTCCAGGAGACACCATTGTCCGTGCTCATTAGATATTTGTCCAATGCCACGAAGCTTCCGGCAAGAATCGTATCATGCCCGATCTCTGACATGCACGATATGCCCTGGTATATCCCAGCCGCGCTATCAAGAGCAATCGCCCAATGCGCTCCACCGTCCGTTGTTCGTTCGATGAGCGGTGCAGGATTATTCCCACTAACCGTGCCAAAAGCAATGATGGTATCTTCTCCTGCGAACCGGATTGTGGAAAAAACAGCACCAGTTCCGGCAAGATCGGGAATCGAGACCGAGTCGATTGTTGACCAGTTGTCGCTGGTTTTAAATAGGTGACCGTAGGCATACTTCAGCGCAGCAAACTGACCCTTTCCAAAGCAATGGCATGAGGAAAGGAATTCATCGGTGAAATTAGGGATTGAATCCCAATGTTTCCCACCGTCCGAAGTTGTTATCATCGTCGGCCCGCTTCCGACGATGATGCCATTCAAGGAATCGCTGAAGCTGATTTCGTTCGGTCTTGCCATTGTCTTCAATCCAAGTTGTTGGATCCATGTTTGGCCTGCGTTGGTGGTGCGCAGAATAAGACCGCTATCGCCCACGGCTACGACATTCAGAGAGTCGATCTGATCAACAAGGCTCACCCACGAGTTTTGAAATGCATATTGTTGGTCTGGCTGACCACTTGGCTGCTCTGCCCAAGACATGCCGCCATCGTTCGAACGCAGAAGCAGTAAATGTTCTAAATTGGTGAACGGCGACGAAGAGAATCCTACAGCCGTACAATTATACCCAGAGCAGGACACCGAGTTAAAGACGTACTCGGTATCCTGATCGGAAGGCCCGTGGGTGTCCTGCCAAACCCATTGCCCTCGCGCAGGAGAGCCGAACGCAAGGCAGGCCACAATTATAAACAGAATTTTCCCCATATTATTCACCAACCGGTTCCGCTGCACGGTAAAAAAGATGGCGTACCAACCAAGAGAAAATGATCGCCGAGTCATCGAAGAAGGGCTTCGCTTTCTCACTCCCGCACCACCATGATCTTCCCACTCGCCGTCCCGGAATTTGCGGTTTGGATGGAGTAAAAATACGCGCCGGGCGCGACGGGGTTGCCTTGATCGTCGCGGGCGTCCCACACGGTGGATTGCGGCCCGCCATCCATCGTGCGGTTCAGGAGGGTGCGGACAAGCGTGCCTTTCACATCGTAAATGCGAAGCTGCACATGATCCATCGCTGGGATTTCGAAATTTAGGGTGACCGCATTGGCGCTGCCGCTATTCAATATAAACGGATTGGGATAGGGCTGATACAGATACAACCCGTTGGTGCCATAATGCAGCTCGACCTGATTGGAATACTGTTCGGCGCCGTTCGCGTCGATCTCGTGGATGCGATACAAATAGGTTCCTGGTGCAGTGGTGTTGTCCGCGAACGAATAATCGAGGGTTCCCGCAGAAGGGCCGTTGCCCGCAACAGCGCCCATGCGAGCGAACGCATCGCCATCTAAGGAACGCTCGACGTAAAACGTCGCGCCTTGCGGTTCCCCTTCCACGCTCCAGGATAGTTCAGTTCCCGCACTGGATTTCGTGGCAGAAAGCACCGTGCTTTCCACTCCGGAAAATACAATGGGCAACTGCACTTCCCACATTCCTCTGCCATACGTTGCGACGCGCATGGTCGAGCCATTGGAGAAGATCTGGATGTCTCGGCACGGGAAAAGACCGGGTCCCATCCAGCTCCAGTGCAGGCCGGTATCGTTGGTTTGATACACTCCAAAATCGGTTGCGGCATACCAGGTCGAGAGCGGATTGGTCGAGTCGAGCGCAAGCGACATGATGTTGCAGGCGGAGTTCGAATCGGCTCCCGGAAGGGCGGCACCGGCCTTGCCGGAACGCTCGGTCCAGGTGTGACCACTATCGACAGAGAACATCACTTTCTTATTGTTCTCGCTCAAAGTGACCACAACGAATTTGGGGTTATGCCACGAAGTATTGATCGAGGTTACGTATCCCGGGTTGGTCTTCGCAACCCAGCTTGTGCCGAAATTGGTTGAAAGCTGGAATGAATTGGTTCCACCGGCGGCATAGATCATGTTTGCGTTCCAGCTTGGTAATCCAATGGCAGTGCAATAGTAGAGTCCGGCATCGGCCGATCCAAACTTTGGCGAAAGCTGTTTCCAGTCGGTTCCGCCATCGGAACTTTGCCACAAGTGCTGTCGGCCCACGTAAAGAATGCTCGCGCCGGAAATGCTGCCATTGGCGACGGGCGACATTTTGAACGGATTGTCCCAACCCGGCGCATCGGTCACGCCCTCCGCGCTATCTGCAATCGACTCCCAATTGGGCGTCACCAAAGAACTGGTAACGACGATCTCTCCTTCAGAGCCTTCGCCATACACACGGGAGGAATTTTGTGGGTTAACGAGCGGCTGCATCGCATCGCCCAACGGAGCGAAGCTGGCCGGCGGCAGCTGCGGCGTGCCCTCATCTATTTTCCACAACCCCTGATCCTGCGCACCGGCCCAGGTTCTACTGAGATTGTTATGATCGAATGCCAGATGATAGAGCCGGCTGGTAACCATTCCGTGGGAGTGAAGCTTCCAGCCGCCGCCACTTGAGACATTTGTTGAACCGGCAGCGTAGTTTACCCACAGGCCACCATCATCCCCATCATAAACAATGTTGGAATTGATCGGGTTAACAGCGAACGAGTGATGATCGACGTGCGTAGTGCCGCCACCACCGGAACCATTTGGATAACCGCTGAACGCAGTCCAGCCGACGGAGCCTTGCTGGATTTGTGCGTCCGTTCCATAGATATACGCGGCGTCGATGCCGGCTATGTAAACGGTATCGCTCTGGACGGAATACGGCGTTACGCCGACGTAGAGGTCGTACCATCCCTGGGGATTCGTTTTACCACCTACCGAAGGCGCAAACAGGTCAGGAGGGATCGAGGTGATCGAAACCCACGACGTTCCCGCATTGGTGCTCTCATAGAGGTAGGCATCCGCACCGTATGGATCCGTCATAAGTGTGAAGATCTTGTTCGGAGCCTGGGTGGGTGAGGCGAGCGCGCCGCGACCGAGGCTCGATGGGAAGTTCGACGTCGATACCTTCGTCCACCCTACGCCATCGTTCGTTGACTTATATACACCATCGGAAAATAAATAGAAGACTCCGGGACTCTGAGGAATGGCAATAATATCCCACGCAAAGCCAGAAAAGACAGAGGTCCACGTAGCCCCGGCATTGGTGGAACGATACACCGGGCCCGTTTGCAGTGGATTGGTTGAGGTGCCATAGACAGCCGCGAGCACGTTAGTATGATTCGATGGATCGACAACCACCTTCACAATAGCCTCAGCGCCACCGGGGACGTTCAGCCGGTTAAACGAAGTACCACCATTCGTGCTTTGGTAAAGACCGGATCCATTATACACCGGCTCGGAATTGTAGCAATATCCGGTGCCTGCATACAGCGTATCGGTATTTACCGGATCGACCGCGATTGTTGCGACCGAGAGATTGGGGAATTCCATATCGGTCAATTCAAACCAATTGGATCCGGTGTCACTGGATTTCCACACGCCACCCTCGCCACCGGCGTACATGATATTCGGATGCTGCGGATCGAACACAATAGCAGTCGTGATACCGGCAGTAGGGATGGAATCCCCGCCGGTCAGGCCTATATTCGACCATGTTCCCTCCAGCGCCAGTGCTGAGTTCTTTCCAGCGCCTGTTCCCGCGTTGGCTCTTGAATCGCTGGCGCGAAGCATATCCTGACGAGCTTGTTCGAAATCTGTGAGATACGCATCGTTATCGACGACGCCGGACGAACCGGCGTGCCGCGCAAATTCGTAAAACTCACGTGCGAACGGCGCGGAGCTCCGTATGGTCAATGGAAGCTGATTGATCGCGTGATAGGCCCCGGAATCCGATGGAGCAACGATCGGATTTTTCAGCGACTCGTACTCTTGAGCGCGCAAAATAGGCGCGAATGGTAGCGACAGAGCAAGCGCCGCAAAAAAAGCAGCAATAAAGCAGATAACGACGGATAGTCTCGTATTGGACATCATGGAGTATAGATATTAAATATTGGTAAAGCCTCTTTAAAACAATCCTATGCCACAACCGTTGCAATGAACAGACTCCTGACTGGGGGAGGGGTGAACAGCTCACCACCATTTTTGTCCGTGAGTTCATTTGTGCTTTAGTAGCGGAAAAGACGCTGTGATGACCGCTTGGTTGCAAACATCAAATGTAATCTGCATCGGCGAGCTTTCATGTTCGGCAATTTCCAATTATCCCTTGGGGACCGAGAAAAATTCGAATTTCTTGGCGGTAAGGAAAAGTGTCATATCATGGCAGCATGTTGATGGGAACCTAGATTGGGGCGAGACCTATTGCGATAGATAAAAGGATGGGTGGTTTGAAGTTAAGAGCAAGGGTGATAACGAATCAGTATCCTTTTGGAATGTGCGCGATGAACACTTGGTTGAATCCGCCGCGTCTGACTCCGCCGTCTCGGAATCCGCCGCGTCGGAATCCGCCGTCTCGGAGTTCATGGAGTTGGAGCGAATGCGGTGTTTTTTCGAAATGTTCATGAACTCGAAAAGAACAAATCCACCTAATTAGCGTATCGACAAGTTGAAAATGATCTTTGGTATGACTCGTTGTCATCTCAAAAATTTTGGAGACGAATTCTGGGACGAAGCGGGTGAGTCTTGCGTTAATACAAAAAAACAGGAAAATATGCAGGGCACTCGGAATGGTACGGTCAACAGGATATATGAGGCTTTGCGTCCGATTCATGGGCCGGTTAGATCAATGCCGGTTTGCCTCGTTCGGTCCATAACTAAGTAATATACAGTGCGAATAACGGTTTTCTTTTCTCCTAACCATCTCGACGAGCTGGAGTTGCGCGACAAAATTGTCGTCGCGATCGACGTGCTTCGTGCCTCGACTACGATCACTTACGCAATGCGCGCCGGCGCTCGGGAGATCATCCCGGTAGCAACAGTAGAGCAAGCGATGAAGATCGTCGGCAATCTGCATTCGACCTCAACGGTACTTTGTGGTGAGCGCGGCGGTAAGCGCATCGAAGGTTTTACACTCGGAAATTCGCCTTTCGAATACACCGAGGAAGCGGTTCGCGGAAAAGCATTGATCCTGACGACCACGAACGGAGCCGTGGCGCTGACAAAGGCGAAATATGCGCGTCAGTGTTTTGTCGCGAGCTTCGTTAACATGTCAGCGACGGTCGAAGCCCTGGCAGCTGTGCCGGGTATTGCCTCCGAGAATGTTGTCATTTTATGCAGTGGGCGCGAGGAAGATTTTTCATTGGAAGACGCGACCTGCGCCGGTATGTTGATCACCCGTATGCTTGCACGATTCGGGCCTGCTAATGTGATGGCCGCTGAGGGTCAAGCCGCAGAACGCCTTAGCGATGGTGCTCGGGCAGCATTATCGGTCTATCAGCATTATGGCTCGGATATTTACCGAACATTGCGTGAATCCGATCACGGCCAGCGACTGATCGAGCTCGGCTTCGAGGCAGATATTCTGGCAGCCAGCCAGCTCGATTCCGTTCCTTTGGTGCCATTGCTCGAGCAAATGGCTATTAAAAAGAAGCTTACCTTTGGTGACATGAGTAGTAAGAAGGTCGAGGAGGATCGCCGGGCCACCGATGGCAGAACGCCGGAGCTGTCTGTTCCTGCCACGCGATCGGCTGCAACAGCGTAGAAGGATCATTGAGAAGTTTGCCGCAGGTCCGGGCACGTTTGTTCTTTCTAAAAGAAATGCTTTTTGCCGGGATTTATTGATCTCGATTTTGTGATTAATGAATCGTCGGCCTTTTCCTTTTTGGGAAAAGTCGATTTGTGCCTCATCCGAACACAGTGGGATTAGTGAAACGCGCTTGCTTTCCCCGAGGATGAGGCATTTATTTTGGTTCCAAAACAAGCGGCATCACCCATCGATGCTGGAGCGCAGCGGGACACTTAATAGCCGGCAAGCCGGAGCCAATAAAAAGCTGCGATAATGATCGAGTTCCGAATTTCGCCATTCGTTATCAGGTCGTCGATGGTTCTTAGCGGGACGAGCCGCACTCGAATATTTTCAAATTCGTCGTATGCGGTCATACCTGTTTGGACTGTGTGTGTTAGAAGATATGTATAGCAAACATTTGTCATAAATGCGGGATTCGCGCAGGCCTTCCCGATCTTCCTAAATTCGCTGCGGTCGCTTTGCTTGTAGCCTGTTTCTTCGAGGAGTTCCCGAAGCGCTGCATCTTCTGGAGCCTCGTTCTTTTCTATAATGCCGCCAGGGATTTCAAGCTCGATGCGCTCGGTGCCATGCCGGAATTGTTCGATCAGAACTATTTCATTCGCTTCAGTGATCGCGATGATGTTGACCCAATCTGGTGCATGAACGATATAAAAATCGCTGCTGCGGCCGGTTCCATCTTCTTCGCGGCGATCTGCTTCGATCTGAAAAAAAGCATTTTCGGCAACAGCGCTTCTGGAGATGGTTTTCCAGGCTGGGATGCTGCCCGGTCCGGATTCTGAAGTAAGGTTAATGGGCATAACCAAGTTCCCTCATAGCATAATAACATAACGCGGCAATACCTCCGCTCGCGGGGATCGTCAATAGCCAAGCCCAAATAATGCGGGTAGCGACACCCCAGCGCACAGCCGATAGTCTTCGTAGCGAGCCAACGCCGACAATGGCGCCGGTAATGGTATGGGTTGTCGAGACGGGCACTCCGAGCGCAGAGGATCCGAATAGCGTTGCGGCTGATGCCAGCTCCGCAGCAAATCCACCGATCGGCTTGAGTGCTGTGATTCCCATACCCATTGTTCGGACGATCCTCCAACCGCCGGAAAGTGTGCCAAGCCCCATCGAGAGGTACGCACCAACAATGACGATCGTGGGAATCTCGAATTTCGGGATCAAGTGATTTGCAAACAAGAGACTTGCAACGATACCCATCGTCTTTTGGGCATCATTCGTGCCATGACCGAGAGAGTAGGCTGCAGCAGAAACAAGCTGCCCCCGCCTGAACCACCGATCGACCGCCATTGGCGATTTATTTCGTGAAAGCCACGTTACAAGAAGGTAGATAAAGAATCCCAACAGCATACCGATCATTGGGGCCAGCACGATGAAGATAAGCGTAAGAGTCCAACCGGATACAATGATAACTCCGAACGAGCCTGCCTTCGCGACAGCCGCACCTGCGAACGCTCCGACAAGGGCGTGGGAAGAACTAGTAGGAAGCCCAAGCCACCATGTAATAAGATCCCAGATAATCGCTCCGATAAGCGCGGAAAGTACAACATAGGTCGTAACGACGGAAATATCCACCATCCCCGCACCTACCGTTTTCGCAACGGCGGTTCCAAAACCGAATACGGCAACGAAATTAAAGAAAGCAGCCCAGAGTACCGCCTGGCCCGGCGTTAGCACGCGGGTCGAAACGACGGTAGCTATCGAATTAGCAGCATCGTGAAAGCCATTGAAATAATCAAAGACAAAGGCGATGCAAATGACGACGATTATTAGAGTCACGAGGGATCAAGCATATTTTACAACTACACCTTCGATCAGATTTGCGACATGCTCGCAGGTATCGATGGCTTCTTCAATATCCGTTAGAATCTCCTTGAGTTTGATGAGCTCGATCGGATCTTTCACATCGCGAAACAGGCGGGCGATCGCGTTGTGGTATATGTCATCTCCGGCATTTTCACAGGTATTGACATGCTCGCAGGATTCCAGGATCACTTTGACGTTCTTCATATCACCAAGTAGTGGCACCGCTATCACGAGGTCCTCGACGGCCCGAACGAGTGTATCCGTCAGGTCACGGAATTCTGGTGGAAAGTCTGTTACGTCATAGAGCATCGTGCGTACCGCAACATCCTCCATTAGATCGAGGATATCGTCTATCTGTCCAGCCAGAGCGTGTATATCCTCTCGATCGATGGGTGTCACGAACGTCTTGGAAAGATCGGCAAAAATGTCGTGAGTGATCTGGTCGCCACGATGCTCGGCATCCTCGATGCGAGTGATGAGGACCTTGCGTTCGGAGGCAGTTTTGGCATCGAGCAATTTTCTTAGATCCGTTGCTGCTTCCTGAATATTGGCAATATTGCTCGTGAATAGCCGGAAATATTGGTTTTCCTTCGGCAGCAATCGGCGAAGAAAGGATGAAAAGCCCATAAGTAATTGGTAGTTCGACTTAGTGATGATCGTTAGTCGCACTGCAAAGTTACGAAAAAGAGAACACCGCATTTCCCAAATCACGAAACCAGGTAATCAGCCAGAACGTACCACACGGCATGTCATCTCTCGCTACCGAACGATTTTCCTCACGTGTAGAGGCCTATCTTAAGTATCGGCCACATTATCCGAGAGAGGTGATCTACGCATTGCGTGAGGAAACAGGACTGCGCACGAATCATACGATTGCCGATGTCGGTTCGGGCACTGGTTTTTCGGCTGAGCTATTCCTCGAAAATGGGAATTTTGTGTATGCGATCGAACCGAATGGCCCCATGCGCGAAGCTGGTGAGCAATACCTGGCCACCTACAAGAATTTCAAAAGTATCGATGCCACCGCCGAAACTACGACGCTTCCAGACCGAAGTATAGATTATATCATCGCAGGGCAAGCATTCCATTGGTTCGATCTCGCGCGCGCCTATACGGAGTTCCAGCGTATTCTAAAGCCAGGTGGATGGGTTGTAATTCTTTGGAACGATCGGGAGACCGATACGACGCCATTCCTCGTTGAATATGAACAATTACTGCTCGATTATGGGACCGATTATGTCGAAGTCAATCATCGCAACATCATTATTACCTCCTCGCCGGATGCAAATATTGACTCCTCCAACTCGAAGCGGACCATTGACTTCTTCCATGGTAAGCCAGTGCTGGAAATGAAGTTCCATAACAACCAACTGCTCGATTATGCTGGTCTGGAGGGTCGCCTGCTCTCGTCCTCTTATGTTCCGAGTGTTGGCGACGCACAATACCAGCCCATGCTGAATCGGCTTCGTCAGATCTTTGATACGCACAACCTCAATGGCAAGATCGACATGCTGTACCGGACGTTGTTGTATGCTGGCCAGATCAGCGAATCGCGCTGAATTCAAGATTTAATTATTACTACCTATGCCATTGGATTCTCCTCCTGCTTCTATTTCCGGACCCGAGATCCTTCGAGTGAAGTTGACCGATGACGATCTTACCTACGACACAATAAAGAGTGCCATTTACGCACAGGCGCGCGATCTTCACGCACGAGGAGATCATATTGGCAAGCTGCTGCTTTCCAAGGATCTCTTTGAAATTTTGAATCGCCGGCTGGTGTTTAAGACCGCTGCTCATAAAGATTTACCGCATTTCATTACTCCCTACGGCAATCTGGAAGCCGAGGCAATGGATGTAGGAATGGATGAGCCAATGTCATTTATTATTCAATAATTCTTTCTCCGAATTCCTGAGCTTGAATGGCGACGAAACATCCTCAGAGTCAACTTCTCTTTCTGTTGGAATAGTGGCCTCGATATTATGAATATTCTCGTTTGCGTTAGCCATGTGCCGGATACGACGACGCGCATCAACGTTGGTGCCGACGGCAAGTCGATGGATCCTGCCGGTGTAAAATTTATTCTCAATCCGTACGACGAATTTGCTGTCGAAGAGGCACTTCGCTTGCGCGATAAGCACAAAGGTGAGGTAACTGCTACCACCGTCGGTGCCGATAATGCGAAGGAGGCGATTCGACAAGCGCTTGCGATGGGCGCAGACAAAGGGATCCTTGTCAAAGGCGAGAAACAGGATTCCTATCAAGTGGCCGCCATGCTCGCAGACGCGATCCGACCGCTCAATCCCGATCTGATATTGCTTGGCAAGCAATCAATCGATTTCGATGGAATGGAGATCGCACCGATGCTTTCCGAACTGTTGGATCTACCCTGTGCAACGGTTGTGGTGGGCCTGGCGATCGAAGGAATGAAAGCGACGGTTGAAAAAGAAGTGGAGGGTGGCCGAGAAGTGATCGAAATGAATTTGCCCTGCATTATTGCCGCGCAAAAAGGTTTGAACGATCCGCGCTATCCATCGCTGCCGAATATCATGAAGGCTAAGCAAAAGCCAATTCAGGAGATCGCTGGGAATCCGGGTGGCGCGCGCACGGAGATCGTGCAAATGACGAAGCCGGAAAAGAAGCGCGCAAATAAAATATTGAAATCCGAAGGGAATGCCGCAGGCGCCGCTCAGGAACTTGCGCGCCTGCTTCATGAAGAAGCAAAAGTAATTTGAAAGCCTAGCAATGAATATTCTAGTTTATTTGGAAGAGCGGAATGGGCAGATCCGCAAACCATCGTTGGAGGCCATTAGCGCTGCACATTCCCTTGGCGGGAACGTTATCGCGGCCATCGTATCTGCCGATGCTGCTAAGCTTGCTGGGCAGGCGAAGCAATTCAACGTCAGCGCAATGTACGCGGTGAGCGATGGCCGGTTCGCAGAGTATTCCTCGCGAGCGACGGGCATTGCTCTTGCTGAGATCGCTCGGCAGGCTTCTGCAGATGTCGTGCTAATCGGCGCAACGGGACGCGGAAAAGATCTTGCACCTCGTGTGGCCGTTCGACTGGAAGCAGGCTATGTGCCGGATGTTACTGCGTTTTCGACTGAATCTGGCCAGATCATCGCTACTCATCCAGTCTATGCGGGCAAAGCTCAAGTAAGCGTGCGTGTTACCACTGCGAAGAAAGTGTTTTCTACTCGCCCGAATTTGTGGAAAGCTTCGAATGATACGCCTTCGAGTGAGCCATCCGTTACGAGTGTTGCGGTACAATTCCAGGATGCCGATTTTGCGGAGAGAACGAAATCCCTCGTGCTTGCGCAAGGCAAACTCGATGTGGCAGAAGCTGATATTATCGTTTCCGGAGGCCGCGGAATGCGTGGTCCTGAAAACTGGTCGTTGATCGAGAATTTAGCTGCGGCTTTCGGTGGCGCTACGGGTGCCTCGCGTGCTGTGGTCGATGCCGGTTGGCGGCCACATTCGGAACAGGTTGGGCAGACTGGGAAGACCGTTTCGCCGACGCTCTATGTCGCGGTCGGAATTTCCGGCGCGGTGCAGCATTTAGCGGGGATGTCCAGCTCAAAAACGATCGTAGCGATAAACAAGGATGAGAATGCTCCGATCTTCAGCATCACCGACTATGGCATTGTCGGCGATGCATTCGAAATCTTACCGGCTTTTACTCAGGCGATCGCGAACCTACGACACTGATCCTTCGTAGCTTTGAGAATCAAGCCGTGACCTTTAGGTCCCGGTGTGAAGTGCGCTACGTGACTTAAAGCTCACGTTGACCTAAAGGTAACGGTTTCACTGATTACGGAATCACAAACTTTACGACCGATCCTCCAAGTTGAGCGAAGTAGGTTCCAGATCGCAGTTCCGAACTTGGAAGCTGTGTTCGCGTAGCGTTCGCTGCGATCGAGATGGTTGCGCAGCTTCGTCCTAATACATCCATCACCTCGATCGAACGGGCATCACTGGCCGCAGCCATAGTGAACGTGATGTTGTTTGTTCCAATAATTGCAGCAAATGGAATCGAGGGTGCGGTATTTTCATCCACCACGCCATCTTTTCCACCACCCGTATCTACCGGAGTTGCAAATTCGATCTTCAGCAAAACATCGGCGGTTGCAAAATAATCGTTCGCCAGCAAATAAGCTACGTGCGATGAAGGCATGGATGCCGAAAGAGGAGTGACGGAGTCCGCCGTGCTGCCGTTATTTGGCAAGCGGGTTTGACTCCAGGATACTCCAGCGTTTGTGGTCATGAGCACGAGCGGCTCAATGGACCGAAATACGAATCCGGTGTCATTAAAAAATGTCCCGACTACCGGTGAGCCGGCAAGTGTATCATACGGCACGACGCTTGTCCAATGCTGACCGGAATCGATGGAACGATAGACCTGGTCGGCGCCGACAAGCCAAGAACTATCATTGTTCCAGTGAAGAAAATTCGGCGTGGAATCGGTATTGATCGTAACGAATTTGAAACTCGCTCCGCCATTGGTGGTATAGCCGATCAAGAGCTGATTCGTACTACTTTGAGCGGAGAACATGCCGTTATTGTCATCGATGAAATGCAGCTTTCCGATGTTACCGCCGAAATAATACCCCGACTTAGAATTACTGTAGATGGTCTTCCACGTATTTCCGCCATCGGTGGTTTTTGACACAATATTTTCAGAACCATCCGGTGTCGAGCCGGTAGCATAGCCAACGTTTGCGGATGAGAAGTAGAGATTTTGGAGCTGATATCCAGAATCGATGACAGAAGTTGTCCACGAGGTTCCTCCGTTCGAAGTATGGATCGAGAACGAGCCAGTTGGGCCCGGAAAGATCCCGGTGTCAGCACAAAGATACCCGTTCTGAGCCGTCGGCCAAGCCATGCATGGCCCAAAAGATGGCGACTTGAGCCCCGTCGTCTGGATGATCACAGAATTAAAGTCAACACCGCTGTCGGTAGTGCTTTGCAAGTCGCTAATGGCATTCGAAAAGGAGCCATATATGAATCCGCCATTAAGAGTCGGAAACACCATTTGGTCATAGTTGGAAGCCAGCCCGTTTGGATTGGCCACGAGTTGCCACGTGCCGGTTTGGGCGTAAAGGTTTGCTGTTAAAAAAACCGTAAATACGATGCCAGTAAGAATTTTCTTCATTTTTTTCTTCAGTTAATACTACGAAAATACGAAAAAGATAGGACGCTCGCGCAAAATCCCTGAATCTGGGCGTTAACCCATTTTCTGCTTGAACTCGTCAATGGCTTCGATCGCCGTTGGATCGACGCCCTCGAAGAGCGCCATATAGTAGCTCGTCCAGTCCCCGAGGGCGATTAGGCTGAAGAGCTGCTCGATGCGCGTTTCGCCTTCGGCCTTGCATTCGAACACATCCACTTGCTTGCTCCGGAAAATATCCCGCATGACAGCAAATCGCTGTGCGATGCGCGGGTGCTCATCCATTGTGCGAAGGATCAGGATAGAAAATCGCTGGACAAGATCGATCGGATGCGACCAGGATTCCAGCTCATTGTGATTCATCTCCGATACCACATTGCTGAAAGCCAGATGCTTTGCATTTTCATTTATTTGGCCATGCCATCGAAGCACGACCGCTTCCTCCTTTGAAGCTGCATACACGACCGGGACACGATGCACGATCTCGCCAGCAAGTTTGAAGGCAGGGTTGTTATCGTCCAAATGTGCAGTGCCGCAGCGCTCAGCGAGTGTGTCGAGAAGCATGGCAGCGAGCTCAAGCTTTTGAGATTCCCCTGAGGTCATGCCAAGCTTTTCAAGTGCAAGGAGCATGGGAACAAAAGAATAAGCGAGCGCTGCACGAGGCTGCATTCCAGCCGGCACCAAAATGACGGGAACTCCAAGTTCCTTTGCTCGCTTTGCAAGCGTGCCACCGGTTGTGATGCAAAGTATGGGCAGCTTTTTTGCAACGGCTTGTTCGAACGCCGAAAGTGTCTCTTCGGTATTTCCCGAATAGCTCGATGCAATGATGAGCGTTCTTTCGTTAGCAAACGAAGGAAGATCATACGAGCGGTTGATCGTTACTGGCACGGAGAGCTTTTCTGCTAAATACGATCTTGCAAGGTCTCCACCGATGGCCGAGCCGCCCATCCCGAGCACGATCACTCCAGTGCAATCTGACGAGCTGATCGGCAGCGCAAGTGTTTCGCATAATTTGATCGCTTCGCGGACGTGCGCTCCCATCCGCGAAATGTGACCTGCCATATCGCTTTTATCGATGCGATGAAGATCGTCGGGACTGATTCGGTGTGTAAAGCTCATTTCGGTGAGTAAAGCTGATTAATGTAATTGATTCCTCATCGCTTGGATCTGCGTGAATTTATCGTTCGCCGCTTCTGCTATCTCACGGTCGCGGTCACTAAGCCCATCTAACTTCGCTGAAAGATCCGGAGTGAACTGAAGTGCTGCATCGAGAAAACTTTTTGCAGAAGCCGTATCGGCAAGTCGCAATCTTTGTACTCCGTAGGTAGCAATAGGCATGGCTTGGAGCAAGCGGGAATCGTCGGTATAATAATCGCGCAGGCGGTAGCCCTTATCACGCCAAATTATCTTTGGTGCTGCCGCAGTGAATATGGTGTCATGCGGGAATAGACGGTAGGCAATTCCCGCCGGAATGGGTTTCATGTTCGGCGCAAAGAGATCGTCTTTCTGATCGACCATCTCTTGGGTAACGAAGATAGGGCGGTCGAGATTACGTTCCACGAGTGCGGTAGTGAAATGCTCGTATGCCGGGGCGATCCCCGATTCATCGTATGGCTCGCCGCTATCGAACGCTCGAAGCAATTTCAGGAATGCTTCCTCTTCGGGTTTCGCGCGGCGGAATACTTCCGGCGCACGTTTCTCCAGTTCCGCGTAATACCACGGGCGGTCTCGCAGCATGGCTTTATCGATCACCAGCACATCAGGGCGGACATGCTCGACTAATTGATAATAGAATGCACCGCTGACCCAGAAATCCCATTGTGTTGAAAAGATAATAGCGTTCGGCGGAAGATTACGCAGCATATTCATTGTGTAATCCTCGACCATATAATTCCCGCTCTCATTGTTATCCGAATAATTCGCGCCGATCTCGATGACACCCAGCAGAATAGCAGCAGCGGCGAGCGCATACTCCTTTTTCATTTGCTTAAAAAAGGATGACACGAGCCAATTTGAGACGATCAGCATTCCAGCACCGATCCAAAGTGCAACCGCAAGGAATGCAAGCAGGAAATAGGAATCGATATCATGGATATCGTAATTGATGGAATAGAACAGGCATCCGAAAAACAGCAGCAGCGTGAAAGCAAGAATGTGCGTGCGGCGAACGCTGGCAGCATTGAACATCTTCCATAATCCGACCAGAGCAAGTAAGCCACCAACGATGGTGAACTCTTTGGGAACGCGACTCCAGAAATACGACCATTGTTTTGCAGCCGCACCGGTGCCCGTGTACATCCAGATCTGAAACTGCTTGGCGGTAACATGCCTCAGGAACGCACCCCACGTCGATGTATGTCCCCAATCCATCGGCGGATACTGCGCGGAACGAATCGGCATGTAAACATAAACGAGCAACCCCGCAATAAAGAAAGGCGCCAGCCGAAGAATGCGCTGCCAGGCTAATTTCGAAATTTTATAGCGCGCAAAGAACATATACAAACACGCCGGCGCAAGCAATATCGTAGTCATGTGATTGGCAAAGCTAAGGCCGAGCAGCACTGCGAAAATACTTCCATCCCTGCCAACCTTTTCTGTCTCGTCCTTCCGCAGCATTTTGAGAAAAAATACCAGCACCAACGGCAGCATAAAAAGGTGCAGCGGATATACCTCAATGGAACACGACTGTGCCCACCACGTTGCGCTGAATGCTGTGATAAGGCCTGTTCCAGCAGCAAGTAGCGCCTGCGTCCTCGCCGGTTCCTCTTGTGTGGGAACGGGAACCGGCGAGGACGCCGGCGCTACATGAGGTTGATTTTTATTCTTTCCCTTTTGAGATTTACCTTTGGAGTTGTGGGGCTTATTTTTTTGCCGAGCAGGATGCTTCAACCTCTCTGGCATCCAGTAACTAAAAAGCTCATTCGCGAACAAAACAACACCACCCGCCCCCAGAGCAGTAAAAAATGCAGCCATAATATTCAATCGATAGACAGCTGTGCCGCCAATCGGCAAATGTGCAAAAACCCAGCCGACAAGCGTAAACAGCGGGTAACCTGTCGGGTGCGCGATGCCGAGCGTCGTGCAGACGGTCGCAAGCTCGCCGGCGTCGATAAAATCCGTACTCGGAGCGAGCGTTTGCATGTACACGACGAACGCCGCCACCGCGACGATCGCTGCGAGATAGATTGGACGAGAAAGTAGCCTCTGGAACATGGGTGATTGCAACAACGTTGGTGGGAAATTCATCACCCGGAGTTGGAGGGATGAATACAGCTTGTTCGGACGGGATAAAAGCTCCGAGATTCCTGTTTCCTAATTGATGTCAGACAATATTCTTGACGAACCGACCCCAGCCTTTTCTGAGGAGTTAGAAGATTTGCTTCGACGGATGGAACAAAGGAAGATCGAGATGGCATCTCTTCTTCCTTTGGATATGCGTGTTCAGGAGCAAATTGCTCGACGTTTCTATATTGATTGGACATATCACAGTTGCAATCTCGAAGGAAATTCTTATACGCGGGGAGAAACTGAAGTTGCACTCATCTTTGACCGTCCCGCCGCTGGGAAGCCAGGACGTGAGTATCGGGAAGTTGTGGGACACGGAAAGGCGATCCGAATCATTGAAGAACTGGCAACGAGCACCATACCTTTGACTGAATCGGACATTAAGGAACTCAATAGAATCGTATTAGGAGAGGAAGCATACGAATCGCAAGGCGTAACGGAAGACGGCCGACCGACTACCAAGACTATCCATCCCGGAACATACAAGACCCTCCCTAATCACGTCCGCACGGCAAGCGGCGAGCTTTTCCGATATGCTGAACCATACGACGTTCCTCCGAAAATGACGGAATTGCTGGAATGGTATCGTGTGGAAGAGGCTCGGGAAATACTTCATCCCATCTTTCTTGCAGCAGAATTTCACTTTCGATTCGTACTCATCCACCCCTTTGACGATGGCAACGGTCGGATTGCCAGAATTTTGATGAACTACGTGCTATTGAGGCATGAGTATCCGATCGTCGTAATCCCGACAGAAGAAAAAGATCGTTACATTGCCGCTCTCGAATACGCGGATGTTGGCGACAAGGAGCCGTTTTACCGCTATGTGGCAACACGGGAAATCGAGTCCCAAAATCTCTGGCTTCGCGGAGCGCGAGGTGAATCGATGGAAGATGTCGAGAAAGAAGCCGCTATTTTAAAAGCGAGTCTGCAACATCCGAAGAAAAAAGTTAATCCACTCACTCTTGAGAAGAAGATTCGAAGAACTATTTTTGAATCTTTCTTGCCTCTTATGGACGTTGCAGGAAAAATGCTCCAAGTGTTCGATGATTTTTTCGAATTACATTCCTATCAACTTTTAATCACACGGTTAGGAAGGAGAGAGCAAAATATAGCTATAAACTTGCTTCAAAGCTATCCCTTGGATGAGTTTGATCTATACAATATACAAGCGGTATTCCTTTGGGAAGAACTGAAAATCAATCCTGAGACAGAAACTGTTGGTATTCGGTTCGAGTGTAAATTCGCGCAAGAAAATTCAATGATTCCAAGTCTTCAAAACCCTGGTAAGTATCGAATAGAATCATCGTTCGGACACCGGCAACCTGCAACATCGTTCGATAAACCCTTTGATAGTACATTAACCGAAGAGGAAAAGAGTGCGCTCGTTCAAAGTGTAAGTAGTCAATTCTTGACCTACATTCGTCTTATAGCCGACGAAGCCGGATACGAAATTCCAAATTTCAATCCATAAGCCCCCTGATCGCCAGATACGCTTGCATGGCGGCGCCGGTTTTCATGGAGGATTCGTCGATGGTGAAGTGGTCGTTGTGGATATCGGCGGTGATGCCCTGGGCTTCGTTGCGAATGCCGAGACGGTAGAAGGTTCCCGGTACTTTTTCGAGATAATACGCAAAATCCTCGGAAGCCATCAGGCGTTCGGCGGTGAAGACGCGATCATCGCCGAATAGCTCCCGAGCGCAGCGTTCGGCAAATGCTGTTTCGGCGTCATCGTTGATAAGCACAGGATAGCCCATTTCGATGCGAATATCTGCTTCGGCTCTTGCGGAGTAACAAACGCCATTCACGATCTCATGAATGCGTTCATGCGCGAACCGTCGCCACTCTCGTGACATCGAGCGCAGCGTACCGATGAGCTTGATCTCGGGTGGAATGATATTCGGCGCAAACCCGCCGTGGATACTGCCAATGGTGATCACCCCATGGGCGAATGGGTCGAGATTTCGTGAGATGAGCGTTTGCAATGCAAGGATAACCTGCGCGGTAACAACCATCGGATCGATCGTAAGATGCGGCCGCGCACCATGTCCGGATTTACCTTTGATCGTGATATAAAGCTCGTCCGCGCTTGCCATCATCTCACCGGCGCAGAAACCAACGGTTCCCGCATCGGCTTGCGAAAGCACGTGCAAACCGAATACTTTCGAAACGCCATCGAGCGCGCCTTCTTCGATCATATAGGGCGCGCCGCCTGGAACAAGCTCTTCGCTTGGCTGGAATAGAAACCGCACTTCCCCCGCAATCTCATCTTTCAGTTCCGAGAGGATCATCGCGGCGCCGAGGCCGATGGCCGTGTGGGAATCATGTCCGCAGGCGTGCATTTTGCCGGGATTTTTCGAAGCGAACGGCAGGCCCGTTGCTTCCTGTATCGGCAGGGCATCCATATCGCTGCGTAGCGCAACGGCATTTCCACTTTTCTTACCATGCAAGCTACCAACAACTCCCGTTCTGGCCACTCCGCGTTTTACGGAGAGCCCGGTTTTCTCCAGGGTATCTGCAACGAGCGTACTGGTCGCGTATTCTGCAAACGCCAGCTCGGGATTTTCGTGGATGGTGCGCCGAATCCGGACCATTTCCGGATAATATTTCTCGGCCAGAGTATTGATCCTATTTCTGATATCAGACGACATATTCGATAATTCGTATTAAACGTTTAGGATAACATTCTTGGATGAATGTTTCGTCCCATCGGAATAGAACAAACACTGGATCGCCATCCAGTAAACACGGGTCTTGGTCACCGCGCGAGATCATGTCGAGCGCATGCTTTGGCGGGATGTAATCTTGAGGTATCACCCAAATCTCAATGGGGCGCATCACCGCATAGAACTCAAGGGACCACTTTAAAGTACACTGTGGCCTTACTGGATTGCTCCAATAAGGCCAACAGTGTCTTTTCTCTCACCTTGACTTTAGACACAAAAGGCCTAAATGGAACCCTCCTGCATCTATAAGTCTCACACTTTGTGTGTCTTCTAAAAAAGAAAACCGAAAATTAATATTCGAAGTTCCGCCTG
The DNA here is from genome assembly GCA_963736195.1 of Ignavibacteriota bacterium. Classification (GTDB taxonomy): domain Bacteria; phylum Bacteroidota; class Ignavibacteria; order Palsa-1295; family Palsa-1295; genus PALSA-1295. Next base: position 838,446 of record CAVTNP010000001.1, read on the forward strand.
CCACCGATTAAATTGCATCTCCACACTACGTGGCCAATACTACATTCGGCGATGCATCGGCGGCTACTGCCGGGGATCGCGATACCCGCTGTGGTTTTGCAAGCGCAATGCCCGACGCCGCTGTTCGAGACGGTGAATACATCGCTGGTCGCTCTTCATTTGCTCCGAGTGATGCTCGATGATCTCGTTGCGTACGTTGGCGTCGATCTTGTTTGACTCCAGCTTTGCGCCAGGGGCTGCCGCAGTCGGCTGCTCGACGAGCGGCGCACTTGGCATCGTACGCGCCGGAATGGTGCGACGCACGACTATCGGCGAACCAGGCTGCTGCTGAGAGGTCTCCGGATTGGCCGGCTGTGCCGTACCCGGAAATTGAGCGGTTGAACCAGATGACCCCGACTGGAATTGCGCGTATGCAGTGTGCTCAAGAACACCACCATATCCCAGAGATAACGCAATGCCCAAAATCAGGCTGAAGGCGGTATGCTGCCCTTGCCTTCGAGGAGCTGCTCGCCGAAGATGAGGTACTCGCTGAAGATAAGCTGCTCGCTGACGATCAAACTCTCGCCGATGTTGAACGATGCCCCGGGTTAGCACGGTAATATCCTATAAAGCGGTAATGAACGGTAATTGGTGAGCGAGAGGAAGCATCTATTAAGGTAACCTGGCACAGAATTCAACAATTCCGCTTTTTGGCGATTCTTAACGCGAATTAATAGGGCTATCAATCCTCGGTTGGCATGGTGATCGTAAACCTGGTGCCGCGGTCGAGCGCGTAGGTCGAGCGTCCTCGCTCGACATCGACGTGAGAAAAACCGTTCGTAATGACGCCCACGCCAGAATCGCCGAAATGGCTTGACCCGATTCGAGAACTCACCGTTTCGCTCCGGCATTTACCGCATTTGGAGGTGCCGGGCAATAAAGTCGAGCGAGGACGCTCGACCTACGCGCTTCAACCATGATTGAAAAGTATATTGAAATGACGCAATCATTCCGGCGTTTGTGTGTTCGCATGTAGGAATTCGCATTTGCTTTGTTGGATTTGAGGAGAAATGCTATGAAAAAAGCCATATTCGCTGTTTTACTACTTCTCGCCACGACGGGCCACGCCGGGGCGCAGGGCGTGAGCGATAGCCTTATCGTAAATCTCAAAAATGGCCAGCGTGTGGCGATTCCGCTTGCCAATATTCAAAAAATTACGTTTGATTCGGTTTCTTCGGAAGTTGTGCAATCAACTCCAAGTGTGGCCGGTCTTCAGGTATCACCAAGTTTCCCTAATCCATCGCGGACGGGGACGAATATCGAGTTCTCCATCCCTACGGCGGGAGGCGTGAGCATTTCGATTTACGATAGCAAAGGAAATTTAATTCGTCTTCTCACCATGCCGAATTGTGTGGCGGGACAAAACCAAATTACTTGGGACGGCCTCGACGACCACAACACTCCCGTTCCAAGCGGCGCGTACTTTTACGAAGTGCAATTTAATGGGGAGACCCAAACCAAGCAAATGGTGGTGATTAAATGAGAAAGATCGCAATCCCGATTCTTTGCATTGTTGTCATCTTTTGGGCCACATGCATCGCGCGCGCTCAAGTGAATATGGTGATTCACCTTACAAATGGAGATTCGACGGTGTATATTGTTGATAGCATTGCGAGCATGAAACTTACGCCGGTCTTGCTTCCTCGATATGACATTATGTATGTGACTGCGGACCTTGCTATTCCAAACACAAACCGAATCAATCCGGGAAACATTGATTCACTGCGTTTTTTCATAGACACTTTCGGTCAACATACCCTTAATATAGAATATGATACAGTACCCCCGCCTTGGAGTAGTCCTAACCTGACGAACTTTCGTCTGATTGGTCCGCAGATCTTTGGCCCAGGATCGCCGCTCGGATTCATCTCTTTTGGCCGATATGAAATTGATACGGACATTATCCGACTTTCAGCCGACCAATGTGCCCTATGGATTGGGAACCGCATTTATTGTGCAGCGCCGCAGACCGGACCGAATCATTTTTTTGAACTCGATTCGAACCTGGACACTATTCGAGATGTGATGCTTGGCGCGCCGTGGTTCGGTTCCCTATGTCTGAATGCCGATTCAAGCGGCTCGTATTTGCTGTCGAAAATTGTGTTCTGGGGAGATCTTCAGGAATATGGAATTCAGACCGGATCGCTGAATGTAATAAATGCCGTTGATGGGGGATCGAATCCGATCACAGGGGTATCGAATGCGGTGTATTACCGGGGTGGCGATGATACGATAATATTCTATGCGTATGGTAACTGGTCCGACACGACGCCGGATCCGCCGAACGCCGGATATTATCTGCTTGATCGCAAGACCGGCAAAAGCTCCATGATCCTTCACTATATTTCGGATTTGGGCGAAAATGAAATGATGAATGGATTCGATGTCAGTCCGGATGGAAAGACGCTGCTTATTGGCGCGACTTCAAGTTCTCGACCACCGCTTGTCATCGAATACAATCTTGGTCAGCAGATATTCGATACCATACCCGTGGTGTTCGATTCCTTAGCTATGTTCGATCCAGCGATCTGGGTTCGTTACAGCCACGATGGAACGAAAATTTTGTACAGTAATTACCCTCTTGGGACTTTCTCTGAGTCCGTGGATTATCCAGGGGAAATAGGAATTATCGATCGAGCTACTGGTACACGCAGGGCATTACAGACTGATCCGTCCACAGAAGGGACGTGGGTGGGAATATTCCCTGTGTGGTCGCCCGATGATAAACACATTGTCTATAGTTGCGGGATGCTTCAAAGTGAGCCACCTGGTTCCCTCGGTTACCAAATTTGTATTCTCAAAACGTTGAAGTAGCGTATTCTTTTTCACTAAATCAAACAATGCAATGAACCACGTCAAGACTAGCATTACACTTTGTGCTTTCGCTCTCTTTCTGACACCTCGCATGGGGCGAGCTCAGATTAATGATACCGCAACTCCCGCTGCGTTCAGTGTTGACTCGATTGCGATAATTTCAAGTCCAATTCCACATGCGGGCGACACCATGCAAATGCTCTTACGATTTCACTCGAAGGTAACGGAACCGGCGGTTTTCACGCTCGGCTACCCCGGAACCATTGCTCCTCCCGATCAGGATACGGAGACCAGGCGCGATTCAATGATTACAGTCGACTCGGGCACCGTGTACACGTATATGATCCCGCTTAAGCTTTTTGGCTATGGTGGTTCGATGGTTTCAACGTCCTTTCAAGGGCTTGGGGCTACTGCGGCGTTTCGTAACTACGGTTACTCTAATCTCGAGATAGAAAGTGCCCTATCGAACTTTCGAATTCTCAACCACGGAAACAATGCAAATGACACAGGAACATTGATTACGGATGGGTCATTGGGTTCACCAGGTGCCCATATTATTCTCAAAGGCCAAGTGAATTATGAGGATATTGATCAGGAAAACTCCATACATGCTCCAGCCAAACCTTTTATGAGAGGTGCATACGGAGTAACGGTTGTTTTACTTTTTCATAGCATCAGTAATCCAGCTTACCACGGTATACAGGGATGCCCATCTTCAACCGGAGTACCTTTGGATTTAAATTTCGTCCATCCGGTAGCGGGCTGCACAGCGACCGATGGATTTGGCTTAATAACCCCGGGAATTCATTATTGCAAATGTGACGCGGATGGTAACTTTAGTTTCGACTTTTACATCAACGACCCGACGTGGTCAAATTATGCCAACTTTCAGCTTCTCGTGACTGCCTCGAACGATGCTGCTTGGCTTACCAGTAATCCAGGTGACGAAGTCAGCACATATACAATCACAAGCAGCCTTCCCGCGCCGTGCTCCTCTTGGACTACCTTCCGAGAAACATACGGTAGGTGCTATCCGTGCAACACTACGAGTCTCATTTCTCTGCTCGATATAGAAATTCCACTAAGTACCCCAGTTGGTTCGATACTCCGAAACATGGAGATGGCCCAAGAATTTGATAAATTCCGAGCTGGAGTTACGCCTTCGCAGATCAACACCGAGATATTGCCTACTGGAGGAGGCTCTGGCGATTTTGAAGGGAGTCTTATTCATTTATGGCTAGATAACGGCAATCAGCTAAATTCAGCTTTCCCTGACCACGAATATGGGCATTATTGCAACGATGTCCTCAATGGTAATCTGACTGAGAACTCGGCCGAAACATTTGATATGACAGAAGGATGGGCACAGTTTCATTCCGAAGTGGTGCGATGGTACACGCGCGCGAATTATAGCGATTATATTGATCAAACCAAGGACTTCGAGCAGTTGACATTTTCTTCTCCTTATCCTGCTTATCCTGGTCCTTACGGTGATTACGATGCCGCTAACGACGTTGCCTCCTTTCTCTGCAATGTGTACGATAAATATGTCGATGCGGGATTTAGAGACCCTGACTATTCCCCGAATAACAACGATGACATCGGGGAACCATTGAAGATATTTACAGCGATGACTTCGGCTTCGTATTCGACCATTGCCGACTTCAAGGCCAATATCGAAAGCGGCCTAAGTTCCGATGAAAATGCATCCACCGATGATATTCTTTCATTTTACGGTGGATGATCGTTCCATTCTCATGCGCCCTGCACAAGTGAAGAACCTAACCAATGGAGAGATAGGTCATTGTGAGGGTGACGGCCCACCTGGATCGGAATGTCTATGCGGGTATCACGTCACGCTTAGCTGGGTCTCTCAGGATTACTCAGGCGTCGATTACGTCAACCCTCCTTCGGGCATACATGTTTCGGAGGCGGATTACGAGGGTGGCCCATGGACGGTGATTCAGGATCTTGCTGCGGATGCAACCAGCACGGGCGTCTGTTTTACTGATTGTTACCCAGTATTCAAAGTTTCAACCTACAATTCATCAGGGGATGCCTACGGTGCTCCACTTGACACTATCACCACGGATTGTTATGGAGAAAAGATTGCAGATGGACACCCGGTAGCTCCTACCAGCTTCGATGTAACCGTTCATCCGAATCCCTCAAACTCTTCCGCCAAAATATGCGTGACTGATTTGCCGGGAGGACTTCCAGCCGTTGTTGAAGTGGTCGATCAGACGGGACAAGTGGTGTCCACCCTCTACAATGCGACACCTGAAGCAGAACTTGGCCTTTGCCTTACCCTGAATTGCGCAAGCCTTCCAAGCGGCATCTATTATGCTCACGTATCGAATGGCATTATGGGGCAGTCGGTAAAGCTATCGGTTGAGCATTAAAAAAGTGAATTTCAAGCGCGGGCAAAATAATGTCGTATATTGAGAGTGAAACGATGGGCACCTGTCCGGGGAAAAGATGAAATATGAAAGATGAAAGATGAGGGGAGGGAACGGGCAAAAGATGAATTCGCTACGGCGGAGAGAGATGAAAGATGAAGCGGAAAAAATAGGGAATTGCGGAACTGGCTTTCTTCGGGGCAAGGGCATGTGGATAACTTTTTCACGTTATGGCGAATCCGCGCTGATTTCGCCAGAGTTCATGAACTCCTAATACAAAAAAAAATAATCCTGCCTAAAATTATTGGAATTGACACTAAGAATTATGAGATTGACCCCGATTTTCAGGATCGGGGAGTATGGGCTAATCCTCGGTTGGCATGGTGATCGTAAACCTGGTGCCGCGGCCAAGTTCGCTTTCTACGCCAATCGTGCCGCCGTGCGCCTCGACAATGGATTTGACAATGGCAAGTCCGAGTCCGAGTGAGCGTTCGGCATCTCCGTGGGGTCCGGAGCGTGCTTCATCGGTGCGGTAAAAACGGCGGAAGACTTTCGGCAGATCTTCCTTCGCGATACCAATACCGGTATCGGTCACGCCAAACTGGACCTGGTGCATCGCCGACGATGCCTCGGTGCTATGGAGGAAGAGAGTAACGTTCCCTCCGGCGGGAGTGTACTTGAACGCGTTATCGAGCAAGTTCATAACCACTTGATAGAGCCTCGTGGTGTCGGCGCGGATGTGCACCGAGCGGGCCTGTTCATCGAGGTTGCTGGTGAGCGTGAGGCCGCGCTCTTCGGCGAGGATCTCTCCATCCTCCATCAGGGATTGCAGATAGGAATAGATCCCAACGGACTCGAGTTCCAGCGGAAGTTTGTGGTCATCGGCACGGGAGAGCATAAGCAGCCCTTCGACGATGCGCTGCATGCGATCGACTTCTTCCATGGCGCTCGCCAGGACTTGGCGCGCCTCCTCGGGATCGAGACGGTCGGCGGCTTCGAGATGCCTTGCAGCTTGCTCGATCTCGCCCTTCATGATGGAGAGCGGGGTTTTCAGCTCGTGCGATGCATCGGATGTGAACTGGGTGATCTGCTGGAAGGAACTTTCGAGTCTGCCGAACATGGAGTTCAGCGTATCGATCAGCGTAGCCATTTCGCGATCGGTTCGCTCGGGAAGTGCAATGCGCTGGGAAAGATTTTTCGCGCCGATCTCGCGCGCGGTATCTGCGATCTGTTCCATGGGTCGGAGGGCTTTGCGCGCAAGCCAGAGTCCGCCGAAGATGGAGATAGCGAGCGCGAGTGGAATGCCGATGTAGAAGGATGATCGGACGCTGGTCAGGCTTTCCTCGATGTCGGTGACGGGATATCCGACATAGACGTCGAAGCGCTCGTTACGGGCGCGTGCGACGCGCACGGGTTCCTCCTTGATGCGGATGGTATGATAGGCCGATGTGGTATCGGACTCGGCATGGACGCGGGCCGCGCGTACAAGGCGCATCATGGTATCGCCGCCAAGATTGGGGGTGCGGAAGAACTGGGCATCGTGATGAATGCCGGCAGAATCCTTCGTGATCGTGTAGATCTCGACGAAGTTATTTCTGCGGCTGGAGACCGTCCGCTCGACGATGGCGTCCAGTGGATCAGCAGTTTTGCCGGTGGAGTCCTGGAAGGAAAGCTCGGTCAGCACTTGATCGATGATCTCGCCGGAGATACTATCGGCGAGCGCCGATCCTTTGACGGAGTCGGGAACCTCGGTAATGGCGTGATCGATCAGATCGCGCAGGGAGTAGGCCGAATGTGCCTCTCCATGCTGCATCATCTCGTGCGGATTGGATGCAGCTGGCAGCGTGGAGATGAGCGAAAGCGTGGTGCGGGCATCCTCGATCAGCGAGGTATCGAGCGCGCTGAACAGCGATTGGCGTATCTTGAAGTATTGGAACAGGCCGATCGCCCCGATCGTAAGAACGACGAGGAGCGAGTACCAAAGAATGAGGCGTAGCCGGAGCATCGGTTCATTGAAAAGCACTCACAACATAATAGTGCCCTGAAGCAATAGTTAAATTGAAATCACCCGACATGTTCGGCATGGGCGACTGACATGAAAGGTACTCAAAATATAATAATATTTCCTTGTTATGGCCGAGTAACTGCGGGGTTATAATTACGGTAATTCCGCGAAGGATCTTCTTCGTGATCGGTATTTGGCTTCCTTGTTCACCAATGCCGGTGTTACCACCAAATCCTCCACTCTCGCGGCCGATCGAGATCAACCGTCATGATCTTGTTGGTATCGCCAGTGGTCATTCGCATTAATAATTTGGGCTTGCGCCCTTATCTACCATGTCTTTGATTTTGGTGGTTTCCGCCCTCTGGTTTTTCCAGGTTGGGCTAATGCATAGCAGCACGCCCTCACCGGCGATGGATGATTTCGAGCGTTCAGATCCTCCCCCAAGCCCGACCGTTGTTCCCAATCGCTTTCAAGAGCTATCACGGTTATTGCATGAAGTTGGAGTCGCGTATGGCAAGCACGATATTCGTGCAGTTCGGGAGACGTTCCGGCAGATCGTCTCGTGCTGCGATGGATCAACTACACCCATGTCCCGGTGGTACTACGGATTTGCCCAATATGGGATTGCCAGCACCTCCGCAAGACTTTCGGATACGTCGCAAGCGCGGGTGGCAATACTTGCATCACTCCAAAGCGATTATTGGAGCACCGACGTGATTCGCAGCGATGAAGTACTTCGGCAAGTTGTTGGAGGATTGTGGCTGGATTCCGTGGCAAAATGTTATGAGACGCTCCGCGTTCTTTCGGCATCCTCATGGCCGGCGCAGTCACCGGTATTGATCTTGCCACATTGCGCTGTAACGGAATCGCCATCAACTCAGACAGCCCCGGCATCATCAATAGTTCCGAGACAACGGCGGCTCATCTCCTGGGACTCCCTCACGCCGCGATTACGGGACTCCATGAAGGTCCGACGCCCACTTATTCTGGCATTACACGGAGGTAACGCGTCGTATCGTGAATTTGCTTTGCATTGGAAGGCCGTCGCGGATTCGCTGAACGTGGCGGTGCTGATACCTCCCGGGGATGTGCGATTTTCTGCCGACGATAATAGCTGGGATGACAGCTACCACGTCTGCGATGAGTACCTTACCGGTGTGATCGACCGGTACGCCGAGGCCTGCGGATATGAGCCGGAACTATATATAGCCGGCTTCTCGCAGGGCGCAAAGACCGGAATAAAATATGGGCTCGTACACGCAGGCCGCGTGCGTGGCGTGATCGCGGTCGCAGGGCTTTTCGACGATCCATTGCCACGAGAATTAGTTGCCAATTCTGCTCAGGCCGGACTCCGTATTTATGCGATGAGCGGGGAATACGAAACCCAGGGTTTTCTGCATACGATGATGGAAGTCCAAAGCGCATGTGATGCCGGTAAACTGCCGTTCCGTTTCGAAACAGTTCCAAATATGGCCCATGAAGTTCCAGCGGAACTGGTGCAACGCCTGCGTGCTGCGTGGCCGTGGCTGCGACGGCCGAATGCCGCGCAGGATGACGCAGAACATACGCAGGCCGCTGGTAACTAAAGTGCGTTTTGTTAAACGCTCGGGGAGCTCTGAAAAACTACCCGCAGCGGGGATGCGGTATGTTACTGCGGGCAGCGCGTGGGTTGCCACAGCAGGGGGATTACTAAACAAGCGCCAGTTATGATCGCACGGAACCCATAATAGGTGCAGGTATGGGAACGTTGTGAGAATTATCACGGTATTTCTCCATTAAGGAAAACCGCTACGATCCAAGATGAACAAACACTCGAGCAATTAGAGAATACATTTCCGTCCCTGTCGGGTGATGCGTTTTCGGAGGCACTTAAGAGAACGATCGAGTCCGGAAAGGATGTGCTCATTGCTGAGGATGGATACATCTACGAAGTCTTCCCGGATGGCAGACGCGAGAAGATCAAGAAGATCGATCCACCGTTCTCTGTCGAACAAGGCAAGCCGATTCAAATTCGTTGAAATCTTCACAGCGGTATTGAATTAGCTCCGTAGGAGCGTTATATTTATAGCCCCGTGCGTAAGCGCGGGGTTTTGCTCCCCCTCACCCGATTCCGTCTGCGACGGAATGTCCCTCTCCCCACTACGTGGGGAGAGGGTAGGTGAGGGGGGCTGCGAGAGGCTGCCACGTATAGCGCGCGGGCTGCCTAAGCCAGCAGGAGGATTCATAAACAAGCGCCAGTTAGGATTGCACGGAACCCACAATAGGTACTCGTGCAATCGAGGAATATTAACTAGAATGTTAGTGATTTATGACAGGCCAACGATCCCAATTGTTGCGATAGACCGATACATCCTGAGATTTATTATTTCCCATCCAAACTATGTCTTGTAAATATCTAAACGAGATTGAAGTTTGAGGTAGATTTTCATTTAAGCCTAACCCAACAAACATCGAATACAACCCATCCTGGCCTCCTCTTTTAATTATCACAAATGGTCCCCAGCCTTCATCCAGACGAATTGCAAAGACATAATGCAATGTGGGATCATCGGGAGAGCGCAACTGGGGAATGTTAATATTGAATTTCCCAGTGAACCACTTTTTTGAGACATACGCCCGGGATGTCTTAACCTGAATTTTGGATAGCGTACCAGTTGAATCTTGCACGACAAAAATGTCATCGCCAATGTCGACTTCTGGAATTGCCACGTTGTATCCTCGCAACAAAAACTCCGCCATGACCGCATGATGACCGGACTTGCCAAAATAGCTATTTCGCTTTTTTGACACTTAGTTGACAGGATAAAGAATCGGCTTATTAGTGACAGCGTCGATGAATTCGACAGCTCCTAATTTCTTAATTTCTTCCAGACTCAATCCCGTTAATATTTGTTCGATATGCTCCCAGACCGGGCCGTGCATTCTCTCGAATTCGGATTTTGTATCGAAGCCCACCGACAATCTAGCGAGTGGTACGCTCAGTCCTCGCTCTTTGAGGAATGCAACTGTCTTTGGATGCAACGCAAAAGTGTAGCCGTCCATTTGCGTGCTTCGCAAAATTTGAATGGTGGAGTTATGAATCATATAAAGACAACTTTGTTTCTATTGATACAATTCCATGCATCGATGAAAGAGGAAGCTGATTGCGTGCAGCGCGGGCTGCCTAAGCCAGCAGGAGGATTCATAAACAAGCGCTTTTTAGGATTGCACGGAACCCAAAATGGGTGCACGGGGTGTTTATACAAACTTACGGTGTTAGGTGATCATGTAAAAGCCATCCAGCCCCAGAAGCCGAAGCCACGATAACGTATTATCAAAAGATCTATTTGGACGACACCGAAGAAGCATGCAATTTAAGTTTCAAGAACATTTTGCCGAGTTAGAGGGTGATTGCCCGCCGAAAGCCGGATATAGTCAGAAGGACGTTGAAGCCTATCGGTTTTGTTGGGAACCAGTCGAGAACCCGAATAATTGGCTTCCGCAAATTCTACTTCCTTTTCCGGCACATCCAAACTCGAAGCAGCTGCGAGGACCACGCTGTGAACAATTTGCACTATCCTTCTTCGTTCGCAAAGAGGATGCACAAAGAAAATATCAGTCATTCGCTTGGTACGCTAGGAATGAGAAGCCTTCCAGCATTGGAGAGTTCCTTGCGGCAGGTATCATTAATGCAGATGATGGAATTTGTGAGGAGGCAGACAAAAGTGGCCACTTCAATGTTCATCCATCGGAGTTATCGGCATTTGAAAAAACATTTAATATTCTCGGACGAACAGAGGAATTATGAACAACCTCAGCGGGTGGGGTGATTGGCAGACTAAGCTGCCGAAGTTGGAGAAGGTTTCAGACCTAATCTACTTTGGAGGCCCATTTCTGTCTCACTTTCGGAGCGAGAGCGGCGATAGCTATCTTTATCATTTTTGCGAGAGCGAGGATGGGATTAGCAGATGGCTCGTATTTCGTGTTCACGACGAAGTTCTAAATTCTTATGTAGAGCGAAGACGGGATTTGCGGAGCCTCATTACATCGGCCGCTGACGGCTTCGTTTTTATGCTTGACCTTAATGAATATGCAGATATTGTCAAGATCCGATACGCAAAACCCGAATCAGTTCCCGTTTCATATTTGCCTCCATCTGGGATGTTATATGATGGGATTCCTATCGCTGCTGTCATAGATACAATGGCACTTTCCGAAAAATTCGGAACATCAGTTCTAAATCTACACCTCGCGTCTCAGGGTAGGGAGCACCAGTTCGGTTATGGAACAGCTCGTCTTTCGAAGTTGGCGGATGTTTTATATAGCTTGGATAAAATTGTTAAGGACTCCGCAGAGCATACCTATACACGAGCTGCGCGCGTAGATGCTAATCACAGGGCAATACATGATCGAATATTCAACCGAGAAGAGTACTCATATGATGTAGCAGCTTTTGCGCCTACGGGATCAGTAAATCTTGTGCTAAAGCCAGCATTTATTGGAGGTGAACTTCTTCCGGACGTAGAAACCTCTCAAGGCCAAATCACTGAGGGTGTGCTATCAATGTTCAATGAGCTTGCAAAAGTTGAACAAATTGATGAGAACCTTATGGAAAGGTTCGGAGAAGATGTGATTCAATCGGCTTCTCAATTCATAGCTGATCTTGGAAAAGCTGAAATAGGCTTCTCGCTATCGTATGCAGATGCTACAAAAACCAGCAAGCCACATTCTTCGACGGATATACCAGCAAGACTTGCGGTTCAAATCACAGCTAACCTTCGAAAAGGGACAAGCGATAACTCTAAGCTCTATCTTGATGGGATGTTTACCCACCTCAATGTTCGTACTCGTTATTATGAATTCGTTTCGAAGACTGGCACAATCTCAACAGGCCATCTTCGGCCTAGCCTAAAATCTATGCTGAAAGGAATCAAACTTCTGTCTCCATATCGGGCATCTATAGATCGACGAATCATACAATCGGATTCCCATATTATTGAGCGCACGCAAGATGCTATTTCAAATCTTGAACCGTTGAGGCAAAGACTCCAAATCGACGTCAATGAAATAATAGGTTTGCCGCCTGAGATAGACGAAGAGTGATTCGGCTGTATTTGTCATTTCAACTTCTCACGAATTCCGTAAGCAAAGAATAAGCCCCATCATTCGCCGCATGAAGTGCGGCGATATAGCGGTTGCGGGTTTCGCTCCTTTCCGCCATTTCATCGGCTTGTGGCTTTGCTGCGCTTCGGAGTTTTGGGAACGGAACGGAGTGATTTGCTTCGGGCATATTTCTCGCGGTTCGCTTTAATAATTGCGCTCAGACGCTTGTGCTCCTCTTCGGTTAGCGGCGTACTTTGTACATAAATATCGTAATCGTCGAGCCGAGCGAAATCAGGTGTTTTTGAGCGTGGCATTGTCGGAATTATTACTGTCGAAATCTTTGAAATATTGCTGTACTAACTTGTATGCTTCCGGTGTATTTATTAACATCCGAATGCCCCATAATAGTTGTGCTCCAAGGGTCTTTTCATAGTGATGGATCAGCGCAGTTTTTGACTCGAATGCGACGTTGCCACCATATCCTTTTTCGAACGACATCTTGCATGCGAACGCAAAGAGATTCCCAGCAATCCCTTCGAAAAGTTTCTGTCCGCCTTTATTAAAATCCGCATTCTCGATCAAGTGAATGAAAATGTGATCGCCCATGTCTTCTATGCTAATCAGCCCTTGAATGATCGTCGGATTTAAGATGGTCGTCAGCGTATAGACTTCACGATCTTTCTGATGAAGCTCCCGCACCCAATCGAACTGCCAGGCGCCGCCTTTGAGCAGACCGGAATCCGTTGGCCAGAGTCGTTGGATGATCGTGTCAACTCTATCACCGGAAATCCGAATCTGGATCGATCTGGTCAGCTTATCGATCCTGACGTTCATTCTGCGTTTCTGTTGGCTTTTCACGTCACGAAGTTACGACTTTCTTCTGTAGTTGTTGGGAATTGCAGAAATTATCGCTTTACCTCCCCAATTTCGCCATAGGCACCCCGTGGGGAAAAGATGAATTCGCCGCGTCGCGTCATGAAGAAATTTCCATTATTTTCAACAAATGCTTGGTTTTGGGTTTTTCATGTCGTATATTTGGTGGTACTATGATAGGCACCCTGTGGGGAAAAGATGAATTATGAAAGATGAAAGATGAAAACGTGGAGGGTGCATCGTTCATTGAAAATCGAGCAATTCGGTAGTGTTCTATATGAAGGAGTTCTCTGTGAAAGCGGAATGTGGATAACTTTTTCAGGAAATGTCGAAAATGGCTCGGAAACGAGGGTGTTCGGGAACTCAGCAAGAAAGAAAAACGGCACCTATTTCCTTGAGAATATTAGCTGACCCTTACTAACGCGCGTTGAAATTCTTCCCAGCTCATATCGAGGCGTTCAACGACACGACCATAGATCAGGGCAGCGGGGATCATGCGGTCACCCGCATCGTCGGCGATGCTGAATTCTTTTTTAGCTTGATGCAGCACAAGCAGGATGGTCCGCTCCACTTCGGTGAGACCATCTCGGACATCAGGAATGTTAGGATATCGTTCAGGCATTTTAGAATACGACTTAAATATTAACAATAGACTTTGAACAAGCAAAGAACATACTCGCTTCTCATTTTAGTTATTGCACTGGTTGTAATAATATGGTATGCGAACCGGTCATCCAAGCTGCCACCGATCGCGGTGCAGGAATACGGCATGGCACCGGAAACGATCGGCGGTGTAGGCATCAAAGGCACCGGCGGCGATCCGGAGCTAAATCGGGAGAAGAATCGATATGCTGCGCCAAAGAATATCACCGATCTTACGGTGGCGAATATCATGGGAATTTCCACCTCGCTCCCATCGGAAGCAGGGAGGGAACGGCGCGACCGATGGTCGGGATCGGAACGAGATTATGTAGCTTCGGAAGAAGCGTTGGGAGTTCGGGTGACGGGCTATCTTATTCATGCCAAGCAATCCGGCCCAGAAAGCTGCAATGGCTATTCGGATTCGCTGGTAGATTATCATATCTGGATCGGCGATAGCCCGGAGGATTCGAAATCGGAAGCGATGATCGTCGAAATGACGCCACGTTGGAAATCGCTTCACCCAGAGTGGCAATTGCATACTCTGGAGCAATTGGCCGAGCATCATGCGAAGGTTAGAATCACGGGTTGGCTAATGTGGGATGAAGAGCACCCAGAAGAAGTTGGCAAGTCACGAGGATCTCAATGGGAGGTTCATCCTGTGACGAATTTCGAGGTATATTCCGGTCAGGACTGGGCGCCTTTGGAATCCGGCAGAACCAGGAATTGACAAATAGGCCAAACTTTTTTTGAGCAATCAGAATTTGTAGTACCGGCCTTATCGAGTCGCGAGGGGTCTATCAATTTTTTCGTTCAAAGAATCATTATGAAACACATCATTACCTTCCTCAGCCTACTCTTGATCGTATCCACCGTATCGGCACAGCCAGGTGGTCAGCCGGGAATGCCGCCAGGTGGCCACCCGATGTCCCCTCAGTTTGGCGCGCCGACCCTAAAATCATATCCGGACAGCACGGCATTTAATGCGGCCTTCAAGGAGCTGCTTCCACTTATCAAGCCATCGCCGGGGATCAAGGAACGAGCAGAATCAGACTTATCCCACATGGGGCGCATGATGCAAGCGCGTGGGATTGATTCGGCCAAAGCACATGACACCGTCATGATGAAGATCGACCAGAACATGGACGAAAAGATTTTGTACAACGCCTACCGTTCCCAATTTTCGGCGCAAGAACTACAATCGATGGTGCCTTTCTTCAAAACGCCGGCAGGAAAGCATTATCTGGAAGTGGAAAGCCATCTTGTCAGTGCGCGCAATGGGGAGATCGACCAATACGTGCGTTCCACGGTCCAGCGTATCGTAACGCCGATGGGCAAGCCAATGGGCAAGCCGGTTGAAACGCCGAATGGCATGAAACCAAACATTCCCGGCCGCCCCGGAATGCCTCCTCCACCAAATCAAGCGCCGCCAACTCCACCCGCTCCTACCAAGAACTAAATGGCGGTTCGCCCTATCGGCGTGTTCGACTCCGGCATTGGAGGGATGACCGTAGTCAAGGAATTATTCGAGACCGTTCCGAACGAGGGTATCGTTTATTTTGGCGATACGGCGCGTGTGCCCTATGGCACAAAATCGGTCGAGACGGTTCGGCGCTACGCTCGTGAAGATAGCGCGCTTTTGTTGGCCTTCGATGTTAAAATGATCGTAGTGGCCTGCAATACCGTTAGCGCAACGGCACTGGAAGAGGTCGATCGCGCAGCTAATGGGATCCCGGTGATAGGAATGATCGGACCATGTGCTGCGGAGGCGGTTCGCTTAACGATCAACGGCAGGATCGGTATTATAGGCACCGAGGCGACTGTTGCAAGCGGAGCGTATGAAGCGGCTATCTTGAAAGAGGCATTAATGCAGGAGAAGATCTGCGAAACGTTCAGCAAAGCCTGTCCGCTTTTTGTGCCGCTCGCAGAAGAAGGATGGACGAGCCACGTCGCCACCGAAGTGATCGCGGAGGAATATCTCCGCGATCTGAAGGTCAAGGAGGTCGATACACTTATCCTTGGTTGCACGCATTATCCGGTGCTTTCAGAAGTCATACAGCGGACGATGGGGCCGAGGGTTACACTTATTAATTCCGGAGCTACGGCCGCCAGATTGGTAGCCGAAATGTTAAGAGTGGAAAACATCACCGGGGATGACAAGCTAAAGCATGTCCCACACCACACATTGCTTGTGAGCGATATACCAAGGAAGTTCCAAGCCGTCGGCGAGCGATTTTTGGGCCGCACTATGCCGGAAGCACGGCAAGTGGTATGGAATGATACCTGGACGGTTGAGCCGTGAGTAATAAAGCTCCGTCTTTCCTCTTCCCTGCTATCGCCATTGTGGCTGGGCTTCTCACGCTCATTCCACCCTCTGTAATCGGTACAGGATCGAGCGCGCTGGCGCTGCAAAGCCTCGAGCATTGGATGCGTGGCACACCGGATACCTTCGAGGCGCTGCATGTGCATTGGCTCTGGATACCGCGCGTAATTGCATTTATCACCGGTGATGCGTTTGCTGCCTTAGTGGTTTTTCGCGTGATCGTCATTGCTTTCTCGGTTTGTTTCTTTTTCTTGACGTTGCAAAGGCTTTTCGATGATCAGCGGGCCATCATTGGTGGGGCAATGCTGGTCCTCAATGTGGTCATTCTTGGTCTTACGCATACCTTTGATTCCCAGCTTCTTACCCTTCTAGCTGCCACGCTGCTGCTATATCTTTTTACGAGTCCTAACCAACAAGCACATAAGCTTGCAGCTATATTCTTCGGACTTTCGCTTTCGATTGGCTTCTGGCCGTTTGTTCTACTAATCGCTGTTGTGACCGTTGGCTTAAGTCTCCACCATGCTACCTATGGCCCTCGTGCCAAAGCGAGTTACGTGCTCTTCGGATTAATGCTCGTTGGAATGGCATCCTTTGCTTTGCTTGAGATCTTTTACTTTGGCTCGGCGCATGTGTGGGCTGCGATGAACCCTAGATTTTTCGAACCACGCGGCATAAGCTTGGTCGCCCAAGGAATCATTATCGCAGTGTTTTCAACCAATATATTGCTGCTAAGTATCTTTCGTCGCAAGGCTGGAGGAATCGCTCGTGATTTTCAATCCGCGTTCGTGATCCTCGGTGTGTTCTTTCTGACGAACACCTTTTCACGCGATGAAATGCTACACGATGCTGTGATCCTGGTGCCATGCCTGATCATCATTGCACTCGATAAATTTGCCGTTGCATGGCGAATGGGGCTTGTCTATATTGTTTGCAATATCGGGCTTTTCATTTTCCTTCCGTCGTTTCAAATTAGCAGTGAGATCGCGATGCCAAATCCGCGCCGCACGCAATCGACTGATGCAATTTCTTTTTCCTACTATGGCGTGTCCGACCTGATGAGTTATGAGCAACTGCGTGAGGAAAAAGCTGGGGAAGACGAGGCACGAGAGTTGCTATCGCACGAGCGCCTCGATTCTACGCTCATCCTCATAAATCCAACGACCGATACCTGGTTCGATGCCGCAACGCTTGGTGCGATGGATCCTCAAAATAGTTTTGGCTGGTTTTATGGGCAACCGATAAATCTGGTTCGTATCAATGGTTTGCGGGACACGGCGTATATTCGACCGCCCTCTTCAATGCCATATTTGTCTGGACTGTTCGAAAAAGAATTCGCACGGAAGTTTTTGGATCCTGTGTTACAGCCAAACATACCGCGAAAGGAATCACTGCGTTTTCAATATATCGATTGCCGTGGAAACGAAGCTGCGCGCAAATCGCTCGTGGATCAGATGATCTCTTTACAATATCAGGGATTTCATCATCATTAAGATGATCGATTTTCATGCGGTCATGAATCGAGTTCCTTCCGTTGAAGGTACCCACCAGGATTGAATGTCATAAGCAATTTCTCCATCGATCGATCGATCATAAATTCTGGATGCCCATGAAGATAATCGTCGATCGCTTCGTTAGGGCCAGGACCGGATTCTGGCAATACTGGGTTCCCATTGATGTTTGTGTCCTCAACGATCAGGTAGCTGCCGATCGTAACGAGTGGCGCGTATAACTCCATCTCCTGACGAACATGCGCCATGCTATGATCGGAGTCGAGGATGATGAGCACATTTCTTTTGCCTTCGATCAGTTTTCGGATTGCAGCCACGATTGAAGGACTCGTCGAAGATCCATGTAGATAAGTGATTTTCGAGTGTATGGGACGATTGGGATATTCTTCAATATCAATTGTGACCACTTCGCCATTTCCTATTAGCTCGCATATCGAGGCGAAATAGTGAGCGGTGCCGCCTTTATATGTACCCGTTTCGATGATGAGATCAGGCTTAACCCGAAAAATTATTTCCTGATAGATCCAGAGATCGAGCGGACATTTCAGAACCGGAACACCCATCCACCAGGTATCACCCCACGTTCTGCCAGCAACATTGGAGTAATAATAGAGCTTATGAAATTCTTGAATGACTTCACGTTCTTTTTGTTTCCCGATATAGAAACGGTGCAAGATCTGACGCTGGGCGAGCGCAAGCTTAGACTTAATCTTAGAGAGCATCCGGCAATCTCGAGTCGGCAGTTTGCTTTGCGGGGTTCATATCGTGCGTGGACTTTTTGAATGTGTAATAACAGAATCCGATGATGAATACCAAATGCACGACCGTGCTCTGCATGATGCCTTGCAAATTAATAATATTATTCATGTAGGCATTCGCGTCGGCAGCGATGGCGAGCAGATGGAGGATGATATTGCCCCACATGATCGCCCGAACCGCACCTGACCACGGACTTCGACTCGCAAAGATGTTGATGAATCCGATGGCGAACAGGTTGGTGCCAAGAAACTGTGCCCAAGCATCGACCGTGGGTGTTGGCGGCGCTGTGGAAATGCCAGAGGTGAATCCTGATGGCATGAGCATCATCCCGACGCTGAAGATCCATGCGACGAGCCCGCTTATAAGGAGGAAATGCTTGCGTTTCATAAAAAAGTAGTTGATCTTAGAAATGCGTTCACAGAGTCACCACCCTCCTAGAGCTGGATGGGGCGCTGGAGCAGTTATTCGGTGTCAAAAAACTATCCCCGTACCCCTCTTCTTCAGGATGCGGATTTTTCAACGAACACGTTGTCTTCAAAAATACGAATCTTTCGACTCAGTTGCTAGAAATGTGTTTTGGATCTGGTTGAATTCAATAGTTGATCACCTATTATTTATTCCAGCGAACCGCGAACCGGTCGAGGACAGACGTGTTAGGATGGGTGAAAAGTAATCATATCGCTGACGTTTATTATTCAGCCCTTGTGATCGCATGAATTCAACTTCGCGTCCTACCTCGACCAAGCTGACACTCACTCCGACTGGTCTTGATATTATTTCCACTACCGGACTCTGAACAGGGCGGGAAAACTTTATTCGCTTCATGGGCTCAAACTCTTCATCCCATGCTCTAAATCATGCAGGATTGTTGCTGTTTTCATTAACCTCCAACTCCTGCGCTCAACACACACATGGTTTTCATCGCATAATACTGACTGACCATCCAAGGGACGAGAGTTTCCGCTTCGATGTTATACTCATCGGATCAAAGCCAGCTATTTATTTTCAGTTACTCAAGCTAATCTTTATTCCTTTTGTCTTTTGTTCTTGTTAATCTGCAATGTCCTTAATACTATTGGTTGATGACGAAGCGGCCGCGCGTGGCAATTACAAGACCATACTTGAGCATTACGGTCATGAAGTGCTGCTTGCTTCAAGCGTTGATGAGGCCAAACGTACGATTGGTGAATCTACTGGGATCGACCTCATAATTACCGATATGCGAATGGGCAGCAAGAGCGGTCTCGACATGCTTCGAGAAGCCCGACAGTTAACACCGGAGTCAGAGGTGATCGTCCTGACAGCACATGCGGAGTTAGAAAATGCAGTAGAAGCCATGAAACTAGGTGCTGCTGACTATCTCACGAAAGATACGGACTATAAAGAGATCGTACTTGTCGTAGAAAAGGCGCTTGAAAAACGCGCGTTGAAACGCGAGATCGAACGACTGAGAAAGCAAACACGAGATGAGTACGCTTATGACCGGATCGTCGGAAATAGTCCGGCGATCATTCAATTACGTGAGGTGTTGCGCCGCGTAGCCCCGACGGATACGCGCGTACTGATAACGGGCGAATCCGGAACCGGCAAAGAATTGGTTGCCGAAATGCTTCACGCGAATAACCCGCGTCGCAACGGCCCGTTCATTGCCATTAATTGTGGAGCGATTCCCCGCGACCTGCAGGAGAGCGAACTGTTCGGATATGTTCGCGGCGCGTTCACAGGCGCGGATCGAGATAAAGAAGGATTGCTTGTATCCGCCGATCGAGGAACGGTTTTTCTCGATGAGGTTGGCGAAATGTCAGCAGAGACCCAGGTCAAGCTTCTGCGTTTTCTCGAAAAGGGTGAGCTAACTCCCGTCGGTACTTCACGATCGCGTTCGGTCAATACGCGCGTGATTGCTGCAACGAACCGTGACCTTGGGGAAGCCATTCGAACTCGTTTATTCCGAGAGGATCTTTACTATCGGCTCAAAGTGGTTGCTATCCACCTTCCACCGCTTCGCGAGCGAAAAGAAGATATTCCGCAGCTGGCGCAAACACTGCTCGAAGATCTGGCACGGAAGATCGGGAGCAAAGTTCGAACGATCTCTCCTCATGCCATCGAGGTGCTTACGGAGTATGGTTGGCCCGGAAATGTGCGCGAGTTGAAGAATGTGATCGAACGAGCGTTGATCTTTGCCGACGATGGTATGCTCGACCTTGAACACCTCCCGGAAGAACTATTCAAGCGGCATCTCCGCATTGCCCACGATGTTGCTCATGCCGTTGATACTGTGCCGAATGAAATTGCGCCGCTCGATGAGATCGAAAAGAAATACATCCTTGAAGTATTGGAACGCCTCGGTGGAAACAAGCTGCTAACAGCTCGTCATTTGAATATTGCGACTACCACGCTCTATCGCAAGCTTCGGATGTATGGGATCGAGTAAATTCAAAACACTTTACCAGTAACCATTTGTAAATGTTCGAGAATCGGGCCAATTGCTAATGATGGGAAGTATGTCAAACCGCCAACGATAAGTATTACCGCAATAAGAAGGCATCCGAAAAGAAGATTATTCGTCTGGAATGTAAATTTCGAGACAGGCGCAGGTGTTTTGGTAGCGAGGGAACCAGCCATTGCAAGCATGGCGACCATAGTGCTGAATCTCCCGACAAGCATGGCAATGCCGGTCGATATATTCCAATAGGCCGTGTTCGATTGCAAACCGGCCATGGTCGACCCATTATTTGATGTGGTGGACGTATAGGCATAAATAACTTCCGTAAGCCCATGGGCGCCTTTATTGCCCAGGCTGTTAAGAACTTCCGGCGACGCAGCAGCCCATGCCGAAAAACCCAAAACGCAGAACGTTGTCGGCAGCAATGCAAGCATTGCAAGTTTCATTTCACGGGATTGTATCTTTTTGCCAAGATATTCCGGTGTCCTGCCTATCATCAATCCAGCGATAAATACTGTGATGATGACAAGGAGCAGTATTCCGTACAATCCCGAGCCGACCCCGCCAAAAATGATTTCGCCTAACATCATATTAACTAATGCGACCATCCCGCCAAGGGGCGTGAAGCTATCAACCGAGGCATTTGTCGCACCATCGGAGACGTCCGTGGTAACGGTTTCGAATAGTGCTGAATTTGCAATTCCGAACCGGACATCCTTGCCCTCCATGTTTCCTCCTGGCTGCGCTGCCGTTGCTTGGCGCTCAATGTGTTGAGAAGTGAGAATGGGATCGCTGTGTTGTTCGGCGGCATACGTTCCCATGAATCCGACAAAGAAAAAGAAACTCATGACGCCAAACAAGACCCATCCTTGTTTACGATCTTTTGCCATGCAACCGAAGCAATAGGTTATCGCTGCGGGAATGATAAAAAGACAAAACATCTGAAGAAAATTAACGAGCGCGCTTGGATTTTCGAATGGATGAGCAGAATTGGCGTTAAAAAACCCTCCTCCATCCGAGGCGCCGAGGAGCTTGATGATTTCTTCGCTGGCAACTGGGCCGATCGGAAGCACTTGCCGCGCACCTTCAAGAGTAGTGGCTGTGACATACGGGGACACATTCTGAATAACACCAAGCCCAACAAATAGAAGACCACCTGCGATCGACATCGGCAGAAGGACGTATAGGCAAGACCGAACAATGTCCGTCCAGAAATTTCCGATACCCTCTATCTTTGAACCAACGAACCCACGAATGATCGCGATGGCAACGGCCAATCCAGCAGCCGACGAAAGGAAATCTTGTACTGCGATCCCAGCCATATCGGTAAAGTAGCTCATCGTTGATTCACCGGCGTAGGCTTGCCAGCTCGTTCCAGTTACAAAACTGGTAGAAGTATTGAATGAAAGATCGGGCGGCATTCCGGGAAAGCCCATTGGGTTCCAAGGAAGAAGATGCTGTAAACGCATTATTACGTATAGTAATAGTGAGCCTGTAAAACTGAACAGCAATAGCGATAAGGAATATCGCTGCCACGGCATGTGTTCTGCCGGATCGACACGGCAAACGCGATAGATCATGCGCTCGATCGGCGATAGGATGGGATGAAGCAGTGTTCGTTCGTTCGAAAACACGCGAGCAAGATAGGCCCCAAGCGGTTTTGTCAACGCAAGAATAGTTACGAAAAGTAGTAGTCCCTGAAAAATGCCGTTGAGGGTCATTATCTGTTCAGAATGAAATGGATAGAGGTATTGATTTGAAAAGTGAGGACTTATTTATTCCAAAAATCGTGATCCATCTTTAGGGCTTCACGAGCCCGCAATAGTGCCCGTTCAATATCATTCCGGTCGAGTTCAACAATATCAGCCATTTCCGTATCGCGGATAGCCCGTGCTTCTTCCGCCAACATTTGCTTAGCCGGAAGCGGCATACGCGGAGCAAGTCGGCGAATGACATCGAGCTGGTGGATCAGCACCGCTGGGTTCTGCGCTCCGGCTTGCCGAATAAGATCGAATGCGTGCTTGACAAGGCGTTCCAAGCGTATTGCGGGCATCCACACACGAAGTTCACCGGCCAAATCATACCAATTACCTTCTAGCGGTGGCTTCTCCGCAAGGGCGAGCAGGACATCACCGAGCCAATCAACGCATGCCAAACCAGTGAAAGTGTCATTCACTGCCGGGCTGAGTGCACGAATCGCGATCTCCACGATCTGTGCAACACCGAATTCGCTATCCTGTGTGAGAGTCCGATGATTGCCGAGCTTTATGCACCGGCGGATCTCGGTGTCAAGCAGCGTTACACATTCCTTCGGACATACCACTGCGAGCGCCTCTCCGCGTAGCACGAACTGACCGGGACGAAATCGCAATATCACTTTTGCATTTGCCTTGCCCGCCATCAGAACAAGCGACTCGTGATCGATATACTGAAGATATCCGCTTTGAGGGGAAGTTACTTCTGCACCGCTTGCTGACTCGTGCAGTATCTTTTCATCGTCGGGTGCAGGTCCGATTCCCTCGGAAGGACCACGCTCCAGAGCTCCTGCCGCAGAAGGGTACACATCCCCGGCAACATGTGCAACGAGATCGGGATTCTGTATTGAGGTGGCAATTCTATGGCTATAATAAACCAGGAACCCGAAGCTAACAACTACCAATACCCAGCTTGTAATAAGAGAAATTTGGGGAATGAACGTCGACGTTGCTGTCTGGTGCGTTACCAAAAAAACTAACGAGATATAGACGAATGTCGCCATGAAAATGCCGATCGTCATTTGCGTAACTTTATCTTGAAGGAAACGATAGAGCAATCGAGGGCCAAAGAGTGTGGCGACCATAGAAAGCACGAGTAGCGCGACGGAGAAGATAAGCGCAAGCACCGTCGCAACAGCTCCCATCGTTGCGCTTAGTATAGCCCGCGCATCGTCTATACTGCCCATCGTAAGCCACGATGGAATGCGAATGATGCCGTACTTGTCGAGAATATCGGGAATTAAGGTTAGACAGAACAGCCCAACGGCTCCAAGGGATAGTTGCAGCGGGATCCGCCAAAGGTTTATGTCCCGCTGGGAGCGAAGTTTGGAATAGGGAGAGCCTACCATCTAAATTTAAGCCTTGTGATTAATATCTAGGTTCTGGGCGTGGATTAATTGTCAATTCTTGGGCAATAATTGCGCCAACTATTTTCCCTGTCATCTGCTGTCTCGTTAGTAACTGTTAGCGCTGCTTATAACTCTGCCATATTTCAAAGTGGAAGGTAATGTTATTGCAGGTATAAGATGTTTTTACGACATCGGATAAATGCGATTTCCGTTAATCATCAGAGTATAGTTTTTGTCAAAGCATATAGCGTATTGCTACGGTGATGCGTAGCGTTTCGCTATGGTTTTTCAAAAGTAGTAGCACCCATAGCTCGTCCTCAAACTTTTTGAAGGATGGCACATTATTTCCTTTCAAAACAGAAGTATTTCAGTGCTACCACTATGAAAACTATTCTAATATTCTTCGCTACATTCTCAATCTGTTCATTTTCGCTGAGTTTTTCTCGCGCTGCAGACCTCGCCAAGACCGATAGCACGAGCGTCACAAAAGCATCGCCGACTCCGGTTGTACCGGATACGGCAAAAGCAGATACCACCAGACCCGCCGACCCCTTCACCTTTGGCGATTTTACGTGGTTAAACGGCAACGATCGCCAACACACGGCTCTGCTCGATTCCAAGTATTTTACCGGCGAATTCCTCCTCGATGCGAATTACACGGCATCGAATCAGCATCCGATCGATCATACCGTCACAGGCTCTACCACTCTTGCTCGCGACAATGAGTTTGAAGTCAATCTGATGGCAGCAGGAGGCGATTTCCATTACGATAATGTGATGGGTCGTGTGCTTTTGCAGTTGGGAACTCGTGCCACGGTGGTTCCACGGAACGATCTCAGCGTCCTGCATGGCCAGTATGACCTCGCAGATGCCTATCGCTATTTCAGCGAAGCCTATGCTGGCTACCACTTTGATGTATGGAATGGAATCAATGTCCAAGCGGGAATCTTCATGTCCTATATTGGGCTATTTTCTTATTACAATGTGGAAAACTGGGCGTATCAACCTTCGTTCACGTCGGATAATACGCCGTGGTTCTTCAACGGTATGCGCGTCCAAATTTTCCCATCTGACAAATTGAAGATCGAACCGTGGATCACGAATGGCTGGCAATCCTATGCGAAGTTTACGACCGGCCCTGCAACCGGTGGCCAGATCCTCTGGCGTCCCACGGAATGGGCTCAACTTCTTTCCAATAATTTTTATGGATATTCGACTCAGGACCAGCCGAATCGACTCCGGATCCACACGGACAATAGTGTCGAGTTTCGATATTACAACAGCCCGGGCAGTTTTCTGCATCGCGCGGCATTCTCACTCACCAACGATATTGGCGAGGAGACAGGTGGAGGTGTAAATGGATTCCACTCCGATCCGGTGCTTGGTCCGGCGCAATTTTTCATCAGCGGCATGGCCTATCATCGGCTCTGGTTCGATAACGATCACATAGGCTGGACATTCGGAGGTGGGTGGATTCACAATCCAGGACGCTATCTCGTTCTCGCTCCCACCGGCGATGCGAGCCCGATTCCGTATGTCGTCCAAACACCAACCGGGCCGATCCTAGTGACGGGAACTCATCCATTCACTGAAAATCCCGGCGATCAATTCACCGGCTGGGATTGCTCGACGACATTCGATTGGATGCCGAACGAACTCATCACCTGGCGATTGGAATTTGTGCATCGCGAGGCAAGCGTAGGCTACTTTGCCGGGCCGGGCGGTGTAACATCTCCGGATGGCTACATTGGCAACAACGGAAATCCGGTTCCATCCTCTTGGGCTCCAGATCTTGTAAAAGTAGAGTCGCGCATTATTGTTGCGCTACTATGCCGTTTTTGATCCATATTTCAAAGAGCACAGTCTTTGGCGATTTTGGCTTTAACATCCTCATCGATCGAATTACGTGAACTCGGCAACGCTCACCGGAACCAACGATGGCAGCATCTTTCCCGCATCCCTTTGGGTGCAGGGGTGGGTTGACGATGCCGCTATTCGCCGTCGTGCTCGCGATATGCGTGAGCAGCCTGCGTTTGCGCGTTCAGCACGGTGGGTTGGAGGCAGCGACGATCAATTAAAAGCTGGACATCCGGTACGGTTCATCGGTGGGCTTCGTATTTTTGGAGAAACTCCAAAACGCACTATGGCCAATCGTTTGCTCGAACGCGGACTTCGCATCCGTATCATCACCGGCTTTTCGCTTGTGATTTTTCTCACGCTGCTCATTGCAGGATGGTCTTACTATCATATATCTACCCTTGGAACCGCTGCGGAGCATCTTTTTATCGAGAATTATCGCACGATCAGTTACATGCATCAGATGGAACTTGCTGTTTCGGATATGCAGATCGGCGGTTCTGAACGCTTCGCTGTGGATGATGCCATAGTTCGAAAAAATCTCTTGCTGGAGTATTCGAATATTACCGAAGTAGGCGAGCTCGATGGAACACGCAAGCTCGACCGTGACTATCAAGCCTTTCAAAAGGCGCCTTCCAATGCACTTGCAGAGCAAGTTCGTCAGGATTGTGAATCTGTCCTGAAGATCAACGAGCAGGCAATGTTTGCACATTCCGAAGCATTTCGTGCGCAGGGCGATTTCGCACGCACCTCCACGATCGGTATTACAATTCTACTCGTTGGTGCTGCGATCTTTTTGGCGGTGGCGGTTTCGCGTCGAAGTCTTGCTGAGTTCCAGGAATTGGATCGCGCAAAAAGTAACTTTGTCGCAACGGCTGCACATGAGCTTAAGAATCCTCTCAGTGCGATCAAAATGACAAGTGGCTTGCTTGCCGATGGAATTGCCGGCCCTCTCAGTCAAAAACAGAACGAGCTTGCCGCGACCATCCGGAATGAATCGGATAGATTGCTCACCCTAGTGCGCGAATTGCTCGATCTCGCAAAACTGGAGACGGGAACCCTCCAACTACAAAAACGAGCGATGGATGTGGAGACGCTCCTCGAAAGTGCGATCATTCCAGTTTCGTTGCGTGCAGAAGAAGCAGGAGTATCGATCGATGTCATGGTAATGAAGGACGTCCCGGAAGTATTTGTAGATCCTAACAAAATGGCATGGGCCATCACGAACTTACTGACAAATTCCATTCGATACAGCCCAAGAGGTGCGCATATCACGGCGGACGCTCGCGTCATCGAACGCGAGATCTGGATCTCGATCACGGACCAAGGTAAGGGAATCGCGGAAAGTGATCTCTCCAGAATTTTCGACAAATTTGTACAGGTTGAGGAAGGACGTATGGGATTTGGATCCGGCACGGGGCTTGGGCTTTCGATCGCTCGAGAAATAGTTCTTGCACACGGCGGGCGTATCTGGGCTGCGAGCACAATCGGCCAGGGATCAACTTTTACCATTGCTTTACCTCTGCAATCTGTATAATCATTGCTAATTTTCCATTATGAATGACATTTTATACATCGCAATGATCCTGGCCTTTTTCGGCTTGGGAATAGCGTTTCAAACGTATTGCGAGAAGATCTAAGCTAATCACCACTATGAGCGGTATATTCCTCCTCCTACTCGTAATTGCAGCAGTCGCATACCTGATGTATGCGTTGCTATACCCTGAAAAATTCTAATCATTAACCCATTCTACATTAGAACTGGGAAAACATTATGACAACGAACGGCATTCTTCAATTACTTGCGTATCTCGTCGTGCTCGTTTTGGTAACGAAGCCGATGGGAATATTTCTCGCTAAGGTATTCTCGGGCGAGCGGACCTTTCTCACACCGGTTTTCGGGTCGCTCGAACGGTTGATCTATCGCGTATGCGGCGTGAATCCGAAATCTGAAATGAAATGGACTGCGTACAGTATAGCGATGCTCATTTTTAGCGCAGTGAGCGGTATTGTTCTCTATGCGATCTTGCGGTTGCAACAGATCCTTCCATGGAACCCACAAGGATTCGGTGCGGTCGCACCCGATCTCAGTTTCAATACCGCGGTCAGCTTCATCACGAACACGAACTGGCAAGCCTACGGCGGTGAGTCTACGATGAGCTATTTTACGCAGATGGCTGGGCTTGCATTCCATAACTTTGTATCCGCAGCAATGGGAATCGCGATTGCCGTTGCTGTGGTGCGAGGCCTCGTGCGAGCCTCGGTGCAAACGATAGGAAATTTCTGGGTTGATCTGGTACGCTGTACGCTTTATGTGCTCCTTCCTCTTTCTATTGTAGCTACGATCATTTTTGTGGCATCAGGGATGATCCAAAATCTATCGCCTTATGTCACGGCTACTACGCTGGAAGGTGTGAAGCAGATTCTTCCAATGGGGCCGGTAGCATCGCAAGAGGCGATCAAGATCCTTGGAACCAACGGTGGTGGATTCTTTAATGCGAACTCTGCTCATCCGTTCGAGAACCCGTCAGCACTTACGAGTTTCATTCAAGTCGTCTTAATCTTCTTGTTAGGCTCTGGCTTGACCTATATGTTCGGGCGCATGGCAAAAGATCAAAAGCAAGGCTGGGCCATCTGGGGCGCGATGACATTCTTATTCCTTGCTGGGCTTGTCACGTGCAATGTTGCAGAACAATCCGGGAACCCGATTATGGGCAAGCTCGGCATCGAGCGCGCGGCAAGCGCTATGCAATCCGGCGGCAATATGGAAGGAAAAGATGTACGTTTTGGAATTACACAGAGCACCCTTTTTGCTACTGTTACCACTGACGCATCGTGTGGCGCAGTGAACTCGATGCATGAAAGTTTTACGCCGATTGGTGGTATGATACCGCTGTTCAATATTATGCTTGGGGAAGTGGTATTCGGTGGAGTTGGGTCTGGACTTTATGGAATGTTTCTTTTCGTCTTGATCTCCGTATTCATTGCCGGCCTGATGGTTGGGCGTACTCCCGAATATTTAGGAAAGAAAATTGAATCGAGGGAGATCAAACTCTCGATGCTGGCTCTGCTTTCGCTCGTCTTTTGCATTCTTGGATTTACAGCATGGGCTGTTGTGGAACCCACAGCACTTAAGAGTCTCGCAAATACTGGCCCACATGGATTGACAGAGATACTCTACGCCTACACCTCCGCAACGGGGAATAACGGATCAGCCTTCGCTGGTTTGAATGCGAATACCCTCTTTTTCAATATCACGCTCGGAATTGTCATGCTGTTCGGCAGATTTTTCGTCATCGTTCCGGTGCTCGCAATTGCTGGGAGTATGGCAAAGAAGACTCCAATTGCCCCATCGCAGGGCACATTCCTGACGAACACCACACTATTTGGAGCGTTGCTGGTGATGGTCATCCTCATTGTTGGTGGGCTTACATTTTTCCCAGCACTATCGCTCGGACCCATCCTCGAACATTTGCTCATGCAAGCTGGCAAACTTTTTTAACCACCCCTTAACCCCCACCTTTGATGGGAGGGGAAACTCATTATGGCTAAACGCGAAATTCATAAACAGAAAAAAATATTCGATCCCGCGATCGTAAAGCGCGCGCTGGTCGATGCGCTGATAAAGCTTGATCCTCGAGTGCTTTGGAAAAACCCGGTCATGTTCGTGGTCGAAGTTGGCGCCGTACTGACGACGGGTTCCTGGATCAGTGAAATGATATCGAACTCTGGGGATCCAACATTTTCTGGCCTCATCTCGGCATGGCTATGGTTCACGGTATATTTTGCAACCTTTGCTGAAGCTATGGCCGAAGGCCGCGGTAAAGCCCAAGCCGATGCGCTGCGCAAAACGAAGACTGACACCATGGCAAAGCTCATAGGAAAAGACGGAGCCATTTCGCAGATTAATGCAACAATGCTTCGAAAAGGAGATCTTGTTCTTGTAGAAGCCGGCGATGTGATTCCTGGCGATGGTGATGCGAGCGAAGGAATTGCATCTATTGATGAATCAGCAATTACCGGCGAATCTGCTCCGGTTATTCGTGAAAGCGGCGGGGACCGTTCGGCTGTAACCGGTGGGACGAGGGTGATTTCCGATTGGCTCAAAGTGATGATCACGTCCAATCCGGGTGAGACTTTTATCGACCGTATGATCGGCCTTGTTGAGGGGGCCAAGAGACAGAAGACTCCGAATGAGATCGCACTAACGATCTTGCTTTCTGGCATGACGATCATTTTCGTGGTTGCACTCGTCGCATTGAATTCCTTTGCATTGTATATGGCGAGCCCAGTCTCGATCGTCGTGATGGTTTCGCTGTTGGTTTGCTTAATTCCCACCACGATCGGCGGACTTCTATCAGCGATCGGAATAGCGGGCATCGATCGCGTGCTGCAACGCAATGTGCTTGCAATGTCCGGCCGAGCGGTCGAAGCAGCAGGGGATGTGAACACATTGTTACTCGATAAGACCGGAACGATCACTATCGGTAATCGCATGGCAACGGCGTTCATTCCTGCCGAGGGTGTTTCGATGGAATCGTTAGCGCTAACGTGCTATCTTGCAAGCCTTAGCGATGAAACTCCAGAAGGTCGAAGCATTGTCACATTAGCACAAGAAACGGTGAAGGAACTTCCATCGAATGTCCTGACTGCTGAAAAGACTTTCATACCGTTTTCGGCTCATACACGCATGAGTGGAGTTGATATTGGTGAACGGGCTATTCGCAAAGGAGCAGTCGATGCGATCGCACGGCTATCTGGAACCGGTGAAGGTATTTCCGCAGCGATGAACGCCCATGTCGAGCACATCGCAAGTTCAGGCGGAACGCCGCTCGCGGTTGCGGAAAATGGGAAACTGGTTGGAGTCATACAACTGAAGGATATTGTCAAACAAGGAATGCGCGAGCGTTTCGAACAATTGCGTGCCATGGGAATCAAAACGGTGATGATCACCGGTGATAACCCGCTCACGGCTAAGGCTATCGCTGCAGAAGCCGGTGTAGATGATTTTCTTGCAGAAGCAACGCCGGAAACGAAGATGGCCCTCATCCGGAAGGAGCAAGCAAGCGGAAAACTTGTTGCGATGACGGGGGATGGTACGAACGATGCTCCGGCACTTGCACAAGCAGACGTTGGCGTGGCTATGAACACCGGTACAATGGCAGCCAAAGAAGCTGCCAATATGGTGGATCTCGATAGCAATCCCACAAAACTCATCGAAGTGGTGGAGATCGGGAAGCAGCTACTGATGACACGGGGTGCGCTCACGACTTTTTCTATTGCGAATGATGTCGCGAAATACTTTGCGATCATTCCCGCAATGTTCATGGTGGCATTTCCTCAGCTTGCGGCTCTGAATGTGATGGCGTTGCATTCACCGCAAAGTGCTATTTTATCGGCGGTCATTTTTAATGCTCTTATTATCATTGCGCTCGTTCCGCTCGCTTTGAAGGGTATTAAGTATCGACCGCTTGGCGCGGCTGCGGTCTTAAGAAGAAATATTCTGATCTATGGAGTTGGTGGCGTTATCATTCCATTTATTGGGATCAAGGCCATCGATCTGGTAGTATCCTCGTTCGGATTTTAATATAATGCTCTTTATGAAAACAGTTATTACTTCCATAATGATGACAGTAGTACTTACCGTGCTGGTGGGAATCATCTATCCGCTCGCGATGACGGGCATTGCACAACTGTGCTTTCCGGCGCAGGCCAACGGGAGCCTTGTCACGCTCGATGGCAAAGTAGTCGGTTCCTCGCTTATTGGGCAGAGTTTCGGTTCGCCTAAATTCTTTCACAGCCGGCCATCCGCTGCCGGCACCGGATATGATGGCATGAATTCCGGTGGTTCTAACCTCGGACCTACAAGCAAAGCATTAATGGATCGTCTTACGCATGATCGTGATTCGCTGTCAAAACTCTATCCCGAGCTTGTGGGAGTAACCTTCCCAGCCGACTTTTTGACCACATCAGCATCTGGGCTCGACCCTGATATCAGCGTTGCGAACGCCATGCTCCAGGCGCCGATCGTGGCGCGCTTTAATAATTTGCCCGTCGATTCTGTCCGTGCAATTGTGTCGGCACATATCAAAGGCCGCGACCTGGGTTTCCTGGGTGAACCGCGAGTGAATGTGCTCGAACTCAATATTGACATGTTACAGCGAACGAAGGCACAATCACACTGATACATGACTGACTCCCTTTCGGTCGAAGACCTGCTTCACGAGATCAAGTATGCGGAGGAGGCTCCGCTTCGCATCTATCTTGGTGCGGCGCCCGGAGTGGGGAAGACGTATCGCATGCTTCAGGACGGCAACGCGCTGCGTTCGCGCGGAGTCGATGTTGTGATCGGGTATGTAGAACCGCACGACCGTAAAGATACGCTAAGCCAGATCCGCGAACTAGAGATGGTTCCAACGCGGAAAGTGGAATACAAAGGGGTAGTGCTTCAGGAGTTGGATGTCGATGCCGTTATTGCGCGTAAGCCTCAGGTGGTGCTCGTCGATGAGCTGGCACATACAAATGCGGCCGGTTCCAAGCACGAAAAGCGCTATGAAGACATTGAAGATATTCTTGCTGCCGGCATCGCTGTGTTCAGCACCTGCAATGTACAACATTTGGAGAGCGTACATGATATGGTCGAACGTATGACAGGTGTAAAGGTCCAGGAACGAGTGCCGGATACCTTTTTTGCGCTAGCGCGTGAGATGATCATCGTCGATGTGACGCCGGATGAGCTTCAGGAGCGAATGAGGCAGGGGAAGATCTATCCACTGGAACGCATAGAGCGATCGCTGTCCAATTTTTTTACACACAGCAATATCAGTATGCTGCGCGAGCTGGCATTGCGCGAGCTTGCGAATGACGTTGAACAAAAAGATAAAGATAAGCGACGGGAATCGAATACACCTGGAACCGCGCAGTCCGGCGAAAAAGTATTAGTTGCTGTGCCTGCCACGGATCAAGCATCGCGGTTGATCCGACAGGGTTCACGCATGGCCGGACGCATGAACGCCAAATGGATCGTTGCATTCGTTGAGAACAAGGAAACCAAGCGCACTGAGGAGATCGATGCTAAGCTTCGGGAATCCTTTATGCTTGCACGATCTCTCGGCGCAACAGTCGTGCAGTTGCGTGGTGATCGCGTGGCGGCGACACTCATAGATTTTGCGCGTGCAGAAGGTGTTACCCAGATCGTGATCGGAGCAACGCAGCGGGCGTTCTGGAAGCGCCTCGTTTCTAGGTCGGTTGTTGGGGAGTTGCTGAGTCTTGCCGGTGAGATCGGGGTGTATGTCGTCCCGCTCAAGCAAGAGGTGGAAGAAGGAGATCGCCCTCTTGCACCAACCTCCGGTGCTGCTCCATTTGAGCAACAATTTAGGCTTTCCGATTATGTCACACCGGATAAGATACTCGCCGATCTTTCGGGAGTAACGACTGTCGAACAAACGATCGCGATCCTGATCGATCATCTTATCCAAAACAACACCGATCTTGCGTCGCGCCGCGCTGAGATTCACGAGCTTATTTTGCGTCGTGAGAGGTTAATGAGTACATTCCTCGATACGGGTATCGCAATACCGCACGCTGCTGGTTTTGAAGGCACGAGCGATATTCATGCGGTAATGGCACTCACGCCGCAAGGAGTTGCATCCTTAGGGCGCGACCAAAAAGCCTATATTGTCGTGCTTTTTTTGAGTCCCGAAGTTGGCCGGGCCAATCATCTGAAGTTTCTAGCTGCTATCGCGAAAGTATTCATAGATAAGACCACGACGCGTGAGATCGCGTCGATGCCCTCAGCAGAAGATGCCTGGCAATTCATCCATAAGCTGGAGTTAACGGGTCGCTCGAATAACTGATCAACATTTCCCGTTTCTTTATCAAAACCGATTGTGATGAGGAACCGAATAACGGGGCACTGGCGAATGAGACACTATTTGTGGTCACTACGACCCAATGTGCGCCCGGAGGGGCTCGAACCCCCAACCCTCAGTTCCGAAGACTGATGCTCTATCCATTGAGCTACGGACGCGATTGGGGGAAGATGGAGTGCGATCCACGAAAAACGTACCAATACCCAAACTTTCCTGAATCTTGCCTTCCCTTTGTGCACCCGCAGGGATTCGAACCCCAAACCTTCTGATCCGTAGTCAGATGCTCTATCCAATTGAGCTACGGGTG
The DNA here is from genome assembly GCA_963736195.1 of Ignavibacteriota bacterium. Lineage (GTDB taxonomy): Bacteria > Bacteroidota > Ignavibacteria > Palsa-1295 > Palsa-1295 > PALSA-1295. The sequence continues at coordinate 872,468 of CAVTNP010000001.1, forward strand.
CAATAATTCAATAATGAATTAATGTTGGCTCAATTCTGCCAAAATTCAATAATTCTCATTGTGGGGAGACATTAACCGCTGCATAGCAAGGGAAGTTCTCTTGGGCAACGCGGTATCTTAGACTGGCCGGATATCCTTCAGATGGACGACATGGTGCTCTTGGAAATCAAGCGCTATGGGGTTGAGAAGGTGCTTCAGTAATTCAAAATACTTGGGGCCATATTTGTTGAGAAAATAGACAAGGTTAAGCTTCCTCTCTTGAAGCTCTCCATCAGGCAGCAACGCAGTAAGCAATTTGTCGAGCTGTGTTTTGGTTGTGGAGTGGCGCTTACGCTCGGCAGCAAGTGTCTTATTCTCGAAATCGCGGACTGCGGTCAAAACTTTTCCCTTGAGGGAGGTTAGTGCACCATCGAGTGTCGCATCGACCTTGCTTACTTTTGCGCGAAGCAATTCAAGTGAGCGATCTATATCGGCCAGTGACCCATCGAACAACGGAGATAATTCCGTTTCGATCATTGCATCGAATAAAGCAGTATTTCGTCCATGTGCATCCGATAATATCTCTTCCGGTGTAATATGGAATTTCTCAAATACTCGCTCAAGCCTCTCCTCGATAAGCGTGGCGGTGACACGAGGATAAATTAGTGGCATTGGAAGCCCAGCCCACTCGTAGGCTGGTGCAAGCTGCGCAAAGTAGGCGATCTCACCTGGCCCTGCAACATAGGCAACGGTCGGCAAAAGTGTGTCCTGAAATAACGGTCGAGAGACAACATTCGAGCTAAACCGCTCGGGTTTCGTATCCAATTCAGAGATCAACTCGGAGAGCGTGAACGTTTTACGGGACCCTTTAAGAAAGAATTCCCGTCCTACACCGGACGATCGTTCCTTTTCAACGATCGCGAGCCGATCGCCATCTTCATCAACATAAAAAAGATTAAGTGCGCGAGGTTTGATCTGTGCGTGATACTTTTCCTCGACATTAACCGATTGTAGCACGATCCTTTCGGAAAGTTGTGGTGAAGTTTCAATCTCATGACGGAACAGATCAACAGCCAGCGATTTTAATTCTCTCGAATTTGCATCGATGATGAGCAAGCCATCCTCGCCAAAATAGTGCTGGAGCAGTGATGCGAAAGCGCGGGAAAATGGTGCGTCAGGCGCGTAAGCTCGCTGCATAATTTCAAGCACATCGGCCGTGAAATCCGTTGGTTGGAGGGTACTGCGGAGCTTATCGAAAAACTCAGCGAGCGGGGTTTCTTCAAGTAACGTTGATCCAGCTTGCTTGCGCCAGGGTGCCTCTGGATTTGTTGAAAGCGCAGTTGGTGCGTAGCGAATCGCTTCTGACTTACCTTCTGCATTTAAGACTTGAATAGAGAGGATCTCTTCTAGATCATGATCCTCCGTTTCCATCCAAAATACAGGAACGAATGAGTACTCGGGAAATTGCGCTTGCAACGATCTCGACAATCCAATTGCTGTGAACGCCTTGTAAAATGAATAAAGAGGTCCAGCAAGCATTCCGACCTGCTGACCCGTCACAATGGCAAGTGTTTTAGGTGAAGCCAGGATTTCGATGTTCCGGCCTATCGCAGGATTGATCTTGCCGAATGATTCATGAAGGCCACGAATAGCACTAACTACCGTTTTACGATGGGTAGCCAACAGTGAGCTTTCGTGTAAGAGCCGCGCCTGGATGAGCTGATTCATCTGTTCCGGCTGTGCACCGGGAGCTATTGGAAAGAATTCCCGGACTGGTGTTGTTGAAAAGCGCGTCAGGTAATCTTTGACGAGAGGGGTGAAATAAGGCAGTGAGGCAATGTCCATTGTAGGCTGGCGTATTATATTTAACCAACAACATGCACGAGATACGAATAGCTTCTTTGAGGAGCGTGCATTGAGAAGCGTTCATCCGCGATTTCCAAGTGCCCATCTCGTTTCATGCTCGATAGCCTTGCCAATACCAGAGATCATCGTTTTTATTGGATGGCCTTTCGTAAATGCACATGCAATTGCATACAGAGCGTGTAATGAGAATTTCGGCTCGTTCGAAATAGCATAAATAGGCTCCCAATAATCCGGTTCAAATTTTGTCTTGAAGAACTCCAGGCCTTCAAAGTCATAGAACCGCTTACCGTGCGCTTTTGCCCAGTGCAGTAAGAATCGGATCGTTGGTGAGGCTTCGTGAATCGCTGTCCGGGCCTGATCCGTAAGTGGTGAAAGCCCGAGTGTCAGGTATTTGTAGCCCTCTGCGGCAAATACTTCGGCGGCATGACGCAGCATCAACTCGACGGTTCCATTTGGTGCATTCGTTCCTCTTACAAATTGCTCTACTAACCAGCCATGCCGGCCAGGTATTGGTGAAGCATTCAGAAACCCAACAGCTTCCCCGCCGCGCAGCGCAACAAAGATCCTTCGATCTTCAAGACTCGATAGCGTTTCTGGTTCGACTAGAAAATGAAGACTCGGCAAACCTCTTGTTGCGAGCCACTCCTCGAGCAAATCCCGTAATGTCGAATTATCGGTTGCTTTCATTGGACTCCATTCCTCGACCCTTATACCTTTGTTAGAGGCGCGATGGATCTGGCCTCGCAGCGATGATTTTTCCGCAATTCTTTCTACGAGGGCGTGTGGATTCCAGACAGGCTGAGCCCCAAGCTGGGTCACTGCGTATCCAGCTCGAGGCGCCAAAACACTTTCAAGACGGCCCTCACTTGCAAAATAGCAAACATGAAGTCCAATCGCAGAAGAATCCGTTTCAAACTCCTCGACTGCACTCTGCAACCGTTCAAAAGTGCAAACCGGCGAACCCGCAACGATGCGAGTGCCAGCATACTCGACGTAAGCAGCCATGGCATCTCCACTCTTGCTGAACCAGTATTTAAATCCAGGATTTAGAAGTTGATAGCAGGTGCTATTCCAGCCATGGCGGAGGATAAGTTCACGAACTTCTGCATGGATATGCCTCATTGCGAACCCGAACGTTCCGGTATAGAGTGAATGTTTCTAAAATTAAAGAATCTCCCGAAAAAATGAATTGAGACAGAGGACGATCTTATTCCGCTTTCTAATGTGGATTATCCAAAATCCCAAACGACCCGCCGCGCATAAGCCAAACGATTCCCCGCGCATAACGGTGCAGGAAAACGCGTTCCTTATGTTGCATAAATAGTGTTCGAAATTCATCGAGACGACGTATGATGTAGTGGGAGCTTTACGATCGCTCTTTCACGCGATCCACCAATTATTATATTTGAATGCAGGGAATTGATGTGATGTCCCTGAAGATGGCGTAAACTGTAAGAACGGCCGCGATGGGTGAAGAGTCTATTACTTATCAATACACGCAGCCCCCGTTCCAGAATCGTTGTGACAATTTTGTGACAAAATATTGACAGAGTTATGACACATGCCCACCTCCAAAACGCGATTTTTGCACCGCGCATAACTCAAACGCACAACTTTAAAAACTACACCTATGCACACGAACGAACCTACAGACTCCCCCTTCGATCGAAAGGACATTAGCCCAGAGAAAAAACAGCAGATCCGAGCGCTTCATGCTCGCAGCGACCGCTATGGCATAATGAATTCGCTCTATGTAGTTGCGATGTATGCGGTATCGATCATGCTACTCATCGTCGGGAAAACAATCTATGTAACTATTCCTGCAACGATCCTCATGGCGATGTCGATGATGCGCGGCGCCTTCCTGATGCATGATGCGTCCCATTACGCGCTCTTCAAGACGCGACGCTGGAACCGTTTTGTCGGATTGATATTCGGAACCCCGATCGGCCTGCCCGTTATGGCGTATCGTTTCGAACACAACCAGCATCATGCCAACGCACGACGCGAGCATGACCCGGACGATGTTCGAAATGTGGCCAGAAAACTACACCTGCACGTCTCCATACTCCAGTGGTATGTACTCGCACTTGGCACGTTGACCTTCATTGTGCAGACCGCAGGGATGGCGCTTTGGGCAGCCATTCCAAAACGCCGAGGGGATCTTTTATTCGAATATGCGGTCGTGGTGTCGTTTTTTGTCGTGCTCGCCCAACTGCTTACCTTCCAACAATTTGAACGGTTCTGGCTCATTCCTGCAATCACCGGGCTTAGTGTTATGAACTTTCGCTCCCTTTGCGAACATGAATTCACGGACGATCGCTCGGTCTTCACGGGAACGCGCTCCGTCCTTTCGACACGCGTCGCACGATGGCTGATGGATAATTCGAATTTCCATCTTGAGCATCATCTATTTCCTGGTGTTCCGTCACAAAATCTGCCGAAACTCCATGCGCTGCTTGCAGAAGAGGAGAAGATCGCGAATTCCTCGGTGTATTCCGGATATTGGGCGTTCTTCTTTTTCTTAATGCGTAATTCTATCCAGCGATTCGTGGCCGACTCCATTATGCGTATCCGTGGAAACGCCCAACCTCAGACACTCAACTAATGAACCAACCTTAATATATACCAAAATGGAAACTATTGAACAGAGAACCACACCCTTCGATCGAAAGGACATAAGTCCGGAGAAAAAGCTGCTGATCAAACAGCTTCATGTTCGAAGCGATAGGATGGGCATCCTAAACTCCATCTATGTGGCTGCGATGTATGCCGGAGCGATCCTTCTTCTTGTAAGCAGCCGGTCGATCTACGTGATCGTTCCCGGAACGCTCTTAATGTCCTTTGCTATGATCCGCGGTTCTTTCCTCATGCACGATGCCTCGCATTTCACGCTCTTTAAGCATCGAGGCTTGAATCGTTTTGTGGGATTGATCTGGGGTGCGCCGATCGGAATGCCGGTGACGGCCTATCGATACGAACACACCATTCACCATGCTAACGCACGAACCGTCAATGACACCGGAGATCTGCGAAACGTCGAAAGGATCACGCACATCCATATTTCAATTCTGCGCTTGGTCATGCTGTTTGCAGCAACGCCGACCTACATTATCCAGGTGGGCATTATGGGTTTGGGAGCGGGCTTGACGAAGCGGCGGTGGGATATTCTCTTCGAGTATTTAGTGGTTGCACTATTTATTTTTGCGCTTGCTCACTATCTTACGTTCGAGCAATTCGAACGCTTTTATTTGATTCCCTTCGTCGTCGCCGTGGCGATCATGAATATACGCGGGCTCTCCGAACACGAAATGACCTATGACACAAGCGCATTCACCTGCGCCCGCACCGTGCTCTCGACCCCACTAACGCGGTGGCTGATGTGTAACGAAAATTATCATCTTGAACATCATATTTACCCTGGCGTGCCGTCGCACAATCTTCCTAAACTTCACACGCTGCTCGCGGAGGAGGAGAAGATCTCGAATTCCTCCGTGTATTCCGGATATTTGGCGTATATCGTTGATCTCGCGCGGATCTCCTATAAGGAATTCTTTTCGGACATGAATAAACGCATCCACGGAACCACACTCATCCGCTCGGAAGAATAGGTGTAGTCCAGATGACATCAGCAATGGATGAAAAACTTCTGGGATATAATTTGCTTAGTCCTGCCATAGAGTACACTACAGCAGGCCACAATAGAATTTCAAAGAACACCGGCGATCAATGTCCCCCAAGCTAAGGGTAGACCCGCCCAGGACTTTTTGATCGCCCCCAGGCGCCATTTGATTTCAGTGGATGAAGGATCATCAATGATGGTCCGATCATCGGTGATGAGCAATCATCTCACGATCGATCATCCATGTGCAGGGATAACCCATGCCTGTACTGGCAGCGGGGTTTATACACTCTCAACGCTCGCGGATGGGGTGGGGTATCCATGGTATAGAACCCCCCTCCCACTATATACAACACCGATTTCAGGTTGCAGGTGCCCATTTGAGCAAATGTTGGCGTTTTGGCACTAATTTCAAGCCTTCATCTTTCCAGTGTCTGCCCTGAGCTTACCGAATCGGTCGGTGCTTCCAGCCCGAACATTTCTTTTTATCTTCTCCCCTCCCGCCCCAGCGGGAGGGGCCGGGGGAGGGTGCCGGTCGAAGTTGGTATTTTTATTAAACGTTCAGAATTCAGTCCTTACACACCCCCCCCTAACCCCTCCCGCTGGGGCGGGAGGGGAATAATTCAAATCCGCTTAGGACTATGGAAACCTAAAAAGAACGCGAACCCTCCCTGCGGCGCGACTAAGTCTAAGTGTAAGGCCGAATCTTCAGGTTCGGCGAAGTACCTCACCCAGCCTGAAGGCTCGATGTTACACTTCAGATCAAAATCCCCCCGAACTGTCTCACGCATCCCATGCGTTACAAAACATCATGCGCTGGTTAATGTTTCTCGCGGCCCTGGTTCCCTTATGTTTGATTGTTGCCCCAACTCATTTGCGCGCCCAATCAGCATTTGATTCCGCGTGCTACTATCCCGTCATTGGCGATCCGAGTGAAATCGATACAATTTACGGCGCGGTCAATAATCAAATGCTCGGCGGGCTCATTAAGAACCTTGGAACCAAGCCTAACGGAGGATTTGGCAACATGCTGATCGCCAATCTCGATCACGCCGACCACTCCGATTCGGGTTCGTTATTCCAGGTTCAAACGGGACCGCCGTTCAATCTTCATAATTTGAATGGGTTACCACAAAAACTTGGACTCAATAATATTTTCCCAATCGATGGTAGTGGCGCTGGCTTTCGTCTCGGTCATTTCCACGACCAATCTCATGTTGATATTTTCGTTGTCGATCTCTGGCGTATCTACTGGGCTGATGATAATGGAAATTACGATTCAACACGGTACACGGATCTCAGCCTCAACGTTCAGGGGGATCATCCATTCGGAGGTTATTCACGTAACTATATAACCCCGTATATTACCCATCTTACCAGCGACACAATGGACGACCTAGTCCTGGGTTTTTTTACCACTTGGATAGACAATACAAAAGATACGATGTTCGAGGCGTTGTTCCGTGGTGGTACGAACCTCATGTCAAAGACTCTTGCGTATGAAGATACCTCGGCTATGGCATATCCCATATTGCAGGTTAGCAATGGCCAGAATTACCTGGTTTCCACGCAAGGCGATTTTCGAGGGACGGGCCGAGACGATCTCATCGTTGCAGATCAATCTTCCAATCTATGGTTCTATAAAAACGATCCACCATTCAGTATCGGCGCGCTCGCCAAAGCCGTTGCGAACGATACGCTTCTGGTTCAATGGCAAAACCCCGATTGGATTCAACATGTGACGGTAAACTCAGCGGAAACTCCTTATTTTTCGATGCGGGCAATGCCGAAAGCACCCGGTGACAAATCGGTGGATTTTATGCCAGTCTTTACCACCCAAGCGAACCCAAATGGCGCCATTTATATTTTTCGTGGCGGCCCTGACTTCGGTTCCAAGCGCCTCATTATCGATAGCGCCGATTTTGTGATTACCGAACCAGATTTGGGGTATGATCTTTGGCCTGTTAACTCGCTGGTCGATGCCGGGGACATGACTGGAACGGGGAATCATGTTTTACTCGTAGACGGAGCATCGGGACAAACTGGCTATGACAATTTTTATGTAACTGGTGCAGCCCTGGACAATAAGATCGACATGTATAGTTATGCCTATGGTGGCTATGATGACACCCTCACAGCGGACGATGACAGTTTAGAGGACTTTATGGAGGGAGGGCCTTATTATACCAGCCCCGAAGATCTTTCGAATGGTAAGAGTTTAGTCGGAACGATTTGGATCTATAAAGGTTCGAAACAAATTCCTGTGCATCTCAATCCTCAGTTCGCCGAAGTAAAGAGCGTTCCACAGCAGAATGGCGCAGGAATAACCTTTGCCCCAAACCCAACAACCCACAGCTGGAGCGTGGCAACCATAATCTGGCCTGTATCCGAAGAAGCCGATCTATGTGTCTATGATCTATTAGGAACGGCGGTGCAGTCAGGGAATATCCGTTTGCTTGGCGGGCCGGAACAGCAGCGCATTTACTTCCCGAATCTTGCGGCAGGCGTGTATGTGGTGGAAATTCACGGAGCGTCCGGCGTAGCTCGGGCGAAGCTGGTTATTGTGCATTAATTTCACTTGTCATTCCAACTTTCGCGGGAATGACATAGGGGGTCTTATCCATAATATTTAGATTAGATTTTCGGGACTCTTCACCCCCATTGCCGAGCTCTAAAAACAGCCAAAAACTGCTGATTCGCCTGTCTCTATTATAAAACCGTTGTCCTCACAGCCGCCATCGAATCCGGCTCGATCATCAAAACCTTCCCAACTTGCTTCAACGGCACTTGCCCGGAACGTAAATCGGTGCGAAGCTTTTCAAGATGTCGAACCGTGGGCCTGTCGAAATATCGCTCACCACATGTTTGGCAGACGAGGCATGTCACCGGCGCATAGACGATGTCGCTGTTAAGCTGCAATTCCTCATTGACCGTTTGCTCGCGAATGTTTTCTCCATGGCAGATTACGCATTTTGTCATTTTTTTCTCCCTCTAAAATCCGTCCACTGTTCCGAATCCGGTTCATAAACGGTAATTACTATTGCTTCGTCGTGAGCTTCATCATAGGCCGAAACCACGTGAATTGGCCTTCGGTTGCGCGTACTCCCAAAGATCAAACAACTTGGAAGTGGCGTATCTTCGGGATATTGAAATAATTCCTCTCCCGCCATGATCGCTTCTTCCAGTTCATGATCCAAGATCTCGCCGAATTCTTCATGCTCCATTTCAAAGATTGCGTGCTTGGTATATCGCACGCGATTGTTCCGAAAGCATAGCCGAATTTTCTCGATCACACCAAAGAAACAATAATATTCGAGAATAATCGCAATAGCTAATTTCGCGCCGATTTTCGGGACTCTTCACCCCCCTTTTTGTGTTCTAAAAATAGCCAAAAACTGCTGATTTTATAGGGATTTTGAGCGATTTTGGCTATCTAATCATGCATCTCGGAAACGCCCCTATTCTGAGGTGAATTTCGGGGAATTTATATAAGATTTTTCGCCGTATGGACTGCGGCGCTTTACAGGTTATTTAATGGCTGAACATCAGGTGGATGAGCGATCATCCGAATACGGTGCGGAAGATATTCAAATTTTAAAGGGACTCGAAGCGGTGCGCCGCCGTCCGGCAATGTATATCGGCGATGTTTCGTCGCGCGGTCTGCACCATCTTGTCTATGAGATCGTCGATAACTCGATCGATGAGGTGCTTGCGGGCTATGCAAATGAGATCAATATCGTCCTGAAAGCCGATGGCTCGATCGAAGTTAGAGATAACGGCCGTGGCATTCCAACCGGCATCCATAAAGGCGAGGGTGTAAGTGCGTTGCAAGTGGTAATGACCGTTCTTCATGCCGGCGGTAAGTTCGATAAGAATGTCTATAAAGTTTCGGGTGGATTGCATGGCGTAGGCGCGTCGGTTGTGAATGCGCTTTCAGAGTGGTGCGAGGTAGAAGTGCACCAAGATGGCAAGATCTTCATGCAGCGCTACGAACGTGGCGACCCGACTGGTGAGGTCAAGGCTATCGGCAAAGCGAAAGATACCGGCACGATCACGCGCTGGAAACCGGATGAGGAGATATTCAAGCAATCCACCGTCATGCGGATGGATGTATTGCGCGAGCGTATGCTCGAACTTTCCTTCCTCAATCCACAAGTGACGATCACCCTAAAAGATGAGCGTAGCAACGAGGAAGAGACGTTCCATGCAAAAGGGGGTATCAAAGATTTTGTGAAGCACGTCGATCGAACGCGCATCTCCCTGCATAAACCAGTCTATATCGAAGGCGAAAAGGAAATGACGCCCGTCGAGATCGCGTTCGAATATAACGATGGTTTTAACGAGAATCTTTTCTCGTACGTGAACAACATCAACACGCACGAGGGCGGCTCGCACGTTGCGGGATTCAAGGCCGCGCTTACGCGAACGATGAATAATTACGCGACGAAGAACAATCTTGTCAAATCCGATAAGATATCGCTCACGGGCGATGATTTTCGTGAAGGTCTGACGGTCATCATATCCGTCAAAGTTCCGGAGCCGCAATTCGAGGGCCAAACGAAGACCAAGCTTGGCAATTCCGAAGTGAAGGGAATTGTCGAGAGCATTATGAACGAGCAACTGGCTCAGTACCTTGAAGAGAATCCACCGATCGGCAAGCGTATTATTGAAAAAGTTCTCCGTGCTGCCGAAGCTCGTGAAGCCGCGCGCAAAGCGCGTGACATCGTGCGCCGAAAGAATGCGCTGGAAAACTCGGCGCTTCCCGGTAAGCTCGCCGATTGCTCCATCAACGACCCCGAACATTGCGAAATATATCTCGTGGAGGGTGATAGCGCCGGTGGCTCTGCTAAACAAGGCCGCGATCGCAGGTTTCAGGCTATCCTCCCATTAAAGGGAAAGATCCTCAACGTGCAGAAAGCGCGCCTTCACAAAATGCTTGAGAATGAGGAGATCAGAAATATCTTCACTGCGCTCGGCGTCGGGTTGGGCGAGCAGCAAGATCTGACGAAAATGCGATATGGCAAGGTTATCCTCATGGCCGATGCTGACGTCGATGGCGCGCATATTCGCACGCTCATCCTCACCTTGTTTTACAATCACATGAAGGACCTCATCGAGGCCGGACATGTGTACATAGCACAGCCCCCGCTTTATAAGATCAAGAAGGGCAAGCAAGAACACTATGCCTATAACGACGAAGAGCGGGACGAGATCTTGAAGCGCATGAAGGTGAAATCCTTTGGCTCTTCCGACAAGAAGGGCAAGGCCGTCGAAGAAGAGGAAGAAGTTCTTGAGGCAGATATTGACTTGGCCGATGTTCCGGTCGATGGCGAAGGCCAGCCGGTTAAAGGCGCGGTCATCAGCCGCTTCAAGGGATTGGGAGAAATGAATCCCGAGCAGCTTTGGTCAACAACAATGAATCCGGAAACGCGTACCCTATTGCAAGTTCGCATCGAGGATGCCTATGCCGCCGCCAATATGTTCGAAACCCTCATGGGCGATGCCGTCGAGCCCCGCCGCGAGTTCATCGAAAAGAACGCGACGTATGTGCGGAATTTGGACGTGTAGATGAAGCTTCCGAACGCAGAGAAAGCGATTGTACTTATTGAAAAACTAGAAGGATATTGCCTGAATCCAGAACACGATAAAGGTAAGCACAAGGCGCGAGTTTTCCAGAGGGCGCTCGGGATTGGTCCGGAGCATGCACATTTATTGCAACAAGCCTTGCTCGAACATGCAATTGCTTCCGACGCAATTAAGATCGGCTCCAACAAATTCGGGGATCATTACCTCGTCGATTTTTTCTTCGATCATGAGGAAAAAAAGGCGGAACTGAGGAGCAAATGGACGGTCCGAACCGGAGAGAATTTTCCTCGGCTTGCAAGCTGTTATGTAAAAAGGAAGGTCAGGGAATAAAAAAATGAATCAAGAACTCAAACTACTGGATGTCGTTGCATTACTGGAAGATGTGCCAGAATATAAGCTTGGTAAAGGTGAGGTAGGAACCATCGTCGAAGAATTCGATGGAGGGGTGGTTGAAGTCGAATTCGCAGACAAACGAGGTGTGGCATACGCTTTCGCTGATCTTCCTAAAAGCAAATTGCTAGCGCTTCGCACCATCGATGTCGCGCAGGAGTTGGTGTGATCGCGTAGCGAGTTCATCGAAAAAAATACGACGTATGTGCGGGATTTAGACGTGTGATGTTTAATCGAGCATTCGTAAGATTTATTCCCGGCATTGCCCTCTTGTTTTTTATAAGCAGCGCAAGTTATGGGCAGACCGACCACGACTTTCGTGAGACCCTTCGAGGATATTTACATCGAATAGACGAGCGGCAAAATGATTACCGGTCGGTCTTGTCAATTGATGACAGTCTAAGTTATTTTCTTGTCAAAACGCTTCCAAATATTCCGAGAACTCTTTATTCATCGTTCGATTCGATCTCATGGCGACTCTATATAACAACAGCGCCAGATACGAATGTGCGCATTTGGTGTTGGAACGATGGCAGCAAAGATAGACTCGATATTGGCGGTAACATTGTAGAATTCCGAACCTCTTCTGGTATCAAGACTGGAATGCGTCCTCGCAGTACTTTTGATCCGTTTGGCAGATGCGATTCGATTTTAATTGCACACTGCTTCGATCAGGCAGGAAAGCCTTTTGTGTATTATATTGCTGTTTTTAGTTACTCAGCCGAGTCCGGATTTCGAAAACGCGATATTCAACTTTATCGAATAGAGAACGGAATTTTTCAGCGTCAGGCAAATTTTTTCACCAATTTTCCAGGCCGGCAGAATCCGCATGACAGCCTTGCCATAAATCTTTATTACCGTATTCCGCAAACCGCGCAAGCAAAAAAACTTGAATCGATCACCCTTTGTAAAAGCAAGAGAGAGGTCGTTGAAGATGACAACGTTCTTCTCGTCCCCTTTATCAATAAAGATCACGAAATTGATAGTACATCGCAGGAATATGAAGAACAGGGAGGAATGTTTTTTATAGGCGGAGAGCGATACTACCCGAAACCAGGCGAATCTCTTAACGATTTGAACCGAATGCTCGGATCAGCAGACAGGAAGATCAATCTTTTTGTGGATTCGTCGCGTGAACATACTCGCCACTACGATGACTCATTATGGCAGGTCAGCGCATGGTTGACAGATTTTCTTAAAGCCACATTGCCACGCATTCCGCGATCGATGGAAGCCGACATTGATTCAAGTTGGGATTATGTCTCTTTCGAAAATGGCGGAGTACAAAAATATCGGTTTATTTGGCTTGCATCATCTCCCGATCACAAAATGCGCATCTGGACATGGGATACATGGACAGGCGGAAGCATGCCGAGCTTCAAGAATCTTGCGGAGTATCAGACTTCGACTGGAATAAAAGTCACCGACTTTGAAAGCGCCGAGGTATTCGATACGATCTATTCAATTGCTCAACCCAACGGAAAAACTCTCTACCTTCCATCCGGTACTTGGCGGGGCGATGGACGCAATTCCGGTAGCGGACTTTATGCCTTCGAAATTAATGGAGAAAACCTGAACACCGATGTGAGAGTATTCCCACCCGTCGATACATTTAACAGAGAATACACATCTGATTTCAGCGCAAGTTGCGAGGACTGCACAATACCGCAAATGAAAGTGGAAGGAAAAAAACTCTCAATCCAGCATATTGATGGCAGCGGCGATAAAGATGTTTTGACTTCGAAATTCGACGAATACGAATTCGATGGTGAACACTTCGTCTATAGAGGCATCTCCAAATAACCTCTATTAATATTCCGATCCCAGCGGCCCTTTTGCAATAACCTTCACCGCTGTCTTCGCCTGAGCTGCGGCTTCTTTCGCAGCCGTCGTGGCTTCATGAACGCGTTCTATCGCGTTCTCTTTCGCTGACAGCGCGGCTTGCTTAAAATTTGGGACCGCATGCTGGACCACTTCTACCTTCGCCAATCCCAAAATGCGAAGCGCTTGAATGTACCACCAACCCATATCGATCTCGAACCAGCGTTGAGAAAATCTTGCGCTGGAAGGAAATTTGTGATGATTGTTGTGAAGCTCTTCGCCTGAAAGCAACATACCGATCGGGATGATGTTTCGGCTGGCATCCTTCACTTTATAATTCCGATAGCCAAAAGTATGGCCAATGCCATTAACAATGCCGGCAGCCCAGAATGGAACCCAAAGAACCTGTCCGGCCCACACAAGCGGCCCTGTGATAAAACCGAAGATCAAAACATCGATCGTCAGCAGGAACATCAAGCCGATCACTTTGTGAGGAATGAAGATCTTGCGTTCGATCCAGTCATCCGGGCATCCTTTTGAAAAACGGGCTATGGTCTCTGGATCATTATAGGCTTTGCGGTAGTAATTCACCCCAAAAAACAAGATTTGTGGCCATCCGTGAATGACCGGCGAGTGTGGATCGTCCTCGGTTTCTACGAAGGCATGATGCTTGCGGTGCACTGCAACCCACTCGCGGGTGCTCATCCCCGTGAAGATCCATAGCCACCAACGCATTGCCATGCTTACAGCAGGATGCAAGGTAATACCGCTGTGGGACATCGCCCTGTGCATATAAAGCGATGTGCACATGATCGTGAGATGGCCGGTAACGACCACAAAAAGTAATGCCCCATACCATGTATGGGTTAAAAAAGATAGATTCATGGATAGGTGATAGGTAGGGCGCGTGAAATTTCGAGCGTTGGAACAACCTAATCCAATTCTTGCATTGAAAGTTCGCTCTTCAATATCCGGTGGGTTAATCTGTGGTTTCCGCGACGGCAAGGCCAAAAATGAAGAAGATTATATTTGCTTTCCACGCAGCAAAGTAGATCATTCTTCAGGCACAACAGGCTTTCCGGTCTCGTAATCGAACAGCGTTTTTTGAGTAAGGTCTGCCAGTGCAAGGTGTTCGGCTACCTCTGCCGTGAGCGCAGAAATACGTGCATGTGTTACGCGTTGCTGTGCAAGTGTCAGATCCTGGGAGGTGATCTTACCAGCATCGAAGCGGTCACGCGACAGCGAGTATGCTTTTTCTGCAACGGCCACCGATTTTTTCGCAACTTCCACCTGTTTTTTTGCTGCTTCTATCTGATCGATCGCACTCAGAACCTCTTGCCGAACCTCCTGCTCCTTGAGCGATAGGGAAGTTTGGCTCAGGTCAATGGCGCTTTGGAAGGCATCCATCTTTGCAGCGTGGGCTCCCCAATCGAATACCGGGATCGTGATGGACAGTGTAAGGCTGCGGTTGAGGTATGGGTTTTCCGCGATCTGTGATAGCGAGGTAACATATGGTGTCGTGGCGCCGATCGAACCGCTAAGAGAAGCATAGATCGTCCGTTCATTGCCGGTCTTCGCGAGATTATCTTCGCTCAGAGTAATGGATTGACGTGCAGAAAGCACGTCTTCTCGATTTGCTAAAGCACTTTGTACAGCACTCTCGCGATCGATGGTAATGTTGACTTCAGGCAGTGTGTCGAGCCGCGCTTTTAGAGAATCGCCGAATGAAAGTCCGAGTGCAATTTCAAGATCGCGCTGCGCTGCCGCGCATAACCTCTCATTATTGAAGAGATCCGTCTGAGCAGAGGCAAGATCTGCTTCCAGTTGTAGTTTATCGACCTCTGCGATCAGTCCGGCCTTAAATTTATTGTCAGCGAGATCGAAGTTCGACTGGCTTGCGGCAACTTCATCCTGCTGGATTTGAAGTTGCTCTTCGGCTTGGTAAAGCGTATAGAAAAGGTTCTTGATAGAAAAATTAAGCGAAGCCCACTGGGTTGCATATTGTGCACGAGCATCTTCGAGCGCCATATCAGATTCGTGCGCTGTGATCGCTAATTCATTCGCCTTAAAGATCGGCTGATTGATCGCAATATTTCCTCCTCCAAAATACTGATTTAGAGCAGGTCCGGTAGTTCCAAGCTGGGTTTGGTGGTAGAGGTTCCCGGTGATCGAAAGCGTCCCGCCCGTCCAGGCGATCGGCTGGGAAATGGATAGGCCAGGTCCAATTTGTGTGATACTCTCGGTGAAAAGATCTGTCAAACCTGTGGTCAAATCTGGGTAGGGGGTTGTGTTATCTGTATAGATCGGCGCAGCGATCGTTAGATCCACCTGAGTGCGCAGACTCAGTGCTTGCGCTCTGGCATTGCCTCGTGCGATCTCGTACTTTCGCTGTGCTTCAAAGAGCGTTGGCGATTGCTTGTGCGCGATCTGAAGGCATTCATCCAGCGAGATGGTTCGCTGGGCATAAGTGCTGAGAGACGGCAGTAGCATCGCTGCGAGTAATAGGGTAAAGGGCGAAGGGTAATGGGTAAAGTTCATTTTACCATTTATCCTGTGCCCTCTGCCCTTTATCCTTTGCCCTTTACCCATGATACTATTCATATCTTAGCGCCTCGATGGGATCTTTCCTCGCGGCCTGACGCGCAGGATAGTAGCCGAATATAACCCCGGTGGCAACGCTAACACCAAACGCCAATAGCATAGATAGTGGGGTAACAACCGTGCGCCAATCGGCATACGTCGAGATGGCGCGTGTCATGGCATAGCCGAGCGCAAGGCCCATCAGCCCGCCGGACATGGAGAGAATAACTGCCTCGCTCAAAAATTGCGAGGTAACCGTTCGAGCAGTTGCACCAAGCGCGCGGCGAATGCCGATCTCATGCGTTCGCTCTAATACGCTTGCAAGCATGATGTTCATAATACCAATGCCGCCAACCATAAGTGAAATACTTGCTATCGCGAGCATGACAATGTTAAAAATACGTTCGGTTGCCTGTGATTGCCGAAGAAGTTGCTCCGGCACGGTGACGGAAAAATCCTCGGCCTTATTGTGCAGGCGTGTCAGGATGCGGCTGATAATTGTGGCGGCTTCGCCGGCATCAGCATCGGGTTTCAGTTTGATGGTGATCTCGTCGATCTCGGGTTGAACTTTGCTTTGATTGGAGATGAACGCGCTGCCGCCTGCAAAAGAAATATTGGTGCCAGTCTTTTCCTCATCCTTTTCGATCCCAAACTTCATTTGGGAGGTGGTCACCGGCACATAGACATCCATATTCTGGTCGCGAATAGCTGGGCCGGAGAACTTTGCAGCATGTCCTCGGTCGGACATCACACCAATTACCGTGAACCACTCATCACCCAATTTAATATGCTCGCCGAGAGCCTGCTTGAACCCAAAGAGCTTTCGTTTTGCCTGTGCGCCTATCACGCAGTTATTCGCGATCTCGGAAAGATCGTTCGCGGTGATGAACCTTCCATCAGAAAGATGCGCCGGATAAATAGCCTGATAGTTCGGCGTTACACCGATCGCAGTAACATCGGCACGTTCACCACCATAAAACGCAAGTTCATTGTGTTCGGCCGTAGCTTCTACTGCTTCGGCAAAGGGGCATTCCGCTGCGATCGCATCGCCGTCCTTGGTGGTAAGGCCTTCGGAGTTAGTAACCTTTTGTTTATCCTTGTCCTGATTTGCTTTCGTATCCGGCTGTTCTGCCCGCACGATAATGTTATGCAGCCCCATCACCGAAATCTGTTCCATCGTTTCGCGGCGAGCTCCCTCACCGATCGAAAGCATTGCGACCACAGCCCCCACTCCGAAGACGACCCCAAGCACCGTTAGCACTGAGCGCACTTTATGTGCCAGCACACTTTGGATGCTCATGGAGAAGATTTCGGCTAAACTTAACACTTCTTGTGAGGGTATGGGGTAAGGGGTAAAGGGCAACGAATCAACATGAGTACGCTAATGAGGAGCGTCATTTCCTTCTGCTTTTCAAAACCAATATCAACTTACTAAGCATACGATTGATCTCATTAACTTCCTTCCAAAGTGGAGCAATTTCAATTTTGGAAAAGAACTCGAGATCAACAATAAGAATAGGATAGGTTTCCAGCTCGTATAACGATCCCCGAGCGATTGAAAGGTGATGAATATAATCCCCTGCATGAATACGACCATACCCTTCGGCCATGTTACCTGGGATCGAGATCGCAGCTGATCGCATTTGTGATATTAAGCCAAATTTTTCATCTTTAGGCAGACGAGCCGAGAACATGTAAATATTTTTTACAAGCACTCTGCTTCGTTTCCATACTTCAAGTTCTCGGTAGCTCTTAAGTGGCTCAGCCATAAATTATCTCACAATGTTTTGTCTCTTACTTTACCCTTTACCCTCTACCCTTTACCCTATATTAAGTGCCCTTACTTTGCAACGCATCCTTCTTTGGTTTCTCATCCGGTTCCGAACTCTTGTTAGGGTCGGTTAGGCTTACGCGCTCACCTTCTTTCAAGCCCTTTGTGACAATGATGAAATTATCGTTCTTTTCACCCAGCGTCACGGGGCGCTTTTCGAACGAGGAGCCATGCTCTGCATAGACGACCGGCTTTCCGCCATCGTCGAATACCGCTTCGATGGGAACCGACACTACATTGTCGATTGTGCTGACAAGTATTCGCGCCGAAACCGTCATGCCAGGACGGAGGATCGAATCAGCCTGATCGAGATCGACGAGCACCTCGAAAACTTTTACGCTGGGGTTGGATTCCTTGGCATTGCCTATAGAAGCAACATTTTTTATCTTTCCTGTAAACTTTCGATCCGGAAAGGCATCGAGCCGAATTTCGGCGACCTGATCCGCTTTTACTTTGCTGATATCTACCTCATTTACTTCCAGCACCGCCTGCATGTGTGAAAGATCCGGAAGGATCATCACAGGCTGGCCAGCCCAGCATTGGTCGCCGCGCGTGAATTTTTTTCCGGTACTCCAGTTCCGTTGATACACGATAAGCCCTGCCGCCGGCGCGTGAACCGAAAGCTTTTCTTCATCGGCTTGTGCTTGATCGAGGGCGCGCTGAATTTGTGCGATCTTCAGGTTTAGTGTTGCAAGGTCACTTTTGCGAACCTGTGATTTGCCTTTCAAATTGTCTTCAGCTTGCTTGAAGGCAAGTTCAGCCTTTTTCAATTCGAGTTTGGATTCCCGCTGCTTTGCTTCCGACTCGAACTTCATATCATCATCGGAAAGCTTAGCGAGGTCATAGCCGAGTTTGGCATTCTCGTATGCCATTTCGGCGTCTTCTTTATCGGAGGCTTGCTGTGCTTTCAGTTTTTGAAGATCGGCCTCTGCGGACTTGAGATCATTCTGTTTATCGGAGATTGTCTTGAATTGATCGGCAGGGTCAAATGAGACCAATAGTGCTCCGGAATCTACCCGTGTGCCCTCGGGTGCGAGGTATTGGACCGCAAGCTGCATCCTTCCGCCGGATGCCATCATGGGAGCCGTCACGGAGCGCGAATGTTCTGCCTGCAACTCCCCGGTTTCGACCACGACGACATCGAACCGGCCACGCTTCGCTACAGCGGTCAGCGTAGCTGCTGGGCTGCTCGATGTAAGCGCGCGGATGACTAGAAACGCCGCCAAAGCAAGCAGCAGGGCAAAGCAGATTCGCACCCATCGGCGTTGCGTAAGGCGCAGCTTACGACCACCGCGAGCACCACCGGTGATGACGGGTGCTGTGGGTGGAATTTTTGATAATGTTGGCGTCGCCCGGCGAACTGGATCCATCAATGAAAAAAGAGCTGATTAATCTATGTAACCAACGCGAACAGTGGCAAAATGTTCCGAACTGGCAGGGCTGGGTTAGACGATCCTTCCGCCGAACGAGTCCCCGTGTTCCGGTGTATGCTCATCATGTTGCGTAACAGTTTCACCGGCCGCCGCCTGGACCACGGCCCGGCTTCCACGCATCTGAATTACCGATACCGGTGTGCCGGGTGAGATGAATTCGCCATTGGTGACCGCGTCGATCTTGCGATTTTCGAGCAGAACGATTCCCGCCGGGCGCAGCATGGTTTGCGCAATTCCGCTTTTTCCGATGAGTAGTCCTTGCTCGGTAGCATAAAATCCTGTGTCAGCAGTAGTCGCGAGATTTCGGAACTTCTGGAGCCATGTGGATTTAGGCCCATATTTTACGATCAGATATCCAAGCACGATCACACCGGAAAGAGCAATGGCAAGCGTCACAAAGGTTTGTGTCATCCGTTCCGGAGTAAGCGTTCGCAGGTTACCGGCAAGTGCGAGGAAAAGCCCAGCTACCACCCCAATAATTCCGAGCACACCCGCCAGCCCGAACGTCGGTAGCGGCGAAACCTCGATCAATAATAGGGTGATTCCCGCAAGGAATAACACGATCGCAATCAGTGGTGCAATGCTTGTAATATACTGGCCTCCGAAGAATAGCGCAAATGCGGCAACCGCTGCTATGGTGATCGCACCGAAATGTCCCGTTTTTATGGTGTAGAACGCGCCTGCCATCCCGATCATGATGAGCAACGAACTGACGAGCCCTGATGTCAGAAAACGAATGAGCTTGTCACCAATGCTTTCATCCGTATTGATGATTTCGGTGGGTTGGATCCCGAAGGCAGCAAGCGCGCCCTCGATGGACTCTGCCGTTGTGTCCGCGTATTTAATTTTGATTGCATCTTCTGTAGTGAGTGTAAGAAGCTTGCCGGGCTGGAGGGTTATTCCAGCGCTGGAGTCAAGCCCGTTGGTTTCATCGACCATTGCTACAGCATAGCGTGGATCGCGGTGGTTTGCCTCTGCCGTGGAACTCATTTCGGCGCGCATATAGGAATTGACTTTCTCGGAAGCTTTTTCACCCGTCGCATAGATAGGGGTGGCAGCGCCCATCGTCGAGCCGCTTGAAATTGCGATCTTCTTCGCCGCCAGTGTAATTAGGGAGCCAGCAGAAATGGCACGTTTGTCGATATAGGCAATCGTGATCGGTACCTTGGCATTCAGGATCGCATCGCGGATTTTGATCGCAGCATCGAGAGCGCCGCCGAGGGTATTCACGTGCAGGAGGATGACATCGTGATCACTTTCAGCCTGCGCCACGGCTCGATCGACGTAGGAAGCCATTCCCGCATCGACCTCATTCTTTATCTCGATCACAAGCACGCGGTGAGGCCCTTTCACGCCATCTTGCGCGAAAGACGATCGAAAAGCCAGAAATGAGAGGCAGAGCAGGAAGACGGTGGTTTTCATAACTCTGGTAAAGGCGGAAGAAGGCGAGAGGGTTTCCGGCCTCGATAGGGCGTCAGCGATTACATTAAAGTCATGGAATTCTAGAGCGGATCTATATCGTTCAATTCATAGAAGCAAAATTAGCATTTTGGCGTATGAAAACATTAATTCCTAACCGGTTCGGTAAGCTTATGGGAATTCTCTCACTCCTTGCACTTGCTTCATGTGCTACCACGCGGGATTCGCACACCCAATATATCGACATTTCGAGTCCGGGGTATGAAGAAGCGGTACGCTCGCTGCGGATCGATCAGAATTTCCAGTTCGTGAATGAGCAACCTTACGGTGTTCCATCTCAATCGCAATACGTGGATATTTGGCGTAACGGTCGTTTGGAAACCATCTACACACCCGGAGTCGATCAAGTAATCAGTTTGGGGAACAAACAAATGATCGTTACCCAAGACGGTCGCCAAATTCTGACTCAGACCAATTCTTGGTAGAATATTCTGGAACGAAAAAGCCCCAATCATCTTGACTGGGGCTTTTCAAAATCAGCGAATTGCTTGATTGTTTAGGCGGCTGCTTCCGTTTTCTTCCGGCGTGTAGCACGCGGTTTTTTAGCACCCTCTTCAACAGCTTCTGCTTCAGCGAGCTTCGCTTCAGCAGTTTTCGCTTTGTTACGTGTCGGGCGCGGCTTGGCTGCTTGGGCTGCCGGTGTTGCGACTGTTTCTTCACCAGCGCTCCAGTCGACCAGCTCGATGATCGCCATCTCTGCGTTATCACCATGACGGTATCCAAGCTTCACGACGCGGGTGTATCCACCCGGACGGTCCTTCGAGCGCGGCGCGATCTCCGTGAACAGCGATTTTAGTGCAGCTTCATCCTTGATCAATTTGCCAACTTCACGGCGAGCGTGAATTCGCGCTGCATCGGCGCTAGCCCCTTCGAGTGCCAGCGAACGCTTGGCGCGTGTGATGATAGGCTCGACGTAATGCCGCATTTCCTTCGCCTTTGCTTCGGTCGTGCGAATCTTTTTATGGAGCAACAGCGAGGTCGCAAGTCCGCTCAACGTAGCAGCGCGATGGCTTGCGGTACGCTTTAATTTTCTTCCTTTTACTCCGTGTCTCATTTGAACAATGTCGAAAAAGTTATGCTTCTGTTTGCTGTGGTTCGAGGTAATGATCGACATCCATTCCGAACGTGAGTCCGAGGGAATCGACGATCTTGCCGAGTTCATCGAGGGATTTGCGTCCGAAATTGCGGAACGTCAGCAGATCGCGTTCGTCCTTGCGAACAAGTTCTGCGATGTTCTTGATATTCGCTGCGCGAAGGCAATTCTGGGAACGCACTGAAAGCGTAAGCGAATCGACCGGCGTGAGCAGCACCTGGCGAATCCGCTCGGTTTCACTATCGGTAATAGGCAGGCGCTCTTCCTTTTCTTCCTCGCCACCAAAACGAACGAACAGATTGATGTGATCGCGCAAAATGCGTCCAGCAATGGTGACCGCCTCTTCGGGGGTAACGGAACCATCGGTTTCCACTTCGAGAATGAGGCGTTCATAATCGGTCTTTTGTCCGACGCGTGTAGGCTCGACCACGTAGCGTACATTTACGATCGGCGTGTAGATCGAATCGATCGCAATAGTGCCGAGCGGAGCATCCAGAGACTTGTTCTCGTCTGCAGGCACATATCCACGTCCATGGCCAACACGAAGCTCCATCTGAACATGGGCCCCGCTGGACATCGTGAATAAATGGTGCTTCGGATTCAGCACTTCGATCTCCGGTGAAAGCTCCTGAAGATCGCCGGCGACAAAATCCTTGGGTCCCTTAACATCGATGAGCACGCGAGTCGAGCTCGACTGATCGGCGCGAAGGCGTACACCCTTCAAATTCAAAATGATCTCGGCCACGTCTTCGACGACGCCTTTGATCGTCGAAAATTCGTGGAGCACTCCGTCGAATCTCACGCTCGTGAATGCAGTACCCGGGATGGAGGCGAGCAGAACGCGACGCATGGAGTTTCCGAGCGTAGTTCCATATCCTTCTTCGAGTGGCGAGGCGATAAACCGTCCGAAAGTATTGGTCCGTGATGAGCCATCAAGTTCGATCCGGTCAGGCATGTGTAGATTGGTCATTTCTTCTTCGTGCTCCTCTTATTGTAAGTGATATAAATCTATGTGTGGTGCAAACCGGATGATCGATCATCCGGCGTGCGCTACATTACTTGGAATAAAGCTCGACAATGAGCTGCTCGTTGGCAGTCAGCGGTATGTCCGATCGCTCGGGCACCGCGAGAAACACGCCGGAAAGATTGGCTTTGTCGAGCGAAAGCCAATTTGGAACCGCAGAATCGCCGCGAGTTCTCTGGAGCGATTCGTGCACTACGGCAAGCCTGCGGCTCGATTCCTTGATCTGGATCGTATCGCCAGGTGAAACAAGCGCAGATGGAATATTTAATATTCCGCCGTTAACGGTAATGTGCCGATGCAAAATTAGTTGACGAGCGGCCTTGCGGCTGGGCGCAAGGTTCAAGCGATACACAACATTATCCAAGCGGCGCTCGAGTAACTTGACGAGATTTTCGCCGGTAACTCCGCGAAGCTTTTGGGCCTTCTCGAAGGTATTACGGAACTGCGTTTCGAGCATCCCATAAAGGCGGCGAACCTTCTGCTTCTCCCGAAGCTGAACACCATATTCGGAGACCTTCTGGCGACGGTTAAGGCCGTGCTGCCCCGGCGGATATGCCCGCTTCTCAACAGGACATTTCTCCGAATAACACTTTGCGCCTTTCAAAAAAAGCTTTTGCCGCTCGCGGCGGCATAGCTTGCACGATGAATCTGTATAACGAGCCATGCTATAACATTGATGAATTATGAAGTATGAATGATGAAGTTCATACTTCCGCGCCTTCTTCCTCCATCATGGTCCGACTGGAGTTTACGACATTAAAAAAATTTAAACTCTGCGCTTCTTAGGCGGGCGGCAGCCATTGTGTGGCATAGGAGTGATGTCCCGAATGGTCAGCACTTCGATGCCCGCAGTTTGCAGCGCACGGACGGCCGCTTCGCGACCGGAGCCTGGGCCTTTGATGAGAACATCCACTTTGCGAAGCCCCATGTCAAATGCTTCCTTGGCAGCATTCTCAGCCGAGACCTGCGCAGCGAACGGCGTGTTCTTGCGCGATCCCTTAAAGCCCATCTTACCTGCGGTAGCCCACGATAGCGTGTTGCCGCGAACATCCGTCAGCGTAATAAGCACGTTATTGAACGTTGCCTTCACGTGCGCAACGCCGAGCGCTTCCGCCTGGATCTTCTTTTTCTTCTTAGTACCTGCTGCTGCTTTTGCCATTATAAATCTTTAGTACGATACTCTATGCCTTAAGTCCGCTACAATTTCTTACTTCGTTGCTTTCTTCTTGCCTGCGACGGTCTTACGACGGCCTTTGCGGGTTCGCGCGTTAGTACGCGTACGCTGGCCGCGTACCGGAAGCCCCTTACGATGTCGTAAACCGCGATACGAACCAATATCCATCAGGCGCTTGATCGCAAGCTGCATTTCGCTGCGGGCCGTGCCTTCCACTTTATAGTCGGCGGTGATGACGCCACGGATATTCGTAACCTCATCTTCGGTGAGGTCGCCAATTTTCTTATCTTCGGATATTCCGACGGCGGCGAGGATCTTCTCCGCGCTCGTTTTGCCGATACCGTAAATATAGGTCAGCCCAATTACGGAGCGTTTGTTTTTCGGAAGGTCAATTCCGGCTATTCGAGCCATTCGTTAAATAAGTGCTAATTAAAAGCTAAATTCCGTAGTTGTCTGTTGAAAAGGTGTTGTTTGTGTATGAATGATTCATGTTCATTTTACTTTTCATGAACTCTGAGATCATCCCTGACGCTGCTTGTGCTTCGGATTCGTTTTGCAGATCACGCGCACGACACCCTTTCGGGTGATCACCTTACAATTTTCGCAGCGCTTTTTTACCGATGCCTGGACTTTCATATTCGTCTTTCAAAAAATTCCTATTCCTGCTCCTCTCCCCCCTGGGGGAGACTCTCATTCCCATCTCCGCTCCCCTTTAGGGGAGAGGCCGGGTGAGGGGTTATTACTTATACCGATAAGTAATCCTGCCCTTGCTCAGGTCATACGGGGATAGCTCTACCGTAACACGGTCGCCTTGCAGGATCTTGATGTAGTTCATCCGCATCTTGCCGGATACATGTGCGAGGATCTCGTGGCCGTTTTCCAGCTTGACCCGAAACGTTGCGTTAGGCAACGCCTCTTCTATCACGCCATCGACTTTGATTGCCCCTTGTTTGGCCATCTACCCCTGTTTGTGTCCCTGTATTGAGATTTCCCCATTTTCCCATAAATTAACGGTAATGCCTTTATTATCAAAGACTTTAATCTAATTTAATACCAAGGGAAACCCTGCCCACCTTTTGAGCGCGGGGCATTAACCCAAAGGAAGTGTGGAATGTTCCATACATGTCAGAACCGGGATTTATGCGATGCATAGTATGCTTGGGATGGGGTAGCTAAGTCGCGTAAATGTCATCCTGAGCTGCGCAAAAAGTAGTCCGCCCCAACGGACTACTTTTTGCGCAGTCGAAGGATCTCCGGACATTCACCAGTAAGTGAAACTACACGAGATCCTTCGACTCAGCTCAGGTTGACATTAAATTTCCATCCCAATCATCCCATGCATCCCATAAATCCAGGTTCAGACTTAAGCACTCATAATTACCCCACCCCCTGGGCACTTTTGGCCGAGCAGGTTCCTTTCATTCCTGACATGTACCCAAACCGCTTCCTCGCGCTTGCCCTCTTCGCCTGGCTTGCCGCCGCACCCTGCCGGCGAAGCGCACGCGCAGAATTTTATCGAACCTTCGCGTTTTCTTTTATCCACTCTTGGAAGTCAGTAACTTGAATCGGCTCACTTCTATATGCATCGTCAATGACATTGGTAATCTCTGAAATAGCCGGCTGTACTGGATAACTTTCGTTATTCCATTCATATTGATTTTTCAGGGGCTTAATCAGTAAGCCCCGTTGCATTAATGCAGTTGTGGTAAGATTGTGAGACCCTTTATTTTTTTTCGACCGAAGTTCGTCGAACCTTAACGATAAGAATTTAGTCAATTCTTTAGAACTGAATCGATTCGGGTATAAGGATGCCGCAATAAAGGCACATTGAGCTGTTACTTCATGGCCGTTCGTTCTTAATTTTTCAGCTACACCAATACTACGCGTTCCTACTTTAAGCCTTGCTTTATTTCCTCCGTAAAAATAAGTACTGATTGGCAGTTCCCTCCTTTGGAATGAAATTAAGTAGCCAGCGTTTGCAAAAGTATGTTTGTCATCGGTATATACAAAACGGAAACTTTCCCACGGACTTCCATTATTCCAATAATGACAATAAACATGTGGGCCATGATAATAATCGTCAGTATCCATATCGTAGTCAACAATGCAGTCATACGGAAGTCGAGCGATAGCCCAAATCGTAATTTCTCTGAAAAGTGATTTGTCAAATTCGATTCCATATTCAATAGTACTCCAATTCCCATTTGCATCTATAATGCCTTCAGTGCCATCAAGTATTACTTCGATGCCTCCGAAATATAGGTCAAACATTTCGAGTTTCATCCAGCCGCTCGGGGCTCTATCGTCAAACTCGGGATATAACGAGTCTTCCACATCGTGCAAAATCATTTCGTTTCCCAAAATGCGCTCCCGACGATTTCGACTATCATATGGGCCGGTTTTGGGCTCAACAAAATCTCTTTCTATTTTCTTTTTCATCGATAAGCGGTGTTTGAGAATCTTCGCACCACTCTCTTTTACTGATTGTCTTTGACGTGGTTTTTCAACATTCCGTGACTTTGTAATCCCAGTTAGCTTCTCAATTATCATTGAACCGAATTGCTCGGGGCTGATTTTGCGAAGATCAATCCATACAATACTATCGCTCAAACCGGGCAGGGAAACATTTTCAAAGCGGGCTGGGAGTAAGAATTCCTTATCGGTTTTTAAAGACGATAAAATTGCACTTTTAAATTCAACTATTGTCCATATTTTCTTTTTATAGTTCTCGGATGCAAAAACCACGACAGTTCTTGAACGTTCTAATGAATAGATTGACGGCAATTCCGTAATTAAATCTTTTGCCCATAGCTTAATCCTTTCGAATTGATCATAAAAAATGCTTATGTCTTCGGATCGTAAATATTCCGCAACTTTTTGAACGTATTCTCGATCTTCTTCTGCGAATGAAAGCGCTACATCAAATTCCTGCTCTTTTGTGCTCTGTATTGCCATTATAATGTAACACGGTTCACTAAAAAGCGAATTCCCGCCATCCGCAGCTACCCCAATCCCTTCTCGCAATCAACGGAGATCGCGTTTACATCTGCCACTGTGGGCTATGCGGATGTATCGGTGGTGAATATCTTAGGCGCAACGGTAGCGCATCTCTTTTCCGGCGAGTTGGATGCGGGCGAGCATGATTTCGCGTGGGATGCGCGCATGAGCGGTCATCCGGTGCCGCCGGGAAGTTATTGGTGTATCGTCCGCATGGGTAATAGCGTGGAGCGGGTCGCGCTATCGGTGCAGCGGTGATTTAATTTCCGCGATAAACATTTCCACGATGATCGAGTTCTTCCACCGTCACGATGACAATTTCGTGTCCTTTATATTTGAAGATAACACGAAGCTTCCCAATTCTCAGTCGAGTATAACCCTCCCACTTGCCACTGAGCCGCTTGACATCGGAATTATTATCTTCAACTTGCATGGCCCGAAGCACAGCTTTTCGAAGACGCTCACGCAGTTCAGGCCGCGAAATAACGGACGGATTTTTCTCAAGAAATTTCTCGACTTGCCGCGAGTATTCGAACTCGAATTCTCTAATCATCGAAGCGAATGCGCTCTCGAAATACGATTTCGCGATCTTCGTCGGTCAGGCTGCCTAAAATTCGGTCGAGTTCAGCCTGTTCATCTGCATCGACAAATCCCACATCCTCGATTTTTGAGGGTAAGAATCGTTCGCGGAGGCGGTCGATCGTCTCCTTCGAATAAGCGTTTTTATCGAGCACAAGGACAAAACTGCTGTCCGTTTCGGCTATGGTTGCTGCATGCATGGATTACCTCAATGTTGATAATTCCTAACGGTGTGAGTACGTTCCTTCCGTTGAAACGAACCCTATTCCATTCATCCCCAAATTCGCCCCAAATCCCGGTTCAGACAATTTCCCTCAGTGAACTCCCTTCCCGTTCTCGTAGTTTGCCGCCACTTGTCGTACTAAAATATACCGCCTAGGTATCCGTTCGAGGAACGCGCTTATGTTAGCGCAAAAAAGTAACAATGGCTAAATCATTAGTAATAGTAGAATCGCCGGCGAAGGCGAAGACGATCAATAAGTATCTCGGCTCCAGCTTTATAGTCGAGGCTTCTGTCGGGCATATCAAGGATCTGCCGAAATCGAAGCTCGGCATCGATATGGAGCACGGGTTTGCCCCAAGCTATACCACCGTCAAGGGTAAAAAGGAAATCATCGACCGCCTGAAAAAGCTTGCCGCAACATCGAAAGAGATCTTCCTCGCAACCGATCCTGACCGAGAAGGCGAGGCGATCGCGTACCATCTTGCCGCCGAAGTATCGCCGAAAAATGCGAATATTAAGCGCGTGCTATTTACCGAGATCACAAAGAACGGCATCACGGAGGCAATGAAGCATCCGCGCGGCGTGGATCAGGCGCTGTTCGATGCGCAGCAGGCGCGCCGCGTGATGGATCGCATTATTGGCTATCAGGTCTCACCTATCTTATGGAAAGCTTTTATCGGCAAGAGCGCCGAAGCGCTCTCGGCGGGGCGTGTGCAATCTGTTGCGCTTCGATTAATTTGCGAGCGCGAGGAAGCCATTCGCCGCTTTCAGCCGATCGATTATTGGAATTTGTGGGCTGATTTTTCGACCGAATCAACCGAGTTCCCAATTCATGCGCGCCTCATTTCTGTGGATGGTTCCGAAATCCGCAATCCCGAAGGGAGCTTGCAGGATCTCTCGGAAGCGGAGAAATCCACCTTCATTCGCAGCGAAGCAACCGCACGCGGCTATGCACGGGATGCGCAATCGAAAACCTATCGCATTGCATCGCTCACTAAGCGCGAGGTAAAGAAAAATCCACCGCAGCCGTTTATTACGAGTTCACTTCAGGCGGCGGCGAGCAGCAAACTTCGCTTCAATCCACGCAAAACGATGGGGCTTGCCCAGCGATTATACGAAGGCGTGGAACTCGGCGAGGAAGGATTGACCGGACTCATCACCTACATGCGTACGGATTCCACCCGCATTGCACCGGAGGCTCGGAGCGAAGCACTGCAATACATCGAGCAGAATTATGGCGCGAAGTACATGGGCGAGGAGCGCAAATCCAAGCAAAGTAAGCTCGCACAAGAAGCTCACGAAGCTATTCGCCCCGCTTCCGCAATGCGCGATCCTAAAAGTGTTCGCAGATTTTTGGAAGCCGAAGATAAGAATCTCTTCGCACTCTATGAACTGATCTGGAAACGATTTATCGCAAGCCAAATGGCTCCTGCGCTGATCGATCAGACGACGGTCGAGATCGAGTCGCTCGAAAAAGAGGGAAGTAAATACCGCTTCCGCGCAAGCGGGTCGGTCGTGACGTTCAATGGCTACATGCAGGTCATGGATGATGTGGATGAATCCGCGAAAAAAGGCGAAGAGGGTGCCGATGCATTGGAAGAATCCGGTAAGGCGAAATTACCGAACGGAATTCGCGAAGGCCAGTCCTCGAACATAGAAAATATTGATCTGCAGGCCAGCTCCACAAAGCCTCCGCCGAGATTTTCTGAGAGCACGCTCGTCAAGGAATTAGAATCGCTTGGCATTGGCCGGCCTTCCACCTACGCTTCCATTGTAGGAACCGTGCAGGAGCGCGGATACGTCGAGCAGGAAGAACGCAGGCTCTATCCGACCACGCTTGGTCTCGATGTGAACCGCATTCTCGTAAAATCCTTCCCTGAGATCTTCAATGTGGATTTTACAGCAAAAATGGAAGAGGAATTGGATACCATCGCGGCGCATGAGCGCACGTACGAATCTGTTATGACCGATTTCTATGTACCATTCAAGCATGTGCTGGATCAGGTGGAGGAGCGGCTCGTAGAAGAACTCCCGGTTCGTGCATGCCCCGCGTGTGGATCAAAGCATACCGAGGTGAAATCCGGATGGTTCGGGATGTATCTCGATTGCGCGGATTGCGGCAAAAAGACTTCCCTAAAGAACGAAGGCCGTCCTGCACCCGAAAACACCGGCGAGCAATGCCCTGAATGCATTCAACGCAATGATGGCGAGGGCATCGGCGAACTGCTTATTCGATCAAGTAGATTCGGGAAATTTATCGGTTGCAGCCGATATCCGAAGTGCAAGTACACCCGTGCCATGCCAACAGGCATCAAATGCCCGAAGTGCTTAGTGGGAGATATCAGCGAGCGTCGCGGTGGCAAAGGGAAACGTAAGTTCTGGGGTTGCTCACGGTATCCCGACTGTGATTTCCTTTCGAACGATAAACCAGTAAATAAAGCATGTCCGGTTTGCAACAACAACTGGCTCGCCACCAAATGGACGCGCGATCGCGGCGAGTTCCTGAAATGCCCGAATTGTAAAAAGGAGTTTACAGCAGAACTCAACGAAATGAACTCCGATTCTCAGGATGAGAAGGATTAAGGACAGGATGGATTTTATGATTATAAAGGATATTCCTTTATAACCCCAATATCAATCCCTAAAATCGTCCGTGTAATCCACCCAAATCCGCGTAATCCAGGTTCTGGATCCTACTCCACCGCCATCTTCAGCATTTGCACCGGCTGACCTTCGGCCTGGAACTCGTAGAAATAAATTCCAGAGTGGAGAGTGCCTCCGTCGATCGTGATCTGGTAGCGTCCGCGCGCGAATGGAATGTGATCGACAGGGCGAAGCGCTTCTCGACCCGTTGGGTCGAGAAGCCGAATAGTTACGATGGTGTTGTCGTCGCCAATGTTGAACGGGACGGTGGTGCTTGTTGTAGCGCCGCCGACTGGATTAGGAACATTCTGCTCAATAAAGCTCGCGATCGGTTGGCTGCCGGCCAGTAAATGGATTGTTCCACAAATAGAATCAAGGAAGATCGTAGTCGAAGCCTCTGTCGCAACAGCTTCCTGCGTACTTGGAAGCGTATCGTAAGCAATAAGCGGTGAACTTGCCCCTTCCTGCAGGTTGGTATGAAGTTGGAATGAAAGTGTGATCAGTGGTTTCGGGTTGGTGAGCACGGAATCGGAATGAAGGCCATAAATGAGAGACCCCGGCTGCTCGACAGATGATAGTTTCAGCGAAGTGTCAGCGGCTCCGAATTCCTTCAGGTCCACCATGGTCGGATCATACGTGATCACCCCGCTAAGGGTGTCGATCTGAAGCGAATCCGGTATCGCTGTTTGCAAATCTAAGGCCGCAGCGATCTTATCTCCGGGTCTGCCGAAATAAGCGTGCGGGAACCCAAGCTGAACCCGGAGCGGCGGCACATCATGTGCGATGAGTACCAGCGTATCTGTTGTACCGTCATCCAATGTCCAAACAATATAACCGAGGCGCGGGGTCAGTTGCACAGGCGGTAAGGAAGTGAATGTTACAGAATACGTGACCGTCCCGTTCGTATCGATGGTGCTATCCGCTGGAATGATATCAGCAAAGTCTGGTGCGTTTGGTCCTGTAATTGGGCCGCAGCTAACGATTAGCGGCCAGTTGCCTGCATTTGTAAGAGTGAAACTTCGTGTGATCACTCTACCCAGGGCAACAGTATCGAAATCTAGTGTATCTACAGAAAGCTTAGGAAGCGGCGCAGCGCCAATACCTGCCAGGACCACCGTATCGCGAATAGAATCAACGAAGGAGGAACCTTGACCGGTAATGATCCGCTGTACTGGCCCAATTGCCTGCGGGGCGAATGTGACGGTGAGGCCTTGTAAACTCCCACTATCAACAATGATCGGCGCACTCGGATTAATTGTAAAAGGTGCTCCAGGTTGTTGCAATCCAGAATCTGAGAGAGGTATGTTCGAGGTATTCAGTAAATTAAGCTGCGCGGTCGGGGACGGAACCGTGCCGACCCGCACCAATCCAAATTGTATCGTATCGCGATCGAACGACAGGAAATCTGTACGATCTTTCCCGATGAGGATCACGGTGTCACTTGGAATTCCACCATCGTAATGGAATACCAGTTTGGATTCGTGATCGGGAAGTTTTGGGAAACGCGGTGTGAAGGTAACGAAATAGGTTGAGGTTTCACCGATCCCAACGGAATCCAGTGCAATGGTATCGACCGTTGCGCTGGTCTGAAGCGTAACGGTAAACTCGGAATCAGGATCGCCAGTCTTTTCTAATTCAACAGCAAGTGGCCAGTCACCGGTATCTCGAAGGGTGAGCTGCATTGGCGGGTTGCTGGTGGTGCGTAATCGCTGGTAACCAAAGTTCAGCGTGTGCGTCGAAAGGAGCGGTACGGATTGCATCCCCATCCCGGTGAAAGGAATAGAGTCTTCGGTCATGCCATTCCCGCTGCCATGCAGCCAGCCAGAGAAGGCACCGCGCATGATCGGACCAAAGCCAACGGTGTCATAATACTGGCCGTTCGGCGGTACAGAGGCAGTGAGATCTTTCGTGAAAAAGGGAGCGTTGGCCGGAGTGATCCATAGCTTGCCAATGGTCTGAGCAATATTCTCGGTGTTTCCAAAGCAGATCCCCGTATCACGTTTAGTTCCTACCCGCACATTGCCGAAATCTATGGGTTCTTGATAACAAAATTGAATGGAGGCGGTTGCTTCCGTTCCCAGTAAGGGGAGGGTATCCATGGATCCATCGCAATAATGGATCTGAAGCGTCGCGTGATGCACCCCGCCCGTATGCGCGTTCGTTGTAAAGTTAAATCCCAAGATCAATTTACTCATTCCGCTATCCGCTACGGTGTCGGGAAGATTGGGCGGGGAAACAAGCGAAAACTCGCTTGAGTCGGGTCCAACAATATCAAGGCTGCAGATAGCGAGTGGGTAGTCGCCCGTATCACTGACGGTGGTCTGGTGATAATTCGAGGTAGCATCTCTGACGGTGCCAAAATCGATGATCGGCGGATTGAAAACGGGTTGTGCCACGGCTCCAAAGCCAAACATATAGATGGAATCGCTTTGCCCGTCATTAGTGCACCTTAGGTGGATCATTGCACTGGCAGGGCCGTGGTGTGCCGGCTGGAAGAGCAGTTGAATACTGTCATTTGGCCCGGTGGGAAAAATCAGTTGGGAAGGCGCGCTCAACCGGAACACTTGTGAACTCGTATCGAACCAAGGAATGAATGTAGTAGAATAGAAACTCTGGTTGTCCACCATGACGCGCTGCGTCCGCGAATCACCGACTTTAACGCGGCCAAAATTTACAACATTCGTATCATATTTTATTTGACGCTGCTTTTCATAGCCATTCAGATCAATAGTCAGTGGCTGCGAGCCATCGTCAAAATAAAAATTCAGGCAGGCATTAAGCGGAGTGCTGATGGTGGTAGCAGGGCGAAAGGTGATGGTATAAATGCGGGATTGCCCGGCATCGAGATAAAAGCTGGTATCGGGAGGGTCGAAGCTAAACCAATTTGGATTTTGGCAGCCTAATTTAGTCAAAACGACATTCGACGTCCAATTCCCCACATTCGTAATGGTATCACTTAGCACCTTCGTATCGTCCGTAAAGACCGTATCGAAATCAAGGACCGAATCGGAGGAAACAACATCCGGGATCGCCCCATTGCCCGTCAGTAGGATCTTTGTCAGTTTTCCCTCGGAGTCCCAAAGGTACGCGGTTGCTTGGTAGGATTTGTTCGTATCTGGTACAAAGTTGAATTGGATCTGCCCGCCACTTTCGCTATCCACCGGGTCGGGCGTGACCAAAGAGGTCCAAAAAATTCCAGCGGGTGTTCCCGTGCTCGGAATGATCGTATCTCGTGTGATATAATAGGTTGCATTCCCGGAATTAAAAACGATGGCATCCCTCGAGCTAAACTCCTGCGCCCGCACGGTTCCAAAGTCCAGCTCGGAAGGGCCAATGGTACCGTTCGGCGCAGCACTGTAACCTGTCAGCAGGATCGTGTGCGTTCGATCGGCAGGGTCGGTATTGGAAGAGCGTATGTGGAGATAGGCAATACTCGGTACTTCCGGCGCAGAAGGAGTGTAGCTGACGCCAAATCTATTCGCTGCGACCGAGTCGAGGGCAAAGTGGGAACCGCGCTGAGACTGAAAACTAAAATCCGAGGACTGCGGGCCATCGATCCAGACGCTATCTACTTCGAGTGGATCGATACCATAGCTTGCTATCGAATCATATAAAATGGATGACAACCCAACATTGGTGGTTGGAAACGCTAAAGTGTCGAACTGGACGGAAATTCCGGCGGTGTACTGTGCGGTCCGAATCGTGATGCCACCGGTAGCCAGTTTATAGTCCGAACCGCTCGGGTCTGTGTTCAGCTGGTCATAGATGCGGAAATAGAAAAAATCACCCGCGCCTGGATAGATCGCGGTATAGTCATGGTCGGACTGGTACCCTGTTTCAGCGACCCTCAGGGAGTCGGAGATGGAAAATTGCCCATTATTGGATATTTGGAGATACACCTGATAATTCGTGTTCCCCCACGTCGGCGGATTCGCCAGAGGCAGTCGGGCATTCCAGTTGGAATCGCTGAACAGATAACGGGCGTCGAACCCGCTTGAATGCTGCCAAGGAAAAACACCGAACGTCCCACTGAAATAAAACTTTGTCGAGACATTCAGCTGGGTGGTAAGGTGCGTCAACGTTGAGGTTGGTTGGTCGGCGGGAACAAACAGCGTATCTCGCGGGGTAGTGATCTTCCAGGGTGTCCATTGTGCGCGGGTCGTGTTGGCCAAAACGAAACATAGCACAAAAGCAACAACACAAGCAACCACACGCATCAAGATAGATGAGCAGCTTACGGCGCTGCTACCCTGCGGGTGTTTGCAAAGAATGTTTGTTTCCAAGGTTCGAATCGCGCTTCTTGACGTAAGTCCCATTTTGTTATAAACAAGGGTTTTCAACAGACAAGAATGCGGTGGCATTCATTCCCGTCCCGGTCATTTATCCAGCACCCTCCGGGCAGAGGAATTTCTGGATGAGTTTAAACTGATGTTTATGGCAAGCACGCCAGAAAAAAGCGTACCGACCGCATGGGCATGCGGATGATCGAACAATACTTTTTGCCGTGACGATTGGCAAAACGAAAAGCGGAAGCACCGCGGGGCGCGTCGTGCTAGATTTCCTGCCTCACATGGGGCAAATGGATGCAGAAAAATTATAAGAGACCACCTTAATTGCTAATAATCAAGGTTCGTTCCGCATGTGAGGATAATTGGCGCATTGGGGTTTAAAAAATAGTCATTGTGGGGAATTATGGGTCAATATTCTGTTCGCTTGGAATGCTCAAATCGCTTTTTGCGGAGCGTCTCATAAAATTGATTATTTTCGCAGCCTTATTTTTGCATTCAACAGCATCCTGCTTCTTCTTCCGTGAGCATGCATCGCCGAGATTCCCATTTCACGAGCGTGAACCAAATCCGCGATGTTGCGTTCACAACACACAGCTTTTACAAGTGTGGAAGCGCCTCGTCTCGTTGGCGCGATCGAAGAACGATCAGAAATGTTGCGAGAATGCGCGGAGCAGCCGGTAGGATAAACGCTTCCAGCCGCTTCGAATACCTCCTTTGATTCGCTATCGAAAACGTCCTTTTTTATTTACTAAAGACTGAAGATCAACAGCATGAAGCTTCGCAAGACCATCCAAAATCTTTTTGTATTAACGCTACTTCTCACCCTGGGAGCCTCGCTTTCACGCAGTGCCTCAGCCGGAAATCCAGGCGCCACAGTTTCAGGTGGCTCGCAGGGCGGGACGGATTCCTCTGCCGTAAAACCCGAACCTAAGCCGCCGGTGAGTCCGGACAGCGGCAAGAGCGCGTACGAGAAGCTTGTCGTGAAAAATCTTGGACCTGCGGTTAATTCATCGTATGATGATTTTGCGCCGACCGTCACCGCTGATGGTCGCACCATGTTCTTTGTATCCGATCGTCCGGGTGGGCTGGGTTTCCAGGATTTCTGGGAAACGACAAGCCCTGAAAATAACGACACTACATGGGGGCCTCCGATCAATGTCACGGAGATCAATTCCGATCAGGCCGATGGTGCCGCCTCGATCGCCGCAGATGGTCAGACCATTTATTTTGCTTCGAACCGAAATACCACAGTCAAGAATGACGTGAACATTTGGGTTGCAACACTTGATGGCATCCACTGGAAGGACGTCCATGAGGTTGGCGCGCCGGTTAATACCACCGCATGGGAAACGCAGCCGGCGATCTCGCCCGACAACAAAAAACTGTTTTTTGCTTCCAACCGTCCTGGCAAAATTGGTAACGAAGATAAATCGAATGTCGATATTTTCGTCAGCCACCATCTTCCTGATGGCCGTTGGAGCGACCCTGTCAATCTCGGCACCAAGATCAACACCGGGCATTATGAAGGTTCACCATTCATGGCTGCTGACGGTACTACACTCTATTTCGCGTCTGATGATCCGAATCGCGATCCGAATGCACCGAGCCTCGGCGGACTCGATATTTATCAATCAGAATGGAAAGGACCGACAGATACCGATTGGACAACACCGGTTCGGCTCCCCGCGCCGATTAATTCATCGGCGAACGACTTCTTCCTGACCGTCCCCGCTTCTGGAAATGTACTCTTCTTTAGCAGCGATCGCGATGGCGGCAGTGGCAAGCTCGATCTCTACGTAGCAACGAACCCACCTGCACCGAAGCCGACCCTTGTGCTGCATGGACGCGCCTTTGACCAAAATACCAATGAGAACCTTTCGGCGCACGTTGTCATCATCGATGCTCGCACGAAAGATACGATCTATAATAAGCTGACCAATAGCGCAACCGGTGAGTACCTGGCCATCCTGCCAAGCGATGCCGATGGAAACCTCGGCGGAACCTACATCATCAGCGCTTCGGAGTCAAATCACTTCCCCTATCCTCCGACCCGCGAAGAGATCCCGCTTCGGAACGACACCTCCCGCAGCATCACGCACGATATTCCAATGAATAACGAAAAGCCCCCCGTCGTTCATTGGGTAACGGATGAGCCTCAGCTCGTGCATGAAAGGCCATCGCTCTTCCCTAATTTCAAGGGTGTCATTATTCGTGAGCAGAAGACGATCGATCTTTTTGCGCTACTTCCGATGGTATTCTTCGATGAGGGTTCTGGCACACTTCCAAGCCGCTATGTTCGGTTTACAAGCCCTCAGCAAACGCAGGGCTTCACGGAAGACACGATCACCGGCACGCTCAATGCTTACTACAATTATCTGAACATCATTGGCCTCAGAATGCGCAGTAACCCAACCACGAAGATCAGCTTGACGGGTACCAATTCGCAGGATGTAGATAATGAAACCTCCATCGATCTTTCCCGCCAGCGTGCGGAGTCGGTTAAAAAATATTTGGTTGAGATCTGGGGTATCCAGCCCGAGCGTATTTCTGTGCAGGCCCAAAAGCTTCCGGATAATCCCACACTTCCAACTACGCCAGAAGGAATTGCGGAAAACCGCCGTGTCGAGCTCTCCAGCGATTCCTGGGAGATCATCCATCCCGTGCTTCATAATAGCAACGTCAAGCGGCCCGATGCATCAACCGGTGCATTCAAATGGGAGAATGGGCTTCGCGACGAAACCATTAAGGATCGCGCGCTTGAGATCAGCTACCAGGGTAAGAAGTGGGCAGAGATCTCCGATCTCGGTCCGCTTTCGAAGGACGAGTTCAAAGGCTTTAACTGGCGCTCCTCTGACGGTAAGCTTCCTTCCGGAGAGGATAAAATGTCCGTGCAGCTAAAAGTTACCGACAAGAACGGCCGCGAAGTCCTGTCAAATGTCGATGATATCAGCGTGAAGCAATTCTCCGTGAGCAACATCGTTGCTGAACACTTAGCAGACAAAACGCGCGAAACCTACAATCTTATTCTTTTTACCTATAACAAGGCCGATATGGGCAAATGGAATCACAAGATCCTCGATAGCTACGTTTATGATAGGATCCAGCCGAACTCCAATGTTTCGGTTAATGGATATACCGATATTCTCGGTACGGAGGACTATAACACCCGGCTTTCGACGAATAGAGCAAATGCTGTGAAGACAGATATTGCCGGGCATATCAAGGGAAAAGTGAAGTCCCTGGTGGCACATGGCTATGGGAAAACCCAGCCACTGTATCCCAATGATCTTCCGGAGGGCCGGTATTACAACCGAACCGTTCAGGTGCTCGTTGAGACCCCATTGACCTCAAACCCTTAAAATAGGCTAGATCAGGCACTTCCATACTTTTCACTGAAGAATTCATGAAACTTGCAATGGAAGTGTTGAATTATTCATAATTTTTTTTTGTAACCCGAGCGACCCAGCGCGTTTTAAACTGTAGGAGGGATTCGGCGAAAGGCAGGATCCGCTGATCTAATACGGATTAGCGGAACTCATAGCAAGAAATATTACATTGCTATATACCATCCAATCATCGGACTACTTCTTAACTACAATGCGCTTCGGGCAATTGCCTTCCGGCAAGTGCCTTTGGTGAGGTGAAATTAGTACTTAGCGATCACTTCTGCTTTTTTATTCGGTTGTTTTTCTTTATTAAGCAAACCATGACACATTCTAACTCTTTCGTGAATCGTGCAGCTGCCGGCAGCTCTCGCGCATCCTTGTCGGTGCGCGTGGCTATCTTTGCGCTGCTCGCCCTTCTTTTATCGCCGGCGGTGCTTACGACCAGTTCCGCATCGGCGCAAACGCCGCTTATTCATCATGTCATCACGAAGCAAAAAAATCAGCCGCCGCCCCTTGGCCGCGATTTTTGGTTCTCCATGATGTCCAATTATTGGGGTGAGGACTTAGGTGGGAAGTACATGCGTATTTACATCACCTCGCCAAATAATTGTACGGCGTTCGTGGAGTCCGAGGGTACGGTAAGCCCACAGGCGATTACAGCCTATCAGATCACGAGCTTCAAGATACCGGAATTCTGGGAGGTGGAGTCCAGCGGTATCGTTGAGAATAAGGCGATCCACGTCTATTCCAACACAGCGGATCTCTGCGTGTATGATATGTCTCACAACCCATACACCTCCGATGGTTCGCTTATTATTCCGACCATCGGTTGGGGCACTGATTATGTCGTCGGAGCATACGGCTCGCTGTTCGAGGGTTTTGGCACTTACGTCTATGATCTTCCTTCAACCATGGTCGTTACCGCTGATCAGGATAATACTTCGGTTGATATTACTCCTTCCTGCGATTGCCGTCAGTGTACCTCCGGAAATGCGGGTGGCGATGCCAATTCGACTATCGTCGTTTATCCAGCCAATGGAACGTACAATTTCATCCTCAATCGCGGCCAGTGCGTCCAGATGATGCCGGTCAAAGCTTCGAACTCCGATAATTTCGATATGACCGGTACGTTGGTTCATGCCAATCAACCCGTCGGCGTTTCCGGAGGCTCGGTCTGCCCGAATATCCCTGCGGACTTTGCTTATTGCGATCACGTCGAGGATATGCTTCCCCCGGTTCGTACATGGGCAGAAAATTACTATTGCACTAATTACCTTCAGCCACCTGGAGAGACCAATAAGGATTTTGCCCGCTATCTCTTCATTTCGTCGGTGCCGAACCAGACGATCTACCGGCAAGATTGCAATCGTGGCACTGGTGTCGAGTGTAATATTTCCAATCAATTCGGTATTTATTGGGACGAGCAGGAAGATGCGATCAAGTTTTTCAGCGCGTATCCATTCCTCTGTGTGTCCTACTTAAACAGCGCCACGTATCCTGACGGAGTGAACGGCCTCGGCGATCCTGCGGAAACGATCATCAATCCGAAAGAGCAATATACCAAGACCGTGGTCTTCGAGACCCCGCTCAGCGTGGGCAATATCGTGCCCTACACCAATTATGCAAATGTTTGCGTCGCAATTGCCGATGTGCCGTACACATCCTTCGATAACCAGCCTATCTCCGGCTACACCTATAAATGTGTGGACGATTCGTTCCAGATCTATAACATTCCCAAAATTGCTCCGGGTGCGCATACGGTTATTCAGGACGTTAAAAAATGGCCTCAGGCGCAGGGCGCGGGCGTCTATATTTATGGTTATGGTTATGATGAGTCCTATGCATGGGCCGGCAGCTTCGGAAATGGAACGTTCCATTCGCCGGATACCGTCGCGCCGCTCGCCGATACCATGGGAGCATGCCTTCAGGCATTCGTGCATGTGACCGATTCCGGGCTTCTGCCCGATGGCGTGGACAAGCAGTCCGGTCTCTCCGATATTCGTATCGATTCCCTTTATAATATGAATTATCTGCCGGATCCTGGCTTTGTTACGGGTTCTGGCGTTGATACGAACGGTTACGGCATTGAAGTTACCGACCCGACCCAGCCTGCCATCCTTGTGATCCAGGTATTGGATGTGGCCGGTAACGTAACTACGATCACAAGCACCTACAAGCCGCTGATCGATAGCATCAAACCGCCGATAAATAATCTCGGCGTGTCGATCGCAGGTGCGGTAAAAATAGGATACGATACCATTTTCAATTCGGGCCAGGTTCCCTTCAGTATTACTGACCTCTACTTGAAGTATGGCAACAAAGGATTTTCGATCTATGATAGCATTGGAGGTCCGCTTGATAAATCCCCGATTCCGCCAGGGCAGTGGAGGGTGATCCAGGTTCAATTTGTGGCTCAACAGGCGACGCCTGTAACCGATAGCATCATTGTTGGCGATACCTGCTTGTTGTTATCTGCAGCCGTCATTGGCAGTGGTGGCGCGGATGACTTTGCTGTTACCAGCCAAACATGGCCTGGCGTAGCATATAACTCCGCTAACCCTGCATGTTATCAAAAGACTGTGATGATCGAGAATCTCTCGAAGGATACGATCACTGTTGACTCAGCTTGGTGGTCGGATCAAGTGCACTTTAAGGCAGTCAGCACCTTCCCTGACACCATCCTGCCTTCACCTGCGAGCGTGCCATTCACGATCGAATATTGCCCGGATGCCGGTTCCCTTACGAAGCATGATAGTACGAATGGTAGCTGGTTCAGCCCAAAGGTTGTTGAAGGTGGTCAGGAAAGCCCCCGTTTCGACAATTTAGTCGGCTGGGCGGTTGCGCCGAGTGAAACGTTTGCTGAGGATACGGTCATCAATGACACCTGCCCAACACCGGGTGAAGTTGTCACGGCTAACTTTACGATCGCCTCGATCGGAACCAGTACCAGCACGATCAATCGTGTGTATGAATCCGATACGAACGATTTCTACGGGCTCATTGGTACGCTTGATAATGGTACCACATGGAATCCCTCGACAAGCGCTCAGCAATTAGCGCCTGCGCAGACCGCAACCATATCGGTTAAGTATGCGATGAAGGGTCAAACCGATACGACTCTGGTTGACAATATCATCGCAGTCGATGGACAGGGTGATACGATCGGTCAGAAGGCTCTTACCGTTACGATCAACGAAGTCTATCGAGCAGGCGCGGTAAATCCGATACAGCTTTCGTACGGGCCGGTGCAATACCACGCGGCTGCGAACAATGCGAAGACCTTCGTAATACAAAACACAGCGGAATCCCCGCTTGTAATCACTGGCTTTACAAATCAGCCCAGTCTGTATAACGGATCCTTTTCATTCACTCCTCCGCCGGTGTTCCCGATCACGATTCCGGTCGGTGGGTCGTCACCGACATTCACGCTCGATTTTAACGATTCGCTATCCGAAGCTCCGCTTCAGGATATTCAGATCAATATCGAATCGAATAGCTGTACAGATCTATCGATCACCGCTTCGGCTGCCATTACGCATCCGAATCCAACCGTATTCGCTGCTCCGCCGCTTCCGGCAATCCTTTCCTGCGATACTCAGACGAGCATCGTTGGAATCTCAAATCCGGGTGTGAAGACCGGAGGATATAACGCAGCAGACACGGTGATCTCGGTACAGTGGGTTACTCCAACCGCGAACTTCGTATTCGACTCCACGCAGGTGTTTAATGGCATGGTCATCAATGGCACCACGAATTATGGTGCGGCCACGGCCACCGATTCTGCGGTGAATTCACAGCCGGCTATATCGAATATTACGATCACGTTCAAGCCAACCCCGCAAGGCGGCCTGCCCGTGACGTATAACGACATGCTGCAGATCAAATTCATCAACAGTGATAATGACACGACCACGCAAGTGATCCCGGTTACCGGAACGGCTGGCTCTGCCGAAATAACGGCAAGCGCAGTTGTGAAGAATAACACGGTTCCTGCCGAGGGCCAGTCGGGATATGTCGCGAATACGATCTACGTACCGACGAGCGTCTCTTCGCAAATCAATGTGAACGGTGTAACGATCGATCAGTTGGGTATCACGGGTGTACAATTAACGTACATCATTCCTCAGCGCGATCTGCTTACCTTCCAGAGCTTTACGATTGATCCGAACTTATCGGCTCTCGGATGGAGTGCAACCTCTGTAAAGAATACCACGCCGAACAAGACGGGCACTGCGGATACGATCGTTTATATGCTTAGCGGTACAAACCCATTGAGTGGCAACATCACTGGATTTGGACAGCTCAACTTCCAGGCGGATCTCGATAAGAGCGGCAACAATACCACGCCTGTTTCGTTGCAGCCGATCGAGCTCCTTGTTGGTGGTAACACCGTGGGCGCGTGCGTAGGCACGGACACTTCGAGCCAGGCTTTCTCGCTCGTACTGCAATGCGGTGATTCAACGCTTCGCGCCATCATGGATGGTCAAGGCGGGAATATCAACTTCATTGGTGCTCCAACGCCTGACCCGGTCACCGGTGGCAGCGTTACAGTGAAGTATGCGAACCGTGGTGGATCGACGATTCAGCTTTCGATCTATGACGAACTCGGCAACGAGGTTATCCGCCCAGTGGATAATGTCTATCAGGAGGCTGGCGCGTGGCAAGTAACGACGGATGTTTCGCACCTGCCAAGCGGTACCTATACGTACCGTCTCAGCGGCACCACCGCGAACGGTCCAATGGTACTTTCGAGCCAATTCGTCATCCAGCGATAACGGTGAATTGTGGGATGCCCCTCTTCAGGTTTTCTGAAGAGGGGCAGATTCCCGAAGCAAAAACAAGTGTTCAATCATTTTTTATATAATTATCATGCGTAATCGTCTCTTCATCCTTCTTTCGGTTTTCGTAGTATCGTCGGCGATGCTCCTTCCCCTCGGCAATCGGGCCACGGCACAGAACATTATCCATCCCGAAGTTCAGACCGGCTTCTTAGTCGGGCCGATCGGCGGGATCAACTTAGTAGCGTACAACACCGCACAATTCGGCATTTTGAATTTGGAGCCTACATGCTTCACGGCGCAAAATGGGTCGGACGTGGCGGCGTGGGGCGGCGTTTCATTCGAGTTCCCAATGGGCAACCCGAACGAACTCCAGAACTTCATCGTCGGCGAGGTGCTTTACGATTCGAAGTCCTCGAAATTCTCGACCGGCAGCGGAAATAATGCCGCTGTGTCAATTCCGACCAAGCTCAATGGTGTCGTCGATCAGAACTCCTCAGTGACGACGGCGCTCAGCGCCAGCCTTGCGTATTTGGAAGTGAACTTGGCGTATAAGTATAACTTTACACCCGGCCCGGCGCCGGTAGGTCCTGGTATTCAGGTTGGACCGGTCGTCGGCATTAAGATGACGGCCAATTTCGACAAGACCTTGACCGCCAGCGCAACCAGTGGCGATGTGAACGTTGGCAACGGTGTGCAGGAGCAAACCGTCAGTAACGTATCGGCGGTTGATGGAGCCAACGGTTTGCGAATTGCGCTCCGGGCTGCCGCAACGTACGATATTTCATTTTCGAATGATTGGATCGCAACCCCGATCGTGGGTTACGATTTCCCGATCACTAAAGTGGATAATGGCACAGGACCGCAGAATTACGATTGGCGCGCTTCCGCGCTCTTCGCCGGAATCGCATTCCGATATTTCATTAAGGGATAAGTTCTATCTTTTCGATTAAAAATAAGCCCTCGCCTAATACGCGAGGGCTTATTTTTTGCGTAAGGTTCGTTAGTGTGTACGGATTCCGGATTTTGCGGTATCCATTTCGAATAGCAGTAATAGATCATGTCAAATCCCTGGAAAGAAGTTGAACGCCTCGGGCAAAGCCTGTGGTATGATAATTTGAGCCGTGCGTTTATATCGAGCGGTAAGATCGCAAGCATGATCGAGGATCTTGGACTTCGCGGCATTACATCGAATCCCTCTATCTTCGAGCGATCGATTTCCGGCAGCGATGAATACGATGCCGATATTGAAACAGGCATTCGGGATGGGCTAACGACCTCGGAACTATACGAGCGCCTCACCACGGACGATGTCCGCAGCGCCGCCGATGTGATGCGCCCCGTCTTCGATCGCACCAATGGGGTCGATGGATACGTATCGATCGAAGTCGATCCACGGATAGCTTCGAATACCGAGGAAACCCTCATTTCTGCTCGGCGGCTCTGGAAAACCGTGAATCGTCCGAACGTTATGATCAAGATTCCAGGCACCGTGGAAGGCATTCCCGCCGTGCGGCAATGCCTGACCGAGGGAATTAATGTAAATATCACGCTGCTGTTCGGGATCGAAAATTACACGCAGGTCGCACACGCGTTTTTGGATGCACTCCGAGAACGCTCATCGCGAGGCGAGCAAATTTCTGGCATTGCAAGCGTTGCAAGCTTTTTCCTCTCACGTGTAGATACCAATGTCGATAAAAGGCTGGAATCGGTTATTTCGGAATATAATGGATCTGGTGACCCACTAAGAGTCTTGCTCGGCAA
Organism: Ignavibacteriota bacterium; assembly: GCA_963736195.1. Lineage (GTDB taxonomy): Bacteria > Bacteroidota > Ignavibacteria > Palsa-1295 > Palsa-1295 > PALSA-1295. Next base: position 917,005 of record CAVTNP010000001.1, read on the forward strand.
AGCCGGCGTTGCAAACGCAAAACTTGCCTATGAGCGCTACCTGGAGATCTTCCACGGACCGGAGTTTGCCGATCTTGCGGCAGCGGGCGCGCATCCCCAACGCTGCCTTTGGGCCAGCGTCAGCACAAAAAATCCCAACTATAGTGATGTAATGTACATCGAACCGCTCATAGGTCCGGAAACCGTTTCTACCGTGCCCGACGAGACCATCCAAGCCTTCGGCAATCATGGCGCCGCCGCCAATACGCTCGCAACTGGATTCCCGGAAGCACATGCCATCATCGATAAGCTGCGCTCGCTCGGCATTGATACCGAACAAGTAGCCACTGAATTGCAGATCGACGGAGTCAAGAAATTTGCGGATTCCTTCGATTCACTCGCTAACAATCTTGAGAAGAAGCGTCATGCGATCGAAGCAGTTCTTGCCTAATATATGTCAATACCAAACGAAAAGATATTAAGTGAGCAGACGATGCTCTCCGTAAGCGTAGTCGCTGCGCTCGATCAAGCCATCGAAAACCGGCTTGCCTCGCGGATCTGGCAGAAGGATCCTTCAGTCTGGAGCAACGACCCGAACGCACAGAAAATTATCCAAAATAGGTTAGGCTGGCTCGGCGTGCCCGAGTGGAGCCTGGAAAATTTGAAGGAAATAAACTCCTTTGCAAAGTCCGTGCATAAGGATGGAATTGCACACGTTGTTATTCTTGGCATGGGTGGAAGCAGCCTTTGTGTCGAGGTGCTCCGCGATACGTTCGGCCCTAAGCATGGTCACCCAGAACTATTGGTGCTTGATAGTACGCACCCCGACCAGATACTCGATGTAGAACGTTCGTGTGATTTTCAAAAAACTTTGTTCATCGTTGCAAGCAAGTCTGGTACCACGCTTGAACCGGAATGCTATCTCGAATATTTTTGGAATCGACTGGAGGGCTTAGGACCCGACCGCGGATCCCGATTTGCAGCGATCACCGATCCTGGAACACTTCTCGAAAAGCTTGCCCACGATCGGGAGTTTAGACATGTCTTCTCCAATCCTCCTGATATTGGCGGGAGATATTCTGCGCTCTCCTATTTCGGTATGGTTCCTGCTGCGCTGGCTGGAATCGACATCGAAGAAATGCTTTCGCGGGCAAGTTCCGAAGCCGCACTCAGCCGATCGGAAGAGGAGCGTAACTCCTCGCTTGCTTTCGGCATTTTTCTTGGACATGCCGCAGAGCATGGCCGTGATAAATTAACGATCGTCACGCCGCTCGAACTTCGCTCATTCGGCTACTGGGCTGAGCAGTTACTCGCTGAAAGCACCGGCAAAGAAGGTAAAGGTATCCTTCCCATTGAAGGTGAAGGCCAGCAAGCAATGTTAGAAGAGAACGAGCATCGCGTATACGCCCATCTCACATTTGGTGATGAAGTTCTCTCCGATGAAGAACGATCGCACCCAGATCATATTGAACTTCATCTCGTAGATAGGTTGGACATTGGCGCGCAGTTCTTCCGATGGGAATTTGCAACAGCAATATCCGGACGCATGCTCGGTATCAATCCATTTGATGAACCGAATGTTGCCGAAAGCAAAGCAAAAACGAACGAAGTGCTCGCGAACTATAATGTCACACAAACTTTAGTTGCTGATCCAGGTTTTGGTCTGTCTCCGAACAAGCTGAAGCTCGATCAGTTTCTTTCCTCGAATGTGCAGTCCGACGGGTATATAGCGATAATGGCGTATCTCGATCGTGATGAGAAATCGAAAGCGGCCCTCGTTGCACTGCGTGATTCGTTATCGCTGAAATATCATGTTCCAGTAACCGTCGGGTTTGGTCCGCGCTTCCTGCACAGCACCGGCCAGTTTCACAAAGGCGGGCCTGCAACCGGGACCTTCATCCAATTGGTCGATACCCCTCATGAGGATCTTTCAATTCCCGGCAAGCCTTTCACATTCGGAACCCTTATTCGCGCGCAGGCTATTGGTGATTTCGAAACATTGAAGAAACACGAACGGGCAGTCGTGAGCTTCGATCTGGGTCTTAATACCGTTAACGAACTCGTCCAGCTTGTGTAGTACTGCTACGGCAGATCTCTACAATAATTCCAACGCATTCCTGAGCCTCGGCAGCATTTCCTCGATGTCTTCCATCGAAACAGCACCAACGGAGAGTCTGAACCAGCCGGTATTTTCCTTAGAACCGAAAGCCTGAAATGGCACGATGGCTAATCGAGCTTCTTCAAGAAGATATTTGCGAATCTGCTCGTTGGTTTCAAGGACATTGCCCGATCGTGTTTTTCGCCCCATGAGATTGAATTGGGCGGTAAGATACATCGCGCCCATCGGCGGAATGGCATCGACCGGGAACCCATTATTGCGTAAATCGAATATTCCATCATACAGCAACCGCAATCTGGCTTCGAGATCTGAAATCATCGTGGCGTGGTAGCCATCGATCACATCGTCATCGAGTAAAAGTGCCGCCGTTGCGACTTGTTCCGCACGCGGAGCCCACGCGCCGATATGGCCGAGAATATTCGACATCCGATGCGCTATGTCCGGCGCAGCGACAGCCCATCCTACGCGCACACCCGTCGCGGCAAATGCTTTGCTAATCCCATCGACAAAGATGGTATTCGATGCAAGTTCAGGTCGCAAGGAGACCGGATTGTGATGGATCGTCTCGCCAAATGTCAACATCCAATACACTTGATCGTACATAATGAAGAGCGGCCGGTCGTTGGGATCTCTCGCATTGTTTTCGTCGATCACAAGATCGCAGATGCCTTCCAATGCTTCTCTCGCGAACGCAGTACCGGTTGGGTTCGAAGGCGAGCAGAGCGAGAGTAGCTTCGCTTCGCTGAGCGTGCCTTCGAGTACTTCGCGGGTTGGCAGGAAAGAATCTTCCGGCCTGCAAATAGCCGAGGCCCAACTTGCCCGGCTAATCTGGCAATAGTGATTATTATTCCAAGATGGGATCGGATATACCACCTTATCGCCCTCGTCGATCAAGGTGTTGTAGGTCGCATAAATTGCAGGCCGCGCGCCGCTTGTGATTATGAATGACTCGACCGGATAATCCAAGCCCAATCGCTGCTCGTAAAATCTCTTCACGGCTTTCCGAAGATTGAGCATCCCATCCGAGGGCGGATAATTCGTTTCGCCAGCATCGAGCGCGGCGCCAATGGATAAACGTAACTTCTGAGGGATCGGAAAATACTTTGGATCAAAATCGCCAACCGTGAGATTGCAGATCGCGTGGCCTTCCGCAATCATAGCTCGAATATCGGCGGCGATCTTGAGAATTTCCGATCCCACGAGGCCGCGGGCCATCCGCGAAACTGGCGGAACGTTGCGAAGTGGAAATGTCGGTTTTATTTTTTCCGTGGAAGTTTCAAGTTCGAACATAGCGATTTTACGTTCAGAATATTTTGAGGTGATGCACGCCATCATTTATGATTATCCACAAACAAAATATTGCAAGAAAAATGGCGTATCCGTCGATATTTATTTTCGGGGAAGTGATTCGCCTCTCTCTCCTTGGTGGTGATTTCTTAATGTCATTCCCGAAATTCCCTCGAATCTAAAGGGATGCAGAATTACTTTGCACATTTCAGACCAAACGAGACTCTTGCTGAATGCGTGAACGAAGCGGGATGTAGTACCCGTTTCTTGGGTCGCAAAATATCTGAGGTGCTTATACGTCATTCAACCACCGCGTCAGTTTGCAAGCGGTACAGGGTCTCGAACGCCATCAATTATTAGCTCTTGTCGTGGATACATTCAAGTCCGAGGTGATCGCCGGGCTTCGGCAATCGCCGAAGCGCATTCCCAGCAAATTTTTTTACGATGAGCGAGGCTCCCAGCTCTTTGAAGCGATCACCGAGCTTCCAGAGTATTATCTGACGCGAACGGAAATCTCGATCCTGACGGAGTATCTTCCGGAAATGGTGCATCTCATAGGTCCGGATGCGACCATCATCGAATTCGGCACAGGGGCTGGTCTAAAGACGAAACTGTTGTTAGAGGGGCTGGAACACCCGCACACATACATTCCGATCGATATTTCGCCGGAACAACTGAAAGCTGCGACCGCTCATCTTGCCGCAAGCTTCCCCGATCTTGAAGTTCATCCAATTGTCGCGGATTACACCACTTCTATAGAGCTGCCGCGAGTATCAAGCGGCGGGAGATCGGTCGTTTTTTTTCCTGGCTCCACAATTGGGAATTTCACACCGGCGGAAGCAGTAGATTTCTTACAACAGGCTGCTAAACTATTGCAACACAATGGTGGATTGCTCATCGGTTTCGATCTGGTGAAAGATGCAACGGTGCTGGAAGCAGCCTATGATGACTCCCGAGGCATCACCGCTGAATTCAATAAAAATCTCATCACTCGGATCAATAAAGAGTTTGGAGTTCCGATCTCTCCAGAAGATTTCGATCATTTCGCGTACTTCAATTCCGCGGGTAGCCGCGTTGAAATGCATCTTGTGAGCCATGCAGCTCAATCCTTGCAATTGGATGGTAACACCATCGAGTTGGTGCGCGGAGAACACATCATCACGGAGTATTCGTATAAATACACCCCAGAAGCTTTTCGAGAAATACTACTTGCAAGTGGTTTCGAAATTCAAGCACGCTGGCATGATGCCCAAAACTATTTTGAAGTTTGCTACGCTACCACCGATCACAAGTGATAGTTTGGCGCCTCTTTTGTGATAGTTATATCGTGCGGATGTGATTCGCGGAGCGAAGCGCCGGAGATGCGAACAAATTGTGCTCGTTCCTGAAGGGCTTTGATAGTCGCACAGCCGGTATATCCCATTGCGCTTCGAAGGCCCCCAACCATTTGATAAACCGTTTCCGATAACGCACCTCGGAATGGAACCCGGCCTTCGATACCCTCGGGTACCAGCTTTTGCAAACCTTCCTCCGCATCTTGAAAATACCGGTCGGCTGCACCCTGCGCCATTGCTGAAAGCGATCCCATCCCGCGGTAGGTCTTGTAGGTTCGCCCTTCAAGAAAGATCTTCTCACCAGGCGATTCTTCAAGACCCGCAAAGAGGCTTCCTATCATGACTGTCGAAGCACCTGCGGATAGTGCCTTTGGAATGTCCCCGGTTTGTTTGACACCACCATCTGCAATGATGGGGATTCCACGCTTAGCACCCGCGCGCGAGGCTTCCATGATCGCAGTTAGTTGCGGCACGCCAACGCCGGCAATAATGCGCGTTGTACAAATAGATCCTGGACCGACTCCTACTTTAACTGCATCGGCGCCAGCTTTGATGAGCGCTTCGGTTCCTTCGAACGTAGCTACGTTACCTGCGATGATCTCAAGTTTCGGAAAAGCGCTCTTGAGTTTTCGCACCATATCGATAACACCTTGAGAATGTCCATGCGCCGTATCGACGACAACCACATCGACGAGTGCATCTACAAGAGCCTGTGCTCGCTCTACGGTATTTTCAGATATTCCGAGCGCCGCGCCGCATACGAGCCGACCACCGGCATCTTTAGCAGCAAATGGAAATCGCTTCTTTTTCTGAATGTCCTTGAATGTGATAAGGCCGCGCAAAACACCAGCCTTGTCGACGACCGGCAGTTTTTCTATCTTATTGCGCTGCAAAATAGCTTCCGCTTGATCAAGCGTGGTACCGAGTGGTGCTGTCACCACATTTTCCTTTGTCATGATCTCGGCAACGGAGCGATCGAGTTCGGATTCGAAGCGAATATCACGGTCCGTGATAATGCCGGCGAGTTTCCCATTCTTCCCTGTCACCGGGATGCCGGAAATGTGATACTTCCTCATCAGTAGCAGAGCATCTCGTAGTGAACGCTCGGGTGTGAGCGTGATCGGTGAAAGGATCATCCCGCTCTCTGAACGCTTCACAGTATCAACTTCTTCCGCCTGTCGCTCGATGGAAAGGTTTTTGTGGATGATCCCAATACCACCTTCGCGCGCCAAGGCAATGGCCATTGCAGACTCCGTTACGGTGTCCATCGCGCTTGAAACAAGTGGTATCGAAAGCTTTATGTGCTTGGTTAGCCAGGTGGATGTATCTACCGCTCGAGGAAGAACAGTACTGTGACCAGGAATGAGTAGGACATCATCATAAGTGATGCCCTCTGCAGGAAGCAACTTAACGACAGCTCGATTAGCGGATGACGGACGAGAGATTTTGGGTTTAGCCATGGAAAAACTCCTTTGAGCCAAGTATACCAGCCCTTTTCTTTAGTTTTTCATACAAATATACGAACATTTTGACATCCTTGCCTTGAAAAGCATCAGTTGTACATCATTCCTGCTTCAAAACCGAACCAACGCAGCGAGCCAATGCGTTCATGTTCTTGGAATTATAGATGACATCTCTGGAGAACTTCCGGTCCTTCGGCGAAAGCCTGAAAGCGGCGCGCATCGAACAGAAGCGCAGCCTGGATGACCTCGCCTCTGCAATTAAGATCAACCGCAAGCATCTCGAAGCCATTGAATCCGGCGACCTTTCGAAATTGCCGCAGGGACCCTATGTTGCAGCTTTTCTTAGAGAGTATGCACGAGCACTAAAACTGACAGTGCCATCGGATCTTGCGCCGATATCTCGGTGCGCCCCCTGCTTCACCTCGCGATCCGAAAGTGGTAAGCCATCCAGTTGGCAGCTTGGAGGATCGTGGTGCCCCATTTTCGAATGCAGCGCGTGGTACAGCGCGGTTAGCAAATACCGCAGTTCGATCTGCTGTGAAAACAGTCTCGAAAACCACGGAAAATGTTGTAAATCTAGTCGAGTCAGGCAGCAAAGAGGCGATAGAAGTTCTAACCTCGAGAAGTTTGTGGGATGAGGCGGAGAATATCAGGAGGGAACGTCAGGGCCTTCCGCCGCTCGAACCAGTTCCGCAAGTTCCACCAAAACGCATTGCAGAGGATAAGCCGATCCTTGGCGTCAAACGAGCCGCAGAAGAGAGCGCAGCGTTTATTGCCCCGACCGCCCCGACGATCGGTCAGCGAATTCCCAAGCCCGTTCCAATTCGTTCCTCAAAGCAAATAACCAATATTGTGATCGTGGCACTGGCGCTTGTTTTTGCCGGAGTTGCTTATTTGGCCATTCACATGTCAAAAGGTGAAGCCGTGAATGTCGCGAGTAAAGACTACATTCCAGCTCCTGTCGAAAAGCCTCAACCGGTCGAAGTTCCTAAACGCGCAGCCCCGCCAACAGTAGGTACCGTCACCGCCGCGCCGGCGTCAGTGAAAGCAGTAGCAAAAGATTCTCTTCAGTTCGTCTTGCGTGCGACACAGCCAGTGTGGGTTTCTATAGCACCGGATGGTATTCCCGCCTATCGTGGCGAGCTAAAAACAGGGGAAGTCCGGTCTTTCCGAGCCTCTGATAAGATCGTTGTTAATATTGGCAATCAACGGTCGGTAGTTATGACATTTGATGGAGCTCCTTTGACCGGATTGCCTCCGGTTCAAAATTCCAATGTGGTGATTCGTGATCTTGTACTCACACGCGATCGCGTAATGATCGGTGGTAACACCGTAGATTTGCACAAGTTGCCAGGCACACCAACTTCTACGCCAATTGCGACAACAGTTCCTCCCAAACCACCACCTGCAGTTAAAGCAAAGCCTCCAATTCCGTTGAAGAAAGCGACTCCGGCCGTTGCACACAAGGCACCGGCAATAACTCAGCAGAAAGGGCACCCAACAAAGCCAGTGAAGGGGAAGAAATCTCAACAGAAGTCCTCGCTTCCGCCGCTGCTCATTCATCCTGTCGAACCCATTCCACCACGGCCTTAACATGCCCCTACACGAGGACCCTGCATGAATCTTTCGGCCAGCCCATCCTATTCTGGATTGCGGAGTGCAAATCCGAATATTGTTCTCCGGGTGCACAATATTGGATTGCTGGCTGCCTATGCAGGAATTCTGTTTTCGCTGACTGTCCCGGTCAGTTGGGTTGTAGGTGTTCCCATTCTTCGGTCTACGGTTCCCATTCTTAATTCTGCGCATGGAATGGGATTGTTCTTCTCTTTATCGCTTGGTTTCACCGTGCTGTCTTTGCATTATCGCTGGGGTCTTATGTTTGCAAATGTGCTCACATGGATCATATTAGCGTGTACAACCATTGTTCTAGTGGATTATGTCGTTCCTGGCAAGTTACCGTTCCAGGAAATTGTCAGGCTATTAGACCCAGTTGAAAATCCTAACAAGATCGCTCCCAATAGTGCGCTGTGCCTTTTCTTATCAAGTGTAGCAGCACTCTTACTCATGATGCGGGGTAGCCGGGCAACCTACCTTGCTCAGGGCGCGGCGATTGCTGCTGCATCGATTGCTGCTCTTGCACTCATTGGACATGCTTATGCCATCGAACCACTGTATGGAATTAGTGACTACAGCCAAATGTCGGTACCAGGAGCACTAAAAAATCTTCTTATTTCCGTTGCGCTATTGTGTGTTAAACCTGACCAAGGTTTCTTGCGAATTTTAGTTACGGATGGTCCTGCCGGTGTGACGGGTCGGCGTCTGTATGCCGCCGCCATATTGGTTCCGCCGATTCTTGGATTTCTTGCCATTGCTACTTCGGAAATTTGGAGTTGGTATTCCCTACCCTTTGCTATTGTGCTGCTCGTTATGGCATGCATAACGCTATTTGCTACGGTTATTGCCGTTACTTCCCGGCGGCTTGAACGCACGGACATTTCTCGACAGTCTGCCGAAGAAGATCTGCTTGCTTCGCGTGAGCGCCTCCGCGAATTGTCAGCCTATACGCACATTATGCAGGAAGAAGAGCGCGTTCGCATTGCTCGAGAAGTGCATGATGAGCTCGGCCAATCGCTTACCGCTCTCAAAATGGATGTGTCGATGCTACGAAAGCAAGTTCCTGGAGATCCGGATGTGGAACGCAGGATCGCCTCCATGAATGAGCTCGTCAATAGCACGATACAAAGTGTTCAACGTATTTCTTCCGAACTCCGGCCCAGCGTGCTTGACGATCTTGGTCTTGCTGCAGCCATCGAGTGGCAGGCTCGTGAATTTGAGAAACGAAGTGGGCTTACCTGTTCCGTTCAACTGCCGATCCGGGAGATCGAGGCTCAGCCATCTCAGGCGACGGCACTCTTTCGAATTTTTCAGGAAACATTAACAAATATTGCTCGTCATGCCAATGCGAGTCGCGTAGAGGTTCAACTACGAGAAATGAGGGAGCAGAATATGAGTACAACCATATCGCTTCGAGTGCATGATGATGGCGTAGGTTTTGATGACCAGGATATCGCGATCAACCAATCCTTAGGATTAATGGGAATGCGGGAACGTGCTGCGCTTGCTGGTGGCATGCTTGACCTCGAAGGCGGACTTGGGGAAGGAATGACCGTTACGGTCACAATGCCAACGATCGCATGAACTCAACGCAAGCGGAGAAACGGATTGCAAATCTGCGTGCCTCGATCGAGGAGCACGACCGTAACTATTTTGTACTGGCAGCGCCAACCATCAGCGATCGTGAGTACGATCGGTTAGTCCAGGAATTACGTGATCTTGAAGCGGAATTTCCACAGTTTATTACCCCGGAATCTCCAACGCAGCGTGTTGGTGGAGAACCAACAAAGCTGTTTCCACCTGCGGTACATCATGTGCCAATGCTTTCGCTTGCGAATACCTATAACACACAGGAGGTTGAGGACTTTGCGCGGCGCATACGCGATCTGCTTGGGCACGACCCTGCAAACGGATACACCTGCGAGCTGAAGTTCGATGGCGTAGCCATGAGCTTGCTTTATCAGCATGGAAAGCTTGTCCGTGGCGCAACGCGCGGAGATGGCACAACGGGCGATGACGTAACGGGCAATGTTCGGACCATCCGCTCGATCCCACTTTTACTTCACTCGAATTCTCGTTTTTTACAGGAGAGTTTCGAAGTGCGTGGAGAGGTGTTTATGGAACTCGAAGGGTTTCGTAAATTGAATCAGCAACGCGAAGACGATGGCGAGCCGCCATTCGCTAATCCAAGAAATTCTACCGCAGGTACGCTGAAAACACTCGATCCACGCGAGGTCGCAAAGCGGCCACTGGAGTTCCGCGCTTATCAATTGCTTTTCGACAACGAAGGCATTGAACATTCCACGGAAATCGATACGCATTCGAAGCGGCTTGAGCTCTTGAAAGACTTCGGATTTCCGATTTCCAAAGAAACCCAGATCGTTGCGGACACCGACGGCATTATGCAATTCGCCATGCACTGGCAGGAACATCGAGATGCATTACCATTCCAGATCGATGGCGTTGTGATAAAGGTCAATTCGCTGGCGGAACAGGAGCGCGTGGGGTTTGTCTCGAAATCGCCTCGTTGGGCCATTGCCTATAAATTCGAAACGAAGCAAGCTCGGACGCGCCTGTTGGGTATCACATTGCAGGTTGGCAGAATGGGAACAATAACTCCGGTCGCAGAGCTCGAACCTGTTCCGCTTACCGGCATTACTATTCGTCGCGCTACACTGCACAATGCTGATGAGATCGAGCGGAAGGATATTCGCATTGGCGATATGGTTCTGGTCGAACGAGGTGGGGAAGTAATTCCAAAAGTTGCCGGCGTCGACGTTAGTGAGCGGCCTAAATCTGCAAAACCGTTTATATTTCCAACGGAATGCCCTGAATGTCACTCTCTGCTTGTCAGGCCGCCGGGTGAGGTAAATTGGTACTGTGAAAATACCGAATGTCCGGCGCAGGTCATTGGACGAATCACGCATTTTGCCTCGCGCGGCGCTATGGACATTGCCGGGCTTGGCAGCCAATCGGTCGAGCAATTAGTGGCTGCGGGATTCCTTCACAATGTCGCAGAATATCTATGATCTGAAAGATCGTAGACCCGAGCTTCTCGAACTCGACCGGATGGGCGACAAAAAAGTAGATAACCTCTTGGCAGGCATCGAGCAAAGCAAACAGCGACCCGCGATGCGATTCCTGTTTGCGCTCGGAATCCGCCATGCTGGGATCAGCATCGGCAAGCTACTTATTGATGAATTCGGCTCGATCGATGCACTGAGTGAAGCTAGCGAGGAAGCCATCGACAACGTTCCCGGCATTGGTCCCGAGATCGCTGCCAGCGTATTTGCGTATTTCCGTCAGCCGAAAAACCAGGCATTGCTCGATCGCTTGCGCAGCGCGGGCCTTCCGTTTCATGGAGCGCCAAAGCCAAAGCCGGCTGCATCTGAATTCTTTAGCGGTAAGACCTTTGTTCTGACCGGTACGCTGAACACCATGACGCGCGACGAGGCTAAGGAAAAGATAGAATCGCGCGGCGGAAAGGTTGCGGGCTCAGTGAGTAAGAAAACCAATTATGTCGTGGCTGGAGCCGAAGCTGGTTCGAAGCTGCAAAAAGCTGAGGAACTTGGCGTAAAAATTCTCACAGAAGAGGAATTTCTACAAGAACTGAAATAAAACTAAATTACTCGTTTGTCCTCCCTAATTCGTAATTTGAAATTTGTAATTCTTAATTATTCGTGATTCCTTCTCGTCCGCTTGCTCTCGTCGAAATAATTACTGAGACGTTCTCCATTTATGGACGGACGTTCGTCCGTTATGGTCTGATATTCTTGTTGCTGGTTGCGCCGGGCATCTGCCTTGTTACCGCTGGTATAACGGGCCTTACAAACGATGCCGTCCTTGCAGTAAAGCATGACATTAATTTTAGTGACACCGATCTGACTAACGCTCGTAACGATTTCAACGCGTTCGTGACGCAGCAGAACCCTGCACTTGCAGTAAAACTGCCTGGCGCTGGTATGACGTATCCCCATGCAGCTACGCGGTTGGTTTATCATTATGTGATGTCGAACGTCACTCGGTTCAGCGCTCCCATCGATATGCTGGGTGCCGGTTTTATTCTGCTCATTATTGGTGTATTCGCACTTGTTGCATCGACGACCGATCTTGCATCGCAGGTGTTCGAGGAACGCAAGCAGGAACTGTTCGGATCACTTCGAGCTGCACTCGCAAAACATGTTTGGAAGATATTGCTGCTGTATCTTATTTATCTTATAGCAATGCTTGCGCTGGATGGCATCCTCGGGTTGCTTCCTGATGCCGCAGCCGGAGTACTAAGCGGATTCACGTTGGTCGCACAGATCTATGTCATGTTGCGCCTCTTTGTTACAGTGCCCGCGTTGGTGAGTGAAGAGATCGGCCCTTTTCAGTCTGTGACAAGAAGCTGGCAACTCACGCGCCATGCTGCCGGACGCATTCTCGGCGCGGCGTTCGTGTGTGCCATTCTGCTTTTTGTGGGATCGATCATGGTGTTCATTGTGCTGCAATTTATTTTTAGCGATTTCTCCGTCTGGTGGAATGAAATTCTCACCCGCGACCATCTGACGATCCCGTGGTTTCTCGATAGCACACCGGCAGCGCTCCGTGCCGCTGCTGGAGAGGTGACAGTTCTGATGCTCATCATCTACGGACTCTCGCCAATATTCTGCACCGTGCTCTACTATGATCTCCGCACCCGTCACGATGGCCCACTGGTGTATGTGGACGAACATGTCTGAACCTGGATTTGGGGCTATTATTTAGTTTTTCGTGAATAGATGATCTAAAATAGGTCACAAATGAGTGCCTACTGCATCTTTTGCTGGGATTCTTGTTGTGTCATTCATGAAGAACGGCGGTCTTCTAAGCATTTTTATTCTGCTGCTTATTGCGGCAGCGCTTCCCTCGTGCAAATCGCCGACGGGGACGACACAGCCGTCCGCATTCACACTGATCTTACCGGATTCAACCGTCGCGTGGGGTGATTCCGCGATGATGAGGGTTATCCCCTCGATGCCTCTGAGTTCTTCATCCGCGTTTACATGGTCGTTTGGAGATAGTACCACCCTGCTTTTGCGAAGTGACACGCTGATCCATTATTATCCCACTCCAGGTACGTTTACGGTCAAGGTCGATCTGAATGATACTTTAAGCCACACTAAGCTTGGGACGCAATCGGGAACGGTAAACGTCGCAGCGCGGCATTTTAATTTGGCATTGTTGCAATCGATGCCGTACGTGGATGTGAGTTGGCAAGCAAGGGGCTACGACTCGATTATTGGAATAGGTTGCAACATCGGCGGCCCCATGTTTTCAGGAGTGAACCCATTGTTATGGAATGATACAGCATTCACCATGGCTGCACGATATCAGTTCGGACAGGCATCCGACACCTCACAACCTATTGATACTGGGGCAGGGAATATCTCCATAGCTGGCGGTATTGATAATGGGCTTTCTCAATTAGTCAATTTTTCAGAAGATTCGTTCTATTTTTGGGAATCGGTTCCAGTAGCCCATATGCCATGGTGTGAGGGCACTTACAATAGTTCTTTTCGCATTTCTTCAGTTCCTTTCATAAGTGAGTCTGACTCTGATATGGTATTTGAGGCCCGAGGGAAATTCTTAGAAAATGTTAGCGATAATTCTAAACTCAGCTATTTCTACGGGTACCCATCTGTGTCCAGCTACGCAGATTTCACTGATGCAATTGCCAATCCCTACGTCCGCATCCGCTTTCACAAATAATCGCGAGTTCAGGGTCACCTCTTGCTCGTTCGATTCCCGCTTCTACCATTTCGCACCAAGCCAACGTCCAGTGTGTTATAGCGTCCGAAACACACATTAGCGATCCTGGCGGTGGGGTACTTGGGCCTTGCCGCTGCGACCGCATGGACTATTTTAAATAAATTCATTTGTCAGCGAGTCCGCTTTTTCGTTTGCTTGGTTCGGTCGCGGGGAAATTGCCTGCATATTCCCATTTTGCACAGGCAATTCGCGGTGGTAATGGCGAAACGGTTATCACCAATCTTGTCCCTTCGCTGGATGCGCTGATCGTTGCGCAGGCGTTCACCGAGGAATCGCGCCCATTCCTGCTAATTGTCGAAGAAGCCTCGGAAGCCGAGCGGTTGTATGACGATCTTGCGCGGCTGATCGATGAATCACAACTCGCGCTGTTTTCGGAGGGCGCCCATGCATCTATCCTAAAACGCGAGCGGCAAAAGCGCACGCAAACTGCCGAAGCCACGGCGCAGTTGCTCGAAGCCATCGAACGGCTTGCCCATTCGACCGAGCCTCTGATAACCATCGCCGATGCAGAATCATTGGGAACCCGTCTGCCGCTTAAAAAAGATTTTGCCGGAGAATCGCTGACCATCCAGACCCGCAGCGATGCAGGTTTCGATGTGCTCATCAAGTGGCTGGATGCGCATCATTTCGATCGGAAGCAGTTCGTGGAATCGGCTGGTGATTTCGCTGTGCGCGGCGGAATCATCGATGTCTTTCCCTACACGGAGACGCTTCCGATTCGCATCGAGTTTTTTGGCGATACCATTGAAAGCATGCGCGAATTCGATGCCATCAGCCAACGCTCCATTGCCGGACGAAGCGAACTGGTCCTGGTTCCCAATATCCTCACGGAGTCCGAGACTTCCTCGGCAAACCCCGCAGAAGCAACGATCTTCGATTATCTCGCAGCGGAAACCGTAGCGGTGTCCTTCGAGCCGGATCGCATTGCTGCGAAGATGGAGGAAGCCGGAGTTCCTGTTGAAATTCTGAATGCACTTCAGAATTTCACGCGATTTTCTATCCAAGCTTTTCCGGCATCGAAGGAGAATGTCGTTGATTTTGGCAGCCGTTCGCAGCCAAGTTTCAATGCGAATTTGAAACTGATCCGAAAGAATTTGCAGGGTCTGTCTCGCGATGGGTTCCGCACGATACTGATGTCCGAATCGAAAGATCTGACGAAGCGACTGAAAGATCTGATGGATGAGGGTGATGAAGGAATTGAGCCGCCGAACGATGATACATCCGAAGCGGTGAACGATGATGAAAGCACCGTAACCCAGACACCCGCTCTTAAGAAAACCGGAATAAGCTTTATCGAACCGGCCCTTGCGTTCGGATTCCAGATTCCGGAGTCCCATCTCGCGATATACACGGAGCACGAACTTTTCGGTCGCAGGCGTGAGCGCGGCGCCTCCGCGCGGAAAAAGGCTGCACGCACAAAGGGCATTTCTCTGCGGGAACTGCGCGCACTGAAGCGCGGCGATCTGCTTGTCCATGAGGATAAGGGTATCGGCAAGTTCATGGGGCTGGAAACGATCGTTGTTGGCGGCAAGAAGCAGGAGGTGTTGCGGCTTGTCTATCGTGATAACGACGTGCTGTTCGTTAATCTCGACTACATTGGCCGGCTTTCGAAATATTCTGCCGGTGAAACAGTTGGCGATCCGAAGCTCTCCAAACTTGGTTCCGCAGAGTGGCAGCGCGCAAAAGATCGCACCAAAAAGCGCCTCAAAGATATTGCGCGGAATCTAATCCAGTTATACGCGAAGCGCAAGCAAGCTGAAGGTTTCGCGTTCAGTCCTGATGACATCATCCAACGCGAGATGGAAGCGGCGTTCTTGTACGATGACACCCCCGACCAGGCCAAGGCCACCGAGGATCTGAAGAAGGATATGCAATCCGGCCATCCGATGGATCGGTTAGTATGCGGCGATGTTGGATACGGAAAGACTGAAGTTGCCATGCGCGCCGCTATGAAGGCCGTGCTCGATAAAAAGCAGGTGGCTGTGCTTGTCCCCACAACCATTCTTGCCGAACAGCATTTTCGCACTTTCTCCGACCGGCTCGACCGATTTGGCGTGCGATGCGCATCGCTCTCACGTTTTCGATCCCATAAGGAGCAAACCGCTATCCTCAAAGACCTCGCCGAGGGAAAGATCGATATTCTCATCGGCACGCACCGGATACTTTCGAAGGATATTATCTTTAAGGATCTTGGATTGCTCATTATCGACGAAGAGCACCGTTTTGGCGTGGCTGCAAAGGAAAAGCTACGCGAACTTCGCGCAAATGTCGATACGCTCACGCTGACCGCTACGCCGATCCCGCGAACGCTGAATTTTTCGCTGCTTGGCGCGCGCGATCTTTCCATCATGGAAACACCGCCGCGTAACCGTTTGCCGATCATGACCGAAGTTGTCCCCGGCTTCGATGAGAATGCTATTGGAGAGGCGCTGAAGCGGGAACTCGCACGCGGCGGACAGATCTATGCAATCACTGACCGCGTGAATGACATAGAGCTCTTCATGAACAAACTGCGCGAAGTGGCGCCGCGCGCACGCGTGGGACTGGTTCATGGCCAAATGCCTCCCACGTCGATCGAGAAGGCGATGAAATCCTTCCTTGAACGCAAGATAGATATTCTTGTAGCAACGAAGATCGTTGAATCCGGACTTGATGTGCCGAACGCGAACACGATCATCATTAATCGCGCACAAAATTTTGGGTTGGCCGAACTCTATCAATTGCGCGGACGCGTGGGCCGCTCGAACGAGCAGGCATATTGCTACCTCATCGCACCGCCGGTGAATCAGCTTACTCCGGACGCGCTCCGCCGCTTGGAAGCGATGGAGGAATTCTCCGAGCTTGGCGCCGGGTTCCAGCTTGCAATGCGCGATCTTGAAATACGGGGTGCGGGAAATCTGTTGGGGGCAGAGCAATCCGGATTTATCTCGGAAATTGGATTCGATCTATATCAGAAAACGGTTGAGGAAGCCGTCGACGAATTGAAGCGCGAGGAATTCCAGGAGCTATTCAAGGATGAGATCGCGAGTGATAAGCGCTCGGCATTCGGGCGCAAACGATTGACCGGCGAGGGAGAAGTAACAGTCTCGCTCGGATCGGACGCGCTCATTCCAGAAAAATACATTGAGGATGACGCCGAGCGATTTGGATTCTATCAACGCCTCGCCAATGCCTCTACCGACGATGCTGTGGAAGAAATATCGAAGGAAATGCGTGACCGGTTCGGCCCGCTGCCCGATGAAGCCGTGGCATTGCTTCACGTCTCGAAAGTACGTGAACGCGCAAAGCTGCTCGGTGCGCGCAATGTATCGTTCGAAGAGCCCACTCGGACGCTCCGTATTCTCATGCCCAAAGAATCGGAGTCATTCTACTATCAAAATACCTTCCCGAAGATACTCGACCGCTTTGGGCTTATCGGACAGCAGAATATTCGCTTAGTCAGCGAAGCAAAGGCCTTGCGCCTCATTGTTCGAATAAAAGCGAAAGAAGATGGCGAAGATCGTATGCGCGAGATCGAAGATGTGCTGGCTAAACTAACTCCGGATGAGCAGCACGTGGCTAATGCCGCTACCGCGCAAACTGCGACGGCGTAATAGTGTCGTTGTATTCGAACGGCAACGTCTCCCAATCAATGGGGATACCGCGCTTCATTCCGAGCACCAGTTCCCTAATTTCGCTCATGCTGAAGCGGTAGTGCTGGGCATCGTTGGTAAAGACAAATGCTGGGTCGGCTCCCGGTTCGAAGCCTGAGAGAAAAAGCGACCCATGGTCGAGATACTCCGCGAAAAAATCGAGGCGCTTTTTATCATCACCAACGATGGTGAAATCCGGACGTGTGGCAAGTATCTCGATGAGCCGGTCGTTCATTGCATATTCCTTGTAGGCCGAAATGATAGTTCGGCCTACAAGGCTTCTACTCGATCAGCGGAGCACTTCCAGCCGCTTCGAGACGGTGTTCGTGCCATCGCTCAGACGGATGACGTACACGCTGGCAGCAAGTGCACTCGTAGTTAGCTGAATCTGCTGATCGCCGATGGTGTAGCTCTTGGGAACCTGTCGCCCCAGCACATCCAATAATTGCACCATGATGGGTTTCGGCTGAGCCTGCGCATATTGCACAATGATCTCCTGCCCATTCTCGGCCGGATTTGGGAAGATATTCGTGATGGCAAGGCCGGTTTGCGGTGTGGAACCTGACGCGACGCCCTGGGTAAGTGTCTTAATAGTATCCACAACGGAATAGGCTGGCGCTTCATCGCTATCCGGCACCAACTGAATTTCGACAACCTTGTTCGTATCCGGAACCGTCCAAACATAGGAAGTATCCGTGCTACCCATATGCCCAAGAACGTGAGGGGTGACAAAGCCGCCATTCGAGGCGGCAAGATAATACTGAAGTGTATTCCCAGTCACGGCGAGGTTCGTCCAGACGATGGTATCTAAAGAACCTCCCTGAAGTACTTGCGCTGGTTTAGGACTCAGGATAGTCGCATAAGGAGCATAGGCGATCGTAAACGTGCCCTTTTCGGTAGAAATGATCG
Organism: Ignavibacteriota bacterium; assembly: GCA_963736195.1. GTDB lineage: Bacteria > Bacteroidota > Ignavibacteria > Palsa-1295 > Palsa-1295 > PALSA-1295. The sequence goes on from CAVTNP010000001.1 coordinate 935,132, forward strand.
AGGGATAGCCGTGCGCAATCAGCTGTATCTTTCCTGTCGTGGTCAGGGAGTCGGGAACTAGCCAACTGATTGGACTCCTCTGACCGGAGGCGATAAGCCTCCAGGTTGTGCCGTTATCCAAAGAATAATATGCGTCGGCAAAAGTTGGCAAATTGCTCGAAGTGTATTGTATTTGCTTCGTCGTTCCCGGATGCAGCGTGCTATCCGTAAGATTATTCTCGATCAATGTCAGCGTGGGCGCAGGTGCCTGGAGCGTATCGAGATCCATCTTTAGGATGGCGGCATTGGCAACAAAATAAGAATTTCCATCTCCAATTCCTTCATCCTCGAGGAAAGCAACAAGTTTCATATTCGCCGCATTCTGATAGAGCGGGTCGGATACGTCTATCGCGAAATCCCATGTTACATGGACCGCGTCTCCAGCGTTGAGTTGATGGGCTGGGGTGCATACAACATAATTGCTGGTATTGCCAGTGGTTACTTCCCACACCATGTCATTCTCGAGATCCGCCGCTCCTTGACCTGCGGCACACGAGTCCCTAAATGCGACATTGTCCTGCGTAATCGCATATCTGATAATGAGTGAATCGGAGATAACCTGATTAGCGGTTACGGTCATGTCCGCGTGAAGATTGTAGCTTTGCGAATTTGTTTTATCGATCGTTGCAAAGTTTAATGTAACGTATGCTTCAGCCGGTTGTGCAGCGTCCATCTCGATCACAGAACCCCAGTCATCTGTCGAGCCTCCTGAAGAATTGGGATCAATACGCGCCCCGGTACTACCAAACACTTTTCTATCCACTGCGCTGGTATAGATAGCATTACCAGCCCCGCCTGAGAGCAGGGCATCCACAAAACCGCCATAAACATCCAGATTGTATGGAGTGCGAGGCTCATTTCCCAAAAAGTAATTTAGATGGACGACCTTCGATTCGTCCTGATTCACAGTGGTCTTTACTGCACTTTGAAAATCAAGCTGGTCTTGCAAATTGCAGGGGCTTGCCTCTCCCGAAAATGTTTCAAATAATACAAGGTGAGGAGGTTGCTGCGCGAATGCCGGCAGAATAAAGAATATTGTGAAAAGGAAAAAGAAGGATGCGGATCGAAAAATTGGTTTCATAGCGGTATAATGATTAGGAAATATGGAACACGCGAATTTGCGTTTTTGCGCCCACAAAACATTGGCGGTAAATCCGCACTTTGGCTGCGCGAGGAGGGAGGAAACAAAGAAAGCGACGCACTCAAGTCAAAAACCTGAGCGCGCCGCTTTCAAATTCGGCCTAAAGAAAGCACGAAGTACGCTCCCGCCAAAGGTGGGACTCATCATCCGTGAGATCGAAGCGAAAAAGGTAAGAAGAAGGGTTACTTCTTCATGTCCTTCTTCATCGACTTATCGTCTTTCTTCATGTCTCCGCCCATGGGCTTCTTCGACGTATCCATCTTCATGGACGTATCGGCGGCCGGTGGGGGTGGGGGTGGCGGCGTCGCTGGCGCTGCGGCCGGCGGCGGAGCCGTTGTCGTGTCCGTGGTGGCGTTATCGGATTTCTTCGAGCACGAAGACATCCCGCCTACAAATGCTACTAATGCACCAAGCACAATGAGTTTACGAAGCCTCATGGCAATTTACCTCTTAGTTTAGTTAATGAAAAACAGCTTCACCAATTACGGCATAATTAGCATTGAAAGCCTAATTATTACCCAAATAATTGCTTATTTGTTGTAAAAAGTGAAAATTAAAGGAATCAGAACGGCAATCGGTTAAGCTCGCAATTCATCATCCAAATAAGTTAATTGTCAAAAAGAACTGCTACAAAGATACGAAGCCGAAGGCGAGAAAACAATAGGTTGCGCCAGAAAAATCCTTGCAAGCCCGGTATATCGCACAAGAATACTGGCATTACCGCCGGATATTCCTGCTCGATCCCTGAAATAACTGCCTTATGTACTCCGTAAACTTCTGCGGATAATCGCCCATCGCATAAGCTTCATCGCAAAAATCGCTGATCGCTCGCTTACGACCGTCTATCCGTTGCGGGCAATCACTTACCCGCTCGGGATGCCTTTTACGGGTCCCGGGGTGCCTGTTAAGGGCACCAAAAGTCCTCTATCTTTCTACAAAGATACGACATTCTGAACGGCTCCGCTTGAATTGTTTCTTCGAGCAAACCCTCAACCAGCATCCCGTATCTTTGCCATCTCCTCTGAAACCGCATCAATTTCGTCCAAGGTATTGTAAAAATGTGGTGCGATCCGAATTCCAAGCGGCGGGCGGTAATCCACCATAAATCTTCGACGAATAAGTTCATCGCACACTTGCTTGGTCGTGAGTTCGGAATTTTTCGCTGATCCCAGCGGGTCGATGGTTAAAGCGCCACCGCGCCGAGAAGCATCGCGAGGAGAGTTTACCGTGAATCCGAATTCGTCAGCACGCTCGATCAGCCGGTTCGTCAGCATCAACGATTTTTCGCGAATCGCCGCCACGCCGATCTCTCCAAAGATCTTCAAAGCAGGCCGTGCGGTGTATAGCGGCGGTACCTGGATAGTCGAGGTCAGGAACCGATGCATGCCGTCAGCAAAGTCGATATTCGGCATGTGAAATTCGAACGGATGCTTGTCGCCGAGCCAGCCCCGAATCGCAGGTTGAAATTGTGGCTGCAGATCGCGGCGAACGTACATGAAGGATGCGCCAGGCCCGCCGCACAACCATTTGAGAACACCTGTGGCAAGAATATCCACGTTCAGATCCTTTACATCGATGGGGATCACTCCGGCCGCTTGATAAGAATCGAGCATCACGAGCGCTCCCATTTTGTGGGCATGTTCAATGATCGGCTTCACGTTCTGCAACCCGCCGGAACGGAAATACACATGCGAGAGCGCGACAAGCTTGGTTGTTTCGTCAATCGCCTCGATATACTTTTCCGTCTCGGTCCAAATGCCATCGCTTGGGATAACATGTGGCATGGCGCCATATTTTTTCCACCCTTGCCAAAGATAGGATATCGTTGGGAAATGCAGATCGGAATAAACGATCTTGTTGCGCTTACCGGTAAAATCAAGGCAGCTTCCAATCAGAGCAGACCCGATCGTGAGATTATGGATGAGCGTTACCTCTTGTCCTTCGGCACCGATGATCGGCGCAAACAACACGCTCACTTCATCGACCATTGGGAACCACTCGTTCCAGGATTCCACGCCTTCACGTCCCCACAGCTCAGCGTAGGATTGCAATTCATTCGCCACTTCCCCAGGCATTGCGCCCAATGAATTGGAGATCAGGTACGTGCTGGTGCTGAGGATTGGGAATTTCTTTCGATATTTATCTGCAAGGATATCCATTTATTCTTTCGTAGGGGCTAATGGCATTAGCCCGGTTGTTGTTCTTAAAGACCGAATTCGGTGATAAATGGGCGAATGCCATTCGCCCCTACAAAAATCTTTCAATGTTTTTCGCGATTTGATCGAGTATCGCGCGCGCGCATTCTTCTTTTGTCATGAGCGGAAACGCAATTTTCTTCCCCGATCTCGTAAAAATCGTAATTTTATTCGTATCATACCCAAAGCCAGCGCCTTCATCGTCGATATTATTGAGCACGATCATATCGAGATTCTTTTCTGTCAGCTTTTTTCGAGCGTAGTCTTCCGCTTGATCTCCTTTTTCGAGTGCGAAACCAACAATAATTTGGCCTGGTCGTTTCGTTTTTGAAATTTCCGCAAGAATATCAGGCGTTCTTTTAAGGGTCAGCATCATGGTATCGGAAGAGCCTTTTTTCATCTTTCCTTCGCTCATGCGTTCCGGCGCGAAATCAGCTACGGCAGCACTCATGATGATAATATCGGCATTGGCGGCCTCGATACGGGTAGCATCCAGCATTCCCTCGGCGCTTTCCACGTCGATACGGATAACCCCCTCCTGCGCAAGGATGGGGAAGGGGGCGGTCGGGCCCATGACGAGCGTGACGTCAGCCCCCATGCGTCTTGCTTCGATTGCAAGCGCCGCCGCCATTTTCCCGCTGGAACGATTGCCGATGAAGCGCACGGCGTCGATCGCTTCATACGTCGGTCCTCCGGTGATGAGAATTTTCTTTCCCTGTTGCGCCGGCGTCCCCGCCGGTTTCCCATTTGAGTGGACCGGGACCGGCGAGGACGCCGGCGCTACAAGCCGCGTAAATTTTTCAACTATATCAACCGGCTCCGGCATTCTGCCCATCCCGCTCAGGCCGCTTGCCAGTGCGCCAACCACCGGTTCGATAACGATCACTCCATTACGCTTCAGCCAGGCAAGATTTTCCTGCACCGCAGGTTGCAGCCACATATCCTCATCCATGGCAGGCACTACGACAAGCGGCGTTCCTTTCGGGAGCGATGCTGCGGCAAGTAGCACCGCATTATCATAAATTCCCGCGCGCAGCATTCCGATCGCTGAAGCCGAGCATGGTGCAATGAGCATGGCATCCGCGCTGCGCGCTAAATGGACATGCCAGGTTGAGGAGGGTAGAGGGTAAGGGGTAGAGGGTAAGGGGTGAAGATCTCCTGAAAATATTTGGGTGATCGCAGGCTGACCGCTCACTTCTGAAAGATCATCCGCGGTGGTGAATTGAAGCGCGCCATCGGTTGCAACGCAGGTCACGCTCGCTCCCGCGCGCACCAGCTCACGCGCCACCGCCGGCGCTTTTATCGCCGCGATCGAGCCGGTTACACCGAGAATAATGCGCTTGCTTTGAAGGGATGCCATAGCGATTTAACAATCAAAAGCCCGGAATCTTCTCTGCTTTTATAGGTTCTCAGAAATCATGCGCAGGAATTCCTTACTCCCTTTTTTAGCCGTCGCTTTTTTGAGTGCCTACTCCCTGAATGTCGCTCACGCGCAAGATCTGGCTCCAGGCAAGCTGGTGCAACTTCGTAAACCGCCGGAAAACCCGTTCGAACTTTTATCGCTGGACTCGCTTGTTGGCAGGGAATATGTTCTTGTGGCAACAACGCTTCGTAATCCTGACTTTGGAAGGAAAGGGTTAAGTAAAAACATAGACACCATTTATTCCGACACCAACACTTTAAGCTCAAAATTTGCCCAACAGCCCGATCCAGATACCCTTCTTTCTCCATGGATTGGAAAGAAATTTCGAATTATTGGATTTCAACAAGATACGAGCTTTGGTGGCTTCTTGAAGGATTGGTACCTTCAAGCGAGATTTAGTGAAAACTTTACAGTTATACTTAAAGTGTTAGCTCGAGACTTGCAAGGAGATGGTTCTCGCATCGTTTCGCAAGATATTCTCGATAGTGCTCGCGCACGATGGATCGGGAAGTATTTATGGATCAATGTCAGGTCGGACGAACCATCCCTTCATGCATTCACGCGCGTAAAAGTGCTCAGCATCGAACCTGCATATAAAATCGGCGGTCCATTTTCATTCCATTTTGTTTCCGACCAAAACGATACTGACGTTATTGACTGTAAAATTCAGCCACCTTCGGATACATCGCGATTTCCTATAGATTTTGGGAAGTCGTTCGGAAAGGAATTTCTTGAGCAACCACCTTCGACTTTCTGGAAAACAGTTTCTGGAGCCGCCTTCGATCATGATGGAATTGCATTAGGTCAAAAAGATAAGACTTTTTTCCAAAAAATGAAGAGTCTTGGCGTTAGGACTCATTCTCGCAATATTACTTACTCCATGTCCGGAGAAGATTCCACTTCGTCTGCTGAGCTGCAAGGAAAAGGTATTTGGGGAATGCCCTTTGATACATGCTCGGCTACTTTTACGGGTGGGAAACTTTCCGGACTTAGTTTCTCGATTTACGATACCGCTAGTGAAGCTTCTATCCGATCAGAGCTCATTCGGCGATTTGGAGAACCATCCCTTTCCGATACAATTCGAGGGGTGTTCGGGCTGTCTAATACGATTGCCCAAACATGGATGTATTACTCGCCAAAGCATGAATTACAACAAATCCTCCTTGTTGACATGCAGGCCATCTTTACAGCGTTTAGTGCTCTTTCTAAAGTAATGGTAATGGATGGTTCAGCCATGCCAGTTATGAGAGCGATGCTTACGTTGGCAGGTGGAAGCACTAAACCTGATCAGACAGGCGGTCTTCGATAATCCGGCAATAAATCGCTCCGTCGCCCGTCTTGTTCTGAAGAGATAATCCACTACCCCTCACCTAACCCTCCCCGATTGGGAGAGGATGAAGCAAAGGTCAACCGAACTCTCGTATTTACCAAAGGGTTTAGCTCCGTACATGTCAGATACAACACCAACGAACGGCCAACAGGAAGGCCAAGCGCCGAAAAATAACGGCGAAAATACTCCGCCTGTAGCAGAGAAAAATGGCTCTGCTGGAAAGCGGAGGCCAGTTTCTGTGTCTCCGGATAAAGCTAACGGTCAGCAGTCGCCGCAAAAGCGTAGCGGCGGCCTCGGCCAGAAGCGTCCGACCCCGCCACGCGAGGAGATGGATTTCGGCCACATCATGCGGACCGTCCTGCTCTGGGTAGTGCTGCTGCTGGGCGTTATTTTCCTTGTAGTTATTTTCAATCGCAATAATAATCCAGCGGAGGTTGAGGTTTCTGTCACGGAATATCAGACGCTGTTGAATGGCGGCAATTTCAATGCCGGAAAGCTCGAACAGTATGGCTTGAACGAGTACCGTTTTCACGGAAGCTTGCGCAGCGAGATGCAAGTTAAGACCATCGAGAACAAGACAGAGACCGCGCACAATATCGTAGTGAACTTGATTCCCGAAACACTGAACGACCAAAACAAGCTGTGGCAGGAGAAGGGACTTTCCATCACCAAAACCGATAGCTCGAATAGCTTGCTTGATAGTTTGATCGCGTTTCTGCCGTGGATCGTCCTTGGGCTGATCTGGATATTGTTTCTTCGCAGAATGCAATCGCAAGGTGGCGGCATGGGTGGAGCAAAGGGGATCTTTAGCTTCGGACGCTCTCGTGCCAAGCTCATCACTGAGAACGCGCCAAAAGTAACATTCAACGATGTCGCCGGCGCGGACGAAGCGAAAGTCGAGCTGGAAGAGATCATCGAATTTTTGCGCGAGCCGAGCAAGTTCCAAAAGCTTGGAGGAAAGATTCCACGCGGTGTACTATTGCTCGGCCCACCAGGCACCGGCAAAACGCTTCTTGCTCGCGCTGTTGCGGGTGAGGCGGGTGTGCCGTTCCTTTCTATTTCCGGAGCGGATTTTGTCGAAATGTTTGTCGGCGTTGGTGCCTCGCGCGTACGCGATCTTTTCGATCAAGCGAAAAAACACGCACCATGTATCGTCTTTATTGATGAGATCGACGCCGTCGGGCGTCATCGCGGCGCAGGACTTGGCGGTGGCCACGATGAGCGCGAACAAACGCTCAATCAGTTACTCGTCGAGATGGATGGCTTCGACCAGAATGTTGGCGTTATCATTATGGCAGCGACCAACCGGCCCGATGTTCTCGACCCTGCGTTATTACGGCCAGGTAGATTTGATCGTCAGGTCGTTGTGGATCGTCCGGATGTTCGCGGACGAGAGGGAATCTTAAAAGTTCACACGCGTAATACGCCGCTTGGGCCGGATGTCGATCTTCAGGCCCTTGCTCGTGGCACTCCGGGACTTTCAGGCGCCGATCTTGCAAATCTTGTGAACGAAGCAGCCTTGCTCGCCGCGCGTCGTGGCGGCGACCGGCTGAACATGTACGATTTCGAGAACGCGAAAGATAAGGTGATGATGGGCGTTGAGCGGAAGTCCGTGCTCATTAGCGATGAAGAAAAGAAGACGACCTCGTATCATGAGTGCGGGCATGTTATCGTAGCTCGCTCCATCAAGGAAGCCGATCCGGTGCATAAGGTAACTATTATTCCGCGCGGTCGCGCGCTTGGCGTCACAAGCTATTTGCCTGTGGATGAGAAGCATACCTATTCTCGTGAATATCTCGAAGCCGTGATCGCGTATGCGCTCGGCGGAAGAAGTGCCGAGAAGATCATCTTCAATCAGATCACTACTGGTGCCGGCAACGACATTGAGCGCGCGACAGAAATTGCGCGCAAGATGGTATGCGATTGGGGCATGTCCGATAAGCTTGGCCCATTAAAATACGGTCAGGCAGAACAGGAGATCTTCCTCGGTCGCGATTTCGGACACCAACAAACCTTTTCCGATACCACGGCTCGAATTATCGACGAAGAGGTTCGCCATATCGTTGAGACGGGCGCTGCACGCGCTGAGACCATCCTTCGCGATAAGGTAGATGTGCTGCATCGAATGGCTACCGCTTTGCTTGAACGAGAGACGCTGGATTCTGGTGAGATCGATCTCATTATGGATGGTCAGGAACTGCCGCCATTTAGCAAAGAAAACCGCACCTTCAATCTGACGAAAGCTGTCGAGACTCTGAAGAAAGCGGCCGAGACAAAGCCCGCGACGAATGGCCATGCTGAAACGACATCCGTGGGTGAAGGCACCGAAGCTAGCACCGTCGGCCCGGGGGATAGGGGAGATTCGTTATAATGTCCTGCGTGTCAACGCACGGTTTTTCTGGCTTGAGTGATCTCTCTCCCAAAATAAAACGGTACCATGAAATTTGTAACGTATCTCTCGAACAATTCCCCGCGATTCGGTTTGCTCATCGATAATGACATTCTCGATCTCGATCAGGCGTGCGCTGGTTCTGCATTTAAGATTCCCAACGATATCATTGAGTTTCTTCGTCTTGGCGAAACTGCAATGGCTGCCGCGCGGGAAATAGACACGCAAGCAAAGAAGGATCCCAAAGCGTTTAGCAATGCTCGGTTCAATGCCTCCGGTGTTCAGCTGCTTGCACCCGTCCCTCGCCCCACTTCCATGCGCGATGGCTACGCATTTCGGCAGCATGTGGAAGCTGCACGGAGAAACCGCGGCGTGGAGATGATCCCGGAGTTTGACCTTTTTCCCGTGTTTTACTTCACGAATCATCAGGCAGTGATCGGTCCCGGGCCGATGGAAGTGATGCCGGAGCAATTGAATCGATTGGATTATGAACTCGAAGCCGCAATTGTGATAGGTAAGGAAGGCCGAAACATTAGGGCTTCGGAAGCGGATGAGTATATTGCGGGTTATACGATCATGAATGATTGGTCCGCGCGTGCTTTACAGATGGAAGAAATGAAGCTTTCGCTCGGTCCGGCAAAGGGAAAAGATTTTGCGACGGCGATCGGGCCATATCTTGTCACACGGGATGAACTGGCTACGCATCGCATTCCCGGCGAAAAAGGAGACCGGTATGATCTTACTATGACCGCGACCCTGAACGGAAAGGAGTTAAGCCGTGGGAATCTAAAGGATATGTCCTGGACGTTTGCAGAGATCATTGAGCGGGCAAGTTACGGCGTAACGCTATATCCGGGCGATGTTATCGGCTCTGGTACGGTCGGGACCGGATGCTTGCTTGAACTCAACGGCTCGAAAATTACGAATAATCTTTGGGTGCAGGTTGGCGATACCGTCACTTGCGCAATTGAAGAACTTGGCGAACTCACTAATACTGTTGTAGCAGCGGAATGAAAGGTGGCTTGATTATTGGAATGTTGTTACTCACGATCGGCTGTTCGAAACACGAAAGCGCCGGATCGAGGGATTCTATCTTTGTACAGCCACTTCAAGAACCCCCGGCTCCCCCGCCATCGGATCAGACCAACTCTGGTTTATGGATCGATTCTTCTGTCGTCAGACAGCAGGCGGATATCAATGTCCTGAAGCGATTCGATCCCCAGAAAGTGGTTCAAATTTATGAAGCCTATCGACCACTTCGATCGCGTTCGACCACGCCGGTCCAGCTCGATTCTTTTCTCGCTGCACAAAAGATAACTGCAAAGGAATTACATTCCGTGCTCTCGGAAGGCGACCGGCTTGGCTGGTCGAAAGCCCAGGCACACTGATGCTCTTGCCGCATGCAGAACGGCGTGCGAGTATTGCCGTGCTCGTGGCGGCCCTGCTATGGAGTACCGGCGGCCTATTCATAAAGGAAGTAACGCTCGATGCCTGGGGCGTTTCGTTCTGGCGGAGCAGCTTTGCAGCGATCACGATCTCCATTATTTATTATTTTCGTACCCACCCGTCAAGAAGTAGAGGTCAGGGGTTGGTGAGCTTCGAAATACGCGATTGGTTCTCCCCGTTCGTTTTGCTTAGTGCGTTGTGTTATGCGCTCCTACTTGTATTATTTGTTATAGCGACCAAGCTTACCACGAGTGCGAACGCCATCTTCCTACAATATACTGCGCCGATCTATGTGCTCTTTATCGAGCCGTTGCTGGCGAAAACAAAAATGAAACGTGCCGATTTTGCTACTGTTGCAATTTCTACCGCAGCCATGGCTCTTTTCTTCATTGGCAAGTTCGAGCCGCGTGGAGTATTGGGAAATATTGCTGCCCTTGCGAGCGGTGTGGCGTTCGCCACGTATGCGCTGATCCTGAAACATGAGCGCGCAACGGAGCAAAGCCGCTGGCAAATAGTTATTGTGGGACATATCATGATTGCTAGCGCAATGGCGCTTGTTGCACTCACTGGGAATACAGATATATCAGTATCGAGCCGGGATCTGTCACGGCTTCTTTATTTGGGTATTATCCAGATAGGCATTGCGTACGCATTTTTTACCTATGGGATATCGCACGTTCGCGCTATCGATGCTACGCTGATCGCAATGGTTGAGCCGGTGTTGAATCCCGTCTGGGTTTTTCTTGGTATAGGAGAGCGGCCTGCAAACTTTGCACTCATTGGAGGGTTAATTATTCTCTCACTTGCGATCATCAGAACGGTGCGCGGATCAAAAGAGACCGTAGAACTGGAAGCCGTTCGTTCCGGGGAATAATTTCCCCAAGCTAAACGGCTGTAACTTTATGGTGTTTCCCTATCGAAGAATTAGTTCAGATACCTAGATCCCGATCTGAAGACCCAGATCAGGTTGACAGCTTAGATTGGAGTATCCAACTTTCCACTAAATTTCAAAAATCTCCCAAGATCAAGTTTCGAGCTATGCACTCTCCAAAGATTCCTCCAGCAACTGCCGCTTGTAGAGATCGTAGTAAGGCCCTTCTGCGGCCAGCAACTCCTGGTGCGTGCCGCGCTCGACGATACGGCCGTGATCGAGAACAATGATCATATCTGCCTCTCGGGCTGTTGAAGTGCGATGACTGATGAGTATAGTGGTTCTTGGACGAGTATCATTCCGAAGATTAGAAAGAATTCGATCTTCCGTTGCGGTATCGACAGCGGACATTGCATCGTCCATAACCAATATTCTCGGATTGCGAGCAAGAGCACGGGCAATTGCCGTGCGTTGTTTTTGTCCACCAGAGAGGGTGATGCCACGCTCGCCGATCATCGTCTCGAATTGTTCTGGAAATTCGTTCACGTTATCGTAAATGTCAGCAGCGCGGGCAGCCTCTTCCGTTCCCAACGGGGAGGGCGGAGCAAGCTTGGGATAGCCGCTTGTCATCGGAATTTCGTTGTATCCCAAAATCCGATTCTCTGTCGGAATTCTTGTTACATCGCGGGTTCCAAAGGCAATATTCTCAGCGATCGTCTCAGAGAACAGGAAAGGTTCTTGGGTAACAAAACCGATATTCATGCGCAGCACATCAAGCGGGATCGTGCGAAGATCGTGACCATCGATGGTAATCCTTCCTTCCGTCGGGTCGAACAACCGTGCAATAAGATTCACAAGAGATGTTTTTCCCGAACCAGTGCGGCCAATCACTGCAAGTGTGGTGCCTTGTTCAATTCGAAGAGAAATATCTTGTAGTACATTCCCTAGTTCCGAGCGATAGCGAAACGAGACATCATGGAATTCGATCTCACCGCGAATAGAAGCGATCTGCCAATTGGTCTGCTCAGAATTTTCGATCTCCGGCTTTGTCTCAAATAATTTTGTTAGCCGCGCCATGCTCGCCGCACCTCGTTGTATCATACCCGTCACAAAACCGATCGCAACGAATGGCCATGTTAACATCCCTAGATAGACGAAAAACTGCGCAAGCACACCGATCGTAAGCTCTTTCGCAATAATAAGCCTTCCACCGACAAGGAGCAAGATGACCGTCGAAAGCCCCATGAAACAGAAAATGATCGGCTGCATCAGACCCTGCGTTCGCACGAGCCGCATATTCTTTTCAAAATAACCTTTCGCAAGTCCGTTAAAAATAGACTTTTCATACGCTTCCCGCACGTATGCTCTGACCACGCGTATCCCAGAGATGCTTTCTGTCGTTCGGCCGGTCATGGTGGCAAAGTGCGCTTGCACCGCATCGAAGAGAGGATGTATTTTGCGACCGATAAGATAAACCGAAAGCGACATTAGAGGCAAGAGCAAGATCGAAAGCCACGCAAGTTCCGGCGATAATGCGAGCATGAAGCCAAAGACTGCAAGAAAAGTAGCCAGTGTATCCAGGGAGTACATGATCGAGGGACCAACAAAAAATCGAACGGCATCAATATCGTTCGTCGCATAAGCCATCAGTTCGCCTTGTGGCGTATTCTGAAAAAAGCGCATCGAAAGCCGTTCGATGTGTGCCAGCAGATCGTTCCGAAGATCGTATTCGATATGCCGGCTCGCCACAATGATGTTTTGGCGGACACGAAAATAGAGAAACCCGCTGACGAATGAGAGTGCGACGATGATACCTGCCTGCACAAGGAGCGTTTGCGTCGTTGCTGTGCCGCGAGTAATAGCATCGATCCCACTACCGAAATATCGAGGCCACAACGCTTGCGACAGGCTCGAAAAAACCACGAGGATCGCACCGCGGAGGTACATCTTCTTATACCGCGCAAAATATGGCCAAAGGTGGAGAAGTGATTTCATTGAAGTTATTCTAACACACATCCGGCGCCGCAAACTCCTGATCAAACTCCTCAATATTCCAAACTCCCACGATGATCCAGCATCCATTGGAGCGTGGCTTGTTGGATGACTCGGGCAGCATGGCGATACGCAGTATCCGTATTACCTTCAAAAGTTAAAAAATTGAAAACAAAAAATGATTGTTACAAACAACGTAAAAAATTGAACCCTGAAAATTATGTGCGCCGCACTGCGAGCCGAGGCGTGATACAAGAATAATCATCAAGACGAAAACACAGTGTGGGGTAGCGGGAATTAGAATGACACAGTACTTAAGTCAGATCTCACGTAAAATTTGACTCAGATGAAATATTCGCTAATTATTTTTCTACTTTTTTCGATTTCGGTTCACGCCAAGACCTGGCTTGTCGGCTCTGCGCGGCAATACACTCTACCCAGCGCGGTGATGAATCTCGTTGCCGATGGCGATACCGTCCTCATCGATTCCGGCATGTACACTGGCGATGTCGGCGTATGGAATAATAACAACCTCGTCATTCGCTGCCCGAACGGCATGGCGCGTTTCAACGCAAACGGAAACATTGCGCAACAAAAAGGGATCTGGGTGCTGGCGGGTAATAATTCCTATGTGGAGGGTTTCGAGTTTTATGGCGCAGCGATCTCAGAGGCGAATGGCGATAACGGCGCAGGTATTCGCGTCGGCGGTAATGGCTTGACGTGCCGAAGGTGCTATTTCCACGACAATCAGGAGGGAATCTTAACAGGAAACGATACCACCAATAATAACATCTGGATCGAAGCATGCGAGTTCGATCACAATGGCGTGGAAACCGGCGGCGCGGCAGGATTCGAGCACAATATCTACGTTGGACACAGCACAAGCTGCACGATAAAGTTCTGCTATTTCCACGCCTCGATCGTGGGACATGAAATAAAGACGCGCGCAAATGTAAACTACATTCTCTACAACAAGATCGTCGATGGACCGACGGGCGATGGCAGCTATTCCATCGATATGCCCAACGGCGGGCTTTCATTCGTGATCGGCAACGCGATTGAAAAGGGACCGATGACCGCAAACTCCACCGTCATCAGCTATGGCGAGGAAGGCATCATCAATCCTGACTCTGAGTTTTATTTTGTGAACAATACTGTTGTGACTGATCGAAATCCAACGACATTCCTCAATATCCAGCCCGGAACGAATCCGGCGCTCATTGCCAACAACATCTTCGCTGGAACCGGCCATCCCCTCACCGCGCCGGATACCATGGCAAATGTGGAATCGACGGATACTGCATTCTTTCACTTTGCCGATCCGGGGAATTACAATTATTATTCTCCCGGTTTTCCTGGATGTTTTAATGCAACGGAACTTGACAGTGTAGATGGCTTTTCCCTTATGCCTGTTAGTGAATATGTGGATCCGGAGGATAGCGCATTCCAATGGAATATTCCAGAGGTGGGAGCATTTATAATTCCCATTGTGCCGGGTATTGTAAATCAAATCCATGTGATCCTGGAACATAATTTCCCAAATCCCTTTTCGGACAAAACCCTCATTCCGAATATTGTCGGCTCCCTAAAATTGTACAATGTTCGTGGAGAGGGAATGAATGTTGCCACGCAGCAAACCGAGAATGGAATTGTTATCGAGCGCGGCGATCTGCCACAGGGTATTTATTTTTACCGTATATCGCAAGCCGAGCGGGGCACTATCGCAGAAGGCTCGGTCGTTATCGGTAACTGATGCGTAACGGGGTTCTCATTCTCACGGTCCTTTCGTTCAGCTTTTCGATCCACGCCCAGGAATCGAAAGATTCCGCGACCGTCCTTTCCGTTGCGGAAGCATCGCTCGTTCCCGCAGCGGCTATTTCCGGAATTATCATTCTGAACGAGGATGCATTCTGGAAATATGCGACAGAAGTTCCGTTCCATATCTCGAACGATCCTCCGTATGCGATGCACATCGATAAATGCTCGCATTTCTATGGCTCCGCCGCAGGTTCCGATCTCATGAGCTACGCCTACGAACAGGCTGGACTTTCGGACGTGACATCCCTTTGGCTTGGAGCGAGCCTTACCTTCGCCGCCGGAGTCGCCATCGAAATGGAGGATGCCCGTCACGGCGACGATCCCCAATATGGTTTCTCGCCCGGAGATGCCACCGGCGATCTGCTCGGCGCATCGCTTCCATTGCTTCGGTATTACTATCCAGTGTTCGACCGCCTCGAAACCAAACTTAGTATCTGGCCATCGCAAACCTATAAGGAAGGCGTGTATAAAACCATCGCCGATGATTATGAGAGCCAATATTACTGGCTCTCGTTCGATCTTCACGGCGTAACGCCGCTTCCGCAGTGGCTCGATATGGCGGTTGGTTTCGGCTGCGAGAATTTGCTTCGTCCGGCAAATGGGCATAGTTACCAAGTTCCATCGCCGAATGGCGTTCCCTACACGGACGCCTATTTCGGGCCGGACATCAATCTCAAAGGCATTCCGATCGAAGGAGCGTTTTGGCAATCGCTTGCGTATGTATTGAGTTATATTAGAATTCCATCGCCGGTCATTCAGTTCTATCCGCGCGTGAAATTTTGGTGGTTAAGATAAGATGGGAAAAAAATTCACCGCTCCTCTAAAAAAATTAGACGACACCGGCAGCGCCAACTTAGAATGGCGTGTTCTCGACATTCCGTTCGATGTAAAGAAAACTTTCGGCAAAGGCGGGAGGCTTCCGGTGAAAGGGGAAGTGAATGGATTTGCCTTTCGAACCTCTCTTTTCCCACGCAAAGATGGTAAGCATTTCCTATTGATGAACAAGAAAATGCAGAAGGCTGCGAATGCTACTTCGATTGGAGATAAAGTCGAAGTCACGATTGAACTCGATGAAGAAACGCGCACCGTCGATATTCCGGCGCTTCTGAAAAAGGAGATCCAGGAAGATGACGAGCTACTTGCGTATTACACATCCCTCAGTTATTCCATGCGGAAGTATTTTGCGGATCACATCACGGATGCCAAGAGCAAGCAAGTTCAGAAAAAACGCGCGCAGGAGCTGGCAGAGATTCTAATGCAAATGCGCGACGGCGAGCACGATCCTCCGCCAATCCTGAAAGTAGAATTTGCACATAATCCGGAAGCGAAGCGCGGTTGGGAACTGATGCCCGCCTCGCACCGGCGCAGCCATCTGTGGGGCATTTATTACTACAAAAATCCCGAATCGCGAGCGAAAAGAATGGCAAAAGCCATCGAGCAAATGGTGGAGTATGCACAGAAAAAGAAGATTTAATTACGTACTCTTTCCCAGGGATGGCACATTACCCAAATATGTAGTGAACATATCAAGCGGACCATAAATATGAGAGTCCAGAATCAGCTCGCCCTTTTAATTCCATGCATTCTTTTTGTTGTGTAGATTTTTTCGTCAGTCAGGATTGGTTGAGTGATTGAGGGTTTTCTTGTGCCGATATGATGGGTGTTCCGAATGATAATGTGTCAGGGGATTCCGCTCCGCCTGTTCTGCACGCACCTTGAAATTAAAGAAGGAATAGGAACAATCACAAAAAAAAGGGAGCAATCTCTGCTCCCTTTTTCGTAATTGGTAATTACCCTCCCGCACCACTCTTGCCCTTTGCAGCTTCGACGATCTGCTCTTGTATGGCGCGCGGCGCTTCTTCGTAGCGCGCGAATTGCATGGAGTAGATGGCGCGGCCTTGTGACATCGAGCGCATAACCGTTGCGTATCCAAACATTTCGGAAAGCGGTACGGATGCCTTAATGACCTGTGCGTCGGAACGCGCGGTCATGCTTTCGATCTTGCCACGGCGTTTTGTGAGATCGCCGATGACGTCGCCCATGTAGTCTTCAGGCGTTACGACCTCGACATCCATAACGGGTTCCAGAATAACCGGACTTGCTTTACGCGCGGCTTCCTTGAACGCCATCGAGCCGGCGATCTTAAATGCCATTTCGCTCGAATCGACCTCGTGGAACGAGCCGTCGAACAAGCGCACCTTAACATCCTCCACCGGGTATCCGGCGAGCACCCCGTTCTTCATCGCTTCAACGATTCCAGCGCTGACCGGCGAAATGTATTCCTTCGGAATCGTTCCGCCGACAATGGCATTCTCGAACTCGTAACCCTTACCTGGCTCGTTCGGCTCCACATCGATCCATACATGACCGAATTGACCGCGGCCACCGGATTGGCGGATGAAACGGCCTTCCTGCGTAACTTTCTTGCGGATCGTTTCTTTGTATGCGACCTGCGGTTTGCCGACGTTCGCCTCCACGCGGAACTCGCGCTTCATGCGATCGACAAGAATTTCGAGATGCAGCTCACCCATACCGGAAAGGATGGTCTGGCCTGTTTCTTCGTCCGTTTTAACTTTGAACGTCGGATCTTCATCGGCAAGCTTTTGCAATGCTTCCGACATTTTTTCGGAATCCGCTTTTGTTTTCGGCTCGACGGCCAGCGATATAACGGGTTCCGGGAAGATCATCCGCTCGAGCACGATGGGATCGTTCTCATCGCAAAGTGTATCGCCGGTGCGTGTTTGCTTCAGGCCAACAGCTGCGCAAATATCGCCGGTGTAGGCCTCTTCAATATCCTCGCGATGGTTCGCGTGCATTCGCAGGATACGTCCAATGCGCTCCTTGCGTCCGCTCACTGAATTCAGTACATAGGAACCCGATTTCAGCGTGCCTGAGTATACGCGGAAGAACGTAAGCTTTCCGACGAACGGGTCGGTCATGATCTTGAACGCGATGGACGCGAATTTTTCGCTATCGCTTGGCTCGCGTTTGATATGGTCGGTCAAGTTCAAATGATGTCCCTCGATCGCGCCGACATCAACGGGGCTAGGAAGATAATCGACAACAGCATCCAGAAGATCCTGCACACCCTTGTTCTTAAATGCCGAGCCGCAAAGCACGGGAATGATCTTCGATTCGATCACCGCTAATCGCAGCACGCGCATCACTTCTTCCGTGGTGATCTCCTCACCTTCGAGATATTTCAAGAGCAACGTATCATCGACTTCCGCAACGGATTCGAACAGACGCGTGCGCCATTCTTTTGCGTGCTCTTTCAACTTTTCAGGAATTTCAATGTCATCCCATGTGGTGCCGAGCGAGCTTTCATTATACATGCGCGCCTTATTGGTCACAAGGTCGATCACGCCGGCAAACATTTCGCCTTCGCCAATGGGGAGATTGATCGGAATAGGATTGGCGCCGAGCCGTTCCTTGATCATCTTGATCACGTTGAAAAAGTCTGCACCGACCCGGTCCATCTTATTGACGAATGCGATACGCGGTACGCCATACTTATTTGCCTGACGCCAAACCGTCTCCGATTGCGGTTCTACGCCACCAACGGCACAGAACAGCGCAACGGCTCCATCGAGTACGCGCAGCGAACGCTCTACTTCAACTGTGAAATCTACGTGGCCGGGGGTATCGATAATATTGATCGCAGTTTCGCGCCAGGTGCACGTCGTGGCGGCGGAGGTGATGGTGATGCCACGCTCTTTTTCCTGCTCCATCCAGTCCATGGTGGCACCGCCCTCGTGGACCTCGCCCATGCGGTGAACCCGACCAGTGTAAAACAGGATGCGCTCGGTAGTGGTGGTCTTACCGGCATCAATATGCGCCATGATCCCGATGTTTCGAGTGCGCTCTAACGGTTGTTTGCGTGACATTATTTTGGAAGATATGAAAGATGAAAGATTAAAGATGAACCCGGAAAAGAAGAAAGATCATCTTTCATCTTTCATCTTCCATCTTTTCCTTTTATGCGGCGCGCCTGTAACCCGAAGGGCCTTGGCTTAGTTCAAAAAAGGGCATAAAGTGCCAAATAACACTCCCAATCGCAACAATTGGGTTATTTATCCATCCGCATGCCGCAGGCATGGCCGTAAGAGTCGTAATCATCATTTCCCAAACCGAAGCCATAGGAATAAACTGCCATTGGGGCAGCACATTGCACGAGATGTCTTCCTGTGGGAACATGAAGAGTCAACACGGTGGCTTTTGCATTTGGAACGCTGCCCTTGCGCGCCAGTGAGACTCCCGGCGGATACCGTTCCAAACCTGCGGACATGCCATCTACCACGAGCGATGCAATTGCGGTGTCCGGCACCACGATATTAAGATAGTCCTTATACGCTCCTTGCGTCACAGATGAAGTTGTCACCTCGCGTAGAAACCGTTCGTTTGGAACGACTAACAGCATGAACGGATCGCCGACCTTCAAGGCATCAGCTGAGGAGCTTGTGCAATATTGTCCTACGAGTGCCGGCTTGCTCGTTGTAATGATCGCATCGTGAAAGAATGTATCCACCTCGTAGAACTCGCCGCGATTGATAGTCCCTGCCATTTTCCCATTGATCGAGATCTCGGTGGAATCCGAGTTAGCGATCACGCGCGCAACGAAATAATCTTTGCCTTCAAGTTTTGTGAGAATGAAGGATTTGCCCCAATCATTGGTCGGTGGTTCCGATTCAAGGAGTATATCACAGAATTGCTTGTCATTAGGCACTTGTGCGCAACTGTGACCGGTGAAGAATCCGACCGGTTTGGTGGTGGAAACAGTTGAACCCGTGAGATCCCCACTCCTGGATGCACCTTGAATTTGGTAGGTCTCGCCGCGATTCAAACAGAACATGAGCGTTCGGCCTTTCGGAAGCCCTCCGAGTGTTGGACCGGCAAGATGGATCGTTACAAGGGTGTTATCTTCCGTTCCAATAATCGTTGCCTGTGAAGTATAGGATAACCCGCCGCCAACGGGCAGCGATGTATATCCGGCAATGACATATTCCTTCCCTAAAAACTCGGTTGGAATTGCCATGTAGCTATCGCTGCTTGCGGGGCGGTGGTCAACCACATACAGCGAGATGTCCTGATCGCTCGTAATGTGAAGCGCGTTATGCTGCTTTTGCTCAGAGGAGCGGATCTCTAGTTCGGTATCGATGTCGCGCTCGATCGATGCGCCGGACTCGATGGTGAAGGTTTGCTTGGTGTTATCCAGCAGATTTGCGATGGTTCCATTTGTGCGATTTTCCGAGGCGATATAGAGCGACAGTTGAAGGATTTTACTTTCCTCTTCCTGGACCGCATTCTGCGGAAAACATATCCAGAAATCGCGGCCACGGTAGCCCTGGGCGTGGGTTGCGACAGAAACAATCGCAAAAATGAAGACAAAAAGCGCGCGTCGCACGGGAGTTACTCCGGTTCGACCTGCGTGTAGTCCAGCTCCACCGGCGTTTTGCGGCCGAAGATGGAGACTTCGACTTTCAGCTTTTGCTTGTCCTCATTGATCTCTTTGATCTGCGCGCCAAAACCGGAGAACGGTCCATCGATTACCTTGACAGGCTGGCCCATGTGGTAACGGACTTCGGAGGTTTCCATGCCACGCTTTTCCTCGACCTTGCCGAGAATGCGGCGCATTTCGTCGGGCTGGAGCGCGGTGGGCTGTGTTTTGGTCGGGCCGACAAAGCTGACGACGCCGGGAATGGAGAGAATAAGATCGATCAGTTTTTTATCGAGCGCGGCTTCGATGAGAATGTAGCCGGGAAGGAAACTCTTGGTTTTCACCTTCTTTTTTCCATCGCGGACTTCATAAACCTTTTCATTCGGTATGACGACTTCGGGGACGCGCTCGGTGAGGTCGCGACGCTTCATTTCGTCCTCGATATAGGCCTTAACTTTTGCCTCCGAGCCTGTGAAGGTTCGAAGCGCATACCATTTTAACGTGAGTGCCGGCTGCTCTGCAATCATTAGAATAACTTGAAAATAGCACGGATGATCGTTTCGAAGATCTTATCGACTCCGAAGGTGAACAGTGCCATCACTACGCAAAGCACAAGCGTAATGACGGTTGCGTCCTGAAGTTCCGCGCGCTTAGGCCAACTGACCTTACGCATTTCGCGCGCTACGTCCGTGAAAAAGGTGAAGGACTTTTTTCGAAGTCCCTGCTTATCACCGGGTTGCGTTAGTACTGTTGTTTCAGCCATTTTGGGGGAAATTATGAGTTATGAATTATGAATTATGAGTTTAGAGAATTATGAAATTGGCCGTTTGACTTTTCTCATAATTCATAATTCATCATTTTCGCAAAGCACGACAGGAGGGAGTCGAACCCCCAACCTGCGGTTTTGGAGACCGCTGCTCTGCCAATTGAGCTACTGTCGTAGGTGAGTACCGGGTGATGAGTAGCGAGTACCGCGCAGTAGAAACGCTCCCCACTCGGTACTCGTTACTCACGACTCGGTACAGATTACTTCGTCTCTTTGTGCAGAGTGCGCTTGTTATCCTTCGGGCAGAATTTCGTGTATTCTACTCGTCCCGATTGCTTACGTTTATTTTTTGTTGTCGAGTAATTCCGCATTTTGCATACGGTACACTCGAGTGTAATGATGTCCCTCATGATATGCTCCTATGCTTCAGGAAAAGTTTTTAGCCTCGTCCAGAGCGTGTTGATCGGGTGCCGGCAGACCCGCAATATTATTGAGTAACAAAGCCGACATAAACTTGAATCGCCCGCAGCTCGGACAGATGTACACTGTCACGGGAAGCGCGCGCGTAAAATTAAAATTCAGGCCAGTTCCACCATCCGGATTCGAGATCGTATCCAGGGCTGGCAGCGCATAGAGGTCTGGATTGACATCCATCTGCGTACCGCAATCGCCACATAATTTTGGTGGAGTCACCTATTGGAAATAATGAATTATGAATGATGAATTATGAAATCTGAAGAGGTGAATGAGGAAGAGTATTTCTTCATCATTCATAATTCATCATTCATAATTGCCCAGAGCGGGAGACGGGACTCGAACCCGCGACCAACAGCTTGGAAGGCTGTGACTCTACCAACTGAGTTACTCCCGCGCGTTCGAAGCTCGCCCGTTGCGCTTGAAATTGCTGATTCGCTTTCAAACTGCCTTTTCTCCAAAAAAAAGCCGGAAGGATCAGAAAATCCTACCGGACAGCATTCCCAGCCCGCGAATAGACAAAAAGGCCTGCCCTTCGGTTCCGTTGACACGGGTACCGGAGGGAGTAATTCTTAGAGAAACACAGCGATGGGTTAGGTGGGCAGCACGGAGGCTATTCCACGACGAACTTCTGTGTTGTTTCGCCGTCGCTTGTCACTACATGGAGAAGGTAATTGCCTGAAGGAATCCCGGCAAGGTCCATACCGGCGTGCAGTGTGCCGAGTTCGTCTGTGAATCGTTGCTCACGGCGCAAGGTTCGGCCAGTCTCATCAACGATCTCCAGCGTGATCATCCCTTCGGGCATTCCTTCAAGATCGAGATTAAGTTGACCCAACGTAGGATTTGGATAGAGACCGACATGCCGAAAGATCGGCTGCGTCACACCAACCGCAAGCGGTGAGCTTAGAATAGAAAAATCGTATTGAATACCCATGCCAAAATCAGGATTAAACGTTGTCAGAATTTTCCCGCTCTTTGAATTCTGTCTCAATCGAAGTGATCCGTTGCCTTGATCAGGATTGGCCCAATAGGAAAGGCCATCCTCACCTAGGTCATGAAATTCCAGGGTGTAGCATCCGACGGGCAAAATCAATGAATCGTAATAGGTGGTTGTGGCATCAAAATTGTTGTTTGAAAAAACGGTATCGCCAAAGTGATCCAGAATTTCGTAGGAATTATCCTGGGGATCATTATTAGTAACCAGATCAACGACAACAATGCCATTGTATGCTGGAGGTTGCGAATACGAAGAGGAATAATGATTATTGGGGTCATATTGATCAGTTCCACCGTTTGGCTTGGAAATATCGACATGAAATCCGCCAGAATCAGCGGAAGTCCAGAAATTAAGCGAATCAACGGGTAGTGTGACGGAAGCGGTGTCGAGAAACGGAAGACTTCCCGTCCAGGTATATGTCTCGTGTGGCCCGTTATCGACATAATAGTCAAACTGGAGTGATGTAAGTGTTTGTGACCCATTATTCCGAATGAACACGATTGGCTGATCACAGGCCGGATTGATGCGTCCGTAGGCGATGAGTGGCGACGGGCGTTGAATGTTGACGATCGCGGCATCCAGCGTAAAGTTCGGTGGGCCATAGCTAACGAGTTGCGTTCCCGGATCGTAGCGGGAATCGCCAGAGCCGCCTTCAACGCCATAGTCAATTTTCACCGAGTCACCAGGTGTAACAGTGCCTGTTATCTCATATTCAGCAAGGTCAGTAGCCATTCCAGGGCACCAGCCAGAGCGGTCATACGTCCAGGTTCCGCCTTGCGGATAAAGTGGATCGAGCGAGCAGATTTTATACACCAGGCGCTCGTACTTCGACTCACCCACCGAGATGTAGTGTGTCTGTGGAATGAACTCACCTTGTTGGCCATGGCCGGTGATGTAGGAGCGAAGCTTGTAAGCGCTAGCCGCAGGCTCAAGGTACACCGAGAGTGGTTGGTAGCGCAAGTTTGCCTGGATCGTGGTGTAGGTTTCCTCTGTCATCGGCCAGATCTGGTCGAGGTCGATTACATTGCGCGTGGGCGTGCCTTTGATAAACAGGAACTTGAGATCAAACTCCTCCTGGCCGGAGCCACGCTCCATCGTCAAGCGGTGCCACCCTTTCATGATCGGCAGGTAATCCGTCACATCGAATTCCCACATTTTTCCGGTTTTGCCAAGATCAAGATCGATCCCATACGGAGTCACGAAGGACATTAGTTCAAATTTCTGTGGGCCGCGTGTGAAGTAAAAGAGCGTATCAAGACGGACGGTGTCCGTTGCGGGCACCAAGGTAGAATCCACCTTTTTCCCACTCTCGTCGATCGTATACGATTTCGTTGCAAGATAGTCGCCATACAGCGTATCCGTAGCGTAAACGCTGTCGTTTGCGTGCAGCGCATAGTTGTGTCCGATCGAGTAGTTCGTTACGATGTGCGCGTGATCGGGGATGGTATCGTACGTGTAGCGGTCGGTGATCTGTGGAGTTGCGGGAGCGGAAAGTTGCAGGAGTGTCACTCGTGGACGATCGAGGCTGGATGCAAAATTATTGGGAAGATCTTTACCCCGCACTGTGTGCCAAACAGGAACTCCTCGAAGATTGGAGGATGGCATGCCATTGGCAGAATTTCCTATGCTCGAACCGGTGCCTTCATTTAGTTTAAAATAAGTAATGGGGTGAAGTCCAGGGATCGAGGTATCGTTTAACATGATAGAAACGATCTGATTTGAATCGAGCGCCTGGTCAAACATTGCAAATTGACGCACATCACCATACCAGCCTATACCGGAGCTCGCCGCACCGCCCAAAAGCATCTCGTTCGCATGGATCATGCGGTGCATTCCGGTATCGCTTAACCAAAGCGAGCCATTGAGATAAATGGCCATGGTTCCTGTGCTGACGTTCTTTGTGAACGCCCAATGATTCCATCTGCCTGCGGCATTCGATTTCGTTGCAGCTTTTTGAATGCGATCATAATTTCCCAGGGAATCGCCGCCACAATCCCAATAGACGTTCCCATCACTCCAGGGAAGGTGGATATTGATCTCGCGATTCTTGGTCGTCCCAAGGCCTTCGCAAAACACGGAATTGGTCCCGGGAAGATAGCTGGTATCGCCATACGCCCAGAAGGCGATCGTAACGGCACTCGAAAGGGAGTCAAGCGCCGCTACCGGAACGGGTACGAACTCCGAGCCTGCGAAGCTTAGCGCATGTTCGGATGACGTGGTTGTCGTCCAAGCGGTGGAATCCGATGACTGCAGTGTTAGGGGTGAGCTGCCCATTCCCGAATAGCTAATTTCCACCACGACATCGGATGAATCATCCCAGTTGAACGGAGAGTAAAATAGCAGAGTATCAACGCTCGATGACAGTAATGTGCTAGCATGAAATACTTCCACAAATCCAGTATCGGAATAAATGCTCAACGAATTATAGCTTCCGGCTTTCACCGCGTGCATTCGCACTCGTAAGTCGAAGAGTGTGTCCGACCCCGCACCAATCCCTAAGACTAACCCTGCAATGGGAGTAGCTTTTTTTATGCTCCCGAGAACAGGGTCCTTGGCTGGTAAGACGAAAACCGATCTTGCGTAAGGGTCATTCAATTGGAGACCAGACCCCGATCTATAGGTCGGACTCGATCCGGTGAGTGATGCTCCAGCTTGATAATGTACGATCTTTTCATCGCGACGAGTGATCGAAGAGGTTGGGGTCGTCGTGTATGGAAACTTGTTGTAAGGTGGATAGTTGGAAACGGTCGCGGAAGGCGCATAATTGAGCAATGAATCAGTGCGAGTGGAGTCCCAGATGTAGGTCTCGCAGTTGTAATCCCACTGCCCACAGCCTTGCTCCGTTTCCGTGCTGTTCGAAACGAGCGCGTGATGGCAACGCATGGTGTATTGCATGATCACTTTCTCGAAGGAGCCGGAGTCCGGGAAATGATAATAGCCAGCGCGCCCGATCGAGTCGAGTGTTAGGGTTTGGACGACGATGGTATCGAGCGGCTGTTGCGCAGCTATTCGAAATGCTGGAATGCACAAGAAGAAAGTTAGAACAAGCAAAAATCGGCGATTCATAGGTCAATGCAATTTGATTTATTAGCTTGTGAGAAACAGCGTAAGTTGGGGAAAAGATTTGATGATTTCATAACAAAACGTGCGAGGGCCTTTAATCGTCGTATTTTTGAAGCGCATGAAACAAAAACGGCAATGGGAATCCATCAAATATTACGCTACCGGCATCTATAAACATGCCGATGAGGATCACTTTTTCTTGCTGGCGGCGGGTATTGCCTTCAACGTACTTTATTGCGTGCTGCCGCTTTCGCTTGTCATTTTTTATTTTTTTTCCGCCGCGCTAACGAAAGGGCGGGCAGTAAGCTACGTGGTCGGCTACGTTGCTGAATCTTTTCCGATCACGGTGAACGAACAGGGTGTTCGAACGTGGCTGATGAGCGAACTTTCGAAGATCGGTCATGGGGGAACCATCGCGGGTATCGTTGGCGCCGTGACACTTTTTTGGCTGGCGAGCATTTTGTTCTCCACATTGCGCACGTCGGTGAATATCGTTTTCAACATGTCCACGAAGAAGAATGTGATCTTCCAGAAGCTGCTTGATTTTCTTCTCATGCTGATCGTGCTTGCGCTTTTGCTCACTTCAACATTTCTTTCGCCGATCGTGAACGTATTGCAACGGCTCGGGATGGAAGTGCTTCCTCACTGGCTTTCTCCGGTGATCAACACAACGGCGCCGCGATTTCTATCGCTTGCTATTTCGATCGTGCTCTATGGCGTTTTGTTCTGGATGCTTCCTCACGAGAGGCTTCCGCGCAAAGTGATCTATGTCTCTGCCGCGACGTCCGTGATCCTCACGGAAGTGATGCGATTCTTTTTCGTCATCTACATGGCTCATATTAGTTCACTTCGCACGCTGTATGGCACGTATGCGTTCCTGGCCGGTATTTCTCTCTGGCTTTATTATGCGAGCCTTGCGTTTCTCATCGGTGCGGAGGTGGGGTGGCTTTATTGGGATCGGCACGAGAGGATAAATACCCCTCCAAGGATCGATCATGCTCGGAAACCCGTGCTGCATGGCTGAACGTCCTGGCTATCGATTCTTGTTAGCTCTACATGCACGAAATAGAACTACTACCCATTGAATCGTCCCGCATGATCGCTCATGCGGTCGAAACAGGGAAGCTGTATGGGTTTGACGGCAAGATTCCCAAAGTACACGAAAGTGTATTCCTCGCAGCGGGTTCCCGCGTGATCGGTGACGTCGAGTTGGCGGAGAACGTCAGTGTGTGGTTCAATACCGTTATTCGGGGCGATGTCGAGCGGATTCGCATAGGGCGCGATACGAATATTCAGGATAACGCGACCATCCACGTTACTAATTTTTCCAATCCAACGTGGGTTGGGGAGGCAGTGACGATCGGGCACGGTGCTGTGCTGCATGGCTGCACAGTAAAGGATCGCGTGCTCATTGGAATGAACGCTGTGGTGCTCGATCGCGCTGTGATCGGTGAGGAATCGTTAGTGGCCGCAGGTGCAGTCGTGCTGGGCGGGACGGTTGTGCCTCCGGGAATGCTTGTTGCAGGCATTCCGGCGAAGATCCTGCGCCCGCTCAATGAACACGAGCGCAAGATGGTGCTCGATGGTTCAACCAATTATTTAATGTATGTCAAACATTTCCGCGCAGAACTTCCGCAGAAGGATTGGGATGTGGGAAGTTTTGCAGGTGTTTAATGCAGAATCTGTTTTTTTCTAACTTAGTTTTCTTGTCATTCCAGCGAGATCTGCAGTCCATAAAATATTGCAATGCCGCTTTCGCGGGAATGAGGGACAACAGTGAATAATATGAGCGCTACCGCCAAAAATTTCTTAACCCTTTCCATCGACCGGTTCGAGCAGCTTCGCACGCTCGGAACGAAAACGCTCGCGCAGCTCGATGACGAGCAGATCCACTGGCTTCCGGACCCAGAATCGAACTCCATCGCTATTATCGTGCAGCATTTGTATGGCAACATGCTTTCGCGGTTCACCGATTTTCTTACAACCGATGGCGAAAAGCAAGATCGGAACCGAGACTCTGAATTTATCGAGCAGCGCTTATCGCTGGTGGAACTTCAGAAACGTTGGGACGCGGGCTGGGATTGTGTGCTCGCAGCTATTCGTCCTCTTACTATTGCAGATCTTGACCGAGAAGTATTTATTCGCAGCGAGTCGCATACGGTGATGGAGGCTATTCTACTGCAACTAAGCCATTATGCGTATCATGTGGGCCAAATAGTATATATTGGTAAGCATTTGAAGGGCGTGGAGTGGAATACACTTTCGATACCAAAACGCATGACTGGTCATGCGGGGAAGTCTGAATAATTTGTCACGCAACCATTTAAGTAATCGTGAAATGCGCATGATCGGTCATGCTTGGCACGCAACTTGTCGCATATAATAAGATAGAATATTAAACCGATCATTATGAAAAAGCACAGACTAAACTCAATTATAGTCGTTATTGGCTTATGCCTGTTCGTAACTTTTAGCGGAAGAGCCCAGGCTCAGGTGCCCGGCTCCGTAATTAGCGTAAGCGCGATAGGTGGTGGCCAAACATCCAGCCTTTCGGGTGTCGGTTCTGTAGGATTTGGAACCAACGACTTCTTCGCGGTGCGCGGCTCGTTCATGACGTTCTTCGTCGAATACCGTCATGTGGACTGGGGTAAGAGTAATGCCTTTGTTCGCGAAAATGGAATTCTCGGCGGCGGGGATTTCACCTTATTTCATATAATGGTATCCGGTGCGGTGGGCTTTGGGGCCACAACGTCTCAGCCGCCTGCCATACCAACTTCTATCTCCACGAATCTTTCGTCGTATAGTTCACTCGCGTACGATGCGCAGGCGCAGTATCAGATCGAGATCGTGCCGGAAGTGCTGTCGCTCGGGATCGGCGTGAACTATATTGGCGAATCCAATGGCGTTGCCCCGATCACCGGTTGGGGAGGGATAGCTTCGCTGAGCATGGGGCTGTAAAGCGGGAACCTAAATCTGAGTCTGAATTGCGCGGATTCAAGTAGTTTTCGCGGATTTAAATGTAGGGGCTAATGGCATTAGCCCGTGTTGCATGTCGAACGGCCTAATGCCATTAGCCCCTGCCGATTCCATCTTAATAACCCTGAAATCGCCCCAGATCAAAGTACAGAGAATTGGGGCACTTTTTCTTCCCAAGCTGCTTTTCATTCGCATACCACCATGTTCCCGAAACGGCTTTTTGCTGCACTGATTTTACTCGCCGCGCTCGCTATGGTGCCAACGTGTGTGCTGCGCGCGCAATGGGTGCAGACGAATGGGCCGCGCAATGAGATTCTCAAGTTTGGGGGTGAAGTCACAAGTCTTGTCACCATCGGCAATGATGTGTTTGCAGGAACAGCAACTTCGGGCGTTATTCGTTCCAGCGACAGCGGGTCGAGTTGGGTTGCAATGAATAATGGCCTTTCCTATTTGGGAATTAATAGTCTTCTTTATAGCGGAGGGGTTTTATTTGCCGGCACCTCAGGCGGTGGTCTATTTTTTTCAAGAGATAGTGGTGGTAACTGGAGCCTTTTCCCGTTTATCGATAGCAATTTCTCCGTCACAGCACTCGATGTGAGTGGTAGTAATATCATTATGGCCACCAAATTTGGCAACGCATATTTAACCTCTGACGAAGGCTCAAATTGGACAAAAATAGGGACATTAGCTAATGTTAGCTGTTTTACATCTTTTGGTACGAACTTGTTTGCTGGAGAGGGTGATGGTGTGTTTCTTTCTACGGACGATGGAGCAAATTGGGTTCCAACCGATACGGGTGTTATTGGGGTCAACGCCTTGGGTGTTAGCGGTTCTTATCTTTTTGCTTCAACGTACAACGGTATATTCTTTTCTAATAATAACGGCGAGAACTGGAATGTCTTCAATGGCGGATCCGCTGTTTCTCACGCGTTAACATTCTCTGCAACTGGTGATACCCTCTATGCCGGCACGAGTCACGGCATGTTTCTTTGCGCGTTTGACGGAATAAGCTGGAGTGCATGGAGTGCTGTATCAAGCACCGGATTATCAAATCCAAACGTTGACGCTATTCTAATGAACAAGGGTAATCTTTATGCAGGTACCTATGGGGGTGGGGTTTTTCATTCCACAGATAATGGTGCAAGCTGGATCGCACATAACCCTCTAAAATTAAATCTGCCGCAAATTAATGCAATAGATACTCTGGCTGACGGACTGTGGTCAAGCACAGCAGGAGGGGTGTTCTTTTCATCAGATAGCGGTGCGAGTTGGTTGATTGATAGCAATGGACTAGGTGATATCTCCGTTACAGCCTTTGCATCAGAGAATGGAATTCTCTTTGCTGGAACTTATGGCAACGGCATATTTCGTTCGACAAACAATGGCGCAAGTTGGGGTGCTGTGGATAGCGGCCTCTCGTATGAAGCTACCTTTGTAAGTACACTAATTGCCAATAATGGTACGCTGTACACAGGATCGAGCAATTCGATCTTTGTGAGTACCGATGACGGAATATCTTGGTTAAATCCCGCCGGTGCTAACCAAGGCGTCGATGCGATCTCCTTCGAAATATTTGGCAAATACCAGCTAGCTAGCACTCAGAGTGGTGTTCAATATTCTCCGGATTCAGGCAAAGATTGGTATCCCGTTCAGTCTGGTCCTCCATCAGGATCGGTCAACACTCTCACTATTTTGGGCGGGAAGATTTTTGCAGGAACCTCCCAATATGGGGTTTGGCTTTCGAATGATAGCGGTAATGACTGGGTAGAGTCAGACAGCGGAATAACCGATCCAGACATTACCTGTTTGCTTTCCTATGGCGGAGTCCTCTTCGCAGGCACAATCAAGGGAGGGGTATTTATCTCGTCCGATAGTGGAGCAAGTTGGAGTTCGATTGATAGTGGTTTTCCAGCCAGTTCGGCGGTAACATCCCTGGCTGTGAAAGATAGCAATCTATACGCAGGAACCACCGACACTGGGATTTGGCGCCATTCCCTTTCACATGAGGCTCCCGCTAGCGTCGTCGCACAATCTCCAGCCATCCAACCCGACATTCAAATCTTCCCCAACCCATTCACCCGATCCACCCAAATCACCTTCTCCTCGCAAGCTAGCGGATATGCGGATATATCCGTTGTGAATACACTTGGCGTGGAGATTGCGCGGATTTTTTCGGGGGAGTTGGGTGCGGGCGAGCATTCCTTCACATGGGAAAATCCAACAGGATTGCCGGACGGTGCGTTTGAATGTGTGGTTCGCATCAATGGGCAACTTAATGACCGATCATCCACGATCCAGACGCTGCCGGTGATGTTGAAGCGGTAATCGTTGCAACAGGCAATCGGGTGCGGTCGGTTTGCTTGCTCAGGAGGGGTAGCATTGGAAAAAGCCATCCTATAAGAGAATTATTATACCTCCATTGTGTTTTGATTACGCATTTATTAAACTGATTTTTTAAATATCACATTTTTCATAAAGCTATGAAGACAATTCGAGTATGCTTTGCCGCAGTCCTTGCGGTTGTAATTATGAGTGGATATAGCGGAAATGCGCAGGCCCAATATCTTCGTCATGCGTTGATCGAAGAAGGGACTGGGAACTGGTGCGGATATTGCCCGTACGGTGCATTCACTATCGATAGTATGATCGCTGCTATGAAGGAGAACCTCGTTGCTATCTCGTGGCATGGTCCTTCTGGTTATGGTGATCCGCTCTATCTAACGGGCGCTCATCCTACGGCAGCCGCGCAACCAATGGATACGCTTGCAGCATTTGATTCCATACAAGGCTATCCTTGGGCTTCGATCGGCAGGGATGAAGTAGGAGCAAACTTTTCAGGGGCGTATGTCCAAGGTGGCAGCTTGATCTGGCCGAATCCGTGGTACCAGGTGGCGCAGACGCAAGCAGAGCAAGCTCCGGTCGTGGATTTTCGCGTCGTGAATGCGGCGTATAATGGTACCAGCGTTGATTTCGATCTGGATATCACTCCGTTCGATCTCTCCGTTATGCCATCAGAAGATACTTCCACATACGTAACGGTAGCGGTTCTAACGGAGGATGGTCCACAGACCACACAGGATATTTACGAACAATCGTACAACTCCATCGATGGCTTTGTGAATGAAAACGTAGCGCGTGAAGTTGGCGGCAAAGTGCTTGGGGATCCATTCTCTGTAAAGACGGCCACCAGCCTCCCGATCCGCCGCCATTATCACATGGCCGCCAACAATTCCAATAAAGATTGGAACGAAGATTCGTTGCGTATTAAAGCATTCGCCGCTGTCACCTGGGCAAAAACGTATGTTGGCACGAAATCAATCACGAGTTCCGGCGCGTACTATCTCGATGCTGGCCAGACAGGCTATATTACTGGGCTTCCGTCCACGCCACCTCCGGCACTTTGGCAGGTGCTTCCCGTTGCGAATGCGAGCTTTGACGGTGATAGCGTGCAGATCCCAATAGTCTGGGCTGCCGGAGGAGGTGTGACCAGTGTTGCCATAGACTATTCGACCGATAATGGCAAGGATTGGGCATCAGTCGTAAGTGCTACCTCAATCTCGCCATACGAGTGGCAGCTTCCGAGCGCGGTGTACGGGCAAACCGTCGAGCTTCGCCTGAGCGACCCCGCCAAGAATGCGTCCGATTCTATCGGTGCAAATTTCTCGATCGGGCCAAAGCCGGTCGCTACGATTATTGTGAATTCGCCAATGGCCGGCGATTCGCTGCTCGTGGGAACTACGCAGCCCATCGACTTTACCGTCGGTGGGCCGGTGGATGAAAGCTCACTCAGACTCGATTACAGCACTGACGGAATGAAGACCTGGGATAGCATTGCCTCCGTTGCCAACAAAACTTCCTACAGTTGGGTGATCCCTGACGTTCCTACGACGACCACAGCAGCCGTGCGCGTGATCGATAAGAATGGTGCGTTTGGTACCAGCCCCATTTTCGCTATTGTCGATACAGGAGTTGTCTCGAACGTGACCGTTACGGGCGCGCCCGATCTCTTGCTTGGAGCACTGACAACGGTGAACTGGACGGCCACGGGCTACCTCGGTGAGTCCGTCGATGTTCGGTATTTCGCACCAGGTTCGATCACTGGACCTGTTTCGATCGGACTTCCAGCTTCCGCGACGAATACGATCTGGCAGACCGGCGACAATATCAATACGGCCACAACTGGCATAACTGTTCAGGTAAAATATGCCTCCGGCGCGACCGGAACTTCCCAACCTTTCAACATCGGTTCGAGTGGTGTAACGCCTGATGCTGCAGTTCAAGCTATGATGCTTTCACCTAATCCGTTCTCGGGAACTGCATCGCTGCGGTTTGGAATGAACAATCCCGCAGAAGTCACGCTGGTGGTGCATAATCTGCTTGGGCAGGAGGTGCTTCGCACCGATGAAGGGACGCTCGCCGCTGGAGATCACACGCTCACGATCGATGGCTCGACACTTCCCGCCGGTTCCTACCAGTACACACTGACTGCAGGTAATAACAGTTCCTCTGGCAAGCTGACGATCTTGCGTTAAAGCGTCGATCGCTCTTTGCGCATAGTATAGCGACAGTGCCGGCACGGCGAATTCTGCTATATACGCTTTTGCCATGTCCGGTACAAATCTCTGCGCAGGCACTTATAATGGCGTCTCTTGACAGCCTTTGTCAGTGTTGAGCGGGGTTGGTTTGCAAAAATCAGCCGAGAACGATGTTAGCATCCACGCTAACCCTTTCTCCCAATCCACCAAAATCGCCTTGACCTCGCAAGCCGCGGGAGATGCGGCTGTTTTCGGGTGAGTTGGGAGCAGGCGAGCATTCATTCACATGGGAAAATCCTACAGGCTTGCCGGACGGTGCGTATGAATGTGTGATTCGCGTGAATGAGCAGGTGGATGACCGGTCATTCACAGTGCAGGCGCTGCCGGTGGTGTTGAAGCGGTAATCGTAGAACAATGATTTTTGAGATTGGATGGTGATTATTTAGGTATGTCATGATAATAATTCTAAATTCGCAGAGTCTGCGGAAGTAGAAGCGAGTTCATGAATACTTAAATGAACATGAAATGAACACACACAAAAGGCACCCTATCCATAAAAACGAAATGGCGAATTCAGCTTGGTTTTTTCAGTCTGCGGCATAGACAGGGTGCAGGATAGCTTCGAATTTATGGTGTAATCGAAAGAAAAAACAAATAAATAGTGGCTCAAACATTGCTAAAAAGGCCATTATTGGAAGATTTCCAAAAATTTTTCCTGACGATTTGTAACTTTCGGGCCTTTTGATGTGTCGCTCGATAAAAGGGAAAAGAAATACCCTTGAGATCGGGCATAAAACTCAGATTTCTGGGGTTCGCAAGGTATGTCATCACAACGGACCGAGAGCATTTACGATGTAATTCCAGTTGAAATAGCGGCTGGAGTCTTGGGATATGATGCAGGTGACGACCAGCTTCCACCGGATGCGGATACGCTGACCTTCAACCGTTTTCTCGATGGAAACGATGAGGCTTTCCGCTCTCTGTATGATGCATTCGAGCGTCCGCTCTACTTATATGTGGTGCGGTTCATGGGTTCGAGGAGCGATGCGGAGGATGTATTCCAGGATGTTTGGTCGCGGATGTATCGGCTGCGTGGCGAGATGAAAACGGTTTTGAAGTTTTCGGGTCTATTGTTCACGGTAGCTCGACACCTTTCGCTGAACGCGATCCGCGATCGGAAGCTGCTTCCGAACGTGGGTTTCGAAGATGTTCCGGAATCAGAATTGGCAGTTCGAGGCCAGGGTATTGAGGCGTCGGATATGCGCGAGATGCTCCAGCGGGCATTGCTACAAATTCCGGCTCCGCATCGAGAAGCGTTCATCTTGCGCGAATATTTCGGGTATTCGTATGAGGAAATCGGTGATATTACTGGAACTCCGGCAGCGAATGCAAAAACGCGGGCTTGGCGCGCCCGTGAGCGGCTTAGGAAAATGATAGCGGCCTGGTTAGAACTTAAAAATAATAATGAAGCATAAATTATGAAAGGATGATTGGATCTATAAAGATAACCATTTTCATCATTCATGATCGCCCCCAAGCTTATGACACACGACGAACGAATTAGCTCCTACATCGATAACGAGTTTTCTGCCGAGCAGGAACAGGAGTTCCTGATCTCTCTGGCGGCAAGCGAAGGCCTGAGAAAATCTTTCCGCTCCGAACTGGTGCTGAAAAAAGTGTTGCACCACGACGAAGCTGCTATGAATCCCCCGCGCAAGCTACGCGGGGCAGTTTTTGCATCGTTAGGACTCGGTGCCGCAGGGCTGAGTGCTCCAAAGGCCAATGCTACGCCCGCCGCTGCCACTCGCGGATTGATGAAAACATTCTTTGCCACCAAGCTCAACACGCTGGTTACGGTAGCTGGGCTTTCGATCTCTGCGTTGGCAGGGTATGGAGTTCACTCCATTATTAGTCCTGGCACTACCCAGGTCGAGCCTGCTGCTCCTGTGATACAGATGGTTACTCCATCCCCTCAAAGTGTGCCAACCCCAATTCCAACTCCGGAAATTTCGACTGCACCTTTGAAAACGGAACCCGCACATGAAGTTTCAAAGCCGATCGCCCATGTTCGTGCAAGTCATGTTGCCAATATTGATATCCCACCAGCGACGGAGCCTGTCTCTGGTGCAACCGGTACTGGAGCCGTCAAGATGGAGCCGCCGATAGTAGAGCCTGCTCATTAATTTTTGAAGGAGCACTTAATACTCAGAATTGTAGTAACGCCTCATTTCGAAGCTCGCTTGGACCGCAGGAAGCACTTTCCTTGGTCACAGCGAGCTTCTTAATTTTATGGGCAAGGGAAATTATCCAGGTTGCGACCCGTTAAAGGGATGGTGCTGAATGCGTGTTCGAAATTTCTATTCCTGCGGTTGAAGCGGAGCAAGTTCGCTGGCATTTTCGTGCTCCTGCTTATTTTTGGCACCTCAAGGCTATTTGCTCAAGCAGCGAGCAGTGCAGGGCGCGATTCAATAGAAATGCGGGAAATGCTGGTTCAAAGTTGGTATCCGATCGAGCACAAGCCGCTACGCGCCGGAATTGAAGTGAATTATGGGTGGGGCCGATATTATGACGCGAGTTTCCCAGGCTCAGTCACAGGATCGGACTGTAATTTCTATTCCACAGGGAATGGCAATAATTTTGACCTGAGGTTGCTTGGAGATATGCCGCTTTGGGGAGATTATTCTCCCTGGACACTTCAACCGAGGTTGTTCCTTCAATACCACCGACCGCAATTTGATTGGATAGAAGGGGATTCCAGCTTCGATGCTCTATCAAACTCGCTGGTACCCTTCAGCATACAGCATGAAGTTTCGGCAAGGATCGGCGAGGCTGGAATTGGGAGCGGATTGTCGTATGAATTTGCAAAGCATTGCCACGCTGTTGCTGGTGTGGATCTGGGGATGATCTTCTCGCAGACATTTCAAACGTCGTGGAGCCGGGTAGAGCCGGGTTTACTGACCGGTGACACCAGGGACACGACGATCGGCTCTGGGGATCTCTCGAAGAAAATAGGAATCATTCCATCGCTTTCGCTTGGATTGAGCTACGATGCGCCGCTTTCGAATATGTTGTGGGCTGAACCGGGCATTGAAGCAACGCTGCCATTCGGTGGGCAATCGTCAGGAACCGGAGTTTCTGTATTCCGACTAGGCGGGATCACCTACTGGCGGCAGGCCGAGCTGAGCGCAACCTTCGCCTTGCTATTCGACCTAACGCCACGAAAGGAAATGGTACCGGTGTTCGTAAAGCGTGAAGTTCCTGTTCCGATCACTGTTCTAATAGAACCGTCGAGAGATACAATTCCGAAGCTCAGCGCCTCGATCCGGGCAGTCGCTATTTCATCGACCGGCGAGAAATCGGATGTAGTGCGCATGACGGTCGAAGAAATTCGGACTCGAAATGCCGACCCCCTGCTGAATTATATTTTCTTCGACGCAGGTTCCTCGACCTTCCCATCGCGATACATTACTTACTCCTCACCTGATGCAGCGAAGCAGCAATTTCAAGGTTCCGAAGAGCGGCACGACATTTCGCTGATGGATCTTTACCGTGAGACGCTTAATATTATCGGCGATCGGATGCGGAAATACCCGAAAGCCCGCCTGACCCTCATCGGCAGCACGGACAACACTGACGACCGCGATGCCAACGGTAGTAGCGCCGATGAAGCGCTGCTTGCCCTGGCCCGAAAGCGTGCCGAAGCAGTAAAAGATTATCTTGTCAATATTTGGAGGATCGATCCAGCGAGATTGAAAACACAAGCTGCTATTTTGCCGGAGCGACCAAGCCCCTCCAGCACGGAGCATGGCAGAGAGGAAAATCGGCGCGTGGAATTTCATATCGAAGGCGTTGATTCTGCCGCCATGCATCTTAGCGCGCCTGTGATCGTTACCAATATCGAGCATCTTGCCACACCGGACAGCATTGTGCTGCTTCCAACTGTTTCCGCGCCGATCGTTCATGCGAATGCCTCGATCAGCGCGCAGGGCGTGGTACTTCAAAGTTTTGCGAGCGATGTTGCGAACTCCGGCGAGGAGAAGGTGTGGGCGCCGACAGAACAGACTCTGAACAAGCTTCGCGATTCTCTGGAGATCGATTACGAGGTGTCTGATTCGGCTGGCAACAGGGCGCATGCACATTCGAGTATTCCGCTTAGTATTGTTCGCGTGGCGAGCGACCGTCCAGAGCGAATTGAGCGATTTAGCTTGATACTGTTCGGCTTTGATGAATCCCAGCTTGGCTCAGGCAACGAGCGATCGATTCGGAGCGCTGCAGAGATGATCCCAAAAGTCCCTGTCAAGCGAGTGCTCATTCAAGGCTATACCGATGAAATGGGCGACCAAACCCACAACGATCAACTGAGTAAGACGCGAGCAGAGAACGTGCGAACCCAGCTTGAAGCAATGTTGCGCGCTAAACGGCTCGATCCCAATGTGCTGGATATTCACAGCCAGGGGCATGGATCAAGGGATCTGCCTTACGACAATAATCTGCCGGAGGGACGATTCTTCTCCCGAACCGTTAACATAACCATTGAACGAGGGCAATGATAGGCCGAGCCAATTTCAAACTACGAATTACGAATTACGAATGGGGTGAGCATCTTCCTCATTCGTCATTGGTCATTTTTTATTGGTTGTGCCTGCTTCTAATCTTGGGTATTGCAGTTCCGGTTCGCGCACAGGTCGGGCATATAGTTACCATTCGCCCTGACCGAGCCGCCCCCGGTATGAACGTGGTTGTTGAGGTCCTTGCCCGCGATAGTGATGTGCGCCCATTCGGATATGATGTGCTAGATTCATCGGTGAGTGTTGTACTTGCTAATCCTTCGGATACGAATCGTGTGAGAATAGGTCCTCCAATTGTCAGTTGGAACGGAAGGGTAATTCAGATACCGCTATTCATTTTTGCCAGTGCATCGTTAGGTCCTGTGCCGTTCAGTACGTTCAGCATACTCACCGGGCAATCCAATACCGTCGATTTCTACATTGATTCACTCCAACATTTGGGACCTATTACGCACGATACGACGATCGGCGGTGGGTTTGGAGCGTTATCAGCGAATAATACACTTTTGATGGATTCCCTGATCGTAACGAATGCCAAAGTGCATTTTTCTTTGGTGAATCCAGATACAACCTCTGGCAATCCCCGGTTTCTACCAGTAGTGATCCTCTCGAAGGGTCCGGTTCGCCTCACGAATTCGACGCTCTCTGTTGACGCGGATAGTCTCGATGGTGGCCCAGGCGGCGGCGGCGGCGGGCACGGATTTGGTGGTATTGACGGGGGTATCGGAGGCAGTGGTTTTACTGGAGGCGGTTCATGCCCCACCGCAATCCTCGGCAGTACGGGTTCTGGCTCAAATGGAAACTACCTGGTTGGTGGGCAGGCAGTCACTGGAATTACCGGTGGTGGCAGCGACCCAAGCGATCAGGGCGGGGGTGGCGGAACAGGTGCTCCTTATTGTGCGAGTGGCGCCGCCGGGCTTGGCAACCTGCCTTCTCCTGCAGGTGGGGTTGGCGGCGGAGCCGGTGGTGGCGAAAATCCAAATCCCTTTATTGAATTTGGCGGCGGCGGCGGCGGATTTGGAACCGAAGGCTCAGGCGGCGGCGATCCGGCCGGTGAAGGGTTGAATGGCGGGACCCCAACAGGAGGGAGATTCCTCGCTCCGCTCTGTGGAGGCTCCGGCGGGGGCGCTGGAAATTCTGTCAATTTAGATGACGGCGCATTAGGAGGTTCCGGCGGTGGCGGGGGTGGAGCTTTAGAACTGATCTCGTTCGATACGATTGTGGTTCAATCATCGACCTTGAGCGCGCTAGGAGCTTCGGGCACCAATGGTGTAAAAATAGCGGCTGGGGGAGGTGGAGGTTCCGGAGGTGCGATCTACCTTGCAAGCTCAACAGGCATTCATGCCGTTGCATCAGGTTTTGACATCCTTGGCGGAAATGCAGGTAATCCTGCTTCTGATTCGGTCGGCTATGCTGGCGGAGCTGGTGGACTAGGCCGCGTGAGAATAGATGGGTTGTCGAATCTGACGCCGAGCCGCCAGCTCAGTCCTGTGTGGTCCGAGGGCATTTCGCTACTTCCCGGATCATCGGGATTGCCAGCAAATGGATATTTT
This sequence comes from Ignavibacteriota bacterium, assembly GCA_963736195.1. Taxonomy (GTDB): domain Bacteria; phylum Bacteroidota; class Ignavibacteria; order Palsa-1295; family Palsa-1295; genus PALSA-1295. The sequence goes on from CAVTNP010000001.1 coordinate 974,145, forward strand.
CAAATAACAGGATATGCGCCCGACTTACTCAACACACTAGATACTGTCAGGATCTATTATCGGACAGATCACACGGCCTGGCAATCGGTTGACACGCTCCGCTCATCAGACGGCACATGGTCAAAGTGGCTGCCTCTGACGCATGATTCATTGATTGATGTGGTTGCATTTGTCGAGGTGAATCGGCCTGCGTCCAACCCTCCTTATCTCTACGAGCCAACTTGGCTTGTCTCCAGCGCCAGCATGGGAGTTATTTCTCATCCGGCGACGCCGTTGATGGTGGTGCAGGATACCTTGGACTTTGGAACTGTACAGAATGGGAAATGCAAGAAGTTGCTGCTGCACATCACCAACGATGGCGAAGCGCCCTTAATCATCCAAGACCCAACGCTTTCTGGCTCCTTGAGATTCTCTCTTCCTGTGGATACTCCTATCTTGATTCCTCCTTATTCAACCGACACGCTGGAAGTCCAATTCTGTCCAGATACCGCAGGCTCCAATTCTGGCTTTCTTACATTTCTATCCAATGACTCAACCGATTCACCGAAGAGGATCACGCTGCTGGGTACCGGTTTGAACCGAAGGGATTCGCTGCTGTTGTCACCAACAAGCATTAACTTTGGCAAGGTATTGATCGGGGAGTGCGAGAGCGATACTGTTTTGCTTCGCTCCGTGGGAGTAGATACACTATACTTGGATCGCAGTGTTTGGAACGTTCCGCCCTTCATAGTGAGAGTCATCCCGTCCAATACGGCGATCGCTCCTGGGCTACATGTTAATCTTGTCATTACATTTTGCCCGGCGGATTCCGGTGCGTTCGGCGCGACACTTGTGCTTGACGAGCGGCAGGATTCCATTAGTGCTGACGGAGAAGGAATTGAACGGCTTGCCGCAAGCATCGGCGAGAAAATGCTTGGTACCAGCTGTCTTGGCGATACGATCACGTTTGACGATACCATCTCGAATCTTGGAAACGATACGATCACGATACTGCAATGGCGCGGGAGCCATTCGGGAAGCGGTGGTTCGATTGGCGCGGTGCTCCAACCGCGCGGACGCCTTGCGGTGCATATTGGATTAGGGGCGGATTCCCTGGGACTTTTTTCCGACACCATTCGCTATCAGCTTTCGGATACCACGCTCACGACAGTGCTTTCCTATCGCGTTGCCGGAATAGCTATCCATTTCGATTCAATGCTGTCGTTACCATTGGTGTGCGTTGGCGCGAGCGACACGGTGGTCGATAGCATCACCAATCTCGGGCCGGATACGCTGACCGTTCCGGAATTTCGCCTTCTTAAGGGCGGAGATTTTACTCTGCTTGATTCATCGGAAATAATTCCAGCCGGTCAACGAATTTCATTCCGAACGGCGTTTCACCCAGGTTTTGGGGACACGGTGGTGCAGTCCGATACGCTCCAGATCACGCTCAGCGATGCAGGCTGTGATTCGGTGATCGAGATTATTTTGACAGGAACCGGAAGTAACAATGGGTTGGCTGCGAAAGCGATAGATTTCGATTCCGTGCTTGTAAAAAATTGCAGGGATGATTCTGTGCTGATCCAGGATCCGTGTGGGCTACCGATAACCATTGATTCCATTCGTTCGAAGAATGGATCATTCCAGCTTTTGGATTCACTACCAATCGTAGTTCCAATGGGAACATCGTTCGAGCTGAGCTTCCGATTTTGCCCGTTGGATACCGGCGCAGAAGTCGATACCATCATTATGTACCCAAATGGTGGGCCACCATTTCCCGTTGTGATGCGAGGGACGGGATATCAACAAGCGAATCCATGGGCGCACTTTACGATTTCAAGTGTAGCTGCCCGTGCGGGTGAACATGTTTCTACCACGATCACGCTCGATTCATCCTCACTCGAAGGCGAGCGTTTGACTCATTTTGGTATCCGGTATGATCCAGGCGTTGTCTTTTCAGAGGGAGGATCTCCGTTTGAAGTTCTGCCCTCAGCGCCAGATTCTCTCGCGTTTACGGATCTTATCGATTTTAGCAAGCCGGGTTTCATTGATTCTCTGGAGTGGATGACACTCCTGGGTCCGACCGCGTCGACGGCGATTCAGCTTTTACTTTCCACGGATACTGCCGTGAATATCACGGTGATCCCAGGCCAAATAACGGTGACCGACTGTACCGGACTAAATGGCCAATTCGCTCCTGGCGGTGTTTATGGGATCGGCCCGATCGTGCCAAACCCTGCTTTGGATATTGCGAGTTTTGCGCTTCAACTTGGAAATGATGGCTTCGTCGAAGCGGGGATCTATGATCTGACAGGGAAATACATTGAACGCATTCTCTCACAGTCGATGAACCGAGGCAATTTCGATGTTTCTATCCCCACGGGTGGCATCAGCTCCGGGCGGTACATGCTGGTCGTCCGATCGCTTGGTTGGATGGCATTTCGGCCACTTATTGTAGGACATTAAGATTCTCCAAGAAATATTTTAAAAAAAACGTGAACCCGTTGTAACTTTCGGGGGTTTTCGTGTGTCGAGTAGATACTTGGGGTAAAAACCCGAGGGCTATTTAGGTGATTTTTGGCTTTTACAGGCTAGAATTGCCGATTTAGCGAACGGCTCGCAAGCCAAAGTTGAAGACATTTATCTTATTTTCACGCAGTCTATGAAAAAACTCTACGCTTTCCTTATCATCGCACTTGTGGCGCTCGGTGTTATTTCATCCGAGGTCGCACATGCGACGTACACGATCAGCAACTACCTTGTCCGCAAGGTCGATCAGCCCGATCCGCAAAACCTCGGCTCTGGGAATTATTGGAACGGCCTTACGGCCGGTACCACCATTGCTACCGGCTATCTGGTGGATTACCAGGGGTACCTCGGTTATTATACCTCGACCGGCATTCAATTGCCGTTCAATATAACCTTCGCAGACCAGTCCCTGACGACCACGAACACGTTCACGGTCACCACGAACGGTGATGTGATCTTGAGCCCGCACTGGGGTGCGAGCTGGGAATATTACGCGTATTGCGGGTACAACTACAGCTATGGCTACATGTACGGCCAGAGCAACTCCAGCAACTACTGGTACGAGTACGATTACGGTATGGATATCAGCGAAGAGGATGAAGGCTCCTATGGATATTATGCGAATTACACGTTGTGTCCATTCTCGGGGTACATGTACAACTACCTCCCCTATTTTTCCGGCAACATTCCGAAATGGCAATATGCCGTGTTAGGTTCTGCTCCGAACCGTGAGCTCGTTGTCGAGTCAGACTATCAGCATCCGTTCGAAGAGAGTTTTTTTGCGGCTGCCGGCCCGGATTATGGAAGCTGGCAAGTTGTAATGTATGAAAATGCGATTTCGAAATTCCAGTTTAATTTTGGCCCGACCGTAGGCGACCCCTTGCTTGCAGCCTACCAAAATGGATATGACGGTGGCGGACCGGTCACGACCAACGGCTGGACCATGCCGGGTTCCTGGTGCTACGACTACAATTACAATTACAGCAGTTACCAGTATGACTTCGACTATCGCGCTGTTTGCGGTATTAAGTCAACCGGCGGTCAATGTATAACCGTTGATTGGAATGGTAACGGATGGAACGCGAATCAGCCGTTCATATACCGCTATGGATGCCACTACGGGTATTATGGCGAGGGCAGCGTGTCGAATTACTCGACGGCAACGGGCACCGCGAGCGTGACCTCTGAAAGCGATCCAGGATTCTTCCCGGATACGGCCTATTATCTGCCGCGTTCGAGTATTGAGTTCTTTATCGCGTACCCATACGACTTTACGGCTGAGGCTATTGATACGCCTGTGAACGAAAGCCCATATAACATCAATACGCCATTTACTCCGACGGTGACGATCCAAAATTCAGGGTCTTCCGTGCCGGCTTCTCTTCAAGTCGTCTATTGGATCACCGAGGTAGGCGTAGGCCAGGTCTATAGCAAGACAATTACGGTACTTCCGACTGCGCAAGCTGCCAGTGGTACCCAGCCGGCGATTCCGGCGCTTCCGGCGGCATTCTCTCAGGCGATCGTGCAGTTCCCACAGTTTACGCCTTCTGGAGTGAATGGGTATGGGATCTACGAGGATACATGCTTGATTTACAATCTGCTGCCGACAGCCGATCAAAACCCTGGGGATAACGAGCTCACCAATGAATGGATCTGTTCTCCTCCGAACGACATCAAGGCGGTGACAGTCATTAATCCTCCGGCTGGATCGAGGCAGCAAATTAGTACGGCAACGCCGATAGCTGTTCGATTCAGAAATCTGGGATCGAACAATCAGACCCATGTGCCATTGACTGCAGTGGTTCACGACGCAAGTGGCAACGTGGTGTTCCGTGATACCCTTATTATCCCCAACTGGCCGGCCGGCCCGACGGGAGGCAATTCGACGGGTGCAATTGATAGGTCCACCAATGGGACTGGTCCAGGCACGGGGCCGTATTACGATACTGCCTTCCCCTGGAATCCTACATGGACTCCTGTGACGCTCGGCACCGATACCGTTTTTGGTATTGCCATTATGTATCCGCAAAATGGCGCGAATGCCACCGATGGGCTCGCCGGTGATGATACGACCAAAGCCAGCACGCCTATTCTTCCATCGCAAGATGCCGCAGCAGTTGCGATCATCGTTCCAGGTGCCGGCCAGCAAATGCCTCAAGGTATTTCCTTCCAGCCAGAAGCATCGTTCGCGGCGGTTGGTGTAAACTCACTGTTCGATTTCCTCGTGTATTGTCAGATCACGCGTTGTTCGGATGGTTCGTTGGTATTTAAATCTGACACCGAAGTCGAAGCTATCAATACGGATGATGGCGCGGTGCCAGTCAAGTTCCCGGCCGATAATGGGATCTACCACACCTCCAACTTAGCTCCGGGCTGTTACAACATTTGCGCTATCGTGAAGTACCCTGGTGACATCAATCCAACGAACGACACGGTGTGTGGGCAGTTCGCTGTGATCAGCCGCCTTTCGGGTAATTATTATGTTGGCGTGGGGCGTCAGTTCCAGACGATTCATCAGGCAGTCGATACAATGCGTTTCCGCGGCATTGGCGGGAATGTCAATCTCATTCTGACGGATGCATCCTATACAGAGAATGGTGCGACCGACGTTGCTTCACCCTATGGCGCTATCGACTTGCGCGGTATCAACGGGTTGTCTGCTACCTCGACCGTAACATGGGAGCCATACCCTGGCCAGACGCCAACGATCACCTTTAGTGGGACGCAGCCATTCTGCTTCTATATGGGCGACCTGTTCCCTGGCTATATGAAGTGGGAGGGTTACAATCCATCAACCGTTCCGACGGCAGATAAGCTCGTAGCAGAGCCTGCGAAACGCGGCCTGACCATTATTAATAATGAGTCAAATGCTGGCGCGGTCTTTGGCATCGAGGAAGGCGCGAGCAATATCACGCTGAAGGATCTTATTCTTCACGGTAATGCTAATTACGCCAATGATTCAAGCGCGGTCGTTCGCCTCTACAACGAGCACAACTTCGCTACATTCACGGCTGGCGTGAACGATACGATACCGATCAACAATATTGTGATCAACAATTGCGAGATCGGCAACGCCAAGTATGGCATCTACGATCATGGTTTCCACGATGCGTACGATCCACGCCTGAACGGCGGAACCTGGCGCGTCTGGCGGAATTACAACAATGTGTTCACACGCAACACGGTTGGAACGTCAGCGAACCCACTTTCCTATGCCGGTATTCAGTTCAATAGCGAGAACGGTATTGTGATCTCTCACAATGAGATCTCAAATATCAGTGCTTCGATCATACCAAAAGCTGGTGGTGCGACACAAAACGTGTTTGGCATTCTCCAGCCGAACATGAATCAGTATATTGGACCGACTCCAGCCAATCAGGGTATTCCGCTCACGTGGCCAGGCGACACCGGCATCGTAACCGGCGCATGGATCGATGCAAACCGCGTGCGTATGACCTCGTCGATCTCAGGCAACAATTATGGCATCGCGCTTCAGCAAGCGGCCTGGTTATATACCAGCCCTGGTTTGAATCCAACGCCATCTTCTTTGCCATCCATGACGCAGAATCGCATCACGAATAATATGATCTACGATCTATGGACGAGCGCAGGCGGAGTCTATCCGATCTATACAACAGTGGTTGCTGCACTGCCAAGTGCCGTCACGACATTCTCGGCGGACAGGGATTCCATCTTTAACAATTCGATCTCTACATCGAATGCTTCTGCGAATATCACCGTCCAATACGAGGCGCATGCCTTCCTCTGGAACAATATCCTCCAGAACACCGGCACTGGCAAGTATACGAATTACAATCTCTATGTACCTCGTCCGTATGCAAGCTCGATCAGCTCAGATTACAATCTGTTTGACTTGCACGGCACGGCTAATGTGTTCGACTCGGTCACCGAGTATGATGCACGCTACGGGACTGTGTTCCAGCACTTGTACTTCCGGCGGTTGAACGATTGGCGTACCTATGTCAACCAGGACATGCACTCGCTGACGGGAAATCCGTTGTTTGATTCGACGGGCTCCTGGAATGGCACAGCAGACTCGCTCCGCATGCCTTCCGCGCTTACCTACATCGAAAGCCCCGCATCGAATAACGCTGCATGGCTCGGTACTGCGACGTTGAACCGCGATTTCTACGGTAACGTCCGGAATCAGCTCAGCCCGGATATCGGCGCCGATGAATGGGATGGATTCCAGTTCACCAACGATCTGGCAGTGCAGGAAATCGTACAGCCCGCAGGGTTCTCGCAGACGAGCGATACTTCACTCGTAACGACGGCCAGCCCGCTGTGGATCAACGCGGTGGTGAAAAACTTATCCAGCGTCGGTGTCTATAACCAGACCGCGACTGCAACGGTACAAGTTTCCACCGGTGGACATTGGGTCACGATCGCAACGCTGACTTCACAGCCGCTGACATGGGCAGTCAACGAGTCCAAGAATGTAATATTCCAGGGCCCGTCTCTCATCCCATCAATGGCCAATTATCAGGATACCGGAGTCTATCAGGTAATCGTTTCAGTACCGAATGATCAGGACAATGCGAATAACTCGCAGTCCAAGGTCTTCCGAGTGCTGCTTAAACAGAATGCCACACTGCTTTCCTATAATGGTGCAACGGCAGATGGCAAGCAGAATCGCGACTCTGTTATCAAGGCCCTGGGCCGACTGGGTATTCCGTACGACATCATTGACCGAAATGCTCCGAACGGTCTTCCGAACACGACCATCATCGACTACACACCGTGGTGGACGATCATTTGGGCAAACGGCGATCCGGGAGTTGCACCGGTTCCAACGGCACCGACCGGCCAAGCAGGACCAACGCTTCAGGAAACCGATGAGATCACGCGATTCCTTGCATCCGGCTTAACGTATGCTAAGAAGGACTTCGTCATCGCTGGACAGCACACTGCGTATGACGCCGCAATCAAAAATCAGAACGACATCACTGATACGAACTGGTTGCAAACGACAATGCACACCAAATACGTGGGTCTCTATCCGACGAGCACCTCCTACAATGGCAGGATCGTTGGACAGCAGCCAGCCTATTGGACATTCTCGGACAGCCTTACGACGCCGACAAGTACCACTGGTGGCGAAGGGACGACCGACCTGTCGGGTAGTTTGACGCCGAACCTTGTATGGCCAATGCTTTCGACCCCAGCAGTTGGGCCGATCGTAAATGGTGTTGCATATACCTATGCCACGCATACCGCTGACGCGAAGGATAGTGGAGCTGGCGTTTCGTATTACGATCCATACGTAAATACGGTGTTCTACGCTTTTGACTGGGCAAATCCCTATCAGACACGACCAATTGGAAATGGCGACACCACGAGCGGTACGACTCGTACGCTGGCGGCAGCCTTTGCATTCTTCCGTAGCCATCAGGGCACCATACTGCCGGTTGATTTCGTAGATGCTTCTGCGAATTATATCAATGGCACGAACAACGCTCTGATCAAATGGTCGGTATCTGGTCAGAAGGACGTGGCTACCTATAACGTCGAGCAGCAGAACCAGAATAGCTGGACGGTGCTCGGTCACGCAAATGCGGTTGATAACCAGACGGATTATGCATTCACGCAAGTGGGCAACGATCCTACTCAGTCCTATACCTATCGTATAGCAGCGGTTGATCAAACGGGTGCAGAAACCTACTCGAATACCATCGAGCTCGGACCGAATGCTTCACAGATGGGCTTCTCGATGGATCAGAACTATCCAAATCCGACGACGGGTGTGACGCAAATCTCCTTCACACTTCCGGAGCCTTCGCAAGTAACCGTTCGAGTGCTTGATGTAACAGGCAAGGTTGTAAACAGCGATGTTTCCAACATGCAGTTCGCAGCAGGTCCGCAAAGCGTGAAACTTGACCTCAGCTCGCTCCCAAGCGGCAGCTATCTTTACGAGATGATCGCTACTGGCGCAGATGGCCAAGGCGCAACGATCTCGAAGAAGCTCACCCTCGAGAGACAATAAAGCATCAGGGAAGAATAAACCTTCCCGTTAGAAATCTAAGCACTGCCCGGTGTGGTAATAATCCACGCCGGGCAGTGTCCGTTTTAACGGAATACGATGCCTAATTGTGGATTTGAAACTCCCTTCATAAATCATCGTGTTCTGCGCCATACCTTATGAAGGAGGATTCAACCCGACGCCATCTCACTGTTGTGAGCCAGTCAAGCACTGAGCTTACCGAGCGACAGCGTGAAATACTTCGACTGATAGTCCGTCATTATGTATTGACAGCAAATCCGGTAGGATCGAGATACCTTGCCCGTGTAAGCTCGCTTGGGCTTAGCGATGCCTCGACCAGGAATATCATGGCGGATCTCGAATATATGGGTTACGTGGATCATCCACACACGAGCGCCGGACGCATGCCGACCGATAAAGGCTATCGCCTTTATGTGAATGACCTCATGGCAAGAGAGCACGTTACGCAGGCAGAGCGCAAGGCTGTTGCAAAGTCACTTGCTGAGGCTGTTACTGCTGACGACGTGCTGGCGGCATCGTCAGACATACTTGCGAAGCTATCGCGCCAACTTTCGATTGCCCTGCTGCCATCGTTGGATGAAGGGATTCTGGAGCGCGTGGAAATAGCTCAGCTTTCATCCAATCGGCTGTTGGTGGTGCTGGCTGCATCGAGTGGCAGAGTTCGTACCGTCACGCTTGAAACGGATAACCAACTCCCGCAGCCTAAGCTCGATGAGCTACGACACTTGTTGAATGAACGGCTCGCAGGAAGGAGTTTCCGAGAGGTAAAGGCTACGTTTAGAGAGCGGCTAAGTGATCTCTCCGAACATGACCGATCGATTCTTCGATTATTTATTGATTCCCCGGAGCGACTTTTTGACGAAAGTGGCTCCGAACGTGTAAAAATGAGCGGTGCAAAGAATATTTTTGTGCAGCCGGAATTTCAGCGCAGAGACTTAGCACATGATGATGAATTCCAGGGAATTATTGAATTGATCGATAATGAAGAGGTGGTGATCCATGTGCTCGAACGGTCGGGCGGAGAATCCTCAGCAATTTCGAACAGTGGTATCGCCATTCGTATCGGCAGTGAATTGGAAGAACGAAACATGACAGGCTACAGCCTCGTCTGCACGAAATACCAGATCGGCGGAGAGCGTGGGATCATCGGCCTGATCGGCCCGAAGCGGATGGATTATGGGCGCATCGCTCCGCTGGTGGAATACGTAGCACGCGCCATGTCTGGAGTATTAGCAATAAAATAGGCGATAAAAATTGTATTCAAGGAAAGATAAGATGCCTGAGAAACCGGCGGACATGTTAGTGAACGAAGATGCTGTAGAAGCGAAGATCGCCGAGATCGAACGCACGCTTGAAGCTACCCGCGACCAGCTATTACGGCGCACGGCTGAACTCGAGAACATGCGCCGCCGCCACCAGCAGGAGCGTGAGCAGCTTATCTTCGATGCTAATAAACGCCTTTTGCTCGATCTGCTTGGCAGCATCGACGATCTGGAACGTACGATCGACCATGCCGCAGAATCCGAGGAGCGCAATACATCCATGATGCAGGGAGTAGAACTCATTTATAAGAACTTTCTTAAGACACTCGAACGCTACGGTGCGCATCCGATGCAGACTGTTGGCGAGCCTTTCGATCCCAATAAACATGATGCCCTTCTCGAAGAACCCCGAGACGATGTGGCGCCGGGAATCGTGACTCGAGAAATCCAGCGTGGTTACATGCTGCATGATGGTATTCTTCGCCATGCCAAAGTTTTCGTGTCGAAGGCAGTAGAATAATACGAAGGAAAGCACACCAGTTCATGAAGCGTGATTATTATGAGATCCTGAACGTGGCGCGCGCCGCTTCGATCGACGAAATAAAAAAGTTGTATCGAAAGCTCGCTATGGAATTTCATCCGGATCGAAATCCGGATAATAAAGAGGCGGAAGAGAAATTCAAAGAAGCGACAGAAGCGTATGAAGTGCTGAGCGATACCGATAAGCGCGCGCGCTACGACCGGTTTGGACACGAGGGCGTTCGAGCGGCAGATTTTGGCCACTACCAGAATGCGAACGACATCTTCTCGCATTTCGCCGATATTTTTGGCGGGATGGGCGGCGGGAATATTTTTGAGCAGTTCTTTGGCGGCGGACAAGCTCGCAACCCGAATGCTCCAGAGCGCGGAGCTGATCTGCAAGTTCCGCTTCAGCTTACGCTCGAAGAAATTTCAGAAGGTGTTGAGAAGAAGATCAAGATCAGACATCTTGTAGCGTGCTCCACGTGTGCTGGAACTGGTGCGAAGGCTGGTACTTCCATCGAGACATGCCAAGCTTGTCATGGCTCCGGCCAAGTGCGTCAGGTGCGTTCTATGGGATTCGGACAGTTTGTGAATGTCACCGTGTGCCCGACCTGTCAGGGTATGGGACAAACGATCCGTGAGCGTTGCCCTGTGTGCCAGGGTGATGGCCGAAAGCAGGAAGAAACCACTCTCTCAGTAAAGATCCCTGCCGGCGTGAGCGAGGGTAACTACCTTACACTTTCGGGTCAGGGGCACGCGGGCCGCAGAGGTGGGCCTGCGGGTAACGTAATGGTCGTAATCCAGGAGATTCCCCATGATTATTTCCTCCGCGATGGCGACGATGTGGTATTTGATCTTGAAATCACGGTTCCCCAGGCGCTGCTTGGGGCAGAAGTCGAAGTTCCTACACTTGGAGGACATTCACTATTGACGATCCAGGCCGGTACGCAAGCTGGGACGCTCCTGCGAATGCGAGGAAAGGGCATTCAGCATTTATCCCACTCTGGTAAAGGTGACGAGCTGGTTCGAGTCCAGATTTCGATGCCGGATCGGTTGACCCAAGAGGAGCAAGAACTTCTCGAACGGCTCGCTACGCTTGAACACTTTCGCGGAGCCGGTGCGAGCGTCCACGAGGAGCCGAAATCGAAGGGCAAATCCAATAAGGATCGCAAAAAAACAAAGTCTGGAGAGAGCCTTTTCGAGAATATTCGAAGCATTTTTGCTTAACTATTCTCAAACTTTCAATTAGCTATTCTCACCATCTCCACTATTCTTCCGTATCTTCGCAGGGATGAGAATAACCGTCCCGCGCAAACTTCAGCAACAATGGGTATTGCTTCGCCTGCGGGTATCGACGGCGATTGAGCAATTCTACACCCCACGCGAATTCCGCGCACTTGTACTTTTCTTGCTGGTTGGTATTGCTGTGCTGGTGTTTCGGTTTGGGAAGCACCTTTATGCCACATGGTTTCCCGCTCAACGAAGTGCACAAGAAGTATTGTCCGAACATCGAGCGGATAGCCTTTTCTTTGCATTATCCGCTGAAGCTAACCGCCGAGATTCCCTCTTTTTTTCATTACCGGAGGATTCGCTGCTGCCAATTGCCATCCAGCGCGCCAAAGCTCGGCCCCATTCCAAGACCGATGGACTGTCGCCTTACTCGATCTCTCTGAATCGCGGCACAAGAGAGGATCTTATTCGCCTTCCCACGGTTGGCGCGGCAGGTGCAGAACTTATAATTGCGTACCGTCAGGAACGCGGTCAGTTCCGGTCACTTGAAGAGCTAAAAAATGTACACGGATTCGGAATGACACGCTTCAATAAAATGAAGCCGTACCTGAAGCTGAATTAGCCCAATGGTAGAGCATTATCCCTTTAATGCACCGGCAGTAAACCCGGCAATGATCTTTCGCTGGAATACTGCGAAAAGTACAAGCACCGGTATCGCGCTCATCCCCGCGCCAGCCATCAGATGACCCCAATCGATCGATTGCTTGCCCTGATAAAATGCGAGGCCGACCGGAAGGGTTTGCATCGATGCTTTATTGACAAAGAGGAATGGGAAGAGAAACGCATTCCACGTTGTGAGAAATTGATAGATGAATAGCACCACGAGCATTGGCGTCGAAAGCGGAAAAATGATGCTCCGAAGAATACCGAGTGTTTTTGCCCCATCGATCCTCGCGGCTTCCTCCAATTCTTTCGGTAATCCTTCGATGTACTGGCGCATCAGAAAGATCCCGAACGGGGTGACCATAAATGGCAGCGTGAGTGCGAAGTACGTATTGATCCAGCCAAGGGCCACGATCTCTCGATACAGGGGGATCATCACTACGTGAGGTGGTACCATCATCACGGCAAGAACGCTGGCGAACAGCCATTTTTTCATCCGAAAATCCCGGCGGGCGAAAGCAAATGCAACCGTGGTTGAAAAAACGACGCTCCCAACCGCAACCACCGTTCCGACGATCATGGAATTCATGAAATATAGTCCGAAACGATCGGTACGCAGCGCATCCGTGTAATTCTTAAGTGTAAATGCGCCTTGGAGCAATTCGCTAAATGAAGCGTTGCCTGGCGGATTGTTGCTGAGAGAAAGCATGATCATCCATACGAGGGGGAAGATCATGCTCACGCAGCCTGCGAGGAGGAACGTGTGAGCTGCGATGCTATATTTGCCTCTCAGAGTGGTAATCATGGTGTTTGTCTCAAGATCGCGTTGAGAGTAACATCATGGAGTCGTGGGAGGTGCAGTTGGAGACAAAGAAAATCGACAGGTACCCTGTAACTTTCCGGCGAATGTGTTGTTTTTTAGTTGTCGCTACATTAGTCTCTGACAAACCTTATTCTGTAATTGAAGGGATACTCAATTCATGCATATTTTTCGTGTGCTCCTTCGTGTTTTATTTTTTGCCATTTTTGTGCTCGGATCTATGCTCGGAGATGGCACTGCCCCCTTATACGCCCAGTATTGGATTGCAGATACGACGGGGCTTTCTATCAAAGTTGGCTCACTTGCATTCGCCGGCAACGGTGACATGTTCGCGGGAACGGTTTCCAGCAGCCCTCTCCCGTCCGCGCTGGGTGTGTATCGTTCCACCGATGGTGGTGAAATCTGGAAACCGACTCCGAATCCTGAGAATTCATCTAATGAGCCTGTCATGCTCGGTCCTGTTATGGGCGTCAATTTAAAAGGGGTTAATCCGAACGGCGATATTTTTGCAGTTGGAGGTTATGTGGAATTTCGCTCGACCGATCTCGGTGTTTCCTGGCAGGAGATTCGACTTGAGCCTACAAATGGTACTGATCCCACTTTTCTTGCATTTACGGTACTCCCGCTTTGGTCGGATCCGTCGGAGCCGATGGGTCGGCTTTTTTTCGCTACGGGATCTACCGGGCCATATATCTCGGACGAGGATGGGGTTACTGGGTCCTGGTCAGATGAAGGGGATCTCGCAGATTCAAGTCACCCCACATTTGTTGCTTCAACTCCGTGGGGCGCGATATTCGAAGCATCGGCAACGGATATGGAAAGGGGACATGGACTCAACGCCGATACTTATGATTCCCTTCCAGGAGTTCCACCATTAGGAGAAGGCATAGCCATGGCTTCCAACGCATCGGGACTCATCGTTGTTGGTGGAACTGGTGGGCTGTTCTTTTCTTTGGATACCGGCACCTACTGGGCTCCGATAACACCATTGTGGGCTACGACGAGGACATACTATGTCCTTGCCCTCGATCAGAATGGTGACATCTTCGTCGGAACCAATTCAACCGATGGCAAAACGGGCGGCATTTCCATTTCCCGGGATACCGGAAGATCTTGGCAAAACATTGCTGCGGGGCTTCCATCGGATACGATCAATGCACTGGCTTTCAACAAGAATGGAACTCTTTATGCAGCAACGGACAAGGGCATTTTTCAGTATAATCCTTTTGGAATCGTAGGTACCAGCCCGAGCGTGTTCACCAGCTCGCTATCGCTCGATCAGAATTCACCGAATCCTGTTTCATCGACTACAACGATTCAGTTTTCATTGCCCGAGGCCGGTGCAGTTTCGCTTCAGTTGTACGATCCGACCGGCCGCATGATCCGTAGCATTGCAAATGGATTTTATTCGCCCGGCGTTTATTCCACTTCGTTCGATGCTAAGGCTCTTCCGGACGGTGCTTATTATTACCGGCTCGAAGCTGGCGGCCAAAGCGCGACAAGAATGTTTTTGGTACAGCATTAAGAGTGCCCAATTGGCGATCGGGGGCTTCGAAAATGTAGGGAGTGGGGTATTTCAGATAGCTAAAATCGTTATTTGCAATGTAACTTTCCGGCTGTTGTTTTGTTTTCAAAGTCCGAAAATTGACCTTCGGTCTTGTTCATGTATTCTTAGAAAGGATTCTCAATTCATGCTTCGTATTTGCGCATATATCTTAGCTGTAATCTCGACATGTTCGGCGGTTATGCTATCTGCAAGCACGGCCACCGCTCAATATTGGCAAGCCACAGCCGGCGCTGGACTCGCTGGGAAGGTAACATCTCTGGCGATCGCGGGAAATAGAGACATGTTTGCGGGGACTATCAGTGGTGCCCTGAGCCAACCCGCTGGGGTGTATCGTTCCACCAATAATGGCGCGAGTTGGGTTGCAATGCAATCAAGCTCAGAATCGCCGCTTGGGCCGGTGTGGGGGATCGATGCAAAGGATGAAGTGTTTCTTGGCGGCTACCCCGGCGAATATTTCACATCGAATTATGGTGCCACCTGGCAAGAGTTCCGTATTACACCGGACGTTGGCTCTGACCCCGTCATTTCTTCCTTCGCCATTGCTCCCTTTGGGCACATGTTCATTTCTTCTCAAGGGGCTGATTTATTTGCGACCACCAATTTTGACAGCGCTTGGTATGACCAGGGTGTGTTTAGCGATGGCTTTGATTATCCCACATTTGTATGGAGCAGCCCTCAAGGAACGATCATATCCGGGACTACCACACTGCTCGCAGTTGCGAATGGGATCGATGGTGAGACTTGGACCACCTTGAATGGTGCCCCTGCATTTGGGATGAACGTATCCTTTGCCTATTTCGAGAATGGATGGATCCTCGAAGGGGGGACTGGTGGGCTCAATCTTTCTACCCAAAATGGGCTGCAGTGGACTCCCATTAATACACCGCCAGGGGCGACTGGCGAGACAGCCTACTCCCTCGCGGTTGGCGCCGACAGCAGTATATTCGCAGGTCTGAGCACTGGGGGTATGTATGTCTCGACCGACCTGGGCGCAAACTGGATGAACATTGATTCGGGTCTAACATCCAATACAGTCAATGCGCTTGCTATCAATAGAGATGGAATTCTTTTTGCTGCAACCAACCATGGGATATTTCAGTATCTTACTCCGACTGGTGGTGTCAAAGCTGGCAACAATCAGGTTCCCTTCCTCACGCTTTCTCCTGCCTCGCCAAATCCAGTATCTTCTGAGACATCGATCCAATTCACTATTCCGCAAGACGGCCCAATTTCGTTATCTGTTTTTGATGTGACAGGCCGGCAAGTGGCAACTTTAGCATCGGGCTTTTATGCTTCGGGCGGTCATGTTGTATTATTCGATGGCCATGCACTTCCTGATGGCGCATATTATTATCGCCTCGAAGCTAGCGGACAATCTGCCTCGCGGATGTTCGTGATCGAGCATTGATGCTCGCACGAAATCTCATGTTGATAAAACCCTCTCGAATCGCTCTCGCGCAGATTTCCTCTGTACTCGGAAATGTTGAACGCAATGTCCAACGGCACGTCGAATGGACGGAACGCGCCATCGCAAGTGGCGCGGATGCCATTATTTTCCCAGAACTATCACTAGCCGGCTATACTCTTCGCGATCTCAATTTCGATAGCGCTGTCAGCTTCGATGCGGCGATCTATGCTCCACTTCGAGAGCTTTCCAAAGCGATCACAATCATTTGCGGCGCAGTTGAGCAGGATGAGCGCGGGGCGGTCTATAACACGGCCTTACTGTTCGAAGCGGGTGAAGTAAACCACTCGCATCGAAAAGTATATCCACCCACGTATGGAATTTTTGAAGAAGGAAGATATTTTACCGCAGGCCGCGCAGCGGATGCCTTCACTTCTGAGCGGCTTGGTCGAGTAGGCTTGCTCGTTTGCGAGGACCTTTGGCATCCTTCGCTCCCATACATCGAGGCGCTGGATGGTGCGCAGCTTATCATCACAATAGCTGCCAGCCCTACACGGCTTGCCTCCGGTCCAGCAAGTCAGTCGCATCTAAGCGAGCCGGAGAACTACACGATCAACCGCGAACACCACGCTGCATACGCACGGTTGTTGGGCTGCTACGTAGCCTTCGTCAACCGGGTAGGTGTCGAGGATGGTGTAAACTTTTGGGGCGGTTCAGAAGTGGTGACTCCAACAGGAGAAACTGCTGCTCGGGCAGCTTTTTTCCAGGAAGACCTTGTTCTGGTAGATATTGACCCCGAACAAATCCGTCAGGCGCGCCAGCGTTCACGTCATTTTCTGGATGACGATCCAAACCTTACCCGGCGGTTGCTTGCCAAATTGCTTGGCATGAGTATTGTTCTTGACGATGATAAGGCAAAAATAGCCCCAATTTCACCGGAAAGAAAGTAAACGCTTCGTTGTTATACCTCAGCTAATAGGTTTACGGGCGATCCGCATGGCAAAATTTCTTACGGTGACCCCAACTTGACTCAATTACATAAGAATGGCAACCATCAATAACGACCTCCCCAGCACCGCCACCCCTGCGTCATCCGTCTATAAAGAGCCGGCTCCGATCGTCGATAAGGACAATCCATTGGAGTCTATGATGCAGCGATTCGATCGCGCGGCAGATATACTCCATCTCGAACCCGGAATTTATCAGTATCTCAAGACTCCAGTAAAATCTGTCATCGTTTCCATTCCCATCCAAATGGATGATGGCTCAATGCAGGTGTTTGACGGCTACCGCGTCATTCACAATGATATACTCGGACCCAGCAAAGGCGGCATTCGCTTCGCACCGGATGTCAATCTTGATGAAGTCAAAGCGCTTGCAGCGTGGATGACCTGGAAATGCGCAGTTGTCGATATTCCATTCGGCGGAGCAAAAGGTGGGGTTCGATGCGATCCGCGCCATCTGACGATTCAGCAGATCGAAAAAATCACCCGTCGCTACACCGCAAACATGCTCGATGTTTTCGGCCCCGACCGCGACATCCCAGCGCCCGACGTGAACACGAACGAGCAAACGATGGCGTGGATATTAGATACGTACTCGATGCACATGCGTCGCACCGAGCCGGGTGTTGTCACGGGCAAACCGCTCGTACTTGGCGGCAGTAAAGGCCGCAGGGAGGCAACCGGGCGTGGAGTGATGCACTCTGCACTTCGTGGGATGGATAAGATTGGTATCAAGCCGAGCAATGCAACAGTTGCAGTCGAGGGTTTTGGAAATGTCGGCTCGATCTCCGCTCAATTACTGGCTGAAA
Source organism: Ignavibacteriota bacterium (assembly GCA_963736195.1). GTDB lineage: Bacteria > Bacteroidota > Ignavibacteria > Palsa-1295 > Palsa-1295 > PALSA-1295. Next base: position 991,957 of record CAVTNP010000001.1, read on the forward strand.
AGGGCTCGAAGATCATTGGAATTTCGGATATCAGCGGCGCATACTTTAACGAAGGCGGCATTGATGTTGACGACGCGATCCATTATTCAGAAACCCACGAGTACTTGCTCGATGGCTGGACCGGCGGCGAGAAGATCACCAACGAACAATTGCTCACGCTCGATTGTGATGTCCTTGTGCCAGCTGCCCGCGAAGATAGGATTACCAAGCGGAACGCGCACAATATTCAGGCAAAGCTGATCGTGGAAGGAGCGAATGGCCCGACCACCGCTGGTGCAGACCCGATTCTTGAATCGAAGGGCGTGCTCGTGGTACCCGATATTCTCGCAAATGCCGGAGGTGTTACAGTCAGCTATTTCGAATGGGTACAAAACAGAATGGGCTATGGCTGGACGCTCGAAGTTGTTAACGAACGGCTTGCCGAAGCCATGAACACGGCATTCGATCGTGTTCATGAGACCTCTCTCAAGCATAAAGTCTCACTGAGGCTGGCTTCGTATATCCTCGCTATTGATAAAGTGGCGCGCACACTTCGTCTGCGCGGCATTTACGGATAACATCGGAGTTCGCATGAACCACGATTTGCTGGATCGAGATCCAAATCTTGAAAGGACTTTCATTCTTGGCAAATCGTGGTCTTAAACATAGCGTCGTTTTCGTATTTTTAATGTTTGCACTGGCAGAGTCTGCTAGTGCCCAGCTTTCGCGTATTGATAGTGTGTTGGCTGCATCGCTCAGCCCAATGGTGTCTTCCGTTAGTGGTACCACAGCGTTCTTAATGGGAGACAGTACCCTCGCTGCGCTTCTTTCGATGGTGCAGCAGCCAAAGGCTTCCAGCGCACCGATCTTTTACATCTCCCAACTTTCGGCGAATGTGCGACGCTCGGATTCGGGAACTTCGCGCATGGATATTTCCATGCAAGGTGAAGTATTGCAGCAAATGAACTCGCTTGCAACACCGCGCTCGCTCGCCCGAACCGTAAATATTCAACTCACTCCGAGCGATTGGATTCAATTGCAAAATAATACCGACCGCTATGTACACTTTGGAGCACCTCCCGGTGGCTTTTGGTCGGACACTATGGAGAAGGTATTAGTGGTAGTAGGGGCGCTGGCGGTCGTTGCCTTGTTTTTTCTGATTCGGAGTTAACTTAGGTGCGCGGGGCAATGGCATTGCGCTTCGAAGATCGAAATAGTGTTTTTACCAGCACCGCTAGATATTCTATTCCAGCGTTTCGACGCCATCCTGACACTGAGAGGTTGTTTGCCAGCTTGAAATAGAATCCCCAAGCATAACAGAAATCTTCTTTGCCCCTATTGCAGTGAGATGATAATTGTCCTGAAATTCCGAGGTGGCAAATAAACCAGGGCGGTCGAAGTTCCAAAAAGGAATGTGTTGATCTTTTGCAAGGCTCAGCACCTTTTCATAACAATCCGCACGGTGTTCGTATGGAATATCGACCTCATCCGGCGCTCGCTTGCGGAGCGGTGCATTATAGATCGCTATTTTTATTGCACGGGACTGACAGATGGTGACGATCTCTTTAAGATCCTCTAAAAATACTGGGTTGAATACGTAGGCGCTGTCTCGCGGAGGGCTGTTCTCGCCGAACATCAGACGATTGAAGAGATTGAGATTGGGAACGTCACGGAAAGCATTGTTCGCCGCAAACACATACTGATGGAAATGATCGCCGCTCATAAGCGGAGCCAGAGCAGTGGGCCCATAGCGAAGAATATTCCAGAATGTCTTGGGTTTGAGCTTTACTGAGGCAGTATCTTTAGTTCCGAAGAAGGCATGAACGGTCGAAGCACCATTTAACTCCTGGATGCTGACGCCATAGACTACGTACTCTGGCTTTAACCCATCGTCAAGCATTGCTCGGAACATCGGCAGATTGGCTTCTGCTGAAAACCCGCCGGTGCCGGCATTCATACATTCCAGCGCAAGATTCCGTGAATGAAGTACGGAATCCACCGATCGCTCCGAAATTCCACGCTCCACAACCGAAGAGCCAAGAAATAGCAACATACCGCGCCCAGTGCTCGGCAGCGTCTGGCCAATGTCGACAGCCATTTGCGCGCGCAACAAGCCATAGAAGGTGCGCTTATTTGCCAGCGGCAAATGCGGCACTGCAAGAACCAGCGCGGCGATAAGCCCATACGCAACGATCCCAATGCCAATCGCAGAGACGATCAGCATCCGGAATTCTTTGCCGAACTGCTTAATAAACACGTGCTAAAACTGAAAATAAACAAATGGGAGGCTGTTATCGCTGCCGGCGATGAGAACGAGTGCGAAAAGAATTCCGAACACTATCGAGCGCGTCACGAAATTCATTGATCCAATGATGCGCTGTCCCATTCCAGTATATTGCGCAAGGTCAAGCGAAAGCCCAATTAATACGAATGGAATAACGAAAAGGGATGTCCCAACGTGAATTCCCGGATGAATGGCGAACAACCGAGACATATATGCCCATGCCGTGCCAAAATTTGGGCTGCGAAACAGCACTAATGAAAACGCAAACGTATTAAATGTAATGAATATCTTAACTGGCGTAAACCACTTCCATGCGCGGGTTCCATATTCTTTGGGCATGGGATTATTTGTGATTTTCAACCACACTTTATGTATTATTAAAGCAATGCCATGAAATGCGCCGAATCCGATGAATGTCCAGTTTGCGCCATGCCAGAGGCCGCTCGTGAGCATGGTGATCATCAGGTTCCGGTTGGTTTTCATTTCACCATTGCGGCTTCCGCCAAGCGGGATATACACATAATCTCGCAACCAGCTTGACAGTGTTATATGCCACCGACGCCAGAACTCCGTGATGTTCTGCGATAGCAGCGGCGTTGCAAAATTCAGATGAAGCTCGATGCCGAACAGCTTGCTCACGCCGCGTGCGATGTCGCTATAACCAGCGAAATCACCATAGATCTGAATGGCGCATAGCCATAAACGAATAACAAGATCAGAGCTTGCCATGTCCGGAATGTGTCGAAAGGCTTCGTCCACATAACCGGCGAGCATATCAGCGATGAGTACCTTACGTGCAAACCCGACGAGCATGAGCGTTAGGCCATCGCGTATTTGTTCTTTCGAGACGGTTCGGGGCTTCATGATCTGCGGCAAAAGCTGACCGGCACGAAGAATCGGGCCAGCCACAAGATGTGGAAAATAAGAAACGAAGAGCGCGAAATCCAGAAAATTCTCTGCCGGATCGAACTTACCCCAATACACGTCGATCACGTAGGACATGGACATGAACGTGTAAAAGCTGATCCCAATAGGAAGTGCAAGCTGGATCGTGACAGGATTCACATGGAACCCGATCAGCCTCAACACACCCTCGAATGAAGTGACAAAAAAGTTGCAGTATTTGAAAACACTAAGTACCAAAATATTGCTCGCCAGCGAAAGCCGGAGCCAGAGAAGCTTCTGCTTCCTTGTTGTTGACCGATTTATGGCATGGGAGGCATAATAATCAACTACGATCGTGAGGGCAAGCAGGAAGAGGAATCGCCAGTCCCACCAGGCATAGAACACGAGGCTTGCCACCAGCAAAAACCTGTTCTGGCCTTTGAACGGCAGCAAATAATAGCCGATAAGAACGATCGGCAGGAAAATAGCGAACGCAAGGCTGTTAAAAACCATGAATGGACGCTCAATAACTTACAAGCCGTCCAAGTTGTGCCGAGAAGGGTGGGATTTCTTAATACCTTATTATTTCCAAACCAGGGACATAGCTGAGGTGCTTGTCATTCGTCACAACAGGAAGATTATGTTCGAGTGCGGTGGCACTGATCCACATATCATTCTCTGGGATGGGGCGCCCAGAACGAAGGAGCTCGTTTTTGATGCGGCCATAAATATCGGCTGTTTCCATAGAGCAACCTAGCACAATAACATTTCTGAGATATGATTCCAGACGTGCTCGATTCTCTATTGGACGAGTGGACTTATGGACGCCATAGAGCATTTCGCCAATAGCGACAATTGGAACGTAAATGTCAATTACGTTTATCGCATAAAGATCGAGCTGATGATTGAGAACCTTGATCAGGGCGTTCGAATCGAGCGCGGCCTTACCATTTCCCATAGTCTATGTTTTCACAATCTTCGTCGATCGCATTCATGATCTCTTCCGCAACATCATTTGGAAGGATTCCGGCGTATTTTTTCATTTCATCCCAGGGCATTCCTTTTGGAAGTTCATGTTTCTGCTTCAATCCACGCGCAAGCTCCAGCAGCCGTGCCTGCTGCTCCGGTGCCAGATGGTCTATTTCTTCTTCTAATTGATGCCGTATATCGAACGGAGCCATGGTAATTCCCCTCTAATACTCTTTCAACCGATTGGAAGGCCAATTTCGTGCCGCCACACAAGGCCGTAAAAAACATGAAACGGGGGATGAGCGATCATACGGGAGGCTCTTAAACTTATAGATCGACCAAGTTGTGCCGAATGGGGAGGGGATTTCTTTATGACCTTAGTCACCAAAGGTTCTGTCTGGCGAAGGTTGGATACTGTTTCATTGCCTCAGAAAGATACAGAATGTCACGCATTCTAAGCCGAAATGGTTACGGAGCGCTTATTGACAAAGACTGGGGGGGTGATTTTATCTCGGTCTCGGAACGTCATCAATTCATTCCAAGGGTGATTCTCTTCTGGGCATCAAAAATTATTATTTCCCATATTTCTCCGGCCACAAGGCTTTCAATCGGTCGAGGATAGTTTTTTCGCGGCCTTGATCGGTGGGGTGATAGAATATTTTTTCGGTAATGGAGTCCGGCAAATAGGTTTCACCTCGCGCGAAGTGTCCTTCTTCGGAGTGGGCGTACCGGTATCCTTCGTGATACCCTAAGGATTTCATCAGTTTGGTCGGAGCATTGCGCAAGTGGAGCGGCACCGGTTCATTGGGATTTTCTTTTGCCTCTTCCAATGCCGCAAAAATTCCCATGTAGGATGCGTTGGATTTATTCGCGGATGCAAGATAGGACACCACTTGCCCGAAAATAATCGTCGCTTCGGGATAGCCGACGGCGCGAACGGCATCCCAACACGCGGTAGCAAGCAAAATCGCGTTCGGATCGGCATTGCCGATGTCCTCGCTGGCGAAAATAATCATGCGTCGCGCGATGAACTCCAGATCCTCGCCGGATTCGATCATGCGGGCGCACCAATAGAGTGCGGCATTCGGATCCGATCCACGCATGGACTTTATGAACGCACTGATGATATTGTAATGCTCTTCGCCCGCTTTGTCGTAGCGCGAGGCTTTGCGGCCGTAGGCGGCTTCGATGGTTTCGATGGGGATAACCACCCCCTGGCCTCCGCCTTCCAAAGGCGTGGGTGTCACTGCTGCAAGCTGCACCGCCAGTTCCAGCGCGTTCAGCATTTTGCGAGCATCGCCGCCGGAGAGCGCGATGACTGCTCGACGGGCATCATCCGCGAGAGAAATTCCCAATGGACGCAGTTCCACATCTTGTGTAATGGCGCGGTCGAGCAAACGTTCCAGATCCTCGCGCGATAGATTTTCCAGGACGAACACTCGCGTGCGGCTCAGAAGCGGAGAGATTACTTCGAATGATGGGTTTTCCGTTGTTGCGCCGATAAGTGTGATGTCCCCATGCTCGACAGCGCCCAGCAGAGCATCTTGTTGCGATTTCGAGAAACGGTGAACCTCATCAATAAAAAGGACGCTGCGGTCGTTCGATGTTTGGTTCGCTTCTTTCGCGGACTCGATCGCTTCACGCAGATCTTTTACTCCAGCACTAATTGCGGAAAGCGAAAAGAACGGTGCGTCAACAGAATGTGCGAGAATATTGGCGAGCGTGGTCTTACCAGAACCAGGTGGACCCAAAAGATCATAGAATGCAGTTTGCCGCGCTCGATCATCATCCGGAGTGGCTTACCAGGGCCGATCAGCGATTCATGACCAGCGACTTCATCGAGCGATTGCGGGCGCATCCGCTCTGCGAGCGGTGCAAAGGATTGAGTCGAGGATGTGATAAAGGGTAGGGCATCGGTATCTGCCCTTCTGGTAGGTTTTAGCCGTTTTTGTCCTGGTGCTCCATCCATATCGTATCTCCTAAAATCGATTAAATTCGAATAAGAAACTGAACGCCGTGATAAATGCTTTTATTCACGGTTATAGACAATAGATACTATACTATACCTTTCCTGACGAATGAAGATATTTTACCGACATATTTTTACCTTTACCCTCGCTGTTTTTCTGCCTTTCTTTTTGGCAAGTATATCGCGTGCTCAAGGCAGTGAATCCGAAAATTCAGAGGCCCTTTCCAAGCCTGTATTCGCGCCATCGGATTCCGGGATGTACAAGGGGATCAATCAATTGCCGGAGTCGATCCGGAAATCGGCGCCGTTTGCGCGTGCACTGCAGGAAATGGCGCGTCGTGCTGGCACGAGCGGTACATTCGATGCCGAAGCGCGGGTGCAAGCATTCCAGAAATCTCAGCAAGATCTTACGCGATCGGCCTCTGAACTGTCGGAAAAGTATTCGACATCGATCCAATCCTCCGGCAACAGTGGAATCCACCCTCTCTCTAATGCATGGACCAATATAGGGCTGATCGGTCCTGCATCCTCCAATGTATTCACGGCCGGCTGTACGACGGCTATTGCCTTTGACCCTACCAATCCCAGCGTGATGTATGTTGGCGGTACCAGCGGCGGAGTCTGGAAATCAACGAACTCCGGAGCAAACTGGGTATCGTTGACCGACACCTGGATCCCCAATCAATCTATTGCTTCTATTGCTGTCGATCCGAAGAACCACAATACGATTTATGTTGGTACGGGCAATGGCTTTGCCAGTGTCGATGAACTGACCGGTACCGGCCTCTATAAATCTGAAAATGGCGGCGGAACATGGGCGCGCATCGGCGCCTCATCACTCAGTGGCACGGTGCTGAAAGTCCTTGTCGATCCGGTCAAAAGCAATGTGGTGTTCGCTTCGCTTTATACATCGAATCAAGGTGTGTATCGTTCATCGGATTCCGGCGTAACGTGGACGAGAGTCTATACGGCACAGCAGCCAGTGTGGGATATCAAGGCCGGAACGTTAGTCGGTGTAACTCCGGACCTTTACTGCGTGGAAGGGAATAATGTTGGCAGTGCCGCTTCGGAATGCGGTCTGTACCGCTCTGGGAACGATGGAGTTAGCTGGTCGAAAATAGCTGGCAATCTTCCGGCGGGTGATAGTATCGGGCGCAGCGCCATGTCTATTTCAACCGCGCATCCTGAGCGCATCTTCGTTCTCATGACCAATCCGAGCGGCGATGTTATCGACGATGGGGCACGTTCGCTCTTCAGATCGACGGATAATGGCGCGACCTGGGTTTCGATAACTATTCCTTCTTCAGTTTTCAATCCGCCGAAGCAGCCGGCTCCGCAGGGATGGTATGACTGCTCACTGGCCGTCAGTCCTTATTCTAGCTCGGCTGCCGACACAATCTTTATTGGTGGTATCGAGGCGTATTATAATTACGGCGATGGGAAGGGATGGCAGGACTACAGTGACAATGATTATCCCGACTGGTCCTGGCAGGCGTCCCATGTGGATCACCATTGCTTTGCTTTTAATCCGCAAAATTCCCAGATCGTGTATGATGGTGGCGATGGGGGTCTGTATTGGTCCCAAAGTGCTGGGTATGCGATTCACAGCAATTTTAGTACTACGTGGCAATACCGCTCCAATGGGATGACAACGAACCGTGTGTATCATCTTGGGATGGATTTGTTAGATACCAAGACGACCTTTGTGGGTTTGCAAGACCAGGGAACCTGGAAGTTAACGGATGGCTCGAATTCCGTTCTTGTCGAAAGTGGTGACGGCATGCAGCCGCTCTCCTATTCCGGAAATTCCAGCGACCCCTATTACGCGGAGTTGCCCAATGGCGATCTCTACGATTACCAGGGTAATCTTCTTTCCTCCCAATTTACCGACAATACCGACTGGGATACACCTTTTAAAATGTCGATCGTGCCTTATAATGGGGTTCCGTTCTACAAAGTGCTGTATGCGGGTCGAGAACATTTATGGCTTTCCACCGACGGCGGCAACAACTGGAGCATGAATGCAACAGACTTTACTACTGCCGATCCAAACGATCCGTATATTACTGCCATCGGTTTATCGCATTCGACACCCAATCTGATCTACGTGGGTGGGTATGGCCAGATCTCTGTTACAAACAATGGCGGCAACTCGTGGACAACGAAGACTTCCGGAATTCCTTCAGCGATTGCTACCTCCATTGTTACGACCAACGCGAATCCAGACTTTGCTCTTGCGAGCTTTTACACGACGAACGGCCATGGTGTGATGAAGACTACCAATCAGGGAAGCAGTTGGGTGAATGTTTCTGGCCAAACTGGGTATTCGCTGCCGGACGTTGGTGTAAGCTGTGTGGCGCTCGATTCCACTAACCCACTTGGTATTTGGTATGCCGCTACCGATAATGGAATTTATTATACCATCGATACAGGTCTGCATTGGTCGGTGGCCGGCGCTGGAATTGGGCTTGCCGCATGCACCGATGTGGAAGTACAAGCTAATAAAACGACGATACGCGTTGCGACCTTTGGCAGAGGAATATGGGAAGCTAATACCGGCACGCTACCGATCGAGCTGGCATCCTTCACGTATCAGAAGCAGCAAAGTACCAAGCCCGTTGGTACGATACTCAATTGGATCACTGACAGCGAAGATGGCAGTTCGTATTTTGAGCTTGACCGCAGTATTAGTGGCGCAGCATTCGAAGCGATCGCACAGGTTCCCACAAAAGCTCCCGGAGGGAATTCCAGCACCCAGCTTAGCTACAGCTTCTTTGATTCAACTCACGCTCCGGGTGAATATATCTATCAGCTCAAGGAAGTCGATCTCGATGGATCCATTCATGCATCGAATACCGTAGAGCTCAATTGGGGCGCATCCGGACTTATTGTATCGCAGAATTATCCGAACCCGTTCATGATCGGAGCACCATCGACGGGTACCAATAATACGAATAATCTGTTGGGCGGTCAAACGCAATCCAACACGATTTCGCCGTGGCCGGTTACTCGGTTCCATTATGAATTACCAAATGCGGATGTGGTTTCTCTCAAGATCTATAGCTCAACGGGTGAGCTGATCCGCACCATCCTCGATCAGGTGCAGCAGCAGCCTGGCGACCCCGATGCCTTCTGGGATGGCACGAAGTCCGATGGCTCCTACGCGCCCAGTGGTACGTATTTTTACGTCATAGAAACCCAGAATTCCGGGACGGTAGTGAATAAGATGATCTTATTGTCGAATTAGGATTACTGCGCCCCTTGCCCATACTTTAGAACGGCAAACGTTCCAGGAACGATGGAAGGCCTTGGTTTGGGTTTATCTTTGGTAGGCTCAGGTGTGGCGCCGAAATCGGCGGTGACAACATAAATGTCGTGCGTGGCATGGTCGAGCGCAATGGTGCGAGCGCCGGGCTTCGTATCGAGAGTTTGCGAAAGACCAAATTTGCCTTGGGAGGTTTCGCTTAGAATCGTTACCGTTCCGCTGCCGCCGCTTGCGCTGAACTCGAATCTTCCAATCGGATCGAAGACTGCTGCATCCACACCCTTGCCGATCGGGAATGTTTGGGTAACTTTGCCGTTCGTCGCATCCATCACGACGAGCTTCTCGTTTGCACATCCGATAAAGAGCCGGTTGGAGCCGCGATCCATCGTGAGTGCAGAAGGTTCCGTGCCTGGCGCGACTTTCCAAACTTCTTCCACAATATTAGTCTGCACATTTATTTTCGCGATCTCGGATTTATCTTCGATATTCACGAACACATGGCCTCGCTCATCGGACACAGCAAACTCCGGCCTGCCCGGTAATGCGATGGTTGTGATCGGTCCGCCGGTTCTGGCATCGAGCACTGTGATATCGTTACTTCCGCCGTTCATCACGAACACATGGTGCGTGGAATACTCGTAAATGATCGCATCCGGGTGCTGACCAACCGGAATACGCTTGATGGTATCGCGTTTGAGCAGCCCAAATTCCAGCACCGAATTGGATTTCCCGCAAGAAATAAATCCATGCTTTTCACGATCTGCAATGGCAACACCATGAGCGCCTTCGGTATTCACGATCGGTGCCATCAACGAATCGCGATCGAGGTTGTATGCTTCGACCTGTGTAGAATGCGCAATGTAAAGCGTTCTGTTTGTCCCATCGACACTAAGATAATCCCAGCCGCCATCACCACCAATAGTCGATTGCTTTAGCAGATGGTAGTGTGCCGGATTTTGCGCGTGCGCCCGGATACAAAGGCAAAGAATTGCGACTGGGAGCCAGAAGTGCTTAATCATGTTATAATTAAAAGATCAAGAAGTATGAATAATTCCGTTTAAGCCATTGCCATATCATTAAATACCCGCTCGTCATAAACGATCTGCTTGGCAAGTTCGCGACCACGCTCATCAATTTTATGGAGCGGCATGATCTTCGCCGCATGGACGATGGCCATATCAAGCCCGGCTTCGATGGCGAAATGCAGAAAAACTGAGTTCAACACATGTCGGGAATGCGGATTTAGGCCGAATGAAATATTCGAAACGCCCAATATCGTTCTGCATTTCGGATGCGCCTGCTTGATCATGCGGATCGCCTCGATAGTCTCGATTCCAGCTTTGCGAAATTCCTCGTCGCCGGATCCAAGCGTGAACGTGAGCGTATCGAAGATCAGATCTTCTTCTCTCATCCCGAATTTATGTACGGAGAGATCAATAATGCGCTCTGCTATCTCGAATTTCTTCTCGCGCGTTTTTGCCATGCCGTCTTCATCGATGGTAAGGGCAATGACCGCCGCACCATACTTCTTGCACAGAGGCAGTACGTGCTTCATCCGTTCCTCGCCATCTTCCAAATTGATCGAGTTAACGATTGCGCGGCCCGCATAATGTTTTAACGCTTCTTCGATGACGGGATATTCGGTGGAATCGATCACGATGGGAACCGTAACAGCCGTATTCATTCGTGACATCACTTCACGCATGTCACGAACTTCATCGCGGCCAACGAACGCCACGCAAACATCGAGCATGTGCGCGCCCTCGCGGATCTGCTCTTTTGCCATGGAGACTGCGGTATCCCACTCCTCGGCCAGCAGCAGATCGCGGAATTTTTTCGACCCGTTCGTATTGCAGCGTTCACCGACGATCACCGGCGCGGGATCGATATGCATTGGCACCGAAGAATAGATCGAGGCGGCAGAAGGTGTCCATTCGAACTGCCGCTGTTTCGGTGTAATGCGTTCGGCAAGATTTGCCAATCGCGCGATGTGCTCGCTGGTCGTGCCGCAGCAGCCCCCGATGACGGATACACCGAGATCGCCGACGAAATGCGTCATGTATTTCTCCAGCTCATCAGGGGTAAGATGGTAGTGTGCCACGCCGCCGATGTTCTCCGGCAGACCTGCATTCGGCATGACAAAAACCGGCAGTGGGGAAGTTTGTGTGAGAAAACGCACGTTTTCTTCCATCTCTTTCGGTCCGGTTGCACAATTCATGCCGATAGCAGAAATAATATCGTACGGTTCAAGCGCGGTGAGTGCCGCGCCGATCTCCGTGCCCATGAGCATGGTTCCCATGGTTTCGATGGTGACCGATGTTATAACAGGTATCTGCACGCGTCGATCTCGGAACAGATCTTGCGCAGCCGCGAGCGCAGCCTTGATCTGCAAAAGGTCCTGACAGGTTTCGATGATGAACAGGTCAGATCCGCCATCGAGCAGGCCGGCCATTTGTTCGTAGTAGGTGTCATGCATCGCGTCGAACGTGATATGTCCAAGTGAGGGAAGCTTTGTCGTTGGCCCGATCGAACCTGCCACGAAACGTGGCTTTGCTTTGGTTGAAAACTCGTTGGCGAGGCGCTTCGCGATGGCTGCGCCTTCTTTCGAAAGCTCATAGGCAATCGATTCGAGGCCATATTCGGCAAGCACGATCGAGGAGGAGCCGAAGGTATCGGTTTCGATAATATCCGCGCCGGCAGAAAGATAATCGCTATGCACTCGCTCAACGGCACTCGGATTCGAGCGAATGAGATATTCGTTACATCCCGCAAGATGCTCTCCGCCGAAATCGTCTGGCGTGAGATTTTGGGTTTGCAGGTTCGTGCCCGTCGCGCCATCGAACACGAGCACGCGGTCGCGTGATAAACTTTTCAGATCCATAAAAAAACACCTCGCCGATTAAAAACCGACGAGGTGATTGCAAGTAGTTATGGTATAATCACGCTTTAGCTATTTTTTAATGAACAAACCCGAATGATGAATCATGTATAGGTAATGTCCGCGTCGCAGCAAGCTGTCGGTCAAAGCACGACGTGGTAAAGAAACGGCTGGCTTGCTGAGAGAGTTCTAACTTTTCCAAATGGAAGTTATATATTGCGATTGCTTGGAGACACCGCTTGGCTTCGTTCGCGTTGAAGCACACGAGACCGGTATTCACTCGATCCGATTCCAAGATTCCTCAGATGGCGAAGTAATTCCATCCTCTCTCACGGATGCCGCAGTACGGCAACTCCAAGCATATTTTTTGGGAGAGCTACAAGAATTTTCACTTCCTCTTGATCCGCATGGTACAAGATTCGAGCTGGAGGTTTGGAACACATTATCGGGAATTCCTTATGCTTCGACCTGCTCCTATCTTGACATAGCAACTCGGATAAACAATCCGAAAGCTGTTCGGGCCGTAGGTCATGCCAACGGTACTAATCCCATCGCGATCGTCATTCCATGTCATCGCGTGGTTGGCGCGGATGGCTCGCTGGCAGGATACTCCGGCGAATTATGGCGCAAGCGGTGGCTGCTTGATCATGAAGCGCGAGTTGTCGGGCGGATATTACTATGATCGGTTCTGGAAATATCCCCGAACGGAACCGAAGCACCGGATTTATAGTAAATGTTCGGCACTATGACACTTTCCCGCCGCCAGATCTATTACTTTCTCGCGATCATCATTGGTCTAACCACCCTGCTTTGGATAGGGGTGGGTGGTATTTCCGTTAATAGCGAAGAATATGGTTACATCGAGTCGCTTGCTCCAATTCGCACATTTGCCGATATTTTTCGTCCGTTCTACGTGCAGGATATCACCCCGACCTGGTATCGTCCATTTGCTAATCTTACACTCTCATTAGATTTTCTTTGGTTTCAGTGGGATGGTGGCGGTCATCACCTGACGAATTTGTTTTTCCATTTGATCTTTACAGGTACCGTTTTTTATTTTGCGCGGTCCATTTTTGGTGCAAGTAATGTGCTGGCATTGCTGCTCTCACTCGCATTCGGCCTCAATGCATCCCACGATTACAACCTGACCGCGGATACCGCTCGTGACGATATTCTGGTGGGATTATTTTTGCTCTGGACTTTTCTTGCGGAGCGGAAGGCGCTGCTGACAAAGAATCTTTGGTGGGAAGTTGTCGCTGTGCTTTCCTTTTGTTTCGCGCTTTGCTCTAAAGAGAGCGCCTACTTTGTGTTGCCGCTCCTGCCATGGTTTTGTCTTCCTTCGGAGAAAAGAGAGCGGTCGTGGATGCGAGTTTGGCTGAGGGTTCTCGCGCCATTTCTGGTGGTTGGCGCAATTTTCATGATGGTTCACGCGCACTTCGGCGCTCCGCCTGGGAAGAATCCCTATGGATCGATCTTGTCCATCGGTGGGATCATTCAAGATTTGCGCGCCAATTTGATGGGAGCTGGCTACATTCTTTTTCCACTAAACTTCACAACGGCAATGGAAGTATTAGACCATCACATGGTTGCAGCCTCTGCGCTTGCTGGAATTATCTCGATCCTTTGCATTTGGATCTTGTGGACGAACAGAACATCGTCTCAAATTCAAGCTATGGTTAAGCCGCTCGTGCTATTCGCGTTCACGACGCTTCCCATTGTTGGGTTTGCACGCTGGCGATTTTATCTGCCTTCGGTTGGGCTGTTATATATTGCCTTACTCTTTGCTATTTTAGTTTGGAAACGAGGTATCGCCGCACGAGTTGCGCTGATCGTACTGATAGTTCCGTTGGCGATATTCCATATTTCTCAATCACTTTCCGATCAAGCGGATTGGCGTGCTGCTACGCAACTAATTCATAATGTGAAACCTCAACTTGCCTCAATATTAGAAGGTATTAGACCCAGACCCGTCAGATTGGGGCTGATTTCTGTGCCAGCAAAGATCGGAGATGGGATCGTAATGTCCATGCAGGTAAATGAGATCGTAAAACGAGCGGAAGCGTATCGAATGGGAGATATAGGTGAACTCACTGGTCTTACATCGCAAGCCCAAGTTGTCAGCTGGGCTGCAGTGAATATTTTTTCTCTCGATCCTTCAACCGGATTTTCGGGAGTGAAAACTAATAAAGTGAGCGGTTCCCACTACATTGTTCGAGCACCAGAAGATAGGCCGGTGATGCTCACGCCTGCCGAACTTGGGCCAAAGGGTGTTTCGCCATTCCAACCGCGGTTTCAGGTTGGAGACACCGTCCAATCGCCGAATTGCCTTTGCACAATCGTAGAGGTCACTGCTGGCGTTGTAAAAGCGATCGACGTCAAGTTGATCGATACGACTGCTGTGACCGCCTATTTTGATGGAACGAAGTTTACCACTTTTTAGGTCAGCTAATTGACCCTCAAGTCCTTCGCGATTCTATTGTTTGTAACCGCCGCGCTTTGGTGCGGCGTTGCGGGGATTCGTCTTAATTCTGACGACTACCAGTACCTTGCATCGCTTGCTCCGATCCAGCATTTGGGACATGTGCTGCGTCCGTTTGTGTCTTGGGATGCCAATCCGAGCTTCTTTCGCCCGGTAGCAAACGTTACGATGGCCCTGGATTTTTTGCTTTTCCGAATGGAGCGGCGCGGGGTTCCATCTTACAGATCTAGCACTCCACCTTATTGCTACGCTGCTCGTTTTCTATTTTGTCCGTGATGTATTTGCGCTGAGGGATCGGGAGGCATTCTGGGCGGCGTTAATCTTTGGCTTGCTTGCATCGCACGAATATAATTTGGTTGTCGATACAGCAAGGGCAGATGTATTGGTGGCGATCTTTGTGATGCTAACGTTCATCCTCGAAAAACGACGCTATCCTATTGCAGCCTTGGCATCCTTTGCACTAGCGTTGCTGTCGAAGGAGAGCGCGGTCATGGCATTGCCGCTATTGCTTTGGGAATTCTATTCAGCGGCGAACAAAAACCTTCGCCGCTCTCTCATCAGAAGCGCGCCGTATATTCTCATCACTGTTGGGTTCTACTTCTATCACGCGCATTTCTCGCAATCGGCGCTTCAAAGCGAACCACTTTCCTCAGAGGGGGCACATTCCATACTTGCCTTTGTAAGGAATGGAGCTTACTCAATCGCATATTGTATTCTTCCATTAGATCAGCAATCTGCTACAACTATCTTGATGCAATATCGCATAGCTGCCTTCTCAGGCGGAATTATACTTCTTGCTGCATTCGTGTGGTTCGGGTTTCGCAAGCGAGAGAAGGTTTTTACGCAAGTACTTTGGAAGCCGGTAGTATTTGCCATATTAACAGGCATCGTGATGTTCTTCACATTTGAGCGGTGGCGATTGTATTTGCCTTCCGTCGGTATTGTGACGATCATGGTGCTAATGTTCAGCCATGTTACAGGTCGAGCCGCGCGAGCGTTACTCTTGGCGTGCGTGATTCCGCTTGGAGGATTTCATATTTATCGTGCACTTGCGGCGCAGTCAGAATGGCGCGCGAGCACGGCACTACGAGACGATCTAAAAGCTAACTTATCGGGCATTTTGTCCCAGGTTCCCGTTCGTCCGATCACACTGGGAATGATTGCTGTACCAGCAAAATTGGGAAGTGCTTCCGTGATGCTGCTCGGGCAGGACGCGTTAGTTACCCGCGCCGAAGCGGATCGCATCAGCGAGAGGAATCGTGAAACAGCAACTACCCAAGGTACCAATGTTACCTCCTGGAGCGCGGTGGATGTGTATGCGCTGGACCGATCGGAGGGTTTCCGTGAACTTCAACTGACGCGTATAACTTCAAACAAATTCCTCATTAGTGTTCCGGAAACGAGCGCCATTGTGCTATATCCAGCCAATCTCGAAGACAATGGAAATCCGCGCAGAGACCAAAAGATAGCGGTCGGCGACTCTGTTGTAACTCCCGAATTTATTGACATCGTTCGCTCCGTTAGTAATGGCACTGCTAAGTCTGTCGAAGTGCATGTGAAGGATACTTCGGCTGTGCTTCTATCGCTCACCCGAACAGGCTTGTTCGAACGCATTCAGTAAGACGTGCGATCAGCGTTTTGCATCCGAGCGCAACCGAAATACCTGATACCCACCAAATGCGGTGTCATATCGGTAGTATGTACCGAGGACACTATCGAAGCCAGGGATGTATCGAAGCAGATCGTAATAGACATCATCAACGTATCCGAAATGCGTGTTCCTCGTGAGGACAATAAAGCGGGGTTGTTTTGTTCGAATGGCATCGACGTATTCGTGTTGCCATCGAAGCTGGTAATCCGTATATCGGGGGGGGCTGACATCATCCGGATTAAGGCGATATGCCAGCGCCAACAGTTGAATATATTTCCCAACGTGTTCGCGCCCCAAATGTAGTTGCAAATACGGGATGAACGAACAGATCTCTACGCTGCCAACTCTATTTTCAGGCTTGCTGAGAAATTGTCGAACAGCGCGCTCAGATTTTGCGCCCCAATTTGGATCAGGGAATTGCGCATCAGATGTGAATTCGACCGGATTTTGCTCCATCGTTAGCGCAAGCCCAAATGCGAATGGCGCCTTCGGAATAAAAGCTAGAAAAGTAGCACAATATACCCCAACCAGGATCGCGTAATGGTGGGCGAGCGGGCACCTAAATTGGGAAGCGATCAGTTCTATGCCGAACGCGGCCAGCGGCATCAGTAGCATATAAAATGGCGCGAAATGATAATCGAAATACTTGCGCATGATCAGTGCGATCCCAAGCGATGCAACGGTGAGCGCAATATAGACAATCAGTTCCTTGCGGGAAAGCGCGCGAATCAAAAATTGCTTAATCTCTCGGCGTTTTATCAAAGCATAGATAACGATCGGCACAAGGAATGCCCGTCGGGCGAATTGCAGTGCAAGTAGGGTGAGGCCATTATCAAGCTTTGCGTATAGATCGAGATTCCAGCGAATGGTGGCAAGATAGAAGGCTTCAAGTCCGCCAGGAATATCCGTATAATACGCGAGCACGAGACCGATCGGAATAAGCGAAGCAAGAACATACAGGAGCGATCTCGTCCAATGAAGCCAATTGATTCGCAAATCGTCGGTAAGAAGAATGCTAAGTCCAATGATCGCAATTGGAATGATTCCGGTTGGGCGAAGCACGATTCCGAATCCGCCAGCAAGTCCGGCCGCGACGATCCAAGCCCAGGGAGCACTAGCATGTTCGCGAGCTTTCATCACAAGCCATACGCTTAGAATCACAACCATTCCGGCATAGACATCGCGTTCTGCGAGCATCCGATGGCCGTCCGCGCTTGTGTAATAGGCTATGTAGAGTATTGCGGTCAGCGCGGCGGTTCCGGGTCGAAGCCAGCGAGACCAAAAGCGGTACAGAAATCCCGTGAACAGAATTTGAATGATCGTGTCAAATATTCGGATCGAAAAATCTGACGAGCCGAACAGTAGGATGGCAAGATAATGGATATAAATAATACCCGGGAAATTTTGATCCCAGCTGCCAATGTATGGCACCTTACCGAAGCGATATAGATCTACGGCCATCGCCTGGTACATCGCATTATCGAATCCGAGCGGCTTGACGAACGCTAGTGCAAGCATCGGGATGCTCAGCAGAAGGACGATGCGCAGGTTTCGGTCTCGGAAAGCGTGGGTCATTTTGAGGAGCTGGATTTCTATGCGATCATACTATGCGAATAGAGCGACAAATGTTCCGTAATTCAAAAAATCTTAAACTCATGGCCATCATAAAATACCGGAAGCCAAGATGAATCTGCTGAAGCGAGAAAATCAATTTTTACGGAACGGGCAAAGGAACCGTCGGCATCGAGGATGGTGACGCGGTTAGTGCCGACCTCGAAAACGTCTCCATTTCCCAATTTCCAGTCGCGGCGCGAGGCACCTTTCCATTTTAAGAGCGCAGGTTCCAGACGAAGGTGGCTGTCAGCGGCTACGCTTATCAGTAGCGAGGTATCGGACAGCTTTTGCCAATGGATATGTGAAAATCCTTCCGTGGGATCAAGCGCATAAATGTCAATTGCTTTTTCGGTTGGAAGATGGTCGTCAGATTCCACCCCGAACTGGAGGGAGGGTAAGCCCAATCGCTCAGCCTCAGCCTGGCAAACCAATTCAGGAACCCCAACCATCATCACTGACGCACTTCCTAATTTCGCAGGAACATCGATAAGATTCAGCTTTACCGGACGAGTTGGGTGTGTATTTAAAACGAGTTTTAGGCTTGTTTTAAGTTGTTGCACCTCATCGGCTGCCTTACGCCAGTTGTTTTCGGCTGATATAGCTCGCCAGATATGGAAGGAAAGGAGAAGGACAAGAGGAGCAGCGATTACTGTGCGTGCGGCCCAATGCTTCCATCGTCTCCACAAATCGGAAGCATACAATGCGAATAACGCAAACAAACCTATGGACGGCATATAATATCGCCAGCGTTCGAAGGATTGCATGGTCACGACCGCGGAGACCAGGAAGAATAGCACGGGCCGGATGTACGCTCGGCGTTCGCCTTTTGGTAATCGTATCCAAACGATAAGCGTTGCAACAGCGATGAGTAGCAACGCGACAAGAATTCCGAGTAATTGCCGACGAAGCACCTCCGTGGCTTGCTCGAGATCGAGTGGCAACAGCGCGTAGCCGACGCCATAGATTGCGTTTCGCATAAATGCTACAATCGAGTGGGATCCTTCGGCAAGCAACGGTTCCGTTTCATCCATTGGGATCGCAAAATGCGAGCGGACGATCCAGAAGATAACCGTAATGCCTACATAGGGCGTAAACCGCATCAACGATCTTTGCCAAGTATTGCGACGATGCACCAACTCTGCAAGTTCTATCATTGCTGCCAGCAATGGCAGTGCAAGCAACCCATTTTCTTTGGAAACCAGCCCAAGTGCATAAGAAGCGCATCCAACGAGAATAAATGATCGCCGCTCCGTCACAATGGCATGGTCATGCGCCATCAGCATTAGCATGGTAAAGATAGTTACCAATGTATCGGCTCGAGCAGCAGGCCAAAGGAGGTTACTTTCGTGAGAGGCCGCAATTCCAAATACGAACGTTGTGAGAGCGGAGGCATTGATCGAAAGGCGCAAGATCCTTCGCGCAAAGGGGAAGACCAGTGCAGTCGCCACCAAGTGCAGGATGAAATTCGTAAAATGGAAACCTTGGCCGCTCCAGCCCCAGATCAGAAAATCGAGCGCGGCAGAGGCATCAGAAAGTGGACGCCAGTATGGAGGGTTGGGATCAACATGCCAAAATGGGCGAAGTACATCCATGATCGAGTGGATCGGTGCAAGCTGCTGAATAAACAGATAATCGTCCGCGCTGAACCCCACACGCACAGTGCCGAACCACACAAGCATGGTGGCGGCCAAAATGCCGAGGACAAGGTACCCTGTTCGAGTGTTAGCTAATTTCTGGATGATTGTAGCGGAATATACTTTGCATCATAATTCATCCTTCACCACTCATAATTCCCGATGATCCATCTTCCAGCAAAAAAATCGTTAGGGCAACACTTTTTAGTCGATCCGCAAAAACACGAGCGAATCGTCGAAACGGTCGCGCCCAAGGCTGGGGATATTGTGATTGAGATTGGTCCCGGCACAGGGTTGCTCACGCGCCAATTGCTTGACACGCCGCTCGCAAAGCTGATCGCATTTGAGCTGGATTCCCGTGCTGTGCCTGAATTGCGAGAAATGTTTGCCTCTGAAGGTGACCGATTCCAAGTATTCGAGCAAGACTTTTTGCAAGCGAATTTGCACGATCTGGCGAGCACTGCTGGGCGGAAGCTACGCGTGGTCGGGAATATTCCCTATTACATTACCTCGCCGATCCTATTCAAATTGATCGATGAACGGGAATCCGTTCGTGGTGCTGTGCTTCTGGTGCAGCTTGAAGTGGCAGAGCGCCTTACGGCTAAACCGCGAACGAAAGCTTATGGAATACCAACCGTACTCGCGAATTTTTTCGGAGAAGTAACCTTACGGTTCCGGGTGCCGCGCGGCGCATTCCGGCCTGTTCCGAATGTCGATTCGGCATTAGTGCAGATCGATTTCGAGCGTGACTATTTCACGCGCTCGGGCATCTCCAACCCCATGAATTTCGATGAAAATGCGTTTCGGAAGCTCGTTCGGGGCCTTTTTGCCATGCGGAGGAAAACAGTCCGGAATAATTTGAAGTCTCTGATTTCGGCTGAAATCCTGTCCAGTCTCGAGTCGGGATCAACATCACGTTTTCTTGATGCGCGAGCTGAGGAGTTCTCGATACCGGATTTTCTTGAACTCGCCCAGGCGATCGGAGAAAACTGAGGCAATTTTTGAAAGGGGGGGTACGTCTTAATCACTTTTGTAGAGGTCGCTACGCGAATTTCCGAAAATCCTGCGGAGCCGACTGACACCTTCTGCTGTTAACGAGCGCGTCATGGAATCGGAAGTCTTCGCAGACTCTAAAACTCAAGCCGGATCGCGAGGGGCACAAGCCTTTGTGTTGCGCATTATCGAAGAATTTGCGCCGCATGAGGTACTTTTGCTCGTTTTTTGCGGAATAATTAGTCTTATCGCTGTGGTTGCAAGCCAGCGAGTAACCGAATGGCCATCGGTGCTTCTAAGCATGGCCCTTGCCGGCGGATTGATCATCGGGATGGGAGTTTGGTCTGTCACCACCGGATCTACGGGGTATGCCGGCCGTTGGCCCCGGAGACTTAGGCTCCTCTATCTCTTTCCTGTTATCCCGATCTATTTTAAGGCTGTGGAGTTGATTTCTCATTCGATCCATGGTCACGATTTCGATTCTATGTTGATCGCAGCGGATCGCATGATCTTTGGGGTTAACCCTACAGATTGGCTTTTCCAGCATTTTCCAACCTGGCCGTTGTTGACCGAGTACTTCATGTCCTGTTATTTCATTTTCTATTTTCTGCCACTTGGGTTATCCATTGAGCTTTATATGCGCGCAAAAAAGAAAGATGAGAATGGTTACATAGTGCCGTTTAGCTTTGGAGGTATTCGTAGCGGCGATGCGGCAGAGCCGGTCGAACAAGTGGTATTCATTGTAGTGTATGGCTTCCTACTTTCGTATATGGGGTACATCCTTTGTCCGGCGATCGGTCCGCGATTTACGCTGCACAATTTTCTCAATCTCCCGAACGAGCTGCCCGGCCTGTTCTTGACAGATCCAATGAGGTTGCTGCTAAACCGTGGCGAGAATATTCAACCCGGGATGTCGATGGCGACGATCCTCACCCGCGTCACGCGCGATGCATTCCCGAGCGGTCACACTGATATTACCATGCTGACGATCATTCTTGCATTTCAATTTCGTGCTCGCTTGCGATGGATCATTACTGTTCTTGGGTGCAGCCTGATTTTTTCTACCCTTTATCTTCGGTACCATTACGTTATAGACCTGATCAGCGGGTTAGTCCTGGCTGTGATCACACTCTATTCCTGGCGTTGGGTAAGGGAACGAATGATTTCCTTAAAATGCCGTTTGATATAGTTCCGCATCAGATACTTTTACGGCGCGGTTAAATGTCTCGGTGCAGATTTCTTGGCTTTCATGCTATCCCCGTTAATAACGGAATAATCCTTTGGAATGAGGAATAGTGCATCGTCAAGTTTTTCTTCAGTGATGTCCGTAAGTTCACCGCTGGCAAGCACTTGACCGTTCATTTTTGTTTCGAATTTTACCGGGATCTTTCCAGCGACGGGGCGCATCATTCCAAATATCTCATTTAGTCCGCCGCCGCCGTTTCCATCGGAAGAGCGATCTTCAGTGCCACGTCCCAAAAAGGCATCGCGAACGACATCGAACGCTTGCAATTTCTCATTATCCGACAGCCACATTTCTGTCTCAACCGGGCCGCTTGCGCCATGATATTCTTCTGCGTCGAGCCCGTGGATAGTTTCGTGTTTACCGGTCGGCTGTGGTATCATTGCATGGAGGGAATCGAGCAAACTATTATGTGATAGCAGCGAGTCCTCGAGCGGTCCGCGGGCTGAATCAAGGGTACGAAGATTCATTACCATAGCCGTATGATTCGGCATAAGCATAGTAAGCGTTCGCGCATTGCGGTCTATAATGGAATGCATAGTGATCAGGCCGCCTAACATTGAAACATCGTAAGCTATGACGTTCTCCCTCACGTACATTTTCAATCCAATATTTGCAAACGCGCCAAGCGCAGCGGAGCTGCCACCTTCTTCATTGGATGTGTCAATTTTCGAAAGATCGCCACCGCTGTTCATTAGTTTGCCGAATCCTGGCACGCGGATCACTTCTGTTATTGTACCCTCGTAGGCATGGGCGGGCATCTGGCTGCGCTCTGCGCAGGATGTGAGCATCACAGAAAAAAGGAGGCACCCGAGTAGGGCAGTTCTTGTGAAAATCATAGGAACAGGGGGTTAGTATTCAAGGTTGAAACGACGAAAGGCAAGTGAAGTTTCCCTGACATGCCATGTCACTACTTGACTTTTCGCTGAAATTTTGTATATTGGAGTCCGTGGATAAATTAGCCAACGGGTATGAGCCTCTCCTCAGCAGGGCTGGAAGCCATAACGATCGATGAACCGCAGGAATCGGAATTTTTCTGAATCGAGTAAGGCCCATAGCGCGGTTGATAGCGGCTATCCGCATTCTGGTGCATCTTTTGAGCGTGAGTTGGACATTAGCGAAGATGAAGACGCTTTTGAAGCGAGTGCTCCGAAAGAGGAGCCGCCTGATCTTGGAGATGGTTCACTGAAAAGACGGGATGTCTATGAGGATGTGGGCGCTCATTTGGAGCGGTCTCCTTCGCGATCTCGCCCGGATGCCTCGTTAGCACTGCATGGCAGGATGTCCGAAGTGATGAGCGAGGCGCTCTTCGAGCAAATTGCTGTGGAGCGATCCGAGATCGCATTCAAGGAATTTCACGATTTTCTTGCGCCAAAGGTATATTCTGTGATCTTCCGAATTCTGCGCAGCGAGGACGACGCGCTGGATATTCTCCAGGAAGTATTCACAACGTTCTGGAATTCCGCACCGGATCTCTATAAGCGGCATTCGAATATCTCGGCGTGGATCCTGCTCCTTGCCCGAAACCGGGCCATTGACGAAACGCGAAGCGCACGCTATCAAAAGCAGCAATTCATGGAATCTTATGATGCACTGGAGCATGAATCAGTGGTTGCGGATACGCATGCCCCAGATGATCGCCTGACCGCTGAGGGCTTGAGCATGGAAATACACAAAGCATTCGAAGTCTTAAGTCCCGATCAGCGTAAGATCATGGAACTGGTGTTCTTCGGAGGGATGACGCTCAAGAGTGTCGCGGAAAACATGAAGATGCCTCCCGGAACGATTCGTAAGAGCGTGCATAGTTCGATCAAAAAGCTTCGACGTGTCCTGAAACCGGAAACAGCCTTTCAATTCCAACTCACAACGCAAGGGGGGGGGAGCTCGAAAAGACCACCGAAAGTAAAGCGCAGAAACACTTTGGATCTAGTAAGTCCCGAAACAGAAACGATAAGTGCAGCACACATTGGTGCTGAAAACGCTATGTCCATAATGGATTCTGGAGAACCGAAGGACATGCAGCCGGTCCAAACGGCACTGAATCTGAGCGGCATAAAAAAAGCAAAGACCGTTCCGAAACCCCCAAAGCTTACGGCAGATGAGAGAAAAGCCCGGCGCTCCAGCAAGCTCCACGGAATTCTTGATGAACTTATGAAAAATCGTGAAGCCGCGCTCCGAACGACGGAGCCGTCGACCCATTCACACTTAAATAACGTTCTTTTATCACCTGAAAGCATTTTGGAAGTGAATGAATCTTCTAAACCAAGTAACGCTTCGAGTACCCATTCGTCACAAGAAAATATAGAGCACCCATTCTGATCCTATACTCACAAAACTATTCCTGTTAAACTCATTATGGACCGAAGATTATTCTTAAAAGGAGTCCTTGCGACTGGCGCACTTGCGAAAAGCGGCCTAACGCTGGCCAATCTCGACACATTGGCTGCACGTGAGTCACGCCGCGTGGCACATGGGCGAGTGCCAAACTCACATGCGATCGGTATGCTGCAAAAGCCATCGAAATCTGAACAGGACATTGCAGACGCCCTCATCGATCATGCGAAATCGCTTGGCGCAACGTATTGCGATGTTCGGCTTGTCCGAATGCTTTCTCAATCTGTCAGCGCCCGAGATCAGGTTGTAACCGGACTTTCGGATTCGGAATCGTACGGGATCGGGCTGCGGGTCATTAAGAACGGTACCTGGGGTTTTTCTGCCACGCGGGATGTGGATATGGAAAATGGAAAGCTCGCTACCCAAGAAGCCGTGACGATGGCGGAAAATAATTCCAAGCTGCAAACCATTCCACTCGATCTTGCACCCGTGCAGGCTTCACAGGGTGAATGGAAAACCCCAATTCTGAAAAATCCATTTGAAGTATCATTCAAGGAGCGCGCGCAATTTTTATTGGATATGCACGCACTCGGGGCGAGCGTTCCGCTGAATGGAAGCAAGCTCACCCTGAACTCCAATTTGCACTGTGTCCGGGAAGAAAAATACTTTGCATCTAGCGAAGGCTCGAGGATTTGGCAGGAAGTTACGCGTATCGATCCGTCGACGTGGGCAACGGTTTCCGATCCGAGCAAAGGTGAGTTTGCATCGCGTGCGCTATTTGTGCTGCCGCAAGGGCGCGGCTTCGAGTACGTGGAGCAATACCCCTACAAGGATGAAATCAAGCAAGCGGCCGCCGAAGCTCACGAAAAGATCTCTGCAGTTTCGGTCGAACCGGGTAAATATGATCTCATTTTGCACCCAACACATCTTTGGCTCACAATTCATGAGTCCATCGGCCATCCGACAGAACTGGATCGCATCATGGGATATGAGGCGAACTTTGCCGGTACAAGCTTTTTGAAGCCCGAAGGCTGGAGAAAATTCCCTTATGGCTCAGATTACATGAATATCGTCGCCGATCGCACACAGGAAGGTGCGCTTGCAACAGTCGGTTTTGATGATGATGGCGTCCCTTCGCAATCCTATCCTCTGATCGAGAAAGGCGAGCTGGTTGCCGTGCAAACCACGCGCGAGCAGGCCAAAATGATCGGCGAACAAGCATCCCGAGGCCAAAGCTATGCGGAAGGATGGTGGAACACCCCGTTCCAGCGCATGCCGAACGTCAGTTTGCAGCCGAATCCGAAAAAGAAATCCCTCGATGACATTATTGCCGATACCAGCAAAGGTATTCTTATCAAAGGGAACTCCAGTTATTCGATCGACCAGCAGCGGTATAATTTTCAGTTTACCGGTCAGGTAGCATTCGCCGTTGAGAATGGTAAGGTTACACACATGCTGCGCGATGTGGCCTACTATGGCAAGACAGAAAAGTTCTGGGATGCGCTCGATTCCTTAGGTGATAAGAGTGAATACATGCTCGGGGGCGCAATGGCCGATGGCAAAGGCGAGCCGATGCAATTAAATCCGGTTTCGCATGGCTGCCCCTGCGCCCGCTTTACCAACCAGCGCGTCATTAATACACGCCAGCAATCGGCGAATAAGAAAAAGGGAATGGCATAATATTTTCGTGGGGTACAATAGCATGCTCCAACGTACTCGATCGCGCTGATGATGGCAGCCATCAGAATCCCCATTCATCCTCGACAGCTTTTCGCGAGCTTTAAGCGATCGAACTCGCGCATCGAGGTTTCGCAAAAAGTGATCGCCGCAGCATCGAATCCGATTGAGCAGACGCTGGCGAACTTTAGCTGTTCCATGCTAGGCCTCACGCAAGAGGAGGCCGAAGATAGAATCCGCGTGCATGGTCCAAATATTGTTTCTCATGACGAGCGGTATGTGAAGCTAAGACTATTCCTGAAAGCGCTGGCAAATCCACTGGTGATTCTCCTCGCGGTGCTGGCCAGCTTTTCGTTCGCTACAGCAGATACCACGTCGGACGTGATCGGCGGAGCGCTCATGAGTTTGATGATAGTGCTCGGTGTTTCATTGCGATTCATTCAGGAGTCCCGGGCGGACTCTGCAGCGGCCAAGCTTCGAGCCATGATCCGTGTTACCGCAACGGTGCTTCGGGATGGCAAACCGGTGGAGGTCGCTTTGCACGAATTAGTACCGGGGGATATTGTACAACTGGCCGCTGGTGATATGATACCCGCCGATCTTCGGCTTATTACCTGTAAAGATCTTTTTCTCGATCAGGCCAGTTTGACTGGGGAATCCTTTCCTGTAGAGAAGTTCGACACGACGGAACCCAGTATTGGGGTCCAGCCGCTTGAGTTGAAGAATATCTGTTACTTGGGAACCAGCGTGGAAAGTGGCTCCGCTACCGCGATTGCGGTAGAGACGGGACCCCATACATATCTCGGGAGCTTGGCAACCGCTATTACCAGCGCCCCGCCACCGACCGCGTTCGATAAAGGTGTATCGCGTTTCACATGGCTCATGATACGCTATATGGCGGTGATGGTGCCATTGGTATTTCTGATCAATGGTATCAGCAAGCATAATTGGGAAGAAGCGTTCATGTTCGCATTGGCGGTCGCGGTGGGGTTGACGCCGGAGATGCTTCCCATGATCGTGAGTGTGTGCCTCTCAAAGGGCGCAATGTTGATGTCGAAGAAGAAAGTAATCGTCAAGCGACTGAATTCGATTCAGAACCTCGGTGCAATGGATGTGCTCTGTACCGATAAAACCGGGACACTTACGATGGATAAAGTGGTACTGGAATATCACTGTGATGTTGCCGGTGATGAAGATGGTGGTGTGCTGGAACTCGCTGTGCTCAACAGTCATTTCCAGACAGGACTTAGGAATGTGCTGGATGGCGCGATCTTAAAGCATCAGGAGCGGCACCCGAATCTGAGGGTAGCTGAGTATGCCAAAGCCGATGAGATTCCGTTCGACTTCCAGCGTAAGATGATGTCGGTGGTTGTTGTCACACCGGAGGGCGGTCATCGCCTGATCTGCAAAGGTGCGCCGGAGTCGGTGTTTCCTGTTTGCACACAGTATGAGTTGGGTGGTAACCTTTATCCAGTTGAACCCGTCATACTGCAGGATCTGAAGGAGGAATATGATAAACTTTCGGCCGATGGGTTCCGGGTACTTGCACTTGCGTATAAGAATTCCGATCCCAAAGCGGTCTATAGCAAAGATGATGAGCGCGATCTGATCCTCAAAGGTTACGTCGCATTTCTTGATCCTCCGAAAGAGAGCGCCGCAGAAGCGATCATTGCGCTCCAGAGCCATGGCGTAACCGTCAAGATCCTCACAGGCGATAACGAGCTGGTTTCGCGTAAAATTTGCAAGGAGGTTGGCCTTCCACAGGAGCATATTCTTACAGGCGCAAATGTGGAAGCAATGAACGATACAGAGCTTGCAAACGCTGCTGAAGAAACTACGCTGTTTGTGCGGCTCTCACCCGCGCATAAACAACGCATCATATTAGCGTTGAAAAGCCGCGACCATGTGGTGGGCTTTATGGGGGATGGAATCAACGATTCACCCGCGCTTCGAGCTGCTGATGTCGGGATATCTGTTGACTCCGCAGTTGACATCGCAAAGGAAGCAGCAGATGTGATCCTTTTGGAAAAAAGCCTGATGGTTCTCGAAGAAGGCGTGCTCGAAGGCCGCAAAGTCTTTGCAAACATCCTAAAATACATCCGGATGGGCGCGAGCTCAAACTTCGGCAACATGTTCAGTGTGTTAGGGGCGAGTTTGTGGTTACCATTCTTACCGATGGCGCCGATCCAGATACTAACCAACAACCTTCTTTATGATTTCTCGCAGGTTCCCATTCCCACGGACGCAGTGGACCCCGAACAAGTTTCGAAACCTCGCCCATGGTCGATCAAGGAAATTTCGCGGTTCATATTGTTCATAGGACCATGCAGCTCTGTTTTTGATTATACCACGTATGCTCTAATGTGGTTCTTATTCAAATGCGCGAATTTGAATCTTATCCCACCACCGGAGTTGGCTTCTCGATTTGCGCATATCACTGGTCCGGATTCTACCTACGCGGCGGCGCTCTTTCAATCAGGCTGGTTCGTTGAATCACTGCTTACGCAGACCCTTATTATTCATGTCATAAGAACGAACAAGATCCCATTTCTCCAGAGCAGGGCCAGCTTAGCACTCATATTAACTTCGATCGCGATCATGGCCGTTGGTGCAGCGTTGCCATTCTCACCGCTCGCGCTATTTCTAGGATTTGTGCCACTTCCGTCCGCATTCTGGGGATGGATCGGTTTGACCTTGCTTGCCTATGTTGCGCTAACGCAGCTCATCAAGGCCTATCTCATTCGGAAGTTGATCATCTAGATCCTGTGGAAGTATAACGGCGCTTAATTGCGTAATAATGTCCCTCGAGATTAGATGTTAGTGATTCCGCGTAATGACCGGAAGGATTAATTAATCGTTAAGATTATTTACCTTGGGAATCCTAATGTGTTAACCGCGGTTAACAAGCTTTCGTGTTTTTAGCTTTATGATCGAATGGCCCGTATTGCTTCTTTTATGATCTTTTCTTTGCTGGCGTTTGGATTCGCAAACGCCAGCCTCGCGTATCCTGCGGATACCACGCGCAATTTGCTCACCGACACTACGCGCGCGACGTTTCATGTTCAGTTTACGGCAATCAGTCAATATCATGGGGATTTCACGGCTGCATACTCTGGGAATAACAGTTTGAGTCCAGCCGCTGAACAGGCAACTTCAGTAACCTCTACGATTTTTGCAGGATTTAGACTTTGGAATGGCGCGAGTTGCTACTTGGATCCGGAGCTTTCGGGCGGGGATGGCCTCTCCTCGGTGACCGGCATTGCAGGATTTACAAACGGTGAGACTCCGCGGATAGGCAGCCCAGTGCCAACGATCACGATCGCTCGTGGATATCTTCAACAATCCTTTGCGCTTTCAAGCTCAGGGACTGAGCACATCCCAGATGGCCAAAATCAAGTAGCGATCGAACTGCCACGCGATCGGTTGACAATCACGATCGGCAAATATGCGCTTTCGGATTTCTTCGATAATAATAGTTACAGCCACGATCCGCGTGGGCAATTCGAGAACTGGGCACTCATGGAAAATGGCGCATGGGATTATCCTGCGAACACTCGCGGCTACACGTATTCGGCAACGCTCGAAGCGAAGATTGGAGATTGGTCTGTGCGTGCCAGTACGGCTGCCGAACCAACGTCTGCCAACGGCCCCACGCTTGAATACCGAGATGGTGCGCATGGTGAAACCGTGGAATTCGAACATAGGCATAACTTGAGCGGCGATAGCGGAGTTGTGCGATTTCTTCTTTACAACAATACTGCGGATATGGGCAACTACGATGAGGCGCTGAGCAATCCGAAATACGATACGAATGTCGTGAACACTCGCCAATATGGCCGCAATAAATATGGGTTCGGCTTAAATATCGAACAAGCGCTCACTCCGAATATTGGGGCTTTCATGCGTGGAGGGTGGAGCGATGGAAGGAACGAAACGTGGGCCTTTACCGAGATTGACCGAACGGCTACGCTCGGGTTATCCTTCAATGGCGCGCTCTGGCATCAGGATAAGGACGAGGCCGGCATTGCAGGAGTTGTCAATGGACTTTCTGACGATCACCGCCGCTATCTGGCAGCCGGAGGGTATGGGTTCATCATCGGCGATGGTGCGCTGAACTATGCACCGGAAACGATCTTCGAAGCTTATTATCTTATCGCACTTACAGATTCCTTTTCTCTGACCGCCGACTATCAATTTGTAGCGAATCCTGCCTACAATGCCGACCGAGGGCCCGTAAATGTATTCGGCGTCCGAGCGCATCTTGCCATGTGAATTGGATTGATTCGCCGAATGTTCTCCCAGTCCTTCGTAATTTTGCAGAAAATAGATAAGGACAATGCTTAGTAACTACATCCCCATCATACTTATGCTCGTGATCGCCGGCGGATTCGGCGTGATCATGGTAAACCTCAGCAAGTGGCTTGGTCCTCGGCGGCCAAACTACCAGAAGCTTACGACCTACGAATCGGGTATGATCCCTGTCGGGACCACGAAGGAGCGCGTTTCGATCAAATATTATGTGGTCGGAATGCTCTTTATCATATTCGATATCGAATTGGTATTCTTGTATCCATGGGCTGTAATTTTCAAGAGCCTCGGAGCTTATGCGCTCTGGGAAATGTTTATTTTTATCGCGCTGCTTTTCGTCGGGTACTTTTACATTCTCAAAAAAGGCGCGTTGGAATGGGATTAGATTATGGCATTAAATGAAGCTCTTCAGTCGGAAGGATTCGTAACCAGCAAACTGGACGACCTCATTAATTGGGCGCGCAAGAACGCAGTGTGGCCGATGCCGCTTGGGATTTCCTGCTGCGCGATCGAAATGATGGCTTTCGCTGGCCCTCGTTATGATGTATCACGGTTTGGAAGTGAGGTGTTTCGATTCTCACCTCGGCAATCCGATCTTTTGATCGTTGCCGGAACGGTGACATATAAGATGTCGAAAGTCGTTCGCAAGATCTACGATCAGATGCCAGATCCGAAATACGTGATCGCAATGGGGGTTTGCACCGTTTCCGGAGGAATTTACCGAACGTATTCTGTCGTACAGGGTATTAATCAGTTTCTACCGGTCGATCTGTACGTCGTGGGTTGCCCACCCCGCCCGGACTCGCTCCTAAGGGGGCTTATGATGATCCAGGAGGACATAGCGAACGACCGGCCGATCCGTCGCGGAACTGTTATCGGCGATTCGCACACTCAGCAGCCCATCGACATTCAGCTGAATGCTATTGAAGGGCCTGCGAAGATGCAAAAGAGCAATCTCATCACTGTTTAATGCTACCATTTTCATGCAGGTCATTGCGAGGAGGATCCAGCGGCCAAAGAGAGCTTGATTCGACGAAGCAATCTCATGCGTTGTACTTGAAAACGAACGGATTGCTTCGTCGGACAACGGCTCCTTCGTCGCTTTCGTCCTCCTCGCACTGACATATGTTTAAATTTGAAGATCTAAAAGAAAAAACCGCTGACCTCCAATTCGAAAAGGTTACGGTGGGCGGCGATGAAGCTGCGATCGTTCCACGCGAGCAGATCCTCTCGGTTGCGCGAAGATTAAAAGAGGAATTTGGATTTCTTCAGATGATCGATATTATTGGTCATGACCGTATGGAGAAAAAAGATCGCTTTGAAGTAACGTATGATCTTCGTAATCACAAAACAAAGCAGCGCATTTTCTTGAAAGTGCGTTGCGACGAACGTGATCCACATGTACCATCCCTAACCTCCGTCTGGACTGGGTGTAATTGGAACGAGCGCGAAGCATATGACATGGTCGGCGTGATCTTCGATGGTCATCCCGATCTGCGCAGGATGTATATGCCGGAAGATTTCGAATATTTTCCGCTCCGCAAAGATTTTCCTCTGATGGGAGTGCCGGGCTCGATTCCACTTCCGCATCATGAAGATTCCAATCCAAAATTTAATGTGGCAAATCTGGGAGAATAGAGCCGAGATTTCGCTTATTTAAGACAGATTATACTGATTTTTAATGAGAGCACTTGACGAAGAGCAGAACGTTTTAGAAGCACCAGGATTGCTGGAAGTAGCGCCCCGACAGAAGATCCTCGATGCGCTGATGTCGAAAGACACCACAGTTTCGATGGATGAAGACGCGCTCGAACATGAGATGGTGCTCAACATGGGCCCACAGCACCCTGCTACACATGGCGTGCTCCGTGTTCTGCTGCGTTTGGATGGCGAAACAGTCGTCAGCGCCGAGAGTGAGCTAGGCTATCTTCACCGAGGCTACGAAAAGCTTGCGGAGAACATGACGTATCACGAGTTTATCCCGCACACGGATCGGCTCGACTACATTTCTCCTGTAGCGAACAATGTGGCCTACGTCATGGCCGTTGAGAAATTATTAAAGGTTGAGCTTCCACGGCGCGGACAGTACATTCGAGTTATTTGTTGTGAGCTGGCGCGCATTTCTTCACACTTAATGGCGCTTGGTGCACTCGCAATGGATGTCGGTGCCCTTACCGTATTTGTCTGGACGATGCGCGAGCGCGAGAAGCTATACGATATTTTCGATGTGCTCACCGGAGTTCGATTCACAGTAAGTTACATGCGTATAGGCGGAATGGCACAAGACATCTCCGATGATGCCATCACGATGATCCGTGCATTTCTCGATGGACTTCCGGAAGCAGTCAGGGAGCTTGCCGCTATGTTGCATAAGAATCGTATCTTCATCGAGCGGACAGCGAGCATCGGAATTATGCCGCCGGATGAAGCGCTCGACCTTGGATGGACAGGACCGAATCTTCGTGGCTCCGGCATTGCATTGGATCTTCGCCGCGATAACCCCTATCTCGTTTATAATGAACTTGATTTTAATGTAATTACCCGGACAGAATGCGATGTGCTCGCTCGCTATCTCTGTCGTTTCGATGAAATTTCGGAATCGGCGAAAATAGTCCGCCAGTGCCTTGACAAGTTACCATCCGGTGACTATTCCTCACGAGACACAAAGAGCGTTTTGCCGAAAAAGGGCGAGATCTACAGTTCGATGGAAGAGTTGATCAACGATTTCATGCTTGTGAATTTTGGACAGTCCGCGCCCGTGGGTGAGGTGTATAACGGGATTGAAGCGGCAAAAGGTGAGTTGGGTTGGTATCTTGTATCGAATGGCTCCGGCTTCCCTTGGCGAAGCAAGATTCGCAGTCCAAGCTTTGTGAATTTGCAAGGGCTGTCCCGCCTCCTCGAAGGCGCAATGATCTCGGATATCGTGGCCATCATTGGTTCGATCGATCCGATCATGGGTGAAGCCGATAAGTAAGCCTTATTTAGTACCACAAAACACTACGCGCGGCGCGAGCTTATGAATAAGCTGCACACCGCGCGCTTGAAGAGAGAAAAGCTAATTACTTCTTCTTAGCCTTCGCTTTTGGCTTTGCTGCTGCTTTCGCAGGAGCCTTCTTTGCGGGAGCCTTAGCTTTTGCCGGGGCTTTCGCAGGAGCCTTCTTTGCCTGTTTGGCGCGAAGCTCGCTCCAGAAGCCAGGATAGCTCATGCCCATTTCACGCAGGCGGCGATGCACTGCGCCCTTGTGGCATTTGAGCTTGATCGCGATCTCGGCGCCGGTGGCACCTTTTTCGCGCATGCTCTTGATGATCTTATCTTCCGCAGGCGAAAATGGGCGCTGCGACTGCCGGTATCCTTTATATTTTTTTGCTGCCATGTTTCTGTTCTCTGTTTATGTGACTTTATTCTGCGGTGATTCGCATTTTGTAGAATGACCGCCAGACGAAAAATACCGAAATTGCGAAGAAGCCTGCCGCTAACACGTGGCCCATCATCGAGCCAACATCTACCGTGAGCTTCACCGCCAATTCGACTGCCAGCAGTCCGAAAAGTGTGGTAAACTTGATAACCGGATTGAGTGCAACTGAGGAGGTATCCTTGAATGGATCGCCAACAGTATCACCGACGACAGTTGCATCGTGAAGGGGAGTGCCCTTCATCTTTAATTCTACTTCGACGATTTTCTTGGCATTATCCCAGGCACCGCCGGCATTCGCCATGAAGATTGCCTGGTACAAGCCGAAGATTGCGATGGAAATTAAATAACCGATGAAGAAGAACGGATCGACAAAAGCAAATGCCAGTGTCGCAAAAAAGACTGTAAGGAAGATATTGAACATTCCCTTCTGAGCGTACTTCGTACAGATCTCGACAACCTTCTTGCTATCTGAGACCGAGGCTTTTTCGACCCCTTCGAGCTTGATATTCGCTTTGATGAACTCGACCGCGCGATAGGCTCCTGTTGTTACAGCTTGAATCGAGGCGCCGGTAAACCAATAAATGATCGAGCCGCCGGTGATAAGGCCGAGCACGAAGGGTGCGTGGAGCAATGAAAGGTTTGCAAGGTTCGTCGTCAATCCGTTCGTGAGCGCCATAATGATAGAGAAGATCATCGTTGTTGCGCCAACAACGGCTGTACCAATAAGCACCGGCTTCGCGGATGCCTTGAAGGTATTGCCGGCTCCATCATTCTCTTCAAGCAAGTGCTTTGCACGCTCGAAGTTCACGTTCACGCCAAAATCCTTTTTGAGTTCTTGCTCGATTCCAGGGATATTCTCGATCAGAGATAATTCATAGACCGATTGTGCATTATCCGTTACCGGGCCATAAGAGTCAACGGCGATCGTTACCGGGCCCATACCCAAGAAGCCGAAAGCAATGAGTCCGAAAGCGAAAACGGCAGGTGCAAGCATGAGCGGAGTTTGTGAACCAGGCAGCATCATGCCAAGCCCGTGCATACTCACGAAGTATCCGACAGCCATCAGTGCCACCATAGAAATACCAATCCAGTATGCAGAGAAATTTCCCGCTACTAATCCAGAAAGAATATTGAGTGATGAACCACCCTCACGCGAGGAAGAAACTACTTCCTTTACATGTCCTGAATTAACAGAAGTAAAAACCTTAACTAATTCCGGAATTACTGCTCCCGCCAGTGTTCCACAGGATATAATGGTTGAAAGCTTCCACCAGAGTGTCGAGCTGCCACCCAGCACCGGGATCATCAGATACGAAACGAGGTAGGTCAGGCCAATAGAAATGATCGATGTGTACCAGACCAGCGAAGTTAGTGGCGTCTCGAAGTTCATGTTGTCCGAATTACCATAGCGTGCTTTAGCAATAAGGTTATTCAGGAAATACGCGCCTGAGCTGGAAACGAGCATCATGACGCGCATGGCGAAGATCCAGACAAGAAGCTGCACTTGAACGGTGGGGTCGTGAACGCCGAGCAGGATGAAGGTTATGAGCGCTACGCCGGTCACACCATAGGTCTCGAAGCCATCGGCAGAGGGTCCAACCGAATCCCCGGCATTGTCGCCTGTGCAATCTGCAATGACGCCTGGGTTACGAGCGTCATCCTCTTTGATCTTGAATACGATCTTCATCAGATCGCTTCCAATGTCTGCGATCTTAGTGAAAATACCACCGGCTATTCTTAGCGCGGCTGCACCGAGGGATTCACCGATCGCGAATCCAATAAAGCAGGGACCGGCGTAATATCCTGGCACAAAAAGTAGGATAAAGAGCATGATGAGCAATTCTACAGAAATAAGCATCATGCCGACGCTCATGCCTGATTGCAGCGGGATAGAATAGATCGGGAAAGGCTTGCCGCCAAGTCCAGCGAAAGCGGTACGTGAGTTAGCATAAGTGTTGACGCGAATCCCGAACCACGCCACCCCATAACTTCCAAGAACACCGATGATGCTGAAGAGCAGAATGATCGTAACCGTTAGACCGACGGGATGGCCTGGGGTGGGTGCAAGGACGCCAAAGTAAAGCCCCATGATGATCGCGATAAAGATCCAGAGAACGGCTATGAACTTGCCTTGTGTAATAAGGTAGGTTTTGCAGGTCTCGTAGATAAGCTCGGATATCTCGCGCATCGAGCGGTGGACCGGCATGTTCTTCAGCTTTCGAAGGATCGAAAGACCGAAAAGCAGACCCAAAGCGCAAAAAATGAGGCCGATCATGAGCATGTTATGACCGTTCATTCCCATGAACGACACAGTCGAAAGATCGGGAAGGACAAGGTTGGCTTCTCCGCCAGCGCCACTTTCAGCAGCCGGCACGGAGGGCGCCTGCGCAGCTGGCATGGCCATTTGCGCGGCCGAAGCTGTTGGCGCGGGTGTGGCCGTGGCAGAACCCGCTACTGGCGCGGAGCTCTGACTCATCGTGCCGGAGTGCGCCGTATCGGTTTGAGACCTCGCGGAACCGCTCCAAACGGTCGCCAGCATGGCAACAATGGCAAGATTACGGGTCAAGGAGCTAAATTTCGGTCCTAAAAAGTGCATTCTATTATGGTTGGGGCGTTAGTGTGGGTTAGTTTTGTCAAACATCAGTCCCACAAAAATACGGAATTTTTTCCCGAGCGGCGTAAAAAGCTAAAAATCCCAGAATGATTCCGCAACCCCCCAATATTTTTTTTGGCGCATATTGGGCGCATCGCCTAGGGGGTTGTTTCTCCCCTTGTGTCGCTGTCTGGAAGGAAACACCACCCGATTTCGCTACAAAGCAGGGAATCAGGAATGCCCGTCCGGAAAAATATCTTGCACGGTGAAGCGTACCAAAATGGACAAAAAATTTGGGATCGGCTATCCTCAATTGGGATCAGTCGGATCTTATTCCTGCCCGTTATACGATTTCTTCTTGCGATTCCCAACCAATTTGGAGATCACATTCACTACCCGAAGGGCTGCACCCAGTGCTCCACTTGCCGTTTCGCGAACAAGCGATACCGGCCCTTCCACTGTAGAAACGATGTTATTCTTCAAGCGCTCCAGATCGTCCAGGGAGCCACGGATGACATCGAGCGCATCGTCGATGGTTTCGTGAACGCCGATCATTTGGTTCTGCAGGCCTGTTGTGATGTTGCTCACGCTCGCGGTGATGGCTGATACGTTATTCGTGATGTTCGTCACATTTCCCAGAATGGGAACTACGCTCGCCTTAATTTCATCGACCGCCGCGACCGCTGTGTGCAGATCGGCTTCGAGTTCCTCCATCATGGCTTTAACGCCGCTTACTGCGCGCGCCAGTGAGATAAAAAGCCACGCAAGCGCTAATAGCGCAATTCCGCCTGTAATGTAGAGTATGATTTCCATGAGTACCTCAAACGATGATTCGGGTGAGAGGGTTTACCCCAATTCTTAATGGGGAATCCCTCCAAATCAGCCTTTCACAAGATTGTTTCTCGGCTTTTACCGTCGAAGCTGGTGCCGAGATCCTAATTAGGCTAATCCTCGTCGGTGTCGTAAATTCTCGATCCGGAAGAGCGTCGGCGAGCCTCGGCCATTGCGCGGTCAGCATCTTCGAGAATATCATCGGCGCGCGCTCGGGTGTGTTTCACTGGGGAAGGCTCTTCGTCCTCGAAATCCTCCTGATTCGTCACCTCTCGCATCAGTTTTTCGGCGGTGGATTTTGCGCCACGAATAATATTCTTTGCACCTTCCGTCAGATCATCGAGCTTTTCACTCATTCCACGTCGCAGTTCGGATCCCTCTGCTGGCGCATACAAAAGTGCTATCGCCGCTCCGATCACACCGCCAACTATGGCACCAAGTGTGAACGGTACCAGTTTCGACGATTCCCGCCGGTATTGGCGAGGTGAAAAATCCTCTTCGTGATCGATTCTTCCGTTGTTTCGTTTCATAAAAATTCTTATCAGGATAGCAATCGGTTGGAGTAGGAAGGCCAATAAAATCGTTTAACGAGTCCCCGGATGGATCCTCAGGCAAATATTCCCAAGCCGATACGAATCGAAAAACGAAAGTAGCGCAAACTTTAGTTTGCGTTTTTCCATCCCGAACTCAAGTTCGTGCGATAAAAATGCAATATTCCAAGTATTACACCCTGATGGCCGATGGGACCATCAAGCAGATCAATCCCTTTACCGATAACGAGGTCTGGAGCGTACCCGGTCGCGCCGGGAAACCGGAGGCCAATGGCCATGACCGCACGCCGAAACCGTTGCAGACAGGCGATGAGTCCACATTCTGTGCGTTTTGCCGTGGCCGGCTATTTGAAACTCCACCGGAAAAATCGAGACTCATACATCACGAGGATGGTTCGTTTCAACGTTTGGATCATTTGCATCCAAGCGAAATGCAGCACACCCCGTGGCTGTTTCGCCGCGTTCCTAATCTGTTCGAGATCGTAACCGTCGATTATTGGAAAAAGAATTACAGCTATTATCTCACACCGGAAAATATGGCTTGGAAGGAAATGTATATTGCCGATGAGACGGGTGCGCGGCATGTGCTGGATGTGCTCCGCTACAAACTTCATATCTCCGGCGTACCGGATGATCGCATTGATGCGATGCCCGAGGCGGATCTGCTTGCAATGTCGGAAGCATTTTTTGGTGGCGGCCACGAGCTCATCATTGCGGCGCCGCATTTTACACCCGGCGCTACCGACGCAAGCCAGCTTTTCTCGTGTGGTGATCTCACGCCCGAAGAGCATTACCAATACATCCGTTTCACCATCGATGCAATGAAGGATATTTTTGCATCGAACCGGTATATCCGCTATATTTCCGTATTTCAGAATTGGCTATTGCCTGCGGGTGCGAGTTTCGATCATTTACACAAGCAGCTTGTGGGCATTGATGATTGGGGCGCATCGATCCGGCATCAGGTGGATATGCTGCGGCAGGATCCGAATATTTACAACGAATTGGGAGCGAATCTTGCAGGTATGCAAAACCTGATCTTCGCCGAGAACGATCACGCGATTGCATACGCCGGCATTGGGCACCGTCACCCCACGATCGAGATCTTTTCGAAGAGTCAGGCTGCACGTCCGTATGAGCATTCTGAAGAAGAGGTTCGCGCAATGAGCGATCTGCTCCATGCTTGCCACGCGGCGAGTGGATCGCATATTTCTTCGAATGAAGAGTGGTATTATTCGCCGGTCGATGCAGTGTATCACATGCCGTGGCATATTCTTATCAAGTGGCGCGTGAATACTGCAGCGGGGTTCGAAGGTGGAACTTCTATTTATATTAATCCCATCGCACCGCTCGATCTGCGCGACCGCGTGGTAACCAATCTCTACCGCTTGCGCGACCACGGCGAAATTTCCGGCTCGATCCGAATCGCCCAGGAATGCCAGATCCGCCCGAATCCGTTGCGGTATTATCTGGATTGAACGAAAAACTATTCTTCGTCATCCCGAACTTTCGACCGTTCCTTTGCACTTTCGACGATATTCTTCAGCAGGTCTTCGAAGGATATTCGGGCAGCCTGCGCGCTGCGCGCAATCCCCGTACCTTCCGAGAGATTAGGGTTTGGATTGACTTCGAGTATGAAGAGTTCGCCTTTTGCGTTCATCCGCATATCTACCCTTGCGTAATCTCGCAAACCTAACGCTTCGGTTGCCCGGAGGGCAAGCCGCTTGGCTTCCTCAGTTTTCGCCGCCGGCAGATCGGCTGGGCAGGAGGGAATTGTTTTGTGATAGGCTTCGTGCATCGTATCCCATTTTGCCTGGAAGCTGACGATCTTATACAGGTGCTCGGGCATATCCTCGAACGTGATCTCAGAGATAGGCAGCGCTCGGCGTTTTGTACCATTGCCCAGCACAGCCACGTTCAACTCACGGCCTTCGATGTATTCTTCGACCAGCGCATCCATCTTAAATTCTGCAAGTACATATTCTACGCGCGCGCGCAGCGCTGCAAGCGTTGAGACTATGCTTGTATTCTCGATCCCTCCGGAACCATCTTCACACGCCGGCTTGACGATCAGCGGGTAATGAAGATTATGGCGCGGCTTGAAATCTGCCATCGTCCGCACCGTGAACGAACGCGGCGTAGGAAGATCGAACGAACGCAATACTGCTTTCGCAAGTGGTTTATTTTGGCAGAGAGCCAGCGTCATTGGTGGCGCACCGGTGTATGGTATTTCAAGCAACTCAAAAAATGCGGCGACGAACATCTCTTGTTCGGGGCGTCCGTGAAAAAATTCGATGAGATTAAACACGACATCGATCTTCCGTCGGGCAAGGAATTTAAAGAGCCGCTCGAACCGGTCTTTTACATTATAGCTTGCTACCTTGTATCCAGCGTTCGTCAGTGCGCGCTCGATCTTGGCGTATTCTTCCTCTGCGGGAATATCTTCGAGATCGAAATACGGCGTAAATCCAAGGGCTTCCGGTGAAAGGTCAACCGGAGCGTCTTCCACTGACGATCGATCCTCCACGGACGATCGATCGTCAGAGGCTTTTACTGGAAAATCGTTATAGAGAAGAGCGACCGTGGTTTGGCGAGCCATCTATGGGGAAGTATAAATTAGGAAGTTAATCGGTGAATGTCGAAGGGGTGGTAGCTCCGTATTGCTTTCCAGGGTTGGAATTACACCAATAGAATACACCGTAAATCATGTAATAGTTTTTGGCCTGACGGTGTTCTTTTTTATACGAAGGGTACATCCTTCCCTTGTTATGTTGCGATCGCTCTTTTGTTAGGTCGCATGT
This sequence comes from Ignavibacteriota bacterium, assembly GCA_963736195.1. Lineage (GTDB taxonomy): Bacteria > Bacteroidota > Ignavibacteria > Palsa-1295 > Palsa-1295 > PALSA-1295. The sequence continues at coordinate 1,032,311 of CAVTNP010000001.1, forward strand.
TGTAACCATTTTTCACTGGTCTAATTATGAAGCATCTCTATTCTTTTGCAATTGGTATCATCATTCTGAGTTTAACTGCTGCCTTCACTAAGGCACAAATGACTCCACCAGCTCCGCCGATGGGACGTTCGATCACGGTGCTTGCAACGGGCTCGGCAGGAGCAGTTGCCGATCGTGTTACGCTTGGCCTTACGGTATCAAGTGCCGACCAAACCGCAACCGGTCTGTTTGTAAAACAAAACGATGTTGTGAAACACCTGGAGGAAGCGCTTGAAAAAGGCGGTATCGAGGTGAAGGATATCACCGAGCAACCGTTCCATCTTATGCCCAACATGGAGTATGGCCAGAACGGAACCCGGATCATCGGTTATCGCGTCGATACTCCGGTCGAGGTTGAGCTCGATAACGTGAAGGATCTCCCTAGGATTATTGACCTGGCGACTCAGAGCGGAGCAAGCTCAGTTAATATAGAAGGTTTTGGGCTTGCGCCCGGACGGTCTTTGCATGAAGAGGCAGTAAACGGAGCGATCGCGAATGCTCGGAAGGAAGCAGCAGCGATTGCAAAAGAAATGGGAAAAACGGTTGGCGATATTCTTTCCATTTCAGAAACCGGCGATGAGTCTGCCGCGCCTGCGGCCGGCCGCGGCGGAGAAGAGGAAGAAGAGCGAGAGGGCGGAAATAAAGCAAAATCAGCCAAGCAGCAGCCTAATACCCTTTCGGAAAAGGCACAATTGAAGGTTGTATTCGAAGTTCGATAATCCCATTTTTTGGCGGAGCAGCATGAGGAAGGGTTGGCCGTCAATCCTTCCGTTTTCGCACCAATCGAATCTTCACCTTCGTCATGCAGCTTTCTTGGTGAATGTGTATGTGAATCAGCAAAACCTTTTGATAGCTGCAATCGTATGAAGCTTCGATGAACCCAAGTTCTAAATGGCTTCTACTCTTTCTTCTGTGGGCAACTCCGGCAGCAGCCTCTACGGATTCTATTAGAATTCAAGAACCGAGGTCAGTTGGACCGCTCACAATTTGGATCCTTCAAGCCGGCGATGGCCCTGTGCATCCATATCTTACGCTTGAAGAGGCGCTCCAAAGTGGGCGCGCGATCATTCATGAAAATAACAGCCAGCGCCTCTGGATTGAAAACCGATCAGACACCGACCTGTTCCTACAGTCTGCGGATTTAATCAAAGGTGGCCAGCAAGATCGCATGGTCGCAAACGATATGATCGTCGGCGCGCATGAAATATCTCAAGACCTTAGTGTCTATTGCGTAGAACATGGCCGCTCAACCAAACGCGGTACAGAGCCCATCGAAACGTTCAGCGCATCACATTGGATGGCTCCGCTTTCTCACACCCGATTGGTTACGCAGCACGCACTTACTGAGCAATTACTCACACCACACGTTGGCGGCATGACTGCGCCCGACACCGATCAACTGAATCTATTGAACTCGCTCCAATTGCCCCCACCGCAATTTGGTGCAGTCGATGCAGCCCAGGAATCGGTCTGGAAGGATGTCGCGAATACACAAAGTGAGCTGACCAAGAAACTGAAAGACAGTGTAACACGAAACGCATCCCCTACAAGCCTGGAACTCACACTCGAAAATAATTCGCTCGCTGATCGAGAGCACGCTACGGAAAAAAAGTTTGAATCGATCGCAACGGATGATGGCGCTTCGGTCGGCTTTGTGTTCGCGATCAACGGACAGATCGTTGGGGCTGAACGCTATGCCACTCACGCGCTTTTTGCTTCCATGTGGCCTAAACTTCTTCGAAGTATCACGGCTGAAGCAATTATCGACACACCCACGATGAACGAGTCCGGCAATCCCATGCCATCGATTGAAGATGTTAAACTCTTTATGGCTCGATCTGGCAATGGGAAATCCGCTCGCGAACAAGTGAATGAGAGAACCCTTGTAGTGGCATCAAAATCGGATGCAGCTTATATATTCGAAACATGCGATTCCAAGTTTAACGAAGGTAACCTCCACGGAAGCTGGATCGCCCGGTAAATAGCGACAAGTATCCCGCCAATTCGAGCACAAAAAAAGTGGGGCAAATCCTCTCGGATTGCCCCACTGTGCTGGAAAAATATTTATCCTAAGCGGTTAGAAATTAAGTATGATCTTCGGAGAAACCATCACGTAATCTTTATATTCCCATGGATAAGGATCGCGACCAATGACGGTCGAGTACTTCGCTTCTATTTGCAGCCACGAGAAGAGTTGCACCCACGCATCTGTTTGCAACGTGTTCGAGTACTGAACGCTGAGACCATATTCCTGTCCCGACGGGCCGGTATGAATATAGCCGAGCTTGATCAATGGATCGAAGTATGACAAATCACCGGTAAACTCGAGGTTTGAATTTGGAACGTTATTTACGAGAATAGGCAGTGTACCGATGGTTACGGGCTGAATGATGTGCAAACCGCCTCCCAACCAAATGTAGGCGCCACGCAACGACTGATTGGGGAAATTGTAGGTCAAATAGGCGTGAGTCGAAAGTTTAAGGTAGTAGAGGCTGTCCTTCGCGCGCAGAGTACTACCACCGGATCCGGTGGCATACGGGTCTTGGTCGGAGCTAAGACCTGCAAGCGCAAATGATGGGAAACTCGTTACGCTGGGAGTGAACGCATTGCGGAACTCCACCCCTAAGCCCAGTTTGCCCGATTGTTCTTGAAGTAGACCTAAGTCCTGCCTTAGCTCGGCATCAAAGGCCATAGCACCAACAAGTTTGCTCCCACGGATCTGCAGACCTTGTGAAATCGTAAATGGCGTGACGCCCGACTCACCCAGCGGCCACTCTATGCCAAGACGGAAATCCGTCCCGGCCTCGTTCAAGATACCGTACGTGCCGATCGTCGCCGGAAGCCAAAAGGGATAGCCGATGTAATCATCACCAAGATTTATACCGAAGCCAAAACCCGACTTGAAGAGAATGTCCCCACCATAAAGCGAAGCATTCATTGCAATGAATTGAATTTTGTCTTGCTCCTGCGCGGTAGAAATAAGGGTGAACTCATAGCCTGTTCGCGAATTGATCCTGTCATAAAGGTCGGAACCGAGAACACGGCGAATGTTCGCATCTCCATAAATTCCAATTTGCTCAATGACGATACGCAACAACTGGTCCTGATCGTTGTATGGAGTAGGAGGCACCTGAGTGACGGTCATTTCAGCAACAGAATTTGGTGCAAGGTGAAATCCCGACTTTCGGAGCGCGCTGATCACACGGGATCGGATCGAATGATCTGTGATGATCCATTGGATCAGTTCGTTTTGTCGTGCTGTATCGATCGAGTTAATAGAGCGGAGAATCGTTTCAAGGGTTTTATTCTCAGCGGTTGCGATTGCAAAGGAGTCCTTGGTCGTGAGCAAGGTTGGTTGAGCGGACTGTTCGCCTCCGCCCTGTTGCGCACACGCCACTCGAACGAAGCCCTGTGACACCGCAGCAATTGTCGCGATGGCCAAGAGCAGACCCAAAAAATGCTTGAAAGGTTGTTGCATCGAATTTTTCATAGTTCGTTGACTTCGGGTCATGTTAGAAATAAATACGCGGTGTGATTTCAAAGAAGTATGCCGGCTCATATGGGAGCGGATCGCGGACAAGCGGAGCCGTGTAGCTCGCTTCGAGCCTCAGATGGTCGGGAATAAGCTCCAGCCAACCTCCGAACGTGAATAAGTGGTCGTATTGAAAATCAAGTCCGAACTTATTCGATCGATGGTTTACGTATTCGATCGCGACGTGCGGTGTGAATGGCGTGGAAACATTGGACTTGCCATTGTATAACAGGTCCTGAACTGTCCCGCCCGAACCCCCGCCATATCCATACACCGCTCCTTCGCTATCGTTCTTCGGGATCCAACTTAATTTCACCTCATCCACGCCAACACCTGCTGAGAACTGAACAAAATTTGCAGGATCGAGCTGGACGATGAACGGAATATACAACTGTCCGATGAACGAAGTCCGGAAGAATGTTCGTCCGGCGGGGACGGTGTTCAACGTTGTGCCACTTCCATTATTCTGGACTGTTCCCGTCTGACTGGAAACCTGACCTGCAGGTCCATTATTAAGGATCGAAGAATTCGATCCACCTGCCGGGAATACGCTGAAATTGAAAGCTATCGGCATATTGAATGCGCTGAAAAAGTCGATGCCGGCAAAATATGCAGCAACTGTACCGCCCCATGAACCGGAAAGCTCACGCGGCTGGAATACAGACTGCGTGACGTTTCCTAGTCCGAAATTCGGGAAATCGACACCGATCTTAAAATCGCTTTCGGTTCCGATCTGATTGCGCATGTTCAACAAGAGGCTTGCCTCACCGCTCGACCAGAAAGGGAGCCCTACTTCAGGATTGCCAAGCGCGACTTCGAGTTGATTCTGCTGCGACAGATTCACCGTGAGATGATCGATCGAAAGGTCAACGGTCTTCTGATACCGGAATGCCCGGGAGTCGAGATTCTCTGCGCTCAGCATCGAGGTCTCATCGGCTTCGGTTGGGATAACCGCTGCATTGGAATCAGTTGGAAGATCTGACATGTCATCGGGTGTCGGGAGTCCCAGCGCGAGATCTTGCTCGTCGATAATAGTCCGCTTTGAATAAAAACCAGTAAACATCTCGTGAAAAATGTAGCGCTCATCTGCATTCTTAATAAGTTGGACGCCACGCGGAGAAATATCACCGGGTAGTTCTACAATCTCCCCTTGAATCGCATTGATATTATCCAGGAGGGACGGCTGCTGTTGCATGGTACGAATCACTTCGTGACCCTTAAAGGCTATTGGCACTTTCTCACTGGTATTAGATTTATGCCGGGTGCCAAGGAACGTAATATCCTGCTCGCCGCCGCCGGAGGTATCCACCTCTTTACGCCGGGTTCCCATGAAGAGGATATGGAACGGCTGGTAGCGATCAGGCCCATCGGGGGCAACGAACACATAAACGTCGGCTATGTCGAAATTCTTGAGTTGCTTATCGCCGTATTTGGCCAAATAGACCTTTTCGATCTGAGCTTGCAGATCAGGATCGGTAATTTTCCATGCCGTGACGTTCGTGAACACATAATCGGCGCCCTTATCGTCCATATTATTTAACATGCGATACATCTTTTCATTACGGAGCGTGACCGCCTTGAGCGAATCGCTCACCGGATCGCCGTGCTGAGCATAGAGCGATCGATATGGGATCAGGACCGAAAGCAATGACAGTGCCATGCTCAAGATCTTCGTCTTGAAAACCTGGGTGGTAAGTCTCATAAAGTTATACAGTACACGAATAAATTTTTCTTCGAATGAGGCAGATCAAACCGCATGTTGTTAGCCGGTGTGCTGCGCATATTCATAAATTAATGGATGCCGCCGCCTCCGATCCCGCCGGATCCTTTCTTGGCTTGCACCTTCGGTGCTATGTTCAGTTGGAACGTTGAAGATTGGTGCGTGATCGGATCTGTTGCCGTAACATCGATCGTTTGACCGTCCTTCTTCTTAATGGCATTAGCTTTGCTGGTAGTGTTAGCCACGAATTCAATTTTCATTCCCTGACCCGGCTGCTTTTTGGCGGTCGCTTCAAGGTACCCGTCGGATTGAATGTCTAAATGATCCGAGCCGATCTCCTGATAATAGTTGGGTAAGCCGAGCGCTGCCTTCATGAAAAACTGATCTCCGGCGGTAATATCGCCTTCAGAGGCTGCAACGAACGGAGGATATGCGATCTTAAACGTCTGATCGTCGATCGGAACGTAGTCCTTCATAATGTCGGACTTATAGAAGGCTTTAACTTCAAGCGACTTTCCTTCGTCCTTCAGGAATTCTGGAGTATACTCGATGGTGGGTTCGTCAGATTCCTTAACTTTCGTACCATTAATATCGATCTCGGTCCGGTATGCGCCGTTGAGATTGGCAAATTGCTCATTCGCCTTGAATGGAATGCTGGTGTAAGGCAGTGCTTCATGCGTCTTCTTATTTTCAGGGAAGAAATGGGAGGCAGTTGCCGGTTCAAGCTTGTCCACTTGTACCGTGAAGGATGTCGTGGCCTGATCCTTTTGAGCTCCATTACGATTGGCTTTGCCTGCAAGTCTAACCGTATAGGTCTGGCCGGCAGCCGATGCATCTGGTTTCCATGTCCAATAGAAGTTGGAGTCTATCTGAACAATGTCGCCAGGTCCATCAACTTTAGTAATTTTCACTCCTTGTGGACCCGAAATAGTGGCGCCTTCGATCTTGACAAAATTTGGAAGATCGAGCGTTGGGAACGAGGCAAAGTCTGATACACCAGGGAAGATCTTGAGTTGATCGACTTCCTGTGGAGGTTTGACATTGACGGTAAACTCGTTGGAGCCAATATTGGCAGAGAAGTTTTCATAACCGCCGTTGAGGAGCGAATCAATATATCCGCGCAGACTGATGTTCTCCGAGATCGCGTCCTTAACTTCCTTCAAGTCCTTAACAGTAAGGTGAACGGCCCCAATTTTTACGGTATCGTCCGGCGAGGCAGTCTGGGTCACGCCAACGACCTGGTTGGTGCGCGCGTCGAAATGAAGTTTGTATTCACCGGCGCCGAATTGCGGCTTGAATGGGTAGGTGAATATGAAGTCGTTCCCATCGCGAACGCGTGGATACAGGGTCGAATCTGCGGCCAAGTTGATCATCGCCATCTCGGCATTATTGCGGAGAATATGGAGATCGAGTTCCTTGACAGTATCGTGGACTGGATCGGTGAGTCGAATTCGGACATTAAACATGCGTCCGTTAGCCTCGTTCTTATCACCCAGGACCATACTCTGATCTGACGTGGCGCTGACCGCCGTGGGCGAGCCTCGCAAGGAATTAATGATGGTCTCAGTGATAAGCTGGATGCGCTTGGTTTTCTGGAGGAGCGCTTCCCGCTCTTTCCGGAACGCCTCTTCCGCGTCGTCGCGCTCAACAATAATGATCAGCAGTTCCAGCAGAACCGCCAGGTACAAGATGAAATAAACTTTTCCAGCTCCACCACCCTTAGACATTGCTTCTTATCCTTACTTCGGTATTGATCCCATACTTAGGAATCGCTACGTAATGATTAATGGTAACTCGCTATGATAAATGCTTTTTATGGTGCATACGGCTTCACAAGTCGTTCGACCATTTTTGCGATCGTATCGAACTCCACGTTAACCTTGTCGCCAATTTTCAAGTACTGGAACGTCGTATGATGGTAGGTATGAGGAATGATCGCACACGTCAGGGTTCGTACCTCGATGGTCGCAACGGTAAGGCTAATGCCATCGAGCGCAATCGAACCTTTCGGAACGACGTATCTGGCGCCTTCGGAAGGCAGATCGAAGCTGTATTCCCAGCTCCCATCTCTATCGCGAATACTTCGAAGCTCAGCAACGCCATCGACATGACCCAGGACGAGATGCCCGCCAAGGCGGGTTTCGAGTGTCGCTGCACGTTCGAGATTGAACCGCACATCGGCACTTGAGGTTGCCCCGATTCCACTACCAGCTATCAAAGAACCGAATGTCGTTTTCCCGAGGGTCTCTGCTACGGCAGTGACCTCAAAATAGGGCGGTCTTACATCCGTTATTGTGAGGCACACGCCGTTCACAGCAATGGAATCGCCTATTTTCAGGCCATTCTGCGAGATTGTAACCCCGCTGGGATCCTCTGAGAAAACTGGCTCTGCCTCAATTTTGAGACAGAGCGATGTTCCATTAGATGTAAGGTCAACGAGTGTGCCGAGTGATTCGATGATGCCGGTGAACATGGTTTTTGGAGAAAATTATGAATTAAGAATGAAGAAAGAGGAGTTTAGGACTCGAGTAGGATCGGTGCATAAATGAACGCGGTGCGATAATCGCGTAAAGGCAACTTTGATGAAGTCAAATCTGTCATTCCCACGAGCGCGGGAATGACAATGCTATCGTATTTGGTAGTGTTAGACTTAATCGGGGTTTCCTTAAATGGTAATAACCTTTTCATAACTCATAATTCTTCATTCTTAATTCATCGAAAAATGAACATTTTTCTCGCTGGTGCATCTGGGTATGTTGGTTTGAGGGTCATGAGTGGTCTCGTGTCCGCAGGCCATTCTGTTGTCGCGCTCGTCCATTCCAGCCGTTCTTCAGAGAGCATCGCTCGTATCTATCCGAACGTCAGCGTAGTCAAGGGCAATGTTGGAGACAGAGACGAGATGCTTCGTGCGGTGCCCGCTGGCACTGACGCAATTATTTATCTACCAGGCTTGCTGCGCGAGTCTCCGAAGAAAGGAATTACATTCCGATCGGTGCATGTCGAGGGTGTTCGCAATGTGCTTGCATCCGCGACAAAGGCCGGAGCCACTCGTTGGATCCAAATGTCAGCACTGGGTGCGGATCCGAAAGGATCAACAGGATACTACCGCACAAAATGGGAAGCTGAAGAGCTCGTTAAAGCAAGCGGCCTTGAATGGACCATCCTTCGCCCCTCGCTGATCTTCGACGATCGGCCCCGTGAGGAACATAATTTCGTTGGGGAGATCGCGAAGGCAATTCGGATGGCGCCCTTCGTGCCTATCCTCGGCAACGGCGAGTTTCTGTTCCAGCCAGTTTCAGTGGACGATGTTTCGGAGACAATCGTTCAATCGCTCTCAAAACCCGAAACGATCGGGGAGATATACGAGATCGGCGGTCCGGATAAGATTTCCTACCGCGAGCTTGTCCTGATGATCGCTCACGCAATGGGCACGAAAAAACCGGCGGTGAGCATTCCGCTTTGGTTTATCAATGCTCTTGCACACATCATGGATCGTTTCTCGATGTTTCCGATCTCCGCAGATGAACTTGCCATGCTGTGCAACGGGAATTATGTTCACGATCCAAACGAGGAGCGGAAATGGAGAGAGGCGTTCGAATTACCGATGAAGCGGTTTTCCGAGTGCGTGAAAAAGACTCGGGGCTGAGCGATTTTCTTTGATCTATTTCACAAAGATCACTTTTCCGCGCGACGGATCAATGATAATGCCGCGGAACGTGCGCAACACATCCGTCCCAAGCGTTCCCATGACTGGCACGTTGAAATCATGATAGATCGGAGCCATCGGATCGATCAGGCGGTGAGTGCCGCGCGGTGCAAGGTTGATGACATGTCCTGAGCGGTCGCGAATTAAGAACCGATTGACTTCTAATCCGATCGGTTGCGGTTTGCCCGCAAGCGAGTCCTGCAAGTGAATCTTATCGATCTTACTGCGAGTCGCGGAATCGAGCGAGGGTTTGAATATTTCCGATTGTGGAATATGGAAAGCAAGGTTCACATGGCCCTCCGGCAACGGTGGCGCTTTCACGTCCAGCCAGATGGTCGGCTGATGGCAATGGCAGTAAGTGATGAACGCGTCATCGAGGATAGGCACTTGAATAACGCTCGTATCGTCGTCTGCAATGGAGTCGCCGGCGAGTAGTGAATAAAACGTGAGTTGTTTGAGCTTGAAATCAAAAACGGTGACGTATTTCTGAATCAGTCCATATCCGATCACGCCATTGAACAACGAATCCATGCCACGAAGGAACTCGCGTGAGTGCCCTGGAGTGAGCTCCGCGTGAAGGATGTGGCCGCCTGGCAACACAAACTCGAATGGTGTATTATTGGAGAAGGAAAGCATCGTATCCGGTGCAAGGTACAATCCATCGGGCGAGACATTGAGGTCGATGAGATAAGTATGGTCATGGACCAGCGTGTCGCCCCACTCCATTCGTTCTTTGGTGGGCAGATGGATGAGAGTATAGCCGCCACCCGGCCCGGGAAATTCCATTTTCACGGTTCCAATTGGGTGCGAGTGTTGGAAATAGCGAGTGATCGGGGAATCATCTTTAATCGTATTCGTCTGAGCGCCTACAGGCATTACAAATCCAATGGATGTCAGGCATACAAAAGGCATGACCCCCTTGCATCGGTTGGCTATCCATTTCAAAGCGTTCATAATTGGCATAAAAGGTTTATTCATTTTCCTGCAAATTGACCAAACGAGAATCGATATACGATCCGCTTTGAAGCGTAACAAAGTAGATTCCACTCATGAGCGCGGTGCCATCCGATGCGTATGGCTTCCACGATGTGGTGTATAGTCCTGGCGGTAGAAGCGTATCGTAATAATTTGCGACGGGGTCGCCAAGAGCGTTCTGCACGAGCAGGTTAGCCTCGGTGGTATCGGCAAGCGTGAAGGCGATCAGCAGGCTCGTATCGCCCTCGACCCGGTTAAACGGATTCGGGCTGACGGGAAAAAGGGAATCTTTCAATACTTTGGGCGGCGATAGTTTTGGATTCGGAAACTCGAGCCGAATCGAACCGGTAGGCGCAGGCTCCGTAGAGCAGCTTGCCATCGAAAGAAGTTGGAGTAAGATAGCGGACTCGGCTAAACAGCTTTAAAGGTCTTAACATGATCAAAAAGGATTCATCTGCGATCAAAAACCAATGCGGTAGGCACCGGAAATCGATACCCCCCCGATATTCCCTAAACCTCCATCGCTTATTGGGTTTGCAAAAAAATTTGCGAAATGAACACTTACTTCCAGCGCAGAGATCGGGGTCAAAGGATACATCAGTCCCAGATCGATTCCGATTCCGACATTAAAATAGCTCCGTTGCGCCTGCGCAGTACCAGTCACGGTTCCATCAGAAGAAACATCATAGGAACCGGCAATGCTTGCTTCGGCCAGCAGCCCTTCGATGGCCCCAAAAATGCGAAGCTCATGGATCATCGCCGAGCCAGATGGGGATGGGTCCTCCCGTTGAAAAAAATACCGAACTCCCGGTTCGATCGTCGTGACTGCCATGGACATGCCAGTAACAAAATTCGCTGTTCTGTGCTCATAGCGTACCGTGAACGGAACAAACACATCGTGAGCGATAGGAAATAATAATCCACCGCTTAGCTCAACCGGTAATCCGACAAAGCTATTTGCAAAATTGAGCCGATAACTCTGAGAAGTGGGGATAAACCCACCAATAGCCAAAAAAACGTAGGTTATACCACTATCTCGCAGAGCCCCAGATGTTGGTTTTACTGTGGGCGTGGGCACTGTCTGCGAGCCGGACGCTGCGGTCGATTGGATTTGCACGAGGGTCTGGGAAGCAGCATTTTGACATAGCAACATAACCATTAGCGACGCTCCGAATAAGAGCTTGCATAATATAAGACCTTTAACGGGTCTTGGCGTGATGGAATAGATCGAATGTAGTCCCAATAGATTTGCTTGTCAATACACATGCTACCATGCATTTCGTATGACATATAACAAGAACACCGCAGTGGAGGCTCCGTTTCATCCATACGAAAAGATATCGAAGAACATACCGGAGTGGAGACAGAGTGCGATCTATTCAAGCCGCGTCATGATCGTGGATCTTATCGAGATCGATCTCGATCACCCCATCTGGTGAGGTGTGGATGATGCTCCTGAACTTACGGCCAAATACCACTTCATTGCTTTTGTACGAGGTTCGGGTATGAACGTTCTGCGAAAAGGTGTCGTCGAACGCCTCGAGCAGGATAAGAAACTCCGCCTCAGAGTCGTCCAATTGTTGTTTTGAAACGCCGTACAGTGGGCTTTGCTCCGTGATCGGATGCACGACAGTCCAGCTTAGATGAAAAAATGTGACGGATGGCCGTTCAAGATCGAGTGGGTAAAACTTACGAGTGCGTTTTCCTGCATCGCCTGTGATGCTCTCGGCGGTAGCTTCAAGCCGACTTAAGGTAACCGTGGCACTCACATCGATCAATTGGTTCGTGCGCTGGTTCGCAACTCGAAACATAAGAGCAGTGATGTTTTCATAAGGCGCGATAATCGCATCGCGGCTGAAGATGATCTTCGCTACAGGACGCGAGAAACGACCATAGAGCAACCCGGTAGCCAGCGCAAATGAAAGTAAGCCTGCCAGCGATTCGAACGCAGCCGTAATATTCGAACCCATGCCAACCGGTGCGACTCGGCCAAAGCCGACCGTCGTAAAAGTCTGCGAGCTAAAAAAAACTGCGTCAATATAGCGTTCGGAAAGGGAGTGACCATCGATCCCAGCAAGGCCATCCGTACCGATACACAGGTAGATCGCGCCAAAGAAGCCGTTGATCGCAACGTAGGCAAGCAGGATCAGCAAATTGAATTTCCACCACGGTATGGAAATGAGATAGTGGTACCCACTGAACCAGGAGAGAAACGGCAGCCCCTTGCGCCGGACGTTGAACGAACCATCGCGATTGAGCAGGCGCACACGCGATTCCGCCGCTTTCGCGCCTATGCCAAGATCTTCAAATCGCTGTCGTGCCATACTGTGAAGAAGAACAGCAGGGAAAGGTTAAGCCGTTCGTGGTACCGCAATCTTTGTAAAACGTGAATGCTCGATCAAAAACTTTATCGATTACCTCTGATGCCATTCGATCCGTGCGCATAATAAATGCCCCTTGGAAGATTTGCGCAATCAAGGTAAGCGCGTAGGTCGAGCGTCCCCGCTCGACGGTTCGGTGTGTTCACAATGGTATGATTCCGCTCTTCCGTTCCAACATAACCGCGGACGCTCGACCTACGCGCTTAGTTTGAATCAGAATGAAATAATAATTTATCTGAGAGCTTTAAACGATTGGTTCACGGTGCCTTCGAAGCTAAAAAAATACAGGTCCTGAGGTAAAAGGCTCAAGTCGATGGATTCATTAGGGTCGATAGAATTTCGTGCTACGGTTCTGCCTATGTCATCAGAAATGATGTAAGGGGTGATGCTGGTAATTCCATCGGGTTGCACATGAGTAGCGTCTAAAAAAATCAGTTTTAAAGGCTCTGGTTTTGGTATTGGTTTAACATCAATTGTAGCAGGACCGGGCCTATTAAAACCCACAACCTCGATAATTGAAAGTAGCGATTGTGGCCACAGTGTATCAATTATCGAATCAACTTGCGCATATTTCCCGATAATAGCCAGAAAATTATTGTAACGAGGATCAGTGGAATCTCCTACGGACGGAAACACCTTCATGAACCAGAGTCCATCGTATTTCGCCGCTACATTTTTACAGATATTTTTGAATTCAATATCTATGCTATCGACAGAAGTCCATGGAACTATTAATGTGCTGTCTGGACTAACAGCATTTAATTTAATTACTGCATAATTGAATCCAACAACATACCTCTTCGAATAGACGTATTCATTCGATGACGGTGGAAACCCCATATGGGACTTACAAGTATCGACCATAACGGTATCGGGATTAATCCAACCGCTTGAATCTGCTGCTCCCCAAATACAAAGACACGAATCCACTTGCGCCCCGGCACGGCCCGTCGTGGCGAGAAGTAATAAAACCGCGAAAATGGCTTTTTTCATAGCATTTCTCCTCAAATCCTAAAAACAGAAATAAGAATGCCTAAATGCGTACAAGCGAACACCGGAATGGTTGCTCCCTCCAACTCAATCTCACCGTTCGATGGTAATCGTGCCAGCTACCAGTGCGAGAATGAAATAACTGATTTAGGGTTTCGCTATTTCAATAATGCGAAAAGCCGCGAACAAGGGTGCCATCCTGCGTAGTAAGCACGCATTCATAAGCACCCGCTGGCAACCCGGATAGATCGAGAGGAATCTCATGGGTGCCAGAAGATTCCAATTCGGATGTGAGGATACTCCGAACCTGCCGGCCAGTTACATCATAGATCGTAAGGGAAACCGGCTGGGTGTGATCGAGCGCAAACTGCGCGGATAGCGTCCCACCTGCTTCCGCCACGATCTCCAGCGTATTTCCGGAATTGCTTGCAACGGGAGCTAGCGACACTTGCGCGCTGGTCGTATCTAAGATCCCGATAACATCCAAATCCGGGACGGATTTGTAGGCTCGATAGGACACGTTTTGGTTGTGCATGACCATCTCGAAGGCGGTCGTATTATCGGGACGAACCTCCGTCATAGATACGGCGGTGTCATCACCCCATCCAATGAAGGTATTGCCATTCGGCAGCCGCTCGACACTGCCCATCGCATTGGAAAATGTTTCTGGCGTGTGATGGTATTGCCAGACAAGCGTCGCGGTCATCGCCGTGGTATCGAGCGCATACTCGAGCGCGCGGCTGTGTTGGATCCATGTTCCGTTCCCGCCCGTAACGGTGTCGTAGATCGCGTTATCGAACAAGGTCATATCGCCGTTGGGAATCCATCGGGCGTCGTGCTGCATCGAGAACCATATTGAATCCCCAACCAGCTTGAACTGATTGTGCGCGCCACCCAGGCGCCAAATGAAATCGCCGGTCATGCCATTGATACAGGAGATTTCGCAGAGATGCCGATTCGAAATAAGGATATTTCCTGAGGAATCGAAATCGAGCGAATTGGCGTGTTCGAAGTCGATCGCATAGGAGGTCAAGTCCTGATATTTGGAATCGATAACGTCATAATGATCGATCCCGCGCCACTGAAAAACCAGATTCTTGTCCGGATCGAATATTTGGATCACATCCCCTAACACTTCCGCGGAATCGGCGCCATTGGGAACAAGCTGACTCAGATCCACAAAGCTGATAGAAATTCCGAAGAGCGCATAGCTGCCATCGGGGAATACTCGGAGCTCATGCTGATCTGTTCCATAATTTAAAGCAATGAAGGTGTCAACAACATTCCAGGAAGAGTCCATGCCGTAGAATACGTTGCTGTTGGCATTTAGAAACGTGAACATGCCATTGGGCTGTGGTTTGAAATCGCGCGAGGAAGCTCCCGGCAGCTCCTGATCCCAGTCGATCGCCCCATTTTGATCGGTGACCAAATTAAAGCAAGCGTTTGGAAGCCCCCCGTATCCTTCGAGGTAGCCAAAGTTATCGAAATAAATGGTTCCTGGTGTGGCGCTGTCATTGACGGTCACCGTCATCGCGGGGAGCGAATCACTTTGAATGATTGAGGAATCAACGTTGCCCGGTAGCTGTGGAACATCGCGAATCAGCCGGGAAGGAATCGGCGGAGCCGGATGGACCATCGTATTGAAGTGAACGGTATCAGTGATCGTCATACCGTTGGGGTTCGCGGGCGTCGCTGAAAGCATAGCGCGCATAGCGAAACGAACTTCTTCACCATAAGCAAAGGGGGTAGCAGCGTGAAAAATAGCCATCGTGCGATCTCGGCTTAAATGAACAGTAAGCGGGTGTACGCCCGATCTGGATCCAACAGCAGTGAACGTTTGCTTCGCTAAGCGTGCAGCATCATACGCACCGATGGCACGAATCCCGATATCCGTCCCTGGCGGAACTTCTCGCGAACCGGTGAGTGGGTATTGATGGACGATCCCGGCAGCCCGAGTGTATACGATGGACGGCTGTGAGCCAAACGCACACGCGCTGGTTACTACCAAGAGTGAAATACCGTAGGCGGCTCTTTGCACCGCGCGAAGTCCATAGACTTTCATAGCAAAAATAATTTAATATTTGCAAGCGTCACTGAGTGGGGGGAGGTCATCTAGATCCTATTTCAAATTGCAAAACTGCGAATAAATGAGCCATTCTGGGTTGTAAGCACACATTCGTATGCTCCGCTCGGTAACCCAGCCAGGTCGAGGCCTACCTCGTGTTCGCCGAGTGTTTCGAGTTGCGATGCCAGTACCTCGCTGACTTCTCGTCCAGCCATATCATAGATCGTCAGTGAAACAAGTTGACTTTGATCGAGAGTGAATGCGGCGCATAAAGTTCCATTAGTTTTAGCTTGGACCTCCAACGTGTTTCCGGTGTCGTTCAGAGCGGAAGATGACAAAACGCGCGCACCGGCAGTATCTAAGATCCCAATAAAGCCAAAATCCGGCACGTCCTTAATCGCGCGATAGGACACATTCATATTATGCATGACCATTTCAAAGGCCGTCGAATTATCGGGTCGGACCTCAGTCATGGATACCGCAGTATCATCACCCCATCCGATAAACGTATTCCCGTTGGGAAGCCGCTCAACGCTACCCATAGACTCGGACCACGTTTCTGGCGTGTGATGGTATTGCCATACAAGCGTTGCAGTCATCGCCGACGTATCGAGTGCGTATTCGACCGCGCGACTTTTCTGGATCCACGTTCCATCTCCGCCTATCACGGTGTCATAAGTGGCGTTGTCGAAAAAAGTCATATCGCCGTTGGGAATCCACCGCGCGTCATGCTGCATCGAAAAGCAAAGCGAATCGCCGACCAGCTTGAACTGATTGTGCGCGCCGCCCAAACGCCAAATGAAATCGCCCGTTACTCCATTAATGTTGGAAATTTCGCAGAGATGACGATTCGAGAAGAGAATATTACCAGAAGAATCGAAATCGAGTGAATTCCCGTGCTCGAAGTCGATCACAAAGGAGGTCAAATCTTCGTATTTGGAATCAATGACGTTATAATGATCGATGCCGCGCCACTCGAAGACAAGATTACCGTCCGGATCGAATGTTTGGATCACATCTCCATAGACAGTTGCGAATTTGTATCCGCCAGGTACAAGCTGAGACATATCCACACTGGAGGTTGAAAGTCCAAGCAAGGCATAGCTGCCATCCGGGAAGACGCGGAGTTCATGCTGATCCGTCGGATAATTGACCGCGGCGAAAGAGTCAATAATGTTCCATGCTGAATCCAGGCCATAAAATACGTTGGTGTTGGCATCTAAATATGTGCATATGCCGTTCGGCTCGGGTTTGAAATCGCGCGAGGATTCATCCCCTGGGAGTTCCTGATCTCGCGTGATCACGCCATGTTCGTTGGCAGTGAAATTATAACATGGGTTTGGTAAACTGGTAAATCCAAAATTGTCGAAGTAAATCGTGCCCGGCGTAGCGCTGTCATCGACTGTGACGGTCATTGAGGGGAGTGAATCATATCCTAAGTTCGAGGAATCGGGCATACCTGGCCCGCCAGATGCCTGATAGCTGTCGTTTCGCACCCAGTCAGGAATTGGGGGAGCTGGTCGGACCATCGTGATAAAGTGGATGGAATCCACAATGGTCATTCCACCGAGCAACTTGGGCGAAGGTTGGATAGTAGCGCTCATAACAAACTGTACCACCTCACCATAGGCGAAGGAAGTTTTTGGGTGAAATATGGCCATAGATCGATCCCGACTTAGATGGACCGCCAGAGGGTGAGCTCCAGAAATGGAGCCATATGCTACAAACTCTTGAGCAGAGAGGGTCGCGGGGTCATAGGTGCCGATTGCCCTAATTCCGATGTCAGTCATGGGTGGAACCTCACGCGCGCCCGTAAGAGGGTATTGATGGACGATTCCGGCGGGCCGTGCCGCCGGAAAAGAAATCTGAATAGCAAATAATGGAGTCGTTGCCAATAAAAAAAGTAAAATGCAACATGAAGTTGCACGAACGAACCGAACGAGCTGCATTGAGATACATCAATTGTGTTGACGAACACTGCGAACCACATCGTTTATATCGGAGTCGATATAAACGATGAGAGCATCCTGGGGGCCATCGTTGACGATGAGTGCATCATCGGCGATGCGGATGCTTGCGGAGAGCAAACGAAGCAAAGGTAAAGGTACAAGTTCGACGTGAACCTGCATTCGAGGTTTAACACCACACAATACCAATTATCACTTATTCTTTTTTAGAAGCCAAAAAATCGGCTTGCCTCTGGAAAAGCACTCCATCGATGGCCTATAATGAGAGTCCTTGAGCGGCTTGTACCCGTTACTGTATCTTCAACTTAATATCAAACCCTGCTTCGACCAGAAGGGTGGGTGGGCTGATAAGGCCGCTCGCTGCAGGTGTGGTGCGTTCGTAGTGGTAAAATCCTTCGATTGTAAGCTGTTGGCTAATATTGTAGCCTATGCGCGGTTCGATCGTTGTTTTGGTTAGGCCGCCATCGCTGATGCCGCCGGGGTATTGATCGATCGTCCAGAAATTATAATAATTACTCGAGGAAATGGTCTCGCTCAGGGTAAAACTCATAGTAAATTGATTTTTCAAGTTCAACTTCAGGAATGGAAGAGAAAGCCCTTGCCGTGCATAATTCGCTGTAATGCCAAACGTGGTTGAAAGCCGTTCCGTGATACGGGTCGAGGAATAGTCCGCCGCCCACTCTGTCTGTGAATCGTAATTCAAGCTGGTGGTGAGTTTTCCATTCCAAAGTTTATCCCACCCCATATCGAAGGCTATGAGCGGTCGGAAGCCATAGACGATGGTCTGAAGCGAGGTGAGATCGAGTGTATCGCTGGGGTCCTGCCGGAACGAGCGTTTGTAGGTCCCACTGTATGCATCACGGAAACTGACATGATCGGCAAAACTGAAGAGCGGAAATTTTTCCAGACCTGACCAGGTGAACGAATAATTGAGACGTGGAAGATATTCTCTCAGCGCGCCACTAAAGAAAGGTAGTGTCTCGAAGCCTTCCATGAAGGCATTTTGCTCGATCAAGTTATGCACGGCAGTTGGGAGGAGGAACCGCGCCGTATCTTCGTTCGGCTGGCCTGCGGCCGCGATCATTTCCCTATATTTCACACCCACGTCCTGAATGCCACTTTGCAACAGGGCCGAGCCGAGAAACGGAAGCGGGGGTATGGAAAAGAAGGTTCTGGAAACGTCGCCGGCCCTGGTCGTGTATAAGGTGCTGGGATCGCCATCGCTATTGATATTAAGCGCATCGCGCTCGTCGTAACCAAAGGAAAGCTTCCAGTTGAAATTGATCGATGCGCCACTCCAGAGTGGTCGGCTGGTCGTAAGTTCGAAATTATTCGTTTGGGTGAACGCATCCGTCACATCGACGTTGCCTCCGAATGGATCGGGTGCCCGCAGACCGTCACGAACGGAATACCAGAGAAACGGAAAATGATTTTGCCAGTGGAAGATCAAACGCCCGGACGGATCGGTGATAAGACCCAACTGATACGCGCGCGACGGCCCATCCATATCGTTCTCTGGCGCGAAAAAGCCCCGCGCGAGGAAATTGGTGATACCCGATCCTTCGCCGCCGAGTGCATTGTTCAGGCTTGAGTTGGTCTGTATAAAATTAAAGCGCGTACCGTTCCAATCGAAGAGCGGCTTTTGGATCAACGTTTGCACGATCTCCTTTAACAGGTCCGATTGCTTTTCCTCGGCCAGTTCCGGTTTTGGAATCTGGCTTACAGGCGGAGCTTCCGGGGTCAGCGTGGTATCGACGACGAATTCGCGATCGTTCTGGCCTTCGGTTCCGACACCATGGCTGTGAATTTTGCCGACCGTATCGACGGGCGGTGTCGCGAGCGTCGTCGGGTGCATGGTGTCTGTAATAAAAGTTGGGTTCCCGAGTGGATTGGGATTGGCCTGCGGCCGCATGTCCTCGCCACGCTCGACCTGATTGCGGAGTTGCTCGCGCGGCAGTGGAGCAGGCGATTGCCGCGATTCCGATCCTTGCTGCGGAAGCTGTTCCGGGGTAATGCCCAACTGATTTCGCTCATGTCCGTGGCCTCTCTGCGGAGGCTCTTCGCCGAGTGGTTTTCCAAACAACATAATGCCTAAGTCGCGCATGTTGAATTCCAGGCCTGTGGTGATCACATTATTCCATGCGCCCTGCTTGGCATTCTGCAGACCAGACTGCGAGTTCAGCCATTTGTACGTCACTTGATAGTCGAACACGGGTTTCACTAATTTTTCCAGACCGAACAAACCTGGTAGTTTCGGCGAAGTCGCCATGTGAACGCGCTGGCTCGCACTGAAATCCTGTCCGAGCTGTGCAAGCTGGCCATTCTTAAAGAACACGTCGTTCATAATATCGTGGAAACTCCGCTGGGTATAGTAGATGCTATCGTAGTTGTAGATCGGGTTCCCGTTCAGATCGTAGGTCGTAGGTTGGTTCCATGCTGTGCTGGTCTCGAGCGGCGCCAGGTTGCTCGTTACATCGAGCGCATAATTAAATTTGGGTGAGAGCAAGCCACCTTCGAAGGGCTGCCAATCGATCTGCATACCGCGGGTTGCAGTAAAGATGCGGTTGACGATTGGAACTCGACTATTCAAGACTGCCAGCGTGTCCGATGGTTGACTTCCCTCCGGTGGCAGTGTTAACGTCGAGAGCTGTTCGAGCGACATGCTTTGGCTTCGTGTCGCAGCGAGTGCAAAGGAGACATTGCTCGGCATCATGTTAACCGTCCATTGCGAATACGGCCCGATGAACGGTGTGGTCGTGCCCCACCAGGTGATCGGCTTCAAGCCGAGCATCGGCAAAGGCGGCAGGGAATACCGGCCGGAGACCGTCCAGCCGAAAGTATAATCATATTGATATTCCGGCGACCGCAAATACGATTGCGTGTACCCAAATCCGAAATCTAGCCGATTCACGAATGCCGGCAGTAGAAAGAACGAACCCGGAAAACGCAGCGCGATGTCGTTCATGCCGATCCAGTTCTTGACTTGCAGCGTCTGGTTGTTATCCGTGAGCGAGTCCACCAGATATTGCTTTTCGGAGGCGCTAATTGTCGGGTCTGTCTGAATCGCAGTAATGGCGTTGGCTAGATTGACGTCGGTATTGACGATATATTCCGGCGTCACGATCGACTCGGCATGGGAGATGGTGAGCGGCAATTTGGAACCTTTATCTTCCATCCAATGAGGAAGTAATTTATCCATCGCGAACACACCGGTCACATTCCAATTGAGGGTGCTCGATCGGGATGTGTTGAACTGTTCATCGACCTGGTGAAAATCAGCGCTTTCATCTATTATACTCGCCGTGATATTTCCAAATTCCGAAAGCTTTAGCTGCGAGGAGGTAGTCCAGGCGTAGCCGGGTTTTGCATTCGCGTCGAGCAGCCGGAGTTCATCCCACCACAAGTCCGTGGTGAGGCAGTTCTGGTGTGTTTCGTTCTCGACTCCAAGCACAAAGAAGGGCGCGTTCGTAAATGTGGGGCTTCCGACGACGCGATAGATCCCAAACGGAACGTTGGGATCGATCATGGAATCGGAATACTGATTATCGGGACGCTGGACTTTGAGATTGGTCAGCGTGTTAAAATCCATGTGAATATTTTGCCACCCGCGCACCAGCGGCCTGCGATATTCATAGTAATCATAGGCATCCGAGCCAACGCGCCAATAGACCCACACGCGGTTCAATGTGTCTTTCATGGAGTTCAGTGGCGCGCTTGGAATGTCGCTGCTGGGGCGCTCGTCGCCATGTACCCAAATGGCCATTGACTGATAGTTGAAGAGATCATTAGGCGTCGGGAATATGCGTTGAGCTTCGCGCTGGCCTTTATCGGGAACGCACGAGAGATGCATCAGCAGCGACTGTTCGTTACCGGGAATGTATCCCGACGAGGCCGGCTGCAGGGTGGTCTGCGCGCCCGGAGGTGGGTAGTAATTGGTGGGCGCGCCGCTATTGTCCCAGATATTCACATAATCGATCTTCAAAGAAGTATCGGCGATCGGGTTCGTGGGATTCAGCCCGATGTTGCCTCGGGTCCACTGGCTGCCGATCATCATGAATTCAAAGAGCTCGAATTGGATGGGGTGCGTGACATCTTTGGTCCAGATGCGGTAATAACTGATATTGCTGAACGAGCTATCATTAGTTCCAACGATACGATTATACGCTGCCAGCGGAATACGCAATTGGTACCACCCTTGTGAAGGGTTTCCGCCAATAATGTATTTATTGATCGCCATATTAAGCGGAATTTCATATTCATAATAGGCATCGTCCAGGCTGACCGAACCGCTGGCGTCCAGATCTTCATGATCAGGCGTCAGGCCAGAGAAAGCGTCATCTTCATTGCCTTCCTGACCGTTGATGTGCAGGTAATCTTGACCATAGTCATCGTTGCTGGGGTCGCTTTGATTAAGGGCGTTCGGCCATTTGGCGAGCTCCTGATTTGGGGTTGCATTGAGGCTTGCCAAACCATCGAGCCCCACGTCCTCGCCGGTTTCGTAGCGGCCATTCTGCGCTTTATCTTCGGTCTCGAGTTTTTTATCGGGAATGATATCGTCGTTAATGACTCCAAGATCGAATCGTAGTTTTGCGGTATCCGCGTCAGAAGGATCGAGCGCATCGATCTTGATATAGAACTGAATGGCGTCTGTATTGGTAGCGGCGACATTCAATCCGGGTGCGTATTGCATCATGCCACCCCAATTATCCCGCGTTCCCATCGGCAGAATTGGGGTCGGGTTATAAATGCCCGGGTTGGTGGGGTCGAAATAATACAGCATCGTGGTCGCCGCCTGGCCGGTCGTCGGGGTTTGCTCGTTGGGTTTTATTTGCTGCAGCGTAGGATAACTCCCGTTAAAGGGCGGCACGGTCGGCGGGAACCATGCGGTGCGGCCCTTGAGTTGATTAATGGGATTTGTCCAATAGGCGCTATCGGGATTGTTTCCGGGTGGGTGCCTGGCCTGGAACGCACTATCCATCGGCTGGGAGGCCGGAACCCATCGTCCATAATTTAAGTACAACGGGAACTCGTTCAGTCCTCCCTCGAAATCGTCGAGATACGCGATCGATGCGCCGTTATCGACCGGCATGGGCGAGATATTCGTATTCGGATTTGGCAGAGAAAGCGCGCCATCCGCTTTAATGCTAAGCTCCGATTTGTCCTTTAGGTTAAAAATAGGCAGGGCATTTAGAGCGTCGGTCAAGAAGGGGGTTTCGAATTGGTAGCTTCCATCGGCTCCCAGGATCCAGTTGTTATAGGGCTCCTCACCCTGCCGAGTTTTGAGCGTCGGCAGCGATGCCGAATAATTCATGGCCGTAATGCCAATATCTCCTTTTCGGACGGCCGCGTCATCGAACAGTGGAACTTCCGCACGCATCGCAAGGACATTCTTTGTCGCATTGGTGAACACATCGTGCACGTCATACTCCACATTTACCTGACCCGTGTTGATAAGGTCGGTATTCAGGATAGTAACCGTTCCCGAATTATAATCGACCCGGAAATCGGTTCCCTCGACCAATTGCGTGCCGCCGATCGTTACGCGAACGCTTCCTTCGACCAAATTAAACGCTCCCAGGTTGAGTGTCGAGGAGACGCCGCCGGTGTACTTCAGATCGATATTTACCAGTTTGGTCTCGCGCTGGACCAGAGTAAACTGAGGCGTGTTGTAAATCTCGGGAAGATAGAAATTGGTGTCGGCAACGAAGGTGGGGTCTTTCTTTTTCTGGGCGAGATTGTAATTATTGACGGTCGATCCAAACGGCTCCAAATACGGGAAGATGATCGTTCCAGTTTTGGGATCGACCACGGTGTTGGCGAACTGCGACCCAAAGTCGATAAGCCCATCAGGCGTCTTATCGGAAGGCGAGGAATTATTATAGCGATCCAGGCCCATGACTGAAATGGCCTTTTCGAGCGTACCGTTCTTTGCTACGCGTAAGTATTCGATCTGATGGCCGCCGGGCGCCGTCAGCATAATACGGCCGGAGAAATTCGCTGGATCGAATCCCACGCCGCCAATATAGTAGGTGTTCTTCAGGAGATTATTCCAACCGTGCTCTGTGGGTACGCTGAACACTTGTGGGGGCTTGATCAATTTTAGCACGAGCGGGCTATCCAATGTATTGGTGCTTTGATCGCCATACTGCGTCCCGTTGAACGTGGTATAGCTGACTGCAAGGCTCGTGTGGACATCCTCGGGTTCCTGACTCAGGATCAATACTCCCGTATTGTAATCAACAGTATATCGGGTGGTATCCATCTTGATCCAATGACCGGAAATAATCGAGTCTCCCTGTGTTGAAGCGTTCTGGAGGGCCTTGGGATATCCCCCATTACTTGGCGGAAGGGTATAATACGCCACGGCTGACCGATAATTGATCGCTGACGTTACATTCGTAGTGGTCCAGACCTCTACGGTACCATTTTGGATGAGGGGAGTACCGCCCTCGGGAATTGTCGAATACGCCGGCTCGTAGTATGGAATGAAGCTGGTATCCAGGAAGAACCGGTTGCGCTTATAGAGCCAGGGTTGCACAAGGTGCTCGGTGGCCGCGCCAGATCCTCCGCCGAAGGATTTCGTTTGTCGCGATCCCTTTTTCTGTGCGGCGACCGCCGTTACGTAGAGCGGCCCAAAGCGCATGATCGCTTTCAATCCGAAGAGATCTTGCTGAGGCGCGATAAATTGCGAGGGAGTATTAAAGGTAACATTTCCCGCGTCGAACTCTTGCAAGATCTCGTCCGGATACCCCTGATAGTTGAACTTGAGCAAGTTATCGTATTGGAACATACGGTCGGAACCCCAATCAGCGCCGATCTTGAGTTTATCACCAATAGTTCCGCTCGTAGAAACGTTGATCTCCTGTTTCAAAATCGAGCCCCGACTCGGAACCGAAAAAATTAGCGCCCGCCGTGGCATAGGTCACCTGATCGCGGTAGGCCATGTGTATGCCAACATCGCCATTGACCTTGAGATTGATCGACGGTTTGCCAAAAATCGTTGGCACGATGCTGGGCGGAATGGGAATGGAGATCGTGTTGTAATCGCCGAGCAGCCCGGTTTCCTGATCCACGGTCTTGCCGGTATCTATCTGCTTGTGCATCGCGGCTTCAAAGCCGGACGAGATCGTCTGATCTTCTTCGGCATGCACGTAATCCTGGAACGAAGTAGTGACGGGCGCCCGGACGTCGCTTCCGAGGAAAACATCGTGCTGAATAATGTTCCCATTCGTATCGAACTCGATCTTCCGCTTGATCGGTGAGTTCAAAAATCCGGGAAGCGCGGGGACATCCGGAGTGACCGACGGCGGATTCAAATCCGGTGGCGGGGTGGTGACGATCGGGTACCCTTTCGTCGTATCTTTGCCGCGCGGCAGAAGGGTACTGAAAAAATCCGTGAATTTATGCGAGAGCGAATCGTACTGCTGCGAGATAAAGCTTTGGGATGTATCTTTGGTAGTATCGGCGGCCTGCGTATTGGGATTTTTCTCGATTTCTTTCGGCTTGCGGCACGAATCCAGCGATAGCATCGCCAGCACCAGCAACGCAGACGCAACAACGAACAGCGCAGGCGGTGCCGACGTCGATGACTCTGGCCGCCGCGCTATCCGTTTCGCAGTGTGTGAAAAGCCCGAAGTGATTCTTACCAATTACGTATCGACCCAAAAAGCCGGACGAAGCAAAGCTAGGGCATGCGCAAACGCGCAAGCCCACCGGCAATAGTATTCATGTTCTCAACCGCGGCCAAAAATATGGCCGTGGCTTACATTGTCACAATAGGTCGATAGATTTTTCGGATTTGTGTGAGGCCAATTAGAGTGATTTAAGAGTACGAGAGGCCGTAGATACGGTTTCAACAGGAGCCTGTGGAGCGGCGTTCCGGCGCTGGAATGCCCTGCTTATGGCGAAAAAATGACACAAAAAGACCTAAATTACGAATTTCAAATTACGAATTACGGATGGGGAAAATGCTACCCTCCTGAATTCGTAATTCTCTGACGAAGCGCTACTCCTCTCCCGCTCAGGGGCGAGGTTGGGTGAGGGGGTTATTGCTTAACGAACTTCGATTGCGAATGCCCATCGCTTACGAAATACATGCCAGGTGGGAGTGAGGCTACATCCAGCGTGGCGCTGTTAGCCAACAGCGGAGCATTCAAGCGCTCGCGGCCCAGGAGATCGAAGAGATGAACCGTGCCTGCCACATCTTTGCCGATGCTTGACCCACCCATAATTTGCAACTGATTGGATGCGGGGTTGGGGAATATGCGAAGGGTGCTATCGGAGTTCCCAGCCGCACTCTCCGCCACGCCCGACTGGTTGAAATCCGAAAGCGGGCGGCGCCAAACACCGCCATCGCCCCAGTTAACACCAGCAAAGATATAAGGGCCATCGACCGCAAGTTCTAAAACGCTATTGTACGTTAGGCCGGAATCGACGGAACTCCAACTCTTGCCGTCATTCGTTGATAACATTACACCGTTCTCGCCACCTGCAAACAGATAGTTACCGCTCGACACAATGGAGTAAATGATCGACCCGGAATAGATGTTCGCCCAGCTTGTTCCATTATTCGTTGAAAGAAAAATCCCACCCCCAGTTCCGGCATATAGATTTGTTCCAACTGGCGTGAGGCAATTCAAATCCAAATTCGTCAGCCCGGTGTTTGTGGGAGTCCAGTTTGCCCCGCTGTTAGTAGAGATATAAACACCGCTGTCAACAGTTGCTGCGAAAATATTACTACCACTCACAGCTATTGCACTGATATAGGCATTACTCGGCAAGCCCTTATTTATCGGTGTCCAGAGTGCACCACTGTCTGCCGAGATATACACACCATACCCGGCAGTTCCAGCGAAAACATTGTTGCCATTCGCCGCAAGAGACAACAGATAATTCATGGACCCTGATTGATTCCAGCTTGAACCATTGTCAGTTGATCGATACAATCCAGTGCCCGTGGCAGCAAATAGAACCCCATTGCAAGCAATGACGGCATATGATATGGTGTACTGCATTTCGCCGTTAGTCTCATGCCAGGTAACACCGAAATCCGTCGTGAGTGAAGTTCCACCTCCGAGGCCTGCAGGATCCTCGGTGCCTGCAAAGAGGGTTGAATCAATTACTCCAAAGCCTTCCGTTGCTCCGCTGTACCCTTTGCCGGCAAGAATTGGACCGTTCGTGGACACCCATTGGCTATTTGCAATGGGTATCGCAACGAATATCATAACGACAATAATAGTTACCTTTGCAATTTCTTCTCTCATTGCTGATATAGAATTTTTGTTGTTACTCTTAATGCCGAACAATGAATTTTGCAGTTTCTGTAGCATCTTCAGAGATGAGCCTGCAAAAGTAAAATCCTTCTGGTAGGTCGGTTGTGTTAATGATAATTTCTGAGGTTTGAGGTTTGACATGTTCACGATCCAGAATGACTCCAAGAGAATTCGCGATTTCTAATTCAGACATCTGATCCGAGGCCGTAGCAATCACATGTGCGGTTTCATTAGCAATTGTGGGAAAGACGGTAAACCCATTACCAGTCACTATTGGACTGGGTGCTACTCCGCTCGAAGGTGCCGCACTTCCGAACACAGAGAAGCTAACGCCGCACAAGGAGTCCGGCGGCCAAATAACATAAGTGCTGTCAATAAGTACTTTATACTGAAATGAGTGAGCGGTAACGGTCCGGCTTTGTTTATGCCATATACCCTCCCTAATGTTTACCGGCGATCCCGGTATTCCACCTTGGCCATTTGTCACTTCGCTCCAGGGTTCCTGGCTGTTTGGGCTGGCAATGGACCAGCCGCCAATACCAAATCCATCCTCGCCATTGCCCCATGTATAGACTTGTTTTGTCGTGTCGATGGAGGAGCTATAATTCGTGGTTCCTGTAATCTCCCGCCGGAAGACGGTGTATGTTCCTCTCGGCAGACTGTCGGCAAAGCCATCTTCCTCGATGATCAGCGTGCGTGATGATGTATCCCACGCGCCGGTATCACACATAGCAAATGGAACGGTATAGTGGAACAATTGATAATGATCGAGACCCGTGGGATCGAGCTTTTCGAGCGCGGAGTCGGCTCGGAGAAAACCCCAGCCAATCAAGGTATCGAATCCAAGTCCATACGTCCCATAGACTGGGTCGGTGCGTCCTTGCAAGCTCATGACCGATGCTTCTAGCATTCCTTCCCAATCCTCAGTGTATGGGATTACTGTTCCTGAGTAGAACCCTCTCATAAGCGCAAGCACGCCGCAAACGTGTGGTGCAGCAGCTGAGGTTTGGCCAAAATAATAAAATGTGTCAGCGCCGTACGCCTGCGCCCTTGAAATATATTCCAAACCTGAGGTATCGAATGATAGTCCTCCGGGCGCAATCAAATCCGTTGTTCTACCGAAGGACGAAATCCCTGCTTGCCTCACAGTATCGTGATCAGAAGAACCGACAGCAATAATGTCTTTTTGCGGATTAAAATCAGCCGGCCAATTGGGGATAGTATCGGTATTAATACCCGCATCTCCTTTGCTGGCCACAAAACACACATTATTGCGGTATGCTTCCGCCGCTGCGGCGCGGAGTGCTGGAAATACATATTTAGCCGCGCTATCATGGATGATCTGGTCAGTATCGTAACTGTAGCTATTATTGATGATATGTGCTCCATAGCCATACGGCCCATTCGGAGAAGAATCGGATGCATCCATGATGGCGCTTGTGGCCCAATCCGATCGGTAGGCATTGACGAGCGGAAACGAGTCAATTTTGTATGCAAGTATCTGAACGCCCGGTCCGCCGGTCGAGGTGTCATCATCGTATGTTCCCCAGCCACCTGCAATGCCGGCCATGCCAAAGGCAAAATGTGCTGTAAGGGTATCCTCGCAGTTGCTATTGTTCGTGAACGCAGCGAAGATCGAAGCGCAAGCGGTTCCATGGCTCGGATCCTCTAAATCTGCGTTATCAACCCCTTCAGGGGTCTTTGTGTTAAAATCCTCACCACCGGAAACTTTATAACTCGTGCCGATGCAGCACGCCACCCCGTCGCCGCCAAATTCGCAACGGCGGTAGTCCACCCCGTTATCAACCACTGCAACTTTTATTTGGCTATCGCCAACATTGTACCCCCACGCTTGCGTCATTCCGATCATGTCTAAGCTTTTCTGATGCCCTACATGGTATTCCGAATCATGCGGATGCCGAGGCATGGGCGGAGATGCGGCATGCATGTAATGGACTAAATCCTCAAGCTGAAGAGACGATGGATTCGAAGTGAATAGCTCTTCGATAGCGGGAATCAATCCGGTATCGTTGCTGAATGTCACCTCAATCCAATTATAATCGTCCGCTGGAATCGTGTCCTCGCGGCGCGTCACGCTTAATGTATCGGTACATGGGTTTGCCGCAGTCATTCGCATGACATAACTCGCGCCGTTCGCAATTAAGATCCCCTGAACCACGGGATCGAGAATGATATTCAGCGAGAATTTCTGTTCCATCAGCGTTTGTTTGCAATCCGTGAAAGGCTTGTCTTCGCCAAAAATATGCCTTCCCTCGCCATGCACTTCGCTGCAATCGTAACAGAGGGAATCGTAGTCGAGCCATCCGTTGTAAAATTTAAGGACGAGCAAGTTGGGTACATAAGTGCTGGGCGGAGGCGGAAACCGATAGGTAATCGTATCTCCTGTTTCGGTGATCCCTGTTTGGGTCCAGGATTGAGCATGACCGATCGAAGACGCGCATGTTAGAACGAACACTGCGAAGACTAAAAATAGATTTTTCATGTGCTGAACGAATTAAAGATTGCTGACATATCTCAAACGAGAAGCTTTCCGAAGAGTTCGCTGTGGATTTCGATCCAAAAGTAAGTTTGTGATGCGCCAATTACGCAACCCATTATCCGTTGCTATCCATTTCCAGAAGTGAGCCGAAGTGTTGCCTTCCATAAGAAGTATTGATCGATCAGCAAAGAGTTTAATATTTCCGGAGTTTTGCGGAACTCAGCAGTGATACGGAACTTAGCGATGATCAAGACACGAAAAATGAAGCGGGTTGGATGATATGATTATTGACAATCCGGAGACGACTGACCTCAAAACTCTACAGTTTATGAATTCCTAATGCAAAAAAAAATTGCAATGAAAGGCCAACTATCGAAAACAGGCTGATCGGGGCAATTTATTGTTGCAAGAGATCGGGCCGCCGCTCATCGGTTCGGCGGGTGGCTTCTTCGTGACGGTAGGTGTCGATCTTCTTGTGATCGCCGCTGAGGAGTATTTCGGGCACGCTCATGCCTTCGAACTCGGCGGGACGGGTATAAGCCGGTGCATCCAGCAGGCCATTTTGGAAGGAATCCATGAGGGCACTTTCGGAATCGTGGATGGCTCCGGGCAGAAGTCGGACGATGGCATCGACGACAACGCAGGCAGGAAGCTCGCCGCCGGTGAGCACGTAATCACCGATGGAGATCTCCTTTGTGATCCATCGCTCACGGACGCGCTCATCCACGCCTTTGTAATGGCCGCATAGAATGATGATGTTATTGTTCATTGAAAGCGCATTTGCCATTGGCTGCGAGAATTGTTCGCCATCGGGGGTCATGAAGATACGCTCGTCGTAATCGCGCTGATCGGTAAGTTCTTTGAAAATTGCAAAGAGCGGTTCGGGTTTCAGAACCATCCCAGCTCCTCCTCCGAAGGGTTCGTCATCGATCTGATGATATTTACCCAAGCCATATTCGCGGAGATCGTGAATGTGGATCTCGATCACGCCATTCTCGCGAGCGCGTTTTACGATGCTTTCCGAAAGCGGACTTTCCAGTAATTTTGGGACGGCTGAGATAATATCAATTCGCATAATTGATATTACAGACTCGAAGGCAAAATAAGTTCAGGAGGTTTACGTCTTAAGCGGCTTAACTACTGGCTTTCCATCCTTGAAATGAACCGGGTGATTTCCAAGGCGAAATGGTTTAGCGGTTCTGTTAGTTTTACGGCTCACATGCGCGCACAGCAAAGAACAGTCTCCAGCATTTCCAAATTTGAAGGCACGGGTCTTCACACCGGAAATACCAGCTCGATCGAATTTCATCCTGCTCCGGAAAATTACGGCATTCGTTTCGTCAGAAGCGATATGTCCGGTTCACCCGAGATTCCGGCACTGGTAGATTACGTCAGCGATATATCTCGCGGCACGACGCTTTCTCTGAATGGCGCAAGCGTCCATACGGTGGAGCATGTTTTGGCTGCCGTTGTCGGTCTTGAAATTGATAATGTTCGAATCGAGCTCACGGCTAACGAGCCCCCGATCGGAGATGGCAGCGCCAAGCCGTATGTCGAGGCGCTTCAGGCTGCAGGTTTAGCAGAGCAATCTGCTGCCAGGAAATATTTGGTGGTTGATGAAACGGTATCGTACCGAAATGAGCAGCATGGCGTAGAGATCGTAGCCCTTCCGCTCCCGAACGATTACCGCGTCACGGTAATGGTAGATTACAACAACGCGGCACTTGGAAGCCAGCATACAGGGTTGTTTTCGCTGGAGAGGGAATTCGTCTCGGAATTTTCGGATGCCCGGACGTTCTGCTTTTTGCATGAAGTTGAAGTATTGCGGGATAGGGGACTGATCCGTGGCGGCAACCTGGATAATGCGATAGTAATTGTTGACCGTGATCTGACAGATGACGAGATGCGGGACCTGGCCGGTAAGTTGGGAATCAACGGCAGTGTGATGCTCGGCACCAGTGGCATTTTGAATGATAAAAAGCTTCGTTACAAGAATGAGCCTGCCCGCCACAAGCTGCTTGATCTCATCGGTGACCTTGCACTTGTCGGAGCTCCGATGCAGGCGCAGATCCTGGCAGCACGTCCCGGACATGCCTCGAACGTTGAATTTGCTCGGAAGCTTCGCAAGCTGAATGAGAAGAAATCGCTGATACAGAAGTATAACCCCTCAGCCACGCGAGATTATTTATTCGATATTACAGCGATCGAACGGATCATGCCGCACCGGTACCCGATGTTGCTCGTCGATCGCATTCTCGAAATGGATCTGACCGATGGGCATGAGCGAATTCTTGGCCTCAAGAATGTCACGTATAATGAGCCGTTCTTCATGGGTCATTTTCCCGGCAAGCCTGTTATGCCGGGGGTTCTGCTTCTTGAAGCGATGGCCCAAACCGGGGGTATGCTTCTGTTGAATTCAATGGAGCATTCCGATAAGAAGCTTATCTTCTTCATGGCGATCGACAAGGCGAAATTTCGCAAGCCAGTCGTGCCTGGGGATCAACTTCTGTTCGAGCTTCGAATGATACGGCGTCGCGGCAAGACCTTCGTAATGGCTGGTGAGGCTAAAGTGGAAGGACAGCTCGTCGCGGAAGCAGAATTCATGGCAGCAATCGTTGACAGAGAGTCATGATCGAATATGTTTTTTATACGCCAACAAAACCTTAGTTGAATGGCAATTACAATTCATCCTACTGCAATAGTCGATCCACGCGCTGAATTGGCGGATGGAGTCGATATCGGACCCTACGCAATTGTCGAAGGTGATGTCTACATTGGGCGCGATTCTCACGTTCATCATCATGCCTTCATTGGCACGGGTGCTCGGATCGGAGAGCGGTGCCAAATACACCATGCCGCCGTTGTCTCCAATGTCCCTCAGGACCTAAAGTTCAAAGGTACCGAGAAGACCTACGTTGAGCTTGGAAATGACAGTGTGATCCGCGAATTTGCAACTCTGCATCGTGGTACGATTCACGATTACGACACCAATGCCGGCACCATGGATGGAGTCACGCGGATAGGACCAACATGCCTGATCATGGCATATTCCCATGTTGCCCATGATTGTTTCATTGGCGAGAGTGTCATTCTGTCGAATGCCACTCAGCTTGCAGGGCATGTAACTATTGACAAGTGGACTACAGTCGGCGGTGGTTGCCTTGTCCACCAATTCTCCATGATAGGAATGCTCTGCATGGTCGGCGGTGGTGCCGAAGTCCGGAAAGATGTACCTCCTTTTGCTTTGGTCGGTGGTGGAGAGGCAAAATATAGTGGAATTAATCGAATCGGCCTTCAACGCCGGGGTGTAAGTGGGAGTACGATTCAAGTGATAAAGTCAGTCTATTTCACACTTTACAATTCCGGGATGAATGTGTCGGATGCAGTCAAGGCGATCGCAAATGGTCCCGATGCTTCACTGCCCGAAATTCAAGAGATTTTGAAGTTTATCTCTCTGGCAAAGCGCGGCATTATCGGGCCAGCTTGATCATACAATCATCTTTGTAAGTTTTCCATCTTGGGATTGTTCAAAAAAAAAGCCCTCGCCAATTTGGCGAGGGCTTTTTATTGAAAGACTTCGGAAGTAATTACTTACTGACCGTCACCTTAATCGAGGATGAGAACTCACCCGAGATCAGCTTGCAGATATAAGATCCGGAAGCGACGGGAGTATTGCGATCATCCATACCATCCCAGCGAACCGAATGCGGTCCCTGTTCGGCATTGCCGTTAACGAGCGTCTTTACTACCTCACCTAATTGGTTGTAAATGATCATCGTGGTTGGTGCCGCAACCGTCAGAGTGTAGTCGAACTCCGTTGACCCCAGAACGGGTGTGAATGGGTTCGGATAGTTCTGAGCGAGTGAGAACCCGTTCGGCGGATCGATCGCAACTTGCACTTCATTGGAATAGTGCTGCGCACCATTCACATCCGTCTGTAGGAGACGGTAGGTGTATGTACCGGGGGTAACGTTCCGATCAATAAAGCCATAACCGGTTTCCGTGGATGAATTGGTTTCTTTGGAAGCAACGAAGCCAAGGTTCTCGAAAATATCTTCCGAGTTAGCCAGACGACGTTGGACAAGGAAACCGGCATTCTGGGTCTCGGTAGCAGTTGCCCACGTAAGAAGAGCAGTTCCATTTTGCTGTTCTCCCTTGAGATAAAGAAGCTGCACTGGCAACATGCCTTGCTGGCTAACCATTGCTCTAACAGAAGGAGTATAGCTACCCGCGGCATAGAATGCATTTCCATTTACATCCATTCCAGGCGTAAACCATGTGAGGATATCTGACCACGGAATTCCGCTAAGCGAGTTGGTGGGCCACCATCCTATCTTAGGATTCCAAGGCGACCATCCACCACTGCCGGGATCGGCCTCGATAGCCCATACGCAACTGATATCGCCATTGTTTGCCTTTACTCCTCCGCTAACAAACTCGGTGCCATACGGATCGTCGTCACCGGGTTCGATGTCTGGAGAAAGGTTTTGAGGGTCGTATCCTCGAACAATTCCACCACCACGTGAATCATCCGCACCGAGTTGCATACTAACTGGCAAGAGTTGGCTGACACTTGCCCAGTAGACACCTCGTTGGGCGCCGTTGGCGGCTAAAACCACTGGCTTCGGGAAATAGTAGGTGCTCCACTGATTCCAGTCGGGACCACGGTAAGCATTGTAGGTAGCTTGAACGCCTTCTAACTCAACAGTGTCACCGGGGGTGCATTGACCCGGGGTACCCTGAAGGAGCGAAAGCCTGATCTCGTCGTTCGACTGGTTTGCGTTGCCAAAGAATGCACGAACTCCATAGAAAGTATCTTGCGTAGAAACTTGGAATTTCATCGCGAAACTTCCAGTGCCGTATTGGTTAAATCCAACGCCTTCACCCTGGAGATCAACAAGACCCGGCCAGTCATTGCCTGAATTGTATCCAGGATCAAGCCCGGCTGCGTCGTAAGCAAATTCCTGAACGCCGCCGTTACCAGTGTTAATGTCAACATTGAGTGCGAAATAGGTATAAGTACCCGTGATAGAGGATGGCGTGGAGAAATTAGGTTGGTCCAGCCATGCGTCAACGGTGTAAACCGCACTTCCACCCGATGAAGCGTCTTGAGCGTTCCAATTTGGCATCTGGATGATGGTATCCGAGCCAGCGGCTAAGGAATTAACCACGACTGCCTGCCAATACACAGTATTGTTATTGGGGTCGAGAATTTGCACCCGAATTGGGAAGGCAATATTGACCGTCGTAGATAAGTTCGCTATCTTCGTGTAGACTGGCAGAGAAATAGCCTCGGAAGCTGGAATCTTCGTGTATGGGCTCACTACACGAACCCACATGACCTCGATTTCAGGCTTGAGAGGTACAAGTACCGTCGGATTATCGATATACCATGGGTCATTATCATCCTGCGGTGGTGGGATAGATGGACCATCGTTGTTGGACTTCAAACGGAGTCGGAATCGGAAATCCGCAGTGAGATAATTCAGTAGCGGAACAGTATAACTGTTTGTCGATTGTACTCCGTTTCTGTCAATATCAACATTGACTTTCCCGGTTGTTAAGCTCATAAAGAACTTCTTGAATTCAAAATCCCTACCGCCATCAATGGCTGCAATTTCATGCCAGGAAGAAGGGGCGGGGTTGCAACCCGGCTGAGCCGGATCCTTAAATTCGAGAACCAGCGAATCGCCTTTGCGAACAACAGATCCGTTGTTTACATTGAGGATGGTCCATTCGGGGCCATACATAGAGCCAGCATCCCATGGGAATTGGAAAAATCCCAGGAACTTGCCCGTCCGCTGAAAATCGAATGTCAAATTCGCGGTTGGTTTGCCTTGCAAATTGATCGGGAAACTGGTAAGGGTATCGCCGATATTTGATCCACCGTAAATGTTGCCATTAACATCTTCGTTATCCATCAGGATAATCGGTGAAATATAGTTGTCAGGTCCTACTCCTCCGTTAGGATAGCGTGGAGGCGGTGGGTCCCATGTAAAGCTTTCACCCTCAAGAACGGTCGCACCGACGGAAACCCAAAGTGTTTGATCGGGTATGTCTGCTGATATCGTCTTGGAATACCCATCGGATGGATCGAAGAACGGCACCGATGTTCGTCGAACGCCAAATACATTCGTGCAGATGGTATCGTCGAATGGCCATTGATCTCCAATACTTACATCGGCGGTATCATAGGTGGTTGCGATGGCACAAGCGTTAAATGTACCTAACTCTTGAATGACGTTCGGATTTGTGGAGTAAGCAGCGAACGTTGTATCTTTAGAGGCGCCAGGCAAAAGGCCGAGAATTGAAACCTCGCGGTCATAGACTGGAATCCCAGTAACGGAGTTTGCAATCGTAAAGCGAGTCTTGAAAGTCAAAGTCTGTGAAGAAGTGACATTCTGAAATTTCGCCTGAGGTGTAATAGAGCTGCCAAGGCAAATCTCATAATTCCTTGTAGGGAAGTCAACTTGGACAGCTTCCACTTTGTCAATCCACCGTTTGAATTTGATTGCCCATTGCTTATCCTGATTCCACTGCTGGTTGCAGGTCTTGCAGGAAGCATTAATGGCGTCCCAATTGCTCGGCGATCGCGGCCCGTACATGACGGATGTGAATTGCGTAGATGTCTCGTTTACGAGACCGATGGTGACATTGTCCTCGAAAATGGTGTAGGCCAGCACCGGAGGAAAGTCGTTAACGCCCCCAAGGAAACCGCCGTAATTAATCTGAATGCTGGAGTCGGTATTCGCGAGGACGATTTGGAACTTTTTGCAAAAGAGTTCGCTTGCGCCGGGGCTCGACCATGTCAGACCATTGGGAATGATATTAACAGTGTTGCTCGGACGCAGGTTGAAATTATAATAATTCACGATAAAAGTGTCCGTCGAACTCGAGGTGTAATAATACACCTTGGATGTATCGGAGGGCCCACCGTGACGAAGATCGAGATCGGCCCATAGTGCTGCAATGATCGCATTGGGAGCAGAGGCGGCATTGTTTTTGAGGTCCACTCGGTTTGGCCTGCAATACTCAGGAGGCGAGCTGCTCACCGCGTAATTATACCCGAGAAAGCCGATAAAGCCGTTCGAGCTGAAATACACGCTGTCATAATTGCCACCATAAAAATTCCAATGGTGGCCAAGGCCCATCCAAATCGGTCCGGCCATGCAATCGTTTACTGTGTCCATCAAAGCGGGGCTCGAAATATGCGTCGGGTCGAACCAATAATGACCGTGTGGGGCATTCTGCTGAGGACCTGTCCATACCCGATTCCATAACGAGGGAAGGTAGGTGGTATCCAGGAAGAAGTAAGTAGGCCGCCATGGAGCCGGTGCGTTGTCATCCGAATCGACGATAAAATAACCAGACGATAAGGAACTGGGCGCGCCGCGGCGATCCGTTGATTGAGCGTTGCCGAGGCTCGTAAATGCGATCATCGAGAGGCATGCGAGTAACGACAGGTAGTAAACACGTCTCATCTTGAAAATAATGATTAAGTGGTTAATTATAAAAACAATGATTGAGTTAAAGTGCATGATAAGGCATGCCGCATGATTGCCCATGATGCATGATTGCTCATGCCTCACGACCTCTCAAGCTTCCCAAAGACGATTGCACATGATCACTCATGGTCAACCATACTTTTAACCAAGCACGATCACTCGCGCTCGGGTTTTGCGTATCTCGATTGAAAAGCACTGCGTTTCGGCGGCGCCTCCCTCTCAAGATCAAGCATCTCAAAGCTTCAAAGACGAAAATTCAGTAGCAATCGCTCGAAATCGAGCTAAAAAATACTGATTCCACCAATTGAAGATTTAATCTGATGAATACAAATATAATACATCAGAAACAAGGTGCGGACAAAATGTGTCTGTAAGCCACATACTAACTACACCTTGCTTAACAAGAAGACCGGCCAAAATGCAAAAGGTAACAGGTTTTGGTAAAAAAAATGAAAAATTTTGCGAATTGGCCAGATACCTCCATTTTAAGGGCTGAATGGTTGGCCTATTGACAATCTATAGCCCCTTCGTCAATCCATTCCCCCAGCTTTAGTACCTGCTCGGGCCCAAAGGCTGGCGCTGGGGCGGGAGGCATTCGGCTGTTAACATTAAATTGAGTAATCGCCGTATAAAGACGGCTCGCACGGGCATTTCCCCGATGGACACTCTTTGTTGTTCCACCGAAGGTGGTAAAGTTATATCCACCTTTTTGTGAAATTGCGTCGTGGCACCCACTTACGCCACAGTTGGCTGAAAGAAGGGTTTCAATATCCCGGGTATAGCAGAGTAAAGAGTCCGATGCGTTCAAGAGCGTGATCGTGCTTTGTGAAAATACGGAGCTATCCAACAACGAAACCGCCCGAATGACAGTCTGGGCGCCGTCAGATGAAATAGTTGAGGGAGCAGTATATAGCCCAGAATCACTGATCGATCCAGAACCACTCACGATTTCCCATCGTATCGGAGGGATGGCGCTCTGGAAAGTGATCGTGTCAATCAGAAATTGCTGGGTGGAGTTCGTAAGTATAGTATCCAAACTAGGACTCACGCTAAACGCGGTATCAGATGTGCGAGCAACAAAGATCGTATCGCTAACAGATCGATTGGGGTTTTCACTAGACGTAACCGTGATGACGGCGATCTGGTTATGCAGAAATACTGGAGCCAGATAGATCGCGCTGGACCCATTCGGAGTGATCGTGCCATTTGTCATTGCATCACCGCCATTGATGGACCACGTTACACTTGCAGTATTCGAAAAACCGAGGACAGAAGCTGTCAGGATCAATCTCCCATTGTTCGCAACCACTGCAGTGATCGGCGAGAGATGAATCTCCGTCAAGTCTACGTCGGGATTGCCCTCGATCGTGTATGTACATCCAGAAAGCAGGTATGAAGTATGGATTATGAAATAGCAAAAAAGGGCAATGACAGCAATTCGCCGGTGTATGGAGGTGAACAATGATTGCGCGTTGATTATTGATCTCTTCATGCGTTATCAATTAATAGAAGAAATGGAGTTGCGCGGTCCACTGGCCGGTATGCGTCCCAGTCCCGTAAAATGGGGTAATATCGCTTACACGGTACTCGGGTCGGATCTCGATATATGGCCAAGGAAAGAACTCAAAGCCTGCAAGAAACCCAGTTGCATAGCCGAGGGACACACCGGGATAGACCTCGGTAATACCCCAATCATATCTCCATTCCCAAATGAGCCATTCAGAAAGTTTTAAATTACCGATCACACTGAAATTTCGAATGATCTTATTAGCAGCATCTTTCGCGTAGAGTCCTTCCAGAAAAAATGTGGCTTTATCAGCAAGACCGAAACCTCCGAAGCCATTCAATATCTTGAAGCTGCCATTGACAAGTGCCGACCCGCCGAATTCACCATTGATCCCTTGCTCCAGCAACTGTGGCCAAAGTACGACCCTTCCGGAAACCGTTGGATGCTGAAAATCGAAGCTTGAAGAGACTGTCCCGATCGTCGGATCGATCTGGGCAAGATTTTTCGCGTTGAACACACCAGCGTTTACTGTCAGCCAGCGAATGCCTTCATACGTTAGCTCTCCACCTACCTCATTGTAATACGGTGGAATTAACGTAATCCCATTGTAAGCATCCATAGAAGTGTAGGAGGTGTGGTCATCCTGCAGAATGCTAATGCTCGGCTCGATCATTCCAATACGTACCGAAGGAAGTGAAATGTCCGGTTGATACTGAAGTGTAAGATCGTAATCCGTCTCGCCGGGATAAAGTCCGCTCGAAGTCCCAAACAAATCTGTAGGGCTTGTAACGCTGCGGACATATACGCTCGCCCAGTTGATGTCGGTATAAAGAGAGACTTGCGAAGAAGGTACGAATCCAAGAGATGTTGAGAGCTGCATAGGGATCAGTAATTCCTGATTTGTCTGCGAAACACGCACTAATTGAAAACGGGCATCCCCCCCCGGATAAACCATGTTATTCAGCACCGCATTCGATACGGCATTGCTATCTTGCGCACCCCACTGGAAAAGTCCTGTATAGTTCATCATTTCCCACCCGAGCTCCGTGCGCAAACCACCGCCATGAGGGTTGAAGTGGCAAGCGGAACATCGTGTGCCTGTCATTAGCGAGAACATTGGTATAGCATGGCATCTATCGGAAAGTAGTAGTCCGAAAACAAGCGTCGCCAGAACCGTAAGCTTACGGTTTAACATGTGATTGATTGGGAGCAGGGTGAGTGGTAGAAGCACCCGAGATTTGTGGTTATGTGATCTGAATATAAATCGTATGATCCGTCGCGGTAGGCTGATTTACAACCTGATACGGAGTAAGCGGCAGCGTAGCAGGTCCCTTATACACCGAACCATCGAGATTAAACTCCGAACCGTGACAGCTACAATAAATTTCGCCATCGCTCCAAAGTTGCCCGTTGACTTGGCAACCTTGATGGGTACAGCGCATCGAGAATGCACGGACTACTCCATCAGGAGTGATGGTTAAAATGACGTTAAAGTTATCCGTCGGGGAGGTAAAATTTGGAACCACCAGAACTGGGCTCGCCTGCGTAAGCATCGATACATCGACCGCCAATTGGCCATTTGCATTAAGAGCGGTAGAATTCTGCACGGGCACAAGCGGCACCGAAGTCGGTTCGCAGCTCATAAGCACAGGGAGGCTGACATAACCAAGTACCACGCCCCCTGTGACCATCGTGAGGCCGCCGAGAAATGCTCTTCGAGTATTTTTCACGAGTGTAAAGGAAGTAATAGAGAGGACTAGACGTAAATCCTGGATCCGACATGATAGTTCCGGAGCCAAACCAATAAAACACCGAAAAGATTGTTTCGAGCCGAATCAGGTGATAGCAGCATTGTGATCGACCGAAATACGAAATAGCCGGCAAAAAAAATCATTGCTATCCCAAAACCTCTCGTGATCTTGCGAACATGTATCGGAGAAAATGATTTGTGTCGACGGTAGATCACACCCCCCAGAAGCGAAAGATAAGAACCAATGCCAAGACATCCGGCCACTAGAAAAAAAATTCGCGTGGTATTCGAGAATGGAATCGCGAGTCCAAGATCCTTAAGGAATCTAACGGCAAGCAGCCACCAGGCGATCATCATAGGGTTGGTAAATGCGAGCGAAAATCCTGTGAAGTACGCTAACCGCCGATCGTTTAGTCGAATAGCGTATGGCGAACCTATCGACCCGCTTGAACCCGCATCTACCATAGCGAAATCAGAGTTTGCACCGTTCGAGTTATTCTCGCGCAGCATGCCAATAGCAAAAACAAGTATTAGTGCAGCATTTAAGAGCCAAAATATTGCCTCCACTTCAGGCCTTCGCAAGAAAGGTGCTAGTCCATACAGTGCGATGGTACCATAAACAAAATCCGATGAAACCGAACCAGCAACCACCACCAATGCCGAGGCAAGAAACCCACCGAGCGAACGACGTGCAACTTCGATCTGGGATGCGCCGATCGGTATTGCCGCGACAAATCCCATTAGATACACGCATAAGAAGTAGATCGCTGCATTAAATAGCATATTCACGTTCTGGTGTTAGCGTGATTGTAATGGGCCTTCGAACTTTCGTCGCGGAACGGTCAATACTTAAATCGCTAAAATAAGCAGAGATGTACTCAAAAATCTCATCGACAGGTAGCCGATCCGAAACACCGAACCTCCGTGCAGGACTTGCCGAACTTATTTACGCACGTAATATTCCGGCATGGTGCGGGAGCGGAAAACGATCGCGATGGCACATCCTGGTTAGCTGGCGCATGAAAGGGCTGCTCAGAATCGTATCCATACATGCGCGAGTCCGTAGCACCATAAATTGCGATTACGGCCGTCCTGTTTCTCAAGGGACGGTTATCTTCACCTAACTTACGGCATGCTGCAATGTGAAGTGGGCCGGTGTCGCCGGAAATGTACATGTCGCTCGCATCGATCAGTGCTGTGTATGCTTCGATGGGTATATGAGGAACGATGTGAACTTTCTTTTTCAACACATCACTGAGTGTTGCGATCAACCCTTGCTCTATATCCACGCTGGTATATGCTTTTCCGATCAGAACGGCAGAAATCTGTTCCAACTCGGTAACTTTTCGAAGCAGTGTAGCCTGAACCTCAAAAGGGATCTGGCCAAATTGCGAGGTCGCATCAGGATTAAAAAAAACAATGCCCGAGTTGGGAAGAATGTACCAATCATCCAGGAATGTTTTGGCAAGCGAGAGAGCGGCTCTCGACAAATAGACCGTGTTGGTGTTCAACGGCTCGCGGTGCTCACCCTTCAGAGACGTGCCGTGGATACTGGTCGATCCAACTGCCAGAAATTCGGAAAAGAATGCACGCGAGAGATAGGAAATGTGCCGATAGCGATTCTGCTTCCATGCCCGGAACACATAGGCCGCAAAAGGCACGTACAGTTGAATCATTTGCGCATCAGAACCAAGGGCATCCTTGCCAAGGAATGGCCCCATATTCAACACGACGGAAAATCTTTCTTCGGCAAAAAGCGATTGAAGTCTCGAGATGTCCTGCTCCGTGGGGAATCCCCTATCTCCTACAATAATATTATGCACCCAAACACCCGGCATTCCTTCGATGAGTTCCCCGCCGGTCTTGTGGCAACCGTAATGTATTTCAGCGAATGGGAATGTTTGTCTTAGAATTTTCAGGCATTCTGCGTCAAGAACTGAATCGCCAATGCAGACATCGGCGAGCAAGAGGATTTTATGCCGAGTTGAGTCGGCCTCGGAAGATAGAAGCTTTGCGCGCAAGGATTCCCATTGTCGTTGGTATTTTCGAAGGAAGAAACCACTCACCATTCGGCTACCGAACAAACCGACGAAGGCAGGCTGAAATACCTTTGGACCGAACGATGGAGCGCGATCGGTGGTCCAATCGAGAAGCATTAATCCTAATTTTGATAGTCCCTTATTTGTCATGTCGATATTGGGCAACGACGGATGTTGCCTATTCAGCTTTGTTGCAAATGCGAAACCAAAGTCACGGTCTAATTTCGACGGAGATCAAGATACCAGTTGCAAATTGGCCAGTTTCCCAAGTGGAAATTCCTGTGATACCTGCCTTGACGAACCCGTTCAGATTGTAATATGCAGAAACGGCCGCCTCAGCTCCGAACCTTTGGGTGGTACCTTCCGACCCCAGCGTAAGAGTTGCTGGATTAACATCCGATCCAGTTGAGATCAAGAAAGCCGGCCCAACCTCTAGTTTCCCGCTGACGGCACCTACAGAAAAATCACCACCGAGCATGAGCGCCACCGATTCGTCATTCTCGCTAAATAACAACGAGGATGCCGTGGAATGATGAGCGAGAACATCATGCCAATCGCGGCTGCCATTCGTGTTGATGAATGATACCCCAATGCTTTCCCACCCATTTAGCCTCATTCCTATTTCGGCTCTTTCTCCAACCATTCGGAGATGCGAGAAGATCGCACCGCCCGATACTGTTGAAAACCACTCACTGTTTTGTAAGATTGTCTGATCCGAAATTGACGGCTGCATTTCGTTATCAATCGAATTAAACTTCGGAAGTAGATATAGGGCATTCGAATTTCGAATACCCGGATGCAGCATAATTGAAAGTGGGACATCGAAAGGGTGGGGGTCCTTCGGCGTCAAATTAGAAGTAAGGCTTGGGCTTAAGGAGGCTGCATGGCTCGAACTGGAAACTGAATAAGCCGGTAAATACTGCAAAACCGGAGTCGGCAAGCTGAGAGACTGCTGAATTGGGCTTGCAGCGCTTACTGGCAGGAGTCCCGAACGAGATATTATAGGTTCGCTTGTATCGCGAGCAAGTCCAGTGAAATTAACGGCAAAGGCCGCCACGATTCCAAAAGCAAAGAATTCCGCAAGAAGGCCCCGCAGTTGCATCCATAATGAAACGCCGCTACGAGATTGCTCAAGAACAAGGGCTTTAATCACTTCTGGTGAAAACGGGGAGCGAAGGTCTCGAAGCGGCCCAAAGAGATCATCTTCGGCCGGGTTAATTGGTCGAAAATTAAATCTCA
Source organism: Ignavibacteriota bacterium (assembly GCA_963736195.1). GTDB lineage: Bacteria > Bacteroidota > Ignavibacteria > Palsa-1295 > Palsa-1295 > PALSA-1295. The sequence continues at coordinate 1,075,498 of CAVTNP010000001.1, forward strand.
TAATTCTTGCAGTCTAATGCTCCCTGGGTTGAAAAAGGCGTTTGATTCGGCATGAGATATGCTGCGCAACGATGGATAATCGCTTGCGAGCAACAGTTTTAGCTTGGCGCGTGCTCTGCTCATTCGTGATTTCACTCCCGAAAGCGTGCCACCTTGGATTTCCTGAATTTCCTTAAGAGATAGCCCACTTAGTTCGAAGAGCACTATCGATTCGCGTTCACGGGCGGGCAGCCTATCGAGCGCGAAAATTAATTGATCAAGATCGTAGGAAGATTCACAGGTCATCTCGTAGGCCGATTCAGCAGCAGCCTCCATTGGGACGAATAATCGCGCGCGCCACCTCTTTCGCCGATGAATCCGAACAGCGATCGTGCTAATAAACCAATGGAATGCGGACGTATTCCGGAGCGAGGGAAAGCTCTTATGTGCCGCGAGAATCGTATCACTCATCAGATCCTGAGCCTCATCGTAGGAACGGGTGAGCGCGCGACACAAGCGCCACATTGCGTGCCGTTCGCTAGCTATCAGGTCCCAAAACAAGCTATTATCCATCCGAATGAATCAAGTACGTATACTGACTTCCTGTACATTAGTGACGGTGGATCTAAAGAAGTTTCAAGAATAACAATTCCTTAACATCGCTTCACTTTTCTGGAGTGATCGCAAAGACATCTTGCAAAACAGATTAATTTTTCCGTGATGCTTCGAGGTAGGATCCGGCTTAGGGTAAAAATCAATCCCTTCGTGACAATTTCATTGACAACTCTGTTGCAGATTTTTCATCAAAAGCATTTCAATATGATTTATCGCCCGCCTAACCAATTCTTTCCGAAAGCGCTTGCGGCACTCATGTTCTTGATACTCATGACCCACGTATGTTGGTCTCAATCGGTTCCCGCCGACCCAATACTCTGGTTGAAGGCAGACACAGGTGTTATCCAAGAAAATGGACATGTTGCCATCTGGAAAGACCAGAGCGGAAACGGCAATGACGCTCAAATGGCAGACACGGGGAGCCGACCAGATTTGATTATCGATTCCGGTCGCCACGCGGTGATTTTTCATGGCTGGAATTATCTTCAATGCCCTTCTATCTTTCCCGCAAACGCCGATTATACCATTGCGGTCGTTGTCAAGATAAATAATGTGAACAACGTGAATAATCTTGTTTCGGGGAATGTTCATGCTTTGTATTTGCCAAATGATCTTTACCCGCAGGTCGTCCATTATTGGTTCCAAGATCAGGAGGTTTCTCCTGTGCCTATCTGGCCAACTGGATTTTCGGCAATAACAGCGTCTTATGATCAAGCATACCAACAGGCGACGCTTTTCGTAAACGGACAGTTTGCAGATTCATCATGGATACTTTCAACCCCGGACAGCACCCTTTATATTGGTTCCTATCTCGGAGGGTATCTCTTGCAGGGTGAAATTGAGGAAGTGCTTCTTTACGATCGCCAACTCAATCCCAGTGAGCGGGCGGATTTGAACAGCTATCTCTTGAACCGTTACTCCATCCCAACTGGCATTCCGCCTGCGAAACCCGATAGCACATTCTCTGCAATTCCCAATGCGTTCTCGTTATATCCAAGAGGGAACGATGATTCTGCAACAGTTCCTATCGCTGGAGCAATCTTTCAAAGTGGATTTGATTCTATTTACCTTCTTCAGTTAAAGAACGACCTGCCGTTCTCCAGGGTTGCTCAATCCCTTCAATACGATTCAGGGCACGCGCGGTTCTCTTTTTCACCTCGGATTCATGCTGAAATGAGTGAGTACCGATTCGAAGTGCATCTTGTGCGAGGTGCTCAGGACACATTGCTCGCCTTGCGAGACAGTATTGCGTGTGGTGACATGTTCCTAATGGATGGCCAGGGCAACGCCTTCAACGGGTTCGTACTGGATACTTTCCGGAACGAATTCTGCCGAACGATTGGTCCGCGCGGGAGCGAGAATCTGCGAGACACCAATTGGTTCGAAGCCGATAACGATGTAGGTGCTGCCGACCAACGCATTTTACAGGATCTTGTTTCTTACAACCACCTTCCTTGCTGCAGCGTCAATGAGGCAGTAGGGGGGACGGATATTGAACTTCATTTTAGGAATGATTCTGACAAATACGATTTGCGAACCATCTATGGACGCACACTTTACAGGACGACCAAATCGGGAATGCTTTCAGCGGTAAAGGTGATCTACTGGTTGCAAGGGGAAGCAAACTATGCTCCCGGCTATTATCAAAAATTTCTCACACTCTACAATAGTTGGAGAGAAGATTATCCGAATCTACAGAAAGTGTATTTGCTACAAAATCGCCCGAATGGCTGCGATTTTGGGAATATTGGAATGCGAGATGTGCAACGCGCAATGGGCGACTCTATCCCCGCAGTTGAACCGATTGCTTCCGCAGCTCTTCCCGATCATTTCGACGGATGTCATTTCAATGACGATGGATATCGCTTTCTCGGAGACCGTTTCTATCTTGAATTCGCTCGCGATTTTTATCATGCGGCTGATACTACCAATTTGCGAAGCGCTAACGCCGTTGGTGCTTGGTACTCGAAGCCTGATCATTCTCAAATAGCGATTCTGTTTTCGCCGCCAGATGCCCAGCTTCATGCAACAGGTGATACCACCATTGACGGCATATTTGCAACACTGAAAGACTATCTTTTCCCCGATGATACGAGCACCCACGTCGAATCCATCGATTTCGACCAAGACACCCTATTCGTAAACTTCAACAAATCGTCCGCCTCTCAATCGATCGAATTTCTGACGGATCAATATTATAGGGGAAGCGATAGCGTTGTCTATGAAGGGCCGTGGATCGTAAATAGTCGTGGCTATGGGGCGCTGTTATGGTATGATCTTCCTATAACGAATGCACCGCTTTCCGTGGATGCAAATGCAAAGCCTATTTCCGACGCTGAAATTGTTCCAAATCCCACCTCTGGAATTATTGCGATCGATGCTTCGGAGCTGAGTGGGGCCGTGGAGGCTACACTCATTTCTGAAGCCGGGGAAATAATCTTGCATCAAACCTTTCCTTCCGACCATCCGCGCACACTGCGCTTCGATCTGCGCAATCAAAGTTCCGGTTGTTATATGCTTCGACTAAGCGAAGGGAATAAAACTATTGAGCGCAAATTCATATTAGAAAAATGATTTTCGAAACCAAAGAGTTATTATGTCCATGGGGCTATTCCAATCGAACGGCATCGTGTTTGAGCAGGATCAGTGGCTTTTCAAAGTTAGGGTGCTGAACCGTGTAGAAGTCTGATTGCTCACCATAGATGTTAAGCTCATCGCCAACATTGGCACTTCCAGCAACCGAATCCAGCATGGTATCGAGATATAGTAAGGCCAGACGAGCGACTAAAATTCGCCCGATAAGTGGCTTAGATGTGTGGAAGAATGTCTCAGCTTCACGGATGGGGCGCTGGGTCTGTATGAATGTCGTATCAATTCCGCTCCCATGCAAGTGTAACCTCGCACTGCTAAGTTGCAGTGCTTCCGGAATGAATACATGCGTCATCCCGGAATCGTTGAAGGCAAGTTCCATCAGGGGATGTGTGAGGTTACATGATCGGCAATCGACCGTGATAGCTGGCAAAGATGAGTGCTCGGAAGGCGCAGAGGTGCGATAGATTTGGATTGCGATCGAGTCGCCACTCCACGCATGCGCTCCAACGTGATACACATCTGGATTTCCATTGCTGCCGCAGCCGCAAAACAGGCAGCCACTAAAGAGTAGGAAATTCAAAAGCCCCGCCATTCGATTTGTGGTTCGTTTTCGCTCTATCATTGTACCGGCTTTTGCAGTTCCACAAATACTGTTCGCGAAAGGAAGCGCCCTTCTGGAAGACTGTTATTCACGAGGTCAGCTTGACCTTCACCCTGGGTCTCAAACGAAACGGAGGATGCCTTCTCGCCAAGCGCCTGTCTTAAAGCGGCCTCAACCGCCTTTGCACGAGCTTGTGAAAGTTCTAGATTATGGACACTTTCGCCCGATATATCGGTATATCCACGGATCAATACCCGAGTTCCAGGTGTGACCGATCGGGTAATCTGCGAGACAACACGTAGGGAACGGTCGTCAAGATCGGATCGATCAAAATTAAAGGTTATCAAATTATAATGCTCGATGATTTTATCCTGGGTTCGTTCTTCGCGTTTCTTCCGAATTGTAACTAAGTTAACTTTTGTCGTATCAGTCGCAAGTAGCTGACCGCCTATTGAGTCCTTCAGTTTCAAGGTGGCAACCATGGGCGAATCGGATCGAGGAAGATCCTCGGGTGTGGGATGCCATTGCTCCATCAAGCCGGGACCCCGATAGGAAGTAAGAATGCGGTTGCCCTGACTTAAGATCAATGTGTTTTCCGTCAACGGAATCTGAGAAGCTTCAGTGGTGCGCAGTCGAATCGTAGGTGGATTCATTGTGCGATCGATCGTTTCGATCGAGAGCGGATCAAGCAGGCTGGGGTCATTGGAAGTTATCTCGACGCGGCGATTCTCCGCCAAGCCATCGGCAGTCGATGTGGCGGAAGGATGCTGCGGAAGTCGTTCCGAGCCAAGAGTAATCCTGCTGGAGTCTATCTTCCACACATTGACAAGGTAGCGCTGGACGCTCCTGGCCCTTGCAAGCGCGACAGCTGTATCTTTAGCCTCTTCGGGGGATTCACAATTCGTACCCATGAGCATGATCGAGGCTGTAGAATCGGTGGCGAGTCGGCTGCCAAGGATGTTTAGTTCGTTGTGATAAATATCGAGGGTACTCTGGCCTGACAAGGAATCCGAGTGGAAGGTATTTGCACTATTGGAATCAAATAGAACATAACGCGCCGGAATCGTGGAGCTATCTTCACCAAAGAAAATGTAGTTCAATACTGGATAAGCTTCATGTCGTTCGAATTCTTCCACTCGAATTTCAGGATCCGGGGTTTCGTGTTCCACTCCAATCGAATCTATGGTAACCCCGGAGATCTGCACACTCGCGGTAATTTCACTCTTTAACGGAACTGCGGGTGATGGGGGTGGCTCCAGCACTATCAATTTCGGTTCTGGGGTGACATCAAACTTTAGCTCCGCGCCGAGCGCAATCGTTGTTACGTGCCAGCTATAGTCTGTTCGAATGCTGTTGATCGGAACTGCAACAGTTAACTCGGGTGCAAGTATTACCTTTTGTGACAGAGGAACATCGAGTGAAGCACCCACAGAGAATGTGGCTAGAATGCTATTGCTATTTACGATCTGCCCAGTCGAAACCGTGCGGGCTTGCGAACCATTTGGGAACAACGCGTCTGTGGGACTTGAGATCACCTCGGTTAGATCAGTATTTTGCTGGAGAAGGTAACTGATGCTTGGTCCCCCCATCAGAAAGAAGCGCGGGGTCAGCGGATACTTTACAAACAAGTCAGCGCCAAGCGAAACGAGCGTAGCATTCAAATGATAGGCCTGAGTAACGGTTACAAGCGAACTATCTGTTGGATTGCGGGCTTGCGCCTGATCGGTTGCCGGAGTGGTAATAAGCGCTCCGAGACCTGAAAGATGCAACCGAGGTGTGATCCAAAGTGATTGAGTTGGGTTGCCAAGAGGTGTTTCAAATAATAGATTGCCAGTTGGGGTGATGCTTGATGCGCTGGAGAATACCCCACATAGCGTATCGCCGCGATAGACCGGTAGATTTAGCGAATGAATGTTATAACTAGCCGCAAGCCCGCCACCAACATATACCGGACGTTGCTGAGCATGGAGACCAGGCGGCGCGAACAGGAAAAGGAGCGCCATTACGCTGGCGGCTTTATTGAGCATCAAACGAGTAACGCAATTCGGGGGCGTTTTGTCCTACTATTGTCTCACTAATTGCATTTCAAGGTCAAGAGACCATCCCTCCAAACTATGGATGCCAGGTGTAGATAAATTTTGTGAGGAAACTAGGTTGCTGGGTGAGTGTACCTGCGTTGCTATTCGTTGGATTGTCATTCGCCTGTACTTCTATTAGGAAGTTTCGAGCAATAGGGTCGGGCCAAAAGGTACTCAGAGATATATCAGTAGCTAGATTTAGACCATAGGACCCAACTCCAGCACCGAGCTTAATGGTGATATCGCGATACGCACCGGTGATTTGAGCGCCGGCATTGCTGCCCGCACTGAATGATGCAGCACGAATGGCGAATTGTGAACTTGTCGAGCCGACGATATTCGCAGCCAAATTCGCTGCTAGTTGTCCGCCAAGAGCAGGAAGCATTTTAGTATAAGCGCTTCCACTGTTTGCGCCAGTAAGGTCATTCTTGAAATAACCCCCTGTGGTGAGGAAATAAATAGCGTCTTGTTCAGCTTCATCGGCGGATCGTTCTGTTCGAACTTCAAAATCTCCACCCAGTGTCGCTTGTTGGTAATTCATAGCCGTTATTATTGGATGGTTCTTAGTTCCTGTTACATCGAGATCGATCTTTGCCTGCGGAGGCGAGCTCGATCCATTTTGATGAGTACCAATATATTCGGCTTTGATATCCAGCGCAGGATTCCCAAAATTTCGTGTGAATTGGATCGAACCCTCTGGAATAGTAAAGTTTTGAACAAACGTAAAGATCGAGTTCGGTGAAAGCTCAAATGCTCCGCTAGCCTGACTATTGAGATTATCCCCACGGTCGATCTTTACCGTCCCACCACTCTTTAGTTCTGCTCGCAATTGCGAACCTAAAATTTGCAACCCTCCAAAAGGGATGGTGATCGCCGCAGTACCTTCCGTGTTAAGCCGAAGGTTCATTCTAAGTTTGTCGGTAAAAGTAGGAGCAAGACCGCCTGTGTTCGAGGTAGCATTATTGGTTGTGGACGAATCGGCTATTTCTGCGCGGCCAACATCATTCAGAAAAATGTCTTTCATCCAGTTCGGAAATAATGTATCATCCACCTCACTCATTTGCACCGAAGCAATCTGTGCATCATATTGGTGTGGGGCATTTTGAGATGCGTGAATACTTTTCGAATCAAGTGGAACTGAATCGGTTGGGATCATTTCGTAGATCACGCCCTCATTCGAGAGCGCATGTGCCCCATTATCGGTCTGTGGCATCGTAACATTCGCATTCATAATGTTAATGGTCCCATTGATCCACGGCTCGTCGAACGTATGATAGAAACGAAAATCCTGCCCTCCAGTATTGATCGTAACAGGACCATACGCCATTGGTAACGATTCTTTTGCGGCATCGGAAAGAACCATGATTCGATTCGATCGAAGATGCAGATCGAAATTTGTGATGTCAAAGCCATGGAATAGAAAGTTTCCACTCAATCGTGCAGCACCCAAAGAATCATCGGAGGAAATATTGTGTATGCTATCGTTCTGAAGCAGGAGCGAATCGTGTGCGAACGTGAGTGGTCCACCGAAAAGATACCACATGTTGGTGGCTGAAAGCAACAGGGCTCCATTCCTTATGAAGGCATTTCCAGCATAGTCAATGTTCTGCCTCGTGCCGGAAACTTTAAAATGAATATCACCTAATCCGAGGATCTGTCGGAATGGAGGTAAGAAGGGTGTGGCTATATCGAGAGGGAATTGTTCGGCATCAATGCTCGCCGAAAGTGGGGTCGTAGCTGCACGTGCACTATCGGCTCCATAGTTTGGGCCTTGCCTTAGCGTGAAGGCGATGGGAATACTATCGATGGTTGCCCGCAATTCACCACCCTTGAGATCCATAGGACTGATCACGTTCGGCGCGTTCGCGCTGACTTTGGCGACGTGAAGATCCATAATGCCGCGAAGTATCTGATCACGGTATGAAGCATTAATGTAGTTCGAATCAAATGTGATTGTGTCATCATCTTGACCTTTATATCTAATAGAGTCGGCAAATAGCTTTGCGGAGATATTTGGTTGCTCCAGAGTCCCGCCTAACGTTACTTGGAAATCTCGGACCTTTCCTGAGTATTTTGCAAAGTCAAAAGCACTTGAAGTTGGATTGAACGGCAAGATCTTTCGGAGATCTTCAAGCTCGAAGGATGGGAATCTCGCCCACGCATCGACAGTATCGCTATTTAGCAAACCCCCAAAGCTCATGCGCTGCGCGTTTAAATAACCAGGGTCCTGCCCATTTTTCATTGGATGCAGAATATTGATAGTATCTAAGGTGAGAACTCCTTCCCGACTTAGTCGGAAGCGAGCAGGCCCATCGTTTCTCCAAATAAATTCATGAAGATCACCATTAGTTGTTGTGAAGTATGGATTCTTATACGACAAAGCCAATGTGTCAAGCGTGAAGTCGAGATCACCCCGAGGGAAACGTGCGCTCCCGTTTAGGTCAATTCCGATTGCATTATTGTACATGGCCTCTGCGCCGAACTGAAGACGTTCATCCTGATAGAATAAACTAAATTTTGGATGGAATAGTAGTGCTGACCCAAGCCGAATCACGCTATCGGTGGTAACATCGAGTTTGACATCGAGTGCACCAAGTGCCTCCTTCGGGTCGTTTGAAAGATTATGCAAGTTGACCTGAAACGTCGTCGGCATGAGATGGATGCGTGGAGTTCCTGAGCCAAATTTCGGCAGCGCAAATACAGAAGAATCTCGGTATCGATTTGCAGTGGTTCCAGAAAGCGAATCGACCACGATTAATTTCTGAGAATCTGTCATAGTCCGGTTTCTCAAGATAAATGCGAGGCTATCAGCTTTTGCATCGAGTGACAGAAACCCATTCGCATTTCCCCGAATACTGCCCGAGACCGTTCCTTGTCCGAGTAAGAAAGTATTTGGAAAAAAATCTGCAAGAGCGCGCAGATCCTTTATATGTATGCGGTAATCAAGATCAATCGAGTCTTCTGATAGGTTTTTAGGAATTGAGAAGCTGTTCGACTCTGGGAAATCGCGATTTTCGAGCGCCGTTATGAGAGCATTCACATGTTTTGGCAAGACATTGATGAGATCCCCGGCCTCGAACCGGCCATTGATAACGAGATCTGCGACCGAACTATTCAGCGTGAGGAAATGCTCGCCCAATCCCGTATCGGAAATAGTTATGGATGCCGTGTCATCTGGAAGCGCGTGGCCTTGGCAAGAGAGATCGAACAATCGAAAATTCGCGAAACCATTCACGTGATCAAAATCCTTGGCGGTTCCAGAAATATTTGCATCGAGATCAACACGTGCGGGATTCTGTGGCCGATCTGTTATAATTTGGGAAAGCAGAAAATTTTTCACCAAGCCATCGAATCGAAACGGGATGGTTGGTGAGTTAAGCTCAGCCATTGCGCTACGAACATGAATTTCAGGCCCTCCTTGAACGATCGCGTCGACATGATTCGCCGTTATCGTACCATCTTTGATGTTGCCACCGACATCAAGCGACGACACTTGATAATTCATAAAGGACGAAGGACCCTTTGTTCTTACCGCAAGAGTTGATTCCATTGTTCTCCAATTGGTACCATGCCCGGCAATAGTTGCCTCCGCGGTGATAGAGCTTTCAAGGTCTGGATTGGATGCGATAGCCGCAATGTTAAAATTACTGGTCTTAACATCTGCACGATAGTCGATCTGTTTTTTGCGAATGTCGAGTTTCACTTGTCCCGTCGCATCTCCGGCACCAGATGATTTCACATCGAAGTTTGTATGGAAGTTTTGAGGTGCCCCATCAAAGCTCAGCTCATTAATATCAATATTTCCGCAACGGGTCAGATTAAGCAAGTGTAATCCTGGGATGTAATCATCGAGTGTGGTATTCGATAGATTCTTTCCATGAAGATCAATATTCATCGTTAGTGAATCGGCATCCTGCAGATTGTCAATGTCACCGGAAAGATCTATACTTCCTCGGTTTTTGAAATCGAGTGCAAGTCTTTGAATGTGAAGTTTTCCGAATTCACCAGTTGCAACGAGGTCGATCCCTGGTGAGCCTGAAAGAAATCCCAGCGGTACGGGCAAAAACTGCTTAAGTTCTTTAGTACTAATGACTGGGCCAGCAAAGTTTGCTTTCACGGATGAATGCTGAATTGAAGTTAACAACCCGGTTTCGATGATCTTTGGCGGAGCTACCTCAATCGAAAATTTAATATTCGAATGACCGGTGGAAATCGTTGCGCTGTCCATTCGAGCTATCATTGAATCGAGATGGGCAGAACATGCTAGATGCGCGATGAAAAAGCCACTATGCTCCTCCAACATCCGTAAATGCGAGACGCTCACAGATTGAGCAGCCAATCCATTCGCATAGAGTCGGCTTTCGAGATCCAAACCTTCAATATGAATATTTCCCCAATCCAAAGCATCCGTTCCTTCTGCGAAATTGATTGAAGAAGGTTTAGATGTATTTTCAGGTTCGTTATAGTCCCGCAAGGAAAAATCACCATTCTGAATCTGAAAGTATGCAACATCTAAAATCTGGGAAAAAGGGTTTGGCTTGGTTCCTGGTGTGGAGCTTTTGACAAGTCGATCATAATTCCAAATCGAATCACCGGCAAACTTCACTAGATGAACAACCGGATGTTGGATCACCAAACTCGAAATTCCAAACTCGTTGGTACGGAGCCATCGAAGTAGCGAATATCTCGCAATAATTCGATCGACATGAACAAGTGGGATCGAATCATATGCCGTGCCAGTCCTTAACCGGAGGGTAACATCGTTCAGTACAAACCCTTCGAGCAAATTACCATTCAAATCACCAAACAAAAGTCTTCCGTTAGTACCCGATTCAATTGCGCTTGCAACCTCACTGAGAACCAGGTGCCGAAAGAAGGGCAATTGTATCGCTAGTCCGGTTCCAAACCCAAGGATTAATACAAAGAGCAGGAGCATCAACAGTACCATTCCGATACGACGCCAAATTCCTGCTCGTTTCTTTACGGCGCGGCTCTCCTTCACCGCTGGTTGCGGCGTTGGTTCCTTCTCAGTTGTTGGGATTGGCTGATTCGTCTCCATGAAAGAGCTACGCAGGTCTTTGAACTATAACAAATAACCTGCTTGAGACGGGGCTTAGTTCGTAAACGATGCGATCTGAGAAAAGATTAATCTTTTGATCCCCCAAAAATGTCAATGAACTACCGGTATCGCTCCAAAATCTTCTCCACAATACCGCTTGTTGAGCGCCCCTCGGCGAGCGGTATCGTCTGCACACGTCCGCCATTCGCTTCCACCTCATCCGCTCCTACGATGGTTGCCCTCGAATAATCCGCACCTTTGATTAGTATGTCCGGCAAGACAAATCGTATCAATTCGAGCGGCGTTTCTTCATCAAAAATTACGACTGAATCCGTGCATCGCAATGAGGCCAAAAGTAGTGCCCGATCTCCCTCATGCTGAATCGGCCGGTTCGGGCCTTTGATGGCTCTAACCGAAGCATCGGAATTTAATCCAATAATAAGAGCGCCACCAACATTCCTCGCTTCCATCAAATATCCCGCATGGCCAGCGTGAAGAATATCGAACACTCCATTCGTAAACACAAGTGCGGTTCCCGATTTCTTCAAATGCTCACGCCACTCCGACAATCGCTTCCGGTCGGCAGCGTCGCGAAAGTAAAATATCGGTGCAGATGTAATCGCTCCCACTCGGTACTCGTTACTCGTTGCTCAACAGTTCCAGATCTTCCTGCAAAGTCGCTACTAATTGCTCTCGATAGATCGGAACGATTCCTAATTCCTCGATCACTAATCCTGCCGCGCGGTTCGCGATCACTGCCGATTCCCGAACGCTCATCCCCGACGCCATGCAAACCGCAAGCGTCGCGATCACCGTATCGCCGGCGCCGGAAACATCGGCGACTTGCCGCGCCATCGTTGGGATCGAATACGGCTCGTTCGAGATCCCATCGTTCTGGATGCGTTCGAATAGCATCATCCCTTTTTCGCCGAGCGTCAACAGCACGTTCTCTGCGTGGAGTCGTTCCACCAGCCGAAGCCCGGCTCCGATCGTCTCTTCCTCCGTCGAAATGCGAATCGCAAGCGCATCCTCGACTTCCTTCCTGTTTGGCTTGAACACGGTCACGCCCTGATATTCGAAAAAATTGTGCATCTTCGGATCCACCAGCAAGGGAACGTTATGCTTCTTGCCCAGCGCGATCACCCGGTGGATCAGCGACCCGGTCATCACGCCCTTGTTGTAATCCTCGAGGATAATTCCATCGAGCGATCCGATCTCCGCTTCCAGCGCACCGACCAAACGGTCTTCTGTGATGGACGAGATCTCGCGTTTCATCTCATGATCCATCCGCAGCATTTGCTGGCTGCCGGCGATGACCCGCGTCTTCACCGTCGTCGGGCGCGTCGCATCCGTGACGATCCCTTCCAGCGGGAACCCAAGATCGGTGAAGATCCCCTTCAGGATCAGCCCCGACGTATCGTCCCCGACGACGCCCAGCATCAGTGGCGTAGCGCCCAGGCCCAAAATGTTGTGCCCGACGTTCGCCGCGCCGCCAAGCCGCGCCTGCTCGCTTTCGATCTCCAGCACCGGAACCGGCGCTTCCGGAGAGATACGCGACACGCTACCGAACGTATAGCGGTCCAGCATCAGATCGCCCACAACGGCGATCCGTGCCTGCGAAAAAGCGGTGGAAAGGGCTTCGATTCGGGTGGAGGTCAATGGTGTCATGTTGGCCGATATACGCAAACCCAACAGGATAGTATCGCAGAAAATTGCTTTTCTCCTTTTTCCTATACTTTGCCTCATCCAGAAAATCCTGCAAATCGTGGTCCCATTTCATCTTTCATAATTCATCTTTCATCTTTTCCCCGTGAAATAGGTGCCTTTGGGGTTGTGTGTTCTTGGTGAGTTTCCGATGACCCCATGATTGCGAGCCAATTTAGCCAGTTGGACACCTCTCAATATTTTTTTTTGCATTAGGAATTCATAAACTGTAGAGTTTTTGAGTCAGTTGCCGGCGATTGTCAATGAACAATGACACGAACGCTATTCTTATAGACACTTGGTGCCCATCATTTCACTCTCAATATACTATAATTATTTCGATGGTGCGTGAAATTGGAAATTACTGACCATTGCGATATCCTGATCACTTCATTTGTAGAAAACTATCTTCCCCAACTTTCGATTCTTAGAACATGCCTTTGAACGAACTTCGCCTTTTTGTCTCCTCCACGTTCCGCGATCTGCAGCCGGAGCGCGAACAGCTCGTCAAGAAAGTTTTTCCGCGCATTCGAAAAGAATGCCGTGAGCGGGGTGTGGAATTCACCGAGATAGACCTGCGGTGGGGCATCACCGAAGAGGAATCACGCACTGGCAGGACGGTCCGTATTTGCTTAGAAGAGATCGATAAATGCCGTCCGTACTTCATTGGCATCATCGGTTCGCGTTATGGTTGGGTTCCGGGAATTAGCGAGATCGAGAAAGATCCTGATATCCTGAAGGAGTTTCCGTGGCTCCGAGAGTTTGCAGCCAACGAAAAAAGTATTATCGAGATGGAATTTGCGCATGGGGCGCTACTCAAGAAGAATGATTCGTCGTTTTTTTACGAGCAGACTTCTGATATTCCTGGAACAGGGCGGACTAATGCCATTAGCCCCCACGCATCCCCCAACGAATTAAGCGTAGGGGTTAATGGCATTAACCCGTTGGATAATCTAAAACAAACCCTCCAATCCACCGGAGTTCCATACCGCACGTTCACCGATCCGGAAGAACTTGGAGAGCAGGTATTTCAGGACATCCTCACGATTCTCGATCGCGATTTCCCGCAGAAGCGGCAACTCTCACCGCTCGAACACGAACGCATCGAGCATGAAGCGTATTCGCAGAACCGAAGGCAATCGTACATTGCGAATCCAGCCTATTACGAGGAGTTCCTGAAGCATGTGGAGTCCGATGGGCCGCCGCTCATCATTCGGGGCAGGTCGGGTTTGGGCAAGAGCGCGCTCATGGCGTATTTAGCGCATGAGTATCAAATGCTGAATTCGAATGCATTCGTGGTGCAGCATTTTATTGGCGCAGCAGAAGGCAGCGATCCCGAAGATGTGATGCGCCAGGTCATTATGGAGATCAAAGAACGCTATCACCTTTCTGACGCCATCCCCACCGACGACAACACGCTCCGCGAAGAATTCCCGATCTGGTTGGCGAAAGTAAAGCCAGACGACAAGCTTCTTCTCTTCATCGACGCCCTGAACCAGCTCACCGGCATTGCGCCGGAAATGCACTGGCTGCCGCAGTTCATTCCCGCCAACGTCAGGCTTATCGTTTCGACTACCGATGACAGTTTGCCGCTCAAGCAACTTCGTGAGCGCAATTGGAATGAGCTGGAACTCCAACCTCTCACCGAAGCACAGAGAGAAGCCATCGCAAGTGATTTCCTGAAACGCTATCGGAAATCGTTACCTTCGGAGGATTTGCACACGCTCTCTGCCGATCCCAAATCATCGAGTCCGCTATTCTTGCGGACGGTGCTCGAAGAGCTCCGCATCTTCGGACGCCACACCACGCTGCGCGAAGAACTTGAAGATTACCTGGCGAGCGCAGACGAACGTGAGTTATTCCAGAAAGTGCTTGCCCGCATGGAGCGCGATCACGGCAAGGATGCTGTTCGTAATGTAATGACCGCCATTTGGGCTTCGCGGCACGGGCTGTCGGAATCCGAACTGATGTCCGTCACCGGCTATCCCCGCATGGCGCTTTCGGAACTCATGATCGCGATGGAATACCACCTCATGACCCGCGAGGGGTTCCATACGTTCTTCCATAATTATTTGAGAGAAGCGATTCAGCTTCGCTATCTCCCCACAGAAGCTGACCAAAAAGCTGCGCACTCCCGTTTGGGAACATATTTCTCCACACAGGAATACAATAGCCGCAGGCGCGATGAAGAACCCTGGCAATGGCACGAGGCAGGCGATACCGGTGCATTATGGAACTGCTTTGCCGATCCAAATTTATTTGAGCTGTTTGCGAACGAAGACCACCGCTATCATTTTATCGCATATTTGCAGCTTCTGGAACGGGAGCAAAACATCGCGCTCTTTGACGCACTGCAAAAGGCGATGCAACACGATGCAAGTTTCGAGCGCCGCCGGTGGCTTGCGCAAATTGCGCGCGAAGGTGCATTCTACGATACTGCTGCCGACATTCTCTCTGGACTTTCAAATGATGTAAAAGAAAACCCGCCGGATGATAACACCGCTATCGACATAAAACGCGAGTTGGTACAGCTATATGGTGAGAAACAGCAATTCAAACTTGCTCTGCCGCTGTCTGAAGAAATAGTCTCTCTGCTTGAAAAAAACGATGGGGAAAGCGAAGACCTATTTGCCTCGCTTGTCGATCTATCTACCATAATGCACGGCATTGGTGATTACGCCGGAGCCGAGCGCGTCATCCGCCGTGCATTGGAGTTCAGCAATGCTGTTGCCCCCACAAAGCACATAGTAGCGATGGGAAACCTTGCCGCTTTGGTATCAGCGCAGGGAAATCAAGAGGAGGCGGTTAAGATATTTCAGGAAGCTCACGATCTTTCAGCTGAATTGCTCGGCAAAATGCATCCCTCGACTCTCCATCTCTCGTACAATCTTGGAACTGTAATGGACTTTGCCGGAAAACCCGAAGAAGCCCTCGAAATTTTAGAACCTACATTGATCGCAATTAGGAGTTCTCTCGGCGATAAGCATTTATGGTATTTGAACTGCCTTTCATGTATAAGCGGACCACTAATGGATCTTGGCTATTATGACCGGGCTGAACGAGCAATTCGAGAGCAGATAGAAAAATCAATTCTATCGCTCGGGCCAAGAGCCGAGAATACACTTAGGGCGCAGATCACACTTGGCTACCTTTACTATATTAAAGGGAATCTTCAGGAAGCATCGCGAATCTACCAAACCTATCTCCCTATACAAATCGCCAATCTCGGAGATGACCATCCATCAGTACTTCCGGGCAAGAGGACACTTGAAAAAATTTCTGCTGCGCTAAATAGTAAGTTATAATTCCTGGATTCCCGCGTTCGCGGGAATGACAAGGGCGGTATGTCTCCTGCGCTTCGCGCCCATGCACGAACATGAATGTCATTCCCGCAGCAGCGGGAATCCAGGTCCATCCCGCGAACGTGGATTCCCGCGTTCGCGGGAATGACAAGGTTGGTATGTCTCCTGCGCTTCGCGCCCATGCACGAACATGAATGTCATTCCCGCAGCAGCGGGAATCCAGGTCCATCCCGCGAACCTGGATTCCCGCGTTCGCGGGAATGACAAGGGCGGCATGTCTCCTGCGCTTCGCGCCCATGCACGAACATGAATGTCATTCCCGCAGCAGCGGGAATCCAAGTCCATCCCGCGAACCTGGATTCCCGCGTTGGCGGGAATGACAAGGCCGGTATGTCTCCTGGCTTCGCGCCCATGCACGAACATGAATGTCATTCCCGCAGCAGCGGGAATCCATCCCCCTCCCGCGAACGTGGATTCCCGCGTTGGCGGGAATGACAAGGCCGGTATGTCACCTGCGCTTCGCGCCTATGCACGAACATGAAAGTCATTCCCGCAGCAGCGGGAATCCAAGTCCATCCCGCGAACCTGGATTCCCGCGTTGGCGGGAATGACAAGGGCGGTATGTCACCTGCGCTTCGCGCCTATGCACGAACATGAAAGTCATTCCCGCAGCAGCGGGAATCCAAGTCCATCCCGCGAACCTGGATTCCCGCGTTCGCGGGAATGACAAGGCCGGTATGTCTCCTGCGCTTCACGCCTATGCACGAACATGAATGTCATTCCCGCAGCAGCGGGAATCCTGGTCCTGAGCGTTTCAGGTTGCGCGTATTATAACCAACAGTGGAAAGATCGACCCATTCTGGATTTTCTTTTTCGATCAATTCGAGCTTCCATTGACGGTTCCATTTTTTCAATTGTTTCTCACGAGTAATTGCATCCCGAATGTCCGAGAACCACTCAAGATAAACAAGAATATGAATGCCATATTTTTTTGTGAATCCATCATGCACTCCTTGCTTGTGCTCTGCCACGCGGCGTTCGATGTCATTGGTTACACCGATATAGATAGTTCCGTTTCGCTTGCTTGCTAAAATATAAATGTAGTAATTATTCATGCCTCGCTCTCTCACTTTCCACTCAAACCGAATGAGGACAGAGTGTCATTCCCGCGAACCTGGATTCCCGCATTCGCGGGAATGACAATTAATTCTGAATTGACGCGCGAAGCGCGGATAGCGAAAGTCAAATGTCATTCCCGCAGCAGCGGGAATCGAGTGTACGCAACACCACAATAAAAAAAGCCTCACGTAAACTCGTGAGGCTTCGGAATAAAAACTTAGTAGTTCTTATCTAACCCCTGCCAGAATTCAAAGTGACCGTAACCACCCCCGTTATAGGATTCTGCTGCCAGGCAACATCTACAATGGACATGTCGGGTAATGTGACGGACCCGTTTTGCATGGCATTAAGTGTCTGTCCATTGATGGTGATGGAGATCACCGTGCCGACGCTTTCCTGCACGGTGCTATCAATACCAACGGAAACCATGTGCCCGCCATCGCTGCAATTAAGTGTAGCTGTTATAGTTTCCGTATCCTGATTGACGACGCTTACATTTGTCGCGTAAGCATTAGACGAAAAGATGAGGAGAAGAGCAACTAAGATGCCCCCCCCCAGAAATGATTCTTCATTAGGTTTATATTAATTATGTAAGTGAATGCTCCTCATTGGACTCTACTCCCATGAGATTGTTTAGATTACATGCACCTCACGATTCGTGAAGTGCATGCAAAAATCTATTTAGACACTGAACGGAATAATATACCGATTAGCCTAGGCCAAGAAATATTAATAATTCCTGCCAGAATTCAAGCTTATCGCAACCATCCCATTTGCAGGAAAGTTACCTACCGAACAGCTCCAGTTGGAAAGATTGTAGCTTCCATTGCCATTATCCAGAACGGTGTTAAAAACGCCAAGTCCCTTATATGCATCCTGTATGGTGCCGATCACCCGATAGATTTGCCCTGCGGGCAGGTTATAGCTCGTTGCAGGGCCACTGTAAAGGTTGGTCCAGGGATTGAGCGTCCATGCATAAAGCTGCCCGTTCGGCGGATTTACAAGCCCGGAATTCGGCCCGAGCGTCGGAACAGGAAAACTTACCACCGCAAATGATCCGGCCGGATCGTTCGTAAGATCAACTTGAACAACCTGTGTTCCCTGCCATAAGCCGGGTCCCGGCACTAATGAAAGTGTCATAATTGAAATTTTCTATAAAAATGATTGAAAAACAACTTCCCGGTGGACAAGCCACTCAAGAAGACATGTGAATAGCACTACAAACTTACAACATTTTTTCCGCTTCTGCAAGAAATCGATTCATGGAAATATTTTGGGAATTCAGAAACGGCTCGCAGGTCCTGTTTTGGCCCCTGCATAATGCCCGAAACGCGATGCGTTCCCGCGTGGTTTGAAGGATACCTTGCCATCTTTGTAAAACCCCAGCCCTGAACTTCGCTGCCATAGCCTTCGTAACGGTTGGCTTGCTGTATCTTGCGTTTCGCGGGCAGGATCTGGGCGCCGCGCTGGAAGCAGCGGGCCGCGCGAACCAACCAAGCACATCTTCGTTTTAAGTAGTATGAACGAACTCATATTTTTAGTGGAAGAGGCACCGGAAGGCGGCTACACGGCACGCGCGCTCGGGGTTTCTATTTTCACGCAAGCTGAAACCGAGGAGGAGTTGAAGGCGAACGTCCGCGAAGCGACGGAATGCTTCTATGGCGATGACCATGCTCCAAAAATAATTCGCCTTCACTTTGTGCGCGAGGAAGTATTAGCGGCATGAAGCTGCCGCGTGAAGTATCGGGCAAAGAATTAGTCCGTGCGCTGGAACGGATCGGGTATCGGCAAATAAGACAGAAGGGAAGTCACGTTACGCTTGCAGCACGAATGCCGAACGAGCATCATATCGTTGTCCCGCTTCATAATCCTCTCAAGCTTGGAATGTTTGCTGGAATTATAGCTGACGTTGCTCGCAATCGAATGGTATCGAAAGAAGAGTTGGTGAGAGAACTGTTTGGATGAAGCAGTCCCGGTAACGCGAATCGCTACATGATCTTCGGTG
This sequence comes from Ignavibacteriota bacterium, assembly GCA_963736195.1. GTDB lineage: Bacteria > Bacteroidota > Ignavibacteria > Palsa-1295 > Palsa-1295 > PALSA-1295. The sequence goes on from CAVTNP010000001.1 coordinate 1,094,552, forward strand.
GGGAGGATAATTGCACCTGCCCGAAACGAGATGCGTTCCCGCGTGGTTAATAGGTGGTTGCCAAATATGAAATCCCCCGCTCTGAAATATGCCGCCATAGCTATTGTGACGGTTGGACTGCTTTACCTTGCGTTTCGCGGACAGGATCTGGGTGCCGCGATAGATGCAATGGGCCGCGCGCGCATTATGCCACTTCTCGGCGGCCTGCTGATCATGTTCCTTTCGCATGGCGTTCGGGCACTTCGGTGGCGTATTGTGCTGCGTCCGTTGAAGCGGCATACTAATTTGTGGCTTGCTTTCAAAGCTACCATCGCGGGATATGCGATGAACAACCTCATTCCGCGTTCCGGCGAACTGGTGCGGCCTTACATGATGGCGCGCGGGGAGGAGATACCAATGGCGGGCACACTGGCGACGGTCGTCGTCGAGCGTCTTGCCGATGTGCTTGCGCTTGCCGCGCTGATCGTGTTCTCGCTCGTGTCATTCCAATCCCGCGTAACGAATGTGTTCCCAATGTTCAATGGCGAAGTCCTGTGGGGTTTGGCTGTGATGCTCGTTCTGCTTATCAGCCTTATTCTGGTTTTTTTCAGTGAGCGCCGGACCGAGCAAATGGTTACGCTCGTTACGCGCCCACTGCCAGCCAAGTGGCGTGATAAGATCATCCAAATGGGCCGCGATTTCTCACATGGTATCAGGGGTTTGGAAAAATCTGCTGTCATTCCGCTTATTGTTGGAACTGCTGGCATCTGGATCCTCTATGGTATTTCGATGTATGTCTCGCTTCAGGGGTTTGCGGATCCAGCAATGTCAGCCCTCACGCTTCGAGACGCATTCTTATTACTGACGCTCTCCGGCATTGCATTTACCATCCCCACTCCCGGTGGAACAGGTGGCTATCATTTCCTTATCAAGACTGGGCTAGCCTCGATCTTTGGAGTTCCTGTTGCGATCGCTGCGGCCTATGCTATCGTAACGCACATGCTTAGTTACATTTCTATCACGCTTGTTGGCCTCGGATTTTTACTGAAAGAGGGAATTTCTTTTAGCTCTGCTAAGAATTTGCAAACTTCTTCCACCTCACTGCCGGCGAAGTCGCCGGCGTTACCTGTTTCCGATGGTTGATATTCATTGCCATATTGTTCCAGGAGTCGATGATGGCGCGGTATCCGTCGAAATGTCGCTGGCCATGATCGAGGAAGCAAGGCGCTGTGGCGTGACCTCGATCTTGACCACGCCGCATATTCGCGGTCGCGAGGATGAAATTCCCCGGCATCATCACCACAAAAAAGCATTCCAAAAAGTGCTCGATGCTAACCCGGATATGGATCTTCATCTTGGCGGCGAAGTGCGCGTTACTCCTGAAACACATACCGTCGTGGATTTCCCCGAATTCACAACCGATGAAAAGTCGAAATATATTTTATTAGAATTGGAGTACGACCATGTTCCGCCGTATTTCAATCAGTTGCTTTTTGAGTATCGCCTGCGAGGTATCACTCCGATCGTCGCACATCCGGAGCGGAACGTTGGCGTGCTGAAAAATCCAATCCTTGCATTGGAATTCGTTCGGCAAGGCGCTCGGTTGCAGTTAACGACCGGCTCGCTTATCGGTGAATTGGGTGAGACGTTTCAGGATTGCTCCTTAAAGCTCCTCAAATGTGGGCTTATTAGCTTTCTTGCCAGCGATGCACATAATCTCACCACCCGGCCATTTTCGAATTGGAAAGATGCTTATGAATTTACACGTTCGCTGGAGGGGGGGAGCGATTTCGTCCAGCCAATAAGTGCCGACGACCTCTGCACCACTAACCCCCAGGCCGTCTGTGACGGGCTCCCGCTGCCACCCATCGAGTTGGATGAACACGCCATTTCCAGCATTCGGCAGCGATTGCTCAAAAATTCCACCCCACCCATGAAACGAAAGCGGTTCTTTTTTATGTAGTATAACAGGAATGCCTGCTTTACAACCTGCGTTTGCCAATCTAACTATTGCCAATTCCTTAAGAAGGACGATGATCTATTATGGCTGCGGCTCGTAAAAAAACGTCCACCCCTGCTACCAACGATGAACCTGCCGGTTCGAAGGATAAGCTTCGTCCGGAACAATGGGGATTTTCTAAGTTCGATAAAGGGGAACAATTCCAAGCTTCGTCGCGAACCAATGCTGCGGCGATGCAATCGAATGCGCCCATCAAACGGCGCAAGCCGACGGAGAGGAAGTTCAATCTTTCCGAGGTCATCAAGATGGTCTATCGTGGGCGGTGGATCATACTCGGCGCTTTTGTGATTGCGTTCACTTATACTGTCTATAGCACATATTCAAAGCCATATATCTATGGCTCGTCCGCGCGCATGTTCATCGATCGTCCCCCGGAGGCTCGCAGGTTGCGCAGATCATTGGCGGTGCAGCGCCGGAGGACCACTCGATCACTAACGAGTTGCTGTTCTTTGAAATCGCACACCGTGACGGCGCACGTCGCCAGACTGCTGCATGAATATGCCGAAGGGAAATGGCAGGAAGTAGATTCACTGTTTGAGGGGGCGTTTCATTCTACCAAGTACGTTCCACCCGATCCTCGGCAGCTCACCGTCATTCGGATGGTGGATAATCCTAAGTTCAAATCAAAACCCGGTATTCCGGACACGGCAATCCTTGAAGAACGAGCCTCGCAGGCGGTGAATATCGTGCCAGAGGCAACGAATGACTATCTCGACGTCACCTCCGAAGCCTATTCGCCGCTCGATGCATCGTTCTTGTGCAATCTTTACATTGCATGTTTTGTGGTTGATGACCGGGTCCGAGTTCGTGAAAACTCCGACGGCCTTAAAAACTATCTGTTCTCTCAAAAGGAACGAAGTTTCGACTCGCTTCGTCGTATCGAGAACCAACTTCGGGATTTTCTTGGTGAGACGAATGGAATGAGTCCAGAAGATATTGCCAAAAGTGTGACCGAGCAATATCAGGAGATGAAGCAAAAGCGGCAAATGGTCGAGATCGATCTTAGTCTCCGAAAAAAAATGGATTCAGAATACACCGCGAATCTCGATACCGTTCAAAAGAACTATTACAACAACCTTACGCTTGGGCCCCATGTGGAAATGCTTCAAAAGGCAGTAACTGACCTGCAGTTCGACATCGAAGGTATGAAGATGTCGAACAATCTCATGGACCCACGAACGAAAAAGTATTTGAAGGACGAAATACAATCCAAAGAAGATAATCTTTCGGCACTACAAGATAAGTTAAAGGAAGAAACCGAAAAGTATCTGAAATCCGAGGTGGTTATTGCAGGGGAGCCTCAGGGCGAATCCAACGGAGCCGGAGGGATCGAGTACTCAACGAAGGGCACCTCTATCGGAACCGTTACCACGCTTCGGCAGGACATATTGAATACCAAGTTACGTATTGGCGAAGACTCCACCTTGCTTGAAAACTATGATCTGAAACTTGCTGAACTGCATGCGGAATCCGCAGCTATGCCCGATAAGATGATGCAAACATCTTCACTCAAGCGAGCGGAGGGTATTGCAGAAAAAATGTACGGGCAATTGGAGGATCGCTATCTGGAAGCGTGGATGACGGAAGAGTCCGTATTTGGGAACGTTCGTGCGGAGGATCCCGCTACCCTCAATGCGGCGCCGATCCGTCCGAACAGGCTTTCGAGCATTCTTACCGGATCGCTGTTCGGCATTGGGATTGGTTTGGGCATTGTGGTATTGCTTTCGTTGATGGATACACGCATTCGCACGCCGGAGGAAGTCGAGGCACACAACGTGCAATTGCTCGCAACGATCCCTGCGATCAATCCGGCATCCCAGCCGCTAAACATTCCATTTGTCACTCCGAAGAACGGCGATGCGCTAGGTGCGACCCATGCATTGAAATATATCCCACCGCGAGCGTCATTTCTCGATCCGCGGTCATCCGTTGCGGAAACATTCCGAAGTCTGCGCACCACCATCCTGTTTTCGGGGCTGGATAAAGATATTCAAGTAGTCGCGCTTTCGAGCTCTGCACCGCAGGAGGGAAAATCGACGACATCCTCGAATCTTGCCATTGTTATGGCGCAGATGGGAAAGAAAACCCTCCTCGTTGATGCGGATCTGCGCAGGCCCGTTCAACATGCGGTCTATCAGCTTACCCGCGAGCCCGGACTTACGAATCTCCTTTTCGAACGGGCAACATTCGAAGAAGCGATTCGGCCTACCGAGGTTCCAAATCTGTTCGTGCTGCCGTGCGGAATCATTCCACCAAATCCTTCGGAGCTGCTTGGGTCTCAACGCATGATTCAGCTCATCGAGCGGCTAAGGCAAGAATTCGATTTTGTGCTGCTCGACACACCGCCTGTTGTCGCGGTAACCGACGCGCTGTTGCTTGGGCATGTTGCGGATGCGACCATCATCGTCGCTCGCGCGGGTGTATCGCACATCGATGCGCTATTGCGCGCAATGGATTCCGTTGAACGAAGCGGTGCAAATCTGCTTGGAGTTGTTCTCAACGATTTCAACCCAGTGGGTTCCTATGGCCCGTATTATAAGTATTATCAATACTACCAATATTCTTCCGGCTCTCCAATGCCAGGCAAGTGGTGGGATATTCGAAGGTTCTTTCCCAATCACAAGACAGAAGCATAGGAACTAGAGTCGGCCGCATCAAGAATTGGGCCGCTTTCACAATATCCTTCACTTCGAGTATCGAAGAAGGGTAGCTGTTGAGCGCGGTGTGTATCATCGCGAGCCCTAACTCCTTCAAGGAAGAGACACTCGAAGGAAATACTACGCGAAGCAGAGGATTTAGCCACGTAATATATTTGTAATATTTCAACGTGTTCTTCATTCCCGGAGTCGGAATCAGCATCCCAGGCCGGAAGGCATAGACCTTTCTGAAAGGTAGTTTCATAAGATCGTTCTCGGTCTTTCCTTTTACGCGTGCCCACATGAGCCGGCCATGCTCTGTGCTGTCGGTGGCTTTTCCAGAAATATAACTGAACGTCATATCGGGATTCATTTTCGAGAGCGTTCGTGCCACGCTCATCGTCAGGTCATACGTAATATGACGGTAATCTGCTTCTTTCATTCCGATCGAAGAAACGCCGAGACAGAAAAAACATGCATTGTAGCCTGAAAGATGAGCTTCAATGTCCGACAGATCGTAGAAATCCCGAACGACAATTTCCGTTAACTTCGGATGGCTCATCCCGCTATATCTGCGCGTGAGAACTAATACCCGCTCGACCTCCGGATGCAGCAGCGCTTCATGCAATACGCCTTCACCGACCATTCCGGTCACACCTGTGATAATTACACTCAGTTTCATAGCCATCGCCTCACACGCCGCTTGTAATCCGAATATCCCTCTCCAAATTGACGCTGCATTTTCGACTCCTCGAAGGGAATGAAAACGAAATTGATAATGGAGAAGAACACCACCGGCACAAGGAACATGGGGAGCGTACCGACAAGAAATGCAATGCCAAGCAGGACGAGTATCATTCCAAGATACATTGGGTTACGGGTGAATTTGTAAAGCCCCTCGATCAAAAGAAGTTTGTTGGTTCGTGAATGCGGAAGGATCTCCGTGCCGCGCTTGCGAAAAAGTCGAATGGCCGATAGAACAAGAAGTACGCCGGCGAAAAGAAAAACGCTTGCTGCCGGAATGTATCGCCAATCCAAAATATCGCGCGTCGGGAATATCCAGTTCACGCATAACCCGACCGCGAGGAGGATAACGATCCACAACGGCGGCACGATCTTCATCAGTGGAGGGACGAGTGGTGTTTTTTCGTTCATGTTCTTCCAACAAAACCGTTTCCATTACGGCTTCAGAATAAGATCGATCAAACCGGAACTCTGAGTTGTGGTAGTTGTTTCCTGCCAATTCACGAGACCCTGGTTATCCGTCGAGTCCTCCGTGATTCGATAGCTAATATACGGGAGTGTAAATTCTATAGCATTATCGACGGGAAGAAGAGCAGGCAGGTTTGGGTTAAAAGAATTCCATGCCGTATCTAAAGTAAGCGTCGGAGACATGAAAGAGGAATTCGGGGCGTAGTCAACTTCCGCAGTCTGCGTAACGGTATCCCAACCGATACCGAGGCTCGGAACAGCAATGCCAAAGTTCACACCTGTTGCTTCTCTCGCAAATGGAATCCCGGATATATTCACATCGTGCTGTCCCAGATAAGTGGCTGTTGTTTGCCAGGTCGAGTCGATAGTATTTGACGGCCCATTGACATAACCGGTGCGAGTATGCGTTTCCGTCACGTTCAGGTGGTCGTATATGATGGAGAGCGTGTTCCAGGCTGACGGGCGCGTTACCATGAGCATTCCCACATCATAAGATGCTCCTGAATCGTAAAGAGATGCGGTACCGGAATAACCATTGCCGACAATATGAGATACAATTCTATTAGGAAAAACGGAATCGATTGGGTAAAACACCCCAGCAACCGTGAGACGCAATTGGCCGTGGTAGTGGTTCATTCCGGTTCCCGGAATGGAAAATGATGCTCCGATCGGAAGCGTGTCGTAAATGCTATGCGGATTGAAGGTGTATTCCACGACGACAGGTTTTGCCGAGGTTGTCGTTCCGTTGATCGTGGCGACTCGAATAAAACCAGTCTGAGTGGCCTCGGGCACATAAACAGTCATAATGGTATCATTCGCCGTATTGACCCCCACTTGCGAGGTGTCAATAGCGACAACTACATCGTTTGGGTCATAGCCGAAATGAGTGCCATGGATCGTATCTATCCCAAAGGTCCACACGGTGTCCGGACTGAATCGGGTGATCGTGGGAGCGGTAGAATATTCGATGACCGGCGTATTCGAAGCGCTGCACGCAACCCATACGAGCGCAAAAAGCGGAACGGAACGCAGAATCCATTTCATAGTATTCGAAGCCCCCTTTTCGAGAGATAAGCCACTAAAGCCGTTCTCACGGCTGACCGAGTGACATTCCTATCTACATTTCACGAAGGAGATAAGTTCTGCCATGAGGGCAGCCTAAAAGCCTCCGCTGTTCGCGGGGCGCGTTCCGTTCAAACGTTCCGATCAAGCTGGAAAATTATTGATGCGAATTCGAGGGTGCGTTTGCGCTATCTTTTTTGGCATGCTGACGGTTGGGCAATTGTGAAAGCTCACTATCGCTGAATTTGGTGCTAATATCTCCCATAATGTATTTATGCGGCGTAATGCTGTCCTTCAACAGTGCAAGCATCGAGTCTGCCACGGGCTTCTTGGTTGAAAGTGCGGAAACCTGCGACGTATTGGATGTTCTACACGAGTTCAGCGCACCGGTCATCATTCCTATAACTCCGATCAAAGTGGCGAGCACCCTCGCTCTCGTTTTTAGGTAACGTTTTCGAAGCGCTCGTAAACCATTGGGGCAATCTGCCGTCAGAACGCTTCCATCGGCACGTTTATAGAACCGGATGCAAAGTTTACCCTCTTTCTCACGGATTAACTCATTCGCCTCCGCTCGCGTCAGCAGTGAAAGATCATAGACGTTCTTCTCGCACTGAGCGCACAAACGTACCGTATCGTTTCCCGCCATGTCCGACCACGAGGCCGAGCACGGAGAAGCAACCCGCAATTCGTCGATACTTAAGTATCGCCATCATATTTCAAGAACACATAAGCAGTATTGAAGTTTCTGCGTCCCATCCCCAAAAATCCCATGTATCACACAATTCCCAGTTCAGCCACCCCGCCGGCAGCCTAAAAGCCTGCGCTGTTCGCGAGGCGCGTTCCGTTAAAACGTTCCCAACCACAGGCATTGGCGGCATGGCTGGCTTGTCTTCCATCTTCTGGCGTGGCATTATGCTTCAACAAGCTCTTCGTCCACAAGCTCGTCATCGTATTCGAACGTACGCAAGGTCGCAAGTGGAATTTTTTTCGAAGCGTCGAGTATTTCGATGCCCATGAGTTTGCCATCTTCGGTCATATCGAAGGTAATGCCTTCCGGGCCTTCGATAACTTCATCTGGTTCAACATCGGAGAGTTGAATATAGGCTGTATCCGCCTGACGGTCATAAGAAATTTTCATTTCTGTTTTCCTTTCCTAAGTGGAAAATTGGTTTTAACCACGAGTTTATCCCTTTCTTTAATCACCGCGAGCTTGATAGGAGTTCCTTGCGTATTCCGAATGCCTTCGAAGATCAAGACGCGCTTTTGGCGCTCTGGCCAGTCCTTTAGATTGAGAGCATTCAGACTTTTTACAAGTTGCTCGCGATCAATTTTGTACAGTCGTATCCGTTGACGAGCATGGCGGCCAAAGAGAATTTTCACGAAGTAATAGTAAAAACATCGAGGGGCACCATTGGTGCCCCTCGAATTGCGTGATTAATACATATCCCCCATCCCGCCGCCACCAGGCATTGGCGGCATGGCTGGCTTGTCTTCCTTCTTCTCGACGATGACTGCTTCGGTCGAGAGGAGTAAGCTGGCAACGGAGGCCGCATTTTGCAGCGCGGTACGCGTTACCTTGGTTGGGTCGATGACGCCGGATGCAAAAAGGTTCTCATAGACCTCGGTCGCGGCGTTGAAACCGTAGTCGGCTTTGCCTTCCTTCACCTGGTTGACGATGACGGAACCTTCCAGGCCGGCGTTATTAACGATCTGGCGCAGCGGCTCTTCGAGCGAGCGGCGAATGATCTCGATACCGGTCTTGATGTCGGAGTTCGCTTGCTTTCCGGAGAAAGCTGCGGTGAGTCCGGCCATGGAGCGGATGAGCGCAACGCCACCACCAGGAACGATTCCTTCTTCGACGGCTGCGCGCGTGGCATGCAGTGCATCCTCAACGCGGGCCTTCTTTTCCTTCATCTCCACTTCGGTCGATGCGCCGATCTTGATGACGGCTACGCCACCGGAGAGCTTTGCAAGACGCTCCTGGAGCTTCTCGCGGTCGTAATCGCTCGTCGTCTTGTCGATCTGCGATTTGATCTCGTTGATGCGGCGCTTGATGTCCTCTTTCTTGCCGGCGCCTTCAACGATCGTGGTGTTATCCTTATCGATCGTAACGCGTGAAGCAGTTCCAAGATAGCCGACCGTTGCATTCTCAAGCTTAAAGCCCTTCTCTTCCGAGATGACCGTTCCGCCTGTGAGCACGGCAACATCTTCGAGCATCGCCTTGCGGCGATCGCCGAAGCCGGGAGCCTTTACAGCTGCGATCTTTAACGTTCCACGAAGCTTGTTCACCACGAGTGTTGCGAGCGCTTCGCCTTCGAGATCTTCGGAGATGATAAGCATTTGGCGGCCTGCCTGTGCGACCTTTTCGAGGATCGGAAGCAAGTCCTTCATCGAAGAGATTTTCTTATCGTGAATGAGGATCTGTGGATTCTCGAGCACGACTTCCATTGTGTCCGGATCGGTCACGAAGTAAGGAGAGAGATAACCACGGTCGAACTGCATACCTTCGACGACCGAAAGTTCCGTCTCGATACCCTTGGCTTCTTCAACAGTGATAACGCCATCCTTGCCGACTTTCTCCATCGCTTCCGCAATGAGATCGCCGATGGTGTGATCGTTATTCGCGCTGATGGAACCCACCTGCGCAATTTCCTTCTTGCCCTCGATCGGACGCGAAAGCTTCTTGAGTTCCTCGATCACATTTGTGACCGCGAGATCGATACCGCGCTTTAAGTCCATTGGATTTGCGCCGGCGGTCACGTTACGAAGTCCCTCACGGAAGATCGCCTGTGCGAGCACGGTCGCGGTGGTGGTGCCGTCACCGGCAACATCGGAAGTTTTCGAAGCGACCTCACGGACCATCTGCGCGCCCATGTTCTCGATCGAGTCTTCGAGTTCGATCTCTTTGGCGACAGTCACGCCATCCTTGGTGATGGTCGGGGCGCCGAATTTCTTGTCGATGACGACGTTACGGCCTTTCGGTCCGAGCGTCACTTTCACTGCATCTGCTAACTGGTCAACACCGCGCTTTAATTTTGCGCGCGCGTCAACATCAAATACGATCTGTTTGCTTGCCATAGTAGTATAGTCCTTTATTTAAAAATTAATTACTTCTTTTTCTTTTCCACGATCGCGAAGACATCGCTTTCGCGCATGATGAGCACATCTTCGCCATCGACGGAGATCTCGGTGCCCGAGTATTTGCCATAAAGCACGGTATCGCCGACCTTCACGCCCATCGGCGTGAGCTTTCCGGCTTCATCGTACTTGCCCGGTCCTGCAGCGATCACTTCGCCCTGAACCGGCTTCTCTTTTGCCGTATCTGGCAGGATGATCCCGCCCTTAGTGACTTCCTCCGCCGCGGCCGGACGAACGATCAGGCGGTCGTGTAGTGGTTTTAGTGTCATAGTGTATTGGTTATTTGTGTTAAAAAATGGTGAATTTTGCTTAAAATCAATAATATGATGCTGTTCTATTAGCACTCATCTGGTGCGAGTGCTACGCAAAAACAGGGTGAGTGTTACTGGTGTTCCTCAGTTTTAGGTCTAGTTTTGTCGGTCGAGTGGCACTGCCGACACAATTCAGGTTTGTTGGTCTTTGCCGGTTGTCGGACGCCTGTTTTGTTTGGGGAAAGAGACCGCTGACAAAACTATCCCCTGAAATGGTTTGAGCAATGAGACGGTTGTGAGACTCCATAAGATACACAGCCCCTTGTCTGATATTTTCATCTCCTATTCCTCCCGCGACCGCGATCAGGCGGAGCAACTTACAGAACTTCTTGCTTCGGCAGGATTATCCGTATGGATCGATCAATCCGGAATCGATGTGGCCACAAGTTGGTCCGGCGAGATCGTCGATGCTATTGAAAACTGCAAGGCGTTTTTAGTTCTGCTCTCACCCAACTCGGTGGAATCAAAAAATGTGGTGCGCGAAGTAGCTCTTGCCTTCGAAAAGAATAAAAAGATCCTGCCTCTCGATCTCGAACCTGTCGCCTTAACGCGTGATCTGCAGTATACTCTCGCCGGCATCCAACGAGCACCGATGACGAACATCGATGCCGTTATCCGCGCCCTCGGCAAGCTGGGACTTGCGGCTACGCAAGCGCCATCCGTCAAATTGGTGAAAGAGACCGATGCACGGCAGAGCTTAATGATCCTGCCGTTCGAAGATTTGTCACCCACTGGAGATAACGGCTGGTTCGCGGATGGGATTGCAAGTGAATTGATAACTGCACTTTCGAATGTGAAGTCTCTTCGTGTCTCAGACCAACAAGCGACAAAAGATTACAAGCGATACCAGGGAACACTTCCGAACTTTGCCAAAGAAATGGGCATTCGATACTTCATTCAGGGTGATGTTCGGAAGTTCGGAGACAACATTAAAATTACTTCCCGCCTCCTCGACATCGAAACCGGCGACCACCTGTGGCAGGACTCGATGAAGGGAGTGATGAATGACATCTTCGAAATTCAGGAAGCCGTGGCGTTGAAAGTAGTCGAAGGGCTGAAGGTGCATCTCGCCTCGGATGAAAAGAAAAAGCTTGCAGAGCGCGGGACCGAGAATGCAGAGGCGTATGAATTATATCTTAAAGCGGGCGAGTATTTTCACCGCCAAACCAAAGAAGGCCTTCAGCTTGCGGCACAGCTTTTTTCCGAAGCAATTGCGCTCGACCCAGCGTATGCAAATGCCTATTCAGCCAAAGCGAGTGCGCTTGCAAATCTTTACCGCACTTACACCCGCGAACCCGCGCTGCTCGAAGAGGGGCTAAGACTCATCGATGAGGCTCGTAGGCTCAAGCCGGATCTGTGGGCGGCTTATAACCCGCTTTCCAAAATTCTCAAGCTTCAGGGCAAGCACGACGAAGCGGAGGCCGCCGCACAGGAATATATCCGGAACGCGCCGGAGGATTACATGAGCCATTTCGCGCTCGGATTTTTTTATATGGATAGCGGTCAGGATGCCAAAGCCATCGCTCCCTACGAAGAGGCGCTGAAACGGAAGCCGGAAAACTTGGCTGCCTTATTCAATCTCGTTCTTGTCTGCCACAATGCGAAAGAAGCTGAGAAGCGGAAGCATTGGGCCGAAATTGCGATTCCGCAATATGAAAAGCGCCTGAAGCTCTTTCCGGACGAGGAATGGAATCGGGTGAATCATGCCGTGCTTCTTCATTTTGCGGGCCGGGATGACGAGGCGCGAGCCGCTGCCCGGAAGCTGAAAGATCTTCGGGATGGAGCTGCGCGCTTCAATACCGCCTGCCTGCAATGCAATCTGAAAGACTATACTGCAGGTCTCCTCACGTTTCGCAAAGCGATCGAAGCGGGACTCCGAAACATGCCGGCCTTGAAATTATTTTTGGAAGATGAGGATGCGGGCATCGGCGCGCTCAAAGGTTCGACGGAGTGGGAAGCAGCGCGCGAGTTGGTGGAGAAAATAGAAACGGAGGTGGCGAGCAAGAATGCCTGACATCTTCATCTCCTACTCCTCCAAAGACCGCGAGCACGCCGACCTGCTCACGGAACTTCTTGCTTCGGCAGGATTATCGGTCTGGATCGATCAGGCGGGTATCGAAGCGGCGACAAGTTGGTCCGAAGAGATCGTCAATGCGCTCGATGGCTGCAAAGCATTCATCGTGATGCTCTCGCCCCATTCGATCGAATCGAAAAATGTGGTGCGGGAAGTTGCGCTTGCTTTCGAGAAGAATAAAAAGATTCTTCCACTGGATCTGGAACCCGTCTCGCTTCCTGCAAGCATGCAATACCATCTCGCCGGATTGCAGCGAACCTCGATGACGAACATAGATGCCGTCATTCGCGCCCTTGGCAAGCTGGGGCTTGCGGCAACACAAGCGCCATCCATCAAACTTGTTCACGAGACCGATGCGCGAAAGAGTTTGATGATACTGCCATTCGAAGACCTGTCTCCTACGGGAGATAATGGCTGGTTCGCCGATGGAATAGTGAGCGAACTGATTCAGGCGCTATCAAATGTGAAGTCCCTGCACCTCACGGATGCACAAACCACGAAGGATTTCAAGCGGTATCAGGGAACACTTCCGACTTATGCAAAGGAGATGGGCATTCGATATTTCGTCGAAGGTGATGTAAGAAAATTTGGTGACCAAATCAAAGTTAATTCCCGACTTCTCGACATCGAAACCGGTGACCACCTCTGGCAGGACTCGATGAAGGGTGTGATGAACGACATCTTCGAAATTCAGGAAGCCGTGGCGCTGAAAGTGGTCGAAGGGCTGAAAATCCATCTCGCCTCGGATGAAAAGAAAAATCTTGCCGAGCGCGGAACGGAGAATCCCGAGGCTTACGAGCTGGCAATGAAGGCGAGAGAGTACGCGTATCGCCAGACGAAGGAGGGCTTCCAACTTGCCGTTCAACTCATTACTGAAGCGATCAAACTCGATCCCGGTTTTGCATCGGCGTATCAGCTCAAGGCGAATATAATTACAACGCTCTACCGAGCCTACGACCGCAATCCCTCGTTACTCAATGAAGCGGAAACGCTCTCGAAGGAAGCCCTGAGATTGAAGCCCAATTTGTTCTCGGTCTATTCCCCTCTTTCGCAAATTTACATTTGCCGCGGCGAACTCACTGAAGCGGAAGCCGTGGCAAAAGAATATATCCGGCACGACCCGCAAAATTGGTACAGTCATTTCACGCTCGGATATTTCTATGCCAATACCGGCCAGCCTGCCAAAGCGATCGCTCCGTATGAGGAAGCAGTCCGTCTGAAGCCGGATCATCTCCCGAGCTTATGGAATCTTGCGTTGGTTTGTGACGCCGCCGAAGAACGAGAGAAATGTAGGCACTGGGCATCGGTGGCAGTTCCCAAATTCGAGCGTCATCTCAAGCTCCATCCGGATGATGAAGGCATGCGTGTCTGGCGTGCGGCGCTCCTTCAGAAGTCCGGCAGAATCGAGGATGCCCACGCGGCTGCGATGGAGCTAAACAACCTGAAGGATGGCGGTTCGCTCTATAATACTGCCTGCCTTTTTGCCGAGATTGGCGACAAGGCCGAGGCCCTCCGCACATTCCGCAAAGCAATCGAGGCGGGATATAAAAATATTCCACTGAGATTCCTGACTGAACAGAACGGCCTCGGGTCCCTTGCCGGCACACCCGAATACGAGGAGGTGAAGCGAATGGTGGAAGAAATCGATGGGGAGGCGGAGCAGAATGTCTGACATTTTCATCTCCTATTCCTCCCGCGACCGCGAACAGGCCGAGCTACTTACGGAACTTCTCGTTTCGGCGGGGTTATCGGTGTGGATCGATCAGGCTGGAATCGAAGCGGCGACAAGCTGGTCGGGCGAAATCGTCGATGCCATTGATCGGTGCAAAGCGATGATCGTATTATTATCGCCATCGTCCATTGCGTCCACGAACGTCCACAAAGAAGTATCGCTGGCCGCCGAACAAAAGAAAAAGATCCTTCCCCTGGATTTGGAACCTGTAGAACTATCGAGGGAGCTAAAATATCATCTCGCCGGCTTGCAGCGAACTTCGATGACGAACATAGATGCCGTCATTCGCGCCCTTGGCAAGCTGGGACTTGCGGCAACACAAGCGCCATCCATCAAACTTGTTCACGAGACCGATGCGCGAAAGAGTTTGATGATACTGCCATTCGAAGACCTGTCTCCTACGGGAGATAATGGGTGGTTTGCTGATGGGCTTGCGAGCGAACTCATCTCTGCACTTTCCAATGTGAAGGCCCTGCGCGTTGCAGACCCACAAGCAACAAAAGACTTCAAACGCTATCTGGGAACCTTGCCAAAATATGCGAATGAAATGAATATTCGATATTTTGTGCAAGGAGATGTTCGGAAATTTGGCGATAATATCAAGATCACCACACGATTACTGGATGTCGAGTCGGGCGATTTTCTCTGGCAGGATTCGATGAAAGGCGTGATGAACGATATCTTCGAAATTCAGGAAGCGGTGGCACTGAAAGTAGTCGAGGGGTTGAAAGTTCATCTCGCCTCGGACGAGAAGAAAAAGCTCACCGAGCGCGGAACGGAGAATGCCGAGGCGTATGAATTGGCTCTCAAAGCATCCGAGTATTTTCATCGCCAAACCAAGGAAGGCTTTCAGCTTGCGGTACAGCTTTTGTCCGAAGCGATTGCGCTCGATCCAGGCTATGCGCAGGCATATTCATTCAAGGCGAGCGTGCTCACCGCGCTCTGTGGGAACTATGATTGGGCACCTTCAAGCTTAGACGAAGCGGAAGTACTCTGCAAGGAAGCGCTCCGGCTGAATCCTGATCTTTTGGCGGTCTATATTCCTCTCTCCAGGATCTATCTCTACCGGGGCCAGCTTGCCGAAGCGGAGGAAGCTGCAAACGAATACATCCGGAAAGACCCTCAGAACTCAAACAGTCATTTCGTGCTCGGATACTTCTATATGTCGACGGGCCAACCCGCAAAGGCAATCGCTCCGTACGAGGAATCCTACCGTCTAAGGCCGGATTACCCCTTGTTTAATCTTGTAGCGAGCTGTGAAGCGGCTGGAGAAAGAGAGAAATGCGCCCATTGGGCAAGAGTTTTGCTCCCGAATTTTGAGCGTCATCTAATGTTCCATCCCGATGATGAGGTCAGGCGGGTTCACCATGCTAAGCTGCTCCTGCTAAGCGGTAGGTTCGAGGATGCCTATGCGGCGGCGCTGAAGCTTACCAATCTGAAGGATAGCCACTCACTCTACTCCGCGGCTAGCCTCTTTGCCGGGCTCGGAGACGGCCATAAAGCACTCCTTACATTCCGCAAGGCGATAGAGGCTGGATTTCGAAATGTGCTGCTCATAAAATCGTTTCTGGACTCCGAGGATGGCGGCATTGGCTCGCTCAAAGGCACACCGGAGTGGGAGGCGGTGCGGGAGTTGATGGAGAAAATAGAAGCGGAGGGTAAGCAAAATGTCTGATATTTTCATCTCCTACTCCTCCAAAGATCGCGAGCAGGCCGAACTGCTTACGGAACTTCTTGCTTCGGCCGGATTATCGGTATGGATCGATCAATCAGGAATTGATGTGGCCACAAGTTGGTCCGGCGAGATCGTCGATGCTATTGAAAACTGCAAGGCGTTTTTAGTTTTGCTCTCACCCAACTCGGTGGAATCCAAAAATGTAGTGCGCGAAGTAGCTCTTGCCTTCGAAAAGAACAAAAAGATCCTGCCTCTCGATCTCGAACCTGTCGCCTTAACGCGTGATCTGCAGTATACTCTTGCTGGCATCCAGCGCGCGCCGATGACGAACATAGATTCGATCATCCGCGCCCTCGGGAAACTTGGCCTCGAAGCCACGGGCTCGCCGCAAGCACCGAAGATCGTGAAGGAGCAGAAGAGCGATAAGAAATCGCTGATGATCCTGCCCTTCGAAGATCTCTCCCCGACGCAGGATAATGGCTGGTTCACCGATGGCATTGCAAGTGAAATGGTGAGTACCCTGTCTCATGTGAAGGCGCTCAAGGTCATTGACTGGAATACTTCCAGTATGCTGAAGAATAAGAAGATCAAGACCGTCGAGTTGGCGCACGAGTTCGAAGTGCGATATTTTATCGAAGGTCAGGTCCGCAAGTTCGGCGATCAGATCAAAATATCCATCACGCTTTTGGATATTGAAACGGGCGATCATCTCTGGCAGGATTCGCTGCGTGGCGTGATGAATGATATCTTCGACATCCAGGAGCAGTGTGCAGAAAAAGTGCTCTCGGCCTTGAAGCTGCATCTGACGAAAGAGGAATCAGAAAAAGTCACAAAGAAGCCGACAGACAATGCCGAAGCGTATGAGTTATTTATGAAAGCCGGTCAGTATTTCAACCGCTTTACCCGCTCCGATTCCGAGCGGGCGCTCGCACTTTATGAGGAGGCAGTCCGCCAGGATCCGAGATTTGCATTGGCGTATGCAAGTATTGCCAATACCTGTGCGGCGCTATACTACCAGTACAATCGAAGCGAGGCATTGCTTGAGCGTGCTGAAGCCGCCGCCGGCAAGGTTAAAGAACTTGAAGGCGAAACGGCTCAGTACTTTTGGGTGATGAGCACGCTCACGCTCCGCCGAGGTGACGTCGAAGAAGCACTCCATTTTGCCCGTCGCGCAGTGGAAACCGATCCTGCTTATGATCTGGGCTATAGCGCTCTCGGCTTTGCATACGGGGCGCTTGGCCGGCTTGAAGAGGAAGTGCAGGCGCGTGAGGAATTTGTCCGGTTGCGGGAAAATAGCACGAACGCTCATTTCAATCTTCTCATCAGCCTCCGCGAGCTTGGAAACTCGGCGGAATTGGAAGAGCACTTAAAACAAGCGGAAAAGCGAGCAATTCACGTATTTGAGCGGCATCTCCGGCTCAATCCGGACGATTATAGCGCGCGGGTCCAGTTGGCAAACGTTTATCGGTATGCAAGTCAGGACGCGGAAGCGCTTTCCGAAGCAAACAAGCTTTTAGCCGTTGAGTCCCTTGATGGAAATGCACTTTATAATCTTGCCTGCCTGTATGTTCATTTGCAAGATGCGGACCGCAGCATGGCAATGCTTCGCAGAGCGGTGGAAAAAGGAATAAGGAATATTGAGACATTCCGCCGCGATCCGGATCTCGATCCACTACGCGGAAGCCCGGAGTTTGAAGCGCTGATGAAGGAGTTTGAGGCACAGCAAAATGGCTGATATTTTCATCTCCTATTCCTCCCGCGACCGCGAGCAGGCAGACCTGCTCACGGAACTTCTTGCTTCGGCTGGATTATCGGTCTGGATCGATCAATCCGGAATTGAAGTGGCGACCAGTTGGTCGAAGGAGATCGTGCAGGCCATCAATGAGTGCAAAGCTTTCGTCGTGCTGCTCTCGCCAAATTCAATCGTGTCGAATAATGTGATCAAGGAAGTCTCTCTTGCTTCAGAAAAACGGAAGAAGATACTCCCACTTGATCTGGAACCCGTTCAGCTCACCGAAGACTTCGAATATCAGTTAGCCGGAATCCAACGAGCACCGATGACGAACATCGATGCCGTTATCCGTGCCCTGGGCAAGCTGGGACTTGCGGCAACGCAAGCGCCATCCGTCAAATTGGTGAAAGAGACCGATGCACGGCAGAGCTTAATGATCCTGCCGTTCGAAGATATGTCACCCACTGGAGATAACGGCTGGTTCGCGGATGGGATTGCAAGTGAATTGATAACTGCACTTTCGAATGTGAAGTCTCTTCGTGTCTCGGACCAACAAGCGACAAAAGATTACAAGCGATACCAGGGAACACTTCCGAACTTTGCCAAAGAAATGGGCATTCGATACTTCATTCAGGGTGATGTTCGGAAGTTCGGAGACAACATTAAAATTACTTCCCGCCTCCTCGACATCGAAACCGGCGACCACCTGTGGCAGGACTCGATGAAGGGTGTGATGAACGACATCTTCGAAATTCAGGAAGCCGTGGCACTGAAAGTGGTCGAAGGACTGAAGGTGCATCTCGCCTCGGATGAAAAGAAAAAGCTCTCTGAGCGAGGAACGGACAACGCGGAGGCATACGAGCTGTTGCTCAAGTCGAGTGAATATTATCAGCGCTCAACTCGGGAAGGGATTGAACTGGCAATCCAACTGTTGTCCGAAGCAATCCGTCTTGATCCTGGGTATGCGATGGCCCATGCAGCGAAGGCAAACGCGCTTACTGGGCTGTACCGCAGCTTCCGGCCTGAAGCTTCCCTGTTGGATGAGGCGCTCTCCCTCGCTTCGGAGGCGCTGAGATTGAAGCCCGATCTTTGGTGGGCCTACGGGCCACGCTCCAAAATCTTGCAGCTCCAGGGCAAACTTGAGGAGGCAGAGCAAACGGCAATTGACTATGTCCGGCATGCACCCGAAGCGTACAATGCGCACTTTGTGCTTGGTTTTTTTTACGCCCTGACGGCTCGTTACCAGGAGGCCATCGCCTCGTTCGAGCGGGCCCTCGATCGCAAGCCCAACGATCTCGCGCTTTTGTGGAACCTGGTCGCCGCGTGCGATGGAGCAAAGGACGAAGTGAAAGCACGCCATTGGGCAGAAGTCGCGCTCCCCGTTTATGAAAAACGCCTGAAGCTCTTTCCGGACGAGGAAAATAATCGGGTGAATTATGCCGTGCTGCTTCATTTTGCGGGCCGGGATGACGATGCGCGAGCCGCCGCAAGAAAGCTGGATGATCTTCGGGATGGAGGTGCGCTCCACAATGCCGCCTGTTTGCAATGCGCGCTGAAAGATTATTCCGCCGGTATCCTGACATTCCGCAAAGCGATAGAGGCTGGATTTCGAAATGTGCTGCTCATAAAATCGTTTCTGGACTCCGAGGATGGCGGCATTGTCTCGCTCAAAGGCACGCCGGAGTGGGAGGCGGTGCGAGAGTTGGTGGAGAAAATAGAGGTGGAGGGAAAGAATGGCTGATATTTTTATCTCCTATAGTTCTCGCGACCGGGAGCAGGCCGATCTACTTACAGAACTTCTTGCTTCGGCGGGATTATCGGTCTGGATCGATCAATCCGGAATTGAAGCAGCATCCAGCTGGTCCGAAGAGATCGTGAATGCGCTCGATGGATGCAAGGCGTTCATCGTGATGCTCTCGCCTAATTCCATCGAATCCAAAAATGTCGTGCGGGAAGTTGCTCTGGCCTTCGAGAAGAACAAAAAGATCCTTCCCTTAGATCTGGAACCCGTTTCGCTCCCGGCGAGTATGCAATATCATCTCGCCGGATTGCAGCGAACCTCGATGACGAACATCGATTCGATCATTCGCGCACTCGGCAAACTTGGACTCGAAGCCACAGGGGCGCCCCAGGCGCCGAAGATCGAGAAAAAGACCGATGGGAAAAAATCTCTCATGATCCTTCCATTCCAGGACCTTTCCCCAACCGGGGATAACGGCTGGTTCGCCGACGGAATCGTCGCGGAACTCATTTCCGCTCTCTCGAACATAAAATCACTGAACGTTACCGACGCACAGACCACCAAAGATTTCAAACGCTATCAGGGAACGCTTCCCAATTATGCGCGGGAAACGGGCATTCGCTATTTTGTCGAAGGCGATGTTCGCAAATTCGGCGACCAAATAAAAATCAGTTCTCGCTTGCTCGACATCGAAACCGGCGATCACCTCTGGCAGGACTCGATGAAGGGCGTGATGAGTGACATCTTCGAAATTCAGGAAGCCGTGGCGTTGAAAGTAGTCGAAGGGCTGAAGGTGCATCTCGCCTTCGACGAAAAGAAAAAGCTTGCAGAGCGCGGGACCGAGAATGCAGAGGCGTATGAATTATATCTTAAAGCGGGCGAGTATTTTCACCGCCAGACCAAAGAAGGCTTTCAGCTTGCGGCACAGCTTGATTCCGAAGCGATTGCGCTCGATCCCGCCTATGCGATTGCCTATGCGGCCAAAGCGAATGCGCTTGCATCTCTTTATCGCAATTACACCCGCGATCCCGCTCTGCTCGAAGAGGGGATAGCGCTGATCAATGAGGCGCGCCGGTTGAAGCCCGATCTGTGGAAGGCCTATGACCCACTTTCCATCATTCTCATGCTTCAGGGCAAGAACACCGAAGCGGAGGCAGCCGCACAGGAATATATCCGGAACGCGACGGAGGATTGCAGCAGCCATTTTGCGCTTGGATTTTTTTATTCGAATACCGGACAGGATGCCAAAGCGATCGCACCCTATGAAGAGTCGCTGAAACGGAAGCCGGAAGACTTGGGAGCCCTATTCAATCTCGTTCTTGCCTGCAACGCTGCTCAGGAAGATGCGAATGATCGGTCATTCGCTGAAAAGCAGAAGCATTGGGCCGAAATTGCGATTCCCCTTTATGAAAAGCGCCTGAAGCTCTTTCCGGACGAGGAAAATAATCGAGTGAATCATGCCGTGCTCCTTCATTTTGCGGGCCGCAATGACGAAGCTCGAACCGCTGCCCGAAAGCTCTTCGATCTTCGGGATGGAGCTGCGCTCTACAATACCGCCTGCCTGCAATGCAATCTTAAAGACTATTCCGCCGGTCTCCTGACATTTCGCAAAGCGATCGAGGCGGGATTTCGAAATATGCGGGGCATAAAATTATTTCTGGACAACGAGGAGAACATTGACGCGCTCAAAGGCAAACCGGAGTGGGAGGCGGTGCGGGAGTTGGTGGAGAAAATAGAAGTGGAGGGAAAGAATGGCTGATATTTTCATCTCCTATTCCTCCCGCGACCGCGAGCAGGCAGACTTGCTCACGGAACTTCTTGCTTCGGCGGGACTGTCGGTGTGGATCGATCAAGTTGGCATCGAAGCAGCGACGAGCTGGTCCGAAGAGATCGTCAATGCGCTCGATGGATGCAAAGCATTCATCGTGATGCTCTCGCCACATTCGATCGAATCGAAGAATGTGGTGCGGGAAGTTGCGCTTGCCTTCGAGAAGAATAAGAAGATCCTTCCGCTGGATTTGGAACCCGTTTCGCTTCCGGCCAGCATGCAATATCATCTCGCCGGACTGCAACGCACTTCAATGACGAACATCGACGCCGTCATTCGCGCACTCAGCAAGCTCGGTCTCGAAGCCACTGGCGCTCCGCAGGCACCGAAGATCGTGAAGGAGACGGATGGGCGGAAATCGCTGATGATCCTTCCGTTCGAAGACCTTTCTCCAACGGGAGATAATGCTTGGTTTGCTGATGGTATTGCAAACGAACTTATTGCTGCGCTTTCGAACATTACATCGCTTCGCGTTTCCGATCAGCAGGCAACGAAAGATTACAAGCGATACACCGGAACGCTTCCCATGTATGCGAAGGAAATGTCGATCCGATATTTCATCCAGGGCGATGTCCGCAAATTCGGCGACCAAATAAAAATATCGTCCTCGCTTCTTGACATCGAAACAGGCGACCATCTTTGGCAGGACTCCATGAAAGGCACGATGAACGACATCTTCGAAATCCAGGAAGCGGTGGCACTGAAGGTAGTCGAAGGTCTGAAAGTGCATCTCGCCTCGGATGAAAAGAAAAAGCTCGCCGACCGTGGAACGGAAAATGCCGAAGCGTATGAATTATATCTCAAATCAACCGAGTATTATGTCCGCTATACCAAAGAGGGCTTTCAGCTTGCTGCACAGCTTTTGTCCGAAGCAATCGCACTCGATCCATCGTATGCGAGTGCATATTCTGCCAAAGCGAATGCGCTTGCAGCACTTTACCGCAACTACACCCGCGATCCCGCTCTGCTCGAAGAGGGGCTAATACTCATTAACGAGGCTCGGCGGTTGAAGCCCGATCTGTGGTCGGCCTATTACCCGCTTTCCCAAATTCTCCAACTTCAGGGCAAGCTCGACGAAGCGGAGGCAGCTGCACAAGAGTATATCCGGAACGCGCCTGAAAATTACAACAGCCATTTCTCGCTCGGATTTTTTTATTTTTATAGCCGTCAGTATGCCAAAGCCATCGGACCATTCGAAGAGTCGCTGAAACGGAAGCCGGAAGACTTGCCTACGATATTCAATCTCGTTGTTGCATGCAACAATTCGAGGGAAGATGCGAATGATCGGTCATTCGCCGAGAAGCAGAAGCATTGGGCCGAAATTGCGATTCCCGTTTTTGAAAAGCGCCTGAAGCTCTTTCCGGACGAGGAAAATAATCGGGTGGATCATGCCTTGCTCCTTCATTATGCGGGCCGGGATGACGAAGCGCGAGCTGCCGCCCGGAAACTGGAAGATCTTCGGGATGGAACTGCGCTCTACAATACCGCCTGCCTGCAAGGCATGCTGCAAGACTATACCGCCGGTCTCGAAACGTTTCGCAAAGCGATCGAAGCGGGATTCCGAAATATGCGGAACATACAATCATTTCTGACCGATGAAGACGATGGCATCGGCACGCTCAAAGGAACACCGGAGTGGGAAGAGGTGCGGGAGTTGGTGGAGAAAATAGGGGCGGAGGGAAAGAATGGCTGATATTTTTATCTCTTATAGTTCTCACGACCGCGAGCAGGCCGATCTGCTCACGGAACTTCTTGCTTCGGCTGGATTATCGGTCTGGATCGATCAGTCCGGCATAGAAGTGTCGACAAGCTGGTCGAAGGAGATCGTCCAGGCGATAGATGCGTGTCGGGCATTCGTGGTGTTGCTGTCCCCGAATTCGATTGAATCGATCAATGTGATTCGGGAAGTTTCTCTGGCTTCCGAGAAACGAAAGAAGATATTACCGCTCGATCTGGAGCCGGTTGCCCTCAGCGAAGACCTGCAATACCATCTTGCCGGCATCCAGCGCGCGCCGATGACGAACATCGATGCTGTGATCCGCGCGCTCGGCAAACTGGGACTTGCGGCAACGCAAGCGCCATCCATCAAACTTGTTCACGAGACGGATGCGCGGAAGAGTTTGATGATATTGCCGTTCGAAGATATGTCTCCAACCGGAGATAATGGATGGTTTGCCGATGGGATTGCGAGCGAACTCATCTCTGCACTTTCCAATGTGAAGGCCCTGCGCGTTGCAGACCCACAAGCAACAAAAGACTTCAAACGCTATCTGGGAACCTTGCCAAAATATGCGAATGAAATGAATATTCGATATTTTGTGCAAGGAGATGTTCGGAAATTTGGCGATAATATCAAGATCACCACACGATTACTGGATGTCGAGTCGGGCGATTTTCTCTGGCAGGACTCGATGAAAGGCACGATGAACGACATCTTCGAAATTCAGGAAGCGGTGGCGCTGAAAGTAGTCGAAGGACTGAAAGTGCATCTCGCATCGGACGAGAAGAAAAAGCTCGCCGATCGCGGAACGGAAAATGCCGAAGCGTATGAATTGGTGCTCAAAGCGAGCGAGTATTTTGTTCGCAATACCAGAGAAGGCTTTCAGCTTGCGGCACAGCTTTATTCCGAAGCCATCGCGCTCGATCCCACGTATGCCAATGCCTATCAAGCCAAAGCCAATGCGCTTGCAGCTCTTTATCGCAATTACACCCGCGAACCCGCTCTGCTCGAAGAGGGGATAGCGCTGATCAACGAGGCTCGCCGGTTGAAACCCGATCTGTGGAAGGCTTATTACCCGCTTTCCGTCATTCTCCAGCTTCAGGGCAAGGATGCCGAAGCGGAGGGCGCCGCACAGGAATATATCCGGAACGCGCCGGAGAATTTCCTAAGCCATTTCGCGCTCGGATTTTTTTATCAGGATACCGGTCAGGATGCCAAAGCGATCACACCCTTCGAAGAGTCACTGAAACGGAAGCCGGAATACTTAGTTACCTTATGGAATCTCGTTGTTGCCTGCGCCGGAGCGAAGGAAGATACGAATGATCGGTCATTCGCCGAGAAGCAGAAGCATTGGGCCGAAATTGCGATTCCCCTTTTTGAAAAGCGCCTGAAGCTCTTTCCGGACGAGGAATGGAATCGGGTGAATCATGCCTCGCTGCTTCACCACGCTGGCCGGGATGACGAAGCTCGATCCGCTGCCCGAAAGCTGGAGGATCTTCGGGATGGAACTGCGCTCTTCAATACCGCCAGCCTTCAATGCGGTCTGAAAGACTATTCCGCCGCTCTCCAAACTTTTCGCAAAGCGATCGAGGCGGGATTTCGAAGTATGCGGAACATAAAATTATTTCTGGACGATGAGGACGAGGGCATCGGTACGCTCAAAGGCACACTGGAGTGGGAGGCAGCGTGGGAACTGGTGGAGAAAATAGAGGCGGAGGCAGATGCTTCGTCCGTTCCTAGCTGAATATTTGTCGGCGGCAGGTAACTGCCGGCAACTGGAGCGAACCAACAGAATTGAGCTTCTTTTATGAAGGCATGAATGTATTCCATCGCTACATCATCCTTCACAAACCCTGCAGCGTCCTGAGCCAATTCACTGCGCATTCAAATTGTTCTGCGCTCATCCCTGTTTGAGTCCGCATGGAGATCAGTCGCAGCGGTTCGCAACCTTCCGGCACACCACCGGCCGAGTATTTCACCGGCGCAGTACGCCTCGACCCTTTGTTCACAGCACCCGATCCGGCTCGCGTAGTGGGCGCGAGCGTCACGTTCGAGCCTGGCGCACGGACAGCGTGGCATACCCACCCCTTAGGACAAACGCTCATCGTCACTTCGGGCTGCGGCCGCGCACAGCGCTGGGGTGGGCCGATCGAGGAGATCCGTCCGGGGGACGTCATCTGGTTCCCACCCGATGAGAAGCACTGGCATGGCGCCGCACCAACTACTGCGATGACGCATATCGCCATTCAGGAAGCTCTGATCGGAAAGACCGTAGAATGGCTAGAAAAAGTTACAGACGGACAGTATGAAAATTGACCAATAGGATATTGTTAATTTGTGTCCTATCGTTACATCATCCTACACAAACCCTACGGCGTGCTGAGCCAGTTCACGCCGGAACTTCCCGATCAGCATACGCTTGCCGAGTTTGATCTCCCCCCAGACCTCTACGCCGCGGGAAGATTAGATGCCGATTCGGAGGGTCTGCTCTTGCTCACGAACGACGGTCCTCTAATAAAAAGAATGCTCGAACCGGGCACCGGACACGAACGTACTTATCTCGTGCAAGTGGAAGGAATCCCAACCGCTGGGGCCATCGCCCAACTCGAACGCGGCGTTGTGATACAGAATTATCGGACCCTGTCCGCTCGCGCACGATTATTGGAGCAGGAACCCGATTGGCCTCCACGCGACCCACCCATCCGTGCACGAAAGAACATTCCTACATCCTGGATAGAACTCGCGCTTCTGGAGGGAAAGAACCGTCAGGTGCGCCGCATGACGGCTGCGGTTGGTTATCCAACTTTGCGGCTTGTTCGCTGGGCGATAGGGAAACTCACGCTGGAGGATCTCGCGCCCGGGCAATGGAGGGAGTTAACAAAAAGCGAGATTGCAAACTTGAAGGTACGATAACCTTTAGGATTCCAGAACCTTAGCCAGTTCTGATAACGTCCGTATTCTTTCGCAATCATACCCTTCATACAGATTTACAGCATCCAGCAGAATGGGCCGGATACCAGCACTCCGCGCACCCACGACGTCTATATGATAGAAATCGCCAATATGAATAGTAGTTTCTGCGGTGCGGCCGGATTGTTTTAGCGCGTGGTGGAAATAGGCCGGGTCAGGCTTTTCAAATCCGATCTCATGGGAATCAAAAAGATAATCCACTTTATTGAGCAATCCAAACCGTTCGAAGGATTCCCGCAGTGTTCCATTTGAGTTTGACAGCACAACGAGTGTCATTCCCATATCGTGGAGCGCCTTCAATGTGGGATACACATCCTGCGGAATCGTTTCCCACAAATTGCGGGTGTTGTTATATTCGATCAGTTCGCCGAGTGCTGGAGCGATACCATCAGACTCCGGAACTCCTGCATGGCGCACAACGCTCCGGAGATAGGTCGTGAAACGGTCAGCATCGTTACTGGTAAGAATGGTTTCGGAGGTATCCATTCGCTGCTTCACGATCGGTTCGGACTCACGCAGACGGCTGGCAGCAACATGCACGTCATGCTTCGCGAGTGTCGCGCTCACTCGTTCCCAGTTCGGGTGAACGAGCACGCCGCCAGCATCCAAAAAGAGTGTTTGAATTTTCATCTTTCCAACGTTACGAATTCAAGGTGTGCCGGTTTCTGGTGCAAAAGAAAATCGCCTGCACTGCATTTTGCAGCGCAGGCGATCTTGATTTTTTCAGAGCACCACTTCTGTGCTCATCCGATCCGCTTAGTTCGTCTTGATGAACTCGATGCGGCGGTTCTTCTGCTTATTAGCAGGGGTGTCATTTGGTGCGATCGGGTTATCAGGCCCAACGCCCTTGGCGGTCATGCGGCTTGCGCTGACGCCATGATCGACAAGCCACTTCATCACTGCGTCCGCGCGCTCCTGCGAAAGCTTCATATTCGCGGCGCGTTTGCCTGAGTTATCGGTGTTGCCAACGATCTGTACGGTAAGTTCCGGATGGTTTTGCAAGGTTTTCAGCGCCTTGTTGAGCGAAGTATCAGACGACTTCCGGATCGTGGCCTTACCCACATCGAATTCGATACCTTCAAGCGTGATCGCACTTCCAGCCTTACCGAGATCGATCTCATCCTTCGGAGCAGGCGGCGGCGGAGGAGGTGGTGGCGGCGGAGTTTGCACCTTCGGAGCCGGAGCAGGAGGCGGCGGAGGTGGTGGTGTTGGTTGTGGCTTCGGCTCTGGAGCAGGCGGAGGAGGAGGTGGTGGTGGCGGTGGGGCTGGAGCGGCTACCGGTTCTGCAGCAGCGGCACCAAAATTGTAGGTGATGCCGAGCATGCCGTGCCACCAACCATCATTCTTGCCATCGTGAATAGGATCTAGATCGTCTGTGGATGAAATATCCCCAGCGACCGAAAGATCGAGCCCCCAGTTGCTACTCAGCAAATAATAGATTCCTGCGCCAAGCGGGAAGAATGATGTAGTGCCGGAATTCTTGGCGTTTGACGCCTCATTCCAGGGGACGGTCGTGACATCCCAATTCACACCGCCGATCCCCACAAAAATATATGGCGATAGGGTCGCATCTGAAAAAGGAGTAAGCCGTAATCGGAAATCGAATGGGATCAGAGTCGTTTTATATTCCAACGACCCGTTTCCGAAGTTCCCTGAGTTGTAGGTTACCCCCACTCCTATCTCTGGAGAAATGAAGCTTCCAAAGCCGCGCTGCCAAATGAGGAAGATTCTTCCCATTGGGTCGAGTGGTCTGGTTGCTGCTTCATTTACGCCGAATGATGCGCCACCGCCGATGCCAAGTGCCCATTGTGGAGAGGTTTGTGCGCTTGCTTGTGATGTGAAGAGTAAAAATGCGACCAATGAGAGAGCCATTGATCGAAGAAGGATATTATATTTGTATTTTCTGACGAACATGTGATGATAGTGAAATGAATGTTGACCACGTAAAAACATGTTACTCCTGCGCATAGTTCATGTTACTCCTACGCTTAGTTCAATTGTTCAAAACTTTCAACCGCTCACATTCGAAATTTCTTGCTAATGGAGGGTGGCACTTTCTACGAATCCTCTTGCGTTCGAGCGGATGATATACCAAATCTGTATGAAAAAATACATCTTTCCAGCTTTACTTCTGATCACCTTCGGATGTGCCAAGACAGAACGATCCGGTGACGCCGCGCTCGCGCCGGGATCGCTGACGCCCTCCGAGACCGTGCTGAAAGTGTGTAATGCACTCTCGCAGCACGATTCGATAGCCTATATTAACCTTGTGAGTGCATCGCGCCGGCAGGTCTATGCATCAAACCCACAGATGCTAAGTCGAACGATGGCCTTTTGGTCGATGCATAAGCCAACGATTCAAGTCATTTCAGAATCGGTGCATGACACCATAGCTGTTGTAAAGTATCGTCTTAGGATATCAGGTACGCAGCCTGTTGATGTAACGGATTCCACGCAGCTCTTTCTCGAAAATGGAAGTTGGAAATACTCACGCTGATCGCCGGTGGCTCCCAAGTGTTTGAATCTGTGTTAGTATCGAGCTGCAGAACTACGGTGCGGGATTCTATCCATCACATATAAGCCGATAATTTTTATGAGCGACCAGGAATTACTACCGAATCAAGATGACAATACCGATCATGAGCACGCTAACCGAGTAACCGGCGCATTTGGCTCGCTCGAACAAATACTTGGCCCACGCCTAACAGAAGAAGCGCAGCGCGTTCAGGATATCCGTGAAGCGGCGCTCAAACGCGACCGTGCTGGAGTCGAAAAACATCTCACAGCAGCAAAGCACGAATCCAACTGGCTCTACGAAGAATTGATGAAACACCCAGCCATTTCGGCGATCATGAGGGAACTCAGTATTATGGGATTTTGAGCGCTGTTGTCTGGTTGCTGCCCATTCTGCTCCTTGGTTTCCTTACAAAATTATCTATGGGGACAGACCATCCTTACAACATGGGCCATCCTTACAACTAGGGTTAATATGGCCTGTCCCGCAGATTTCGCGCCTTTGATCCTCAGCGCGAACCAAAATGTGTAGCCGATTGTCTTTCATTTAGAAGGCTGTGTTCCTTGATTATGATAAATGCCTTCTTACTGTCGTTTTAACTTTTTTCAAAAATATAGATGATGAACGCAAAATACATTTCCGTTTGGTGCGTAGCATTGCTTTGCACGGTGTTTTCTAATACGAGCATGGGGCAAACCTCGACTGCCGGGGTAGCAACGGCTGTGTTCCAGGAGGGGACTTGGACGAAGGCCAACGACCCACTTGCGCCATTCATTTGCCAGTGTGGGGGTGGTAACGATTGCATTTGTTCCCTTGCCTCCTATTGCGGAAGCTGCGGAGCCACGGGTTCCAACACATGTGCCGTGAAAATCGTCGCCCAAAGCGTGTTTGGCAACCGGTTGCGAGTGAGCTTCGCGAAACCCGCGAGCACAAACGCTGGCGGCGGGTTTCCGGCCAGCATAAAGCATACTGCTTTCACCCAAAAAGAGGGGGTGAAGCTCGATCCAGCGACTGCGAATGCATTGGGTTATTCCAGCATCACGGTCCTACCCGGCAAATACACCATCGTGAACAATTCGGTTGTGTTCCTCATTACAAAAGGATCAGCAGTTCCAAAACCAAATCACTGAGCTGGTTCGAAGGGGATCGCTACGGAGTATGCTCCTGCAAGAATTTGTCTAGGAAGAGTATGCTGCGATGAGGGGTTTCATCTATCGTTCCGGACAAGAATGTAATGGGGATATTGAGGATCTGAACGAGGTTCTCGATTTGTATCCTAAGGATTTCATTTTTTATGGGACAGGCAGCCAGCATTTCATCGCCGAACCGCGATTTTATTCGCGTGGGAAGATCGCGCATTGAGGGTAAGGGTGTCTTTGCCAAAAGAAAGATTCCTTGGGGCACTCGCATTGTCGAATATCTGGGCCGGCGGATTCCGATCGGGTCGCTCCTTCAGGCAGTCGTAGATGGTGAGCCGGTGCGCACCTATTCCTTTCGCGTTAATAAAACGACCATGATCGACGGAACCGTCGGCGGAAACGATGCACGCTTCATCAATCATAGCTGCGAACCGAACTGCGAGGCCTTCGTGTTCGATGACCGAGTCTATATCTACGCGATGAAGGATATCCCTCGTGGCGAAGAGCTGACATTCGACTACAAGCTCGGGCCTGCGATCAAAGGCCGCGCAAAAAAAGCCGATATCCAATCATTTGCATGTAAGTGCGGAGCGCCAAGTTGCAGGGGAACGATGCTCGCTGTGAGTAGTAAACGGAGGAAGCTTTAGTATTTCACTATCATTATTCCAAGATGCCATGAAAAAATCCACCTTGAAGAAGAACCGCATTTCGAACCGCTCAACGATGGCCATTGCGGCGACTGCGTCAATGGCCGTCGCCCCAATGATGGGACTGCCATCCAATGCGTTGGCACAAAAGCTGATGAAGCCCGGCATTACGACCACTACCAGCCAGACGACCATCAAGAATCCGGTCCTTCTTAAATATACCGATAAGTTCCTAAAGATGCCGGGCGGATACTCGATCGCAGGCGTCGAGGGCCAGCACACTATTTACTACCGAAAAGCAGGCGGCTACTACTTCTATATCGACAAAGCCACTGGGGACATGAAGCCGGTTTCACAAGCAGATTGGAACAAATGGAAGGACGTTTCAACTATTAAGTATTGGCCGATCAAGGGTGCGCTCGGCACCGTTAAGTTGAATGATGCCTGGCTTAAATCCAACAAGGTCTCCGGGAATGTTACACTGCTTGGCGAAGATGCCGCCGGTCATGACGTATTCAAAACCAGCACCGGAAAGACCGTCTATCTCGATGCGAACACAGGAGATTTCGTACCTGTGGATGTGAAATGATCCCGTCTATAAAAAGCTTCACTACAAGCCGATGGAGCACCCCGAAATCTCCGCCCACCAGTGGGAACGAAGTATAGGATTTTAATTTGTATGGATCAAAACAACAAAGAGCCACAAGAGACGCAAGCGCATGATGAGAAGGTGCGTGGCGTATTCCGCACCATCGAACATAAGTTTGCCAAAAAGTTTAATGATGAAGAAAATCGTGTGCTCGAAGCCATCGTCCGCCGAGATCCCGATGGCGTGCAACGTGTGCTCGACGATATTCAAGCTGGAGAGGATTGGTACGAAGAGGAGTTTATCAAGCACCCGCAAATCGCTGCGATAATTAGGGATCTGAGTATTATGGGGATTTGACCGATCTCTGAACAGAAGCGGTGTTAATCGGCCGAATTCCCATTCTAAAGACAACTCCGAACAAGACCAGCATTCCCAGTGTATCGAATGGGATCGCTTTGTTGAATCCCCAAAGTATCATGAGTTGAATTGCCAGCAGGCCGAGCCACTTCCAGACTGTGGCTTTACTTTTTAGAACTTCTGCTATCATAAGACCCATTGCGGGCATGAGTATTATGAGATGTGCCGGTTCGCTACGAGATCCCGTTAAGGGAAGAAGCATAAAAGCAAGGCAGAATCCCGCGAGATTGCTTCCTCGCCGTATGAGCATTAGTGGGAAGCTTAATAATGCCAACCCGCAGATTATGCGCATGATCGTTGGCGGATATGCCATGCCAGCCAACTGCGCCAATACGCTTGCAAGATCGAACGAGGCATAGCCGTGATCGCCATGCGTGATCTCTCCGGAAATGGTGCTCACAAACCATGTGTGGTAGTAGTCGAGCATCGCAGTTCCCGAGATCAAGAATGGCACACCGACCGCAAGTACAAGAATCGCGATTATTGTCAGGATCGAAGCGCGAAGGTTTTGCATCGCTATTACCGGCAGTAGCACAATCGGCATGAATTTCGCGCTGATGGCTGCGCCAAATCCTAAGCCGGATGCGATGGGATTCTTTTCCAGATACTCCAGACCGATCAATAGCAATAGCAGAACGAAAAGGTTCATCTGTCCATACATCAATTCTGCTTGAATAGTCGAAACAAAGAGGAGTGTCAGTGATCCAAAAAAGATCAGTCGCTTTCGCTCATCACGGATATCGAAGAGCTTTGCGAGCCGCTGAAGAACGGCAATGAGAATCCCCACAGAGATCACGAACCACGAGAACGAAGCGGCAAGTGGGGGCAATAACGCAAACGGAACCCATAGCCATGCGATAAATAACGGATAAATGAAAGGACGAAAGGTATTCGGATTATTGAAGGGTGGAGTATTGTATGGCGCAACGGCCCTCGGAATGTATGGATTCGTTCCATCCAGAATTGCGTGTGCCCCAGCAAGATACGCTGGGAAATCCGCCTCGTGCCGCACGAATGCAATGCGCCACATCTGATAGGCGTCAAGCCCAATCATGATGAGGAATAACAGGAAGAAAATCCTCCGCATCGCAGAGGTGGGGGGAGATTTCATTTCATTCCCCAATGATCTTGATCAACACCCGCTTGCGTCTTCGCCCATCGAACTCGCCATAGAAGATCTGTTCCCAAGGACCGAAATCGAGCTTGCCATTGGTGATGGCCACGACGACTTCTCGGCCCATGATCTGGCGCTTGAGGTGAGCATCCGCGTTATCCTCGCCGGTTTTGTTGTGGTCGTATTGCGAGATCGGCTTGTGCGGCGCGAGACGTTCGAGCCAGCGCTCGAAATCCTTATGCAAGCCGCGTTCATCATCGTTAATAAACACACTTGCCGTGATATGCATCGGGTTTACCAGCACCAGGCCCTCCCTCACTCCACTCTCATCGATAGCTGCCTGCACCTCGTGGGAAATATTCACATAACCCCATTCCGTTGGGAGGTTCATCCAGAGCTCTTTGCGGTAAGTCTTCATGGGCAATGATGAATGATGAATTAGGAAAATGCGATAGCGGTAATAACCGCTAAGCCTTCCCGTGTTTCTTTGACATCGTGGGTGCGGATGATCTTTGCTCCATGTTCAACACCATAGCCGGCGGCGGCAATGCTTCCCATCAGCCTCGATTTAGGGCTGGGATTGCTTCCCATTGCTTTGCCGATCGTTGATTTTCGAGAAACGCCAAGCACTAATGGAACGCCAAGCGATAGGTATGCTTTGTGATGTTTCAATAGGCGCAGGTTGTCATGGTAACCTTTTGCGAAGCCGATGCCGACATCTGCCAGAACTGTTTCGAGGCCGGCGCCCTTCGCTTCACGAATCCTTTCCGCGAGGTATTCTCTAACTTCTGAGACAACATCCGCATAAACATAATCTTCGATCTTCGTTCGTTGGAAATTCGGTCCGTGTCCGTGCATCAGAATAATGGGAACGTGGTATTTTGCTGCCACATTGAGCATACGAGGATCGAACGTACCTGCACTCACATCATTGATGATGTCTGCTCCGGCAGTTAGCGCAGCAGCAGCAACCTCGGATTTCTGGGTATCGATCGAAATCAGGACTTGATCATTCGAACGCCGAATAGCCTCGATTACCGGCACAACCCGCGCAATCTCCTCATCAATGGAAACAGGTTTTGCGCCATCGCCATAAACGCTGCCGGCAGGACGTGTCGATTCACCGCCAATATCAATGATCGCGGCGCCATCTCGCGCCATCATCAAAGCATGCACCACTGCATGTTCGGTGGAAACAAAATCTCCGCCATCGCTGAAGGAATCCGGCGTGACGTTCAGAATTCCCATCACGATCGGCCCCTGCTTTTCAAGAAGAAGCGTCAGACTTCGTTTATCGAAATCTTGCTGGGCCGAATACGGGCGAGAGTTTGGAGACCCCATGGTGTTAATCTCCTGCTCGATCGAGTATTCACTCGATCGTTAAGACTACTCGGCTGCGACCTCGGGAGTTTCGGCAGTTTTCTTCTTGCGAGCTGCTACGGCCTTGCGAGGTGATTTGGAGTTCGCAATCGCTGCACGCGTTTTGCGCTTCACTCGCTCTACGGATCGCTTGTGCTTCTTATTGACCTGTTTTTGCTTTTTGTTCATGCTTTAGCTTAAAGTTTACGAATTTTTTCTTCGCGGGAGCAGGTCAACAAGGAAGACGCGAAAAATATCCTCTTGTAGGATGATATTTTGACTTGGTACGCTTGATCGAATGAGGTTTTCTGGGTGCAATGTACAAAATGAGTCTTTATGGGCCTAAATCAGGGTATCAGGCAAAATTCGAAAATATTTTTTTACAATAGGGAAGCATTCTTACTTTGGGGGATGTTCCAAGTAGCAGAGGCTGCGAGGGTGTCCAGAGAGCATGTCACCAATGCCACTGCTTTTCGTACACATGAAGGCCCAAGGGGTTCATTGGAGCATTATGAACATATTCGATGATTTCGATGCCTTCGGGTTCGAAGGCGAAGAAGAATTTGGCGGGGATCCGAAGGAAAGGCGAGAGCGCCGAAAGAAGTATTTCGAGGAGGAGCTAAAACGGCACCGCGAGGATAAGCGCCGTAAACTTTCCTCCAGCGAAAGTGCGTCTGGCGAAAATTCGCAGCGTGACGGCAGTGGCGATCTGCAAACCCCGGAACGTCAATTCCTTAATCCAGATATTCTTGAAGAATTAGTCGATTATTGCATCGAAAATGAGAAATTCGAGGAGGCACTCGATTTCTCATTGTTGCTGACGGAACGCGCACCGTTCAACGGCGATGGCTGGCATCGGCGCGGCATGCTCGAAGCGCACCATGGGGAATTTGAATTAGCCATTATTTCCTACGAGCGCGCGCTTGCGCTGAACCCGACCGATAACGAGTTGCTCATCAATTATGGCGTAGCCTTGGATGGTGCTGGCCGAACCGAAGAAGCGCTGGAGATTTTCAACCGTACGCTTGCGACCAACCCATCCAACGACGAGGCGCTGTTTAACAAAGGTATTTGCTTTGAAAAAGCAGAACGCTATACAGACGCGATCGCTATTTTCCTTTATCTGAAGGATGTGAAGGATTTTGCGAAGGATTCCTATTACGAACTCGGCTTTTGCTACGATTCCATCGACGATCTGGACAAGGCGCTGGCCGCCTATGAGGCGAATCTCGATCTCGATCCCTATAATTATAGCGCGTGGTACAATCGTGGGATCATCCAAACCCAAATGGGAATGTACAATAAAGCGATCGAAAGCTATGAGTTGGCGCTCGCCATTAAAGAAGAATTCCCGGCTGCATGGTACAATCGCGGGAATGCCTATGCAAATCTTGGCAAGCTTTCGGACGCGATCGAATCCTTCAAAGAGTGTTTGAAATACCATCCGGAAGATGTTGGTGCTTGGCACAACCTGGCAAATTCCTATGAAGAACTCAAGCGTTGGCGCGAGGCCGTCCGTTGTTTTTCTCAAGCTCTGAAATTCGATCCTCGGCATGCGGAAAGCTTGTTCGGGCGGGGCTCCTGCTACGATGCGCTCGATGAACATGCTAAAGCACTCGAAGATTACGATGCCGCTCTTGCGATCGATAGCAAGTATTCCGAGCTTTGGTATGCGAAAGCCGACGCGCTCTTTAACTTAGGGCGTCATGAGGATGCGGTGATCGCGTATCGGATGGTGTTGCAGCTCACCCCCAATGATTTCGAGGCGTGGTTTGATTATGCTGAAACGCTGTTCGAATTGAAACGGCTATCTGAAGCCATTCAGGCATTTGAAGCTGCCAGTTCCTATGCGCCGGCGTGGTCCGAGCCCCATTTTGGACGAGCGAAGGTGCTGTATCTTCTCCATCAGGATTTCGATGCCGCCGTAGAACTCCTGGTTTCCTTCCGTCTTGATCCCGTTCGTTTCAAGCAATATGAAATGGAGTTCCCATTGCTTCGTGGGAATGCGGATTTCCTGGCATTCGATACCCAAATCCGTGCAAATCTCTCGGAAATTACAAAAGATGCAGGAGAAGCAGAACCCGCTTCAAACGAGTAGCCAGCGGCCTGCTGACCGATACGCCGAAGCTTATTTTTCTTGTACCACGAACTCAACTCGCCTGTTTTCAGCTCGGCCTTCGTCAGTGGCGTTCGTGGCAATTGGAGGGATAGGTCCGTGCCCTTTGGCCGATATTCTGCTGCCTGAGATGCCGTGGTCGATCATGTAATTTCGAACGGCCCTTGCACGACGGAGCGATAAGTCCAGATTGTGTGGCATTGGTCCAAGGCTGTCTGAATAGCCAGCAATCTCTACTTTCATGTCCGGAATGTCGCGCATTAACTCAACCGCGCGATCTAACTCCGGCATGGAGGATGGTTTGAACTCCGCTTTGTCGAAATCAAAGAAAACAAGCATACGAGTTCTACCGCCTGTGAGCCCCCCAAGCTCAATATCGGCATGGCTTCGGAGAACCCGTCCTTCGGAATCGACCTCAAAATCAGCAGTGCCAAAAATATGGCCTGCTGCTTGCGCGGTGATCGAGTATTTCCCTGGCCACTTGACTCGTACCGAGTAATTGCCGACCGAATCGGTATGGCCTTGCATGAACACCTGGTTGTTCGAAAGATCCACCCCGGTCAGAGCCGCTGACATCGGTAAACCGGTCGAGGCGTCCTTGACATGGCCATAGAGCCTATAATAGTTGCCGGTGGTATCCGAGAGATGTTGCGGGCCCGAGCTAGGCGTTGATGGAGAGCCTTCAGGAATCTTCGCCGGGGATGGAGGAGGTTCCGCGGGCGGAGGAGGTGGTGGTATTGTATGGAACGGCAGCCTCAGGCCAACGGTCAGCGTGGCATACCAAAGACGTGGGTCGGTGATCGGGGTAGGTTGCAACCAGAATTTTGCAGTGGAATTCAAGGAAGAATCCGCAGCATTCGTAAGCCACCTCGTTAAAGGAATACCGACGAGCAGTTCTGCGTCAAGGAGCATGTTCGTGTTCGCAAGGTGAAACACCGACCCTGCGCCAAACTGCAGGTCCGTGCGGTATCCATAGAACCAGTCGGAAAGCTGCGTCTCGCCCGTTGCTTGGCTCGAAAGAGTGTTGGTGCGGCCGTGATTGATTAGATCTACGTAGCTTCCGGATATGTTTTGGCTTGCAGAAAAGCCATTCTTTGTGATGAAGGAGGAGCTGAATCCGGCGGCTGCGTATATGGTATTATTGATCCGGTAGTGCCCGAGGAGCGCCGCATCGAGGCTCGATAATAGTAGTGAATACTGGCTTGTCCCGCTCGCAGCTGCGGTAGTTCCATTTGCCGGATCAAGAAGGATGCTCGAACTGGACTCCTGTTTTGACGAATAATTGGTCATAAAACGGAGCTTTAGCTCGATGTCAAGAGAATTAAGCAATGCGAGCCCCATTTTTGCACCAGCCAGAACCCCAATACCAGCCCCCAAATTGTCGAATGGAAGGTAGGTGGCAAGCGACGGAATATGGTAAGAGGGATCGGTGGCCGTTACGATGCCCCAAAGGAAATTTTGCGAGCCAATGTAGGCGCTGCCGGTCAATCCGAGGTCAATTCCAACATAGCTATGACCCGTAGAGATACTATCCCAGGTGGACGCCAATGCCTGGGTGCCGCCGTTCGTTTGGCAAAAGCAGAGATGACCTGGAAGCACTGAGCTACCGAGTATCAGAAGTGTGCAAACTGTTTGTTTAATCGTTCGGGTCATCCAAAAAGCAAATGGCGTTCGGCAGGGCAATACTAACAAAGGCGGAACCGAGGTTTCCCGTTCCGTGTAATGAGTCCCTCTCTTTTCCAAGTGAGCCCCCTTCATTCCAAGTGCATGGAATATGGGATGATGACCTCGACTTATCATTCTCAAATTTCATAATGAAAAACCTGGAATAAGCCCAATTTGGCGCGTTCATCTAGCGGCTAGGATACCGCCCTCTCAAGGCGGGTACACGGGTTCGATTCCCGTACGCGCTACAAATATACGACACATTACAGGCGGGCCGTTGAAAAAGGGGAACCGATTCCACGTTTTTTTTGACATTACTGCCATATTTTATGGCCCATTTTGTCAATGCGGTTGTCTCAAAGCTTCCAAGTATTCTATTATTATCAATATTTTGACTTCGGGATGTCGCGGAATGACTCTTTGCGTTTAAATAAGCAGAAATGAGGGGCGGATTGCGTTTTTTGGTTGGTTTCCTGCTGGCGCTTTGCGTCTTAGTGCTCCTCGTGAATCTTCGATACCTATATGTGGCGCCTGTTGCGAATACATGGTTGTGGTGGATTGGTGACGAAACGTGGCTAATGGCGCAATATCACCAGTTCGTGCTTACAGGGCATTATGGCAATCCTCTTGCTCCAGGTTCGGCTTTTTCAAGATGTTCCGGCCTCTTATTTGGAAGCTGCTATCTTACCGCTGTCCTATACGCTTTGCCATTGTTTCTGTTCAAAGGTCACACCATAGCGGTCGGAAGAACGGTCTCATGGGTGTTTTCCATTGCAACCGTGACTGCACTATGGATGCTCGCAAAAAGATTCAGTGTCGGGCCAGTCTTGCGTGCGTTCGGATGTCTGCTTCTTGCTTCGACATTTTGCTTCTTCATTACCAGCCATTCCGCCCGACCGGATATGCTTATTGGTCTTACCATTCTGCTTCTCGTCGGTTGGTTGCCCTTTTTTATACAAAAGCCGACTTATTATAAGTCTGTGCTCATCGGTTTATTGTTGCCGTTAAGCCTTCTTATAAATGCCCATGTCCTGATTCTCTCCACTCTTATGGTTGTTTATGGAACTTGGGTCGCTGGAGGATTCGACCACCGAAGGGCATTCTTTGTGTGGCTCGGCGGAGCAACTGGAGGCTTCTTGATCTTCCTCATTGTCCAGTATGCCTTGCTTGGGTCCACAAGCCTTGTCGGCCCATTTAGCGGAAGCAGCGTTATGCTGCCGATCATGCACATTATCCACCCAAAGACAGACCTTGCAAATATACAAGCTCGATTTTCTATTGCTAAGGAATGGGCACCAGGTGTACTTTGGACTTCTTGTGTGCTGGCGGCTTCTCTGATCGTCGCTCGAATTCATCTTAATATACGGTGGTCGGATCTAGAACTCTCGTACAGGCGAATGCTGATTTGTGCCGCGCTGGTCGTGCTCTCCTCGATCTTTTTTGAATTCTATTGGAATCGCTACCTGATCTATGTGTTGCCGACCGTAGTCTTATCGCTCCTGATCCTGCTTTCTCACATTGCTCACAGGGTGCCACGCTCATTCTTTGCGGCGCTGGCCGTCGCCCTATCTGTGAGTTTGATATTTGCTCTGATAAAATATGCTGGCGATACTTACCGCTGTGGCGTAGCGGGTGGAGCCATTACTGCGGCGAACAGAGCTGCGATGGAGGATGCACTCGCAACGATCCATGCCGCGCAAACAGGCAAATTGATGCACACCGGCAAAGTCCGCGTATATTCCACAGTGCCTGGTGAGTGCATTGCGATGGATGACTCCTGCCAGTTAATTACGCCGGTCATGTTCGTTCAGCCGGATGATCGCGCGGCAACGAGGGAACAGTTGTGGACCCGAGCAAACATTGATTTTGCGATCATCTGCCGGCCCGCACATAGTGACGTTGACTGGAACGATGTTGACTCGCATATATATGCCGAAGACCCCTCGAATGCGAAAGTGATCTTCGAGCGTGTTGGGCCGTTTTCGGACATTGGCCGGTCCTATGATCAATCTGATCTAAAATTGCTGGATACACTTTGTGTGTATCAATTCCACTGAAACACTAATATTCTACCGGCTTTCTCATGGAGTCCACATGAGGAATTTGCGGCGTTGGTTCGAGTGAATCATGCTTCGTGGTATCCACAGGAGCGGGAGCGCCTGGATAACTCGTGTTGAAATACTCGATCTTTGGTTTAAGAGCTTCATAGGTATATTTCATAAACAACCCCCAAATGGGTGCGGCAGCGCGACCGCCTTGACCGTAGGAACTGTTGAACGTGATGCGTTTATCATCGAAACCTACCCATACACCGGCAGTATATTCAGGCGTATAACCGACGAACCATGCATCCGCATAATTTTGTGTGGTTCCCGTTTTTCCAGCAGCGGGGTATCTGAAATAATTAAGGAGACGCCTTGCTGTGCCGTACTGCACGACGTCCTCCAATGAAGATGTGATCTCATGGCAGATCTTTGGATCGAGTACATTTTCGAACTCCGGCTTTTTCTGGTATAGTATTTTTCCATTCCGATCCTCAACTTGTATGATAGCATAGGGCGTTGCACGAACGCCATCGTTCGCAAAAACAGAATAAGCGCTGGTTAGATCGAGTGGACTGACTTCAGCAGTTCCCAATGCAATGGATGGATAGGGCGGTATTGTCGAGCGAATACCGAGGCGTTTTGCCATCGTCACCACATCAGCAACGGAGGTCAGGTCTTGAATGGCATGCACTGCCGACAAATTGAGCGATTGCTCGATCGCATAGCGGATGGTCACGGTGCCTCCGGTTTCATCGCCCGAAAAATTCTGCGGCGACCAACTTCCGATCTGGACCGGCTCGTTCGAAACGCTCGTCTCCGGCGTTGCACCATGCTCGAACACTGAAGCATAGACAATAGGCTTGAACGAAGATCCTGGCTGGCGCACGATCTGCGTTGCATGATTCAAACCATACCGCACATCCTGATAATTCGATGCGCCGACCATTGCTAAAATTTGTCCTGTTGATTGGTCGATGCACACCAGCCCCGCTTGCAATAATAGTTCTTCATCCTTTACGCTATCGACAAAATCCTTATCCGCATAGTACGTATGCGCAACTTTCGCACGCTCAGCATCCGATGACGCTGTGCGGTACTCAATAGTGTTCCGGACGCCTTTCATCAGCACGGTATCCAGCAAGCCTTTGTGCCGCGCCCAGTTCCAGCCTTTATCGACGTAGGTTTTTTGATAATCAGCAATGTGTTCCACTACAGCGCGGTTCGCGGCTCGTTGCATCGTGGCGTTGAGCGTGGTATAAATGACGAGGCCATCGCGGTAAATGTCATATCCGTGTAACTCTGGCATTTTCTGCAACTCCTGTCTCACCATTTCTGCGAAATGCGGTGCGATTCCTTGATAGCCAAGATATTCTTTAACTTTCAAGATGTCTTTCTTGATCTTGACCGCCTCCGTCTCAGTAATGAATCCTGCGTTCACTGTATTATCGATCACGGTGTTTCGCCGATTGATTGCATTGTCGTAATCGTCATCGGGATCGTAATTCTCGGGGCCTTTTAAGATTCCAACCAGATATGCGCACTGCGCGGGAGTAAGCTTATTCACATCTTTTCCGAAATAGGCCTGGCTTGCCGCTTCAATCCCATAAGCGCCCCGCCCAAAATACGTGACGTTGAGATACATTTCCAAGATCTCGTTCTTAGTGTGGGCGCGCTCGATCTCCACGGCGGTAACTGCCTCGCGCAGTTTGCGAATGGCCGTTTTTTCCTGATTCAAATAAAGATTCCGCGCAAGCTGCTGGGTGATCGTGCTCGCGCCCTCCTTGGCATGAAGGCTAAAAACATCCGTTACGATAGCGCGAAGATTTCCCCACAGATCAATTCCCCAATGATGATAAAACGTACGATCCTCGGTCGCAATGAGAGCCTTGATGAGAAACGGCGGGACATTTCGCAGGTGAATATTTGTGCGGTTCTTTACAAAGAACTGGTCGATCGGTTCTCCATCAGTGGAAATAATACGAGTGGCAATTTCGGGATGCGGTGTTTCAAGCTCCTCTGTGCTGGGCAGTCCGCGAGAAATATCCCAGCAAACAAAGATGAGAAACGCGAGAAGCGCTGTAAGGATGATGAAAATATTTCGGCGTCGTGTAGTCATCTCAAAATGTCATCCCTCGACTCCGCAAGTCTTCTCACTCTCTATGTTCTGCGCAGGTCGGGATGCCATTGGAATAATTTATCTTTGCAATATTATTTTCGCAATAGACGTTGGCCCATTTCGCTGCTTCATCGCAAGAAAATATATTCCACTTGGTAGCGAAGAAAGATTTAACGAGTTTTCGTTGCCAAGATCGATTTCGTTGCGAAGAAGAATTCTTCCCGCCGGATCAGAAACTTCAACTTCCGCCAACCCGCTCGTAGCTTGTGATGCAATATCAATAATCCCGCGAGTTGGATTAGGAGAGACGGTAAAACAAGCAGGGGTTGTCTGAACAGGTCCAACGCCCGCAGTTTGGGTACCAGTACCTATTAACTCGATACTTGTGTCAATAACATTCCCTCCGTATTGGGATACCGAAAGCGGAAAAAATCCAGTATCTGCACCAATCCGCGTCGGAGAAAATGCAAATGTAGCTATTACAGTGGCTTTTGGGGCTAGTTCGAACGAAGTGTCCGCCGGCTTGAGCGATACGAGCGAGAAATCCGGATTAGAGAGTTTCAGGCTCGTTGCCTTAAATGCAAGCGGGCCGTTACCAGTATTGCTGATCGTGACATTCACGGTATCTGAGGCGGCAACCGCGACCGGTGCGAACTTTAGCGGCTGAGCGGACACATGATAAACACCGGTCGTTCCAAATCCAACAAACGCAACGGAGGTGACCAAATTGTTCGAATCGTTGCTGTAGATATGGCAGGTATTGGAAATAATACCCTTGACAGCCGGAACCATGTTCACGGTGAGTTTTGCGCTGTCGCCTGGGGCAATGGTGATCGGGGAGGGATCTGGAACAAAAAACGAAGCCCCGGTTCTCATGGAGTAATTACTGATATCGAGTTCTGCGGTTCCTGTATTTTTAACCCAAAAGTTAATTTGGGATGTATCTCCACGCAGAGCGGTATCGCGAACCAAGGCGGGAGCTGAAATGTCTGGGCCGGCAGCAGGGGAAACGGTAACATCATACGTTGTAACGTTCGAAAGGCCGCCATCGAAGTCAACGGCGTTTCCGGCAGCGTAAATA
This sequence comes from Ignavibacteriota bacterium, assembly GCA_963736195.1. Classification (GTDB taxonomy): domain Bacteria; phylum Bacteroidota; class Ignavibacteria; order Palsa-1295; family Palsa-1295; genus PALSA-1295. The sequence continues at coordinate 1,137,185 of CAVTNP010000001.1, forward strand.
TGAGCCGTTCCCGGTGTGAGTGGCGCAGTATAGGTGAAGCTCCACACAGCAGAGTCGCCAGTGAACACTTGAGGCTGGGTGTGGGTCAGTTCGTTGGAACCCGATGGGATCCACAATCCAGAATTGGCGCCGTCTAAACCGAGGACTGCTCCATTATCAACAGAAATATCACATCCGGCCTCGGACTCCGAAGGATTCGCGACCGAAAACTGGAACACGTATGTTTTACCCGCCTCGATCTGAGTTGCTGTCGTAGAAAGTGTAACAACCGTGGTTGTCGATCGAGGGCCGTGGCAACTGCTGCAACCGATTTTGGAACAGCCGGTAATGCCGCCTGGCTCACTGATGGCATCATGCACCGCATACGCGCCAAGCAGTAGAATGGGAAGCAAAACAAAAACGCTTTTACGGAACGAGAAAAAAAGAGATGGTGATGTCATTACTTAGAAAGAAGTGAAATTCGATATACGTTCTCCAATATAACGCTTAACCTGCCCCATCGCCACGCGAACTTGCTTCATCGAGTCCCGTTCGCGGATGGTTACGGTTTGATCATTTAGCGTATCGGAATCAATAGTTACGCAGAACGGCGTACCGATCTCATCCATACGACGGTAACGCCTGCCAACAGCACCCGATTCATCATAAAAGGACTTCATCGACCTCCGCAGATCGCGTTCCAGTTGCGTAGCAAGTTCCGGCATTCCATCTTTATTAACGAGAGGGAATACAGCAACCTTGACTGGTGAGAGGAATGGATGCAAACGCAAAACAACTCGCTGTTCTCCATTAACTTCTTCTTCCTCATAACCATTACATAAGAACGCCATGAACCCACGCGATGCACCGGCTGCGGTCTCGACAACATAAGGCGTGTATTTCTCTTTCGTCTCTTCATCATGAACTTGAAGGCTCTTGCCGGAAAACTCCTGATGCCTTGTGAGATCGAAATCCGTGCGGTTGTGAATGCCCTCAATCTCGCCGAATCCGAATGGGAATTCAAACTCAATGTCTCCGGCAGCCTTTGCATAATGCGCAAGCTTTTCATGTGGACGGAAACGGAGTTTGCTCTCCGGCACTCCGAGTGAGCGCCACCAATTCCAGCGCGTTTCGCGCCACTGTTCAAAGAACGCATCATCCGAGCCGGATTTGCAGAAGAACTGCATCTCCATTTGCTCGAACTCGCGCGTGCGGAACAGAAAGTTCTTGGTGTTGATCTCATTCCGGAAGGATTTTCCGATCTGGCAGATACCGAACGGGATTTTCTGACGAGATGACTGCATCACGTTCAGAAAATTCACGAAAATTCCCTGCGCCGTTTCGGGGCGGAGATAAATGGCATTTGCCGCATCCTTTACCGGGCCGATATAGGTCTCGAACATCAGATTGAAATTGCGCGGGGCGGTGAGCGATTTCGTTCGTCCGCAATTTGGGCAGGAGATCAATTCTTGCTCTACCAAATTGGCGAACAGAGTCTCGTTCATCTCACTCTTTCCCGTGAGATGTTCGGCGAGCTGTTCTTTGGTTAGATCGCGCGTTTCAATTTCAAGCGTTTTCGCGATCGCTTTCAGCTTTTTCTCCGACATTTCTGCAAAAAGATGATCCACGCGGTAACGCGACTTGCACTCTCGGCAATCGACCATCGGGTCGGAGAAATTCTGCACATGGCCGGAAGCTTCCCACACTTTGGGGTGCATGAGGATCGAAGCGTCGAGACCTTCGATGTCGCCGCGCTGGGTCATGGCGCGCCACCAGGCGTCCTTAAGATTGCGCAGCATCTCGACTCCGAGCGGACCATAATCCCAGCAGCCGTTCAGGCCGCCGTAAATTTCGGACGATTGAAAAATAAACCCCCGCCGCTTCGCGAGCGATACGATCTTTTCTAATAATTGCTGTGATGGTGTTGATTGAGCCACTTTTTGAGTAATGAGTTATGAGTACCGAGTAACGAGTGGGGGCGGGAATGTCATTCCCGTAAATCTGAACCTGGATGACGCGGAGGGGAGCGGATGACGCGGATGATTGGTTGAAGGTCGAGTCTTTTCTGCGATTTAATATTTTCAGGTCATTCTATGGGCTACGAATTTGAAGACGGCAATCTTACCGAAGCGATAATCGGATGCGCCATGAGAGTGCATTCGAAATTGGGCTGTGGCTTTCAGGAAGTTATTTACCAGCGCGGCTTGGCTATCGAGCTTCGAAGGCTCTCCATAAATTTTGAACGCGAATTTGAAATGGTGATCGATTACGAAGATGAAAACATCGGTTCCCGCCGCGTGGACTTTTTGATCGAGAATCGTATCTCTGTTGAACTCAAAGCGTTAGTTTTATTGGAAGACATCCATCTTGCGCAAGCCAAGAATTATCTTGAAGCGTATAAATTGAGAGTAGGACTTCTTATTAATTTTGGAGGAAAGCGATTAGAATTCAGGCGCCTAATAAATTCCAAAGCGCCGCATAGAAGAGAGCTGAAGTAATATTGCAAACGCAACAATCATTTAAACACAACAATTGCTTAGATACAACTTTCAAGACATCCCACAAAACTATCCGCGTCATCCGCTCCCATCCGCGTCATCCAGGTTCAGACAATGAAACTTACCTACGCCGAAATCCAGCAGCAGCGCCTAACCGAAGTAGCCGCAGCCGCAAGCACCAATCGCCTCCCCGTCATTGCGATCCTCGAAGATATTCGCAGTCTCTACAATGTTGGCTCCATCTTTCGGACTGCTGACGGCGCGCATTTGGAAGCGATCTATACCGTCGGTTATACGCCGCATCCGCCACGCAAGGAGATAGATAAAACTGCGCTCGGCGCAACGCGAACGGTGCCGCATAAACACTTTGAGACCATTCAAGAGGCGATCGATGCTGCTCGAAATGAAACCGCCTCACCCCCCAACCCCCTCTCCCTATTGGGAGAGGGGGCTTTCGGGCGCAAGATCGCTGCGCTTGAAATCACATCTAACTCCCGCTCGATTTTCGCATTGACGAATCAGGATTTCCCCCTAGCAATCATTATCGGGAATGAAATTACCGGCGTAAGTGAGGAAGCCATTGCGCTTTCGGATTTCACTCTTGAAATCCCGATGCTCGGTGCAAAGCATTCCCTGAATGTTGCTGTGGCTTTCGGCGTGGCGGCATTCGAGTGCGTTCGAGCGCTGTCTTAGTTTTGTTGCGATTGTGTAGATTTTTTCGTATTTTTGAAGGTCGTCAATCTTTTCTCGTCAAAGTTATGAAGATAGAATTCATTGTTATCGCGCTTTTTCTGGGCATTTCTGGTCTCGCAGAAGCTCAACAGCCCGGACTGAGCCCTGCCGGTGGCGGCTCTGGAAATGGCGGAATCATTCACCGTGCTATGCCGAATCATTCACGCGCGAAAACTTCCTTATTCAAAACTGAACAGACTCTCGCCCAGACCTGGGACGCAACGATTGCTGCCTATGGTAATAACCCTGATGGCATGACCATCACTTGCTTCGCCGAGGATAGCGATAAGCTCTATATTGGGGGTGATTTTTTTGAGTTCGACACGGTCCAGTCTCAGTTTATTGTTCAGTTTAATCGCAAAACTGGCGTTTGGAGTGCGCTCGATGGAGGAGTCAGTAATGATGTGTATGCACTCGCAGTCCACAATGACACTTTGTATGCGGCCGGTGCCTTTACTGCCGCTGGATCGGCTGATTCCGTCGTAAATAATATTGCCATGTGGGATGGAAGCTCATGGCATAGCCTTGGCGGCGGCATGAACGGTGTAGTGAATTCGATTGCTTTTATTGGCGATTCGCTCTATGTAGGAGGAAATTTCACGGAGGCCGGAGGTGATTCAGCCTATTATTTTGCGTACTGGGATGGTCGGAATTGGTTTGAAGCTTTTGGTGGAACATCCTATCCGGTCAACTGTCTGTTATCTTCACATGACAGCCTATTTGTTGGCGGGAATTTTAACTATGTGGGAGGACAGAGCAGCGCCACCGGCCAGCTGGCTCTCGGGATTGCCATGCTGCAAAACGGAACATGGACTACGTTCGGAGGAGGATGTTATGCCTCTACTTTAGCGATCTATCAGGGGAAGCTCTGGGCCGGCGGTGACTTTTATGATTTGGCAGATGGCGGCCCGATCGTCAATGACATCGCATATTGGGATGGCTCGGGTTGGAACTTCGTTTCTGCGGATACTTCAGTAGGAACGAATGGAACCGGCCCGGTCAATCAATTGCTTGTAGTCGGCGATACGCTCCTTGCACTTGGTCAATTCAGTTCGATGGATGGAATTAATGCGAATGGAATCGCCATGCTTCACGATAGTACGTGGGCGCAAGTATCCGGCGGGTTGTATGGGTACGGGATTGCAGCCATCCCCTTTAACGGAAGTCTTTATGTCGGCGGTGAATTTACGCAAGTCGGCTCAACCGCAGCTATGGCTGTTGCATCGCTTTCGAAAGGGAACTGGACTTCCGTGGCGAGTATGGTGAGTCCCTTGGTAGGCTGGGAATCGGCCGAGGTTCGTGCGATTGCCACAACAGGTCGGTACGTGTTTATCGGCGGGAAGTTTACTACTATTGCGGGAAACACATGCAATCACATTGCCGCATGGGATAAGCAACTTAAGCGTTGGACCACACTCGGCTACGGCGTGAATGGGGACGTTTATTCGCTCGCGGTGCAAGGGGATAATCTCATCGTCGGTGGATATTTCAATCATGCCGGGTCGATTGCCGCCCTTAATATAGCAGAGTATAACATCTCCTCTAAACTTTGGTCCGCAATGGGCACGGGCGCTCGCAGAAGCGTCGGCGCAATCGCTGTGGATAGCTCTGGCGGTGTCTATGCCGCAATTTATAACCCGCTCGTCTCCAATCTGTACTACGACTACCTTGGGGAGTGGGATGGTTCAAACTGGAATGGATTTGGGAATGGGTTGAACTCTGGCTATATCGATGCGCTTACCTGGCAAGCGGGGACACTTTATGCTGCCGGTTCCTTTGTGCTGACAGATGATGGATCCCGTGTCAATTATGTTGCTCAACTTCAGGATAGCACATGGGGTTCACTCAACACCGGGCTGAATAGCGCCGCGTATGCGCTCGCTCCTTCGGGTGACAGCATTTATGTCGGGGGTGATTTCACGGAAGCCGATGGACGGCAGGCAACGGCACTCGCTGTTTGGAATGGCAATGATTGGAATCCGATTGGAACTGGATTCGACAATGGAGTCTATGCGCTTGCCGCGGATGGAGATGGTGGCGTGTATGCCGGAGGCGAATTTACCCAGGTAGCTGGTGTTTCGAGGGGTGATCTTGTTCATTGGAGCGGCTCGGCTTTCGGCACGGTAGCAGCAGGGGTTGACAATACTGTTTCCGCACTGGCCACAGATGCAGCTGCACTCTATGCTGGAGGCTGGTTTGAATCGGCAGATAATGGAAAGGTAACAAGCCTCCATTTCGGAGCCCTCGATGGCGCGGGGGTAAGTCTAGTTCGTTCGCCTCTACCGAATGTCGCCTCACTTTACATCTATCCTAACCCGGCTTCTACGAAATCGACCATTTCTCTTGATCTTATCAAGGCTGGGAGTATTCGTATGGAGGTCTATAGTACTATCGGTGTTCGAGTTGCAACTTTGGCGAATGGCATGTATTCAACCGGACCTGTAAATTTCTCCTTTGATGTCAGTGCTCTGCCAGTGGGCATGTATTTCCTGCGGCTGACCTCCGATGAATCGGTGAGCGAACAATGCATTTTGGTAGAGAAAGATTAGGATTCTTCAAGAATTGTATTGAGTGCATTTCTCTGAATCATTACATAATAATATTGGTTTTTCACCCAACGGGCAAGAAATGTTCGTATATTTGCACTGGGATGTTCAAGCATCCCCCGACGATTTTCGAAGCTCCTCATCAATATTGCTCAATTTGAGGTATTTTTGAAGAATTTCGAAAGTCTTCAAGCAAGAAATGCTGATCGAGCCGCCAGCCGGTGGTTTGCATACAGCAAGTTAATTCACAACTAATAACGCATCGGCGACGATCAATCGGAAACGACTAATCGTCAATGATGCAAAAACACCGCATGATCCCAAAGACCATACGGCGTTTCGGACTCATCGTCCCGATGGTCGCGTTAGCTATGATCTTCATAGCTGCTACCTCGAATGAGTCCGCAGCCCGTACCAAAAAGATCGGGCGGCATGGGAAACAGGCACACACAACTCGTGTGCATGGGAAAATCAGGCATAATGCTCGCAATTCGGGCAAACATTTTGCCAGGCTCTCCCGGGTGATCGGTCATTCGCATCACCACGTTCCCCAGCGCGCGCTCACCAGTAAAGAAAAAGAGGACATCGTCCAGAAGATTCGCACGCTTGCCAAAAGCAGCGCCGGATCCGACGAAGCTCCTCTGATCGCTTCAAACCACGCTTTGATGGGTGCTCATCCTACTCAGGATGATAGCGTCATCGCTGCAGAAGCTAATTCTCCTGATATTCAAGCTCAGATCGCAGAAGCTGCGAAGGAAGAGCGCGCCGAAGATAATATTGACGTTTCGCTCGATCAATATTTCAAGGCGCGTCCCGATGCTTCCGCAACTACGTCGCTTGAGGAATCCTCCGCGATGGCAGATGCACTCGATCCGACCGGAGCGATCGAACGCCAGCAGGATTTTGTCCTCAGCGATCAGACCGATCCTAACCGCGCTGCACAGCGGTCGGATGTGATGGCAGAGATTATCAACTGGATCGGCACACGTTACGAATTCGGCGGTCAAGATCGTGGCGGCATCGATTGCTCCTCATTTACGCGTCAAGTATTCGGGAAAGCATTCGGTCTGGATCTTCCTCGAACTGCTTACGAGCAATCGCAGCTCGGGGATCCGGTCAATCGTGAAAAATTGCAGTTCGGCGATCTTGTATTTTTCAAGACCGCACGATACGCTCCGATTACGCACGTCGGTATTTACATCGGTGAAGGCCTTTTCGCCAATGCAGCCTGCTCACGTGGCGTGACGGTTGCTTCGCTGGACGATAACTACTGGTCTGCGCACTATGTTGGTGCACGTCGGCTATTGACGAATACATCCACAGCTTTAAATGTGTCCTCGACCAGCGATGATGTTGCTGCCTTAAGCCAGAGTGGGTCAAACTAACGCTCGGGTTAAGCATTAGCCAATTCGACAAACCTTTGTAGTTTTATTGAAGCCCCGGCAGTTTGAATTGCCGGGGCTTCTTGTGTTTACCAAGATGATTCAATATTCGGCAAACTCGCGACGATTATCCGCGCTGCGGCGTTAACTGAGCTCTATGCCAGAACGAAAGGAGTTTGAACGGAAAGCCAAAACGCAATTATCGAAGCCGATCGCGGAGAATCGCCGCGCTCGACATGAATATCTCATTCTGGAAGATCTTGAGGTTGGCATTTCTCTTGTCGGTACCGAAGTAAAATCACTCCGTCTGGGTAACGTACAGATTTCCGATGGGTACGCCCACATAGCGAATGGGGAGTTGTGGCTCGATAATGTGCATATCGGTCCATATTCTCATGGCAATCAGTTCAATCTTGGAGAGAAACGACGTCGAAAGCTTCTTGCACACCGAAGGGAAATAAACAAGCTTATCGTAAAACTTCGCGATGCAGGTGTAACACTAGTTCCGCTCAAGATGTACTTCAAAAGTGGGAAGGTAAAGCTACTCATCGGTGTCGCGCGAGGGAAAAAGGCGTATGACAAGCGCCAATCCATTAAAGAGCGCGACGCAAAGCGAGCCGTTCGCGAAGAAGCAAGTTAATACGCCCCGGAATGACTCTGTACGCCCAATTCGTTACTAAACCTTTATGACTTTCCCACCACTGAACGAACAGATGGACGCCATCCGCCGCGGCGCCGTCGATCTGATCAGCGAGGAAGAACTCGCAAGGAAGATCGAGCGCGCGCGCGCGCGATCGAAGCCGCTCATCGTAAAATTGGGTGCTGACCCATCCACGCCTGATCTACACATCGGGCATGGTGTGGTTCTTCGAAAGCTGCGAGCATTTCAGGATCTGGGGCATCAGGCCACACTTATCATCGGCGATTTCACTGCGATGATCGGCGATCCTTCCGGTCGTCAAAAGACGCGACCAATCCTTTCTCAAGATGAAGTGGTGAGAAATGGTCAGACGTATGTGGACCAGGTCAGCCTCATTCTTGATCGGGAAAGCCTGATTGTTTTACACAACTCCACTTGGCTCAACCCTATGACGTTTGCGGAAGTCATAAAACTTGCCGCGAGTTACACAGTCAGCCAAATGCTCGAGCGTAATGATTTCCATGAGCGTTTCAATGCCGAGAAGCCGATCTCACTTCACGAATTTCTCTACCCGCTCGCGCAAGCCATGGATTCCGTTTCGATCAAAGCTGATATAGAGCTTGGCGGTACCGATCAAAAATTTAATTTGCTCGTTGGCCGCGAATTGCAACGGCATTTCGGAGCGGAGCCCCAGTGCATCCTGACCATGCCATTGCTCGAAGGTACCGACGGCGAAAGGAAGATGTCGAAAAGCTACGGGAACTCGATCAATTTCTCGGATTCGCCGGATGATATGTTCGGCAAGACAATGTCTATTCCAGACGCGATGATCTATCGCTATTATGAGCTTGCAACTGGTCTTCCAGATCTCACTTCCATAAAAAGAGTACTGGATGAAGGATCGGTCAACCCTCGGGATCTGAAAGTAAACTTGGGGCAGGAGATCGTCCGTAGTTTTTATGGGGATGATGCGGCACGCGAAGCCTATGAGCGATTCACGGCCATGTTCGTGAAGAAGGAGGTTCCGGATGACATTGAGGAATGTGTGGTTTTGTCTTCCGATCCAATCTCGCTGGTGGATTTTATTGCTGAACGAAAACTTGCAGCCAGTAAAGGTGAAGCTCGGCGGTTGATCGATGGCGGCGGTGTTTCGATCGATGGAGAAAAAGTTACAGATAACAAAGTAACGTTTCTGCCGAATAGTGCTGGCACGGTCCTTAAAGTAGGCAAGCGCAAGTTCCTAAAGGTATTTTTGAAATAGTCATGTAGCTTCGGGAATCTATTCACGATGCCACATGGCTACTTACGCCTCCTCGCCGAGGTCGGCTCTTGCCGGGAGGTCGATAAAAAATGTGGTTCCATGTCCCGGTGTACTTTCAACGCGAATGGTGCCAGACATATCTGTGATGGTTTTCTTCACAATTGCAAGTCCTAAGCCCATGCCACTGGTCTTTGTGGAAAAATTGGGATCGAATACGCGTTTCAATGTTTCCTCAGACATCCCAAAACCTGTATCGCGGACGCTGATGTTAACCATACCTTGATTGCTGGTTGCGCGAATTACGATCACGCCCCATCCCTCGATAGCCTGTATCGCATTGCGCAAAAGATTTACGAATGCGCGTCGAAGTTCCTCCTCATCGGAATGTACTCGTGGCAGATCCTTCGGCACATCAATAATGAAGCGGATTCTGCTCCGTTCGGCATCGAAGAGGGCAACGGCACTGTCGGCCACTTTGCGAATATCAACAGCTCCCCAGCGTCTGCGCGGCATTGCTCCAAAATGCGAGAACTCGGTGGCAATGCGGGTGAGCACGTCGATCTGTTCGCGCATCGTTCGAATCACGCGTCGGAAAATGGAATTAAAGTTCGGGTCCTTCGCCTCATGTGCATGCTCAAGATGCTGTACCGATAGCTTCATCGGCGTAAGAGGGTTCTTGATCTCATGGGCAACCTGACGCGCCATTTCCTTCCATGCAAGTTCGCGTTCTGTTTGAGCAACGATCTCTCGGCTTTGCTCCAGCTCGTGCGTCATAGTATTGAAGGCTTGCATCAGATCGCCAATTTCGTCTTCACGTGTTACTGGAACGCGTGTGGTAAGTTTACCTTTCGCGACGCGCTCCGTTGCTCGGATCAATTCCAGGATCGGCGAGGCAACGCGCGCAGCGAAGAGCGCGCCTATCCCAAGAAGAATCAACCCAAGAGCTGCGAATGTACCATAAATAAAGCTTGTCGTTCGTGCGATCTCCGCCTCGATCCGAGGTTCTTCATCCATCATCGCCAACACGGCCAGTAAATGTGACCCATCGGTGCTCGTCACCGATTGGTAGCCTACATTGAACGCTCTTAGTCCGATATCAACGGAACCCGTAAAGAACGATCGCTTTCCAAGGATCACCTCTTGCACCGCATTTGAATTCAGCGTAGGGGATAGCAATGAAGATTCGTAGAGCTCTGGCCGGCTGCTGGCCTTCAGATGGCCAGTAGCATCATACAAGCTGAAATCGCGACCGATAATTTCGGATAAACTATTCACCTCCAATTGGAGAGCTCCAGCGTCTAAGGATGGTCCTGCTTTCTCGATCGATTGAGTCATCCGGTCTTTGATGACTACCGCATCGCGGGCGAGTCGGTCCTCCTGCTCTACTTGCGCACGTTCGGCAAGAAGATTTCTTGTGACGTTTGTCACGACTACCAGTGGTACCAGCGCAATTACCAGAACAATCAGAAAGATGCGGTCTCGGAAATGGAGCGTGAAACGCATCTTTTTCGCGGCGACTTGCCTTGCTATCAATAGCACAATAACGATCAGCACGCCATAGAGCAGCCCAATCGCGTTGAGCCGAAGTGCGAACTCAAGAGTTTCTGAAAAATCAGGTTGTGGAACACTTACAGCAACAATTGCCGGCTGTTCATTCGGTGTTCCCTGATTCGAGGAATGATAGTAAAGAGTCCGATAAAGATTTCCGTGAATGGCACTTGTTGCCCAGACACTGCGCGAGCTCTTGAGTTGGTCTACCACGGAAGTGGGAACCTGTGACGGCACATCCAGATCTGGACTATTCGTAAGCCGGCGCATGTTGGGCCGATATTGTGTTACAATAAAACCGGCATTTGTGATCGGGTTGCTTGTTTCAGGATTGGTACCGGGAAGAAAGGATATTCGTGGATCTATACTTGCGATCGCCGGGAGATCACTCCAAAGGCAGATGGCCACATACAACGGCCCATTCGGGCGAGTACTGTCTGAAGTAAGAGATGATACACTATCGTTCAACCGAATGCCTTCGACGATTGCTGGAGCGCCTGATGACGTAAATCCCGGCAGGATCTTTATTTCTATCCCTGCAGAGTCTGAGTGTGATGCAGAGTCGGTTCCCACTCCATGCCGATCGACGTTCCGGCGAAGATATGTCAATACCGAATCAAGACTTGGTCGAATCCGTGTGATCTCGTTGGAGGTGCCCCAGGTCGCAAAATGCGATTTCAGTACGCCAGCCGTGCTATACACATCTATGCTGGCTTTCCATAGCGGGTGGTTGCTCATCCCTTCGAACCAAATGAGAAAGGCCTTCTCCCCGAGTGTCGCCGTGTCATGCCCGTCGCGCTGCCATGCCGCCAAATCATTCCTTGCCTGATCGAGCAAGCGATCGGCGGATTGTTGCAGTTGTGGTATTTCTACCTGAGAATTTTCTAGTGCGATATGATGTGCAATTGATTGATCGTTCAAGAATTGTTTATCCGCGACGAGAGGACTCATGACTAATGCACTAACCGCAAGAATAAATAGAATTGATCGACTCGAGCGTGGCAATTTATAGAGAAAGGATGGGCCTTCCGCGCTAGGACCTCGTATGACACTATCGATCACAATGATCGAAACGCTTACCAAAAAAATAAGTGAGCCAAGCGAGGCACGAATAAGCAGACTTGTATCTGTCAGTGAAATGGAGTCAAACCAGATCGCTGAGGCAGCCACCAAGAGCATCGAAACACATGAGCCGATCACGATCCTGTTCCTTGGCAACCAATGGCTCGGCGTAAGATGGATGGTGGCTCTCATTCCAAACGTTACTACTAATACTGCGACGAACAGATACGCTACTCCGATCCCTAAAAAGGAGAGTAGCATCATGAACATTCCAGGGGAGGGAAGTACCTGGTCCACATTTAAATACCGCAGTGATCCATTCTGGACTATTGCTTCAACAGAAATGCTTAGTCCATCGACCAGAAATTGCGAGGTGATGACAGAAGCGAAGGCAAGAAGCAACAGCAAAGCAGGATGATCGATACGCCGACGTTCATTAGAGCGTTCTCGTGACTGATCGCGGACGAGACGCTCTCGAGGCATCCAAATGATCCATAACATGAGCGCAGCTGCGGTCGCAAACACGCTCGTGAGAAAAAGCTCAAATGGGTTTGCAGCAATGCCAAATCCCCAATTCGAAGAAAAATCGGCTGGGGCTCGGTAGGTCGGACTTAGAAGTTTTGCTAGTGCCCCGATCTCAGAGAGCAATGCACGGGTAACAAAAAGCGCCACCAACGCCATGACTGAATACAAGGTCCCGAGCTTTAAATGGCTTGCGTTCCGGAGGTACCTCCGCCAAGGCGATTAGGAACCAAAGAAGGCCGCAAAGCAGGGCAAGCGTCAATGCTAAACTCCACACATTTTTGAGAACTTTATTCCCGAACGATCCCTCAGTTTGCTGCACGCGATTGATACTTAGCGTTCCGATAAAGCTGGTCGGATCGGCAGGATCAGCGAGTAAATTTTGCCGCACCCACTTCGCGTCGCTCTTATCGAGGTTCGGGCGGCCACCAAACGTCACGCTCACGATCCTTCGCGCATGTGCAGGAAGATCATCTAAAAAGTTACTTGCTGAAGCGTTGGCGATCGGCTCCTTCGTTGCAAGTTGCTGTTTGGTTGTGATATAGGCCTCGATTTGACCGTCCTGTGAAATGATCTTTCGAATGGAAAGAAGATACGCATAGAGCGGCCCATTTTCCAGCATAAGCGCCTGATCACGGTTTGGCAGTAACATCCATCCGCTCAGCAGGGTATCGATTCCGAACGTTGCAGCAGAAGGCGATTTCCACGCCAGCAATTTCCCGCTCCCGGAATAGACTGCATACCCACGGCTGGCCGCTCGGAGTCCGGTAGTAGTTTGGAAGTAGAGTGTACTGTCGGGCAACCGGGAGGTATAGTCAGTTTCTCTCTCATTAAGAGCAGCAAAGAGCTTTTCTCGATTATCACTTGCAAGCCCATCAAGGATCTCCGGATCGCGTGCAAGCCGCTCGCGAACAGTGTCCAAAGTAGCGGCTATTGCTTTCAGTCGATTCTCGGCTATAGCTGAGACTTCTGAAACGCTCCAGGATCTTTCGCTGACATCGAGTCCTATGAATTGAATAAGCCATCCCGCTCCAGCAGTCAGAATTGAAATTAAGACGAGCGTGAGGATGAACCTACGAAATCGGCGCGGGGGATTGGGAATCCAGCGTACTCGTGCAGCTCGAATAGCCGACCAAGCCCGCTTGGCAGCCCTTATCGGTATCGAAAAAACACTTCTAAACTGTTTCAGCATAATTTGAGCAATATTCACCCTCTTAGTGAATATCTTCGAACGACGCTCCGTTCCTGGTTTATCATGACCTTGTTTGATTCAAACCGTTTCTGGGATGTCAGCCGGGATAGCTGCCATGATAATATTAACCGCAAACAAGCTCGGAAAAAGATCAATTAACCACCGAGGCATGGAATATCCTGAATAGGTCTCGGAGATAATGCGATAGCCCGTTTTACGAACAAGTTCCCTCGCCGAGGACAGGGTGAAAAAACGGATATGTGTTCGGTCAAGAATGCCGGAATCGGCATAATCGAATTTGCCTCGAAGCAGACCAAGCCGAATTCGCAGATTCGCGATATTCGGAAGGCTTACGATAATCTGGCCATTTGGAGACAAAAGCTTGCTGGCTTCAGCAAGGATGTTGGCTGGCTCGCGCGTGTGTTCGATCACGTCGCCGAACAAGATGAGGTCGAACTTCGATGAGTTGGGTTCCAATATCAATTTGGACCACCCTGGATGCTCAAGATCCACCCATTCGACGCGATCCAACCGTTCGCGGGCGACCGCCAATGCATCGCGATCGTTATCGATCCCCATAACCCAGCAATGTTTTTTTGTTCGGAGCACCCCCCCTAAAATTCCAGTATGACACCCGACATCCAGAACCCGCATGCCATCGGGGATCATCCGAAATTGCAGCGCGTGCGTGCTGACCTCATCTTCCAGACGCAGGTCAAAATCGTAGGCGTGCTTTTCGGTCATCAGTTACATCCCCTCCATTTCAGCGTGTTGCAACATCCATCGATTGATGTGAGCTATTGCAGTTAATGACATCTTATGTGGGCCTTTGTACTCATAGTACGCTGCATCGATCCCTATCGATCGAAGAAATTCCTGCGTATGTTTGGAGGTCTCCGTTGGCAGAACCTCATCGTTCGAGCCGTGGGAAAGTATCGCGTTTATGTCAGTATTCCAATGCTTCCATTTACGAATAGGACTCGGAAGAAATCCTGACATTGGTACGATACCCGTTACCTGTATTTTTCCACGCAATCCAATGATAAGCGACATCGCGGCCCCCTGGCTAAAACCCCAAATGAACAGCGGTGCTCCCTCGGCGTGCAACCGCTGTATGTGGTAGTCCAGATCGTCGGTGAGTATTTGCTCTGCATCTCCGAATCGGTCGGCATCATCATGCTCTTCGTTGATCGACAGAGTGTTAGGGCTAAACCACTGAAATCCGCCGATCGGCGACGCAAAGGGTGCTGTAAATGCTAGTACATGAAATCGGGGATCTAGCAAACCCTCGATAGAAAAAATGGTCTTAGCCTCAGCCCCGCGGCCATGCAAAAGAACAATAAGCGGCGGATGTTCGCCGGAATGCTGCTTCGGGAGCCGCTCGAGGAAAGAAAGAGTTGGTTGTGCGATCAAGGCAATTTGGAACTACGCTGCTTCAGTATTACGTTCAGCGCGTCCAACATTTGAACGAGGAATAGGGTTTGGGGCTATGTTTTCCCCAAATTCATCTTTCATCTTTCATACCTCATCTTTGACCCCTGGCGGGGTAGCTCAGTCGGTTAGAGCGTCGGAATCATAATCCGCAGGTCGTGGGTTCGAGTCCCTCCCCCGCTACAATAATTGAAAGCTCCACAACTCTTGATAGGTGTGGAGCTTTCGATTTTTCTACTCTTTCTTCATCAGTACCTCGACTGCCTTTTCCAATTGAAGGTCGCGGC
This sequence comes from Ignavibacteriota bacterium, assembly GCA_963736195.1. GTDB lineage: Bacteria > Bacteroidota > Ignavibacteria > Palsa-1295 > Palsa-1295 > PALSA-1295. The sequence continues at coordinate 1,152,265 of CAVTNP010000001.1, forward strand.
CTTGCGCAACAGATTCAGGATCATTGTTCACGATGTAGTCGGGTTCTAATTCCTGCCCTTCGAGATACTTGCCATTCATGTCGAGTACTCCTACTTGCGGAATGCCAAAGTACAGCGAATTATCCTGTAGTGTTTCCCACCAAACGGCAGTAGCAGTTCCTGGAACCGGCATTCCCACGATCTTCCCAAGCCCTAACGCCCGATAGGTGTATGGGAAGAACGAGGCGTCACTGTAATTGCTTTCGCTTACCAGCACGACCGATGGCTTGGACCATTTCTCTGTTGGTTCACCGCCTAAATCCTGATGGCGCGGAAAGAATTTGACGTATTCTTTTCCACTGAGAAGCGTTGCGAGCTCATCATGGAGCCAACCGCCTCCGTTGAAACGGGTATCGACTATGATGGCATCCTTATCATATTCGCGTCCGAGAATCTCGGAATACGTATGCCTGAAGCTTTCATCGCCCATGCTTCGCACATGCACATATCCGATTCTGCCGTGGGATAAACTATCGACTTCCAATCGCCTTGATTTGGCCCATCTCTGATAGAGCAGTTCACTTTCTTCATCGCGGGTGATCGGCTTTACCGTCTCTTCCCATGTGGAATCCTTTTGCGGATTGTAAAGTGTAAGCAGAGTTTGTTTGCCCGCTTTTCGATTCAAATAAAGATCAAAATCCACTGTGGGAGATAGTTCTTGATCGTCGATCTTGAGAATAACGGTGCCATTGGTGATCTTGGATGACGCAAAATCAAGTGGTCCCTTTTCGATCACCTCCTGGATTCGAATTCCCTTACCGGTATAGCTCTGATCGAAGAATGCGCCGAGCGAAGCAGTTGCGTTCTGTTCTGGATTCGGCGGATGGTAGCCAGAACCCGTATGTGAAGCATTCAACTCGCCAAGCATTTCACTCAGCATTTCTGCGAAATCATAATTATTGTTGATATAGGGCAGGAACCGTGCGTAGTTTGCCTTATAATAATTCCAATCAACTCCATTCAGATTTTCAACATAAAACTTTTTCAAAACTTGGCGCCAAACATGCTCGAACATATACGCGCGTTCGGCGGGCGTGTTAAGCTCCATCCCAGCGCGGTATCCAATGTGTTTCTCGGCGCCGGAGCTGGTGTCGATCCTTGTGATATTGCCGTTGTTAAGAACATACAGATTTTTGCCGCTTTCATCTTGAATCAGATCGCTGCCGCCGGCATCCAACTTGGCGAGGATCTTGGTCTCATCATCGCGAAAAATGTGAACCCAGAGTGCAGCACCCTTCGCATAACTGGTGAGGTAGTACAGCCGCTCGCCATCCCGCGATAGCACCGCGTCTGACATACGTGAAGAGTTGATCGTTAACCGGACCGTTCTATCTTCGATATTCTTCAGGTCGATCGTGATAGGAGGAATTGGTTTTGTGACGCCTTCTGAATCTTTGGATTTCTTTTTCTGCTCATCCTTCGTCGAGGCCGTATCATTTTCCTCTTGTTTGGCAAGGTCAAGCTCCTCATGCGTCATGCGGAACCGGTCGTAGGCTGCTTGTGTGAAGAACATACCGAATACATCATTTTCGACGCCTCCATTCGCGTGGCTTCTAAGCCCCTGGCGGTCGCTGAACCAATACATCATTTTGCCGTCGGCAGACCAAGTCGGATGGGAATCGTCGTAGCCGCTGTTCGTCAAATCTACGATGGGGCCTTTGCCCGCTGCGTCGATCAATCCTACCGCGTCAGACCAGCGATGGTGATCGAGAAATTTTACCAAGAACCACTTACCATCTGGCGACCACTGGTACCATTGGTCGCCATCGGTGTATGAATAGTTGTGTGTTGAGTCCATGATGGTTCGAATCTCTTTGGTCTTAAGATTAATAACTTTGAGATTCGTTCGTTCTTCGAGATACGCTACCTCATTACCGTCGGGGGAATAATGCGGTTGGAAGGTTTCCTTGTCTGTAGCGACGACAGGTTCTTCCCTGATCGTGGTGGATGCATAAAAGTAAGGTTCGTCCTTATGCTCGATGGTAGTTTGGAAGATCTTCCAGCTGTTGCCTCGTTCGCTGGCGTATAGTAAGGAGCGTCCATCCGGGCTGAAGCTAACGTTTCGTTCTTGCTCCGGTGTGTTGGTGATACGTTTGGTGACATCGTAATCCATTGAAGCCACAAAAATATCTCCGCGTACGATGAATGCAAATTCTTTCCCATTCGGTGAGACGGCGAATTCGGTCGCACCAGAGGTGAGTGTCGCAAAATTGGTACTGTTGGATTTTTCTGTCGGCACTATTTCGACGGATACTTTTACTGGGCTGGAACCGCCTGCTGGCAATAAGTAGATCTCGCCGTTAAAGCCAAACGCCAGCGTCCCAGTTTGGGCGATCGTCAGGAATCGAACCGGATTTTTCTCAAACGTGGTAACTTGCCCCGCCTGCTCCGGATGAGCGAGCGGCAGCTTCCAGACATTGAACGAACCACTCTTTTCGCTTAAATAGTACGCTTCGGTTTCGTCCGGTGACCAAACGGGATTACGATCCTCGCCCACAAAATTTGTGAGCTTAGTGTGATGCTTTGTAGTACGGTCGTAAAGCCAAATATCCCGAGCAATGGAAGCCATTTCGTGCTTACGCCAGGGGTTTTCGTAACCTTTGCGATCTTCATACAAAATGCGGTTTCCACTTCGATCCATTTGAGCGCCAAGTGCCGGCGTGGTGAGCAGTTGTCGCGGCATTCCACCATTGATAGAAATTTCATAGAGCTCCGGAAGCACGCCAATCGGGAATTGCGCATTGTGCGCATCATCCATTCGGACGGCGGCGAACAAAACGGAGTCGCCCTTAGGGGTAAAGCCAGTCGGAACTTCACTGGCTGTATGCACCGTGAGCTGTCTCGAGATCCCACCGGTAGCTGGAACGATAAATACATCGAAATTGCCATTTCGGTCGCTGGCATATGCGATCGACTTGCTATCCGGTGACCAAACAGGATTGAAGTCGTATGCGGCATGTGTAACAATAGCGGTTGCTCGGCCACCCGAGCTTGGAACCGTGTAAATATCACCCTGATATTCGAATGCGATGGTGTTGCCATCGGGGGAGATGGCGGGATAACGCATCCACAGTGGATGATCGCTCACATCGGCAGATTGTGCAACCAGGGTTGGGGTGGAAAGAACTAGAAATACGAGAAGGAAATAGAAACGGCGCATCCGGATTTGGAAATTAATAAAACTGCTCGCTAACTCTGTTTTGAGCATTCGAGCATAAGAATTGAGGCAGAATAACGTGAGAAATGCCACAGGAGTTACCGCGATTGGCAAATTAGGTTTGAGGTGAAGTGCCAGCGAATCTAAAGGATAACTGTGTGGTTATGCGGACGATCTATGGTCAAAATCGGGAATCTAACGCTCGGAGAGAAGCTTCTGCTGCTCGCCCCAATGGAGGATGTGACGGACGTCTCATTCCGGCTCATTATGCGCGAGCTTGGCGCTGACGCCGTTTACACGGAGTTTATTTCCAGCGAAGCGCTGATCCGGCAAGCCGCAAAATCCGTTAAAAAGCTGGTTACTGCACCAGAAGAGAGGCCCGTTGCAATTCAGATCTACGGCGGTAATCCAGATGTCATGCGCGAAGCGGCAATCATTTCAGAGGCAGCTGAACCTGACTTCCTCGATATTAACTGCGGCTGTTGGGTCAAAGGCGTTGCCGGAAAAGGCGCTGGCGCAGGTCTGCTGAAGGACCCTCCTCGTATGGAGAGGATGGTCCGCGAGGTTGTGGATGCAGTCAAACTCCCTGTCACAGTGAAAACTCGAATCGGGTGGGATCACGATAGCATCAACATTTTGCAGATAGCACCGATGCTGGAGCAGGCGGGCGCGCAAGCACTGACCATCCATTGCCGCACCCGTTCTCAGGGACATAATGGGGAGGCCGATTGGTCGTGGATTCCAAAGATCAAGCAAGTGGTTTCGATCCCAGTATTCCTGAACGGGGATGTGAAAACCCCAGAGGATGCCGAGCGAGCCTTTCGCGAGACCGGCTGCGATGGCGTAATGATCGCGCGCGGCGCGATCACAAACCCATTCATCTTTAAGCAGATCCAGGAGCTTCGAGCCACTGGATCGTACTCACAACCAACGATCACGGAACGTGTAGAGCTTTGCGTGCGGCATTTGCGGCACTCGTGTGAGGTTCGCGGCGAGCCGCGCGGCGTGTTCGCGTTCCGTAAGCATTATGCCGGCTATCTTCGGGAACTGCACGGCGGAGCTAAAGTGCGTTCGGAACTTATGCAAATCCTGGAGGTAGAGCGATGCGTGGAGAGGCTCCGGCAATTCGCCGCGGACTCTCTTCTAACCGGAGACCGAGTTCCTCACACTTTCTCCAATCTGGTGGAGGCGTAGTTCAGCCGGTCGATGACGATAGATTTCCACACGGTAAACGTGCCATCCAGGATCTTCAAGCGTGCTTCGCGAACAAGTTGCTGATAAAAAGCAATGTTGTGCTGGGTAGCCAGTGTCAGCCCCAATATTTCGCCGGCATTGAACAGATGCGCGAGATAGGCTTTCGAAAAATTTTGAGAGGCATAGGAATCTGTTTCCGCATCGATCATGCTGAAATCGTTCTTCCACTTAGCATTTCGCATGTTGATCTTGCCATCGCGAGTGAAAAGCTGGCCATTGCGAGCGTTTCGCGTTGGCAGCACACAATCGAACATATCGACGCCTCGCTCGATCGATTCAAGTAGATCAACCGGAGTTCCAACTCCCATAAGATAGCGTGGTTTGTCCAGGGGTAGAACGTCCGTGGTCCAATCGGTTACCTCGTACATCACCTCATTGGGCTCGCCTACAGCAAGCCCGCCAATGGCATAACCCTCCGCGTTCATTGCTACGAGTTCCTGAGCGCAGGATTCGCGGAGGTCGCGATGTGTACCACCCTGTACAATAAGAAACAACGCTTGCGCATAACCATGCTGGGCATTCGTCTCAGCAAATCGATCCATACAACGCCCGGCCCACGCCAGAGTCCGCTTTACTGCTCGTTCGACGATCGGGCGTTCCGCATCGGAAGGCGGACATTCGTCGAAAGCCATCATAATATCCGGCCCGATCGCACGCTCGATATTGATCACCCTTTCGGCGGCGAAAAGATGTGTCGAGCCATCAAGATGGCTCTTGAAGTGCACACCTTCATCGGTGGTCTTGCGAAGATCGGAAAGCGAATATACCTGATAGCCTCCGGAATCCGTTAGCACGCTACCATCCCAATTCGCAAAACGGTGAACGCCTCCGGCCTCTGCGATAATATTCGTTCCAGGCCGTAAATACAGATGATAGGCATTCGCGAGTACCATTCGTGCCCCGGTTTCCCACACTTCGCGCGCCGTTAGTGACTTCACCGTTGCGTTCGTTCCGACCGGCATAAATGCCGGAGTCTGGATCGTTCCGTGTGCAGTTGTAAGAATGCCGGCTCGCGCTTTCGAGCTGGCATCGGTCTTTTCCAGTGTGAATTCCACGTATTATCAGTTCGGATCTATCAGTTCGGATCTATCAGGCTGGTTCCAGGCGAATCTCACGTTGCGCCGTGGCGCGTTCACGCTCATCATTCGTGGCGATGAACACAATAGCTCCTCGCGCAGCGGCTTCCGTGGCTTGCTGGAGCATCATCGAAGTTCCAGCGTCATCCAGATTGGAGGTGGGTTCATCGAGCAAGAGCGCAGCGGGTGAGCACGCGAACGCCATGGCGCAGCGAACTCGCTGCTTCATCCCGGAACTATACGCTCGAAGCCGGCGGTCGCTGGCAGCTATCTTCGGATCGAGACCGAATGATTGCAGCAGGTCCAGTGCTGAGTTAGCACGGAGAGGCAATCCTTTCATGGCGGCCACAAACTCAACATGCTCCACAGCGGTCAACTCATCATAGAGTTCCAGATAAGGTGCGGCAAATCCCACACGAACGCGAATGCCATCATGATCGAGCTTGGAATTACCCATTTGCCACACCTGAGTTCCTTTCGTTGGCGTAAGCACATCCGCTATGATCTTCAATAGCGTACTTTTTCCTGCGCCATTAGGGCCTGTGATCGCAATTATTTCCGATGGCCGCGCTTCGAACGATACTCGCTTAAATACCGGGCGCTGCGAAAACCGCTTTTCCACGCTATCGGCAGTTATGGTAAGCGATTCCATAGTTTCACCGCTTTTCGGATCGAGCGCTCTCCTCGCGCATCTTTAATCGATGGGCGCGGCGCGCTTCCGCTTCTGCGTACCGCTGCTGCTCCTCTGGTGATTCGGGATGGATTTCCGGAACGTGCGTTGCTCGGGCAAACTCGTCAAGCGCAACGAACGTAAGGTATGCCGTGCTCACATGACGAATATCACCGGTGCGAAAATCCTCGACATCGACATGCACTCCAACTTCCATCGAAGTATGGAAGGCGCGGTTCACGCTTGCCCGCAATCGCACGACCTGACCAAGCTTAACTGGAAGTAAAAAACTCATTTCGTCCACGCTGGCCGTGACCGATATACGGTTCGAATGACGCTGCGCGCTCAGTGCAGCCGCTATATCCACCCAATGCATCAGGCGACCGCCAAGCAAATTGCCAAGCTGATTCGTATCGTTCGGCAATACAAGTTCCGTGAGTTCCACCGAAGAAGCCGATGGAGTCTTGGGTGGGCGAGATGAAGATTGGGCCGACATCGCTATGGATTGGAATTTAATTTAGTATGGAGATTCAGTGCCCGCTGGCGTTCCTCCGTGGTAGCGGATGTGAGATACTTCGTATCGAACGCGTCAAGCTCCTTTCGCGCGTCGTCAAGCTTCTTGCGATCCACATTGATCTCGGCCAGCCGCAATTCCGATTCCGTTGCTGGCGGCGTGTCGTAATAATTATCGAGCACTCGCTGATAATACACTCCCGCCGATTTCGGATCTTCCAGCTTATCATAAAGCTGGGCTGCCATAAAATATTTTTGCGAAAGCCGCCTACGAATTTCAGCGATGCGCATTTGGGCGCTATCGGCAAGCGTTAGCGTTACGCTGGCTGGCGCCGTTGCGCCCGATGCCGGCGATGGAGAAGCCTGTGCCGGAGGAAAATCGTGAAGATAGTTCTGAAACTCCGTCAGCGCAAGCAGCGTGTACGTTTGGTCGAGTTCCGGGCGCGGGGAAATTTGGTAGTAACTTTCACCGACCATATATTGCGCCCGCGCTGCAAATGGAGAGTTCGGGTAATTCCGTCTTACCGCTCGAAAATCTACAGCAGACCCCGCGAACAAATCCTGGTTGTACCGCGACATTGCTTCAAGGTACGTAGCCTCTGCCGCGATCGTCGAGGCTGGCGCCTGAAGGCGTACTTCTTCGAATAGCCGGATCGCTTCGGGATAGTCCTCCTTGGCATACGCAGCTTTCGCATCGGCGAACTGATGATCCGCAGTGGTCTGCGGAGCAGTCTTGGTCAGCTCGCCGCTGTCCGATCCGCAGCCCCAGGCAAGAAGAGGGAGTGCCGCTAATAGAAAGGGTAGCCGTCGTATCACTAATTTATGCGTTGTAATCAATGGATGGTTTCGAATGGGTCTGTTAACTACCGGTAAGCTGAAAGAGTGCATTCTTCCGTATATCGAGCAATATCCGGATTTGTAAAAAAGGACCATTCGATCCTTTTAGCATTCTCTTAGAAATAGGTGCCGTTTTTCTTTCTTGTGAGTTCCCGATGAATTCTCGTTTCTGAGCTGTTTTCGCCATTTGTTGCAACAAATTCTTTTCACAGAGAACTCGTTCATAATGAAAACTAATGCCGGCTGCCAGATTGTCAATGAACAATGACACAAAATACAATTCTTATAGAAACTTGGTGCCCATAGTTTCACGTCAAATATAATACATTCCAAACTCAATAGCACGAGAATTCAAAATTATTTTAAATTCTCTCGATAGGAATCTGGAATTAGCAGAAAATGGGGCGGGATTTTAAGGGCTTTGGCAACTAATACAATACGGCGTAGACTGATCGTTTCCTTTCCTCTCTCGACCTCACCAAGGTAGTTAGAGCTCATTTTAGCCTTCATTGCAAGGGCTTCTTGACTAAGCTTCTGTAGGAGCCTATAATCTCGAATGTTATCGCCGACTACCTTGTCCCAATTCACATACAAACATAAGATGAATGCTCGAAAAGCAATGCTCGATAAGTCGGGCCATTTTTTGTCGTATATTTGTATCGAGGGTTTGGAATACGTTTCGTAATGAAACTCCTTGCATTAGCGGTCGTCGCACTTTTTCTTACTTCGTGTCACCAAAACACGACTGAGCCAAAGGCCCAGCAGAATTCCCTTGTCATTCCCGCCGGGTTCCCACAACCGGTCATACCTGCTGATAATCCGATCAACCCCACAAAAGTCGAGTTGGGGCGCGATCTTTTTTACGATACACGTCTTAGTTTCAATAACACGAAATCCTGTTCGAGCTGCCATTCGGTCGCAGCAAGCTTTTCGGATTCGGGTAATTTCGTCAGCACTGGTGCGAACGGACAACAGGGAACCCGAAATGCGCCGGGTCTGATGAACGTTGCATACGATACTACTTTTTTCTGGGATGGACGAGCTTCTTCACTCGAAATGCAAGCCGGCGTGCCGATCCTGAATCCCATCGAGCTTGGAAACGACAGCGTGACTCTTGTTGCTACGTTAAATAAGAGTCCCTATTACCACCAAATGTTTGCAGAAGCATTTGGCGATCCAGCCACGAGCAGCGACATAAGCCATATCACGTTTACGCGTATTCGGTATGCGCTTGCAACATTCGAGCGTACCTTGATTAGTGGCGGAAGTCCTTATGACAGGTTCATGAATGGCGATACATCCGCACTCTCTGCATCAGCGAAAAATGGTCTGGCACTTTTTAATAGCTCTCGGACAAACTGCGCGACATGCCACAGCGGTATAAATTTTACTGACAATGCATATCATTCGACTGGGCTCTACGCCGTATATCCGGACATTGGACGTGAAGATGTGACACACAATACCGCCGACAATGGAAAATTCAGGACCCCTTCGCTCCGAAACGTTGCACTTACACCACCTTATATGCACGATGGCAGCTTCGGCAATCTCCTAGGTGTGATCAATAATTACAACGTGGGAGGAAGGCAGAATCCAACCCAGGATTCGTTGATACGGCCACTATATCTGATCCCTTCAGAATGGAATGACCTCATTGATTTTTTAAATAGCCTTACCGATACAAGTTTTACTCAACGATCGGAGTTTCAAAAACCGAACATCCCGAACTAATCAAACACATCATTTATTAACTAAACTTCAGAGGTAAACATGCATCCGAGACTTCTTACTTTTACAATAGCATTAATCCTAGCTTCCTTCGGCTTCGAGCGAAATGCGGAAGCGCAACATGGGATTCCGATCACGACGGATAGTTTCGATTTTCAACATGTTTCCCCAGGCTATGCACCGCTTTATTGCAATACGGGATCGGGACTGGGTGCCGATAGTTGCGATAGTTTGGCCGCCAGCGGGAACCTCGGTGTTAACTTTACTTTATCCTCGATAGTGCTTTACTTCGGGAGTACTGTGTTTATAGGGGGTTTTCAGAGTTTTAAAAACAATACTTCATGTAACGAAAATTTTGTTACATGTTCGATGGTTTCGTACGCTGCGCCCTGGAAGGATCAGAATGATACCCCAGATTCACTAGATAATCTGCCTTGGGGGGAAGATGACAACGAGTGGCAATTAACCGAAAACACATGCGATTCATGCAGCACAGGTTGTAATTATACTTGCAAAGATGATTCAATAACATTTGAAGAAGCTTGGTCATACTATTTTGGTTGCCAAGACATTAATCTAGCACCCGGGCAAAGCGTCGCGATCAACAATAACCTGTATAAGGTCGATGGTCCTATCTTGGCTTCTCTTAGAACTTTCGACTCAACTACCAAACCTATCTATCTTTCTCCGAATCCGGCAAACCCTACAGACACTTCGATTACAACGTGGAACTATAATGCCATGTATATCGACTTTGTAAAAGGATGCAATTTCCTTAGAATGAATGGCTGCGATTTTGGGGATGAACCTGGGCAAGAAGTAGAAGATACAGTTAACAACTATACCTGCCCTAAGACTGAATGGTATTACAAGGGAGCAATCATGGGTGCTTACCATGGACGGAGTTACCCTACCGCCATCGCGTCGTTCCCAATCGGCAATCAGGCTACCTCGAATATTATGGATACCAATAACGCGCACTCGGTTTACCAAGTGGAATTTATAGGGTCACTTGTTGGTGTGCCTGCGGGCTCCGAACTAATGATTTACGCGCCAGAAGATACTTCCAGTGGGTCGGCTGTGATCGATAGCGGTTGGGTTTGGACAGACACCGTAGGTGACTGCCAATCTGATACACTCAAATTCAAGTTCCCATTTGTTATTCCACCTCCGCAGTATTTAGATCGCGGAATGACGTTCATCGTTTATTTTCCATCCGATTCGTGTTCCAATGTAGGAAACGGAAAAAGGATATATCTTAACGGTCAGGTAATGGCTAACGCCACAACACCGCTATATGATAGTGGGGCATTCATGTACAATGCCCAGAGCGTTATGATATTAGATACTACTCCTCCAGTTATCACAAGTTTTATCGTAAATCCAGTTGATTCCACTCATCTTGCAATACAAATGACGGGAATCGACGACACAACCATGGTTCCCTTTGGTTATATCGTGTACTCAATTAATGGAGGTTCGCAGCAATTAATGCCACTTCGTTTCGCTAACAGTTTAGCCGTGGGCGATTCTACTACATTCGTCGATACGTTGGTCTCTCCTGTTGGTCATCCCACAATCCATATTAAAGGTTTTGTTGCAAACGAATTGGGGCTTCTCGATTCTACAGCTATGGGTACATATCCGCTGAGCACAGATCCTGAGGACGTTAGTTCTCAACTTGGAGATTCCCTTCGTGTAAATTACTTATTGATCGATCATCAATCGAAGATTTTGACATTAGATGTTCAGGCTGCCGGAAGACCTATGGAGCTCGATTTAGTTACAGAGGATGGACGTTCGACTATGTTTATGACCGAAACAAGCTCTCCCGTTGGCGAACAAAAATTCGTGCAGTCTTTTTCTAATTTTGCGAATGGAGCGTATTTCCTCGTGATTCATTCAGGAAACGAATCCATTATAGAAAATATTATTCTCTAATAAGATGAAACACGTAGTATTTACACTGTTTTCCCTGCTGATTACTTGTGATAATGTTAATGGGCAATGGTCGGAAGTCTATCAAACGGATTCCTGTAATTGCCCATTATTTCCACGAAACCTTTTAACAGGCATGGCATTTTTCGGACGAGATAGCGGAGTAGTCTGCTCGTCTGGTGGAAATGTTAAAGAAACGGCTGCTACGTTTGATGGAGGTTTAACCTGGCATAATAAACCGCTCGATAGCAGTGTTTTTGAAGCTCAGGGCGCGGGTTCCTTCACGGATATAAACCATATTTGGTTTTGCTACAAGGGGTTTGTTTACTACACAAATGATGCGGGTAAAACCTGGGAGATCGATACAAACCGCGACACACTCGGCTACACTGCAAAATGCATCTATTTTGTAGATTCACTTGTGGGATATGAAGGAGGTGCAGGTCAGTTTTTGTTTCGAACATCCGACGGAGGAAAAAATTGGAACCTCGTTAATGATAGTACGAATGGCGATGGTAGTGTCTTTCAGATTAAGTTTTGTAATCCAAAGTTAGGCCTTGCAATTTGCGGGCAGCTTGCAACATATGTTCTTCGAACCACCGATAGCGGAAAGACGTGGAGGAATCTCGTCGGTGTTAATTCATTCTTTGCTGGTTTACAGCCAACGAGTCTTTCCTATCCCGATCCACATAATGCGTGGTTTACGAATGGAAGTTATATTTACCATTCGACAGATAGTGGTCTAACATGGAATCCTGTTGGTGCTAGTATTCCTCTAGGCGAACAATTTAGTTCCATATCATTTGTCGATTCCGTTCACGGTATTGCAACAGCTTCAGATCCACGTTCATGGACTTACCCGTTGATTATCGGATACACCTCGAATGGTGGTAAAAGCTGGCTAACAACTTCCATCGATTCAGCGTCTTCAGAAGGTTTTACCTCGTTCCCAGATACGAATACTGCATACGTGGGCGGACTTGATGCGGTCTATAAGCTTAATTTTCAGGAGTTGGCGGTGAAGACTGCGCCTGTTATTATTCCTAAGATGCATATTTATCCCAACCCCGTATCCGATGAGTTGCAAATCACGGGCAGCGAACCAGGGACAGTTCACCTCTTCGATCTTCTGGGTCGGGAGCGAATGAATACCGTGACCGCTGGAACTGGCGCAACACTCGATGTCTCACACTTGGAAGCCGGAATGTATTTCCTGCGATTAGGGAATGAATCAGCGAAGGTGGAAATATCTCGCTAAAGCTTCCAGTGTGGCGGGAAGTGGTACTTCCCTGCCAGAATATTGGGAGTGAAGTACCACTTCACTCCACACACACCGCCGACTCTACTTTATGCACCCGCTGCTCCCTAAACGACATCCACTTGCAGGCGTCGGCGCTCTATGCTACTACCGTTCGCGGTTGTTTTGAGGGCGCGCGCGACCACAGCGTGTAGTAATAGTTTAGTCATAAATTACCCCTCCATCATCTCCGCCACGATCTTAACCGGCGGAGATCCCCAGCTTAGCAGGCGGTTGTGGAAATCGTAGAGGGAGAAGCGGCCATCGGTCTCGCGCTGTAAACGGGAGCGGAGTTCCCGTATTTGGAACTTGCCGAGAGTATAAAATAAATATCCGGGATCGAATACGCCGCGCTCGGCCTCGCGCTTGGCTGCGTGGGGGCGTAGCAGTGCCTTTTCTTCAAATAGCTGCTGCGCTTCTGAAAGCGTCATGGTTCCGGAGTGCAATCCTATCGCTGATAGATACCTTGCCACGCGGATCAACGCCTCCTGAATATACGCCAGCCGAATGCGTGCATCGCCGGAACCCCATCCTTGCTCGATCATCATTTCTTCGGTATAATGCGCCCATCCCTCGATAAAAGCATACGAAGAAAAGGTTTTTCCGATCTTGCTTAACGATTTCTGTATGTGAAGGAAATGCACGTAATGTCCGGGATACGCTTCGTGGATCGAAATAATTTCAAGCACCGAGCGGTTGAGTCCATGTAAAAATTCCTTTCGCTTGGCTTCATCCCACGATGCTTCCGGCAGCGTAACGTAATAAAAGGCTTCGGTGGCAACCTTTTCGAATGCGCCGGGGCTATCCATCGCGGCGAACGCCCACCGCATGTGCGCCGGGGTTTCTCGCACCGTGCATCGCACCTCCGATGGGATCGCAATGATGTTGTTCTGGATCAGGTAGGTGCGAATGCGCTCGAGCATAGTCGTTGTCTGCGAGAGAATGCTCTGCTCGCTGAAATGCTCGCTTTCGATGTAGGTGTGAAATACCTCGCGCGGCGTGAGCTTAGAATCGAGTTCCTCGCTCGCCTGATAGAGTTGCAGCGTAAGGTGATCCAGCTCGCGGCGTCCTTTATCGAGCAATGTTTCGAGGGAATCGGTAACAAGTTCTGCCGACTGCACGAAGCGCTCGAACAGATCAGCGCCAAGCCGGAACGAATCGTACATCGCGTTCGGCAGCACAACGGTTCGCACGGCTTCGAGGAAGCTGGAAACCGCAAGCCGCGCGCTCGAAATGGCGTCACCGAGATCTTGCAGAAGGTTCGCGTCCGAGATCTTGTCGGCATATTTTTCCGGAAGCGCATCGAGATATTGCAGGATCCCTTCCAGGGATTCAATGCTGGTCTCGACAATAGTTCTATCCAGATTAGAACTAAGATTCTGCCGCGCGACCGCAAGAATGCGCGGATAAGCTCGCAGCCGCGCCAGCACAGAACGCATTCGCTCTGTGAGCGGCGCAAAATCTCGGTCGATAAGATGCGAGAGTTCGAGCTGGCCATTGTAAAACATTGGATTCCACTCGAAATCCTTCATTTCCGTTAAGCGAAAGATCTCATCGCGGAGTTTCCACTCGATCATGCGGCATTCAAAGCGGGTGAGATCGTCGGCTGGAACATGCGCGGCAGAAGCACCAGAGAAATCGCGTTCCAGAATAGTTAGCGCACAGCGCACTTCGTAAAGATAGGCTTCGCGCCTTGCTGCGCTGTAATCCTCGACGAGGGAATCGTACTCGTGCAAGCCGAGTACTGAGGCCGTAGTCGGGTAATAGCCGAGATAGATCGAAAGTACATATTCCCGGAACTCTGCGAAATCGAAAAATTTACGTGGCGCGATCATACTACTCGTAATATAATAAATCTTTATCCCAGCTTTACCTCAGAGGAATCCCCGACATTGATCTGACGCTTGCTCCCTTGCACTCGTGCATTATTCCCGATGATGCTGCCGGTTAGTATGATGTTTTCCACATACGCACCATCGCCGATAATGCTATCGTGAATAATCGCATTTCTTACAACCGTTCCCGCTCCGATCGTCGCATACGGGCCAAGGATCGCATCGGCTACATCGGCGGTGTCAGCAATAAACACCGGCTCTTTTAGAACGGTATCCTTCAGCGCTCTGCTCTGCGATCGTTTATCGAGCAACGCACGATTGGTACTAAGGAGCGTTTCGGGCTTGCCACAATCGTACCATCCCTGCAACGGGAAGATCGCGAATTTCTCGCCACGCTCGATCATCATTTGCAGGGCATCCGTCAGTTGATATTCATTCTTGGTGCGCTTATCGGATGCAACCAATTCTTCCAGGCATTGACGAAGCAGCAGTGGATTCTTGAAATAATAAAGTCCAGCGATCATCAGGTTGCTCTTCGGATGCTCCGGTTTTTCGACGAGGCGCGTTGCGATCCCGTTCTCAGATTCGACAACGCCAAATCTTCGTGGATCATCGACATGAAAAACACCGAGCGCGCTCGCGCCTGCCTGAAACACCGACTTAAGATCAACATCAAAAATCGTATCGCCCAGTACGATAAACAGCGGAGAACCATCGGAGGGAATGTCCTCGCGGGCCATCCATATTGCGTGGCCCAGGCCAAGTAATTCGGTTTGCTCGATGAAGCGAGCAGGAAGTGAAGGATAGCGTTGGCTGATGAACTCGCGAACCGCATCGCCTAAGTAGCCCACGATGATCGTTACGCTCGTGACCCCATCGGCGATGACCTGATCGAGAATATGCGCAAGAATAGGCTTTCCCGCCACGTTGAGGAGCACCTTAGGAACGCTGTATGTATGCGGTCTGAGCCGCGTGCCGAAACCTGCTACCGGGATAATTGCATGCATGGAAGTAAGGCAAAGTAACGGGGCAATCCAAAGAATTATCCCATATAGAATGCAAAAATACGAAATCTCTTGAACAATGGGCGTCAACTGGGCATTTCATGTGTTAATAAGTCATGCGAAAAATGCAAATTGGTTCGTTCTTTTTCTTACCTTCGATCGCTGCGCTCGCCATGCTTTTGGCAGGGTGCAGCACTTCGACCACTACCGTGGTCTCGCAAGAGGTCTACAATATTGTATGGCTTCCAAATGAATCTAACGGGATGATGGCCTTTATCGACAAGATCTACGATAACGTGGATGGCTCCCAAAGCGAAGGCCAGAATATGTATCAGGTTTCCAGCAGCGGCTCGTTGGGCAATGCAATGTTTCCCTCCGATGCCACACCGGATCTAAATTACTGGAATGCGCCGATCATCTCAATTTCCCCAAACGGCCAAACGGCGATCATGCAGTATGGAACGGATATTTACAGCGTTCCCGTCTCTGGAGGCAATTCCACGGATATTATTCAGAATACCTCACTCTTTGGCGTATCCTTAGATGGGAAGTACGCCGCAACGACCCCGACCTCTGCAAACAATGCCGCCTATATTTTCACGACGTATGACCTCGCAACCAATCCTATTACCATTAATGGGCAACGTAAGACCATCAAGGGACTATTGAGCAACCGCGTGCTGTGGCTCAATAACAATGAGTATGCGCTGACGATCTATGACTCCACCGGTGTCGATTCGATCGATTACGACCACGTCGCTATTTTTGATTCATCCGGCAATGCTCTTCAAATCATTCCGAATGGTGATATTCTCATTTTCTGCAGGTGCGTATTCGCCCAAACTCAACACGATCTTTATGCGAAATCACGCGCAAGGTATCGACTCTTACAACTTGAATTCTGATACTCGCACTTCGATCATAACCGGTGATACCGTGTTTAGCATGGATGTGTCAAACGATGGAAGTGTCCTTGTTTATAGTTCGAACGCAGCCAGTACCAACGGGAGCTTTCCGGCATACGCGGTTAATCTTTCGAATCTAGATAAGAAGCAGATCGCCACGAACGTCGTCGATCCCTTTATTTCGCCATTGCACGACAAAGTTGCATGTATCAATCAGATCGACGGCCATAACTCGAACATTCAGGTGTATGGCTTGGCAACTCCTCCGTAACACGGAGCCCAACAGGGGAGAATGCGAGTCGATCTAATTAGCCGCCGGTTTTGAGCAGCCAGCATGACCCGTGCAATTCGGGTTCGAACAACCTGCTTTGCCCGCAGCAGATTTCGAGGCGTTAGCTTTTGTGCAATGCCCGGGGCATTTTCCGGTGCAAGCACCGGTGCAAAGTGAAGTCTTTTTGTGCTTGTGAGTTTTTGTGGTGGCGGTGGTACCATCCGTTGCGTTTGCGGCAGTCGCGCTTAGCAGAAGGCCAAATGTAAGTAGTAGGGCAAATTTTCTCATGATCGTTGAATCTTGATAATAAAAGAATAATGAACTTTTACCGAACACTCCGGCTTCAAATTGGTTCATAATAAAAATCTACAAACAATGGAATTAGCAATGATCGGCTTAGGCCGAATGGGTGCGAATATGGCCGAACGCCTCGTCAGGGGTGGACACTCGGTCGTCGGCTTCGATCCAAGCGAAGCCGCCAGAAAGCGTGCCGAAGCAACGGGTGTTTCGTCCGCTTCGTCCCTCTCAATCCTGGCCGGCTCGCTGCCGAATCCCAAAATATTCTGGATGATGGTTCCTTCCGGCAAGACGGTGGATGACACCATCGATGCGCTCACCCCACTCATGACGAGCGGCGATGTTCTTATTGATGGCGGCAACTCCAATTACAAGGATACCATGCGCCGAGCAGAGGCTCTGAAAAAAAACGGCATTGCCTATGTCGATTCTGGAACCAGCGGTGGGATCTGGGGGCTTGCTGAGGGTTATAGTATGATGATCGGCGGCGATGAGGCTATAGTTGAATCGCTTAGGCCGATATTCGAGACGCTTGCTCCTGCTAAAGACAAAGGATGGGGACGTGTCGGGCCATCGGGTGCAGGGCATTTTGTAAAAATGGTCCATAATGGCGTGGAATATGGATTGATGCAAGCCTACGCCGAAGGCTTTTCCATCATGAAGCACAAAAAGGATTTTGGCATCGATGCCCATGCCGTCGCAGAGATATGGAGATATGGCAGCGTTGTGCGTTCCTGGCTGCTCGATCTGGCTTCCGATGCGCTTGCAAAAAATCCTGATCTCGAAGGCATTGCGCCTGTAGTTGCCGATACTGGCGAAGGCCGATGGACGGTTTTCGAAGCTATCGATAACGATGTGCCCGCGCCCGTGATCACGCTTGCTCTGCTCGAACGCATTCGATCCCGCGAGGTAGAATCGTTCGGAGATAAACTCCTCGCTGCCTTGCGAAACGAGTTTGGTGGACATGCCATAACAAAAGAATAACAAAATGCCAACAAAACCCGAACCTACCCTCATCGTTATTTTTGGCGGCACCGGCGATCTCGCGCACCGCAAAATCCTTCCCGCGCTCTTCGAAATGTCGAACGCCGGGCAATTGCCGGAGCAAACGATTATTGTTGGCATCGGCAGAAATAAGAACAAGACCGACGCTGCGTTTCGCAAAGATATCCATCTTTCGATTCAAAAGGCGCTCGGCAAGGATTTCGATGAGATCGAAGCTTGGTGTAATGCGAGAATCTTTTACCACGCGATCGGTAAGGGTACCCGAGAAGAATTTACAAAGTTTCGAGCGCGAATCGGCAGCCTCGAACGGAAACACAAACTGACGGGCAATCGGATCTTTCATCTTGCTATTCCTCCGCAATTCTTTGCGCCGACCATCAAATCGTTGGGAACCGTAGGGCTAAATCACTCGGAAGGCTGGACGCGATTGGTGATCGAAAAGCCGTTCGGGCACGATTACAAAACAGCGCTCGCATTAAACGATCTGATCTACAAATATTTTACCGAGGAGCAGATCTACCGCATCGATCACTATCTCGGCAAAGAGACCGTTCAAAATATATTGGCGTTCCGGTTCGGGAACTCCATGTTTGAATCGATCTGGAATAGAGAAAAAATAGAAAAGGTTGAGATCATAGTAGCTGAATCGCTTGGCATCGAGCTGCGCGCAGATTACTACGAAAAAAGCGGTGCATTGCGCGATATGGTGCAAAATCATCTTACGCAGCTTCTTACGCTCGCTGCGATGGAGATTCCGCTTGCGTTCAAGGCTGAAGATCTGCGTTTCGAAAAAGTAAAGGTTCTGCGATCGATCCCGCCTATTCGCGCGCAGGATGTGGTGTTCGGGCAATATACCGAGGGGGAACTCGGTGGTAACGGTGTGCGAGGATACCGCCAGGAAGAAGGCGTGCGCAGCGATTCAAAGACTCCAACGTTCGTCTCGCTTAAGATGCGGATCGAAAATTGGCGCTGGCATGATGTGCCGTTCTATCTCACAACGGGCAAGCGGTTGAAAGAGCAAAAGTCAGAGATCATTATCACGTTCCGGTGCCCACCGGTCGCGCTATTCAAATCGTCCGATGGCAGTGGTGCACATCCGAATGTGCTTGTTATTTCGATCCAGCCCAATGAAGGGTTCCGCATCTCATTTCAAGTTAAAAAACCGGGTTCGGAAATTGCGGTGCAATCCGAATGGATGCACTTCTCGTATGCGGACGCATTCGGTCCAATTCCGGATGCCTACTACACGCTCCTTCGCGATGTCATGCTCGGCGATCAATCGCTCTTCGTGTCTGCGGACGAAACCCTCGCATCCTGGAAACTTTATACACCGGTGCTCAATGCACACCGCTCGATCCATTCCTATCCAGCTGGTTCCTGGGGACCGAAAGAGGCGGAGGAGCTGAAGAATTAGAGCCGGTCGCGCCAGTAGCCCGGCTTGCGTGATTGATGAGCCACCGATATGATTACAATTTCGTCTCGATCAATCGTGTAGAAAATAGAGAATGGAAAACCTTTTACGAATTTCTCCCGGAGTCCATGTTCGCGGACAGGACAGCGATAAGGTTTCTCGATTATTTCGTCGTAAGCGGAATCAACTCTTTCCGCAAATCGCGTTGCTGCATCGGGGCTTTCGTCCATGTAGTATAAGGCGGATTCCGCAAATTCTGTGTCGGCTTCTGAATTGATTCGAAAGCTCATGAGCGAGTTTTTCTCGCATCATCGATCATGCGTCTAACCCTTCCCATCGATTCTTCGCGGCTCACAGTTTTTCCTTCGCCACGTCGATGTTCTTCCAATCGCCGCCTTGCTTCTTCGACCCAAAGTTTCATATTCTCGTCGTTCGAGAGATGTTCGGTGATCTCCTCGGCGAGCAAGGCTTGCTCGTGGGGGTCAAGTTCGAATACTTCTTTGCGTAGTGCCTCGCGTGCTCTATCCATAAAATTACCAACTCGTTATTATAATGCAAAGTGCCCGTCCGAATTGAACCCCACGCCCTGTTTTACCGTTTGGCACATTCTCACAACCAAACCCGAAATAATCTCGATGAAAAAGCAAGAATTGTTTTCCAGAACGGTCGAACATATCGACATAAAGAAGATGAATGCCGTGCCAATGGTCGAAGCCATGGGGCACATGGCCTTTCAGGCGCGTAATCTGAGCCGCGCGGCTGAAATTTACAACCGGATGATCGAAGATGAAGGCTGTTCGATCATTCTGTGTCTTGCCGGCTCGCTTATCAGCGCGGGCTTGAAGCAGGTTATTATCGATCTGCTCGAAAATCGCATGGTAGATGCGATCGTTTCGACAGGCGCGAATATCGTCGATCAGGATTTTTTCGAGGCGCTCGGTTTCCGGCATTATCAAGGCTCGCAGATGCTCGATGATAATGAGCTACGCGATCTCGCCATTGACCGCATTTACGATACGCTCATCGATGAAGATGAACTCCGCGTCTGCGATCATACTATCGGCGAAATTGCCGATTCGCTCGAACGCCGCCCGTATTCCTCGCGTGAATTTATTGCTGAAATGGGCCGCTTTTTGAATGAGCGACATCCGGAAGCTAATTCTATCGTGCTTACAGCATTTCGCAACGAGGTTCCGATCTTCGTTCCAGCATTCAGCGATTGCAGCGCCGGCTTTGGTTTGGTAATGCACCAAACCGCGCATCCCGATGCCCACGTTTCACTCGATTCAGCAAAAGACTTTCTGGAACTTACGCGCCTAAAGCTTGCGAGTAAAGAAACCGGTTTGCTTATGATCGGTGGGGGAGTGCCGAAGAATTTTGCACAGGATATCGTCGTAGCAGCAGAGTTGCTCGGCGAAGACGCGCCGATGCACAAATACGCAATACAAGTTACCGTCGCCGACGAGCGCGATGGTGCGCTTTCCGGCTCGACGCTGCGCGAAGCATCTTCGTGGGGAAAGGTTTCTACGTCTTACGAGCAAATGGTCTATTGCGAAGCAACAGTTGCATTGCCGTTGCTTGCAAGCTACGCCTACCACAAAGGCGCCTGGAAATCGCGCGAGGCCCGTAAGCTGGCATTGAATTTTGCGGAAGAACTGGTTTAATCGTAGTAGTCGGGTTCTCCGACCTGGCGCGGGAACTACACCGCTACCTCATAATATATGATCATTCTCACAGGCGGAGCTGGATTTATTGGCAGCGTCACTCTTCGCAAGCTCAATGAGGCTGGGCACAAGGATGTGCTTGTGGCCGATACGTTCGAGCATTTCGATAATATCCGCAATTTGAACGGTAAATCGTTGTCTCATTTCAGCGAGAAGGATTACTTCCCAGATTTCCTTCGAACGCATTTACGAGGTTCTGATGTCGATGCCATCATTCACATGGGCGCCATCACCTCGACCACAGAGACCAGCAAGGCATTGCTTAATCGATATAATTTCGAGTACAGCAAACAGCTCGCCGAGTGGTGCTTCGAGCACGGAACCAGATTCATCTATGCCTCCAGCGCTGCCACGTATGGCGATGGAACACTCGGGTTTTCCAATGCGAATGACATGACCGCTCGCCTTAAACCGCTCAATCTCTACGGCGAGTCGAAGCGAGAGTTCGATGCCTGGCTCATCGAGAATAAATTTGATGATCGCGCGTGTGGATTCAAATTTTTCAATGTGTTCGGACCGAATGAATATCACAAAGGCGCGATGGCAAGCCTGGTGTTCAAGGCGTACCATCAGATATTGGATACCGGCGCGATTCGCTTGTTCAAATCAGCTGATCCGCGCTATATGGATGGTGCGTTCAAACGGGATTTTATTTATGTGATGGATGCAGTCGATGTGCTGTTGTGGGCGCTCGAACACCCGCAAGTGAATGGCATTTTCAATCTTGGTACGGGTAAAGCGCGCTCGTGGAATGACCTCGCTTCCTCTATGTTCAAAGCGATGCAGGTTCCACAAAATATTATTTACATCGACATGCCGGAGAATATCCGTCCGGCCTATCAATATTTCACAGAGGCAGAGATGTCGAAGCTGCGCAATGCAGGCTACACCAAGGCTTTTGAAGCGCTGGAAGACTCGGTCCGCGATTACGCCCGGAATTATCTAATGCAGCCTGATCCCTATTATTGATCGCTATGTCCATCCGAACGTTCCCATCTATTGATCTGCTGAATGCCGCTGTTGCAAGTGCAATTTCTGAGCTTGCGAGTAAAGCTATTGCAGCGCACGGTGCGTTTACGCTGATGCTTTCGGGCGGTAATACGCCGCGCGCGCTATACCGGCTTCTCGCAAAGGAGTATGCAACGGCCATCGATTGGAAGCATGTGCAGATCTTCTGGGGCGATGAGCGATATGTCCCGCACAACGATGTGGAAAGCAATTATCGCATGGCGAAGCAATCGCTGATCGACGCGATAGATATTCCGCTGGAGAATGTCCATGCGGTTCCCATTCTTATGACGGATACGGAAGAAGCCATTGCTGCGCGCTATGCGGCCGTTCTCCAGGAAGCGACCGGACAAGAATTCCCGGAGTTCGATCTGATCCTGCTTGGCCTCGGCAACGATGGCCACACCGCTTCGCTCTTCCCTGATATGACGCCCGAAGCGATGACGAAAGGCTTTGTGATCGCGACCCATTCACCCGTTGCGCCGTTTCCACGAATATCCGTTACGCTGTTCACCATTAATAATGCCCGGAACGTATTTTTTCTGGTTGCCGGTGAAGAGAAACGGCAAATTTTGAAAGCCGTACTTGCCGACGAAGGCAATCCGGAAACGAACTATCCGGCTGCCCGTGTGCATCCGCGCGGCGAACTGGTTTGGTTTGTGGATGAAGCGTAGCCGTGACCTTCAGGCCAGGGTGTGAGCAGTTTAATGCACTGGGGATCCAGGACTTAATCGGAGATTCCTCAAGACTGACTGTAAAATGTCGCCCACTTCCCCCGCGCGGTAAGCCCGCCAACCTGCTGCGGCGAAATGCTCCGACACTGGAATGGAACCACTTCCTCTGCATTGAGTGTAGTAAAAGTATGAAACTTAACGTCGTAGTTCACGAAGCGGAAGAAGGCGGATTCTGGGCAGAAGTACCTTCTATTCCAGGGTGTGCAACGCAGGGTGAGACATTTGAGGAGTTGCTGGAGAACCTCTATGAAGCCGTTGAGGGATGCCTTTCGGTTGCTATTGCCGAACCACTGACTAACCATTCTCACATCGTGCAGATCGCCGTATGAATCCGCCAAACGGCAAGGAATTCTGCAAGCAACTCGAACAACAGGGCTGGGTACATCGCCGAACCGAAGGCAGTCATCACATTTATGGTAAGGATGGATCGCCGGTGAGAATTTCTGTTCCCGTTCATGACAACAAGGCGCTGAAGCTCGGACTCTGGCAGCATCTCAAGAAACTGGCTGGGATAAAGTAAGTTAGGCCATGTGCCTCATGCTTTAGCTTGGGCCTGACGCAAGCTGAAACCCGCCGCGGCGGGCCACACCACTTCCCTGCGCGGTAAGCGCGCCAACACGGTGCGGCGGATTCGAAATGAAATGGAACTCTTGAGGTAGCTAAAGAATTTATTAGAGTATGGAAAATCAAACCGCAAACCTTCCAATTACAGTCGATCCCGAAACGATGGGTGGAACCCCGGTCTTCCGAGGGACACGCGTACCTGTTGATACACTCTTTGAATACATCGAGCACAACTATACGTTGTACGAGTTCCTCGATTCATTTCCATCGGTTTCTAAAGAAGATGCACTTGCAGTCCTTATCGATGCCCAACATCGCACGATAGCACATGTGACAGCATGAGAATTCTCATTGATGAATGCGTCCCAAGGCAAATTCGCAGTCGTCTGCCAGGACATCACGTTCGAACCGCCCGAGAAGCTGGCTTTGCCGGTTATAAGAATGGCAAATTATTAAAGGTGGCAGAACGAGAATTCGATCTTCTTATTACCTCGGATAAAAATCTTCGGTATCAACAACATCTTGCGGGACGTGAGCTCTCCATTCTATTGCTCTCCACGAATGACCGGGGTGTGATCGAGTTGAATGGGGATAAAATTATCCGAATGGTAAATCAAATGAAGCCCAGAAGCTATAAAGAGTTGGAATTATAGGGTTCGCCTGGGTTCCCTGTAGTGTTTTGCCGAAATTATCAAATGTCAGCAGCGTACCAACTCCTTACCACCTTAGAAGCCTCAAAAGAAAACCATTTTGGCCACTAAGGATGATAGTGAAGTAAGTTGGCGACAAATTGTTATGTTTACCACAAGAAACGCTGTAGAACCAATTAGGTACCAGCGCTGTGTGCCTCATGCTTTAGCGTGGGCCTGACGCAAGCTGAAGCCTGCCACAGCCGGCCACACTAGTTCCCCGCGCTGTGAACTTATTTGGTTTGTCGATGATGCCTGTAGCCGTGACCTTCAGAGCCAGACCTGAGCTTGTCGAAGGGGTCGCGGCATAGAGCGAGTAGCTTGTAATTTCTAACAACTCTTGTCATGTCATTCCTGCGAACGCGGGAATCCAGAAGTGGAGGATAGCGACTGGGGGATGGATTCCCGCTCCCGTCGTTGTCGAAGGGCAACCATGTCGCAGGAATGACAAATTGGTCTCTTTCATGCAAGAATTTCTCCCCAACCTTTGTTCTAAAATCCTGTAACCCTTCGACCATTCGCGGGTCTTCTTCTTAGCATGTGGTATTTTAGAATCTTGATCCTCCTCGCGTTGGCCGGTGCTTTCATCGTGGTCGATGGAGCCCGCCCGTCTTTGCTGCGCGCCCAAAGCAACCCGCCGTTCCAAAACCCCTCGCTCGATAGCAATTGCTATTTCCCACAAATCGGCGTGGCGGGAGAGATCGATACGATTGTGGGGGATTCTGGCAAAGGTCAAATTGGCTACTACATCCATAATCTCGGTCCTCAGCAAGGTGGTTTGCATGGGCACGTACTAATCGGGAACGAAAACTCTATTTTCGAACAGGCTACGACGGGACCTAATTTCAATTTACACAGCTTGCAAACAAAAGCACAAAACGTGCGACTGGGAGGTAGCGAGATTCACTACGGACATCTCCATGACAGCGCTCATCTCGATATTTTCGACGCGAATGATAGAATAATTTACTGGGCCGACGATCGTGGGAACTACGATACTGCTCATAAAACAAATTTAAAGACGAATATTGGCTTGTTCCATTCAGATGATTTTACTCAGCCCTACATAGCTCATTTATCGAGCGATACAGTTGATGATCTTGTCTTAGGTACTATAGCATTTGACTCAACATTTTACTCGGAATACCTTGCTTATTTTCGAGGGGGTTCAAGTCTCTTCGCTCAGTCGGTTGCCTATGAGGATACCTCGCATAGTATTCCAGTTATTCCTGGAGATTACAATGTTTATTCTACGATGCAGGGAGATTTTAGCGGCACAGGCAGAGATGACCTGCTTATTTCCGACTATTGGGGCAACCTCTTCTTTTACAAAAATGATCCGCCGTTCTTGCTTAGTAACTTAGTTCATGCAATGCAGTACGACACTCTTTGGGCAAAACCGTCCCAGTGGGATACCAACATTATCCGTGACGGGCAGGAATGGCTTTATGGCTCTCTATCCATGCACGCGTTACCAAAAAATAGAGGGGATAATTCCCTCGATTGGGTGGTGATGATTCCAACGTTTGACAGAGGCGATGCAATTTATATTTTTCGTGGCGGGCCCGCTTTCGGTTCCCATCGGATTACGCTTGATAGCGTGGCGTATGTGATTACACCGCCAGATTTAGGGTATCAGAGTTGGCCTGGCGGATTTGTCGATGCTGGGGATATGACCGGAACCGGAAACCATGTACTTTATACCGGTGGTGGCGCGGGTGGGGCTGCCCATTATTTTGATCAAAATTTTTATGTAACCGGCCAAGCACTAGATAATAAGATCGACATATTCTACAGCAATTGTGCTGCCGGATATGGCGATACTTTGACGGCCAATAGCGACAGTCTCGAAGACTTATTGCTGGGTAACGCCAGCTATGGTAATGCGGGAACCATGTGGCTCATGTATGGCTCGAAACAAATTCCCGTTCATCTCAATCCCCAATTTGCAGAGGTGAAGACTGAGATCGAACAGATTCCACAAAATAATGGCGCAGGAATCACCTTCGCCCCAAATCCCATACCCCATAGCTGGAGCGTGGCAACAATAATCTGGCCAGTATCTGAAGAAGCCGATCTATGTGTCTATGATCTATTAGGAACGGCGGTGCAAACGGAGAAGATCAGATTGCTCGGCGGGCCGGAACAGCAACGCATCTATTTTCCGAATCTCGCGGCAGGGGTGTATGTGGTGGAGCTTCATGGTGCTTCCGGCGTAGCAAGGGCAAAGCTGGTGGTTGTGCATTGAATTTCCTTTGCGGAACCTGCGTTAGGTCAAAAGAGGCACTTTTATGACATACCAACCAATAACAGCAAAATACGAAGAAGGCCACGTTGTGCTCCCCCCGGACGTGGACTGGCCAAATGGGATAACCGTGCGCGTGATTCCTGAAGAGGATGAAATCCCTACTTTGTATGAAATGCTAAAGAAATACGACGGCATCGCCACCGATCTACCACAAGACTTGGCGGCGAATATCGATCATTATGTGCATGGACACCCGAAAAAATGAAAACATTTTTTGGGGATGCTTATTATTTTATCGCTCGTCTTAATCAGGAGGATCAATATCATGAGCGCGTGATTGAGTTTTCAAAAACCATGCGTGCCAATATTGTTACAACCGATTGGGTATTGATGGAAGTAGCCGACGCTTTGGCCAGTTCGGAAGTTCGCGATCGAGTGCACGAATATTTCTTCTTTCTAAGATCGTTGCCAAACTGCGAAGTTCTCGAAGCTTCTCGTGACATGTTTGACCGCGCACTCAACTTTTTCCGACGTCATAGCGATAAAGATTGGTCTCTCACTGATTGCACTTCATTTATCGTCATGCGCGATCATGGTATCAAAGAAGCGCTTACCGGCGATAAACATTTTGAGCAAGCTGGTTTTGTTGCATTGTTAAAATAGGAATGTCATGAGATAATTGAATCTCGAATGAATTAATCTTTAAATTTGCACTTCTTTTTCTCGAACGTGGTTGAGGGTGTGCCATGTCCGAATTCATCCATCTCCACAACCATACCTACTACTCGCTGTTAGATGGCGCGTGCAGTATCGAGGATCTCGTCGGCGCAGCGAAAACGAATGGAATGAAGTCGGTTGCGCTGACCGATCATGGTGTGCTCTTCGGTGCATTCGAATTTTACAAGACGGCCAAAGCCAATGGCATCAAGCCGATCATTGGATGCGAGGTGTATTTTGTCAACGATGGCCTTGCGACCGATCGCGAGCGATTTCAGGATGCGGAAGGCAAGAACAAAGCGTACAATCATCTGATATTGCTCGCAAAGAACGAGGCAGGTTATCGAAATCTGATGAAGCTTGTCACGCTTGGCCATACGGAGGGCTTCTATTACAAGCCCCGTATTGATTTTGCGATGCTTCAGGAGCACCACGAGGGCCTGATTGCTACGACGGCCTGCGCGGGAGGAATCATTAGTCCGCATCTTATCTCCGGTGATTATGAGAAAGCAAAGCGGATAGCGACAAATTTCAAAGATCTGTTCGGCGAGGATTTTTACATCGAGATACAGGATCATGGGCTTGCGCCGGAGGTAAAAGTTCGGGATGCAGCGCCGAAGCTTGCGCGGGAACTTGGCGTTAAGCTTGTCGCCACGAACGATTGCCATTACATCGAGCAGCGCCATGCCGTTGCACATAATGTGTTGCTGCATATTCGCGATGCTGGCGGCAAGGAAACTCCGGATGTCAATAAGCTGAAGTACGGCACGGATCAGAACTATTTCCGGAGCGCAAAGGAGATGCACAAGCTCTTCGCGAAGTGGCCGGAGGCAATCGAAACGACGCTGGAGATCGAAGAGAAGTGCAATGTATCGTTCTCGAAGGATCTGAAAATGCCGGCGTTTCCGATCCCGCCCGATTCCGGCGCAGCAACCCTTGAGGAATATCTCGAACAGCTTACCCAGCGCGGCCTCGACCGCCGGTTCACTTCCATGACGCGAGAGATCGAAGATCGCACCACGTTCGAACTCGATGTTATCAAGAAAATGGGATTCGCGGGATACTTCCTCATTGTGCAGGATTTCATCGCTGCTGCACGGAAGATGGGCGTGAGTGTCGGTCCGGGCCGAGGTTCTGCGGCAGGTTCCCTTGTAGCCTATGCACTTGGAATTACGAATGTCGATCCGATCAAGTATAATCTGCTGTTCGAGCGCTTTCTGAATCCCGAGCGTGTCTCGATGCCCAATATCGACATTGATTTCTCGGATGACAAACGCGAGAAAGTCATTGATTATGTCCGCGAGAAATATGGACGCACATCGGTCGCTCAGATTATTACGTTCTCCACTCTCTCGGCGCGAGCCGTGTTGAAAGATGTTGGCCGCGTGCTCGGCGTGCCGCTCGCAACGATCAACGAGCTGACGAAGAACATTCCCGTTATTATGGGCCGTGTAACGCCGCTTGCGGAGGCGGTCGAATTGCCGGAAGTCAAGGCAATTCTTGCGAAAGGAGACCCACTGGTTGCTAAGCTCATCGAGCATTCATTGATCCTGGAAGGCTTTGCTCGCTCCGCTTCGAAACATGCCGCTGGTGTGGTGATCGCGCCAAGCGATATTTCGAACTACGTTCCGCTGTACAAAACGCCATCGCTCGATGATGCCGTAACGCAGTTCAACATGAAGGACGTTGAAGAGGCCGGCCTTCTCAAGATGGACTTCCTGGGGCTTCGCACGCTTTCGATCATCGATACCGCGCTCGCACTCATCGAGCAGAATCACGGCGTGAAGATCGAGATCGATAATATCCCGCTCGATGATCCGAACGATCCAACGGTAAAAAAGACGTTCGAGCTTTTTGGCCGTGGTGATACGATCGCCGTGTTCCAGTTCGATTCGCCGCCCATGCAGAACTACATGCGCGCGTTGAAGCCGGAGAACATGGAAGATCTTTCTTCCATGAACGCGCTCTACCGTCCGGGGCCGATGGAACATATTCCGGAGTTCATCGACCGCAAGCACGGCCGCCGCAAGGTAGAATATCTGCATCCGAAGCTCGAACCGATCTTAGCGGAAACGTATGGTGTGATCGTCGTGCAGGAGCAGGTGATGCGTATTGCGCGCGATCTTGCCGGATTCTCGCTCGCAAAAGCAGATGAGATGCGCCGTGCGATGGGAAAGAAGGACATCGCTAAGATGGAGGCGATGAAAGATGTCTTTATTGCTGGCTGCGTCTCGAATGAAATTCCTGAGAAGACTGCTAAAGAGCTTTACGATCGGCTGGCGAAATTTGCATCTTACGGCTTCAATAAATCCCACAGCCTTGCGTATTCGCTAATTAGTTACCAAACCGCGTGGCTCAAAGCGAATTATACCGCCGAATTTCTCGCTGCGAATATGACGCACGAGATGAACGATGCCGATTACGTCGTTCAACTGATCGACGAAGCAAAGAAATACAACATACGCACCCTCCCGCCGGATGTGAACCTTAGTTACGTGCATTTCACGGCAACGCCGGAAGGCATCCGGTTCTGTCTTGCGGGAATTAAGAGCGTAGGGGAAAAAGCCGTTGATGAGATCGTTCGCGAGCGGACAGCGAATGGCCGTTTCAGTTCGCTTTTCGATTTCACTTCGCGTTTGGATACGCGGCTTGTGAACAAGCGCGCCATTGAAGCGCTGGTCGAGGCCGGCGCGTTCGATTCCTGCAATGAGGATAAGCGCCTTACTCCCGCGTTTCGCTCCGATCTGTTCGAGAACATCGAGCGCGCTCTGCAATATGGGCAGAAAGTTCGAGATGAAGCAAAAAGCCCGCAGGATTCGCTGTTCGGCGGCGACGATACACCGCATGTCCTGACCCCTCCACCGATCACGGATGCGGTGCATCGCTGGACGGAACTTGAGATGCTCTCACACGAGAAGAAAGCGGTGGGATATTATATCAGCGGTCACCCGCTGGAACCCTATCGAGTGGATGTAACAAGTTTTGTGACGCACAAGGCGATCGATATGAACAATACCAAGCAGAACGATGTGGTATTGGTCGGCGGGGTGATCGTGGGCATAACGCGAAAGCTCGACCGCAACGGCAATGCTTTTGCAATTGTGAAGATCGAAGATTTTACCGGTAAGATCGAGTGCGTGTTCTGGAGCGAGGCGTTCCGGCAGTTCCAGCCGCTCGTCGTCGATGAAAAGCCGCTGTTCATTCGCGGTAAAGTTCGCAGGAACGGCCCGGACGAAGCGCCAACCGTGATCGTTGAAGAAGCCTACGAAATCCCTGGATTGCGCAAACGTATGACGCGGGGCGTGCTCATTCGCCTGTTCGAAAGCGAAGACGTGCGCCCGGCCATTGCACAGATCGAAACACTTTGCACACGGTTTCATGGCAACTGCACCACCTTTATAGCGGTGGAAACGGCAGCCGGCGTGAGCCGGAAATACCGTTTGCCGGAAAAATATCGCGTCGATCCCAGCGACGACCTGGTAAAAGAATCCGAAAAAAGTTTCGGAACGAATCGGCTGTTGTTCTGCCGATAGTTTTCATTGATGCGGCTCACTCCAGCCGATCGAGTGCTTCGGTCATCGCTTTTGCGAATGCTATCTTTTCCGGCTTGCCAAATCCGATTGGGTTGGGAATATGGCAATGTGGAAGTTCCTGTAGCTGCCAACGCTTGATGTTGTGGAACCCATCTTTTGTTGCCTCCGCAAAGAGCGCATTTTCTCGGTCAAAATCTATCACCGAATTGGACAAGCTGGCTGGATTGAAATCGTTGTGCAGGTAAATATAGGTGTTGGACGTGAACAGTAGGTTGAACTCCGTCGGTCGGCGATACCATGCTTCGCAGATTCGTGCAAAGTAGATCATGTCATCGAACAGCGTGAACTCCTCACCAAATGCGGTGTGTGGCAGGTGAGCAAGCGCAGTGCGATGGTAAAGTACCGGACGCACCGGAGACCGGCAGACGCGAATATGCTCCCTGAATGGATCGTGCAACTTGTGCGTAAGCCACCAATTCTCGCAATCATCAAACCAGGAGGTTAGGCGCCAGCCATTTTCAAGCGTGGCATGGCGCACTTCATGGATCTCGCGTGTCAAAGAATCATTCGTTTGGATCGCCAGGCAATGGGGTCGCAGATGTAGCGTCTTTCCCATTTGGTGAAAAGCGGTCGGGTAGAGAAAATCATCTCCATCGATGGGAATAAGGTAGTCGTAATCGGTAAGCTCCTGAAAAAGCGCAAGCACACTATTTTTACCTTTTCCGCACGCTCCGTTCGATTCCGACTGAAAAATTCGAATATTGGTGCCTTTCATTACTTCGAGGATGTCCCTGTAATGACCAGGATTCAATGAGTTGACCATCATCACAACCTCATAGTGCAAATTGTGGCCTTGCTGTGCTATTACGGAATCATAGCATAAGCGGGTGAGCGCGGGTTTGGAGCTGGTCAGAATACAAACAAGAAACTTCATTTAAGCGGATAGCGGTTACATTGGTGGAAAGTAACGAAGCCGCTAGTTCGATGAATTCCTGATGAGACGTATCATGAATTCCAAGACCGGGATATGGGCGATTCCGTCGGGAATCCCATCCGAAGAATGCCTGTTGAAACCAGTAATCGAATCGAACGTAAATTACCCATGTAACTGATCGGATAAGATTAGGAAACGTAGATTAAAGGAGATATTATGACTACTACCGGTGCACTTGCTACCCCGCTGCATCTTACGGACGCAAGCTTTGAAAAAGATGTTTTAATGAACGATAAGCCGGTGCTTGTCGATTTCACCGCGACCTGGTGCGGCCCATGCCGCATGATCGCCCCGATCATCGAAGAACTTGCCTCGGAGTACGATGGCAAAGCTACGATCGGCAAGATGGATGTCGATGAGAACCCGGAAACCTCCATGAACTTTGGAATTCGTTCCGTGCCGACGCTGCTCATTTTCAAGGGTGGGCAAGTTGTCGATCAGATCATTGGCGCGACGGGCAAAGAGCGCATTCTCGCAAAACTTCGTCCGCACATGGCGTAACCGCACATGGCGTAACCGCACCTGGCCTAAACGCGATTCGCGGATTCCCAACAACGATTGGGATAGAAATTAAAGAGGGCGTTCGCAGTTGCGAACGCCCTCTTTTTATGCTCATTTCTTCGTCGTGATCGAGAGGCCGTCGCCTCTCGATCTCTTCTTGCAATGTCAGCAGCAGATCAATGTTCTACCACTAACTTCTTCGTCAATGTAGCTCCGCTGCCTTCGATGCGCAGGTAGTAGGTTCCTGGCTGCAGCGTGCTGACATCGAGCGTGTATCCATGATCTCCGGCAGTGACTGTGCCATTCAGGATCGTGGTTGCTGTACGACCGAGCACATCGAGCAGTGTCATCTTTACTCGGCTGATCGTACCCGTGGTCAGCGTGATCTCTGCTTGCTGATTCATTGGATTTGGCACGACGGATACGGAGAGCGTCTGCGACGGCTCCTCCGGCGAGGAAACACCGAGCGAGGAGCAAATCAACGTCTGAGTATTCGGACAAGCAATACCGTTCGCATACGTCGTGACCTCCACGCCGGAAGATTTTGCGCCACCAGTGTTGTAGAACAAGACAAAGTTTCGAGTTGTCTGAGGCGAGATCGTGCCACCGGAGAACGTTACGCTGCCTTGGCCCGGGGCGAAAGTTGCCTGCCAGGGGGTGATCTTGTTGGCGGAATCAATTTTCCAAGCGCCCGTTGCAGCTACAACGAAGCTATCGATCACAGACCCGGCCTCACGTTGGTTCAGGATCGAGATCGTGTCTGAACAGAAGTTCGTATCAACGCTGTGATGAATCGAGTCGCATTCCAATGGCGGATTACATCCTCGCACCACGATGGTATTCGAGTACAGTACGCGGTTCGAAGAGTCGAAAGTTTGCCAGGTAAGGTTCCATGAGGAATCTGCATGTGCAGGATCGAAACAGAAGGTGATCGTATCGTAGGAACCCGTTGCAAGGTAACCGCTTGCCCCGGAAATGTTGGTAGCGCGAGCGGAAGTTCCTGGAGCGGAACACGTCCATCCATTGCTTGACTTTACGCAGCTTGCCGAGGGGAACGACCCCCCGGAACCAGTAACGCTCATCGAGATCGCATTAATGCTCGAAGTTTTTTTCGTATGGTGGTTCCAGACAATGAGCTTGTAGGTGCAACTCCCCACGGTATCGACCCACGCAGTGTCAGCAAGACCTTGGCTGCACCCACCGTAAATAGTATCGATTCCGCTCGATAATAAAGTCGAGCCAAGGGAATCGGTCCATTGCACAATGACATTTTGACCGGTATCCGGATCGTCCAATGCGGCGCTCGGAGTCCAGGTGGTTCCACCAGGTTGAGCGAATTGAAACATGTTCAGATACTTGGGCGCAAGCGTGTAGGAAAGGGTTGGGGTACCCGCTCCGCTATATTGCCAGGTTCCGGGCGTGGCTTGTGGAGGATTGAAAATAGGCGTGGTCCAGGTCACATTCGGTGGTGAGATGATCGTCATCGTGTACTTGCTTATGGGCGAGACGGTATCCGCCCCACTCCCGTTGTGATCGTTCTTCACCTGGAAGAGGAAGTTGCACCCAGAGAGATCGACGATGAGCAGGCTATCCGGGCTCGGAATGTTGGAACACGGTTTAGGAACCGCCACAATCTTCGATATTGTATCGCGATCGATCAGGGAGCCACAGCTAAACGCCCTCCAAATAAATCCGAAATCGGTGGTATTCGGGTCTGCGCTAAGACCAACGCCAAAGCCGCCCAGATTACCTCCTGCGGGAATCTCGTATTGACCGCCGCACGTGGTGATGAAATCAACGGTATCCTCCCTTACGTAATTAAGGGTCCATCCTTGCGGGGCTTGCATATCTGCAGCGCGCATCGAGCCGGATGCGTAATTCGCCAACTCGAAGGACACCTCATCGATCGGCGATCGAACGCCATTCTTATCATAGACGTCGAAATTGAAGATCGGGTCGCAGACCGGGGTACTGCCAGTCCCGGTGACGGTATCGTACTGGCATTCACCTTGAAAGCTCGTTGGAATAAGGGTAATATAGAAGGTCGTGTCAACTTGATTGCCCGAGAGAGCCTGGACTTCGATCGTTACGGGTTGATCGTATTTATCGAGCATGAAGGGCGTGAACCCTAGGCCTCCCAACTCGAAATAAAACCCTGTGTCTTTGGTTCTGGGGTTGATCCCTCCTCCATTCAGGCCGGTGTATAGCAGGCTATCTCCAAGACTGTCAATGCTATAATTCCAAAGGCCGATATTACTGGAGTTAAAATCTGCGCCTTCGAAACCAACGCTATCCGAGGGTGGAATAAAAAGGAGAATTCCGTTGACAAAATATTGCTGCCCATTATAAAAGCTAAAATCGAACCCGGGATCCGGGCTGTAGCAATCGACCGCAATTTTCAGAGTATCGTGCTGAGCACTGGCTATGCGGGGAGCAGTGAGGAAGAGCGCAAAAAGAAGTAAGGGGATAATCCGAGCAGGTTTCATGGGTAGATAAGCCAAAAATTGAAAACGATTGCCATTCGAAATACTATGATGGAGATGTTCTTAACAAACAATTCTCGAATTCCAAGTTTGTTACACCCCATCATCGTCAAAAATACGCGATTCTTACGAGACGATTAACGAATCGACACTATTCTAACTCTAAATTTGCCAATTCCGCTCCCGGCATTCGTCCGGGCGTGTGGTATGACGAAGAATGCCGTGTCGAGCGATTGCTCCACCATGAAAGATCGACCTTAGGAAATGGGCGGTCCTTCTCTCTGGCTTCCTGAAGAAACTTGAGATCATCCTCACCAAGCCCCGTGCGCATGTCGTACTTATCGGCAAGATCAAGGAGTTTGGAAAGGAAATTGGCGTGTTCGCCAAATCGCATTTTGGAGTATTCAATGGCCCCCTGCGTGGAGATCACGAACTCCCAATCGCTGGCTTCGAGCAGAAGTAATTCGCGTCCGGCTTGCTCCAGGATGCTTTCAAGTATCGCGTCGATAGGAGGCGCGCCGGCCTTGAAATGCTTTAGCGTGTCTAAAAAGCGGTCTTCGAGCGGATAGATGACATCCCACATCCATGCAACTTCCTTATTCGTCCACACAAAATGGTGTCCGCCTTCCCCCCAGGAGCCTTCGGGAAGTGAGATCGTAATGCGTGGCGCTGTGTAGTTATCGAGTGCTTCTGCACAGTCGGTCAGCAAGATCTTGTTCGACGCCAAGATATTTCGAATAACCCGTTCGAGGAATCGGGGACCTTCGAACCACCAGTGACCGAATAGCTCGGTATCGAATGGCGCAGCAAGAATTCCCGGATACCCATGCGAGATCGAATGCTCCTCGAGCTCGTGCTCGATCAGGGAAACGAAATCTGCGCCATCGATCTCGAGTTGGTTGCCCGCGTCGTTTGGCAGATAGGGAAGCTTATCGCCAAGATCGGTACGGAAGCCTGTGACCCTCCAGTAGCGCAAGCCTGAATTATGGTGCTTTTTATGAAAATCGAGATACATGCCAGCACCGGGGTACCCAAATTCGGCTTTCCACACGCGCGCTGCGCTATTCGGGTCTCTGGAAAAAACGGCGGGGCTGTGATGTTCCGTTGGGATGGAATTCGCCGCGGCCGTCTTGTGCGAATCGACCCAATAAATATCCGTGAGCACGCGCTTGGGATCATATTCGAACGGTGGTTCGCCGTTCGGGCCCACTTCAGCGATGTACTTTTCATGTAGCTTTACGGCAAATGGCTGATACGGCGGAACAGTCACGCCGCCCTTCGTTAGTGTGCCGTCGACCACGAAATATTCCAGGCCGGCTTCCGCCAGTAGCTCCTCGATTCCCGCGCGTTCCTCACTCGAACGCCTATAGGCCTCGGGTCCTACAGGCGGCGACCAATCGTAGCGTGGACGGTATCCGCATTCCGGAAGCCATATCCCACGCGGGCGCTTGCCGAAATGACGTTCATGCGTATCGATGGCGCAATTGATCTGTCCACGAATATTATCATCATGCAAGAGCAGCGGGAAATACCCGTGCGTTGCGCCGCAGGTCATAGCATCGATCACACCCAGATCGGAGAGATTACGGAAACCAGCGACCACGTTGCATCGATATTTCTCAAGAAACGCAGTTTTGGTCGTCGTGTAGAATTCACGCCAATACTCCGCTACTGGCTGAAGATGCTCTTCGCCTTGCCGTCCAAAATAAAGATAATCGCTTTCCGCAGCGGCGATCTTCTCATTGCAATAGGCAATAAAGACCGGAGCAAAATCCGGATCGGCAAGCTGCTCCAGATCGATCGGCGAAAAATCCATCGAAATTTTTGGTGCAAGTCCTTCATCATGCAAGTTTTCAAGCATTCTCAGGATCGGGATGTAGCATTCGGCCACTGCCTCCGAAAGCCAGTCGGAACCGTGCGGCCACTTGCCGTGGTGCAGCACATAAGGCAAATGCGTGTGGAGAATGAATGTGAACGAGCCGAGCATGACTGTCTGAACCTGGATTACGCGGATTAAAGCGGATTACGCAGATAAATTGATGGATTTCACCATGTCAACAATGAATAGCCGGGAAGTATCAATTCCATATTTCCGGTACGAAGGGAAGTTGGCGTCTGTTCCATCGCCACTAAATGGGATGAATCTCAAAGCATCAGATTACGTAGAATTTTTTCACCGACTAATCGATCCGTATAATCCGCTTTACTCCGCGTAATCCAGGTTCAGATAATTATGATCAAAAAAACAGAAGACGAATGGAAGCGGGAATTAACTCCCGAACAATATCGCGTGATGCGCCAAAAGGGAACCGAACGCCCGTTCACCGGCGAGTACGAAGCATTTTGGGATGAGGGGATCTATAAATGCGGCGCATGTGGCGCGCCGCTCTTCGAAAGCGAAACGAAATTCGATGCGGGCTGCGGCTGGCCCAGCTTTTATGCTCCAAAAGCCAATGCACAGATCGAAGAGCACATCGACCGCTCCGGTTGGATGACCCGCACCGAGGTAATCTGCGCCAACTGTGGCGCGCACTTAGGCCACGTCTTCGACGACGGCCCTGCGCCAACGGGGTTGCGCTATTGTATTAATTCGGTCGCGCTGGGATTCGAGAAGAAGTAATTACTTCAGGAAATAGCTGATGACGAAATCATGTGAGGATGTCCCAAGTGCCCGCGTGACTGCATCTCTTTGAGCTGGAATTGTTTCGTCTACAACCTCGCCCAGGGATGGGGCAAAGGATATCGTTCCAAAATTTCCGGAAGCCGTATCGCTGACCCCAAGGAAGGACGCGATGATCTTGCCGCTTAAGTTAATTTTTTCTGTTGAGAAAGATTTCCCAGCAATGGTTGTGTTTCCCGATCCGGCACCGCTAATCGTAAGAGCATAGGTCTCCGAAATCCCCTGTATCGTAGTGTCCCCATTGATCGTTTGAGCTTGTTGAGAGCCGAAAGGGTATGTCGTCCATCCTATGGAACCAATTATGTTCTGTCCATACACGGAAACATCGCCGTCGGACTCATAGTGATAATACGTTGTATCGGTCACGGAGCCGTCACTGCTGTCGATAGCTTCCACCACATCTGTTTTGCCATATATCGAAAGTCCAGTTCGGAAAAAGGTCTCTACGCTGGTATCGGATGAGACGAGCGCTCCGGTCGAATCATATTGTAAGTTCGCCGTGATAAAATAAGACCCGGCGTTCGGGATAGTTGCCATGCCGCCACCGGAGCCATTTGGCGATGTTGAAGAAGATTTGCAGCCTGCAAAAGCTACCATTCCGGCCAGGAAAAGCGAGAAACACGAGATTTTGAGCATATTCATGTTAAGAAATGATTACATTAAGATGCAAATATACGATAATATTCCGGAGTCGCTGCGAAATCACTCGCTGGCTGAGACCAGCGCCAGCACATCATCCTTCCCCAGTATTAGCCGGCCTTTCAGGAACGATAGCTCGATCAAGAATGCAAATCCCTCCACCGTTCCACCGAGCCGATTGACGAGCCGCTTTGCTGCCGCGGCGGTTCCGCCGGTCGCAAGCAGATCGTCAACAATGATAACGCGGTTGCCGGTCGCAATAGCATCGACGTGCATTTCGACGGTATTCGTTCCGTATTCGAGATCGTATTCCTCCTGGATGGTCTTATAAGGGAGTTTACCGAGCTTTCGAACTGGCACGAACGGCAATTCCATTTCGAGCGCGAGCGGCATTCCAAAAACGAACCCACGCGATTCTATTCCGACAATGACATCCGGCCGTTTCGGGATCGCAAACTCGATGAACCGGTCGATCACTTGCCGCATGGCTTCCGGGCTGGAAAGCACAGGAGTGATATCCTTGAACATAATTCCTTCACGCGGGAAATTGGGAATGTCGCGAATAAGCTGCTCGGCGATAGGGGCGTCTTGAATGATTGAATCTTGCATTTGCTGTGTTTTCATTATCAATTCAACAGTAACATTATGACGGACAAAAGGTTAAAACTTTTAAGCAACGAAGAAATTGCGTCAGGGACGCATGCATTCTATCTCGAACGACCTGCCGGATTCGAATATGAATCCGGTCAGACGATCGATCTTTCCCTTATCGATCAGCCAGAAATGGATAATGAAGGCCCGGTGCGTACCTTTTCGCTGGTAAGCGCGCCGCACGATCCGGAACTGATATTCGCCACCCGCATTCGGGATACGGCGTTCAAACGCGCCTTGCGCAATGCCGAGCCCGGAATGGAATTCGCTTGGGATGGGCCGTATGGCTCGTTCATTTTGCACAAAAATGCCGCAAAGCCTGCGATCATGATGGCGGGTGGAATCGGGATAACTCCGTTTCTGAGCATGGTGAAGTCGGCCGTTCATCATCGGCATGGGCATCAGATCTATCTATTTCACTCGAACCATACTCCCGAAGACGCTCCATTTTTTGACGAACTAACTGCGATCTCGCACTCGACACCGAACGTCCAATATGTTCCGACAATGACCAATATGGGTTCGTCACTACACCAATGGGAAGGCGACAGGGGAAATATTGACAAAAATCTGCTGGAGCGTCATGTTGGCGATCTTTCAACGCCGATCTATTATCTTGCCGGTCCAGCGGGATTTGTGACTGCAATGCGCAAAATGCTCATCGATTCCAGTGTCGATGAGGATAACATCCGCTTCGAGGAATTTCCGGGATATTAAGAGATCGCATTACCTTTGAATTATCTTGGGTGAATTGCGTTATCTATGCTCATCAATTTACACATCCTGTTCCAACAGAAATAAACCCACATGTCCTCCAGCACAATTCAATCGAAAAAGATCAGAGACCTCGTCATTGTCCGCGACAAAAGTGTCGATTCCCGCTATAAAAATGGCGAAAAGACCGCCATTACGGACTTCATTGAGGATTATATGAATGGCCGGGTGGACATCACCTGCGATTTCCAGGACCTGATCCGCAACCGCACACTTTTCTTTAAGTATGCTTTCGTAAATCACCATCTGAAATTTCTTTTTTCTCGATTCATACCGGAAGTCACCATCCATTCCGCAAAGCAGGATGAGCGCGTTATTCGAAGCCATTACGACCGCGGTAACGATTTCTTCGGCGGCTTTCTGGGCGACCGAATGATCTATACGTCCGCGTTCTTTAAGACGGGCTTGGAGGATCTTGAAACAGCGCAGGATCAGAAGCTCGATCTGGTATGCCAAAAACTGCAGCTAAAACCCGGCGAGAAAATGCTCAATATCGGCTGCGGATGGGGCACGCTTGCGGCTCACTCTGCAAAATATTATGGCACCGATACCACCGGTATCACGATCGCGCAAAAAGGGGCGGATTATGGTAACGATCAGATCAAGCGCTGGGGTGTCGCCGACCATGCTCGCATTCTTCGAATGGATTATCGTTCCATTCCTGCCGCGAAGTACGACAAGATCTCCTGTCTCGAAATGGCCGAGCACGTTGGCGTGAAATACTTCCAGCGATTTATGAAGCAGATCGCAGGCTTGCTGAAAGACGATGGCCTGTTCTACCTTCAGATCGCCGGATTGCGCGCCGGATACCATAAAGAATCCCTGATTTGGGGTGGTTTCATGGCTGAATACATTTTCCCCGGCGCTGACGCCAGCATGCCGCTTAGCTTTGTCGTCAAACGTCTGGAGGGTGCCGGTTTCGAAATTCATAGTGTCGAAAATGTAGGAATTCATTATTCGCTGACCATCCAAAAATGGTATAATAATTGGCAGTCGAACAAAGAAGTTATTCTCAAAGCTTACAACGAGTGGTGGTTCCGCTGCTGGGAAGTGTTCCTTGCGTGGTCCGTCGATATTGCCAAGCAGGGTAATTCGACATGCTTCCAGATCGTCTGCAACAAGAACCTGGATACCTTCAACCGTCCGCGATATTTCGGTGGTATAAACCTCGGCGAGCGCGACCTGCAGTCCCAACCGCGCGTATCCATGCCGCGCGGCGCGTTGGTGTAGCGCCGATAATTCCTGAGAAGACATCAGATGGGTCTTGCTTCATTATTTGTAGGTATCGAGTGGAAGCGAGGACACTTTAAGATATTTGCATGAGCGTTCCAATCGTAGAGGCAGTACAATTTCTCGATAGGGCGGGATCAGGCCGGAATAAGCCGCCAATTATCGCATGTATGGCCGGCGAGGAATTAATCGATTTCTTTGTTAAACTTAGGAATGGCAAGGAAACTTCGAAGGCAAGTCTGATCTTTGAATTGCTGGGTGTGGAGGTTGCACGAGCCCTCGGCATTTCTACGGCCGAACCGGCGATTGTTGAAATTAGTGCGGAATTCTGCACAGCTCTGGACAAACCGGACTTGCAGGATTTACTAAGGGCTAATATCGGGCCAAATTTTGGCAGCAAGATGTTGGGCGGGTACGCAATATTTCCTATAAGTGATTCGTTACATCCGTCAGAATTCCGGCGTGCAGCGGAAATTTTTGCATTCGATGCTTTGATTCAAAACCCAGACCGGAAA
This sequence comes from Ignavibacteriota bacterium, assembly GCA_963736195.1. GTDB lineage: Bacteria > Bacteroidota > Ignavibacteria > Palsa-1295 > Palsa-1295 > PALSA-1295. The sequence goes on from CAVTNP010000001.1 coordinate 1,193,189, forward strand.
AGTCACAATCCTAATCTTCTCATCAGAGGAAATGATTGGAGAGTTATTGATCACGAAATCGCATTTTCATTTGCACGACCACTCATTGGATTGGATACAAGCGACGACGGTCCACTTGTGAACCTTCTTAGGGAGCACATGTTTTACCAACCCTTGAAGGGCCGTGAAATTGATTTAGATCTATTTGCCAAGCGCCTCGGAGACATGCTTGATTCGGCAAAGCTTTATGAATGGTTCTCGGATTTGCCACATGCCTGGACGGCAGGCGAGGAAGAAACCTTGAATCACATTTCAAGGCACTTCGAGAGGATCTCAAAGAATCGTGATGGTTTTATTAAACTTGTCAAAAGGATACTGAAATGAAAACGGCTTTTAGCTTTTCGGTTCTTCGTTATGTTCACGATATTGTCGGGGGCGAGTTTGTGAACATCGGTGTGGTAGCATTCAGCCCAGAACAGCGATTCCTGAAATGCAAAATTAGCCAGAAATTCGCTCGAATTTCTGGCGTATTTCACGGATTCGATTCAGTTGCGTATCGCTCCTATATACATCGACTGCAAAAACGTATCAACGCTCATGGTGCTGAGGTTGAGAGCGGATGGCTATTCGACCCAGAGAAGTTAGGCGAATTATTAAAATTTTATCTTCCAGAGGATGATTCTGCCTATCAATTTGGAAATGCCCGTTCAGGTATTACCGAAGATTTGGGAAAAGAGCTAGATCGGCTTTTCACTCGATATGTTACCAAGTATATTAAGCCAGAGAGTGGCGAAGGTAGAAGCGATGAGTCGATTTGGACTGCTTTCAAGCAGCAATTTCCTCAAAAACAGCTTTTATCGAAATTGACAGAGCACAAGATCGTTGCCCCAGATTACGAAAGGGTCTTCGAAAACTCTTGGAAGAACGAGCGATGGCATTTTGCTGAGCCGCTTTCACTAGATTTGCAGGACAGGGAATCAATTCTCGACAAGGCACATCGTTGGCGCAGCAGGATTGAAAGTCTCAATGAATCTCAAGAAGATTTCAAAGTACACTTTCTTATAGGGTTACCCTCTCGCGAAGGTTTACTCGGCGATGCACAAAAGGCGGAAAACATTTTGGCCAAAGCAGGAAAATCTGTTGTTCTAGTGCGGGAAAATGAATCATTTCATCTTGTGACGGAAATTGAGCAGGATTTGGTTATTCACAATCAATCTTAAATGCCATCTATTGTAGCGGTGTGCCGATAGGATTCTCGTCGATCAATACCTGGGCATAGCGCGCAGAGTATGCGACGTAAATTCCTGAATTACTTTCCGATTTAGGATCGTCGGATTCGCGGATACGTGAGGACACCACGCCGACAAGCCGCAGGCTGCCCTGCGTGTTAACCGCATACACCGGACACCCAGAAAAACCGGGATTGCAAAACCCATCGAAATAGTAGAGGATCGGATCTCCGTTTTGTGTCGAGAGATACCCATGCTTCAGCAGAGGATAGGGATAATTTCGGCTGGGATCGTCGAACATGTAGCCCAACGGGAACCCGAGCGACCACACATCACAGCCGGCGCCGATCGTATCGGCGGAGGAAAGGATGGGTGTTTGTGAGACTGACCCTGTGAGCGTTGGGCGCGCGAATGTAAATACCGAAATATCGAGTTCACCCTTTCCATGACCCACCAGCGTGGTTGGGGAGCGTGCCCAGCCGCCATTGACAAAAATATCAACGGAATCCCGTCCCTTCATGTATTTTGCAAAATGCTTCGCAGTTACAACGTACTGCCTGCCATTGCGATCGAGCACGAAACCGGATGCCTGATGACCCTTGCCATCACTGAGCATAAGCACGGAACGAAAATCATCCGGCGCCGGAAGCGGTACGCGGCTGGAGTAGTTGATGGTTGTGCTACAACCTGCAAGGCAGCAGAATGCCAGGCGTATGCAGATATTAAGTGAATATTTCATGGTACACTTTTTTGATTGTCTAAGATGCATGATCTGAGACAAAAATACGACACTATTACATTCTTGGGATACGTTAAGAAAGATTACAAAAAATTAATTATCCGATAACGAAAGATTGGAACCGATAGGGGGGGGGGCGTTAGTTGATTAAGCATGTGTGAAACTTGTAATAACGACAAACCAACTCGGCGTATGAATACAAATAATGTTGTAACTAAACCTCAATCGTGGTTCGATCTCGTCGTCATGCCGACGATGGACCCCCGATCATTTATTCAGACCGCATCCCTCGAAGATTCGACGGGTACGATGCATCCGGCAACCTTTATGCGAAGCCCAACGTGGCTGCTCCCCGGGCCTTGGGGTGTTTCTCCGATCAACGTGACCACGCCCAGTGGAAGCTTGATCCCGAATGTGACGGTACCAAACGCGTATGATTTTGCTTCGCAAGAGGATGCCAACGCCTGGAACACTTTGCATCAGATGGTTGCAGCTAACCCAACATCACTACCAATTGTGGTGCAGAAGATCATGTTCCTTAAAGCTGGAACAGCTTTTGTCAATAATCTTTATCTCGATTGGAAGGCCGGAGTGACCGCCAGTGACATTCAGCTTAGCTTTAGAGATAACTCCGTTACCAGTGGCGATTTCCAGAATTCGGGGACTGCAACTGTTCCTGCATTTGTGTTCCCACTTTCAGCTACGTACGGCAACACCGGACGGAATTTGCAAGTCACACTCCTGCGGACGGGCAGATTTGATGTGGGGATGAGAACGGTAGATAGCTCCGGTACCACCAGCATGTTCGAAATGCTTTGGATCGTTGAATAAGGCGCCTTAAGCCATGCTTGCAACACGAAATACTTCAACGACGCCCATACCCGGGTTGCCGATGCCGATTCTCACCTTTGGCTCGGCGACTGATCCGAGCGGAGGTGGTGATTCCCCGTGCGGATGGCTGAATCCAGACGGTTCACCAGCTGACAGCGGTCTGGGGGGTAATGTGTATCTTGTTGGTGACGATCAAGGGGATCCTGGCGGAGAGACCGTCTACGTTCCCTGCTTTACTAATGACGATGACCCTTTTGACGGACCTCCGTCCGGCCCTTCAGACCTTGGACCTGCCACTGGGTCACAATTAACTGCACCTGTTGGCACGCCGGTTCGTGAACCGCAGCCTCCGCCACCGCCGCCGCCGCCGCCACCTAAAAAAGGAAAGCTGGGTGGGAGGAATAATGGCAAAAGTTTGCAGAAGATAGGTACAATTAAACCTGCCCCGGCAAAACCTAAATGGGGGGGAATTGACATTAACGCTGCAGTGAAGGGGCCTGTAATGAGAATTGATAATACTTACGTTTCCAAGCCCATTTTGCCAGATCCAAACGCCATTCTCGTTGGCCGCGATCAGGGAACTATTGGCTCCGCGCCCTCACCCGACTGGGCGGGTGAATCCGCAGCTACCATTGGGCTAATTGATGAACTTGACGACGTGAAAACTACTATTTTTGACGCAATTACCATTATTTTAAATTTATTCGATGGTCAGCCAGCAGATCCTCCCTACAATATTAAGGCAACTGGTAGCCCTCAGATCATAGAGGCTTTTGCAATTGTTGTTGCAAATAAGATCGAAGTCCTGCTATCTTTTTTCACCAAATACAAGACTCCTCCTCCAGGCCCAAGTCAAGCGCTCGATAACTACAATACTCTGTGGCAGAGGTTAGTGAATTTGGAAAATTGGTATATGTTAAATAAGGGAAGCAATTTCGCTCCCTATCCCTATACCTACCCACCGTGAAACCAGATTAAACAAGGTGGTGAATTTTTTTAAGGGTTTAATCTTTATATCATTGCTCGTCACTTTCGGGTGCTCGGCAAAGAAGCATGACGTCCATTATCTTGATGAGCTAAATTTGGATACTCTGATGAGTCCGAATCTAAGTGAAGCTAGCCTTCTAAAATACCTAAGAGGCTGTTCACTGCACGATTCGGAATTTGTTGAACTTGCCGGTTCACATTGCGTAGTAGCTACACCAGTTTACCTTCGTGGTTTGCCGGGTAGTCTATGGGTCTCATGGTTCGATTTTCAAATAAGGCAATTCGGGTGGTATCCTGAGCAGGCATTTTATCCAAGACAAGACGCATCTTTTCGAGGACAAAGAATTATTTTTGCTGGTGACTCAGTGAAGCAAAAAGGATGGCCTGATGAAGAACACGCCCATTGGTCACAAGCAATGATATATGATACATTGAATACTCGAATGGCTACCATTTTACCTACTCTGTCAAATAAGAAGAGTTCCAATATTGTTAGAATAGTTGAGGCCCCTCACCTCCTTGATACTGTTATCTTAATCCTTTATTTCGGTGGTCCAGAAGCGAATGTTCAGTCCGTAGAAATAAAAAATTAAGTTACATTATTTTCAAAGACATCATATGTTCCAACCCTCCAAAACAAGAATGGATACGCAGCCTCCCAGAAGCGGGTGCGAGTGCTTAAGCAAACGCATCAGTTGTTAGCAATTATCCTTAGTCAACTCAATCGCAATAACTTGTTCTACAGTAAGGCCACTTTTTTCTCAATTATTTTATTGCTCTGTTTTGCACATTTCGGATGTAAGAATCAGAGTTGGTCAAGCCCACTACCTGAGACTCGACTTGATATTATTGGTAACCAGAGCTCGTCAAGAGATGCGATCATCAACTACTTGCATGGCAAATACCTCAATCAACGCCCGCTAATCGTGGATGATACAATTCGTGGTGAGGACTTTTGGCCAGTTTTTATATGTGGAATTCCTGGAAGGCTTTATATCTCAAGATGGAATCCTCCGCCACCTGGATATAGTGGAAACTTCGTGACAATGAGTCTCACATGGTTGGCATTTGGCTCCCACAATCTTGATTCGTTGCAACTCATAAAATGGGTGCCTACGGATGTTGCAAATCTTAGCCGGCAGAGATTATTTAAGACCATTGTTGATCGATTAGCTTCAAGCTATTCAACTCCTGATGACAAAATTTATCAAGTTCGTAATGGTTCGCTTATTTTCAACATTCTTGGGGGAAAACTTAGGTTAATGCGTCAGTTCGATGATACAAATATCGAGATTGAGTTTAATGAAGGAAGATGGCAGTGATTTGCTCACACCAATCCAAAACGAAGAAGAATACGCCGTTACCCAGAATCGATTAGAATTGATTAAACAAACGCAATTGCAGCGCGGTTTTGCTGAAGAAGATGAGCTTGAAAGGCTTACCGAGTTGATCGCGATTTTATGGATCAGAAAGCACGCTTGAGAATGAGACCTATCTCGATTGGCCCACTCCCGATGCGGCCTAATATTTCCCCACCAGCACTTTAATAACGCCGGTACCGCTGCCATTGAAGGGTTCCATGGCTTTGCCGAGGATATTCCCGAAATGCAGTTTATCCGTATCGCCTTTCATGGCGCAGCCGGGCGTGGCGCTTGTTACGAGCAGATCGCCCACTTCGATCGGCCCATTCTCTGCGGACACTTTAGTTGGAATAATTCCGATGACTCCCATTGGGACATGGTCACTGAGGTCGCCATCGACATGTTCGGTTGTAAGCAGTACGCCCGGCTTGGTCGCATAAACGCCTGCAACGCAATTCGAATATGCGGACGAGCATTTAGCCACATGCGTCGGCTCCACCGCAGAGAGCACAAGGACGTCGCCAGGCTCGTACGTTGCACGTACCCCAACAGGAATCAGTGCTTCTGCCACGTCGGCTCCGCTGTTCTGGGTTCCACCATCGAAATAGCCAACGCCATTAAGATCGATACGTGCCTTGTTCACACCGTTCGTTTGAAAGATCGCTATATTGCTGTTGGTTGTTGATGACGAGCCGGAACCGCCATAGTAATTAGCGATGAGAGCGTTGCCGGTTCCGTTGGCACGTGCCAAGACCCCGGTTCCTGCCGCACTGGTGCTTGTGGCGTCTCCTCGAATTCCAACTGCGCTGCTTGACGTACTCGTTGACTGTCCATAGATGCCATTACCCGAACCCTGATTTTGACCCCATATCGCGTTTGTGGAGCTTGCGACCAGCCCCAGTACGCCAACGCCGCTCCCGTTCGTGTTCAAGCCATACACGCCATACGCGCTGGAACTACCGGTGGTACCGTAGACTCCAGTTCCAGTTCCGGCGCCCTGCCCATAGACTCCTGGGCCTGAACCGAGGTTATACCCCCAAACTGCATTCCCGGAGCTTGAAACTAAACCAAGCACCCCGCTCCCTGAAGCCGAAGTATTTTGGCCCTGAACCCCATATCCGGCAGCGTTACCGATCACTCCGAAGACCCCGCTCAAAGTTCCAGACGTTCCGGCTGTATTGGTCGATTGACCGTAGAGACCGGCGCCCGTGTTGCTCGTTACGCCGTACACGCCATTGCCGCTTCCACTTGTTTGCCCCCACACTCCTGCTCCACTTCCAGCGGTTAAACCATAGACGCCACGTCCCGGCCCTGCATTCAGAATTTGCCCGAATACGCCATAGCCGTTTGCGCTGGGTGTGTAGCAATTGCCTTGCACACCCGCAAAGCTTCCAGAGGTTGTTGTGGTATTGGTTGCATTTCCCAGTACTCCAATGGTTCCGGAAGATGTTCCGTCCGACTGGCCGTACACTCCAACGCCGGTCGAACCACGCGACCATCCATAGATACCAACTCCGGGACCGGTAGTATTATTGGCAAGTCCGACGACGGCATCGGCCCCATTTCCTTCGGCCTGCCCCCAAACGCCATACGCACCGCCATTTGCGTTAGTGGCCCAACCATAAACGGCACTTGCACTGCCGGAATTGCTTCCGGTGGTAGCCTCCAACGTATTCGCGTTGCTCGTGGCGTTGGTGATCTGGAAGAGTCCGGCCATCCCGGAACCATTCGTGGTAGAAGTCAGGGCATTGGCGGAGTTAGCGCTATTGTTCACGGTGAACGCACCCGCGCTGCCGGTACCGGTAGTCGATGCGTTGACGCTTGCGCCGGAACCGTTCGTCGCCGCAGAAAGCGCGCTGGCGGAGTTCCCGGCGTTGTTGATGCTGAACGCCCCGGCGCTGCCCGTTCCCAGGGACTTGGCCTGGAGCACGGTTGCCGTTGCACTCGCGCCAAGATTTTCGAAGAGTCCGGCGCTGGCCGATGTCGCGTTCGCGGTGGTTACGGCATGTACTGCCGTGCCTGTTGTTGCGGCTGAAGCATACACGCCGGTTCCGGTATTTGTCAGGCCGCTTACGCCATTGCCACCTGCACTTGTTCCCACGACTCCCGAATTTGCCTGCGTACCCGCGCCGCCATCGGAAGTGGTTCCCTGCACGGCCACGCCGTTAGCTCCGGATGTGGTGCTTGAGATCGTTGTGCCGGATGCGTTCGTTGTCAGAGCGTTGCCAGTTCCGTTATTGGTCAGGCTAAAGATGCTTGTACTTGAAGACGCGGTTCCACTGTATGGCAGTGTAAGTGCTGAAGCTGTTGCCGATTGCCAGATCGTGCCACCATTACCATCTGCAGTGAGCACCAGTCCGGATGCACTCCCGCCCGATGCGACCTTGTCGTACGTTACCGCGCCACCTACGATCTTGCTATTTGTTACGGAGGCATCTGCAAGTTTCGAGGTAGTGACGGACTGTCCTGCAAGCTTGCGCGTGCTGATAGACGAATCGACAATTCCGATCGAAGTGATCGGCCCACCAGAAGGAACAATGTTGAGTGTTCCATCGGAACTCAATATCCCTCGGATAGCTGGCGTTTCGGTTGAAGTAATGATGATCGTATCGCCGAGCGTCCCGACGGTCGTGATTCCTTCGCCGATCAAAGTTACAGCATGTGATAGGCCATTAACGGTGGTTGGCACGATGGTCAGGCTTGCAGGGTCGATCGCGCGGGCAAAGTTAGCAGTATCTGCGAAGAGGGCAGTCCGTGCAAAGCCGGCTGTGTCAGCAAAGAACGCACTCGTAACGTCTGAAAATGCTGACCTCGGTGTAAGTTCCGGAGCATTATCGATCTGCACGCCAAGATAATAGCGGTCGGTTGCAGGGTTCACGATTGCGAGCGGCATTAGGTGATTCACTTTGCCGATCAGCAGGTCGAAGACTCCTTCGGCGCTGAACTGTACTTTTTGCGTTTCCTGAAAGAGCGGTGCGCCCCCGGTATCCAATGCATAAATTGAGGCAGTAATGGCGTGTGCGCCTGTTACCGGCGAGCCATCCGCATTGTTAGCAACCCCCTGATACGAGATCAGGCGTTGTGCTTTGCTAACGAAGGGTGTCGCGACGACAAATAGCATGAGCGCCATAGCAATCAAGGCGCGTTTTAGATAAGAATCGCTCATATTTTTTTGAATTGAAACAAAGGTAGAAAACGAACAAAAATCCAATGTTCTTGTGCAATCCCGATGATTGAGCAAGACTGCCCAATCTTAAGACAAACAACAATACAACCAATCCATACGTTTGGTGCTAAATATTGCGAAATCGAAGTCCATTCGTTGGAACGGGAGCTGTATTCGGAAAGTTTGGAAACCACAACGTTTCATAGTTCATCGTTTCACCGGAGAGGTGGCCCGCCGCAGCGGACTAAGCTCTCAAAGTGGAATAAGTTGTGAATGGGAGAGGTGGCCGAGTGGCTGAAGGCAACGGTTTGCTAAACCGTCATAGGAGGTAAACTTCTATCGAGAGTTCGAATCTCTCCCTCTCCGCAATAAACCTGATCGAGATTCTCTGATTTTGAGCGGATCGTGTGGATGCTACCCGCTCTTTCAGAGCGTTCAGAAATAGGAATTGCCATGGGTTGATTCTTTTTAACCTTCATCCACCAAGCTAAGAGCCATATCGTTATGAGAAGAATTCTTTTTCCTCTTTTGCTCTTTTTTCCGGTTGGATCGATTGCACAGCCGGCAAATCAGCAGCTCTCAAAAGGTCTTATCTTCGAGGGCGAGCCGTATCTTGCGATCAATCCCACGAACCCGCAGAACGTGGTAGTTGCGTGGATGTCGTTCAAGCTCATCGGCAATCCGGTTACGATCGAAACACGAACTACCATGGATGGTGGATCAAGCTGGAGCGATACGCTCTCACTTCCACACATGAATGCGAAATGGCAATCGGCCGATGTTTCGATGGCATGGCGCAACGACGGAGTGCTGTTTATCAGCTACATCGATTATCTGCAGGATTCGGATAGCGAGGGCGGGGTGTTTGTTGTGCACTCAACGGATGGTGGAAGATCGTTCTCGGCACCCGTAAAAGCGATCGATGCAAGTGAGGATACGGACATTTCGTTAGATCGGCCCTGGATCGTAGTCGATAATTCGGCGTCCAATGGGAATCTTTATTTATGCACGAAACCCGCGCCGTGGCATCCACTTCCGAATCATGCTTACTTTACCCGTTCGACAGATGGGGGTTTGACGTGGTCCCATGAGACCATACTCGATACACTCGGATACTCCGCTTTGTTGGTATCTGCACCAATGGGTGCCCCAACCGTAGCAAACGATGGAACCCTATCGATCGCATATCCTGGACTATCGCTGCTGAATGGAGGATTTGTGTTGGCGCAATCGCATAATGGCGGTCAAAGTTTTTTACGCTCCTACATTACTCGGCCAGTGGAAGATAGTGTTGAGAAAGATTCGATAAAAGGCGGATTTCACTTGATCGCAGACCCGGCGAATCCCAAGCACCTCGTGTTTGCATGGCCAGACGCGCGCGACGGAGATTACGATGTGTTTGCGATCGCATCGTTCGACGGCGGCGCAACGTGGACAGACACCGCTCGCGTCAATGACGACAAAGTGGATAACGGCGTCGTACAAGATATGGTGTGGCCAACCTTTGGATCCGATGGTTCACTTGCGATCGTGTGGCGCGATAGGAGGAATGGTTCTACCCCGGGATATGCATCGGCAAGCGATACGTATTTTTCGTCATCGACGGATGGGGGAATCACATGGTCGAGGAATCAACGACTTAGTGATTCCACCGCACCCTATAATGCAGCGTTGTTTAATCCCGGAAATGATTTCCTTGCCGGTGCGATCGTGCACGATTCTTTATTTGCAGCGTGGTCGGAAGTTCGTGATAATCGTCTGATTGTTAATTTTGCAAAATCTCCACTTTCAGAAAAGGATGCGGTACAGCATTCTGGAAACGTAAGCACAATTTCCGAGCTTGTGATCGTTCCCAATCCGGCGGAAGATAATGCGAATCTTCTGTTCCAATTATCGTCGGCAGGGAATTGCTCCTTGTGGCTGTTCGACACTCGGGGAGTGTTCGTGCGATCGCTGTTCAATGATGTCTTGAGCATGGGATCTCACAGCGTTAATGTTTCGACTGCAGGTCTGGCGAATGGCGATTATGTAGTGGATCTGCGCACTCCGAGCGGGGCCACACGGGCAAAACTTAGCATTTACCACTAACGGAGAGCATCCTTGATGAAAGTAATATAATCCCATTATTGTGAACCTATCTGGGAATTCCATGTTAAGCAGGATAGGAGTCTTAAAAGCTCCTGAGGGGCGATCATAAGCAATGATGGTCCCTGTGCATGAGGCCGATTGGCAACGATCGGTAGCATGTTTCGTACATTCACAGCTTTCGGTCTTGTAGTTCAGAGATTTTTGGTCTTTGTAAACAGCGTCATAGCCCTTGCGTCTAGGTTTTTCCCAGCTCGCTTTGCTCTTACTCCTGCTTTCCTTGCCATTCCCCGGGCGCAGTCTCTTGAAAGCGTTTTTTTCAGCATGACACGTATCAGCAATGATGCGTATCATGCGGCATGAGAGGTATCAGAAATGATGCGGATCATGTGTTCTTATCCTATATATCCTATTAATGACAAAAATCTTTGTAGGTGGTCTTCCGTATCAAACGGATGACGACCAACTCCAGCAAATCTTTTCCAGCTACGGCGAAATTGCAAGCGCGAAAGTAATTACCGATCGCGATTCAGGTCGCAGCAAGGGATTTGGTTTCGTCGAAATGAACGACGACGCGGCAGCCCAAAAGGCGATCGCTGAACTGCATGAAGCCGAACTCGGCGGACGCACCATCACAGTCAACGAAGCACGCCCAATGGAGCAGCGCTCCGGTGGCGGCGGCGGTGACCGACGTGGCGGCGGCGGTGGTCGTGGCGGCTACGGCGGCGGTGGAGACCGACGCGGCGGTGGCGGCGGCGGCGGAAAACGCTGGTAAGCTTTTCAAGCTTTACATATAGAAGGGGCGGCAGTTATGCCGCCCCTTTTTGCATGTTTTTGAGCTTTTTGTGTTCCCAGGCGAGTTGTTTTATTTATGTTCATGCGAAGTCCCGACATTTCCATGATGCTTCTTTTACATTTCCATGACAATTGCTCTCCACCGAGACAGTATTTTTGTCGGCATAAGATTTTATATTAACACCAACCACGCAATGAAAACTAATTTGAAGATCTCATTCCGTACCTTATGTGGTTTCCTCGCAATATCCGCGACAGTGACCGCAACGTGGACGGGCTGTTTTTTTAGCACGAAAGCCACTTCTGGAAAAGCTGGTTTCCTCCCTAAGAACGGAGAGACTGCAAAAGAAGCCAAAGTCTTTTCTAAAGATGGATCCGTGTATTTATTCAACGATGGGTTTCATATCCTGCAGCACTCGATTTCAGGAGATGCAACGCGATATGCACTTAAGGGCCCTCCGAGCGAAGTAAAAGTAGATCTTGATTTCAACGAAATTAGTTCAATGACCTACTATACGAAGTCGCAAAATGCCGGAACCACGCTTGCTGAACTTGTCGGTATCCTTTATTCACCTATGCTGCCATTGGGCCTCTATTGTCTTGCATGCCCGAAGTGTTGTTTCGGAAGCTGCCCCACAGTCTACACTCCTCTCGGCAATAAGTGGGCACTGGAGACAGAATGCTTCAATTCATCGGTTTCGAAACTTCTCGAGGCCCCTGACCTCGGCCGCCTCTCAGCTCTTCCTGACTCTTTGGGAGCCTTCAAACTAAAAATCACCAACGAGGCACTTGAAACACATTTTATCAATCGTTTCAATCTGATTGCAGCCCGTCATCCGATCGGCACTAAAGTATTGCCTACCGACAAGGACGGAATCGTCGCCATAGATTCCTTGAGTCCGCCGATGCGTGCAGTAAGCCGGCGCGGTCAGGACTTGCGGGAGATCCTTGCACGCAAGGATTCGAATTGGTACCGAAGTGGAAGTGAGATGGTTGCGCAGTTCCCTGAGACTTTTGCCTGGGATTGGATCGATCTTGCTGTCCGTGTACCGCATGGCAAGACGAGTGTAACACTCGCACTCCGCCAACGCAATACCCTTTTAAGCACGATCCTGTTTTATGATGTCGTACTCGGAAGCCAGGGAATAAATGCTCTGGAGTGGACTAAACGATTGAACACCGACACCACCTATGCTGCGAAGTTTCGTAAGGTCTATAAGCTGTTTTCGGGGCTGGAGCTTCAGGTCAAACGGAACGGTGAGTGGAAAGATGAAGCTTCGTTTCCGGATGCCGGACCGCTTACATGGAAAGAAATTGCTGCAACAGTTCCTGTCTCTCCAGAAGACTCTGTACTCGAACTGCGGCTCAAGTTTTTCCCAGACAATATCATGGTGGACCAGGTCGGATTTTGTTTCGATGCCGATAAGATCCCGGTTTCTATGAGCGAAATCCCGCTCGATTCAGTGGTTGATGAATATGGCAATTCGGGGGCTGGTGTCAAGGAAAGTATCCAGAAGGCTGATAGCCTCTATCTTGAAACTAATCCGAGTGACTCATACAGCCTGTATTACTCTGTGCCCCCAGAACCTTCCGAAGCGACCACCCTTTTCATTCAATCCCAGGGATATTATACGGAATGGCTTCGGGGAAACTGGATTCGCCAGCCCGATCTCGCCGAATCGTTCAACCTTGACGACCTTCCACACACACTCCGAATGCTGGCGGATAGTTGGGCTTTGAACCGCGAGGAAATTGAACAGATGTTTTTTCAAACACGCATTCCAATAAGGGAGAAATTATGAACACACTCTTTTTTCGCAACTATGGACTCGATCCAATTCTGCGACCACTTTGCTTGATACTGTTTACGTGGATGCTCAGCGCTTGTGGAACTCATCCGCTCACGTATGAAGGGGATCAAGCCGATGTGCATCTCCTTTCGGGATCGATGCTATCGGGTGAGTTACTTATGGTTTCGGATAGTGCAGTACTTCTTCTTCCCAAATCATCGGATCCGGCAACGGCTTCGACCGTTGTCAGCACCTATTATCGGATTCCATTCCCAGCTATTAAAGAAATTACGGTCGGAGGATATGTCAATCATAATTGGTGGGGGTTAGTCGTTGAGGGTGCACTGGGAGCGACCCTCTATTTGGCGGCAGCTGCAGGTGCTGGTGTTACCGGACTGGGTGTTGGAGCATTAATTTTGTTAGGCATACCCGTTGTGGATGCCATCATTTTTGCCGTTTCCGAGCCGAGCACACCTGAGATCGCCTTTCCACTCGATCCCGAACGAAGCGGGGAACTACTCAAGTATGTACGGCTGCCGCAAGACCTTGACTCAGCACAATTTGAAACGGTCATGCATAGCCTTGGCGACCCAAAAGCAGACATGATCGGTACTAAACACTGAACATTTTTCTTTCAACGAACGAGCATGAAACACCCTTTGTGCCAACCCATTACACCAGTACGGCATAGCTTCTCTTTGATGTTACTGGTTCTGCTTTGCTTGGCCACAAACGCACGTTCCCAAGCTTACGTCAAAACGAAGGATGGCAGCGAATACTATGGGACGATCGTTCACGACAGTAGCGACTACGTAACCATTCGAGGGCGAGATAGCAGTGACATCAAGATTGCCAGGGATAAAATCGATGTCATCGAACGTCTTGCTGGCAATGAAAGGTCAGTCAAGTCCAGCTATCCAGTTATTGGTTTTTCGATTGGAACCCCATCAGTATTCCAGGCAATGATTGGATATTATTCCGATGGCCTTGGGATCCGAGCCGGCGGTGGATATTTTGGCGTTACACACAATGGCGTGCAGATAAACATTTTAAAGAGCCCTCAAGAACAGGAAAGATTTTACAAGCGACCTTTCGATTGCTGTAGGACACCTTGATCTTTCCCGTAATGAATGGACCTATGTCAGGCCCCACATGGGACGCGAATTGGAATGGCTTGTTCCTTGAGGCAGGCTTATCCTTTGGAAGTGGAGATTATAAGAATCCCCAAGTATTGTTTCAATTCGGCTATCTCTTTGAATTCAAGTAGCAAAAGTACTGGCATTTGAGTGAAAGGTCATAATAATAGGCATTCATTTCCCTTCAGCGGCTCCAATTCCAATACCATTCGCGAACTATGCGGTTGAGCACTACTGTCCCGCGCCGTGGCAATTCTTATATTTCTTCCCGCTGCCGCAGGGGCATGGATCATTTCGGCCTACTTTGGGGCCCGTCCGAACGGTTTGCGGCACTGGGCGTGGTGCTGGGATTTCTGCTTCGGCGCCACCTTGCAAGCTTGAGGCAGCTGCAGCTTTCGTTGCAACAGCTCGGCTTCGCTGTGGCGCTTGATTCGGAAGCATTCGGCGCCCACCAGGTTGTGCGGGTACCATCTGTCCGGTGCGTTGATCCTGCACCATCGGATAGAGCTTGAACGCGAGTTCCAAAACGCCATCACGTATGAGCACAAGCAGTTCCTGGAACATGCGGTAACCTTCCTGCTTGTATTCGACAAGTGGATCTTTTTGCCCATACGCGCGAAGGCCGATACCTTCTTTCAGCTCATCCATCTCGCGAAGATGGTCCCGCCATTTATCATCAATGACGCGAAGCGAAGCAAAGCGTTCGAGCGAGGCCATGTTTTCAGTGCCGAGCTGTTCCTCCTTGCGATTGTAGAACGCAATAGCTTCATCGAGCAGTTTTGCGGTAACACCATCCTGACCGATCTGCGCAAATTCCTCGCGCGTCATGGAAGCATCCACCATAAAACGCGTGCGAGCTTCGTCCTGAAGCTTCTCCATCTCGCCCGTATTGTAATAGGTCGCGGTTAGCTCGGTGATGGCCTGTTCGAGATATTCGAGGATCTCGTCTTTCAATCGTTGACCATACAATGCTTCACGCCGGCGCTCGTAAATGACCTCACGCTGCGAATTCATTACGTTATCGTACTCGAGCAAGCGCTTGCGCGTAGCAAAATTGTTCTCTTCTACTTTTTTCTGCGCGCGCTCGACAGATTTCGTGATCATCGAGTGCTTGATGACTTCGCCTTCCTGCAAACCCAGCTTCTGCATGATACCGGCAATGCGGTCGGAGCCGAAAAGACGCATGAGGTCATCTTCGAGCGAAAGATAGAATTGTGTCGAGCCAGGATCGCCCTGGCGGCCTGCACGTCCGCGAAGCTGCCGATCGATGCGGCGTGCTTCGTGACGCTCGGTTCCCAAAATATGCAATCCGCCTGCCTCGCGGACGCCAGGACCAAGCTTGATGTCCGTGCCACGGCCGGCCATATTGGTGGCAATAGTTACGCCGCCGGAGAGTCCCGCATGTGAAACGATCTCTGCTTCGCGAGCATGTTGCTTAGCGTTCAGGACATTGTGCGGAATACCGGTTCGCTTCAGCAGTTTCGAGATCGTTTCGGAAACTTCGACGCTCGTGGTTCCGACCAGCACAGGGCGTCCTTGTTTATGCAGTTCCTGGATCTCCTCGATAACCGCATTCAATTTTTCGCGCTTCGTGCGATAGACCATATCGTCGCGATCGTCACGAACGATGGGAACATTTGTCGGGATGACGACGACATCCAGCTTGTAGATCGAGAAGAATTCTCCAGCTTCGGTCTCGGCGGTTCCAGTCATGCCGGCGAGCTTTTTGTACAGTCGGAAATAGTTCTGCAGCGTGATCGTAGCGAGGGTTTGCGTATCGCGCTCCACGGTTACGTTCTCTTTTGCTTCGATGGCCTGGTGCAAGCCTTCGGAATATCTGCGGCCGGCAAGAATTCGGCCTGTGAACTCATCGACGATAAGAACTTTGCCCTCCTGCACGACGTAATCGACATCCTTCTCATACAGGGTGTAGGCGCGTAAAAGCTGGGAGATCGTGTGCAAACGGTCCGACCGATCGGCGTATACGAGATGGATCGCATCCTTTTTCGTTCGCTTTTCTTCTTCGGAAAGTCCGTCAAGCTGTGAAAGCTCGGTGGCAATATCGGGAAGAATGAACAGATCTTTATCTCCGCCGCCGGCGAGGAACTCTCTGCCTTTATCGGAAAGATCGATATTATGGTTCTTCTCTTCGACGATAAAATAAAGCGGATCATCAATAAGGTGCATATTGCGCGATTGATCGCGCATGAACTCCAGCTCGGTTTGCTGCATGAGCTTGAGCATGTCGCCATCGGAAAGCAGCTTCAAGAGACGCTTGTTCTTCGGCATCCCGTGATGGACGCGCACAAGCTGCTCGCCGGCCTGCTTCTTCTTTTCTTCGTCACCGGATTTCAGAAGTTCCTCGGCGTCTGTCATGAACGTCGCGCAGAGAGATTTCTGCGCATTCACGATCCGATCGACGATCGGCTTCATCTCATCGAACTTGTGGTCGGTGCTTTCAACCGGGCCGGAAATGATGAGCGGCGTGCGCGCTTCATCGATCAGCACGGAATCCACCTCGTCAACTACTGCATAATAGTGAGGGCGCTGGACCATCTCATCCGCGTTCTGCACCATGTTATCGCGGAGGTAGTCGAAGCCGAACTCGTTATTCGTTCCATAGGTGATGTCCGCATTGTACGCAGGCTTGCGTTCCCACGGCTGCATTGTTTGTAGGATCACACCGACCGTCAGGCCGAGGAATTCGTAGATCTTGCCCATCCATTGCGAATCGCGAAGGGCAAGGTAATCATTAACGGTTACGAGATGCACTCCGCGTCCGGGAAGTGCGTTGAGATAAATGGGCAGCGTGGCGACGAGCGTTTTTCCTTCGCCCGTTGCCATTTCTGCGATCTTGCCTTGATGCAACACGATGCCGCCGATAAGCTGCACATCGAAGGGAATCATATCCCACTTGATCTGCTGGCCGGCGACCGTAAAGGTTTGCCCAACAAGCCTTCGGCACGCATCTTTCACGACGGCGAACGCTTCGGGAAGCAACTCATCGAGCACAGTTTTGGTGACTTCATCAAGCTCTTTACGAAGCTCCGGCAAGCGATCGAGAATTTGCTCGCGTTCCTCGTGCGGGACATCCTCTTTCAGGCGCTCGCGCAGTTCACTTTCCTCTTCCAGCAGGGCACCGGTCACCTCATGGATGCGCGCGCGAAATTCGGTGGTTTTTGCGCGCAGTTCATCATCCGAGAGGTCGTGAAGTGTCTCGTAGATCTCGTTGATCTCATCGACGATCGGCAATAGCTGCTCGACATCCTTCTCTTTTTTGGAGCCAAAAATTTTCTCTAAATACTTGAGCATGAATCGAAATATACCCTAAAATCTCTTAAAATTGGCGAAAATAGGCTGATTTCAGCTATTCTCATATAAAGCCAAGTTAGAACGTAAAAACGGGGGCAATGCTTCCGGGTTTCAAATGCTACTGGCACCTGAAATTTATGGTCAGAGGAAAGGATTTACGATCCGGACGCCTTCGATGAGTTGATTATGCTGAAAATCTTCGGAGTACAGGACTTCGCATTGTGATTCGATAGCGGAAGCGAGGATGAGGCTGTCATAGTAGGAGTACTGATACCTTCCCGAAAGCTCGATCGCCTTTTTAACGGTCTGTATTCCAATGGTCTTTATCGAGAACAAATCGATAAGTTCGGAAATAACGTTCTCAATTTCGATCCATGAATATTTGCGCTTCTTCGAAAGTACATTACTGCATTCGGATAATACTTGAGTGCTAATGATCGCATCGGATCGAAACCCAGCTTCACCGGCTAATCGCGCTTTGGATCTCTCGTTGGATGTGTAATAATAGAGTATTACGTTGGAGTCGAGGAACGCTCGTGTCATCGTTCGTTCGCCTCATCCCGGTTGAATTTCCACCCTTTAGTATCGATGCGAACTGCCTTAAAATGGGATAAAAACTCCTCAACCGATGAAAACTGCTTTTTCCCGTTATCGCCCACTTCATCCATAGTAACCTTTATTGTATGACCCCGAAGTTCTGCGGGCACATCGAGAACGATAGATGATTCTGTAGGGGTAATAATTTGTGTGTACATCCGCGTAAATCCTCCTGACTATATCAAAGCCGCAATGAAGCTATTTCGTTTCAAAAATTCCGCACCTTTTCAAGGAGGGATTCATCCAGTGAATTCGAGGCTAACAAGGGAGGAAAGCATTGTGTGTTTTTGTTTGTCCTATATACTAATTCGTCCTGAACTCAACCCTGAACGCACTATGCAAAACCAAGAATCGGATAATAGTCTTGTGATCTCCTTCCTTCATCTGCGCGCGCTTGTCGGTGTTCTGGGAATCGCCTTGCCGATCGTGATGCTGCTGTATGCGCTATTGCTAAGCCCGTGCGGAGGGATCGAACAGTCGATCAGCGCCTATTACCACACGCACATGCGGAACGTTTTTGTGGGGATACTCTGCGGAGTCGGAGTATTTATGATCACGTACAAAGGGTACGAAACGAAGGACACCATCGCAAGCACGCTGGCCGGGATATTCGCCATCTGCGTTGCGATGTTCCCAACGTCGGACGAGTCCTCATGCGAGCATAACGGTCTGGTGAACGGAACTATTGGGGAGATTCACATTATCATGGCGCTCGGACTGTTCGCGATGTTTGCCTATATGTCCATCAAGCTTTTCACATTAACAGGCGGCAACATGACGGATAAAAAGAAACAGCGCAATGTGCTGTACCGAGTCTGTGGATGGACGGTTGTTGCGTGTATCGTGCTGATAGCCGCTCACAAGTTCGCCGGCGTGTTCCCAGCGGCCATGCGGCCCGTCTTCTGGTTAGAAACGATCGCGCTGCTTGCCTTCGGCACTTCCTGGCTCACCAAAGGCGAAGGGATAAAACTTTTGAATGATTAAACCAGCGCGGGTTGTGGGCGACACAAGCCGCGTGACGGGAAGCAAGCAGCAAGCGGACACGATATTATGTTTGATCAACCTTATGAAGCTGTTCAAACTGAGCTTCTATCAACGCGCGATAAGTGCCGCCTGGGCCAAAGTCTTTGGTAAAATCGTCTCTAGAAAGAATAAATTTCCCATTTGGCTCCAGCGTTCCTACGCATAACCTAAGTCCCTTAAACTTCTGTTGCAATTGATTAACCGCATGTCTCTGTAAAATAAATTTCAGGTGTTCACCTGTCGCAACCAGAAACATATATAGTGTACGACCTGGCTTGTCAAAATAGGAAAATTCCCGTTCTAATACGGTCCGCGGCGTTGTACCATTGTTGACAAGCATGACATCAATTCCTATCTCTTTTGCCCCAGGCAATAAAAGGGTGAAATCCGGGAAGTATTTGCTAATAAACAATGGCACATCGGGAAGTATGTTCTTAACTATTGTCAGTACTTCTGATCGAACTGAGCGCTGAAGATCATCGAAAGCCCGGAGTGTGTAAATGTTAGCCGCCTTTGAGACATCTTCACATTGAGCATGAACATATTCAGTAACAGCCAAACTAAAATCGCGAAAGATAGCTGCATAGTCCTTCATGCTTGATGAGGTGAGAGAGGGGGATGCATCCTCATGAAGAATATTGTTTCTCATCTCGATAACAGATGTTAATGTGGCACTAAAATTCACTCGTTCGGTCGTTTCCCCGCTCTCTGTTTCAACAGCCCGGTGTAACAAAACTTTTTCTGGAATTCCATCTATTCCAATGCGATGAAAAAGTTTAGTCAGCTCCTTTGACCCATGCTTTCCATAGCTTAATCGGCACTCGATCACAATAGGAAGGTTTGTATCGGTTGCGTCATTCCAAAGTGGAGAGATCTTATTGAAATAATCTATCACATCTTGCTCTCTAACAGGATTTTCGAATATGCTTTGTGGAGGCATTGCAGCAAGGGTATGCTTAAGTCTGATAATCGGAGGAAGAAAGGCCGGGCGCAATGCAAGAGCATTAAGCTCAAAAATGTATTGTTCAGCTAGATTCTCAGCGAACGACTCAAACTTTCCCGCCAGAAGTAGAAGCGCAGACTTGTTGAGAGCAGCTACAACAGAGGTATTTATGGGATTTTCGTCCAACTTTTCCGCGAGAAGCAGTATTTGATCAACCTCGTCGAGGCTTCGTTCGAACTCGGTCAAGACTGCGCGAAAGTCCATTACTCAGACATTAGTTGGTCTAGTTGACGGCACCAAGTATTTAGTCTATATTCAATGCTCGATGTGTCCGACGTAGAGAGAAGTATGGACAGATAAAATTTAGAGTCAGCTTTGGGCAGGCTTCTGGCTAAATTGATAATTGCATCTTTTCTTTCCTCGAGACCCTCAATGTCATACCTCTCAAAACTAACCATCTCGTAATCCATTATTGCACGATTGATACGGTTCTCGTAGGTTCCGGTCTCGTGTAGCCGTTTGAAAGCCAAGGGGCCGAACACTCTATCCACCTTAGCTACGGTTGCAACAAACGTTCCTCGAATTTGTGCAAGTTCTTCATCGGAAGGATTTCTATTATCTTCGAAATACCGATTTAGGGCTGACTTCATTTTTCCATTGTATCCCTTAATCTCACCTGACTGGATATCATAGGTACTAGAAATCATCAAGTACCGAAGTACTAACTCGGCATCGCCGAATCTCTTATCAGGCATGCTCTGCCCGAGGAGTTTTTGAAAGGTAGGATTCTCCCTCAACTCTTTGAGTAGGTTATTTAGCTTGCCTCGATACAAACAGTTCCTCAGTTCTTGTTCAGTTAGTTTGACTGAACCCCTATTAAGACGCATAAAAATCTCATACTTGATTTCAGGATGAGATTCCTTGAGTATGAGAATTATTCTTAGGATTCCATTGCGTAAAATTCGCGTGGCTTTAGGGTTAAGTGAGGTGTATGTGCTTCCATTTAGGTCTGTCAAAACCTCTAGACCCCGAAGTTTGAAGTCATCCTTAAAGAAGCGGTGAAGAGAATGGAGACGCTGTAGTCCATCAACCACGTCCCACTTACTATCCTCATCCTCAGCGACATAGAAAACTGGAAGCGGGACATTGAGGAGTACCGACTCTACAAGTAATGAAGCCCTCTTGTTATCCCAAATATAGTTACGCTGATATTCGGGGTCTAGAACGAGATCCATTTCATCGATCATGCCGATCACGTCGCTTATGCTTTTGTCATAAGCCTGTGTTCGAAGAATTCTTAATTCTTTTGGTATATCGTCCGTCGTCGAATTCAGGCCGACGGCTTCTTCTTTTGGATCGAATTCCGAATCATCGAATTGTATGTCGCTATTTTCAACTAGTGTGTTATTTTCTGCCATTGTTTGATCCTTCATAATAATTTCCCCTGCTCCGCTCGCATATCCTCCACAGCCGCGCGTCTGAATGTGGAGCGGCCTCCGCCGCGGCGGATTAGATCCGGGAACCGGGGTCGTTCGGTGCCGTTCGCAATAAGCTCCGTAGGAGCGCCATATTTGTAGCCCCCGGCGTGAGCCGGGGGTAGAGGAAAGCGAATCGAATTCAAGCTCCGTAGGAGCAGCATATTATGGCGCGGGAAATATGTCGCTCCTACGGAGCTTCCGAATTCAAAAAAACACGTCAACCCCGCGCTGACGCACGGGGCTACAAAGATGCCGCTCCTAACGGAGCTAAATACATGCTCGCGGAGAATATCGAGATTGTCGCCGAAATAAAGTTTGACCACGATTTTCAGGATTAACAGGATATAAGAACAGGATTACTTGGAATTTTAACAGGATTTTGGAATGAACGATAACCATTCATCTTTTATCTTTCATATTTCATCTTTTCCCCAAGGGTGCCTATCATTTGGCGTACAATATACGAATAAAACGGTGGTTTTGTGCCATTGCGGTTTTTCCCAAAAACAACTTGCGATTGTAGCGCCGGCGTCCTCGCCGGTCCCCTAATCTCCGGATCGCACGAAACCCAGGGGGACAGGCGAGGACGCCTGCGCTACATTATTTTTAAAAATCTTTCGGAAATACTTGACATGGTCCTTTTTCGTGCGTATATTGAGAGTGAAGTTATAGGCACCAAGTGTCTATAAGAATAGTGTTGGTGTCGTGTTCATTGACAACCGAGATAGCTTTCATTATGAACGAGTTCTCCATGAAAACATTTTGTGGATAACTTTTTCAAGAAATGGCGAAATTAGCTTGGAAACGAGGGGTCATCGGGAACTCGAAAGAAAGAAAAATGGCACCTATTTCAGGGGGAAAAGATGAATTATGAATTATGAAATGGGAAAGCCTATGCTCTCAGGTGGTGCATAAATATTCCGCTGGCGATAGCGACGTTCAGGGAATCGACGCCGGGCGCCATCGGGATCTTGGCAAGAATGTCGCATTGCTGGACGACGGATTCCCGAAGTCCCCATCCTTCGGAGCCAAAAACGATGATGGTGTTGCCAGAGTGGATAACTTCGGAAAGATCGAGAGGATCCTCCCGCAATGCCGCGCCGATGATGCGAACATTTGGGGATGCTTTCATCGCTCGAAGCGAATTGGCAAGATCGGGGACTCGAATGATCTCGACATCCACGATCGTTCCCATCGAAACGCGCACGGAGCGGCGAAGCCAGGGATTACAGCTTTGCTCATCGACGATAACGGCGCATGCTCCAAACGCAGCGGCATTGCGGATAATAGCTCCCATGTTCTCGGCGTCCGCAATGGCATCGAGCGCAATGGCCATCCAGGGGTCTTTCCAGTCTTGCGCAGCAGTCAGCAATTGGCGGTTCTCGGGAATGCGGCATGCGAGCATAATTCCCTGATGCAAGGGATAACCGATAACGCTCTCCATCGTTTCCTTTGATGCGAGATAGACGGCTGTTTCATCGGATCGGCTATCCAAAAGTGGTCGAATGTTCTCGAAACGCTTGGGAGTCATATAGGCAATGGGCACTTGCACCGGTCTGTTGAGAATTTTTTGGACGATCTTCTCGCTCTCGGCGATGAAAAGCCCTTTTTCGAATGGGCCACCTTTGCCCTTGAGCGAGCGGAACACATCGATCGCGGAGGGGTCGGACTCTTGAAATACTGTATATGGCATAAAGCGATAAACAACGGGAACATAGAATTAATGGCTGCTGTAATATCTGCGTTCGTTATTATTGAATAGTTGGATCGAAACAAAATCGAACTGTATGGCAAAAAAATCTGAAAGCACAATACCCGAAGCCGCGATCGCATTATACGATAAGATAATAAGCACCATCAAAGGTGTTGAGCGAAAAGGCGATACCGTTCCCTATACCTCGCTCAATGGGCACATGTTCTCGTATCTCTCGAAAGATGGAACCTTAAATCTGCGTCTCCCGAAAGAGGCGATAGAACCATTTCTAACAAAATACAAGACGAAACTCTGTGAGGCGTATGGGGTCGTGCAAAAGGAATATGTTGTCGTTCCGGCGGCACTGTTCAAAAATACCGTGGAATGTAAAAAACATTTTGCCGTGAGCTACCAGTATGTATCTTCCTTAAAACCGAAACCGACGAAGAAGAAATGAGGAATTACTTCGCACTCCGAACGGCATCTTGGTAGGCGCTCCGCATTTCATCGGGAGAGGAGATGGTCATCCCAAGATCGCGGAGTTTTCCATCTTTGAGCGCATAGATCCATCCGTGAACGGTAACCTTGTCGCCGCGCATCCAGGCATCTTGCACGACGGTGGTCTGGCAGACATTCACTACTTGCTCGATCACATTTAGTTCACAAAGGCGGTCCGCTTGTGCTTCCTTCGATGTTAGCATTGAGATCGCGAGTTCGTGTTTTTGATAGACATCCTGCACATGCCGAAGCCAGTTGTCGATGAGGGCCCAATCGCTTGCCATTAAGCGCCGCAATGACTCCGCCGCAGCCATAATGGCCTGTAACAATAACATGCTTAACGCCCAGCACATCGACGGCAAATTGCAGCACGGAAAGGCAATTCAGATCGGTATGAGAAACGACATTCGCAACATTACGGTGAACGAAAAGCTCCCCCGGCAATAACCCAACGATCTCATTTGCGGGAACCCGGCTATCCGAGCAGCCGATCCATAGGTATTCCGGAGTCTGTTGAACGGCAAGCTGTTCGAAAAAATCGGGCTGCTTCGCCGTGATCTCTTCTAACCACTTTCGGTTGTTCTCGAATAATAGTGCGAGTTCTTTCATACATTGTTACGAAATAGCGGCACGCTCGGCCTGATCGAGATGCCGGTGTTCATGAACCGCTGTAACACAAAACGCGGAATAAATATTATAGCGAACTTGTGCATGAAATGGGGATTGCACCTTTCCAATACCAAGCGGCAGACCATCCGATTCACGGACCAGGTTGACCATATCCGATTGTAGTTCCAAAAACCGGCCAAGCACTTCTGAAATATTCAACGAGCTTTGCGACACAAATGGTGCTGTGGTTTTGAATTTGGCAATTCTGTTGATGGGAGACAAGCTCTTCACCAAAAACCATCCCATTGGATCGAGATGATACTTACCTGAATGATTTGGCTTCGATTTAATCACAACGAGTGCCTGACGAATATTCTCGATCATCTTTTCGCTCGTCCAGTTCAAATGCCAAATACATTCAATTGCAGACCATCGCTCCGGCCCGGGCTTGCGCTGCAACTGCTCTGAGGAATACTCGCGCTGCATTTTGTCAACACGCTCCGTTGCGGATTGCAATTCGGAAATAAGCTGGGCGAGCTGGGGGGAAAGAGATGAGGTTTCCATAACTGGACTCGCTTAACCACTGGCCCGAAAACATCGTGCCATACCCTCTGCGGAGCTATATTGCTACCTTCCAAATAGCTCCCGTACTAACTCTCGAAGTTCTGAGGTCTCAATTGTATCGAGTTCGGATTTATCGTAAATCGTTAGGAGATGAATAACTTCCTCTTCGTCGAGGACGTAAGTTACAACTCTTCCGCCGCCGCTTTTGCCTTTTCCCTTGCTTTTGACCGCAAGCCGAATTTTGAATATACCAGATCCAAGATCGGTCCCAAGATGAGGGTTCGCTACTAACTCCTGCGACAGTTCCCGTAACTCTGAGGGTATGGAGCGGTATTTTTTCGCGAGCCTTTTCGTCTCACGCTGGAACCGCTCCGTTGGCTCGATTCTATAGCTCACGCAGAAATTCGTCGAGCGTCTTGGATTTCACGTTATTCCGGCGTTTCAGTTCCACTTCTTTGAGGGCTGCCGCGAGATCAGATTTGATCTTCGACCGCTGGCGGAGCTGTTCGACCGAACGAACCAGCCGCTTCCACTCCTCGACCGGCACCTGCACCGCCCGAACGTTGCCCTTCGCATCATTCACATATTCGACTGATAATCTCATAATGCTCTTAACCACCGGCCCGAAAACATCGTGCCGCAGGCGCAAGATGAGGAGGTAAGCCTAATCATGCAGCTTCCGACCGTACAATGCCTTTATAAACTCAGGATTCTGATGGTCAACGAATAATAGCTTGTTTTCATCGAGCTTGGCAATTGCCTGCATATCTTCTTCGTTTAGTTCGAAATCGAAAATATCGAAGTTCTCGATGATGCGCTCTTTGTGTGTGGATTTTGGAATGGTAACGATCCCACGCTGAATATCCCATCGCAGAGTGACTTGTGCCGGGGTTTTGCCATATTTCTCTCCGATGCGTTTCAGCACTTCGTTCCCGAACAGATTTTGCTTCCCTTCAGCGAATGGAGCCCAGCTTTCGTGCTGGACGTGGAATTCATCTAATATTTTTCTGGCCTCAACTTGCTGATTAAATGGGTGGGTCTCGATTTGATTTACCATCGGTGCAATTTCGTTACCGAGAATAAAATCGACAAGCCGGTCGATGGAAAAATTTGCTACACCGATCGCTCGCGTCTTACCGGCGGCGTAGAGTTCCGACATTGCTCGCCATGCACCGAAAACATCGTTATACGGCTGGTGAATGAGGTAGAGATCGAGATAGTCGAGCTGCAGTTTGTCGAGCGATGTTTGGAATGCCTTTTTGGTACCCTCGTAATTGACATCATGGACCCAAACCTTGGTGGTAACAAATAGCTCTTCACGAGGCACGCCGCTTCGTTTGATCGCCCGGCCCACAGCCTCTTCGTTTCGGTACGATGCCGCCGTATCGATCAGCCGATACCCTGCTTCGAGCGCATCAACGACACTTTGCTCGCACTGAGCGAGGTCGTTTATTTGGAAGACGCCAAAGCCGAGCATGGGCATCTCGACTCCATTGTTCAATTTTACATTTGGTACTGTTGCCATTTTTCTAAATCGTTAAATTATTCTTGTTTATTATTTCGGAATTATTTCGGAGCGAGGTCACCATACCAGTAAGCGGCAGTAACTCCACCATCCATTAAGAAGTCGCTGCCGGTGATGAATGCGCCATCTTGTCCCATCAGCAATGCGCCTACGGTCGCGACTTCATCCGGTGTTCCGGCTCGTCCGGCTGCGGAACCCTCCAGCATATGGCGATACCCCTCTCCACGCGGTCCGTTCAACTCGTCTTTGGCGAGCGGTGTAATAATGATTCCCGGACTGATCGTATTGATACGGGCACCACGCTTGCCCCAACGCACTGCTTCAGCCATCACTCGCAGCGAGTTCCCGCGTTTTGCAACTTGATAGGCGTGGAGCGAGTCCTTTATCTGGTCGGGTTGCAGCATCGGAAGAGCAAGCAGCTCTTCAGTCGGAGTGGTTGCCAGCGCCTTGTCTTGCTCTGGCGTTAGTGATGGGAGCCTATGCCCCGACATCGAAGCAATCACAACACCCGTACCCCCGTAGGATATAATGTTCCCAAATTCTTCGAGCACCACAGCGGTGCCGTACAAATCGACATGGAGTATTGTCGATGGAGAGGCCTGCGATGGAGAAACGCCCGCAGCGTGGATAAGCCCCTGGACGTTCCCGAGCCTGCTTGCAGCTTCCGCAAGTGAATGAACCGACTCGCGCGAGGATACGTCAACCACCGCGGTGCTTACTTCGAAGCCGGCTTCGCTCAGTACCGTTGCTGCAATATCTGCGTTCTGCTGACGAACGTCAGCCAGCAGAACGTGCCTGCCCGCGCTGACTCTCCTCGCGATTGCTTGACCTATCAATCCAGCACCGATAACGATTATAACATTTGTATTTTCCTTCTTCATAATATTTCTTTATCTTGCTAAAGAGCCGCAGGTCTCTCGACCTGCGGCTCTGTAAGTTTACTTCTTCCCATCCTCATCCACTACCTCAAAGTCTGCGTTCTCGACTTTGGGGCCGGCTTGGCCGTTGCCGGAAGGCGGCGGCTGTGCGCCATCCGCGCCCGGAGGCGGACCGGCTTGCTGGTACATCTGCGTGGAGACTTCCGACCATGCGCGGTTCAGCGCTTCCACTGCTGTTTTGATCGCGGCAGCGTCGGTTCCCTTCAGCGCGTTTTCCAGATCGGCGATGGCGGAATTAATCTTGCCCTGGCCTTCGGGCGTCATTTTGTCTTTCAGTTCCTCGACTTGCTTCTTGGACTGGAAGACCATCTGATCGGCCTGATTGCGGGTTTCGACCTGCTCCTTACGCTGCGTGTCCTCGGCTTTGTGGGCCTCGGCGTCGCGCTTCATTTTGTCGATCTCTTCTTTCGAAAGTCCGCTCGATGACGTGATGCGAATCGACTGCTCCTTGTTCGTCGCTTTGTCTTTCGCGGAAACGTGGAGAATTCCGTTCGCGTCAATATCGAATGTTACTTCGATCTGCGGTACGCCGCGCGGTGCCGGTGGGATTCCATCCAGATGGAACTTGCCGAGGGATTTATTATCGATCGCCATTGGTCGTTCGCCTTGCAGAATGTGAATCTCTACGGATGGCTGTGAATCGCTGGCCGTGGAGAACGTCTCCGATTTGCGCGTCGGGATCGTCGTGTTTGCGGGAATCATTGGCGTCGCAACGCTGCCCATCGTTTCGATGGAAAGCGTGAGCGGCGTTACATCGAGCAGCAATACATCCGTCACTTCGCCGGTGAGCACTGCGCCCTGAATTGCCGCGCCGATCGCAACGACTTCATCCGGATTTACGCCCTTGTGCGGTTCCTTGCCAAATAGTTGACGCACGATCTCCTGCACTTTCGGAATGCGTGTCGAACCACCGACGAGAATTACTTCGTCGATGTCGTTCGGAGTAACTTTCGCATTCGCAAGCGCGCGCTTGCATGGCTCGACGGTCTTTTGCAGAATATCATTCACCAGTTGCTCGAACTTTGTGCGAGTGAGCGAGATATTCATGTGCTTCGGTCCATCGGCGGTTGCGGTGATGAAGGGAAGGTTCACATCGGTCTGCATGGCAGTCGAAAGTTCCATCTTCGCTTTTTCCGCAGCTTCTTTCAGGCGCTGGAGCGCCATCGGATCTTTGCGGAGGTCGATGTTTTCCGCAGACTTGAATTCATCCGCAAGAAAATCTACGAGACGCGCATCGATATTGTCGCCTCCCAAATGCGTATCGCCATCGGTGGATTTTACTTCGAACACGCCTTCGCCGAGTTCCAGAATGGAAACGTCAAACGTTCCACCGCCAAAATCATAGACGGCGATCTTCTCGTTTTTGCCTTTTTTATCGAGGCCGTAGGCAAGCGCGGCAGCCGTCGGCTCGTTGATGATGCGGCGGACGGTAAGTCCCGCGATCTCGCCGGCATCTTTCGTGGCCTGACGCTGCGTGTCGTTGAAATAAGCCGGAACGGTGATCACGGCTTCGGTAACTTTTTGTCCGAGATAATCCTCGGCGGTTTGCTTCATTTTGGTCAGGATCATCGCACTGATTTCGGGCGGCGAATAGATCGTACCGTTGATCTCGACCTTCACTGCATCGCCATCGCCGCGAATGACCTTGTAGGGCACGAGCTTCATCTCCTCGTTCACTTCGCCGAACTTGCGGCCCATGAAGCGCTTGATGGAAAAAACCGTGTTCTGCGGATTCGTCACGGCCTGCCGCTTGGCAGCCTGACCGACGAGCCGCTCGCCGGACTTCGTGAATGCGACGATCGAAGGAGTCGTCCGCGCGCCCTCCGAATTCGCAATGACCGTCGGCTGCGTGCCTTCCATGACGGCCACGCAGCTATTTGTAGTTCCTAAATCGATTCCAATTATTTTACTCATTTGTGTGTGTGTTTAAATTTTTTTGTTTATCCGTTCAATAACGCGTTGATTGGCCAGCACCAGTCAGCGTTGGCTCCTTCAATGATATTAGTGTCTGGGATTGTCCAGTCTGGAAATTTTTGTCTCAGCGCATCAGCTACCACATTTGGAATTTCCGCCTTATGTGAAGCATCATGCGCTGTTCCGTCTTTGTTTATTGCAAAAATCTGATTATTCCGATTATAAAGATGAAGATGATATTGGCCAGCAGCACCATGGGAGTTATGCTTTTGATAGCTATACGTGCCAACGAGTGGTATTCCGCGATGATTGGCCTCATTCAGCATCTGCTTAATGGGTTGCTGATTGTGGTCTGCATCATCGAACCAGATGTCGACTGTCCATTTATCTAATTTAAATCGAATGTAATCAACTCGCTCTTCGTGCAGGAGCCAGTCAACTGCTTCTTTAACAGTTTTAGGGGTTTCGTTACTCATAATGATTTTCTATTTATTTTAATATTGCGTTAATATTCCTCAGTAGCATCATTAAGCATGCGCTGGAGATTTACGGAGAATTTTAATGTAGCTTTGGTCGCTCGCCCGGTTTTCCCAAGCTGCTGTAATGTGCTTGGTTAAATCCAATAAATTCGCCTCAACGGTGGTTCGCCAAAGGTTTGGATCATATTCAAACACTCTAAGCATATTGTCGACATCGAAAATATCACCGGTTCCGGTAGCTTTAATTAAGGCCACGGGCTTGTTTTCTGCAAGGCGAAGTCCTAATTCAATCATGACATTAGGATTATGATCCGTCAGATCGGCAATCACAAGGTCGGCGTCGAGGAGCTGATTAACTATTGTGGATTGAATCACGTCGCTTCCCTGCCGATTTGCAGTTTCAACATTGAACTTAGCTTCCAGTGCGGCTGGAGTTATAAGGCTATTAAGTACCTCAGTGAAAAAGCCTTTAGGTCGGTGAGGTGTCTTATCCTCGTTGAAAGGCATAATTACAAATGCCTTAAAACCGGACTTCTTCGAAGGTTGACCAACGATTACCGTAGGAGGAGTCCCTAAAGAATTATTTGCTGATGGTTCCCCTGCAGAAATGTCGAGGTAACGACAATTCTCTTGAAAGAGCCTTGAAAATTCTTCGTGATGCTCAGGTGCCAACCCGAAAGTGCTTTCGAGTGTATTAGCGAGATACTTCATCTCAGGCAAGCTACTGCCATGATAATGGTTAAGAACCTTATTGAATATCTCGATTTTATTGAAAGCCTCGATTTTCTTTTCTCTTTCTACTTCAAGACTAGGAGCGTACACGATTGATCGTCCCAGATCGGTCAAGGAAATGGTATCGGTATCTCGTGTGCCAACAGTTAGCCCAAAATCTCGCGCTGCTGCTGTCAGATAATAGAATGAATTCGTTTTGGGGCTGAGGCCGAGCGCATTAGCGATTTCGGATGGGGGCCATGGATTCCCACCATTAATCTTGATCTTTTGTGCTACTTCCAGGGCACTTGATAAAGAAGCGGCCGGGTAAGGACGCGTTGATTTTCTAGAAATCTCTTTGGATTTCTTAAGTTTTCCTTTTTTTCGATTCAATTTTGTTTTGGGTGCTACACCGTTCGTGGAAACCTTCGGTTCAGCTATTTCTGGCATAAATTACCTCTTTTATTCAGTTATTCAGTCACATTTTTACCCGCCTCGCGGCGTTGTACTCGCAGCCCAGCATGTAGCGAAGCGCTCGCCGCAGCGGGCTGGGCCGCGATTCTTCCCGGTGTGGCACGCAGTTTTGTCAGCGAAACGCCTATCGGCGTCCGGCTGTTATCCCGGCATGACCACGTTTCATCTTCAAGCCGATGCGCTGGACCAGAGCTTTCTCGATAAGCTTAAGTCCCTGTTCGCGCACAAAGAGATCGACATCGTTGTCCGCGAATCGGCAACGAACGCCGCCCGTCGCGCCGATGGCATCTCCCGTCTTCTCAGGAATCCCATTGGCCTGATGAATTTTCAGTCTCCGTCCAATGAAGAGATCCATTCGCGAGATTAGAGGAATTTCGAGTTCTGGATTCCCGCTTTCGCGGGAATGACATTAAGAAATCTTCTTAATCTCAAAAATCTCCCCAAATCCAGGTTCAGATTGACGCAAGCTAAAGCATGCGCCACACACCGCCGCTTTATTATAGTAAAGATTGTGCCAGCCTAAAACCGCTTAAACTAACAGGTTTTTGTGAGTTGGCTTAGAGAATAGCATGACAGAATGTCACCTTTGGAGATTGACAATATCCTTCTGAGCAAATCGTCTTATAGACGGGGAATTTCCCCCAATCTATTAACCCTAAAAATTATGCTTGACGAAGTACTCGATTTTGTAACGGGCGCGCTCAGTTGGATCGGCGGCGGCTCGAATTTTGAAGGACAGGACCTCAGCGGCAAGGATTTCAGCGGCGTGGACCTCAGTATGTCCAATTTCCGGAATGTCAATTTCACTGGCGCGAAGCTTGCGGGAGCGAATCTCAGCAAGTGCAATCTTGAAGGCGTGAATTTCGAAAATGCCGACCTTGCCGCCGCTGACCTCAGCTACTCGAACCTCAAGGGTGCGAAGAACCTGGGGTCGCTTGCGATGCCCGGTATTAAACTGCGCGGTGTCAATCTGCCGGATCTGGATTTCAGCGGCCACGAATTGATCGCCGCCGTGTTTCGTGCGTCGAATTTAGCGAACGCGAATTTTTCCGGTTGCGACCTCTCGGGCGCAAATTTCAGCATGTGCAATCTGGAGAATGCTGATTTCACGAACGCCGATCTCGAACACGCGGATTTCAGTTTCTCGAATATGTATAATGCCAAAATGGATGGAGCCAAAATGGCGCATGTGAAGATCACCGGAACGAATCTTGGGATGGAACAGCACGCGGTGGTGTAAATTCCCTCGATCTTTGTATCGCGGTTGGGTGGTATTCCCACTAAATTGGATCCGAGGCTATCCTGCTTAGTTAGTAAAAGAAGCGAAATATTGCACAAGTTCTACGCAATCCTGCTTGCTAAATGCCCATGTGGAAGCAGGCATGGAGCTGATCTTTTCTTCAAGCGCGAGGTATTGAGGGGCGGTTAACTGATCGAAGAAAGACAGGAGGACAGATACATCGAAGCTGTCGAGGGTGACTCCAACTCCCATGCGTTCCAAAGTGCGACCTGTTTCAACGGTGGCGAGTGCGATAGGCACTGAAGCAAAAAAACCTCCTTCATAAATCCGGTTCGGCAACAACCACGAAGAATTAAGCCCTTCGTCAGACAGATCGATAGCCCATGCAAAATGCGCCTCATTATACATATCAGGAAGATCATCTGGATATCGGTAAGGCCCTCCGAATCGCAGACCTTGGAGTGAATTAGTGCTTTTGTAAAAGTCATCGAACTGCTCGAGTGCTGGGCGTCCTCGAATAATTACTTCGACCTTGCCTGCGCAATGCTGTACAAGGTCTAGCAGGATATCCAAGCTCTTGCGGCAGCGAATAACACCGTACCAACCGATTCTCCACGGTGTCCCAGGTGGTCGCTGCCGTCGTTCAATGGTAGTTGGTACAGGATAGAGCTTGTTCTCAACTAACCGGGCTGGCAACCGCACGTTGGAAATAGTATTAAAATACTCGCTGAGAAATGCAGGGGAACTGGTGATCAGCCCGGAAGCACGCTCGGCGAGTCGGCCTTCCAACGCTCGCAAACTCTTTCCGATACGGTCGTTCCGCAATAATAATCGGTGAATATCTACGCATTCATAAATAATAGGTATGGCATCTCCGAACATGCTCCGGATTCGCACAGCGATGGCGAGCATCTCCAGATTGTAAGCAAGTATCACATCGAACTCGACAAATAGCCTTTTATAATACCGAAGGAATACGATCATTCTGCATACGGAAAAGGCCCGTTGAATGAATCCGCCATTAAAAGTGCGTCCAAAATTAACAGCGGGGCATCCTGATACCTCAGCTACGGGTTCCGCCGTTCTCCGAAATCCTGCGAGGCAGACGGTTGCGCCGCCATCAACCAGCATTGTAACTCGCCGTGAAATGCTGGGATGTGAGAGGTCGTGTGCCAGATAGAGCACTCTGACGGGCTTATCCACCGATCAAGCTGCTTCCTTCACAGGGGCTGGCTGTGCATCCATCCCGTACCAGTTATTGCGTGTGTTGATATTTGCGCCGCACATTTTCGCATAAAGAAATAGCTGCTGGCGATATGCACAGAGATATTTCGAAACGGTCAGCAATGCCTCGAACAGCGTGGTTTCATCGCCGCTGAATGGATGGTAGGTCATGCGAGCCAGATCTGCATCAGTGATGTTTGCATAGACTTCGCTGATTTCTGCTTTCTCTCGCTCGATCCACTCAGAGAAATTTGTAAAGTTTACATTCTCGGCTGAGTTCTTGGCATTTGTGCGATAGTTCGTGCGCGCTTCTTCGTGATCCACTGGAGGGTTGACGAAGTGCTTGGTCATGGTGCCACCGATGTAGGTAAGATATTGCATGAGTTCCACGGTGGAGCGCATGTTCTCGCGGGGGCGCCAGTCAGCCTGACTTGGGTCAAACTTTGTTGAGAGATGCTGGCAAATGCTGAGGTCGAGCAGGCAGCTTTTGAGGAGAGAATCTTTGATCATGATTAAACTTGAAAAAGGTGTTAAAACAATTGAATGAAACGACGAGCCATTAATACATTCAGATGAGCGATTAAGTTTAAGCTCTTGCCCGTAGATGTCATCCTGAGCGGAGTTCTTCCGACCGGAGGGAGGAAGAACGGAGTCGAAGGATCTCGTGTAGTTTGGATCAGAGGTGAATCACATGAGATTCTTCGACTTCGCAAATCTTCGCATCGCGAAGATTTGCTGCACTCAGAATGACAGGCTATTGTAATTAGAAATAAATGAAAAAAAAGGGACGCGCCGTCCGCGCGTCCCTTGAATAACAATTATTTATTGATCGGAATCTCCCGCTCGCGAGGTTTTTCCGGCTCGCGTTTGGGAATCTTGATTTCGAGTACGCCATCGGCGAAGTTCGCTTCGACGGCATCCTCGTTCAAATTATCCGGAAGCGCAAACTGTCGCACGAACTCGCCGTGCGAGCGCTCAATGCGGTGGAAGTTCTCAGTTTTGGTCTCTTCCGAACGCTTTTTCTCTCCGCGCAGCGTCAGAGTCCCTTCTGAAAGTGTGATCTTCACATCCTCGGCTTTCATTCCAGGAAGTTCGGCGCGAACCATCAAGTTCTCCTTCGATTCTGAAATATCAACGCGTGGCGCGAATGTTCCGAGTTCAACGTGAACTCCATTCTGCAAGCCGTTCGTCACGGCCCCTTCGAAATCATTAAATAGTCTGCGGAGCTTCTTTGAAGCGATCTCATAATCGCGTCGTGGCTCCCATCGGTAAACTGTCATAGTATTTCTCCTTAAAATGGTTAAAAAATCAGATACGGTGATAATGGTACGAAGGAGTATGCCAATTCCTGAAAGTCCTCGAATTATCGATTTTTCAAATTCTTTTCTCAAGAAAGAGCGTCAAAATGGCAGAAGAATGTCAAGATCAACAACCCATCAAGACAAAAGTGGTCATAGCACATAAGGAATCAGCCGCCGGGTTCGTGCTTTGTAGGAGGGATACTCATTCGGGAAATGCTCGGTCATGAGTTGTTCTTCACTGCCGGCTTTGATCCAAAAAACGATAAACATTGCAGCGAATATGACGAGCGATGTGATCGACGCATGGTAGATCACCACACCGGCGAACATGAGGAGAATTCCGGTGTAGATAGGATGCCGAACGCGGGAAGAAGGGCCTCGCTCGATCAGTTCGTGGCCTTGTTTGAATTGTACATTCGCACTCCAGTTCCCGCCAAGAATAACGCGCGCCCAGATGGTGATAATAACTCCCAAAAGCGTAACAGCATCAGCAAGGAGATTGCTAAACAATGATTGGTTCCACAATTCACCACCGGGTGTATGGAAAACACCGAGAATCCTCAATGTAATGATAACAAAGGCCAACACAAATAAGAATCTCCGCGCGATGCCAAACCCTCGCTGCTCCAGCATTGGTTTGGCAGAACGTGCGCTGATAAGCCAAAACACTATAACCGTGACAAAACAGAGAAGTATGAAGATGCCACTAAAATGTCTCATGCCATTCCTATTTTGTTAAGGAGTATCTATCCCTGTCGTTTTCTGATCTTCTTATAATTCACTGGACGTTTTTCGGTAAAGGCGCTGATGCCCTCCTCCACTTCCGGTGAAAGATTGTGGATCGAAAGCCAATCGCGCGCATGGCCGATCGTCATGTGCCAGGAAAAATCTTTCCAGAAGTTAAGATTTTGCTTGGTGTAGCGCAGGCATTCCGGTAACTTATTGTAAAGCTTCTCACATAGCCGTGCAACAGCACGGTCGAGGTCTTCTTTCGGAACAACTTCATTGACCAGACCCCATTGCAATGCTTTTTCGGCAGGGATGTCCTCACAAAGAAATAGGATTTCTCGTGCGCGGCGCTCGCCGACCATGAGTGGGAGCCATTGTGTCGCTCCGGCGGCAGCTACGCTTCCTCGCGCAGCTCCCACTTGCTTAATGATAATGTGATCGGCTGCAATTGCAAGATCGCACGAAAGATTTATTTCATTTCCTCCTCCAACGACCATCCCGTTCAGCCGCGCAACGGTTGGCTTACCGATGTTTCGCAAGCGTTCGTGCAATTCGATAAAGACGCGCATCCATTTATAGTAATCGTCGGGATTTCCCAGGAAGAATTCCTCTTGCTCGCCAAGATCAGCACCCGTTGAGAATGCCACATCCCCCGCGCCCGTGATGACGAGCACGGCAATATCGTCGTCCCACGCGGCATCTTCGATCGCGATCATCATCTCACGCATGGTCGTGAGATTCAGGCAATTCAAAACCTCCGGGCGGTTTATGGTGAGCGTCGCAACGTAATCGTTCTTCTCATAGAGAATATGCGAGAATTGGAAATTACGTTTTTCCTGATAAGGGCTGAGTTCGGGAGATGATTTTTTCGCCATGGTTAGTCTTTAGATTCTTTCGTTGTCCATCCATTACCGATCCACGGCATTTCTACTTTTGCAGTTACCATGGAAACGAGCGGCCCAGCAAAGGACATCAGATCCTTTGCGCCGGCAACGCCACCGGGCGATTTCATTCCGGCCTTCAGTGCATCGGCATCGCGGAAATACATCGTGCAAATAATATGCGGCGCTGACGAGAGTGTCTCATTCGCAGGCGTGAGCATTTTTTCTACCCACGCTACCTCCATTTTAAGCAAACCTTCCATTTGCTGAATGAGAGGCGTGTGAACTTCTCGATAGTGTTTATCGAATTCTTCTTTGTTTTCTGGCGCTCGAAAAATTGCTGTTAGTGTGTGCATGATTAAATTTGTTTAGCTACAAAAATACGATAATAATCGTCGCAGAACAAGTATGAGAGGAAATTCGTCCTGATGAATTCGCAAGCAACTAAAATTATTTGTACGTGTTTCAAAAGTATCATGCGGCAAACGTTCCTTACCATTGTTCTTGTTTGCTTCTTCGAACCAGCGGTTGCATCGGCTCAACCATGGTGGTCTGTCGGCCCGAAGTTAGGGTACACACTCGGCGACAACGGAGGATTTACCTGGGGTTTTGAAGTAACTTATTTCCCCAACCAGATATTTCCATATTGGGGGTACACGGTTGATCTTACTTTTTGGAAAGAACATACGACCCTTCATGTAGGCATAGAAGCCGATGAAGCTATCGGTTTAGACATAGGCCCGACCTTATTTTATTCTAATGGAAACATCAATTTTGGAATCAGCGCGATCCCCTTTGCTGGCATTTTCCTGTTTGGTTACTATGAGTTTGCATGGCCTTTTTTCCAAACCCCTTTTCAGACCTGGGGCGGTTATCTAAAAATCCCGATCGGACTTGTTTGGCCGTCAGGTGATTAATAATCTCATGCAATCATCGAAAGAAAATATTCATGCACCCGCGTATCATCCACGACTTCTGGATGAAAAACTGTTGCAAGCAAATTCTTCTCTTGCGCCATAACTATTCCTGGTTCCATTTGACCTAGAATATCAACGCCAGCGCCAACTTTGGTGATCAGTGGGGCGCGAATGAAAACTCCTGGAAAATCAGGTTCGCCTAATGCGGGAATTGTAATTGGAATCT
Organism: Ignavibacteriota bacterium; assembly: GCA_963736195.1. Classification (GTDB taxonomy): domain Bacteria; phylum Bacteroidota; class Ignavibacteria; order Palsa-1295; family Palsa-1295; genus PALSA-1295. Next base: position 1,230,563 of record CAVTNP010000001.1, read on the forward strand.
CCGAACTGAACCGTTGCGGCCCGAAGGCATTACGGCGGACGGTGATGTCCATTATTCCCAGTCTGCCTTGTGTTGAACCTTCGATATTCTTTGCGAGCAGGATGGAACCCATGCAGGTGCCCCAGATGGGAAGGCCCTCGTTGGAAAGTTCTCGTATCTTTTCGAAAATGCCGTGAGCCGCGTTGGAACTCTCCACGATTGCAACGGCGGTAGATTCCCCACCAGGAAGAATCAGTGCATCAATGATTTCCAGATCGGAGATATGGCGAACGTCTTTCGTTCGTGCACCAACGGATTGAAGCTTTTCGATGTGCTCGCGAAAATCACCTTGAAGACCTAAAACTCCAATTACCCTGGTGTTCGGCGAGTGTAAAGGGTAAAGGGTAAAGGGTTCCGTATTTTGTTCACCCTTTACCCTTTGCTCTTTACCCATTACCCTATTAGAGGCCACGGACAGCGAGCAATTCCTTTTCTGCGAGTGAAGAGACCGTTCTTCCCACCATTGGTTCGCCAAGCCCGCGGCTTACTTCAGCAAGCACATCAGCATCATTAAAATAGGTTGTAGCCTTCACAATAGCTGCGGCGCGTTTGGCTGGATCTCCTGATTTGAAAATGCCGGAGCCAACGAAAACGCCATCAACGCCAAGCTGCATCAATAGGGCAGCGTCGGCAGGTGTGGCAAGGCCACCGGCGGCGAAATTCACGACGGGAAGTTTTCCTGTATCCGCAACTTCATTGACAAGATCGAGTGGCGCGGCAAGATTTTTCGCGTAGGAATATCGCTCTTCTTTGGAAAGTGAAGTAAGTCTGCGAATTTCTCCGAAGATAGAACGTGCGTGTCGCACAGCTTCGACCACATCGCCAGTCCCTGCTTCACCTTTCGTACGGATCATTGCTGCACCCTCGGCAATACGGCGTAATGCTTCGCCAAGATTGCGGGCACCGCAGACGAATGGTATTTCAAATTTCGTTTTGTCGATGTGATTTTCTTCATCGGCCATCGTGAGCACTTCGCTTTCGTCAATGCAATCAACACCAAGCGCTTGCAATATCTGCGCTTCCACAAAATGCCCAATGCGCGCTTTCGCCATCACTGGGATGGAAACCGCGTTGATGATCTGCAGAATAAGTTCTGGGTCGGACATGCGCGCCACGCCGCCATCGGCGCGGATGTCGGCAGGCACCCGTTCGAGCGCCATCACAGCAACTGCGCCGGCATCTTCCGCGATCTTTGCTTGCTCGGCATTCACGACGTCCATGATGACGCCGCCTTTCAGCATTTGCGGGAATGCACGTTTGACAAGCTCGGTACCGCGCTTAGGCGCCGTACCGTTATTCGAGTGTCCGTTGGTAGATGGAGTATTTTTCGACATGGAAAGAAGTTAACAAAAATTGGCCATTATAAGTGCAGTAAACTTGCGTGCACGCACATTCTCAGCGAATGTTTCGGTTCGCAACTCCTGCTAAGAATCCCGCGATCATTCTGGCCGCTAATCGAGCGGTTCTGCCATCGACATCATGTGGCGGACTAACTTCCACAATATCGAACATGCGAACATTCTTTGATAGACCCGCGGCGACGGAAAGTTCGTACGCTTCCTCTGCCAGGAAGCCGATCGGAGCAGGTGCGCTTACGCCAGGTGCGTCGGAAGCGCGCACGCAGTCCATATCGAATGAAAGATAAGTCGGAAAATCTGGGTCGCCGTGGGTGATGGCAAACTCGCATTCTTCAAATGCATTCGGGAGATGCGTGGTAGTGGCATCCTCGAACGTGAGAATGCGCGCGCCTTGCTGAATGACCCAATTAAAATGGTTTTCGGATGCCGCAAAAGATTGAATCCCTATTTCGGCAAAATGCTGGCCTTTTATAATTCCCTCCTCAAGCAATAACCGGAAACTACTGCCGGAATGATGCTTCCCATCTTTTTTCTCGCGCACATCGAGATGAGCATCTATATTGATGAGACCCATGGCCTCGGAATTCGATCCATCTCGAAAACCGCGCGCTAACGGATAGGTCACATCATGCCCGCCGCCGAGTGCGATGACGATTTTCCCTGCCGCGATCATTTCCAGTGTGACTTGTGCTGCAGTCACATGCATCGCTTCAAGGTAGCCCTGATTGACATCTCCAAGATCGACGATGCGCAGATCATTCAAGTGGCGATTGAAATGCGGCCCGGCATAAGGCGTTAGTTTGCCGAGCCATTCGCGAATGGCGTTCGGCGCTTCGCTTGCGCCGAGGCGTCCGCCGTTTCGGCGAATGCCTTCGTTGGTTGGGATGCCGAAAATGACTACATCGGCTTCAGCGATGGTGGATTCCGTCGCTGATCGAATGATGTCTGCGAGACGAGGATCGTCCACAGCGGAATTAACGGCAGGATATTCCGGTAGGGTAAAGAGGGTCGTATTGATCACCTACAGATAACAGAAGCGGCGACCTAAAGGTCACGCCTACGAGATCTACTCATACCTGAGCGCCTCGATGGGGTTCAGGCGTGCGGCTTTGCGGGCGGGGTACCAGCCAAAGAAAATTCCGACGAAAGCGGCTGCGCCGAAAGAGTAGCTAACGGCCACTGGGGAGATCACGAGCACCCAGCCGTTACTCTTAGAGACGAATGACGAGGCAAGATAACCAAGGATTACTCCAATACTTCCACCAACGAGACTCAGGGTGATGGCTTCGGTTAAAAATTGGAACAGGATATTCATTTGCTTTGCGCCGATGGATTTCCGAATACCGATCTCGCGGGTTCGTTCGGTCACGCTGACAAGCATAATGTTCATAATCCCAATGCCGCCAACCAGCAACGAGATGATCGCTGCCGCGCTCAGAAGATTCGTCAAAGTTGCGGTGCTCTGCTGAGCTGCCTGTGCCAGTTCGACCTGGGAGCGAATTTGAAAATCATTATCGTCCGATGGAAGCAATTTATGCTGCTGGCGTAAAATATCTGTGATGTCCTGCGTAGCAGGCACCGTCGCGTCGGCGTTTATTGAACTTGCGGTGATGTTATTGATCCACGTAATGCCGATCAGCTTCTTCTGAACGGTCGCAAGCGGAGCGATGATAATATCATCCTGATCCTGCCCGTATGAATTCGAACCTTTGACTTGTAACAGCCCTATTACTGTGAAAGGCTCTTGTTTGATACGAACACTTTGGCCGACCGGATCAACGCCATCGCCAAATAGGTTTGTTGCAACGGTCTGGCCCAAAATGCAGACTTTCGTTCCAGTTTTCGCGTCGGCTTCAGTGAAATTACTGCCACTGACGATCGGCCAATTCCGAATGATCAGATAATCTGGCGTCGTACCGGTAATGCGGGTAGCCCAATTAGCGCCTGCAGCGATGGCCTGAACGCTGGTACCGACCCCAGGTGCGACGTAGTTCAACCATGTGGATTTTTTTAGCGCGTTTGCATTATCGAGCGTCAGGTGCTGGCTTCCACCGGCTCCGGAGGAGATCCCGCCAAGATTCGTCGCGCCCGGAAAAATAAGAAGTGCGTTGGTTCCCATAGCGTTGATCTGGCTTGTGACTGCTTGTGAAGCGCCTTGGCCGATCGCGTTCATGGTAATAACCGCTCCCACGCCAATGATGATACCGAGCATCGTCAGCGCCGCGCGTACTTTATTACTCGCGAGCGATTGGAACGCCATGATGACGCTGTTGATCATTTGTGTTAGCATGGTAGTGCGTTTTCTTAACCGGAGTGATAAAGTTACATAAGGTTAGAATCGTCGAGGACCACCGCCTCCGCCCTGTCCCGGTCTTGTATTGAGTGGCGATGAGGAAGATGCTCCGGATGCTGGGCTCATGGAGAATGCCGCAACGACAATGCTATCGCCAGCTTGTAATGGTGGAGTGCTGCTAAGGATTTCAGAGTAATTTGCATCTGATAGTCCTAAAACAGCCCTTATCGGCCGAATTTGAGGGCCATTTACAGAATCAGACTTAATGTAGAGGGTCGCGATCTGGGGGCGGTTCGGATTATCGTGATCCATTCCTCCTCCATTCGTTTTGCTGCGGTGTGATGAATCGGCAGCCCATTTCTGCCTTCGAGCAGCGCGTCCGCTGGTATCTTTGGGAGCCAACAGAGGAAACATGTCGGGCATCGGCACGAATCTAGTAGCAGCGACCGGCACGCGCATCACGTTCGACCGCGAGGCATTGATAATGTTTGCGGTCGCAGTCATACCTGGAAGCAATTTTTGGTCCGGGTTATCAGTATTGATGATAACAGTATAAGTAACAACATTTGTGGTGATCGTTGGATTGATCCTGACCTGCCAAACGACGCCTTTGAATTTTTGTCCGGGATATGCATCGACGGTGAATAGCACATCCTGTCCAACCTCAACCTGCCCGATGTCCGCTTCATCGACATCGGCGGCTACCTGCATTTTCGTTAGATCCTGTGCAATTACATAAAGAACCGTGACATTCAGACCCGCCGCGACGGTCTGACCGCTATCGACATCGCGCGCCTGCACGACACCTGCAACTGGCGAACGAATATAGCAATATCCAAGATTTACTTTCGCCTGCTCGTACTGGGCAGAGTCCACGTCGAGCGTGGCCCGAGCGTCTTTCAGCGCATTGATAGATGCATCATAATCGGACTGTGAGACGAGATGCTGAGCGAGAAGTTCGCGCTCTCGAGCTTCATTAGCGACGGCCAGCATGAGATCGGATCGCGCCTTAGTGACTGTCGCAACGGCTTGCGTGACGGACGCAACATAGGGCGCGGTATCGAGTGCAGCAAGAAGCTGTCCTGCTCTTACTTTAGCGTTAAAATCGACATAGATCTTTTTCACCAGCCCCGAGACCTGGCTGCCAACCTGAACCGTCGTAGTGGCTTGCAATGCTCCCGTGGCAGTTACGCTTCGGGAAATATCGCCCGAATCTACCGCAGCGTATCGGATGACGATCGAAGGAGCAGGGGGCGTGCGGACAAAGAAATACCAGAACGCAAATCCGGCGGCGACCAGCACGACAACATAGACCACCGGGCTGATCTTGCGCTTCTTTTTTCCGAGTGTGGCCTTTTTCAGTGCATCCTTCGGTGGTGGGCCAGCCGGCGACGGTACCGGTGCTACTTTAATATTCGTTTCAGCCATAGAAAATGATTGAGTGGATCTATGATAGTGGATAGAAGCAATACAGTGCCAAAATCACTATTTAAGTTTTATAATAAATATTCACGGAATCTGCGGCCATTTTGGCGGCAGCATAACCATTACGCACGGTACCCTCGATAGTTGCGGGTAGCTCGTTTTGGATAAGGTCGCCGGCCAGCCAAAGTCCCGAAATCTGCGTTGCGATGTCTGGCCTTTGGCTCTGCACCACTGGCGTGATGAGCGCCGTCGCGCGTTTTTCACGAATGATCTGAAAGTGTAATAGGCGTGCATGCCTCGCTTCGGGAACTGCATCACAGAGATCGCCCCAGAGGTGTTGCTTGATTTCCTCGTTAGTATGCTCGACAAGTCCATTCGCGGCACTCACCGTCAAAGCAAGGCGCTGGGGGAAACGCAGGGATGGCTTAGGAAATGCCCACTGAAGTGTTGTTCCAAGAAACGCATGGACTGGTGTAGAAAAAATCTCTCGGTCAATCCAAAAACATGCATTTACGATAGGGGAATATTCGAATTCAGGTGTTGCTAATCTCACTTCGTCCGGTAATGGCTCGTGTTGCTGGCCAGTGTAAATAACTATGTCGAATAATCCGCGTGTTGTATCCGATGTGATCGTGAAAACTCCACCTTTTTTTTCGATGGTTCGAACAGGTGATGAAAGCAATACGGACACTCCATTCTTTTCCAGCATTCGAATCGCCGGATCGATCAGCAATTCCGAAAGACCAACGGAGGGAATTAGTAGATCGCTCGCCTCACGGCCAGATAAAAATGCTTCACGCAACACATTAACGAACAGCACGGCGCTTGCTTTTCCGATCGGGGCATTGATCGTGGCAAGTACGATCGGTTCCCAAAATTTCTTGACAATTCCCGCAGGCTGATGAAGTTTGCGGAATAACGTTTCGCAGGTCACGCCCTCGGCATTCTTTGTTGAGGAAGCATCGATGGCAAGGCCGAGCCAGGTAGCCGCGAGTTTTTCCTTTGCGGTGAGCAACTTCGAACTCCATAGCCCGCCAAGGAGGTTAACAGGAGGCTTGGAAGCTGGTGGTATCTGCAATATTGCGGGCTCCGCACGGCCTGCCTCGTGGTAGTGAATGAGCAGGGGACTCCGCTTTAGTAGATGATCGGAACCAATACTTTCCATATATTTCAGCGTCGAGCGGTAGCAACCCATCAGCAAGTGCTGACCGTTATCGAGCGTATCGCCAGTGGTGGGGTCAACGTAAGAGCGCGTTCTGCCGCCAGCCTCTTTTCGGGCTTCGTAGATGGTGATATTGTGGAACCCTCGTTCCACCAGTGCGACCGCTGCCGAGAGTCCACTGACTCCGGCGCCGATAATAGCTATTTTTGTATCTTGCAAAAGAAAAAGAATGCTCCGATAATGACCGAAATTCGGCTTCCCAAGAAGAAGCCCAATTTTTACGCGCGCGTTTACGAGATCGTAGAACAAATCCCCGAAGGAAAGGTGACGACCTACGGCGCGATCGCCGAAGTGCTGGGCATGAAAGGCTCATCAAGAATGATCGGTCAGGCGCTGAGCGCGCTGCCGGAGGGTTCGGATGTTCCGGCGCAACGCGTTATCAATAGAATGGGCGCCCTTTCGGCAGCGCATCATTTTGGCGGTTATGACAGGCTGCGAGGAATCCTTAAACGCGAGGGTATCACTTTCAAAGGTGAGTTAGTGGATTTAAAGGAGCATTTTTGGGAGCCGAGGTCAATTACGAATTTCGAATGACGAATTGGAAATTTATCGGAAAGGATTGACGATCGTGATTCGGCCCCGAATGATCAGGCCATCCTGCATGTCTTCGGTATAAAGAATATTCGCATTCGATCTCAAGGCACTCGCTACGATCAGGCTGTCCCAATAGGATAATTGATATTCTTTTCTCAATAAGAATGCTTCGAGTATATCTTCGATGTTGAGAACAGTTACCTCATACCTTCTCAAAAGGCTCTCGACGATCGATTGTAATGCGTCTTCTGGAAGGCGGGATTTATTTTTGAGTGTCGCGGATAATTCGTTCAGAACTTGCGTGCTAACTGCCAAATCCAATGATTCCAGAAGTTGAATGGCTCGGGAATGCTTTGCTTCCGGCTGATCCTCGGCCAGAGCATAGATAAAGACGTTCGTATCGACAAAGTTCACGAGCCGGTTCGCTCACGATAGACATCCTCGCGGCGGAAGGGAGGGATACCCGTCATTTTGATAGGGTGGTGCATGTAGTACTCCAGGGCATCGTTCGAGGGCCGCTGTTGCTTGGTTCTTTCTTCGATCTTCAGAGCGACGGAAACCTTTGCATGAGCGGGTATGGCCTTCGCAACAGAAGGGGGCACCGGAATTTTCTGATCCTCGGTTAATTCTGTTTCAAATCGTAATTCAAGCATGTATTCTAAACCCAGGCTTACGAGGATATGTCCCCCAATTGTCATTCGTAATTAATAATTGAATATAGGTACTGATTGGGTAACGGATGTTGTGGCAAGCCCTCTATTTTTGTATCCGAGTTTCAAACACACCTCGAAACCCGAAACCCCTCGACCCACGAAGTGGGGAGAGGGATATTCCCGCATGATCGGACACGCTCCGAATGCGGAATCGGGTGAGTGGGATTCGGATTAACAAACTATTTCTAAAACAAAATGAAAACATCGCTTCTTCTTGCCGTCGCTGTATTCGCAACGGCTTCGCTTCTTTCCTCCTGCCAGCAGGATGGACAATCACTCAGCGGGCCGCAGTCCCAGCTGCCATTAAAAAGCAGCACACCACCAGCAAATCCGGCAATAACTTACGTAAACTCTGGCATAGGCGTAATGGACACCACCGGCGCCAATGCGACGACCATCGTTACCGGCAGTTCCGGTACGACCTACACCTCGCCGAGCTGGAATTATAATGGCTCAACGATCGCCTATGCGAGGGTGGCATCGGGCACGTACAAGATCAATACGGTCGATGTCAGTGTAAACTCGAAAGGCGTTCCAGTCGGCAGTAACGATCAGGCGATCTACACGCTGGCTCCGAGTGATTCGACCGTTTTATTGACTGGCGCTGGCCCTGCGTGTTCCGCGACCTCTTCGACAGGTCTTGTTGCATTCGCGCAAGTTCACACCGATCGTCAGCATTATGGGATAACCGAACTCTGCACGATGCCGCAATCGGGCGGAACGCCGACCGTGCTGGCTTCGTATAAAAAACTGAACGGAACGGTTATAGAGGGAATTTATCAGTGGCCCACCTGGAGTTCTGACGACTCGAAGATCGCCGTAGCGCGCCAGGACAGCAATCGCGAATACACGATCCTCATCTTCAACGCTTCGACCGGCGCGCCGGAAGATTCCATTTACGTTGCGGGAACGGTCAGTCATTTGGAGTGGTCTCGCACGGGAGAGAATTATCTTGCGTATTCGTTCTCAACCGGAAGCGCGTACGAGATTTACTACGTCACGCCTTCGACCGGCTCGACGCCAACGACGAATTCCGTGGTGGGTTCCTATCCGACATGGTCGCCGAATAACAGCGGCATCATGTTCCAGAACTCCGGCGAGTACAAGCTCGTGCCGTTCACGACCGCGACATCCTCGGTAATCTCATCCAATTACCCCTATTTGAACTGGAAGCGGTAAAGAAGTTCATATTTTTGTACTTGGCTCGTCGCAATTCGTGCGTCGGGCCAAGACGCAGATCTGAATTGGTCACAAGCTCATCTATTTCTCGATGCAATGTACTATGAAATCAGCAATTTTGTTCCGCCTTGCAACCCTTATCACGGTGTTCTCTTTTTTTTCGTCCTGCTCGCAGGATGAACAATCGCTCAACGGCCCCAAAACGGTTTTGCCGCTTTCGCCCAGTACTCCGCCGGCGCAACCGGCGGTGACCTACATTGGCACCACTACTGCAACGATAAAAAAGGTAATTTACACCTACTACACCGTCGCAGTCATGGATTCGACCGACGCGAACCAGAGGAATATTGTTACCGCGGCCTTTAACAACACGCAGGGAGCTCTGGTCAGCCCAAGCTGGAATTATAACGGAGCTTCGATCGCATACGGCAGCCTCGAGAACTTGGCATGGGCCATAAAAGCTGTCGATGTTAGCGTGAACTCGAACGGCGTTCCCGTGGGGAGCAATGTGCGGGCAATCTATTCCCTCTCTGCAAGCGACTCAATATACAATCAAGGCGGGCCGGCATGGTGTGCGACCTCCTCCACTGGACTTATCGCCTTCACGCGTTTGCATATTAAGAAGTCAGATTACGGCGTCACAGATCTCTGCACGATCCCACAATCGGGTGGAACGCCGACCGTACTTGCCTCTTATAAGAAGTTAAGGGGAACGGTCTGTCTTGGGCTATATGAATATCCAACCTGGAGCCCTGACGATTCGAAGATCGCGGTTGCACGTCAAGATACGAATGACCATTATACAATCCTAATCTTTAATTCCTCGACCGGCGCGGCGGAGGATTCTATTCCGATCTCAGGATCTGTCAATAAGCTCGAATGGTCCCGTACAGGTCAGAACAAACTCTTGTTCATGTCCACACCGAATAGTTCGACGCCGTGGGAGCTTTACTATGTGACGCCCTCCACCGGTTCGACGCCTACTACGAATTCCGTAACGGGGTTTGATCCTGCGTGGTCACCGAATAATAGCGGCGTAATGTTCTATAGTTATTCGTCCTCAGGTCTTGCGAAGCTTCAATCGTTTACATCGAACTCGACTTCCCTGGAACCGGGATTCACCGGAGGATCCATCGACTGGAAACGGTAAAATTAATGTTTTGTTTACCATGCCTGCTGGGAACGTTCCCTGCAGGCATTTTATAGTTTGACTTTTTTATTTTTTATCAGAAGCGAATGACATCTGCCGCGCGAAAAGGTAGGTTTGAATCGACGTATATGACGTTCCAAGAACGCGAAGATTATTTGCGTGATGCGATCGCATGTAGTGACTTTAAGCGAATGGCAGAAGCGTATTTCGAAAAGGGACATGATCTTTTGCATTCAGACTGGGAGGAAAAACTAGAATGTTATCGAAAGGCCCTCGAAGTTGCAAAGCAAATAAATTATTCACATGTCATCGGATTGGCGATGAAGGAGATTGCACAAAGCAGGGCGGGTAATGAAAGTTCATCAGACAGCATTGAGATGATGGCGGAAGCATTGAAATTCCTAAAAGAATCTGGCGCTCATGGAGCAGTTGGTGGAACGCTCTACATGATGGCCGGATACTACCATATGGCTGGCGATGTGAACCGATCTCTCGAACTTCTCAAAGAATCCATATCAGAGTATGAAAAATCGCCAGAGCCAGATAGGGCTGCATATTCCTTGTTGGGATTGGCAGTTATCGCTGAGGATAATGGTGACTTAAATGGATCTACGCAATACTTATTGGCAGCTCTACCTCTTGCTCTTCGGAAGGTCGATAAAAGCGCAGCAATAGCGGTGCTTGTTCAGCTTTCGAGCGTTAATATCAGTCTTGCTAATTTCGACAAAGCCGAAGCCTTTTTAGATCAAGCAGATCAATTGGCTGCGAACTTGATTGATCATGTTGAAGATCTCAATGGGAAAAGGGTTTCACTTCGCGGACGCATTTTACTTGAAAAGGGGGAAGTGGACAGCGCTATAAAAGTATTCGAACATGCAATACAATTAGCTACCGGGAAGGATCAGGTTTTGGAATTTAAGGCTTTACTTGGGAAAGCATACTACCTCTCTGGAGAGCTTGAAAAAGCTGAAGAGATATTACTCTCAGCTACAGCACTCTGCGTTAAGCTCAATCATACGATCAATCTGTTAATAATTTACCCCTTACTTAGCACTGTACAAAAAGTGTTAGGCAAAAAAGATGCTGCTTTCGAAACCATCGAGAAAGCATTCGACCTTCATACAAAATTTTATACGGAAGATTATAAGAAGAAGGTAGCTGCTATGCATCGATTGCTTGCCTCGGAACGCGAAAGAGAGGAAATCCGAACTCAAAAATTAAAAATAGAACTGTTCGAACGCGAACTTTCCAACTCCACCCTCCAACTCATCGCCCAAACGGAACTATTGGGCGAGTTGCGCGATGGCTTGCTTCAATTCATACACAAGTTCCCGCTCCCCGACGGCGCGGCAAAAGAACTCCGCGAGCGGCTGAAGACGCTGCCGTGCAAGGCGGTCGATTGGGAGAAATTCGATACGCAGTTCAAGTCCGCGCATCCGGAGTTTACGAAAATATTGCTCACGAAACATCCCACCCTGACCCCAACCGAACTGCGTATGTGCTCGCTACTGCGGATGAATCTCCGTTCTGCTGAGATCGCGCGGTTGCTGTGCCTTTCGGAGCGCACCATCGAGCATCACCGCGCCCATATCCGCACGAAGATGAAATTGAAGAAGAATGATGATTTGATCAAGATATTAGCGGCGATGTAGGCGGCCAGCGTTCTTATCAAGCAACCGGAGTGACCTTCTGAGCTGCAAAAGCATCAAGGTATCCCACCCTCGTTTAAGGAATTGGTGCGCCAATCAATGTGATGTGCGAAGAAATTGTTGCGCGAGGTGCAGGACGTCACGACCGGAGCAAAGTAATGTTCCCCAAAAACACCTGTAGACTATTAAGCGAACTCACCTGCCTAACGAAACTTCAACCCAGTGATAGCAGTTTGCTCTGCCGATTCTTCTTTCACACTTCAACATGGAATTTCTCAATAGCTTTTCGCTGGCTGTGCTTGCGGCAATGTCCGCCCTAATAGCAATAGTACTCTCACTCGGAGGTCTTGCGCTGTTCCACCGTTTGGTGGATCGAAGCCGCCTCCGCGATTCGCACGATGTCGCCGGATTCGTATATTCCGTCGTCGGTGTGATCTACGCAGTCCTGCTCGCCTTTGTAGTGATCGTTGTGTGGCAGGAATATCGCAGTGCCGATGACATCGCAGAGAATGAAGCAATGCACCTGGGTAATGTCCGCCAGCTCTCGCATGTATTCCCAGATTCCATTTCAAAGAGCATCACCGATGAAGTCAATAATTATGCGACCTCGGTGGTCGAGAAGGAGTGGCCAGCGATGGCGCATGGACACTCCGATCCAGGAACGTATGCTGAATCGAAGAAATTATGGGCTTCGTTCTACAACTTTCGTCCCGCACCCGCAGAGCTGCCGTACTACAACGAAGCATTGCGGGAACTCACGAGCTTCAACAACGCTCGCCGGCAGAGGATCATCGGGATCAATGGCACCATGCCAGGCATTATGTGGTCATTGCTATTGGGCGGCGGGTTCATCTGCATCGTTTTCACCTACCTCTTTGCAACGCCCAGCCGGTGGACTCAGTATATGATCACCGGGTTTCTTGCCGTGATGATCGCAGTCACCCTGTTTCTGATTGCAGAAATGAACCACCCCTACGCTGGTGGCATGGGCGTAAAGCCTGAGGGGTTCGAATTCATCCTGCATGGCCCGGCAGGGGTGAAATAGTGGGCGAATCATATTCTCCGCCTGCCTGTTTGAGCGCAACAATTTTCAGGCGTCATATCAATTAATACCACTATGCGAACATGTTTTTGCTGGCTGTGCATCCTTACCGCACTTCTGGCTTTGGGATTCTTTATTACCGGGAGCGATGCGCGTGCGCAGTCCGCTCCGTTTGTCGAGAAAACGCTGGCGAATGGGCTGGACGTAATCGTGATCGAAAACCACATGGTGCCGCTCGCGACGATCGAGCTCGTTGCGAAGAACGGCAGCTTCACTGAGCCGCCGGAATACAACGGCCTTTCGCACTTATACGAACACATGTTCTTTAAGGCGAACCAGAAATTTCCTTCGCAGGAAAAATTCATGGAGGGGCTTGCCGATCTTGGCGGTTCGCTCGGCGTCAGCAACGCGGCGACGCATCAGGAGCATGTAAACTATTTTATCGTCATTCCGAATAAGAATTTGGATGGCGGTATGGACTTTATGTCCGCAGCCATTCGCACGCCGCTCTTCGATTCGAACGAACTCCGCAAAGAGACACACGTCGTGCTTGGCGAGTTCGACCGCAACGAAGCAGAACCGGATTTCAAACTGCGCTATGCTCAGGATAGCGCTGTTTGGTCTCCGGAGCTATTCAGCCGCAAGCAACAGCTTGGACTGCGTCCGGCCATTCTTGCGGCCACGCCGGAGATGATGCATACTATCCAGCATCGCTTCTATATTCCGAATAATATGGCGCTCATCGTTGCCGGAGATGTCAAGCCAGAGCAGGTGTATGCCGAGGCAGAAAAATATTTTGGGCCAGGTATTTGGCCGAAGGGTCCTGCTCCGTTCCCGAAATACGATCCACCCCCGTTTCCGCCGATCAAAAAGCAACTTGTTGTGCGTGAAGGCCCCGAAATGCCTTATACCGAAGTTCGCATGACGTGGCAAGGCCCAAGCCTCGGCAAAGATAACGCCGATACTTATGCCGCGGACGTGTTCCACACCATTATCAATCAGCAGAATAGCCGCTTTGAAAAAGCGTTGGTCGATAAGCGGCTCGCCTACCAGGTGAATTCAGGATGGTTCTCACAGAAGAATGTCGGCCCGATCGAGATCGATGCCTACGTGCCGATCAATGCTACCAAGAAGGCCATCAAAGCGATCCAGGAAGAAATGAAGCATTGGACCGACCCCGATTATTTTACCGATGAGGAGCTTGCAACCGCCAAGCGCATCATGGAGGGTGACCGTATTTACGAAACGGCATCGGCTACCGAATTCGCGACAAATTCGCTTCCGCTCTGGTGGGCTTCTGCCGGTCTTGACTATTATCTCCATTATATCGAGAATGCGAAGAAGGTTACCCGCGCCGATATTAATCGCTATCTCAATCGGTGGATCGAAGGGAAACCATACGTGCTCGGTGTGACCACCAACCAGGCCGCACTCGATAAACTTAATCTCAAAGCGGAGGATCTTCTACAATGAAAACGCTAACACTCGCTCTTTTTTCCGCTCTTTGCTTCGCAACTGCTGCTTCAGCGCAGGCGCCGAGTGACGTGCAGGATTTCAACAGCCACGGCATTCACGTTATTCTGCGTTCAACAAATGCAAATCAAGTCATCGGCGCAATTCTGGGCTTCGAGGGAGGCCTTGCTTACGGTGAAACAGATAATGCCTCCATCGCATCGGGAACTGCGGCGCTCATCGCTTCAAGCGGGAGCGATAAATATCCTAAATCGGCTTATCGGGATTCGCTCGCCGCTCTTTCGACGACCATTGCTGGAACCGGCAATATTTACCACATGAATTTTACGCTCCGGACGATCCGTCCAAGCTTTAATTCGGCGTGGAATATCTTTGCCGATCTGCTGACGCACCCGCATTACGATTCACTTGAATCCGATAAGATCAGGGAGCAAGCGCTTAAAGCGATAGAAGGCCGTGAATCCGATCCGGATGGATATTCTGCCTTTCTCGCCGATAGCATTTGGAAGGGAACTTCCAAGTTGAACCGTGTTTCAACGGAAGATGAGGTGAACAAACTCACCATCGCGGATCTGATGCAATACCGGAATAGCCAGTTCCAGCGCTCGCGTATGATCCTGGTTGTGGTTGGCGATATTTCTCGCAAGGAGTTGGAATCAAAGCTTTCTGCGCTTGATCCGCTTCCGTTAGGTAACTTTGCTTGGCCAAAGATCCCAAAGATCATTCCGGTCACCGACCAATTCAAGTTCATTTCGAAACCTCCGGATTTCCCCACGACTTATGTGAACATGCGCGCAGCCTCGACGAGCTTCACCGAACCGGGCTGGTGGGCCGAGCGCATTATGCTCGAGATCCTCGACCGCCGCCTGTTTGATGAAGTACGCACCAAACGTAATCTTTCTTATTCGCCCTCAGCGTATGCAAATGGAAATTATTCCAATTTCGACATTGCCATTTCTTTACAATCCGTGCTTCCGGATTCAGCCGCGCATGTCGTCTTCGATGAACTTCGAAAATTGCAAAATACGGAAGTATCTGCGAGCGACCTCCGCCATGCCAAAGAAGGCCGTATCACAACCTACTACTACATTGCGCAGGAAAATCTGAGACAAGCACAGATCCTTTATACCGATCAGGTGGAAGGGGGCGATTGGCGTTTATTCTTCAAGATCGTGCCAGAAACCGAGAAGGTTACATCGCCGGAAGTACAGGAAGCGGCAAAGAAATACCTGCACGGCCTTACATTCGTGCTGATGGGCCCCGACGGCAAATTCACTCGGGATGTGTATCATTTCGAGTAACGAAATGTAGCGCAACCATTAGTTCGTGATAAAATTTGAGCGGCCCGCACGTTGCGGGCCGTTTTTATTATTCCCTCTCAAAGACACCCGCGATTCCCTGCCCGACTCCAATACACATCGTCGCTACGCCGCGTTTCAGGTTCTTTCGCCGCATTTCGTACAGCAGTGCTCCGACGAGCCTTCCGCCGCTAGCACCCAGCGGGTGACCGATCGCAATCGCGCCGCCATTCGGATTCACTTTTGCCGGATCGAGACCAAGCTCGCGAATCACAGCGAGGCTTTGGGAAGCGAAAGCCTCGTTCAATTCAAAAAGATCGATATCCTTTACTTCCAACTTGGCTTGCCTAAGCGCTTTTTGTGTAGCATAAATAGGTCCAACCCCCATGCAGCGTGGTGAAAGTCCTTCGACTCCGCTCGCAACATATCTTCCAAGTGGTTCGATGCCAAGCCGCTTAACTACGGCTTCGCTGGCGATCACAACGGCGCTTGCACCATCGTTCAAACTGCTGGAATTCCCGGCAGTCACCGATCCACCTTTGCGAAATGCTGATTTCAGTGTCGCTAGTTTTTCTATAGTCGTATCGGCTCGTGGTTGTTCGTCCTGCGCAACAACCGTCTTGCCTTTACGGGTCTCGATAATTACTTCGAGAAGCTCGTCTTTATAATCACCTCGTTCTTGCGCAGCAATTGCCCGGCGGTGTGATTCGTATGCGAATGCATCCTGATCTTCGCGAGCGATGTTCCATTGTTCAGCAACATTCTCCGCCGTTTCTCCCATGGATTCCAGAGGGAACATTGCTTCATGTCGTGGATTCGGATAGCGCCACCCAAGCGCGGTATCATACGCAGGAATATTTCCGAAAACGGCACCGCCGGATACATTCTTGGGAAGGGAATATGGTGCACGGGTCATGCTCTCAACACCGCCCGCAATTATTATTTCTGCTTCTCCTAATTTAATAGCACGAGATGCTTGAATGATAGCATCCAACGATGAGCCACAAAGCCGATTGACCGTCACAGCCGGAACCCGCTCTGGAAATCCCGCGAGGAGCGCCGCCATACGAGCAACATTCCGGTTATCTTCCCCTGCTTGGTTAGCGCAGCCGAAGATAACATCGTCGATCTCTGCGGTATCGATCCCGGCGCGTTCAGCAGCAGCTTTCATGACGAGTGCGGCCATGTCGTCGGGACGAAGATCTTTGAGCGCGCCGCCATATTTTCCAAATGGCGTCCGGCAGGCGGAGATGATATAGGCTTGTGACATTAATGAAGAATTACGAATTTCAAATTACGAATTGTAAAATCAAGCAGCGGAAGCTGTGATAAATTTCATTCCGGATTCAGCATGGCGTCGTAGCAGCGTTGCGACGCGATACCGTTCGCTGCCGTATTCTCCGGAAAGAGCATCGAGGATAGCAACGATCGCTTCGGCGCCGATCTCATCGCCCCAAGCAAGTGGGCCTTTCGGATAGTTTGTGCCGAGCTTCATCGCAGTATCAATGTCGGCAGCGGTCGCAACAGATTCTTGCACAGCAAAAGCCGCTTCATTCACGATCATAGCGAGCGTTCGGGGAAAAACTCCAGCTATGGAATCATTGATAAGCTCTCCATTTTTTCCGAGCGCCTGTAAAAGCCGATCTAATGCTTTGGTGTTTTCATTGCCGCCATAAGGGAACGAGTATTCTATCGACTTCTGACGCTCGAAGTAATGAGGGAGTATCGGCATTCCAATGATAGACACTTCCTTGCCGGAAATGCGCTGCGCGGTGGTCGCGCTCATGGTAAGTGTGTTAGAGACTATCGGTACGTTCGTCTCGACTTTGGAAAGCCAGCGCGCCTTCTCGGTTGGCTCGAGGAAACTGAGATCGAGCAACAGTTCCGGTTCACTTGTTACAAGCTGGATCGCATCAATACCAGCTAAATAGTCCGAAAAAGACTGAAGATATGGTTCGTCCGCAAAAAGTTGGATTCTCAAAATATGTGATCCCGTTTCTAATTTGTTAAGCTTCCAACTTTGCGGCAAGAACAGCTTTTGTTTGGGTCTCGCGATAAACTTGCAATTTATCGCTCAATGCGGGGTCGCTAGTCGCAAGAATGCCGATCGCAAGCAACGCAGCGTTCTTTGCACCCGCTTTGCCGATTGCAAGCGTTCCGACAGGAATGCCAGCCGGCATTTGTACCGTCGACAGGAGCGAGTCCATGCCCTTGAGTGCCTGCGATTCAATGGGAACTCCGAGCACGGGCAGTAGCGTCTGCGCTGCAAGCACTCCGGCAAGGTGCGCTGCTCCGCCCGCAGCGCCGATGATCACTTTGAGGCCGCGTTTGATGGCAGTAGTGGCGTATTCCGTAACCGCAGCGGGTGCGCGGTGCGCCGAAAGCACTTTATACTCGTGCGCTACTCCGAATTCTTCCAAAATTTTGTGGGATTCCCGCATTGTGTCCCAATCGGACGCGCTTCCCATGATAATACCGACGACAGGCTTAGATAATTTTGTTTTCATAGATTGAACTGCGCTAAACAGAGCGAGTGGGAGCGTGGTTTCTAACGCCCGCAGGAGTTAAAGTCTCTTTTTCCAATATCCCGGTTTCCGCTTTTGGTGTGCGAGTGCAACAATTACGACCTCGGTCTCTTCTACAGAGTAAAGTATCGAGAATGGAAATGGTGGAAGGAATTTTACTCTTACATTCTCATCGAGAATTGGGCAGAGAAATGGGCTCTCCAATATCATGGATAGCGCTTTTCAGAAGATCATCAAAACGCGCTGCTGATTGAGGGCTATGTTCGTTTAGGTAGTAGGCAACCGCTTCGACGATCTCGTGATCGACCGCCGAAGTATTCCGAACCTTCATCGAATAGCAACGCGGCGTGCATCCTCGATCATGCGCTTCGTTCGTGCGAAGGTTTCGGATGGATCAACTGTTGTCATTTCTCCTCGACGGTAGGCTGCAAGGCGACGCTTAGCTTCTTCCAGCCAATCGGCCATGTTCGGCGTTTTCACAAGATTCTCCACGAGTTCCTCTGCAAGCAGTGCTTGGCTTGCAGGGTCGAGTTCAAATGCTTCATCCCGAATGGCCTCTCTGTGTCTATCCATATAATTTATAACCTGAATCCGACAAATATAAGTGCCCGACGCCCTTTGAAAGTACCAACTCACTTGCGCAACATCACATTATAGAATTGCTCTCCATTAGGGAAGTCTTCAATTTCTTCATAAAGAAGTTCAAATCCAATGCCGCGTAGCATGGGCCGGTATTCGTCCGGGCTGAAGTGGGACCAATACATGGTGACACCTTTCCAGTCCCGAATGACGCTTTGCTCGTTCTTTGCCCCAAGTGTCAGGTAGGCAACCCCGTAATTTTTCAGCCATTTATAGATATTTCTGAACAATTGTTCCTGTTCGGGCTGGGGAATATGTATGATTGCAAACGTGCTGACAATAAGATCGAAACTTGCATCATCAAAATCGCAATCGGTCATGTCCGCTCGAATGAATTCGCCTTGCGGAAGTTGTTTGCGAGCGATCTCGATCATCTGCTCGGAAATATCGACACCGGTAACCTGGTATCCATTTCGTGCAAAGTACCCCGTTACAGGCTCCCCACCACCACAACCTAAATCGAGTAGTTTCCCAGTTTGCGGGAAAAAATGCGAAACAGAATCGAAATATTTGCTGACCACTTCTTTCCGAGTAAGCCTATTGGAATTATATTCCACAGCGATTCCATTGTAACCTTTTTCGACAATTTCTTTCATCCTTACCACCCCGCAGCCTTCAACTCTGCTCTCACGCGAAGGGAATTCACAAGCTCTCCAACGTGCTCGATCTTTTGCGCTCGCATAAATTCTGCAAGGCCCTCGGCGACTCGCACACCCGCATCGGGAAACACAAAATTTGCAGTACCTACCTGCACCATGCTGGCACCGGCGATGAAGAACTCGACCGCGTCTTCGGCGGTAACGATTCCGCCCATTCCAATGACCGGAATTCCACATGCCTTACGTGCTTGATAAACCTGGGCAAGCGCGATCGGCTTTATCGCTGGCCCGGAAAGTCCGCCCGTGACGGTGTTGAGACGTGGTTCCCGCGTATAAATATCGATGGACATCCCGACGAGTGTATTGATAAGGCTAACGGCATCAGCGCCAGCACGTTCACATGCTTGCGCAAACGGGGCAACACTGGTTACGTTCGGCGTGAGCTTTATCATCAGGATTCGATCCGTGGAGGCTCGAAGAAGTTGCGTCAATTCTTCGGTGCGTTCGACGTTCGTGCCGAACGAGAGTCCGCCATCTTTTACATTGGGGCAGCTAATGTTGATCTCGTATCCCGCGAGATTTTCAACCGCATTCGCTTCGATATGTTCCAGCACATCGCGGTATTCTTCCATGGAAGAAGCAGCGATGTTAGCGATGATCTTCGTATCGAACTGCGCGAGGTAGGGAAGTTTTTCCTTGACGAACGTATGCACGCCGACGTTCGCAAGCCCAATCGAATTCAGCATACCACTTGCGGTTTCAACGATCCGACGCGGGGAGTTACCCATGCGGGGCTTCCAACTTACGGATTTAGTAACGATGCCGCCAAGCTGTTCGATGTCACACCACTGCTTGGCTTCGGCACCATAGCCGAACGTCCCGCTGGCAACAAGCACCGGGTTCTTAAATTCGACATTCCCGAGTTTGACGCTGAGGTCCGCAGCGTTCACTCCATTTGTTAATGCAGCATTCATTATAATACGACCTCCTCGGCATTAAACGAAGGCCCATCGGTGCAGACCAATTTGAACCGGCGCCCAGTCTGTTGAAAAACCGATTCCTCGGTTCGCACCGGGCAACCCTGACAGATCCCAATGCCACACGCCATTTCTGTTTCGAGACTGAGTTCGCATGGTATTGCGAACTCTGCAGCCAGCGATTGCGCGGCTCGCATCATAGCTGTCGGGCCGCACGCAAAGATCTTTGGAGACTCAACGCGACCACCCTCGAGAAACGAGCGGAGCATCATCACGTTCGACCCGTGAAATCCTTCCGATCCATCGTCGGTGGCAACGTGCAAATTTGAAAGACGATCCTTCGCAATCAGTGCGGCGGTGCGAGCGCCATAGAATGTCACGAGTGGAATTTCTTTTTGGTGAAGCGTGCGCGTGAGCAACGGCATAGACGCAACACCCACGCCGCCGATCAAGAGGATCGCAGTCTGGAAATCGGCAGAATCAAACTTCCACGGCCTGCCGAGAGGCCCGAGCACATCGAGCTTTTCACCTTCGCGGGTCTCGGCAAGTATTCCGGTTCCCCTGCCATGCGCTTGAACGATGATCTCTGCTTCGTCGCCCTCTGTCCAATAGACCGAAAAGGGCCTCCGGAGCATAGGATCTCCGAAGCCAGTTTTGGGAAGGACGTTCACGAATTGTCCGGCAAGCGTCTGTTTGGCGATTATTGGATCACGAAAACGCAGCGTGACAAGCCCAGGTGCGAGCATCTGCCTCCGGGTGACTAAAAAACGGTCGGAAATCAGGGTGTCTATTCTCAATGGGAACCTTCAGGTGGTGAACTCGGTGGTTGGGGATTTGGTCCAGGAGGCGGAGGCGGCATGTTTGGAGGGATCGGCGGAGCCTTGACTCCCGGAGGTAAAGGTGGCACTAGCGTTTGCGACGATGGCGGCTGGGGTATATTAGCAGGGTTTTGCGGTACTCCGGGACTCTGAGGTACTCCGGGGTTTTGCAGGGCTCCTGGAATTTGCGGAACTCCCGGGGTTTGTTGTGTTCCAGGGTTTTGGCGCATCCCAGGATGGAATTGACGAGAGGAGGGTGGGGATGATTGGTTTGGAGACGAGGATGTGTCGCTATAGGTTGAGGCGGGGCTAAGCGTACGTGGTGGCGCGTGAGGAAGACCGGGCGTACCAACGTCTGCAAGGCGTGGGTGAATCGCGAGGGCATACGACGAATACGGGAATTCGTTGATGACCCGCCGGTAATAGAAAAGAGCACTATCGTAGCGCGCCGCTTCCTCATAGCTTTCGCCAAGCGCATACAAGGACCGGGGCGCCACATCTTCCTGTGAAAAATTGGTAACGATTTGAAGCATCGGAGGTTTTGCGGCGTTTACGCCGTTATCTCGAAGCACTTTGTATGCGTTTAGGTAGGCCAACTCTCCAGGAGAATTTCGTGTAGAAGTTACATAAAGAATTCGCGCCTGCTGTGCGTACATTGTTTGACCGTAATGCGTGAGCAGTTCGTGCAGCAACGAATCAGCCACCAACTGATTTTTTTCCTGTCGTTCCAGTTCAAGCCAGGCATAGAGAGTCCGTGCGCGCAGTGCTGTTCGCCCAGTATCCATCGGGCCAAGGTTCATAGTGTCCGCAGCTCGATATTCATCGCGGGCCTGAGCAATTTCGCCGAAGGTTTCGAAAGCACGCCCTAGTTGGTAATGGGCGGTTCCGGCGCGGAAAGAAAGGCTATCCAAGAACTTGGCAGTGTCAGAGACTACCATTGGCGCCGGTGCCTGTTTCCTCATTCGCATTTCGACCTCTTTGACGCGAGCCGAGTCTATTCTGGACATTTTTATCGGCTGCTCCGGCCGCCATCGAGTGCCAAGAACCTCCTGGAGTGCCTTTTGATGCATACTGGCATCGTCGGTTTGGCCCTGCACTTTCACATCGGCATGCGAATGGGAGGGCTCCTTCTGTTTGAGGCTTGTTTCGAGCGTATCGATATGGAAAAGCTCTGCGCGCCAGTGGGCATAGCTTACGAGCGAATTCGCGCGATCGGAAACGTATTCGTCCATTCCAGTCGAGGAGAAATCCTTGGTGCCAATAAGCGTGGCTGCAATATGAGCGGCGGTGTCATAGAGTCCCATCTCGCGGAATATCTCTGCCTGGCGGAACTTTGCTCGAGAGATCATCATGGCGCTCGAATTCTTATATAACGTATCGATCGAATGGTATTCCGCTTGCAACGGGTGCGCATAAACATCCCGAAATTCTGAGGAGCGCAAATCATTGGCCACGGCTTTTCGCGCGATCGCCTCATTGGTATAGGCAAGCTCAAAACGCACTGCGGCAAAGGAACTGATATATTTAGCATGAGCCAGCACCGAAGCGAGTTCGGACTTCGCGTCATCCAGGTTTCCCTGCTCGCGCAGACAGAGCGCATGATCGATTCGAGCTTCGCCGGAGAGCCAGTCATCCTTTGCCGCTTGGTAGGATGTTTGGAACGCCGTTTCGGCGGCTGGCCAATCGCCATTCAAATAATCGACCGCGCCCTCCTGAAATGCGAGCCGTGCTAGTTCTTCACCCTCCAGGCCTGCTTCGGCCTGATGGAGTTCCTGTGCGATGGCGGTCAGCGAATCGGGATTTTTGGCGTAAATCAGCTCGGCCATTGCACGATGCATGCTGGACACCGTGGCAGGGTCTTGGGAAGCCGTCGTGGAAGCAAGCCCCCGTTGAAGCTGGATCGCCGCAGTATCGATGTCGTGGTTTACAAGCATCGACCGAGCGAGTAACACCTGGACTTGCGCACCATATTTTGTCTGAGGGTAATTGGCTAATAATTCCCGGAACTTGCGCTCAGCTCCAATAAAATCGTTTTTGTAAAACTGCGCTTTACCCACAATGAACAGCGCATCCTCTCGATATTTCGTACCTTTTTTATCGGCCAGAATTTTCGAGCCCAGAATGATCGCAGAGTCGAGATGCACGTTGGTGATCTGCTTGGTTGCGCTGAGGGACTGGGAAAACGAAGGCGTGATCGGATCCACGTGTCCGGCATGGAGGCCAGTCTGCCGGACGAGATACTCTTCATCGAGCCAGCGGTGATTTGTTACCGCAATAGCGCTATTGGCATTTTGTACGACGACAGCCCGCTGCTGTGCTTCATACGCCTCGATATGTGTTTGAGCGAGATAGACCGTATTGAAATACGTCGAGAAATTGTGCCACCACATGCAGCCGGGAAATGCGAGCATGCCCGCAAGAAAGGCTGCTGCAAATCCTGAGAGGAGGGTCAATCGCGGATGGTGGAGCATGATCGTTTCGCTAACGCCCTGATATTTTAGTTCGTTCGTACTGGGCGTGTTCTTCCACTCTACGGCGATTCCGTGCAATTGTTGTATTTTTGCAGGGAATAATTTTTACCTTATCGAACACGGATGCCGGACGCTCAGCAAAGTCAATTAGCGAATAAGCACGAACTGCGCCTGTTTGTTTCGTCCACGTTTCGAGACCTACAGCCCGAGCGCGAGCAACTTGTGAAGAAGGTGTTTCCACGCCTCCGAAAGGAATGCCGCGAGCGAGGTGTCGAATTTACTGAGATCGACCTACGCTGGGGGATTACCGAGGAGGAATCGCGGACTGGGAAGACGGTCCGAATTTGCTTGGAAGAGATTGACCGTTGCAGGCCATACTTTATCGGAATCATCGGTTCGAGATATGGCTGGGTACCCGGCATCACGGAGATCGAAAAAGACCCGGAAATTCTGAAAGAATTTCCCTGGTTGCGGGAATATGCCGCCGGTCAGAAGAGCATCATCGAGATGGAGTTCGCGCACGGTGCACTTTTGAAAAAGAACGATTCATCCTTCTTTTATGAACAGACCTCTACTATTTCTGGATTAGGAGGGGCTAATGCAATAAGCCCCTTTATATCTGCCGAAGAATCAAGCGTAGGGGTTGATGGCACTAACCCGTTGGATAATCTGAAATCGACACTCCGATCCACCGGCGTTCCTTACCGGCGCTTCAGCGATCCGGAAGAACTTGGCGAACAGGTTTTTCAGGATATTCTCACGATCCTCGATCGCGATTTTCCACAAAAGCGAAAACTTACACCGCTCGAACACGAACGCATCGAGCATGAGGCGTATTCGCAGAACCGAAGGCAATCCTATGTCGCTAATCCGGAATACTATGATGAATTCATAAAAAATGTGGAGTCCAATGGCCCACCCCTGATCGTTTGGGGTAGATCGGGATTGGGTAAGAGCGCACTGATGGCGTATTTGGCTCATGAATATCAAACGCGGAATCCGGGCGCTTTCGTCGTTCAGCATTTTATTGGTGCTGCAGAAGGAAGCGACCCCGAGGATGTAATGCGTCAGGTGATGATGGAGATCAAAGAACGCTATGCGCTAACGGACGCCATTCCCAACGACGAGAACGCGCTCCGTGAAGAATTCCCGGTATGGCTTGCAAAGGTCAAGCCGGATGATAAGCTCATTCTGCTCATCGATGCCCTCAATCAGCTCACGGGCATTGCGACGGAAATGCACTGGCTGCCGGATTTCATTCCGCCCAATGTTCGGCTCGTGCTTTCTACGACCATCGGGCTTCCGCTGGAACAATTGCGGGAGAGAAAGTGGAACGAAATGGAACTGCTTCCGCTCTCCGAACGACAGCGCCAAGCCATTGCCAGCGAATTCCTGAAACGCTATCGAAAATCGTTACCTGCGGAGGACCTTCATACGCTTTCAGCGGATCCCAAATCCTCAAGTCCGCTGTTTCTGCGGACTGTGCTGGAAGAGCTTCGCATTTTCGGTCGGCACACGACACTGCATGAAGAACTTGAGGATTATCTTACGAGTGCCGATGAACGGGAGCTTTTCCAGAAGGTGCTTGCCCGCATGGAGCGCGATCACGGCGAGGAATCTGTTCGCACGGTGATGAAAGCGATCTGGGCATCACGGCACGGGCTTTCGGAGGCAGAACTGATGGAGATCACCGGTAAGCCCCGCATGGAGCTTTCGGAACTGATGATCGCGATGGAATACCACCTTATGGTACGAGAAGGATTACATTCCTTCTTCCACAATTTTTTGCGTGAGGCGATCGAGCAGCGGTACGTGCCCGAGGAAGCAGGGCGCAAAGCGGCCCATGCTGCACTGGGGGAATATTTTGCGGCGCGGGAATTTGGACACCGCCGAATGAACGAGGAACCCTGGCAATGGCAAGCAGCGCAGGAGAACGACCGACTGAAGCAGTCACTCCTTGCGCCAGAAATGCTTGCATTGCTCGAAACACAGCACGAACAATACGAGGCATTCGGATACTGGCGCGCCTTCGACCGCATCGAGCTGGATGCAGGCTACATTCCCCGCCTGATGGATCCCACGCTGGATAGTGAAACGGTCGTGGAAGCATTTACGCATGCTGTGGATCTTATTGTGCTTTCCTCGGCGTATGCACAGGCCGATGAGTTCTTTGTGGCAGGATACCCGGTGGTAGAAAAGATCGAAATGGATGCCGAGCACCGCCTAACGGTTCGCGAAAAACGCATTCTTATTCTCAATCATCTTGGGAAATACAAAGAAGCTGCCGAACTTGCGCAAGCAATGCTCGATGAACCTGAAGTGGCGAAGCATCCTAAGATCCGGGTTGGATTGCTCGATCAATTCTCGTATGCACTCCATTTTCTTGGGAGATATGAAGAAGCTGAAAAGATCATTACGGCTTCTATTGAGTTTTGTATGGAGCTATACGGTCCCCGCAGCAGGGAAATAATATCCCGTTACAATAATCTGGCAGCCGTGCTTCTGTTCCAATCCCGATTTCAGGAAGCGGAAGACTATTTACAAAAGGTGATCGCAATTGTTCAAGAGCTATTCGGAACAAGCCATACCGAAATGGCTTTTGCATTGAAGCAGCTTGGGTTTTATTATAATCAAGTCAATCGCTTTGATGAAGCAATTGAAGCATTTGGAAGATCTGAGGCGATTTTTCTTCGTACGGTAGGCCCGGAACATTTTAATACATGTATTTGCAGGCAGCAACTTGCGGGGGCAAAGATAGGATTGAAGGATTATGCGGCAGCACGAAAATTATACTCTTCAGTTACAGATATAATGGTGAAAAAATTTGGAATGAACCATCCACAGACGGCGTCCTCCGGACTTACTATTGGCTTCACCTATTTTCTGGAGGAGAATTATGAGGCAGCAATTCCATATTATGAGCGTTTTCTTCCCTATTACGAAGAAACGCATGGTGTTGATAATCCAGAATCGATAAAACGTCGAAACAGGCTTGAGGAGATGAGGGAGAAAGTAAGAAGTAAAACGGTGATGGGAGCCGGTAGCCTATGAGTGATCGGCTTTGTTATCTCAAAATATCGGACGGTTTTGGTATGGGCTGGAGCAATGCTGTTTTGGTTGCGCTGATAAAGTCGGCGACCGGCAGAATTTCGCTGTTTCGTTCGTCATTGGGAAGATTCTTTTTAATTTCCGCTAATTCTTCGGAACGCAAAAAGACGGTTTCATTCCCTTGTTTATCCTTTCCGATAAAGAATTGATTTTGGAGAAACGGCGCTTCGACGATCATGCCTCCTTGTGCTGCGCGGGGATCGTGTGCGGAAAAACCGACAAAATTGCGTAGTACAGATCCTTCATCGAACTCCATTGGAACCCAGCCAGACGCAGAGGAGTCGAATGTAATGGCAGAGCGCAGAAACCCCTCATGTCCGTAGACTGGGAACATTTTGCGGTGCAGATCGATCAATCCTTTGTCTGCCGATGTGTTCATTCCGGATGGAGCGACACTTGTGAATGAGTCCTGAATAGCGTAATATAGCGGCAACCCGTGCATGGTATCGACCCATGCTCCGTTCATTTGCGCCGTGTCCCTGAATCCCAGCCGAGTGTCGCCAGCGAGAATGAGATCGCGAAGGATCGTTAGCGAAGTATCAAAAATCGTTGTGTGCGAATTGCGGATAGCCGATACGGGTGGTTGATATGGACCGGATTTCGGAAGCACAACGATCGCCCCGGCAATGAGCAGGCCAGCAGGAAAAAGCGATAATAGTGGTTTCATGTATTTCTATAGACGCCTGGATTCCCGCGTTCGCGGGAATGAAATTCTTACTTCTTACTTCTTACTTTTTCACTATTAATTTGTATCGACAACATTGTCTGGCCCACGGTTTCTCCAAACACATTTTCGGTTCCAGATCACGGCCGCGTTCGAGGTATTCTCATACTCGGAATATCCGATCTGAGAATGCCGAGCGAACCGGTGCCCGGTAGTGTCATCCATTGGCCACGGATCGATCACAGAAACCCATCGATATTGTGGCATTCCCGGCGTTTGCGAACATCCCTCTGCGACCATACAATGACCGCCGGCTGAATTACCACTGGCAATAGAATCTGCACCCCATTGAAAGATAACAGGCTTTCCTAATGCGAAGGTATCGCACAGTTGTGCCCAGGTCAGAGGAGTATAGGATGTACTGGTTTTGAAATAGCGAATGCCGGTAGCCGCCGGATACGGGGGAAAGAATGGCTGGCAGGTCATATCGAATACGCTGCCTTCGATCGAATCCGGAGTGCAATCCATATACATGGTGTCTCGAAGCATTGTATCGTTCGGAGGCGTAGTATGAGAATAGAAAAAGATGAACCACCTTCTTCCAAGCTCGCATTGCGTATAGAACGGGCCATTGGGATGATAATATGCCATGCACATTTCCGACGTAGCTGCCCAGCACCAATAATGGCCATGCTGCGCGATCAGCGGCACGCCGAGCGTTGCCGGAGGCACCTTCCCAACTGGAATTCCGGAAAACGTCACAAGAAAAAGAATAGCGATCGCGATCGCCTTGATGCTTGACATTGTGATCTACTAAGCTTGGACTGAGTAAGTCAACACAGTACGTAATGAGTAACTCATTAAGTGGAACAACATGGCTTGTCATTCCCGCGAAAGCGGGAATCCATTCCCGAATTTAGCGATATTCTAAGGCCGGATTTCCACATTTGCAGAAATGACAGGAAGCGCCGATTCACCGAACACTTCCAATTCCCAGGAACCTTGATTTACAAGATTCCTGGGTTATTGAAATAGAATGATTATTCTTAGGTCAGCCTGGTGCGCCCATAATGGATATCGAAATCTCCCCGGTGGTGGGATTGCTCGTCCATGTGACAGTAACAGTCGAATAATCCGGGAGCGTGATGTTCCCGTTTTCTCCAACCGATAATGTCTGCCCATTGATAGTGATCGATACAATGGTAGCAAGGTTTTCCTGAACCGTACTACCGACGCCCACGGCAACCATGTGCCCGCCATCAGTACAATTCAGCGTTGCTACGATCGCCTCCGCATCCCCATTGGTTACGGCGACGGTCTGGTTGGCATATCCCTTCGTTGAAATTCCAACGGATAGAAGTGCAAACCCCAAGATAACGATCGTTTTCTTTATCTTAGTCATACGTTGATTTAATTGAATTGTGAGTTAATTGATCGGATCAAGAAGATCTTATAAGCCTCCGGGGGAACCCATTAGGTTAATCGAAATCTCTCCATTAGCAGGGGTTCCGAACACGACGCTGCAATTGGTGCCGCCAGGCGTAGAACTGGCGATGGATTGTGAAGCGCCGTTCAGGGATGCCGTGAGTTGATAGGTGCCGGGTCCGGTTAATAGAATAGCCGCGCCGCCCGATGAAGTCGATTGGCCACCACAGTTAAGCGTCCATCCCGGTGAACTTGCCGGCGGAGCGGGAATCGTGACGGAAGCCCCAGCTCCGACTGCGACTATCCTTTCAACAGGGCTCTGATCGGTATAAGTATAGGATACTGCTGACATGTTGATTCGTTCGTTAGTTAAAGGGAACCATTGTTCCAGAACACCTTCCGGCGGATGGGTAAAAAGCAACGCGGTTTAAACCATCCGTCGTCGGGTAGGGAAACACAATATTCGAAAACCGCAATACAAACATACGGTAATTTTGTTGCCTTGTCAAGAATACTGTGAATGAAAATAATATGGTAAAACGGATGGCTCGAATAATTGGCCCAAATAAGCAGGAATCGCACAAAAGAAATATGTTTGTTGCACCACCTAACTATAATTTCCGTAACTTCGTAGTATGGAATTGACCACTAAGCCAGGAATGCACCCAGAACCGGTGCCAAGCCACGCCGGGACCAATGGCTCGCACGCCATGGAATCACCGGTAGAGCAGTTTATCGATGATGAACTTGCCCATGCTCATCACCATGCTTTGCCATCGCTGCCGTGGACATCTCGTGGTGCTGGCGAATTTGGCCCGCTGCCTATCGTTATTGGCGTGACCGGCCACCGTGATCTGAGAGAGGAAGACATACCAAGGCTTACGGAGCTTGTTTTTGCAGAGTTTTCTCGCCTACGAAAGATCTACCCCTCGACGCCATTCACGCTGCTATCGGCGCTGGCTGACGGCGCGGACCGTTTAGTAGCGCGCATTGCACTCGAGTTCGGAATGCGGCTGGCCGTCGTGCTGCCGATGCCGACTGAACTCTACGAGACAGATTTCGACGCCGCGTCCCTTGAGGAATTTCACGATCTGGTGGCCAAGGCAGAATACTTCAGCGAGCTGCCGATCATGAAAGGTCTAACGCCGGAGGACATCCAGGAGCACGGGCTTTTTCGTGAGCAGCAGTATGCCCTGGTCGGCGCGTACCTTGCTGCGCACAGCGCGATCCTCATTGCGTTGTGGGATGGACTGGAGCTTAATTTGATCGGAGGCACTTCGCAGGTGGTGCAGTTCAAGCTCGAAGGCATTCCCGAGCCCTACGCTCCACCTCACAGTGAGCTCGATGCTCCGGATAGCGGCCCGGTCTATCATATCGTCGCGCCGAGAAGAACGAACCCACACCCGTCACATGCCTTCACAGTGCATTGGCTCTATCCGTCTGGATTTTCCACGCATGCGGACGCCGAAAAGGCATACGACGACGTCTATTCGCGAATCGAGACATTCAACAAGGATGCCATACTTTATGCCGAAGATCTGAAAGAACATTTCCGAGCAAGCAAAGAATACATTTTTCCGGCACGGGCGCATGCCTTGATTGGGAACCATCACCGGAAGAAAAAGCATAGGAGCAAAGGCGATCACCACGCCGGAGCCACGCACCATTCCGCTCACGATCAGCACGCCACGCTGCCACCCATTCTCCAAGAGGATCTTGATTTTTACGCCATTGCCGACGTGCTTTCCCAGCGGTTCCAGAAACGCACCAAAACGACGCTGCAACTCTTGTTGACCTTCGTTTTTTTTGCGGCGCTCTTCTATGAAATGTATTCTGGCCTGTTCGAAGAGCCTGCCATGATGGGATTGTACCTGGGAATGTTCCTTTGCTCTTTCCTTGTCTATTATTGGGCGGAACAGCACGGATACCAAACCCGATACCTGGACTACCGAGCGCTTGCCGAGGGCTTGCGTGTCCAATTTTTCTGGAAACTTGCCGGCGTGCAGGATTCCGTGGCCGATTTCTACATGCGGAAGCAGCGAAGCGAACTCGACTGGATCCGCAACGCCATTCGAGCGGGGACCATCGAGAGCACAGCGCCTGTGCCATCGTGGTTGCTGCCGTCGCAATCGCTCAACGTGGAAAGTTCTGCGGCGGAAGAGAAAGATGCCGACCGCGAACGCCTTCGGCTGGTGCTAAAGCATTGGGTGGAAGATCAGGCAAAATATTTTGCAAAGGCCGCGCATCGAGAACATGAAACGCTGCATAAGAGCGAGCGGATGATCACACTGTTCTTTGTTGCTGCGCTGGGGCTGGCTGCTGTGCAGGTGTTTGCATTCCGAGAACATAACGAACTGTTGCTTCTCGGAGTTGGAGTGTTCCCCGTCTTAGCTGCTGTACTTCATAGTTATCTCCAAAAAAATGCGCTTGCAGAGCACAAACGCCAATACGACCGCATGAGCGTGTTCTACCACCGCGCCACGGTACATCTCACGAAGCTCATTACGGAAGATCGCCTTTCCGATGCCCGCTCCTTCCTTGCCGAACTTGGCCGTGAAGCTCTTGCCGAAAATGGCGACTGGATCCTCATGCACCGTGACCGGCCGCTCGAAGTGCCCAAAGGAGCCTGAACTATAGAAAAAGCGTTCAGTATATCCATGCCGGAAGAATCTTCACTATTGCGGGCGCGTCACCGTGTCCACGAACTATTGTTTGGATCCGATCTTGAACACAAAGGTCAACGCCTTGTTCGCATCTTCATCGCAAGCCTCATTTGCCTGAGCGTCCTCTCGGTGATCCTGGAATCGGAACCTGCGATCGCGGAGCAGTATGAAACACTGTTTTATATTCTGGAGATCATCACGGTAAGCTTATTTTCCGTGGAATATCTTCTTCGGTTGTGGTCGATCGTGGACGATGAAAAATACTCCCACCCGATCGTTGGGAGGTTGCGCTATATTGCGACCCCGTTCGCACTGATCGATTTATTCGCAGTCCTTCCGTTCTATCTTCCGCTGTTGCTACCGTTCGACCTGCGGTTCATTCGAATGTTTCGACTCATTCGCCTTGCGCGTGTCTTCAAGATCGGCCAGTACTCCGCCTCCCTTGCCACGTTGAACCGCGTGTTTCAAGCGAAAAAATCCGAGATCGCGACAGCATTTTTTGTGCTCCTTCTCATTCTGATATTCTCTTCTACGGTTATGTATTATATCGAGCACACGGCCCAACCGAAGATATTTTCGAGTATTCCAAGATCCTTCTGGTGGGCAGCGGCGACGCTTTCAAAGGTTCCAGGAGACATGACCCCCATCACGCCGTGGGGAAAGGTGTTTGCAGTGATCACGGCATTTTGCGGCCTGGGAGTCTTCGCCGTTCCTTCTGCCATCTTCGTTTCGGGGCTGATCGAAGAAGTTCAGCACAAGAATGATGAGGTCATTATCTGCAGCCGGTGCAAAGAAGAGATCGCTCGGAAAGGGAAGATCGTAGGTGGTGAAAGCACTTTTGAACACACCCATACGAGTGAAGAAGTCGTTTAGATTCTATCACCTGATCGATATGGCACTTCACCACTGTTAGGATAGGGATGTCACTCGTTTCCCCTTCATCCGAATCAAGAGCATCCCTGTTGCAGCAGCAAAACCAAAGAGGAGTGCTGTTTCGAGCCATGCAGTTGTGAGCATTTGAATAGTTGCGGCAAGTATCAGAAGTGCCGGTAACACCGATATAAGAATCACGACAGGCATTCCGCCTCGAATACGGAATGGCCGCACAAGTTCGGGATATCGGCGGCGAAGCTGGATGAGTGCAAGGAACTCCAGCAGCAATCCTGAGGAGTATAACAACACATCCACTTCGGCAAGCTGTTCGAAGGAGAAATTGCTTAAGACCATATAAATAGTCGCGCTCGTGAGAATGGCTCGCGCAGGCGTTGCATATTTCCTGTGGAGCCTGGTGAAAGCCGGTGGCATATAGCCATCGGCTGCAAGCACGAATGGAATGCGAGATGCAGCAAGCAAACCTGCCACAAAAAGTCCTGCAGCGCTGATGATTCCTCCGAAGCCGACGGCTAGGCCGAGCGAGTGCCCTCCAACGGCTTCGGCGATGGCCGGCCAGCTTCCTTCGGTCCATTTCGAAATATCAGGAACGAAATGCAAACCGACGAAGACTGGAGCGAAATAGAATAACACCACGAGGGGCATCCCGATCATGAGCGCTTTGGGGAATACGCGCGGTGCATCGTTGATCTCGCGCGAGATTGTGGAGATGGAATCCCATCCCAAATAATTCCACATAATAACAAAAAGTCCCGCGGAGAAAGCGCTGGTGGTCGAGACACCGGAAGGATGGAGTGGCGATACAACGTTGGTGCAATGCTGGAACGCAGGAACCAACCCTGCCGCGACTAAGAGGACGAAAGGAGCTAGGAGGGCAATTCCAAACGTCATTACCGCCCTGCCGGTGCTTGCAACTCCGCGTATGTTAAGCCACGTCAGTGGAGCGACCATTGCAAGACGAACGGCGAAATTTACCGTGGGGTTGGAAAGATCGAATCCCACCGCGCCCAAATAGTTTGCGAACAGCACCGGATAAATTGCAACATCGACACAGCTATACAAATAAGTGAGCCACGCACACGCAAAACCTGCCGTCGGGCCAACGCCGCGATTTACCCATTCATAATACCCACCTTCTTCGGGAATAGCAGAGCCAAGCTCTGCAGAGAGGAGTGAGATCGGCAACGCCCAGACAAGAGCAACGACAACGATTAAAACGAGCGCCAGTCCATGCCCCGATTGCACAACCGTCTCCAACCCATACGGCCCGCCGCTGACGCAAAAAAAGATCGTCATGGCAAGCGGCCACAACCCCATCCGCTGATTGTTCAGCGATTGGAAAGTTCGGGATGGTTTGAAATAGTGGGTAAACACGGAAGAAGAAAGTTGAACAGTCATTCCTCCCTGTTCATGGACATTGAACCGGCAAAAAACGAGTAGTGAATCCTTTCGGTTCTCAATATTCGCGCGCTCGAAATGCGACAGGCGGATTTTATGTTGTGTCTCTCGCACAGCAATAATTGCCATAATGTTTCCTCGTTTTGCTCGCGGTTTTGGTTATTTGGTCCTGCTTTTAGTGGCGGGATTGCTCGCGCTTGGCATTTATTTTAAGTCGGGCACGGTGCCGGCCTATTCGGGCACGGCCACGGTTTCGGGTATCAGCGGCGCGATCGACATCGATCGCGATGGCTATGCCATCCCTCATATCCACGCGACCACGGAGCGCGATGCGTACTTCGGTTTAGGTTATGCCGAAGCGCAGGACCGGCTGTTCCAAATGGAACTTGCGCGCCGTGCCGGTGCTGGAAGAATGTCGGAGGTATTGGGTGCGCGCTCGCTCCACATCGATGCGTGGTCGCGCACGGTGGGGTTTTCGCGCATTGCCGATCTTATGTGGCTGAAAGCCGGGCCGCATACACGCGAAGTGCTCACGGCGTTCGTCTCTGGAATTAATGCGTATCTTCGCGATCATCGTAAGCATCTTGGATTTGAGTTCGATGCGCTTTCATTGGTTCCGGAAGATTGGCGACCGCAGGATTGCCTCATGATCGGGCGGCTGATGTCGTGGGAAATGAATTTCTCCGCGCTGACCGATGCCGCCTTCAGCGATTTTTCTCAGGCATTGGATTCGGCTCACCTACATTCACTCTTTCCTGTTTATCCCGATGATGGCGCGACTGTTTTGGGTGGCGCAAATCCAAGTACGTACATTGCAAATTCCCTTGTGAGAAGCCAGGCTAATAGAAACATCGCCGGCGATGTGACTGGCCCAAGGATTTCGGTTAAGCCACAAGATACATCGAAGAAGATACAGGAATTACCAAAAACATCGGAGCGCATTAATGATGGACTTGCGTCATCGCAAGAATTCGCCTCCCTATTTAAGGAGGCGAGCTTGTTCGATAGCACGATCGGCGCATCCGTAGGAGGCGGGTCGAACTCCTTCGCGGTCTCCGGTTCCCACACCCAGGATGGCGCTGCCATTCTGGAGAACGATACCCATTTGCAGCTTGAGTCCCCCGCGCGGTGGTATGTGGCGCATCTGGTTAGCGACGACGGCCTGAATGTAGCGGGATTTCTCATTCCTGGAATGCCGGTGATCCTCGCGGGCCGAACAGCGGATCTAT
This sequence comes from Ignavibacteriota bacterium, assembly GCA_963736195.1. GTDB lineage: Bacteria > Bacteroidota > Ignavibacteria > Palsa-1295 > Palsa-1295 > PALSA-1295. Next base: position 1,265,345 of record CAVTNP010000001.1, read on the forward strand.
CCTGGGGCATCACCAATGGTATGGCGGATGAATGCGATTATTTCATGGAACGATATGACTCTGCAAGCGCAAAATATCAGCTTGCCAATGGCTCGTGGCAGGATTTTACGATCATTCATGATACGATTCGTGTCCGCGACTCTATCAGTAATACTGATGGTATTGGAAAGAACGACAAGGCGGTGATGCGAACGATGTACAACGTTCCGCTCACAGTTAGAATGTCGGTACACGGCCCGATCATGTCTGGGCTGCACCCGTATGCGTTAGAACATGCTTTCTATGGCGATTCGCGTGCCGGTGGCATTCCGAATAATTCCATTTTCTTTCGCGATTCTAAACCTGTTTCTATGATGTGGAACGGAGAATACGCACTAACCGATGAGTTGGCTGGCTGGCTCGGTCTGCCACATGCGAAAACCGCCGTGGAAGCAGGAAAAGGCATGGCGGGCTTTGCTACGCCGTGTTTGAACCTGTGTTTGGCTGATACGAAGGGAAATATTTCCTATCAATATATCGGCAGGCTTCCACGACGAACAGGAAGCGAGGAGCGACAAATGATGCCGCGAGATGGAACGAACCCCGCCGATGCCTGGCAGGGATTTGTGTATATGTCAGAGCTTCCGAGTGTTACAAATCCCTCGCGCGGATTTATTGTCTCTGCGAATAATCCGCCGATGAAGGATCGGTTCATTCCATTTGGCATGAATTGGGAACCGTCCTCGCGCGCGGACCGCATTAACGAGCTGATAGAAGCACGTCCGCATCTCGATGCGGAGTACGCGCAAAGCATTCAGACGGATATTGTGAGTCCGTACGATTTCCATCGTGTGCTGCCGTATTTGTTGGCGCTGTACCCCGACCCAAACCCTCCGCGCATTGCTGCGGATAGCAGCTCGGTCTATCGCATCGATTCCATGCACCTGGTTTGGAGGGAAGATTCCCTTGCCCGCCACACCTATGTTGGCGATAGCGCTTTGAAGTCCATTCATCACAGCGACTCCATTTGGATCACTGAACACCGGCCTGCGGATGCACGGGATGCGAAACTAGCGGAGCATGTCGATGCATTTACGGCGCAAGTGTTGAATTACCTTCGTAACTGGGATGGCGGAATGCGCGCGGAGGAGATAGCACCGGCCATATACTCCGTATTCCTCAATCGGCTGATCTATAACACATTCTATGAAGGCTTAAGCGGGGATGAACCTACTCCTGAACGGTACGATGAATTTATTCTGCTGCAAAACATTCCCCTTCAAACACTCGCTCATATTTTGCCCGATGCGTCCAACGTGTGGTGGCAAACAGGAACGGGTTCTGTCCGCGGGAGGGATTCTATTCTGCAGCTTTCCTTCCATGAATCGTTGCGGATCCTGGCGCAGCTCTTCGGCCCGGATATTCGCCAGTGGCAGTGGGGAAAGATGCACACGCTGACCATTCGGCATCCGTTCGATAAAGCTAGCCCCATGGTGGCGCGGCTGGTCGATGTGGTCGGCGGCCCGATGCCCGGTGGACCAACTACGGTGCTGCAAGGCTCGTATTACATGTGGAATCCATACCAAATGCAGGTTGCGCCCTCGATGCGAATGGTAGCGGATATGAACAACGATGTTCTGCTGGCTGTGCTGCCAACTGGGAACTCCGAGGCGATCTTCGGCGATCATTACCGTGATATGCTGCCTCTCTATCAAAGCGGCACACTCATTAAGGTGCATCTTGACGCAGCCTCTGGCCAGCACGATAATTGGAGCCGGTTTGAGTTGAAACCGGGATAACACTTATCAAAGATAATCAAAGCTTCACATCGATCTGCACGGTAGCGTTGAACGTGGCAGTTCCGGTGTACGCAGTTGCGCCGCTGCCGATCGTGCGAGGGGCATCATACACAGTGCCGGCAAGATCGATCGATAGTCCAAATGCACGAGTGGGACGAATAGTCCCGCGCGCAGCAATGCGCCATCCCAATCCGTCGAGGGAATTAATAGTGGCGCTTCCCGGCGATCCGGTTTCATAGGAAGAGACCGCCGTGTTCGTTGAGGATGTTTGAAAGCGTGTTGCAGTCATCGTAATCTCAGATCGAACCTTCGGCATCTTGATCTTAACTTCTTCGGAGGCTTGCCAGCCATCCTCTTTCGTTACCAGCGAGTAATGAATATGTTCGAACCTTGTTCGGAGCGTAGCGTCACTGCCCGGATCATAGGCTGCTTCCAGACGAATGTTTAATGTCTGTCCCTGCAAGGTTACCGTTCCGTTATCCGAAACAACGCTTGCGTTCTCCTGGTCGCGGACGGTGGCCTTGAGATCCAGCGCATCGGTTGCGTGGTAGGAAGCATCGGCGAGGTAGTCGTATTTTTCTTTTCCAAAAAGATCGCCTAACGGAACAAGTTCACTTTCGAATTGGGCATAGGCGTTCAGGCGCAGCTTGCCCGGTATCGGAGCAAGTTCCACACCAGTGTAATAACCATCTAAATTCGAAAGCGAAGAAGCGAGTGTGCCGGAAACCTCGCCAAATGGGGTTTCAAATCGGTAGGGTATGTGCCGATAATTCAGCGAGAACGCTACATTCTTTTCAGGGTTGAAAACCGTCGAAATGAGTAGCGCAGTTTGTTGGGATGTATCGTTAACCGAATGCGCAGCTTCAGCCAGAGCGGTCCATTCGCCACTCATCGCAAGCAAATCCGCGCCAGCAAGACCAAGCTGCGATCCAATAAATGGCGCGCTCGAAGTTCCAAGATAGGGATGGTCGACATGAAGTTCGCAACCTGTTACACCGGCCTTTATGTATAGTTCAGAAGTGTCGGAAGTAGCAATTTCTGCGCGTGCGCCGAACACTTTTGCAGAGGCAGTATTCTCCGATGCAAGCTCCACTTGCGTTCTGTGGTAGGTTGATGAGTAAATACTATCAATCGTATCACTTACCACTTTTGCATCGAAGGGACGGTCAGATGCAAAGAGCAGCACATGTGATGGCCCTGCCGCAAATTCGATCGCCCCGCCCTGGAGATCCTTTGCGGTGCCATTCACAGTTCCCCTCAATCCGAAGGAACGTTCTTCAACTCCGGTTGCAGCATGCAGCGCTTTTGCACTTGCGAGACTTCCGCCAAATAGCAAGCCATTGCCAAAGGCAAGCGCATAATCGCCAACGACGGCCTTTTCGATGGAAAGTGAGCTGGTAATTGGTATCGGATTCCGGATTTCTGCGAAGCCGGTAAGATGATCGGTGAAGCTCGGTTCGCCGGATTGCTTTTGTTCAAGCGCACTGACCTCCAAAATTTGGGAGCGGGCGAGAATTCGATTGTAAAATGCCGTCGGCCCTCCTAAATAAGCTCCATCGGAATAAGCCGGTTGCTCAGAAGGATCAATGGGAGAAGAAGCGCGGCTGCGAAGTTCGAAAATTCCTGTTGAATCGCTTACAATTGGGTGGAATTGTTTTCCTCTTAGTTCTCGACGCGCTTCACTCCATGAAACATCGGCATCCGCATGCAGCCGTTCGAGGTCGTGACCGGTGAGCGTGGAAAGCTCGTCAAGATATTCGAGTGTTTCATCTGGATCGAGACTGAAATTGCCAGGAATATCGAAGATGCGACGGGCTTGGATGTCGGCAGAATCAGGGATGGATTGTGCCGTGGCAGCAACGCAAGTCAGTATTACAATTACTACTCCCAGGCAAACCGTGCATACCCGCCGCATCGCGCGAGCGCCACTTATCACAGTGCAAATCCAATAGCAAGGCTGATGGATGTTCCAAGCTCGGGATGACGAATAGCCGCGAAATCTGCGGAGAAACTATCGGCTGTTACACCGATGCCAGCGGTAAGCTCCTCGGTCCCCGTGTCGGTTCCGGCACGAACATAGATATGAGAATCAATTGCATATTCGGCCCCGCCGTGAAATGCGGCGGAGGCATTTTCACTCGATTCAAAGGCAGCGTCGATCGTAAGATCGTTCGTTGGACGATAGGAGATGCCGAGCCAGGCTTCGCGATCCTCAACCGAGTCGCCGTAGCTATTGTACAAGCTGACAAGGTGGGTTACGGCAGCGGCAAGTGTGAGCCTCGGAAAAAGATCCAAGCTTGCTCCGAGATCAACACCGATGTCGCTGAGGGGCAGATAATCGGTGCCGAATGTTTCCTGTGAGTAGCGAAGGCGAATACCCGCAACCGCGCGACGGCCAGTATCCCCAGCGCCACTGACCGCAAAAACTCTGGACGCCTGAACTCCAAACGTTTGCCAGGAATACGTATCCGTCCATTGGTAGCGGCTGAACGATGCTCCAGCAAGCCAAAGTTGATCGAGCGGGATGTCGCCAGCCACACCGGCGCTAAGACTGCCGGGAAGTCCTAACGGCATTGGCCAAAGCGTTACGTGAAGATGGGAACTTGTATCGACCGGCAGGGCAGGATTCGGGATCCATTCATCATGCACATCCGCGACATCGCTGCGGCCAAGCCCGAGCGATCGCGGCGAATCGGTAACGGTGCCAAAAATTTGGCCGAACGCCGGGGGCGAGCCAATACCGACGAATAAAGCAACCACAAAAAGCGTAATGCGCATGAAGTAGTATGAACGACAAATGGGAAATTACGACAATTTCCAGCACATAGCACAAAAGGGTCGCAATTCCTGCGCTCAATAGGCTTTAGCCCACACCGCCTCATGCTTTGCTGGCGCGCCGCAGACCACGCATTGGGACGGTTTTGCATCGCTTTGAAATTCAGGGAAGGGGAGCACGCGAATTGTTGCTTTTGTTTCTTCCTTGACCTTTGCTTCGCAATCCGCCGAGCCGCAGAATCCAGCATAAATGAATCCGGCATCACGCTCGATGAGGGCTTTCATCTCGATGTAATCGGTTATGCCGCGTGTGCTGTTGGCTTCGCGGCGGGTGATGGCATTTCGCAGAAGTTGGCTCTGCACTGCTTCGAGCAAATTCTGTACGCGTGTTGCAAGACCGTCGCGACCGACAAACAATTTTTGTTTCCGGTTCGGCTTGGGAGCCTCTTCGGAATCCAACAAGATACGTGGAACGATAACCACCGAATTATTTTGCACATCCTTCGGGCCGATCTCCATGCGGAGTGGCACGCCTTTCAATTCCCAATCGTAGAATTTCGCGCCGGGGCTGAGCGAGTCGCGGTCATCGAGTTTCACGCGAACGCCGCCGGCTTTCATTTCGCGGAATACTTCGCCTGCGGCGATCATCACCAAAGCCTTTTCTTCGTCGGATTTGAAGATGGGAACGATGACAAGCTGAAGTGGCGCGACGCGGGGTGGGGTGACGAGGCCATCGTCATCGGAATGCGTCATGATGAGGCCGCCGATCATACGTGTCGAAACGCCCCAGGATGTATTCCACGCGTATTCCAGGTTCCCATCGCGGGATTGAAATTGCAGTTCGAACGCCTTTGCAAAATTCTGGCCGAGGTTGTGGCTTGTACCGTTCTGGAGGGCCTTGTTATCCTGCATGAGCGCCTCTGTGGAATACGTCCGCAATGCACCGGCGAAGCGTTCGCTATCGGTTTTCAGGCCGATTATAACGGGCATGGCGAGATAATCCTCCATGAACGTGCGATAGACCGCGAGCATCCGTAGCGCCTCTTCTTCGGCTTCCTGCTCGGTTTCGTGTGCGGTGTGGCCCTCCTGCCACAAAAATTCCATAGTGCGAAGGAACAGCCGCGTCCGCATTTCCCAGCGGACGACGTTCGCCCATTGGTTCATCAAAAGCGGTAGATCGCGATAGGATTGCACCCATTTTGCGAACATCGAGTAGATGATAGTCTCCGAGGTTGGACGCACGACCAGGGGTTCTTCCAATTCCTTTCCACCTCCAATGGTTACGACGGCGAGTTCCGGCGAAAAACCTTCAACGTGCGATGCTTCCTTGGTGATGAACGATTGTGGGATAAAGAGCGGGAAGTACGCATTCTGATGTCCAGTTTCTTTGAACATACGGTCGAGCGCCTGCTGCATCAGTTCCCAGATGCCGTAGCCGTTCGGGCGAATGACCATGCAGCCGCGCACCGGCGAATGCTCCGCCAGCTCGGCTCGCTGCACGATCTCGTTATACCATGCGCTAAAATCTTCGCTTCGTTTGGGTAGTTTGTCTTCTGCCATGTAATTATGCGGCTTGCGCAAACTGATTTACGTTTTCGTCGAGCCGGGCGATAGCATTTTGAATCCGCTCGACTTCCAATTCCTCAAAATAGACTTCGCCGCATTGCCTGCACACCCACGCAGGCACCGCTTCGAGCGTCAGATGATACCCATTGCGGTCGATGTGGAATGGCGCAACGCCGCGCTCCATTTTTCCTTGACAATACATGCAGTTCATTGTTATCTCCTTGTTCTAAAATCGACAGTCCATTGCTCCCTGTCTGGCAAGTATGCTGTAATAATTGCAAGATAATCTATCTTCGGAGCGCATACGACATGAATTGGTCGCAGTCCGTTTCCGTAACCGAGCAATAAGCAACTATGTCCCCGTGCATCATCGGAATAATCCTCGATGATTTCACCTTCGAAAATTACTTCTCTTACTTCCTCCCGCCGGATCATCCGGCTCGGCAGAGACATTTGTAGAATCGAGTGGGGAGTATAGAGAATCTTCTTCGATGCTGCTATGCGGACTACGCGAAGGAATTCTTGGTTTGGAATCACAAGAGAAAAGCTTGATATAGATTGCTATGATTCATTCGCCGCAATTCTTTCAGGAGCGATTCGCGCTTCATGCCACCACGACCGATGACCGAATTGCATCGGAGGGAAGGCCGCGGTGCGCATCTTCGCGCCGGTCTTCAAGAATGAGGGCTATCGCTTCGGCAAGATCAGCACGTGCATCTTCCGCCGTTCGCCCCTGGCCATTCGCCCCAGGAATTTCTGGAGAGTAGGCAATGAACCAATCGCCATCCTGTTCGATAATTGCTTCAAACTCGTTACGCATAACATTATAAACTACGAGCGAGCGCGAGCGGTTCGGTTGGTCTCCAAGGCACTGAAAACCCCCATCCTCCAAATCCCATTCATCCCTGAATCCCGGTTCAGATTTCGGGCACTATTGGCTCCCGTTCGGTTTTTCATTTTAACGATGCTCCCGAAACGTCTTCTTGCGCTCATACTCTTCGCCGCGTTTGTGGTAATGCCGACGTGCGTGCTGCGCGCGCAGTGGGTACCAGCGAATGGTGTGGGTGGGAATACCGCTTTTTGTTATGCGTCTGTTGGCCAATATTTTTTTGTTGGGACAGATCGTGGAATCATCCGCTCAAGCGATAGCGGGTTAACATGGACAGTGGCGAATTCTGGCCTGACTTCCGATACTACCAGTTCCTTTGCTGTGATCGGAAATGTTCTTTTCGCAGCTCCTTATGTTGGAGGCGTTTTTCGATCAACTGATTTTGGTGAAAGCTGGGCTTCGGTCAATAATGGACTAAGTACCGGCTCATTGCATATTCCCCTTCAAGTGACTTCGCTTGCTGCGATTGGCTCGAATTTGATCGCAGGGACGATAATCTATGGGAGTTTCGTAGCACGCTCAACCGATAGTGGCAATACATGGACTCCGATCAGCGATGCCGGATTAGAGAATCCTAATAATCAAGGAATCCAGACATTAACGGTGGTCGGAACGAATATTATCGCCTGTTCCAATGATCTCGGTGCTTATTCTTCAACCGATAACGGCAATACCTGGACACATATAGGTTACCATGGTTCTGCATTCGATCCCGCCTGCATAGCAGGAATGGGTTCAACCCTCTTCGCCTATTTTGACCTGGATGGCATTCTATCCTCAACCGATAATGGCGCGAACTGGACCGTGATGAGCACGCGCTGGTCTGGCATTAATAACGATACCACTATTAACACACTATTTGCAAGCGGTTCCAATCTTTTTGTCGGTACTTACAATGGGATATTCCGATCGACGGACAGCGGCAGGAATTGGACGGCCGTCGATAGCGGCCTAACCTTTGACAGAGTAATTACTTTTGGAGCATACGGTCCAGATCTTTTTGCAGGGACTACAGGAATGGAAGGACCTCCTGAAATTGATGCCGGCGGACTATTCCGCTCAACTGATAACGGTTTAAGCTGGAATTCCGTGAATATTTCGTTATCCACTTCAGGTGTTGGCATTACTTCAGTCGTTACATGCGGAAAGTATCTATTTGCCAGTTCAGCAGAACCCTCGATGAACGGAGTATTTCGCTCAACCGATTATGGCACGAGCTGGGTAGGAGTGAATACCGGCCCACTCAGCGGATATCCTTCCATGGCTATCAATGCCCTTGCAGTGTGCGGAACAACTATGGTGGCGGGCAATGATAACGGCGCACTTCGTTCTACCGACTTTGGAGCGCATTGGTTAAGTACTAATGCGTACGGTGTGAAATGTCTCGCAGTCAGCGGTGCAACACTTTTTGCCGGCGATGATAAGTCTCAAGGCGGTGTGTTCCTTTCGACTGACAGTGGTGCAACATGGAGTCTGCGGAACCCATTCTTTTCAAGTTGGGATGTCAGCGCTATTGCAACTGACGGTTCGACCATATTTACGAATGGCGGTGGCGTTGTTCGGTCAACGGACAACGGTGAAACCTGGACTTCTTTTGGCTCCAATCCTGATCCTCACGTCTATTCATTAGCAATGATCGGTTCCCATCTTTTTGCCGGAACCGGGAACGGGGTTTGTCGGTCGACCGATCAAGGGGCAACATGGCACTGGGTTAATTCCAACCTTCCTACTCAGTATGAGTGGGTTTACGCTCTCGCGGTCAGTGGTTCTAATATATTTGCAGGCTTTAATAATCAAGGGGGCCTTTACCTTTCCACTAACGAAGGTAATAGTTGGTCCAGCGTTGCGACCGGATTGGTCGATAGCAGTATAGCTACACTGACCGTAATTGGAAATTACCTATTTGCTGGAATGCCGTCTGGCGGTGTCTGGCGACGTCCGCTATCTGATTTCGGAATTAGTTCCGTCGCACAAACGTCAACGGTAAACTCAACTCAATCTGAGATTCACATCTTCCCCAACCCTTTCTCTCAATCCACACAGATCAACTTCACCTCACAAACTGCCGGATATGCAGAAGTCTCCATTGTGAATATGCTTGGCGTGGAGGTTGCGCGGGTGTTTTCGGGGGAGTTGGGTGCAGGGGAGCATTCCTTTGTGTGGAGCAATCCTACAGGATTGCCGGATGGGGTGTATGAATGCCTCGTTCGCATGAACGGTCAGGAAAATGATCGCATATCTACCATGGAGACCCTGCCGGTGGTTTTGATGCGCTAACCAGTGTCCAGGTATTCACCGCGCATCACCGATGGTGCTTGTTTTACGCCTGCGCAGAATTCTGCGCCGGGCCAAAACACGGTATATTTGAAACCCGGCTTGTCGTTGGCGTATAATCACCCAACATTACAATAATCCTCACCGCCTTTCGTCTATGGTTTCGAAGATGTCAGCCGCAATAACTGTTAACGATCTCGCAGGGCCGATGGCCGGACGAGTTCTGGCCGAGGGCCGGGAGTCGATCCTTAAATTCGTGCGCTCGAAAGTTCGCGATCTCGATACTGCGGAGGATATCGTGCAGGACGTGCTGTTTCAGCTCGTTCGGGCCGTTGATGCTTCCGAGACCATTGAGGACATGGGCGCGTGGCTTTATCATGCCGCGCGAAACCGTGTTATTGATTGGTATCGTAAGAAAAAGCACGACCCGATGACGGATGCGATCGCCCAAACGGCGGTCGCAGAAAAAGCCGGCGGCGATACGAAACTCGCTCAGGAAGAGATCTGGCACGCGCTTATGGATGGGCTTTCGGAACTGCCTGAAAAGCAGCGCGACGTTTTTGTGATGCACGAGCTCGAAGGATTTTCCTTCAATGAGATTCGTGAGATCACTGGTGAAAACCTGAACACGCTCTTGGCGCGCAAACGGTATGCTGTCCTCGCATTGCGAAAAAAGCTGAATTATCTAAGGTAGGAACTTGCGGGGTGATTGGTTCCGAGAACCAAGCGGTATGTCATTACGAACAATGACAAGAAAGGATTATTGTATATTATGTTTATCATAGCGATTTTTTTACTTGGCTGGATAGTCCAGTTACTATGGAATGCGCTCATTCCGGATCTTTTTCATGGGCCAATATTAAATTATTGGCAATCCGTTGGGTTGTTACTGCTCAGCAGAATTCTGGTAGGACTGAAAGGCCGGCATCGTGGGTGGAAGCCGAAGAGTTGGAAACGCTACGGTCCACCCTGGAAATGGAGCAACCGGAATATGGGCTGCGGACCCGATTGCTGCGGAGGTGATCGCTGTGGGTCCAGTTGCTGCGGTGGTGATCGCTGCGGCTCCAATTGCTGCGGATCAGGAAAAAGCGGTTGGGGTCGGTGGCAGAATATGACGCCTGAAGAACGCCAGCAAGCCAAAGAAGAGTGGAAAAAGAAGAAGGAAGAGTGGAAGTCAAGCTGGAATAAGGCAGAATAGAGCAACGCCGTAAATAGGATCGAATTTGACCAGATTGGGTTCGAATGTGGAGTTACAGGCCGAATGAATAATTATTAATCAACCCTTAATTCTTGCATCAAGAATTAAGGAACTTGGGGGGGGGGGGATGTTAGTTTGAATGTTGTCATTTCTTTTTCTTGAACTCTTTAGATTGATAGAATTATGAATGGTAACTCAAACGGGAATAATGGGCGTGCACAAATGCCTCAGTCATGGAACGATTTAGTGGTCATGCCGCCGCAGGATCCACGCATCCTAATTGCGGCAGCGAGTTTTGAAGACTCCGGAGGCAGCGGGCACGGGGCGGTTTTTATCAGAAGCAACACGTTTTTGCATGCTACAACCTGGGTGAACCCGCCGATGATCGTGAGCGCGGTAACCTCCTCGACGACGCCTACAATCCAGCCGGTAAACGCTATGGATTTCGATGCACAGGAGCAAGCCAATGTGTGGAACGGAACACATGCCATGGCCTCTACTAATAGCCAGATTCCGCTTTCAGTGCAGAAGATACTATTCGCGCGGGGCGATCCCAAGTTCGTCAACAACTTCTACGTTGATTGGACGGGCGGCACAACGTCATCCTCGGATGTCGAACTTACCTTTCGAGATAATTCCTGTACCAGCGGCGATTTCCAGAATTCCGGTTCTGGTACAATTCCTGTTTTCTCGTTCCCTGCCGCTTCCTATGGAGGAACAGGCCGGTTACTTTCGATGACGCTGCTACGAACCGGTCGCTTCCCGATGGCTATGCGCCTTATCGATAGCAGCGGTAACTACAGCATCTTCGAGTTCGACTTGATCGCGCTGTAAACTGTAGAAGGTCATGGCCGCTGAAAATGCCAGCAACCCGACGGGTGCCGGAGGGAATCCCCCTACGGCACCAATTAACCCGTTCTTCGCAGTTCCCGGCCTCTCGGCAGACGGGGACTTTGAAGTGCTGGGAGTTAACGTCCACCATAGCTTGGAGCCGCCACCGAATGCTTTTTTTTCTTTACCCGATCTTGGCGCAAGCAGAAACTCCGATGCATTCGGCGCCCCAGAAGCGGGAAGTTTATTGCCCTCTTTCATTCAGCCGTTCGATTTCAGCAGTGATTCTGATTCAATAAGCGGACTTGGACACGATAAAACGGGCAGTGATAACCCTGGCGGCATAAGTGATAATTCTCCCATACCGAGCGACCAGGATCAAGGAGCCGGCGGGGGAGGTGATACGAACGGGGACTATCCATACAATGATCATTCCCTTCCAGCCAGAGATCAGGATGAAGGAACCGGAGTAGGAGAGGATTCATCCGGGGATCCCCCATACTTGGATCATACTTTTTCAGGAGGTGGAGGAGGCAGTGGTCTTGGACGTGAGCCTAATGACGCAGATAACGGTGCTGGCGGAGACTTACAGGCTTTCGACGGTCTCTTAGGCAAAGGGGACCATAGTATTAGCGGTGGTAAGCCACCCACACCCACACCCACAGCAGATTCTGATAACGGTTCTGGTCGCGATTTTGGAGGTGCAAACTGGGATAGCCCGAATCATGATCATAGCGATAGTGACCATAATTCAGGATTCGGATGGGACTACCAAAACACTGCGAATGATGGCGGAGATACGAGTGGAACAAAGCCCAGTGGTGGAGGTAACGGCGGTGGCTCAGGAACTGGAGGAGGTAGTGGCGGCGGCTCAGGAAGTGGTGGATTGCCCCCTGGCCATTACACCATAGATTCCGACTACGGAATTGGGCTTGACATCGCGGATCCTAGCGGCGATCATGGGGACAAGAGCGTTTACACGCCGGTTCTCTACATTCCCGCGGACGGTGATTCTTTCACTTGCGATGCATTCACGATGGGTGACAAATTTGGCCCTCCTACGGGGGGTGGAATTGCAGAAGCACTAATAGGGTCAATTATGGTGGTTCTGGCAACGATTCCTGATCTTCTACTCTTACCATGGGGGATCGGCGAGGGGTTGGTCTTGGAAGCAATTGAATTTATTGATTCCTTGTTTGAAGAAATACTTAAACATTTAGGAGCAAGTGATCCATTGGCATTGCTTATAAAAAATATTTTAAGTTATTTCAACGTGAAGACATCCCCGTTAGACTTTCTGAAGCTTGGTGAAAGAGCAGCTTCTACGCTGCAACCCGCTCTTACCAGTATTCATAATAAAAATGTCATGTATTCCGTAAATTTGGTTGCCAAGTATTATCGGTGCCTCCCGCGAAACTGCTACAATGCATATAAGAATGTAATAGCAAGTGACGGAACTCTATTTGATATTTGTTATGATGGGGAAGGGGGCAAAGATTTTGGGGATCACCAGGGGGGTAAAATCCACATCTTAGGTATAGAAGCGGGGAAAAAAGGTCCATCCAATATCGTTCCTGTTTCATCTTTGGCTCTACCGAATTTGACGCCATTCAACAATAACGACACTTTCACGTTAAATCCGTTCGCAAGCCTGCCGTCGCTTGACGCATCGCTCCTTACTCAAGCAAAATCTTGAATAATTTCCTCGAAATGAAAAGTTCCTGGTATAAATTTCAGCCTATAAGCAACGAAACCAGCAATCTCATCGGAAACATACTTTTCGCGAATAGATTCTTGCTCCTTTTAGTACCCTTTCTTTTGATGCAATGTACTTCGGAGAAGGCATCGATCCAAACCAGTATCTTGTCAGGCCTGCATGTAGGGCTTCCTTGGGATTCGGCCAAGGTATTAACGGATTCTGCTGGGTGGGTCTGCGACACTCCACTGACATACTCACCTGAATCAACTACGCTTCTTTTTAACTATATCCGAATCCCGAATGTTGATGATACATTTCAACCACTCTTGAATTTCAAAGGCGGGAAACTTGAGATATTTAGCTTAAGAGATATCTCAATCATTTTTTCTGATCCAGATTCTCCTCACACGCACAGCAAAAAAAAATATAAACAATTTGAAACAGTCTTGGAATCCTTATTTGGACATCCGAGCACTTCCCGAACTAAGATCCACACGCTGGCTCACGATGAGACGCACCTTGATACTACATTCATTCGCACATGGGTCAATGCACAAACTCCGAGCGTCCGCACGTTCCAATATGACGCATTATACGACGGTCTTAGCTTCGCTGCATTCTGACTCGAAATAAAAGACATATCTACAAACTTATTTCTTTCTAAAGTGAATTCCCCGCCAATCAAAGTTTACGATGACCTCGTTGACGAAACATTAGTAAACGAAGTTATTAATATTACTCGTAGAATCGGTTTCCGCTATGGCTGGAAATCGAATAATCAGGTTTCGTTCAGCCATTGGAATGTTCCGCTTTCAAAAACAGGTACCAGTTCTGATAACCGCAAGGATATACGAGGTGAATTGCCAGCGCCGGTTTTAAAGCTGTGGGAAGCGTTCCAACCCACACTGTTGCCGAATACGCCAGTTCTCATTCGCACCTATTCGAATGGCTACACGTATGGTAACGATGGATATATTCACCAAGACTCACAAGCGCCGGAGGATATGTCTGCTATCATTCCCCAAATGTGATTTCAAATAGATCCAATTCTAAATAATTTAATACGAACAAGAAGCTGTGATGAGAATTCGACTAATATTCATCTTGTGTGCATGTTTTACCTTAGTACAATGTACGCCGAAAAACGAATCACCACAGAGTATTACAAAAGATGGATCAATGCAGACCGCTATCCTCACAAGTTTGCATGTAGGTCTTACATCAGATTCGGCTATTATTTTGACTGAAGCCGCTGGATGGGTTTGCGATACTTTTCCCAAAAACCCAGCGGGGTCATCATCCCTTTTATTTCATAAGGTTCATATCCCGAACGTCGATATTCCATTTGTTGCAATATTAAATTTCAAAAGCGGAAAGCTTTTCAGCTTTTTGTTAAATGAAGACTCAGCCCTGGTTGTTGCGCCAAATCCTCCTCCAGCGCGCTCTCTTAATAAATACCGACATTTTGAATCCATTTTGGAAACGATTTTCGGACATCCGCGCTATGCGGGAACTAATATTATCCCATCATCCCAAACTAGCCTCCCAACAGACACTACATATTCAACGATGTGGATTAGTCCATCAACGAAAGGCACATCTACTGTTCAATATGACGAGTTATATGACCGCATTACCTTCGTTACGTTCGAGTATGGAATGAAAAAATGATTCATATCATCATATCATGATGTACTAACATGAACTCCTCCGCAATTGAAGTTTACGACGACCTCGTTGACGAAACGTTAGTCAATGAGGTGCTAAATCTCATCCGGCGCTTTGGCTTTCGCTATGGTTGGAAATCGAATAATCAGGTTTCGTTCAGCCATTGGAATGTTGCTCTTTCGAGAACTGGAACGAATTCAAATAATCGTAATGACATTCGGAGCGAATTACCCGCACCTGTTTTAAAATTATGGGAATCGTTTCAACCCACGCTTCTTCCGAACACGCCTGTTCTCATTCGCACCTATTCAAACGGTTACACGTATGGTAATGATGGATATATTCATCAGGATTCGCAAGCTCCGGAGGATATGTCCGCCATCATTTACCTCAATAAAGACTGGAATGCAAATTGGGCCGGCGAAACCGCTCTTTTCGATTCAACGGGTGAGATCATTCGCTCTGTTCTCCCTAAATGGCGCAGGCTTCTCATTTTTCCAGCAAACGTCTATCACGTAGGTCGTGGCGTTTCGAGGATATGCCCTCATTTACGAAATGTACTTGTATTCAAAGCGCGCCCAGAGCAACCGGTGCAAGTCGATAATTCAAGGATAGCACTCGAAAAAATGCTTCTTGAGGCTGGAATTGAGAATACGCCCAATGAAGAAACGAAGACGGTAGATCAACTACTAAAAACGTACGATAATCTCAAAAATTGGAATTGCCCACATCCGGTATGCTTTGCTGGTGCGCTGCATGTCTTGTATCTCCCGAACCCCACATTACGGCAATCGTTTTCGGACTTAATACGTCCGCGTATATTGGAGCTATTCGGCACCGAAGCCGATCGGCTGTCAAGGTTATTTGCGACCGTCGATATTCCCAAGCTTATATCCGATGGCTCTGCAACAAATAAGTTTGACAGTACGGATGTAATCCTCCAGGAAAACGACAAGCAATATCTAATGTTATTTCAGACGGCAAATCTACTCGACAAAGCGCCTCTTATCGCCCCTAAAGCGAAAATGGAGGAAATTATGAACTCAGGGCAAGGGAAAAATACAAACCCTGCATCGTGATATCCTGATTTCGGTCCCTATTCGCCATTGGCACCTATTCGACAAGCTCTGGGCAGGCACTCTTTCCTAAAGAAATTTTCATCTATTTTCAGGAAATGCTTGCATTTAAGTTTTTTAGTCCGTATCTTAGGTGTTGCTTTGATGGGCACCCTGTCGGGCAAAGATGAAAGATGAAAGATGAAAGATGAAACTGGGAGGGGAGTGGGGGAAAAGATGAAAGTTGAGAGATGAAAGATGAAACGCGGAGGGCGGGGAAAAGATGAAATAGGAAAGATGAAAGATGAATTGAGGAAGGGGCGGGGTTCATTGACAATTGGCGGTAAGTGACTCAAATACTCTACAGTTTATGAATTCCTAATGCAAAAAAAAATATTTTAGGAGGCACAAGTGGCGAAATTGGCTCGGAAACGACGGTAGTCGGGAACTCACAAGAAAGAAAAACGGCACCTATTTCCGTGTGAACAGGGATTCCGGTTACTCAAACCGCAGCGCGTCCAGCGGGATGAGCTGCGAAGCTTTTCTTGCTGGCGCGACACCAAAGACGATTCCTATGAATACGGATACACCGAACGCGATAGGTATCGAGGCTGCGGGAATGATAAAAGGAATGCTGATCGCATGGGCAACGACAGCCGAGCCGACGAGGCCAAGAACCAATCCGATCATACCGCCGAGCGTAGCAAGGATAGTCGCCTCGACGAGGAACTGGGTGAGAATATCCGCGGAGGTCGCGCCGACCGCGAGCCGGAGACCGATCTCGCGGGTTCGCTCGGTTACGGAAACCAGCATGATGTTCATGATACCAATACCGCCGACCAGAAGCGAAATAGCTGCGATGCCGGAAAGCAGAATGGTCAATGCTCCAGTGACCGAATCGAGAAGTGAAGCCATTTCTCGCGGATCGCGCACGGTGAAATCATCGTCTTCGCCTGGAAGTATATGGCGGCGTTGGCGAAAGATCTGCTGCGCTTCGGTTTTCGCATCATCGCTTCGATCCTGCGACACAGCGCTGAACATAATAGCGCCAATGCGATCGTTCCCACTGATGCGTCGAGAAAAGGTGTTATAGGGAATATAGACAATATCGTCGGCATCCATTCCGAGCATGGAACCTCGGGATTCGAGAACTCCGATAACGCGAACGGGCAGATTATGTATTCGAATTTCCTTACCAATGGGATCCTGGCTTCCGAAAAGCGCATCGAGCACGGTGGTGCCAAGAATGCAAACGAGTGCACCGGTGCGCTCATCGTCATCGCTAAGATCGCGGCCTTCGGTCACAACAAATTTCCGAATTCGAAAAAAGTCGGGCGTTGTTCCATTGATAGTTGTGTTATGGTAATTGGTTCCGAACATTGTACGGAGCGGGCGGTTGCAGAGCGGGGCAATATCCAGAATGCTATGCGCACGGCGCCGGAGGGTTTCCATATCGCCAACTGTGAAAAGCGGTACACCGGTACTCTGGCCACCCATAATGCGCGTCGTTCCTGGAACAACGATGAACATATTGGCGCCGAGCCCTGTGATCTGATCGTCAATGTAGGCGGTAGCACCCTCTCCCATCGACTGCATGATCACCACAGCGCCAACACCGATCACCATGCCGAGCGTGGTAAGCAACGAGCGCATTTTGTTGCGCAAGAGCGCGGCCTGTGCAAGCCGAACGGTAGAGGTAACGGTCATGGGTGTATCCTCACAACGTCATTTTCGATTCTTCCATCGCGGAAGGAAACCTCGCGCCCCGCATACGCGGCGATGGAGGCATCGTGTGTAACCATTAGCACAGTGATGCCCCGTTCACGATTCAGCTTTTGGATGAGCTGCATAATTTCCTTGCCCATCTTCGAATCGAGATTTCCGGTTGGCTCATCCGCAAGAATAACAGACGGATTGTTGACGATCGCCCGCGCCATTGCTACGCGCTGCTGCTGGCCGCCTGATAATTGGTTCGGGTGTGCATCATATCTGCCGGGCAGCCCGACAGAATCCAGCGCTTCACGCGCGCGGGCATTTCGTTCATGGGAACTCACACCTGCATAGATCAATGGCAGCGTGACGTTCTCCAAGGCCGAAGTACGCGAAAGTAAATTGAATTGTTGGAACACAAAACCAAAGCGGCTATTGCGCAATAACGCTAACACGTTTTTTGCGAGGTTTTGTACCGGAACTCCTTCAATGCGATATTCTCCGGACGTTGGAGTTTCCAAAATGCCAAAGATGCTCAGAGCGGTTGATTTACCCGACCCGCTGGGACCAGTGATAGCCACGAACTCTCCCTCACGCACATCGAGGCTCACCGCTTCGAGCGCATGCACGGCGGCTGCCTGCTGTCCATAAACTTTCGAAACGCTTCGAAATGAAAGCAATGGAGCAGAGGTTGCGGAAGCAACCGGCATCGCCTGGAAGGCGGGCGATGCTTGCTTCCCATCTATGGGTTGGACATCATTTTGCATACGCCTTCTTTCCATCAGGCGTGAGTTCAAGTAGCACGGAAGTTCCTGATGTGATCACACCATTGACTATTTCAGTCCATTCACCATCGGAGACGCCGGGGGTAAGGTGGATGCGCCGAAACGCCTCGTGATCGAGCACCCAGACACCGCGAACTGAATCGGCCTTCTCCCCAGGCGGAGTGAAGTGTAGCGCAGCATTTGGTGCCTTGAGCGAGTTTTTCGATGAACCTGTGATGATACTGACCGTGGCCGTCATGCCGGGTTTCAGTGCAAGATCGGAATTATCAACGCTGATTTCTGTGCCATAGGTCACGACGTCTTCGACAATGACCGGAGCGTTGCGGATCCTGGTTACAATGCCTTTAAATATGCGATCGGGGTAGGCATTTACAGTAAACGTTGTCTGCTGACCCACGACAAGTTCGCCGACATCGGCTTCATCGACCGCTGCAACGACCTGCATCTTCTTCAAGTCGGCAGCAACGGTATAGAGCACAGGCGTTTGAAACACCGATGCCAGCGTTTGGCCGGAATCAATATTGCGCGAAACAATAATACCATTAATTTGCGACTTGATGGTACAATATTGGAGATTGGTGCGCGCAACCTCCATCGCTCCCTTTGCGGCGGACATTGAAGCGCGGGCCGCGGCAACAGTTTCTTCTGCAACGCGGAGATTGGATGTATCGGTATCGAGATCGGCAATGGATATCAGGTGCTTATCAAACAATTGCTGAGCCCGCGTAAGGTCACGAGCGATGTGGTCACGATTTGCAATAGCCTGATCGAGTGATGCCTGAGCCGAAAGGTATTGACCGTTCGCCTGATCGTATTCCGCCTGATAGAGGGTGGGGTCGATCTTCGCAAGCACTTCCCCTGCGTGAACATTCGTGTTATAATCAACTGGAACTTTAGAAATAAGCCCGGAAACTTGAGCTCCCACCTGAATTGTCGTTACCGCCTCAACATCGCCGGTAGCTTTTACCTCGCGGATAACACCCCCAGTGGACACTACCCCTGTCCTAAAGCGAAGTGCCAACGGGACCGGTTTTGGACTCACCAAATACCACAGTCCAACCCCAATAGCTGGAATTAATGCCAGGAGTAACCAACGGATCTTTTTGTTTCTATTCTCGCGGGTAGCCTCCCGTAGCACCATATCCGCGAGTGGCTCGCGTGCAGCAGGCACCACCGCATTCGAATTATTCGAATTTACTCCGATCCCCGAGGCAGGCGTTCCTATTGTTTGGTTCGAATCCGTCATTTCATTTTATCGCTTCTTCACCATATCCAGAGATTCTCGTGCCATAATTGAATCATCCAGAAATAGGCGGATAATAGCGAAAATCAATTGTAAAAGAGGAAGAATATTTTACTGTCTAAACACCCTTTTACTTTGAAAAGCTCATTCGAACACCTATGCTCGATTGTTCTTACCGGTGCAGCGATCCCTGTCTGCGCCGAAGTTCGATCTCTCGATGTCGCAATTCCCGTATTAGGATCTTGCGCCATTTTGCCATCTGGTGGGCATTCAGAATAGGCTTGAGTTCGGCATTCATTCCTCGGGTGTCCTCAATCAGTTTTTGGCGAGCTGCTTTTCGCTCCGGAGTTCCTGGAGAAGTCGATTCCAGGCTTTTTCTGTCAGATTGCAATGTACTCTCATGGGCCAATAGAATTGTCCGCATCTGGCTCGCCTGCAAATCCAATAAATGCAGAGTATGCTTGGCATGGGCGATGCGAAGATCAACTAGCTGCTCTGGCGTTAACGCCGCCAATGTTGAATCCTGAGCCGCCACTCCTCTGGATAATGCGCTCGTCGAATGGCTCGGAAGGGCATTCAGATAGAGCGCCATGAAAAATATGAACAATAATTTCATTATCAAGTAAACTATAGAATATGGATGAAAATGGAATCCATTGGTTTAAACCTGGAATATTATTTTCGGCCCCTACCCCTTGAATAGCCAGAGCCGTAATTGTAGCTCCTGCTTTCAGCGGGCATGGAGGGTGTGAGCACTCGCATAGGAACCTCATGAACCACGCGATCGTACACGCGCGGGGTTTCTGCCGGATGGGCAAGTGATGGTGAAGGATTCTTAGAATTTATAACCGCAGCATCATGCGCAAGTGCACCCTGCATAAAAGTAACCCTATTAGTATTCTCATTAAAGGCACGAGCAACCAGTTCCCGGTCTGCCGGAACGTTCTGAATGATACCATTTCGTACAACGATCGGTCGATAATGATCGTAGAAATGCGCGGGATAATTCTCACGGTAATACGCATGGTGTTTCCATGGACGAAAAACATTCCAATCGATCAAAACAAAGAATGAAGTATATAGATCGATCCCGCCACACCACGGTGGTCGCAACACACCTGGATGGGACATCCAAACACCCTCTTCTGGATACCACCAGACCCCTTCCCACACATCGTAGTAAACCTCACAGTCCGGCAGGTAGTAGTACCGCACTGTGCTCACATTATCATACGGTGGCGCCCATGGCGGTGGAACGTAAGTATGGTACACCTTTTCGGTATCAGCACCAGATCTAGAACTATCATACACTACATAAGTGGTGTCATGGATCACACTATCTCGCCGAGGCGGTTGCGCCTTGGCACTCGGTACGAAGCTCAAACCCATGGAAATAACAGATGCAAGGTAAATAAGCGGCATCCATTGTCGAATTCTCACAACCGCATTCAAGGATAAAGTTTCCATAAGAAAATAATTTTACGTTATTGACGGAATTAATCTTTTCGTTACACTTTCTCCCTGCCATCTGGTATAAGCCACTCCCGAAGTTCTTCATAGAACTCGTGTAAAGCTGACGCTTGCGTTGCTTCGGTAAAATCGAGCATCCGGTGAATTCTCTTTTTCATTTTAAGAATTCGTTTTTCCAGCCCGATCTCGATAAGATCCCGCTTGTCTGGTTTCACTTTTCGTGACGCGTGCCCCATGCACAGGGTAGCTTGTGCTGTAGCATGAATCTCGTTGGCAATTTTGCTTGCCAGCTCGGTGGAAATTCCAATCGTTGAAGATAGAGTTTCTATGCGTGGCACAAGCCAGTCTTCGAAGCGGTGTTTATATTTTCGAAAACCGGAGCTACGCTTTATGAAGATTCGGCGAGTACCATAGGCCGCAGCAACTGCTGCGGCCATGGCAAAACCGACCTTCACGCGTTTGATCTGATTTGAGTTACCCGGGAGCTTCTGAGCTAATGGTACTGCGGAGGTCGTCATGATTCACCATTCCTTTCTGGATTCAATGGGTGGATGGTTAAAGAACCTCATCCTCTTCGCCAACGAGGATCAGATCGTTCACTTTCGAAACGCCAGGAGCTGCCCAGGCGGCGTTTTCCGCGTCTTCACGTTCCGCCCAGGAGCGAACAGTCCCCTTCAGGGTTACCAAGCTGCCATTGACATCCACAACAACGTTGCTGGCATCGACCGTAGCAGATCGTTGGAGGGCGCGTTGGATCTTATCTTTGATCTCGATCGGCTTTAATTCCGGTTGAACGTTGATCAGATTCGTAACCCCTTTCACGCCATTGATATCTTCGATCTCATGGCAGGCTTCATCCTTTTGGAATTGCCATTCAACGTCGCCTTCGAGTTTGACCCACCCGTTCTCGACGCTGACAGTGATGCGCTCGTCTGGAACGGAATTGCACCATTTTAGTGCCGTGATCGCAGCCTGTGCAATCTCAGTGTCCGTCTTTCGATTTGCCATGCCAAGCTTCACTTCAATTTCCTCGGCTACGGCCCCAACGCCGAACACGCTCTTCGCAGCGCGTTCGGCAGCTAATTTCTTGGGATAGGTATCCACATGTCCCAATAGAGTGATCACACCATCCTTGGCAGTCACCCCAAGTTCTGCCCCACTAAGGAGGGGTTCCCATTTTAGCGCTTCGACCACGTCGCGCTGTAGTTGTTGGTTCGATTTCATAAGCGTATTTGGTTAAAGAGAATTGGTTAGAAGATTTTTCAATTCTTTGCACAAAATTCGCGCCGCAATCCATGGACTCAGTTTTGGAGGCTGTATGCCTATCCGAATACCGAGCCACCTGAAAACTATTAATTCCTTACTCTTACTCGTCAATGTTTCTTACGGAGTCGAAGCCTAACCAATATGGAATTGTTGTGATTGAGCAGACTTCAAAATTGGATTCGAATGGAACAGTTTTAATTTAGCCGATCCATTTTTTCAATAAGAAGACAAACCACACTGAAGAGTTACTATGCATCTCTTCGCCACACGTCCTCACATTTTAGCGAAAGAAGCACTCGATTGACAATCTCCCGCTCAGATAGTTTTCGATCTGATGGTAACGAATCACAGTCGGCACTCATGCGAATGAAACCCGCTACCGCATTGCTGAAATCCTCAGGTGAAAGGGCATAATTGCTGAAAATGCGCAGGGCCTCCTCACGAAAACCCTGGTTGCGATCGGACGGGAAAATTACTTTCGATCCCGAAAGATAGGCGTGACTCCAACTAGGTTCGATAGACTGGGAGTAGGTCATTTAATGCAGCTAATTAATGGAGCGTCAATATGCGATAATCGCACCAATCCCTAAATACTCTTTCCAAAGGCACTTTTTTCTTGCTGCCAACCTGGTCCCAGTCAGTTGCTAACTTTTCTTGCGGCTAGAGTGTAAGATTTCTTTACTATATTTTGTTTTTTCAATTGAGAAGATAGTGCTTTGGGATAGGGTTCTTGGCCTTGATTCTCGGGATTTAGTATTCAAATCCTTCGGCATATAATTTTCTATATGCATCAATATGAAAATACTTATAACTTATGATGGCTCGCCATCGGCGAGCACCGCGATTCAAGATCTGCAGTATGCCGGACTTCCAGCAGACGGAGTCCAGGCGATGGTACTCTCCGTTGGCGAAATTCGTACTGGAGGCGAACCGGCTTTGAATATCGAGCCAGGAATGACACTCGCCGCCTATGCCATAGATAATGTGCAGGAGACGATCCAGTATGCCCGCGAAGCTGCGGAAGAAGATACCGCCCAAGGCGTCAAGGCTGTCGCGGCACTTTTCCCCAAATGGGAGACGACGGCCACTGCTCGTCTCCATTCGCCAGCCTCGACAATCCTGGAAGTTGCAGACGTTTGGAAACCAGATCTTATCGTGATGGGCTCGCACGGGCGCGGCGCGATCGGACGGCTATTTCTGGGAAGTATATCGCTGCGTGTGGCCAGTGAAGCGCCATGCTCCGTCCGAATTGTTCGACCAAGGAGAAATCCGAATCATGATCGCCCACTCACGGTCCTCCTGTCGTTCGACGGTTCCAATGGGGCACGAAAGACGGTTCACAAGCTGGTTCAGCGCGGATGGCCACCAGATACACATCTCCACATCGTAGCCGTCATTGATTTCAGTGTTCTTGCTTCTCCGGAATATATATGGCTGGCTGCAGGCGATGTTGGAATTTATCAGGAAATGAAAGAGTCCCGGATTGAGCAATCCGTAAGCGCTCTTGAACGCGAGATGGCTAAGCATTTCAAGAAGGTAACCAGTGCCATGCCCGTGGGTACGGCTTCGCATGAGATCCTGGCGGAGGCCAAGCAGGTGCATGCAGACACGATCTTTATTGGGTCGCGCGGGCTTTCGGGCTTCGAACGAATGCTGCTTGGCAGCGTAGCCCATAGCGTGGCAGCACATGCAGAAACCACTGTTGAGATCGTACGATAAAATTATCACACGTTATTAATGGGGATTTTACAGTGTCTTATTTAACAAATGTTATTTTTGACACGATGGAAAAAAGAGTTTTCGGACGATTTCGCACAGCATCGTGGATTTCAGCACGTGGTTATCCACATTCCGGGCAGAGGAGAGACCAGAATGGAAACGAGGGAAGATTTCAAGCAAACTTGATTCATCCCCAGCGGCAACGGCACCCGCTTTTTTTGACGGTATTGAACAGCCTATCATGGGTGGAACGCCTTGGTAAGAAGTGCCGAAATAGTACAGAATCTGATATGCACAATACCCCGCTGAGACTTGTGATACAGGGTCAGAAATGCTTACGAATAATGTAAAGATTATTTCCTGAAAATGGTCGTCAGAAAGAAGGAAATGGCACCTCTCTGCTCTATTCGTCATAAGTTAGGTGTGGCACGGCATTCGCACTACCCAAAAGTGTAACTTTCACTATTATCAGATAGGTGCAACAATGGATCTAATTAAATGGATAGAAACACCGTTCGACAGAATCGAACGAGCGTTCCTCGATACGATGAACAGCAGTTTGCGATTGCCGCGAAAGTTCTCCAATGCAGACGACCTCTACATTCCAAGCCTCGATATTTCTGAGGATAAAGAGAGTTTTTACATGATCGCAGAATTGCCGGGACTCACCGAGCAAGATGTAAAAGTGACCGTCGATGATAACACGCTAACAATCAGCGGCCTGAAGGAACGAAAAGAGGAGAAAAAAGATCGGAATTATCACCGAATTGAACGGTCGTTCGGCGAATTTACCCGGTCGCTCTCATTGCCTAAGCATGTAAATGCTAGTGCGATCAATGCTACATTCAAGAATGGCCTCCTCGAGATCACGCTTCCAAAGACTATCGCTGAAGTGCCCGCAGCGCGAGAAATAAAGCTAAATGCGGCTTCGACTGGATCAGCGACGATCCCGTTGAAACCTAATGGACAATTGAAATCCAACGGGAAAGCGGTTCTCGCTTAGCGGTATTCTGCAACATAGCGACGCGAGCGCATACGTTGATCGCCGGTTACGGTAATAATGGAACCACTCCGGCTAACTGCCGGAGTGGTTAATGGTTCTTATGAAGTAGTATTAGAAAGGATTGGAGATCATGGCCAAGAAAAGTAATAGATCCGCAAAGGTTACGAAAGTAAGAGCAAATGGACATGGCTCGGATGTTGTGCAAAACACTCAAGCCGGCTTAGATCGGATTGACGTCGCTGCATTAGCCCAATTATACAATTCACCCCCGGCATCCCATATCGCTCGGCAGGATCTGTTGGAGCAAGCCCGAACAGCTTTGATGAAATATGAGCTTGCCGAGGATGATCTCGCGATCGCATCGGACTCGCTTGCACGTTCCATGCACATGTTGCTTGAACAGCATGGTGTGAAAAAACTCGAGCCGGCACACATGGCGGCTTTGGAAAAGGATGTATTGGATTGGTGTGGATTTTCCTACCCAACATCTCCAATAAAAGCCCCTTTCAAGTCGAATGCTTTGAGGCAGAAGGATGAAATCAAGAGCAAGGTCGATCCTAGATCGGGAACAGCGCAGATCATCCCTCTTGCCACAGTAGCCATAACGACAACTGCTGCGCACAAAAACCAGATAAGGCATTAGTACTCACAACGATCATGGAACACCAAACTGCTATTGATACTCAAAGCCTGCTCGAAATGATTGAGCAGCAATCGAATGTGCCGGGCCCTAAAGTGACCATTTTCTTTTCCGTCCCACATTCTTCGGAGTATTCCATACTAGGACGTGCCGCACTAAAGAGTTTCATTCACGCTGCCGAAACCCGGCTCGAAGCGATGGGCACCCCGGAGGGTTCCCTTCAACACATCGTGGATGCGCTGAAGCGGTTACTACACTCCGACGAGCTTTGGAAGCATCGGAGTGAAGGGTATGCGATCTTCTCCAGCCCCTCGATGCTTCGTTGGTATGCATTGCCACTTCCGGTGAAAGAGGAGGTGCATGTTGGTAATGACTTCCACATTACGCCGCTGATACAGCACCTCGCGGTTCCAGAACACTACTATTTGTTGGAGGTTTCATTTGGGACGCCTCGCATGGCTAAAGTGCATCCGCAATTTACGACTCCGATCCAACTCGACCAGGTGCTGGCGATGCAGTCTTCGTGGGATCAGGAGAATGTCGTCCATGACCGTGCGTTCCATACTTCCGGGTCTGCTAGCAACGGGCATCATGGTACGATCCCGGATGGCGGCTCAAAGGATGGAGAGTTCCGAAGACGAGAACACTTTTTGAAGTTCCTTGCGGGGGTCGTAAACGATACCCTGAAGTCTTCCCACTCTCCTCTTGTTATTACTGGAAGCAATGAACTTGTTGCTCATTTCAGCAAGCATCTTCATTACCCCAACATCATTTTAAGTCCGCATCGCATCCCGGTTCCCGAAGGGAATACACTTGCATTGGATACCGCAACCTGGAGACTTTGCAGCGAACTCTATGCACAGCGTGAAGGGGCGAACGCTGCGATAGATGCACAACTGGAATTTCTTCGAGGTGAAGGGCGGGTAACGGAAGATATTGAATCCATTCTCGCAGTTTCAGAAGCCGGGGGAATAATGACCCTGCTTCTCAATGACTCCGCGATCGGATTAAACGATCCGGAAGTATCAGAAACAAACTTTATTAATGCGGCACTCATAAAGACACTGCGCCACCACGGGAATGTATTAAAATTCAATGGACACCAATCACTCTCGGGTGTGATGGCGTTGTTGCGTCCGGGTGTGAGTATAAATTGAATCTAGACTTATATGAAAACAGCTGTTAATCTACGTCCGAACGAGCAATCCATTTATGTGCGCTCGTTCGAAGAAGTTGGCATGGCCGATGTTGCCATCGTGGGTGGCAAGAATGCCTCGCTTGGCGAGATGACGCAAGCCCTTGCAGCCTCTGGCGTTAGGATTCCAGAAGGATTCGCGGTTACGACCTATGCGTTTCGGGATTTTCTGGATCTGAATAAGTTACATTCGAAAATCGAGGCTGCTCTGGCACTGCTGGATCACAAAGAATATTCAAATTTGCATGAAGTTGGCTCGAAGATCCGGGACGAGATCACTCGTGGCAAGTTCCCTGAATCCGCTGAGCAAGCGATCGTCGGATCCTACCTGGCACTATCTAAGAATGGGATTCCCGTAAGTGTGGCCGTCCGCAGCAGTGCGACAGCCGAGGACCTGGCCGGAGCAAGTTTTGCCGGACAACTGGAGTCTTATCTCAATATTAGTGGTGAACAATCTGTGATCGACGCAGTCAGAAAGTGCTTTGCATCCCTTTATACGGATCGTGCAATAAAGTATCGTGAAGATCAAGGGTTCGAGCATCGCAAAGTAGCAGTTTCGGTAGGAATTCAGCGCATGGTGCGTTCGGATAAAGGCGCTTCTGGCGTAGCATTCACGTTGGATCCCGATTCAGGATTCGACAATGCAATGCTGATCACCGGCGCATGGGGCTTGGGCGAAAATGTTGTTCAGGGCGCTGTCGAGCCAGATGAGTTTTTCCTGTTCAAGCCATCGCTCAGGAGCGGAAAGTGTGCTGTGATCTCGCACAAGCTGGGCGCGAAAGAAAAAATGATGGTATATACGGAATCTCCGAAGGATACCTCGGAAAATCGCACTCTCAATCGTGATACACCTTCAGAAATGCGGGAGCGTTTCGTGCTGACCGATCTTCAGTTAGAAGAGCTGGGAGATTGGCTGCTCGCAATTGAAGAGCATTACAAAGAGCCAATGGATGTTGAGTGGGCTCTGGACGGTATTACCAACGAACTCTGGATCGTGCAGGCGCGGCCCGAGACAGTTCGATCCCGCGATAAACACATTACGATCAGTGAATATGAACTGAGCGAAGAAGGTATCGTATTATCGAAAGGCATGGGTCTTGGCAATAAGATCGTGACAGGCAAAGCGCGTTTACTCACGTCTCCGAAGGATGAGGATTCGTTTCTGGCTGGAGAAATCCTGGTTACCGATATAACCAGTCCTGATTGGGATCCAATCATGAAGCGAGCGAACGCGATCGTTACGAATAAAGGCGGGCGGACAAGTCATGCGGCTATCGTTGCCCGGGAACTGGGAACACCCGCCATCGTCGGCGCGGAAGATGCGACCGAAAAGATCACCAACGGAGAGATGATCACCGTGGTGTGCGATGCCGGCGGCCGAGGAACGGTTTATCGCGGCGCATTACGATTCTCGAGATCCGAACGTGACCTCAGTAAGGTTACCATGCCGCGTACCAAGCCGATGCTTATTCTCGCCGATCCCGATCGTGCTTTTGAGTTATCGTTCTACCCGAATCAAGGGGTTGGGCTGCTAAGGATCGAATTTATTATCACCGATAGCGTCCGAGTTCACCCTATGGCGCTCATAAATTATGACTCCCTTCATGATGCGAAAGCAAAACAAGAGATCGCAGCAATAACAAAGGGATTTGCGGATAAGCAACGTTACTTCGTTGAAAAACTGGCAGAAGGCGTGGCTACCATTGCGGCAGCGTTTTATCCGAAGGACGTCATTGTTCGCATGAGTGATTTTAAGACGAACGAGTATGCAAATCTTGTTGGCGGTGCTGAATTCGAGCCCATGGAAGAAAATCCGATGCTCGGGTTCCGCGGGGCATCGCGGTATTATAATGCCCGTTACAAAGATGGTTTTGCACTTGAATGTCAGGCGATGAAGGTCGTTCGCGAAGAGATGGGACTCACGAACGTAAAGCTTATGATCCCGTTCTGCCGAACTGTTGCAGAGGGTCGCAAGGTCGTTGGTATTATGGAAGAGCAAGGATTGCGGCGCGGAGAGAATGAACTTGAAATCTATGTCATGGCGGAGATTCCAAGCAATGTGGTGCTCGCGAAAGAATTCGCAGAGATCTTCGATGGTTTCTCGATCGGTTCAAATGATCTGACGCAACTAACGCTTGGCATTGACCGTGATTCCGACATTATTCGCGATCTATTCGACGAACAGAATGAAGCGCCCAAAGCAATGATGGCGTCGGTCATTGAATCCGCAAGGCTTGCTCATCGTAAGATCGGGCTCTGTGGGCAGGCGCCGAGCGATCATCCGCAATTTGCGGAGTTCCTTGTCGCACATCACATCGATAGCATATCATTCAATCCCGATGCGTTACTGCGAGGGATCGAGAACATTAATCTTGCAGAAGCAAAATATCCGACACATTTCGAGGTTGCATCCAAGGAAGCATTACTCGAACATGCAGATCATCCATCCGATTTCGACATAGAAGAGTAAATATAATGGCAATCAATCGTGCATGGCATGAAAAGCATAAGATGCCGAAGAATGCCACTGAAACGGAGCGGATGAATTGGTATAAAGACCACGCAATAAATTGTAACTGTCGCCCGATTCCCGATAAGGTGAAGGCACTAATAAAAAAACAGCAAGCATATAGCGCAGCACACGTAACTTAAATAAATACTTCCATGAATAGAGTAAAGAATAAGGTAGCCGTTATTACAGGAGCATCGCTTGGGATCGGTCACCAAACGGCGATCCGTCTTGCTGAAGAAGGCGCCAAGGTTGCGATCACTGACGTAAACGATGCGATCGGTAACGAAACAGTGAATGCGATAAAACAGAATGGAGGCGATGCAGCCTATTGGCATCTTGATGTTTCTAAAGAAGCCGAGGTAATGCGCGTCATGGCCGAGATCGCTGCGAAATGGGGAAAGATCGATGTCCTGGTGAACAATGCAGGCATCTCCGGTGCTAACAAATTAACAGATGAAGTGACAGAGGAAGAATGGGATAAACTCATGGCAGTCAACGTCAAAGGCGTTCTTTTTTGCACGAAGCACGCCATTCCTTACTTAAGGAAAGCTGGGAGCGGAAGTATCATTAATCTCTCCTCAATCTATGGGATTATCGGCGCTGGCGACTCCTCGCCCTATCATGCCTCAAAAGGTGCCGTTCGGGAAATGTCGAAGAACGATGCTATCTCGTTCGCGAAGGACAGGATTCGAGTTAATTCGGTGCATCCCGGGTTTATTTGGACACCGATGGTTGAAAATTTCGCCAAAGAATCTGGACACGCGGATGCGGTTCGCAGCGCACTCGATGCCCTGCATCCTCTGGGACATATTGGAGAGGCAGATGACATCGCCTGGGGCATCGTTTATCTTGCTTCCGACGAGTCCAAATTCGTCACCGGCTCAGAATTGGTGATTGATGGCGGCTATACCGCGAGGTAGCGTTCTCGAAGATAAGATTTGAACTAACCGTAAGAAAATTGAACACTTTAGATCTAAGGCCAGGGTATCTTAATGATATACTGGCCTTTTATTTTGAGTGCCTTGAGAAAAATGGCGTTACATGATGACTGTGGCACAAGATTGTAACAAAGCAAAGCCTTAGAGTATACAATAAATCGAAAACACATTCGAAATCCTATTGAAAATATAGAAATGTCTGCCACCGAAATCTTAGACCCCGCAGTCACCGCTCGAAAAGAGGGTAAGAATCTGATCATCGAGTCCGAAGCATTAGGTTCTTACCCTCCCTTGAAAATGGCCAAACATTCGCTGGATGTTTTTTTTCATCCAAAGCGCATAGCAATAATTGGCGCTACGGAACGGGCAGGAAGTCCGGGTGAAGCGATCACAACCAATCTTTTTGCCCATGTAAGCCCCGGAATTGAGGTCTATGCAGTGAATCCAACTCGGAAGTTGGTAGCGGGGCATCCCGCCTATTCTTCGCTCGCGGAGATTCCCGGGCAGATCGATCTTGCGGTTATCGTTACACCGGCGCAAACGGTGCCTGGTATTATCGGTGAGTGCGTGCAGGCAGGGGTGCGCGGAGCAATCATAATATCTGCCGGCTTCCGAGAAACCGGCGCAGCGGGGAAGGCGCTTGAACGCGAAATTGCCGAGCGCATTCGTGGAACCCAGCTCCGGATCATTGGACCTAACTGCATAGGTGTGATGAACCCGATCGATCGGTTGAATGCGACTTTTGCACGAAAGGCCGCACTTCCAGGCAGCGTGGCATTCATCAGCCAGAGTGGGGCGCTTTGCACGGCGATCCTCGATTGGAGTTTGAGCGAAGCGCTTGGATTTAGCGCATTTGCTTCCGTTGGATCTATGCTCGATGTTGGCTGGGGTGATCTCATCGATTATCTTGGAAACGATCCCAAAACGGAATCCATCGTGATTTACATGGAGTCCATTGGCGATGCACCGAAATTTCTCGCTGCAGCTCGAGAAGTCGCTCTCCGTAAGCCGATCATCGTGATCAAGGCCGGTCGCACCGAGGCTGCGGCCAAAGCGGCGGCTTCACATACTGGAGCATTAACCGGCAGTGATGAAGTTCTCGATGCTGCATTCCGACGCGCCGGCGTATTGCGCCTCGATCGAATCGGTGACCTGTTCCACATTGCGGACGTGCTTGCAAAACAGCCTCGACCCAAGGGACGCCGGCTTGCCATTGTGACAAATGCTGGTGGCCCTGGCGTTCTTGCTGCCGATGCCCTCATGGAGGGTGGCGGCCAACTGGCCCAACTCTCGCCCGAAACCATGGGCGCTCTTAACGCGATCCTACCTCCGCATTGGAGCCATGGGAACCCTATTGATATCCTTGCCGATGCAACGGAGGCTACCTTCGAACGCGCTGTTGAACTCGCACTAAACGATGAAAGCACCGATGGCGTACTTGCCATCACGGCTCCGCTTGTTGCTGCCAGGCCGCAAACGATGGCTTCGAACATCGCCAAGTATGCTAAACTTGGTAAACCGCTTATTGCATCCTTCATGGGGGGCGAGGACGTTTCGGCAGCCGATGGTATCATGAGCCGCGGCGGCATTCCCACGTTCAAGTTCCCAGACGATGCGGCAAATGTATTTAATTACATGTGGAAGTTCGGCGAACGCCTGAATACCCTGGAATCTGATGAATCGGCTGCATCGCAGGCAACGACCCCGTTGCGCCACTCAGCGATCATCGATAGAGTTCGATTTGAAGGCCGCACCATTCTCACCGAGGTCGAGTCCAAGCAACTCTTTGCGGAGTATGGCATTCCGGTAACGGAAACCGTCGCGGCGACAAGTGTTGGCGAAGCGATCGATGCCGCCCGCCGGATTGGGTTCCCCGTGGTGGTAAAATTGCTTTCGCGAACGATCACCCATAAATCGGATGTCGGTGGTGTCAAACTCAATCTTCGAAATGAGGAAGAAGTGAGCCAGGCATTCAAGGAGATCTGTGATGCCGTTGTTTCAAAAGGGAGTGCTGCCGATTTCGATGGCGTCTCGGTGCAGCCAATGGTAAAAAGGGATGGATATGAACTACTTTTAGGCAGCAGCATCGATCCCCAGTTTGGCCCTATCCTATTGCTTGGCGCAGGCGGCATTCTCGCAGAAGTAATGAACGACACGGTTTTGGAACTTCCCCCGCTCACAAACTCTCTGGCACGCCGGATGATGGAGCAGCTCCATATCTGGCAAGCACTGAAAGGAACCCGAGGGAAAAAGCCGATCGATGCTGCCGGGCTTCAATCACTGCTCGTAAAATTCAGCCAGCTTGTGATGGATGAACCGTGGATCTCGGAGATCGATATTAACCCACTCATTGCTTCTGCGGAAGGAAGTATAGCGCTGGATGCAAGGGTTGTTTTGCATGGTCCTGATATGACGCCAGAAAATCTGCCAAGGCCTGCGATGCTTTTCAAAATAAAATAGTGATTCCAGTTATCATTTTCAATTCCCGATAGAACCAAATGCCAAAATTAGAAAAACGCTCCTGGGCTGAGCCATTCAAGATCAAAGTCGTCGAGCCACTCCGCATGACGACTCCAGAGTATCGTGAAACTGCCTTGAAAGAGGCAGGATACAACACATTCTTATTGCGCTCGCGCGATGTCTATATCGATCTGCTGACCGATAGCGGCACCAACGCCATGAGCGATAACCAATGGGCGGGCATGATGCTGGGCGATGAAGCCTACGCCGGCAGCGAGAACTATTATCATCTCGAGGATCAGGTGCGTAAGTATTACGGCTACAAATATCTCGTGCCGACCCATCAGGGTCGCGGTGCGGAGCACCTTATTTCCCAGATCCTCATCAAGGATGGGGATTTTGTCCCGGGCAATATGTATTTCACCACCACTCGACTGCATCAGGAGCTGGCGGGCGGAACGTTCATTGATGTTATCATTGATGAAGCCCATGATTCCGAGAGCCTGCATCCGTTCAAGGGGAATATCGATCTTACCAAACTTGCACATCTCATCGAGCGTGTGGGTGCAGATAAGATCGCTTACATTACTGTCGCAGCGACTGTCAATATGGCGGGCGGTCAGCCGGTCTCTATGCAGAATCTTCGCGAGATACGAGAGATGGCGAACCGGCATGGCATCACCGTAGTTCTCGACGCAACACGTGCCATCGAGAATGCGTGGTTCATCAAGCAGCGGGAACCCGGGTTCGAGTCGCATACCATTGCGCAGATCCTGCGCGAAATGTGCTCCTACACCGATGCCTGTACTATGAGCGGAAAGAAAGATCTTCTCGTAAACATCGGTGGATTCCTTGCACTAAACAATTACGAGATATTTGAAGAGGCGCGAAATCTCGTAGTCGTTTATGAAGGGCTTCATACCTATGGCGGACTCGCTGGCCGCGACCTCGAAGCGATGGCACGCGGCATTGAAGAAGCGGTACAGGAAGATCATATTCGCGCACGCGTGGGACAGGTAGAGTACGTCGGTCAGCGTTTGCTTTCGATCGGAATCCCCATTGTGGTTCCCATCGGCGGTCACGCTGTGTTTCTGGACGCGAAACGCTTCCTGCCTCATTTGAAGCAATTGGAGTTCCCAGCCCAGACGCTTGCTGCCGAGCTTTACCTTGAATCCGGTATTCGCACCATGGAGCGTGGTATCGTTTCTGCGGGACGCAGCAGTACTACGGGCGAACACGTCATGCCTCGGCTGGAACTGGTGCGGCTCACCTTCCCACGGCGTGTTTATACCCAGGCCCATTGCGATGTTGTCACCGAGGCCGTCGAGGCCGTTTACGATCGTCGCTTCGAAGTACGCGGGCTCGAAATGGTCTATGAGCCGAAGTACTTGCGGTTCTTCCAGGCGAAGTTCGAGAGGATATAGCTTAGCAGCTCTTTCGTTCATCCAGAAGTGCTGCCTTCTTCTGATGGTTCTTTCTGTCTTGCTAATTTAGTATAGATCCCAGGGTTCCATCCATTTTTGTAATGAATGCCTTGAGATCATAGACCGGCATGAGTTCGGTCATAGCAAGATACACACTTCCCGAAACATTGAGCCGTAGCCAAAGGCGCTACCGGTTGCTCAGTGGCAACTTTGAATATTGCACGCTACGGAGCAAATCCCATCCCCCCAATCCTCAAAAGATCTCACGAATCCCAGTCAGGGGTATTCGGGCACTATTGGCTGCTGTTCTGTTTTTCATTTTAACCATGTTCCCGAAACGGCTTCTTGCGCTTACCCTGTTCACCGCGCTCGCGGTGATGCCAGTGTGTGTGCTGCACGCACAGCAGATCATCTATAACGCAAGCCAGAGACCAACCGCGTCCGATTTTCAGGAACAAGTCCAACAGGAACTTGCACACTATTCGCATGGGGCAATGCTCTACCGCCGCTGCGATGTATTCGCGCGGATGATTAATGCACGGGTCGCTGCTCGCATGGGGTTGGGATCATTCGTTCATAATGGTGCGATGAGTGAGGAAGCCGACACCGCGTATGAGGGTGACATCAGTCATGCGTCAATAGACCAGCTTGGGATTCCAGACCAAAATGAGACGACCATTGCCATCAGCAGGAAAAATCCTGCGCTTATCGTTGCCGGCGCCAACGATGCTTCCATGAACACGCTATCAATGCCCGCGTTTGTCAGCACAGACGGCGGCAATGACTGGAGCACTTTCCGCCTTCCCCCGATTCCTGGAGATATGCACGCGAACGCCGACCCCATTCTGATCGCGGACGATTCTGGTAACTTTTACTATGCATTCCTGATCGAAGGTAATGTATCCAGCCTATCGGACATTATGGTGGCTAAAAGCAGCGATGGCCAGCACTGGACGCTTGGAACCCCAGTCCTTGGGTTGCATAACTCAAGTGCCTTCGAGGATAAGGAAAACATCTCAATCGACCGCGAACCGAGCAGCCCGTATCACGGGCGCATCTATATTGCCTGGAACGAATACGATACCAGCGGAGCGATCCGTCATCTATTGGCCTTTAGTGACGATCAGGCGCAGACGTGGTCCTTGCCACGCCCCTATACTACCAAGTTCGGATATTTCCCGTTAGTGCGGTCGAGCAGGGATGGAACTGTGTTTATTGCTTCGAGCACTTTTGACGATACCGATGTTGCTTCTGACAATTCGCACGGTATAACTGTCTCAACCGATGGTGGTGTGATGTTCACAGAAAATATGATCGCCAATTACACCCTGTATCCTATGGCATCCTCCGGCTATCCTTGCCTGAAAGGAAAGGCTGGATTTCGGGCGTTCCCGTATATCGCATTCGACGTGGAAACCTTTGCAAATTCCCTCGATGCTATCTATGGGAACTGGAACGAGAGCCATAGCAATGCCGAGCTATTTGCCGTTCACTCTTTGGATGAAGGCAGGAGCTGGACGGATCCTGCACCCGTTGGCACACCGGCCTTGCTTGGGAATGACCATTTCATGCCGTGGGTGAGCTACGATGCGAGTGTCGGGCAGACCTACATTTCAATGTATAGTTCCGAGGAGGATACGGTCATGAATCTTTTGTCGCGGGCGGTTCTGACCACCTTCTCCTCGACGAACCAGATTCTGACTTTGGGTTCTCGTCTCTTCGATCCACTTGTGGATACGATTGCCGGGACGAATTTCATCGGGGATTATACAGGCAACGATGCCTATGCCGGCTGCTTCGCCGCCGCCTGGACTGAAGTCCTGCCTCCAAACCATCCCGACAATAATATTTTCGCCTACGTTTCTTCTTCCCCGCTCACCTCACGCCCCATTGTCACTTCCGGCGTGACGCGCCAAATAAACGAGCAGAATTTCGGCATCGCGAGCGTCAATCCCAATCCTGTTTCAGGCAACCATGTGACGTTTACTATTCTTTCGAATGCACAACTTCACGCCACGGTGCAGTTATTCGATCTTCGTGGCGTTCAAGTCATGACTACCGAGGCAGTGATAGATCCCAACGCGCCAACTTTCGTCGAACTCGATATACACTCCTTGCCGGCGGGCGTTTATCATGCTCAATTTCGCTCCGGCGGTCGAACCGCCCTGCGCGATGTTGTTATATTGCGATGAGAGCTTTCCATTATTTGGAGCGATCCTACCGGATTGCCCGATGGGATGTATGAATGCCTCATCCGCATGAATGGGCAGGTGGAGACGTTGCCGGTGGTGTTGATGCGGTGAGGGGATGTCGGGCTGGAAGCGCCGACCTACGCGAAAAATAATTTCGAATTTCCTTGCTTTCATGATCTGGATGTGGTATATTGTGAGTGAGATAATAGGCACCTATTTCTTTAAGCAAATGCAATCCTTAGGTTTCTTTATGAACGAGTTCTTTGGGAAAAGCAATTATGAACACTCGTTGGAACAAATTGGCGAAAATGAGCGAATTTCGATAGGTGGGATGTGGATAACCGGGAACTCACAAGAAAGAAAAATGGCACCTATTTCTGGGAGAAAAGATGAAGTATGAATTATGAAGTTTGAAAATGGAGCGAAAAAGAACTATCTTAGTCTATTGGCAGTTTACGGCGCGCTATTTGGCAAAGGGCGGATGAAGCAGGGGGTCTGCTTATTGCGTCCTGCGGGGAGTATCATTTTGGTTGTTACGGGCCGAAATGCTTCGCAAAAATGGCTTATTT
Source organism: Ignavibacteriota bacterium (assembly GCA_963736195.1). Classification (GTDB taxonomy): domain Bacteria; phylum Bacteroidota; class Ignavibacteria; order Palsa-1295; family Palsa-1295; genus PALSA-1295. Next base: position 1,302,204 of record CAVTNP010000001.1, read on the forward strand.
TGAAGAGCTTCTAACTTCAGAGTATGCAACAGTATTGTCAAAGGCATAAATCGCAAACTGAAGTTTGCGCTACATTACATGACACGCGAAGAAAAAGAGAGTTCCGTAGCGGAACTCCGTGAAGTGATCGACCGATCGACTGGCATGTACTTCACCGACTTCGAGGGAATGACCGTCGAGCAGACTACGCGTCTGCGAAACGAACTGCGTAAAGCAGGTCTATCCTTCAAAGTAGGGAAGAACACGCTGCTCCGGCGCGCTCTTGACGATGCAGGCCGCCTGACCGATGACCTTCGGGCAGCGCTTGTGCGTCAGACGGGCGTAGCGTTTGGCTTCGACGATCCCGTTGCTCCGGCGCGGATCCTTCGCGATTTTATTGAGAAGAACCAGGATAAGCCGGCGCTCAAGCTCGCTTATGTCGAGGGACAAACGTTTCCCGGCACGGATCTCAAGAAAGTCGCGGCGTTACCGTCGAAGAAGGAAGTGATATCCAGCATTTTGGGCAGCTTGAACGCTCCGATGCAGGGAATCGTCGGTGCATTGGGCGCATTGCAGCGAGATATTGTATATCTCGTGGATGCGATCGAGAAGAAGAAAGCAGAGGCAGTAACGAGTACCGAGTGATGAGTACCGAGTTTTACTACTCGTTACCCGTTACTCATCCACTCGCTACTATTGAGGCAATAACATTTTTTAACCATTTAAATCCGTAATACCACCATGGCAGATATTAATGCAATCGTAGATCAGATCAGCGCACTTACACTTGGCGAGGCCGCTGACCTCAAAAAAGCTCTTGAAGAGAAGTTCGGCGTGACCGCAGCAGCCCCAATGATGATGGGTATGATGCCGGCAGCCGGCGGCGCAGCTCCGGCAGCAGCCGTTGAGGAGAAGACCGAGTTCGATGTCATCCTCGCGGATGGCGGTGCTTCGAAGATCAATGTGATCAAGGCAGTACGCGAAGCGACGGGTCTGGGCCTCAAAGAGGCGAAGGACCTCGTTGACGGCGCACCAAAGACTGTGAAGGAAGCGCTCAGCAAGGCAGATGCCGAAGCCCTCAAGAAGAAGCTTGAGGAAGCTGGCGCGAAAGTCGAGCTGAAATAAAAAAGATTACAGATCCTGTGGCCTCGCATTGCGGGGCCACAAATTTGTCTGGAAGAATTGAAATTTTTTTAACGGAGACTCTGTCGGATGAGCGATCATAGCTGATTCAACATCCACATAAGCCCTTCTTGGTATTGGCTCGGCAGACATCCTCCAAATCAACCACCTATGCCCCCTCCTCAATAAGGAGGGAGTGAAATTAATGTAAGAACCATGGTAAAACTGAGATTAGCACGTCAGGGACGTAAGAAAGTCCCAATTTACAAGATCGTCGCCACGAATAGCCGTTCGCGCCGCGACGGTCGTTATCTTGAATCACTCGGGCAATATCGCCCATCGAATGAGCCTGGCCAGAAAGTGCAGATCAAAGAAGATCGGGCGCTCTATTGGCTTGGTGTTGGTGCCCAGCCATCGGATACCGTTCGCTCACTGCTTTCCGGCGAAGGTATTCTTCTCAAATGGCATTTAGAGAAGAAGAAGATCGAGCCAGCACGCGCCGCGGAGATCTTCACAAACTGGAAAACCAAGCGTGATGAAAAACTTGCAGCTCATGTCGATGCAAAGCAAGCTGCCATCAATGCCCGTGAAGAGGAAAAGCGCAAAGCAGTCGCTAAGAAGCTTGCAGATATAGCAGCCAAAGAGGCTGAGGCCGCTGCTGAACTTGCAGCTGCCGCTCAGGCAGAAGCTGCCGCCAAAGCTGCAGAAGTCGTCGCATCCGAAGCGCCCCAATCCGCTGAAGAATCAATTGTTGCTTCAGAAGCACCTTCCGTCGAAGGTTAACTTTTCATTGCTCCAACGGCATGGATGAAATCGTTGATTTTCTCCAGAGCGTACCAAATCTGAGCTCAGTACCGCGCGAGCAGTTGGAGTGGCTTGTCCGCGAATCAGAGATTATCGAGCGAGAACCTGGAATTTGGAGTCGGCCGGGAGATTCATTCGACCACTTGCTGGTAGTATTGGAAGGAAGTTTTGAAGCGCATGTGGTTCAGCATGGTCAGCGGATTCCGCAAATGACCAATGGCCCCGGCGCGATAACCGGCCTGATACCGTTTTCCAGGATGAAGTCGTCGCCGGTGTACACGGAAGCCGTCGTCCATACTCGAATGCTTGCGCTTCACCGATCGAAGTTTCACGCATTGATCACCCATAACTATGAATTGACCGAGGTAATGGTGCACGCGATGGTCGATCGCGCTCGGCTCTTTACAACAAATCATTTCCAGAATGAGAAGCTGATGGCCCTCGGAAAGCTTTCCGCAGGGTTAGCCCATGAATTGAATAATCCTGCTGCAGCCGTGCTTCGAAGTGCGAAGGATCTAAAAAACATAGTTTCGACCCTTGCAAACGGCTTGCAAACAATAGCTCCAATAAATCCCACGAGGCAAGAGATTGAAAGTCTAGTTACATTAGTCAACAAGGCATTGGGGCATGGATTTGTTCGGCTGTCACTCCTCGATCGAAAACGAATTGAGAATGAACTCTCGGATTGGCTCGCTGAAAACAATATCACAGGCGATTGTGAGGAAACTTTCGCAGATGCGGGCATTACCATCAGCGACCTCGATGAGTTCAAACAAGCGATCTCGGAACAAGCATTTGTGCCGTTCCTGAATTGGTTGGCATCACGCCTGCAGACGGAAAAATCCATCGAAGAGATCGGGGCATCTGCTCGAAGGATCTCTGAATTGGTCCAATCGGTCAAAAGTTACACACGGATGGATCAGGCGCAGGCGATGGAATCGGTTTGCATCAACGATGGAGTTCGGAATACCATCACCATGCTTGAATATAAGGCTCGCCGCCAAAGCATAACCATCAACGTCGATCTCGAAAAGGATCTGCCATTGATCCTCGGCTTTCCAGGTGAGTTGAATCAAGTCTGGACTAACCTTATCGACAATGCGATCGATGCGATGAAGGATGGAGGGGAACTCACTGTGAAAACATCATCTACTCCAGATCATGTTGTTTTCCACGCAGTCGATAGTGGCCTGGGGATAGCTCCCGAGAATCTCGAACGAATCTTCGATCCATTTTTCACCACCAAAGATGTTGGGGAGGGTACCGGCGTTGGCCTGGATCTGGTGCAAAAAGTTGTAAAGTCGCATCACGGGAAGATCGACGTTAATTCTCGACCTGGAAGAACAGAGTTCAAAGTTTCTTTTCCAATAGCCGCATCATGAAGCTCCCGATCATATTCCTCATCGATGATGACCCACAGGTCCTGCGGGCGCTTTCGAGGGATGTGCGGCAAAGATATAAGAAGGAGTATCAGATCCTCAGCACGGAAGATCCAGAGGAAGCGCTTGCAAGCCTGAAGGAATTAAAGCGTACCGGCGAAGAGGTTGCACTCTTTGTTTCCGATCAACGGATGCCGCGCATGACCGGCGTGGAGTTGCTCGAAAAGTCGAAATCATTGTACCCGGAAGCGAAACGGATGCTCCTCACGGCCTATTCAGATATTGATACTGCGATCCGAGCCATAAACGAGACAGAACTCGATTACTATCTATTAAAGCCGTGGGATCCGCCGGAAGAGAAGTTATTTCCAGTTATTGACGAAATGCTGGATGATTGGCGTTCGAGTTTCAAGCCGGAACTTGCGAATATTCGATTGCTAGGTTATCAATTCTCTCCCAAGTCCCACTCGATCAAGGAGTTCCTTTCCGGGAATCAAATACCATATCAATGGATGGATGTCGAATGTCATCCCAAAGCAGCCGAAGTGATGGCACTGAATGCGATCACCCCTACCTCATTGCCAGTTCTGATCTTGGAAGATGGTTCGCTAACACTCGATGCAGAGATCAATTCCATCGCTGAAAAACTTGGACTTCATCCTTCTGCGAGTTCCAATATGTACGATGTAGTCATTATAGGGGCAGGGCCGGCTGGCCTCGCAGCTGCCGTTTACGCAGGGTCGGAGGGATTGAAGACCCTGCTTGTCGAAAAACATGTGCCAGGAGGACAAGCTGGCACCAGCTCGCGCATCGAAAATTACCTTGGGTTCCCAAGCGGCGTGAGCGGTTCTGACCTTACAAGGCGTGCCGTGGCGCAAGCCACGCGGTTCGGTATCGAATTTCTTTCTCCGCAGGAGGTGATCGAGGTCTCCTCTGCAGATTCCTATAAAACAGTTCAACTTGCCAACGGCACGTCGATCCATGCTCGCAGCATAATAATCACTACCGGAGTTGCATATCGTCAACTTGAAACAAAGGGGATATCGAATCTCACGGGGGCCGGTATCTATTATGGCGCCGCAACGATCGAAGCTGCGAATACTCGGGGTAAACACGTTTATGTCATTGGCGGTGGAAACTCAGCGGGACAATCAGCATTGCACCTTGCAAAATATGCCGAGCATGTGAATATTGTTATTCGCAAGAAAGATATAGCGGCAACGATGTCGTCCTATCTGGTTGACCAAATCGCAAAAATCCCGAACGTGACAGTCCTTCCGGAAACCGAAGTGATCGAGGCACTCGGCTCTGAGCATTTGGAATCATTAGTGTTAAGAATGAATGATGGCACCGAGAGACTGGTTGTGGCTGGTGCGCTGTTCATCCTGATCGGCGCCCGGCCATACACTGAATGGATAAAAGGGGACATCTTGAAGGATGACCGCGGTTTTATAATAACGGGCCGCGATTTGAATGCACGAGCAAATTTCAAGTCGGCGTGGCCGTTGAAGCGCGATCCCTACCTGCTTGAAACATGCAGCCCCGGGATCTTTGCTGCCGGGGATGTCCGTGCCGGAGCTATGAATCGCGTGGCCAGCGCCGTTGGAGAGGGCGCGATGGCCGTCAGTTTTGTCCACCAATATCTGGCTGAAGTTTGAACGAAGATCTAGTTCTTATTGCTCGCGTCGGAAAGCCTCATGGCATTCACGGTGAAGTTTCTATTCAAAGCTTTTCACATGATGACCGCCGATTCAAAAAGCTCGATCATGTTCTGGTCAAATTCCCTTCTGGCGCGATAGAAGATCGAATAATACACTCTGTTCGAATACTTCCCACTGGAATTCTCCTGAAATTCGACGGAGTCGATGATCGTAATGCAGCTGAATTGCTGCGGAACTGCGAACTGCTCATCCCTGAAAGCGAGCGTCTGGCACTGCCCAAGGGGCGTGCCTACTACGACGAAATAATCGGAATGACCGTGCGCGATGATGAAACCAGTGCCACAATCGGAGTGGTCAAGGATGTGCTTGATATGCCGGCCGGGGACGTCTTCGTGCTCGACTTAAACGGAGCTGAGCATTTAGTTACTAATGCAGGTGAAGAAGTTCGAAAAATAGACGTTGCGAAGAAAGAACTTCGCGTAAGGCTTCTGGAACCTTACGGTAAACCCTCGTAAAGATCAGGATGCTGCGCCGTTCGTCGTTGGTTCAGCGATGTCTGGAGATGTGGAACGTTTCTTACGAACGCCGGCCATAATTCCCATCGGGACGATCACGCAATAACCCAGCAGCAACAGGATCGGGCTGACCGTAAGAGCCATGGCGCTCATGGTGGGGCTCATAGCCATCACAACGTAGCCGAGTATGATGACGACCACTCCAAGGCCGATAATGCGCATATTCTTAGCATCGAATGGCATTTGGAACGGACGAACAGGGGTGTTATCCGTCTTCTTGGCCTTTACTCTGCCTGGTGTGGCTCGGCTTGGCGTTTGGCGCGGTGTCGGGCGTGCGGGGCGAACGGGAGTTGCAGTCTGTTGAGCCATAATATCGTTAAATTCGTTAGGCGTGAGTTAACTTTGCCTGCTTTCGTCTCGTTCCTTTATAGGATCGTTGCGTTTACACCGCCGTTGGTGATTGATACCGTTGTTGAGCCACCCTGCAACGTGAGTGTGCAATTATCAAACGTCGCTTGAACGCTCGGCGTAACGGCATTCAAGGTCAAAGTGCCAACGGATGAAGTGGTCAGAGTCGGGGTGACAGGGGAGGTATAAGTACTGGTCGTCCCACCCGATGCCTTGGTATAAGTCATAACAACATAGCCAGGAGGAAGCACATTCAGGGAGCCAATATTGAAACTTCCAGAGGTCGAAGTGCTTACGATTTCAATGGTTATTCCTAGCCCAGCTGTATTTGCCCCAGCGATTAAAACAGCCTTTGCACCAGAATATGACGTATCGACCGCTGTCGCGGTAAGCGTGTCAATGGTGCCATTGATCGTGAGGATCATCGTGCCGGGTGTCGCAGGTACGGTACCGCCTGTTGTAGTGTTCGAAGGCGAGGTACTGGTTGAATTGCAGGATGCAAATACGAATGCGGCTATGCAAATGATTGCGATTTTGATTTTCATCGTAGAAATGTCAATAAAGGAAAAATGTTGAATCTCGTGCGATTCAAAATACCAGGATATAGATAAGAGACGGTAAACAATGTGATCCCATACAAAATTCTCAGGTTAGCGACCCATTTTCCATGTGCATGGTTCGGTCGGCCTGACCTGCCAGATCGAGGTTGTGAGTTGCGATCAGGAAGGTCTGATGATGTTCCCGCGACAGATCCATAATGAGCTTGAACAGAATTTCGCTGTTGCGGGCATCGAGGTTTCCCGTCGGCTCGTCGGCGAGGATAATGGCAGGCTTCATCATAAATGCCCTGGCAACGGCTACCCGTTGCGATTCGCCTCCGGATAGCATCGAAGGCCGGTGATCCAATCGGTCCTTTAATCCGGCATTGCCAAGCAATTCCGCTGCGCGGTCGCGTGATTCATCGAAAGTTTTACCACCGATCATTGCGGGCATCGCGACATTTTCCAGCGCAGTGAACTCCGGCAGCAGATGGTGGAATTGAAAAATAAATCCAATGCGCTCATTCCGAAAGGCGCTGAGTTCCTTATCCTCCATGCTTGCAATAGCTTTGCCTTCGATGGTCACATCGCCGCCGCTGGGCTTATCCAATGTGCCGAGCAAATGCAGCAGAGTACTCTTGCCTGCGCCGGATGGACCGATCAGCGCAACGATCTCCCCGGCGTTCAGCGAAAACGTCAGATCCCGAAAGACCTCGACATCCACCCGCCCGCGTACCGCAAACCGCTTCGATAATTTATTCGCCTCTAAAATTGCCATTCTATCACATTGCCGTTCTATAAGAAATAGGTGCCCGTTGCCATTCTCGATTTTCAGCCAATTTTAGCTGAATTGTGCATTTAATACATTTTTTTTTGCATTCAGGTAGTGGCTCAGTTTGGTTTTGTTTTATACTTTTTGTTGTGGTGGGATTAGTCTTGGATGGCTCTGGAGTCATCGCACGGGATAAGATTGCGAAATCCATCGAAGGGGATGCTGGATCGGAATTTGAAAGTAGAATGGTGTATTTCCCCAAAAGCATCAGCATAAAGGAATTTACCCCAAATAAAGATGATGGCTTTATTCTGTGTTGCATCATTAAGCAGGTTGACAATGTCATTATGATACAGTCTCTCATAAAGTTGGATGGGTTGACCGCCATTGTAAAGGGTCTGTATCCCTCCTATCGGGGACATTCTGAGTTGATGAATAACTCTATTAAAAAAAGATGTATCGCTGATGGCAATTATTCTGGAGGACATCCAAGTCTGCAAATGATAAGCGGGGGTTTGTCCTATATTGATAGCCTGAAGCAAAATACTATTATCATTAATGAGGAATTTCTCGCCGTATGCGGTTGCAAAGACATACGGCCTCAATTGCTCGATCATTGTTTTGTGCGAAATCCCCAATTGAGAATCAGCCCTATAAAGCTGGGCCGTATCGAAACGCCTTTGCTCTTTCATTTGGGAATCCACCCTTGCGAGAGTGCTATCGGTAGCAGCCTCTTGGTCTTTGATGGAAATTCGAGTAAGGCACGATTGCCAGAGGGCGAAGATAGCAATGAGCGCGGTGGCAATAGCGGTGATCGAAGTAGAAGATGGGAGCCACTCCCTCCAATGTGGCTTATTGGCGGGAGTTACGCTTTGGTTTTGATCTTGGGGCTTTTGTGGGTTTTCTTCTCCCATACCCCACAAAAATACGCAATCAATTCATCAAATCCACCAAATCCCCAATTTCCCAAAGATGCTTCGTAAGTCCGGCTTCCATAGCAGGTGTGCAACGCAACGTTTGATGGATTCGAACGAAGTTGTAGTGCATGAAGTAGATCGCAACGCTTGCAATGTGATGCTCGATGGATTTCGAGAACCCGTTCGTGAGACGGGTAAAACGGCGCATTCCCATACGCATCGAAAGGTTCTGCCGTTCAACGTAGGACGTGGAAATCTTATCCATGTCAGGGTTTCCCATCTTCGGTTGTTTCTCAATCCCGGTGCAAATAGCGGGGCTGTAACGAGCTTCTGGGCCGTTGCCCGAACCTTTGCCGTACTTCTTAATCAGCATCGCGTAGTCAACGCCCATGTCAACGAATGCCTCCCGAACCGCCGTGAAATAGGCACTGTGCGCGTCCGTAGTAAGCTGAACCTTGTTAGCGAGACGGTAAGCAACATCCTGCATGAACTGGTAAGCCGAATCCCCGTCACGGGTTCCAACAAGCCACGAAACGATGAGCTTCGAATCAGCATCAATCGCAGTCCATGTCCAAACACTTCCGACACCGAACGTGGCGCGTTCGCCGGGAGTGCAGTTAGCGTCTTTCTTTCCAACATAAGACCAAATTTCATCGCATTCCACGCGCTTCGAAGCTACGCTCACTACGTGTTCATCGTGATACCGTTCACACGCTTCACCGAGTTCCAAAATGAGCTTCGAAACCGTGTTGCGCGCTACGTTCGTAATGCGCGACGTGCTACGAATGCTGTTGCCCTCAACGAGGCATTTGACTACTTCGATCTGTTTTTCGCGGGTCAGTTTATTCATAATCGTAATTGCTTATCTGAATACTTAAACGAACCCGCGCACGTAGAAGTTTCAGTTTAAAGCATAAAACTTGATAATGGGAAAGAAACACGATAGAGTGGGAAAATGTGGAAAATGAAACTACTCTTTGTAAATTAGCGTTATAGGCGTTCGTGAGACTCAAAAGGTGCTTTTAAAAGCACTAAACAGGATTCCAGATGCCTTATTCAGCCATTGATATTGCCAATTTTTTTATTACTCGCGCCTTGGGCGAGGGTAAGAAGCTCACCCCAATGCAGGTGGTCAAAATGACCTATATTGCACATGGGTGGAATCTCGGCATCCTTGAGCAGGAATTGATTAATGAGCCAGTTCAAGCGTGGAAGTTTGGGCCAGTTGTACCAAGCGTATATTTCGCTTTTAAGGGCTATGGCGGCGCACCCATTGACTCACCTTCGGTAACTTTCGGTTGTGAGATGTCGGATGACACCAAAAAGCTACTGAACAAGGTGTACGATGTATACACAAGATATACAGGATCGCAACTTTCCGAATTAACGCATGAAAAGGGGACCCCGTGGGAGCTAACCGTGAGGGAATGGGTCGGTGCTGGCAAGGAATTGCCAAGATTTCTAACGATTCCAACCGTTAGGATAAAAGATTATTATAGAAAAATTCTAAGTGGACGAAGAGCTTAACAGCTTAGGATTAGAAATTCCTCCGTCAGTACCAGAGTCCGGTGAAGAGGAGGAGGCTCCTGACGGAGGATTGCCGGGTCGCGTGTCTAAGATTGAGGGCAAGGTTTCTGGCCATGAAAAGGACATTTTTACACTTAAGGCAATCCAAACTGGAATTCTGGTGGTGGTGGCGGTTGGATTCGTAGCTATAGTAATTTCATTGATAATTTTCTTTTGTGAAACAACGGGGCGTCTTTCTGATAAAGTTGATTCGTTCTCTGGGTATGTTGAGATGTATAAGATAGAGAGACAGACGGCGCAAATTGACAGCCTGAAAATTGAAATTCAAAAATTGAATCACTCTACTTCGATTTTGCATCCACCCTCTTCCACCGCACCTTAGCGGCTTTCTTTGCACTCTTGACACGTTCGGCTTTCGTGAGGGACGCGGCTCTTGCCTTTCCACCCTTAGCGGCCCCGAGGGCACCAAGAGCGACGGCGGCGGGATTACGGGTGTCCGGCTCTTCGGGTGGAAGTTGAATCTGTCCGGTTGCAATACCAACGATGTTGAAAGCGCGTTGCGCTGGGTCACGGGGAAGATTCTTGGGTATTTTCATGCCAGTTAAACGATGCGTGCCCGCGAACGGTTACAACATAAAGTATAAAATGGATTTCAAATTGAGCCACTACCTGCATTCAGAGTTCATGAACTCAAGCGATTTGTTCATGAATCCTCCCAAAGTTCCAAATTCTTTATCATTTTCGTAAGCTCGGAGGAAAACGAAAGTCGACCTGGGATTGGCATAGTCACAAAGACGGATTAATTCAAAATAAATCCTCCATCTCAGTACTATTTCAGTAACGGCGATTGCCCGAAGCCCTCTATTTTTGTATCCGAGTTTCAAATACGCCTCACCCCAACCCGTCTCCCTGCCGGGAGAGGGGCTAAGAACTATCTCTAGCAGGGAAAGGGACTATAAACCCCCTTGCCCAGCAGGGAGAGGGGGCAGGGGGTGAGGAAGCATCGGATCACTAAACTATTAATTTAACACAATGAAATCACTTCTTCTTGCCGTCGCCTTAATCGCAACGGCTTCATTTCTTTCGTCCTGTCAGCAGGATCCAACATCGTCGCGTGGTGGGGTTGTTTTACCGCTGTCATCAAATACGCCTGCTGCTAACCCGGCGGTGACGTACATTGGAACTTCTACTGAAACGGTAAAAAAGACGATCTATACCTACGATAACATCTCCGTTATGGATTCAACAGCCGCTAACCAAACGAACATCGTTACCGCTGCCAATAATAATACTGAGGAAGGCTTCGGGAGCCCAAGTTGGAATTACTCTGGCACCTCGATCGCATACTCCGACTTTCAGGTCACTTCGGTTGGGATTCCATATAGCATAAAGGCCGTGGATGTCAGCGTAAATTCCAAAGGCGTTCCGGTTGGAAGCAATGGTCGAACGATCTATACGATTCCAATAAGTGATTCCATCAGCATTCTGAGTGGGCCCGCGTGGTGTTCGACATCCTCGACGGGAATGATTGCATTCACTCGAAATGATGGTCACTATAATGAACGTGGTAAATCAGAATTATGCATCATTTCCCAAGCCGGAGGAACCCCCACGATACTCGACTCGATTCAATACTATTATCTTAGCAGCAGTTATAATCGCATCGGCCGATTCACCTATCCAACGTGGAGCCCAGACGATTCGAAAATAGCAGTTGTCCGTGCCGATACAGACTACGTCTCTGGCGGCACAACGGGATATCATCAGACCATCCTCATCGTCAATTCCTCAACCGGTGCCATCGAGGACTCGATACCACTTTCGATGATCGTCTATTCAATGGAATGGTCGCGTTCGGGCGCTGACGAACTAGTATTCACCGCTCATCCCGCGGGTGGAACTACAGAAATCTACTACTGCGCGCCGACAACCGGTTCGACGCCATCCACTAATTCGGTCGTTTGCACTGCCGCGGGCAGGGCAACCTGGTCGCCGAACAATAGCGGAATAATGTATATCAATTCAAGTTCCGCACTTTCAAAGCTGCAATCGTACACGTCTAATTCAACATCGCTGCAGTCCGGCAATCCAGGGGGTGGATTAAATTGGAAGCGGTAAAAAAAGTATTATATTTGCACTCGGTTCATCACAAAACGTGGTGGGCCGAGTCGCAATTTTTTATGCTGTTTTTCACGGATGCACTTCGTTCGAATCGGCTGTATTCTCCTTTGCTTTGTTTCTCTGAGTTGCTCTAGAAAACCGGAGTCCCGGTTTGACAAGAATGAGGTGATCGTTGGCGCGGTTGACGGCATGATGGTTATCAATCCGTTGCTCTCGACCGATATAGGATCGGCAACGATACAATGCGAGATCTGGCAAGGTTTGAATGGAATAAATCCCAAGACGTATGAATTAATGCCGGTGATCGCCTCGCTGCCCGCCATCAGCGAGGACAAGCGGACGTATTACTATTACATCAACAGTAAGGCACGATGGTCGGATGACGTAAAGGTAACTCCAGCCGATGTTATATTTACATTTAAGGTAGTGCTGAATCAATATTCTCACGCCGATTCGTTTAGAGCACAGTTTGGTGAATTAGATAGTGTTTGGGCCTTCAACGATAGCATTGTTTGCTTCCGGTTTTCGAAAATAAAGTTCAACCGCGATAATGACATTGCCACAATCTTGATTCTGCCGAAGCATCGGCTGGATAGTGCACAGCTTTCGGATCGGATCACCTGGGCTGCATTAAAAAATGACACTCCATCCGCTCTGGTTCAGCAAGTCGGAACGATGTTTGCCCGTTCTGAAAATTTGCATGATTTATCGAAATACATCGGTTCAGGGCCGTATATGTTCGAAGACCTCGAACTTGGCGCGGTGGTGAAACTGAAGAAGAATCCGAGGTATTGGGCAGAGAATGTTCCAGGATTGGAAGCGTTTCCCGACCGTATCATTTACCGGGTGATGGGTGATGAAGTTGCGCGTGAGGTTGCTCTAAAGGCCGGTGACATAGATATTACGCATGTAAGCGCCGACCAATATCGGTATAACTTCCCACGAGCGAAGTATCCGCATATAAAATTAGATACCGTTTATGATGTAAATTATGGATTTATTCAATTGAATAACGAGGATCCACTGTTTCGATCTCCAGCAGTTCGGCGGGCGCTGGCGATGCTGGTGGACCGAGATGCAATGATCAAGGCGGCGTTTTTGAATGCTGGCAAGAAAGTAGATGGTCCGGTGAGTCCGTTGCAACCCGGATATAACCCTAAGGCAATTCAAGCGCAATACAATCCTGTTCTTGCGAGATCCATATTGGCAAGTGAAGGATGGCATCCCTCTCCGTGGGATGGAACTTTAGAAAAAGTGATCCATGGCAAACGGGTTCCGTTTAAGTTCAATCTCATGCAGCCCGGGGTCGCCCCGCAGTGGCTGATGTTAGTGGAAGCATACCGTAAAGTGGGAATTACGGTCAATCTTCAGATTCTGGATTTCTCGATCATCCTGGAAAATTTACGGGAGCGCAGATACCAGGCATATGCCGGATTGATCACCGGCGACCCTACGGAACCCGATCTCTATCCTCAATTCCATTCGTCACAGGCTCATGCCGGTGGGTTAAACCAGTGCTGTTACGCCAACCCCAAAGCCGATAGCCTGATGGAGCTCATCCGTGTAAATCTAGACGTGACTTCTCGGAGGAAGCAACAAATGCAACTTCAGCAGATCATTGCTGACGACCAGCCCATGATCTTCATGTTCGGGATTCCCATCTTTTTTGCGTGGAATGACCGGTTCGAGAACGTGCATCCGAGAGCGCTCTTTCCCTGGGTCGATCCAAGATATTTTCGATTGAGGCAACAGTGAAAAAAAATAGTATAAACGAGCAGTCCGGCTCCGGCAAGCAGCCAAACTTCTTTTATTTCGGAACCGAAAATTGGTCCGATGAACAGGTCAGCGCCTATATCGAAGAATGCCGTTCTGCCAAGGATGATTACAAGTTGGCAGAAGCCTATTATATTCAAGGCGAACATTTCCAGGGTAGTGGTTTAGGGGATGCACAAGCCTCGTATCGGAAGGCGATCGAACATGCAAAAAGATCATCTAATATCCACGCGCTTGCTATGGCACAGTTCTACCTTGCCATGCTGACGGGGGAAATAGAGGAGCACATGCGACTTGCTTATTCGAGCCTTGAAAATATTCGAAAAACAGAAGACCGGTACATGGAGGCTGGCATTCTGTACCAGATGGGCGTCTGGTACCATGTCGCAGGGGACGTATCGAGGGCATTGGAACTATGGCAAACATCCATTCCCATCTATGAAAGATCCGATAACCCCGGCGGTGTTGCCTGGGCGTTGAATGGAATGGCGCGGGCAGCCTTCCAAATGGGTGGTGCGCAGGAGGCAATCCCGTTCTATGAAGCTGCTATCGAAAAATCACGGGAGTACGATTTAGCTGCTTCCGAGATCGTTGCGCTTCAGGCACTTGCCGAACTCCAACTTGATCTGAAAAATACGGACGCTGCCGAGGCATACCTACTACGGTTGATTGCAATTCAACCTCAGCCAGGTGCCTATGATGCCAACGTGATCGAACAGCTTCGAGCACGGGTGCTCATTGCAAAAGGTCAGGAAAAGAAAGCTGAGGAGATTTTGCTTCGAATTAGGTCAACTTCTCCGGATAGTATCGTTCAGACGGAAGTTACCAGACACCTCGCCGATCTTTATACCTCGCAAGGGAGGGACACGGAAGCTGCGGCATTATTGGAGGATACTCTTCCAAATATTGATTCGAACACTTTGGGCGATCTGCACACGAAGGTCGAACTAGCCAAAATATACGAACGGCTTGGAAACAGCGAAAAAACGTTGGGGCTCTTCAACACAATACTTCATACATACGAAACGGCGTTTGCAGACGATTACGGCGACAAAGTTACCAATCTTCAAAAATTATTAGCGGCTGAGAAAGAAAGGAGCGAGTCGATGGTACTTCGAGCAAAGTCAGAACAATTGGAGCGTGAACTCATGAACAGTACCCTCCAGCTTGTCGCGCAGACCGAACTTCTTTCAGAATTGAGGGATGGACTCCTTCAATTCATCCATAAATTCCCGCTGCCCGATGGCGCAGCAAAAGAACTCCGTGAGCGGCTGAAGACGCTGCCGTGCAAGGCGGTCGATTGGGAGAAATTCGATACGCAGTTCAAGTCCGCGCACCCGGAGTTTATGAAAACGTTGCTGGAGAAATATCCGGAATTAACTGCAACGGAGATGCGCATTTGCTCGCTGGTACGCATGAACTTAAAGAGCGAGGACATTGCCCGGCTTCTGTGCCTTACAGACCGGACGATCGAATCACACCGGTACAATATCCGCCGCAAGCTCAATCTGAAAAAAGAGGAAAGCTTGCCACTCGTGCTGGCGAAATTGTAAGGTTTGTTATTCCTTTCTGTGTCTTCGGGACTGTTTACTTTTTTAAACGCGACCGGGGGCTTGCGCCCCCGGTTTTTGCGTTCGCCCCTGACTGGGACAAAGAAATTATTTACTCTGCACCACAAATTCAACGCGGCGGTTTTCGGAGCGGCCATCGTCGGTACTGTTGTCGGCGATGGGGGAATCTTTACCATATCCCTTAGCGGATACCCGGCTCTTATCGACGCCATGTTGTATGAGGTAGTCGCGCACGGCATTTGCACGTTGCTGTGAGAGCTTCATATTCACGTCATCCGAGCCAATGTTGTCGGTATAACCTGCGATCTCGACGTGCATAGTCGGGACAGCTTTCATGAGGCGTGCTGCGCGGTCAAGTTCGGGATAGGAAGAAGCATTGAGTTCAGCGCTTCCGAATGCAAAGAACACGAGCAAACGCGTGCGACCGCTGGCCGGTCCGAGTTTAATGTTGGGATGACGCGAAAGGATGCGCCCTTGGTCGTCCACCTCGAAATAGGAAGTTCCGAAGAGATAGCCATCGGCATCCGCTGTAACGGAGTATTTGCCGGGTGCTTTAACACGTACGTTATAGCGCCCGTCACCATCCGTATGGTCGTTAGCGACCACCTGATTATTTGTCAGATCGACGACCGTCACGTTCGCTCGAACTGGATTGCCGGTGTTAGCGTCGGTAACAGTTCCGGTGAGCGCGACTTTGCCATCGTTTCCTATCGCGGAATTGGAGGATGGCGTTGATTCCTCCTCTTCGACAGGAGCGGCATTCGAATTACCTCCGAAGGGGAACCGCAGCCCGATGGTGAGCGAGGCATACCACATATTCGGGAATGTTGGATATGCCACGGTTGCGTTACTCGTCCCAAATTCGGTGCGTCTTGCATTGGTGGAATCCGCAAAGGCATCGTATGCAGCCTGTCGGGAGGATTGCAGCCATGCTGTCAGCGGAATTCCAACCAGCAACTCGGCATCGAGTGCAAAGGAACCCATCGGAAAAACCGTGCCGGCACCAAGTTGTACATCCAAACGAGAGGTGTTGAACAGATTCGACTGAGAGCCAGATGGAACCGTTTCCGAAACGCTGTTCGTCAAGTTGTCATTATCATCGACATAGAACGTGCCTGCAGGCAGTGTTTGCGAAGCAGCAAACCTGTTGGAAAGCAGATCGGAAAAGCTCAAACCGCCAGCCGCATACCATTGATCGCTAAGTGCAAAATGGAGCATTGCAGCAAGATCGAGGCTGCTCAGAAGCATCGAATACGTGTTGCTCACGTTCGTGGATGCGCCGGTTCCTGAATAGGGGAGCGGCTGCGATTCGGTTTCCGAAGCGTAATTCGTTATGTAGCGAAGTTTTCCTTCGAGATCGATAGACTTGCTAAGAGGGAAACCGGCCTTCAATCCAAAAATACCGCCGATCCCACTGCCTAAGCTATTGAAAGCCAGGATCGCAGAAACATTATCGGATGCATCATATGCCGGCCAGAAAAAATTATTGGCGCCGAGAAAGAAAGTGTTCGTTAATCCGAGATCGAATCCGAAGTAGCCATGTCCGGTAGAATTGATTGGAGTGGTCATAGCCGGCATCGGCATTGGCTCAGGGTCAGGTGCGGCGCTGAGGCGGTTATCCGAGCTGATGATCCCAGGTAATGCGTTTTGCCCGAAGGCGACGGAGTTAACCCCCACGCTGCTCAGGGCCACTAGTAGTAGGATGCTAAGGAATTGTTTTTTCATAACGACGGTCAATCGAAAATGTGTAAGTCTACAGAAAATGAATGAACTCATACAAAAATAAGAATAAAAAACCGGCTTCGCTTCAAAGCAGGATAATTTTTCACCGATTAAACTTCTACGCCACGATTTGCTCATAGAGAAAACGGCCTTGCACATTAGAACCGTTTGGCCTCCTGCGGGTTTGTGTATCAACCACCCGCAACGGCTACAGTACCTTTGATGGCCTATCGCCCTGAATATCATTCATTAGCAGACGACGAGCTGGTTCGGCTTTTTCAAGCCGGATCGTCTCCTCGCGGAGATCGGGATGCCGCGTTCACCCAGCTCGTGGAGCGCTATCAGAAGCGCATCTACTACGCAGCGCGCAAAATGCTGCACGGCGATCATGATGAGGCCGATGAGATCGCGCAGCAAACATTCGTGAAAGCTTACGAGGCGCTTGCGAATTTCCGGAGCGAGTCCCAGCTTTACACCTGGCTTTATCGTATAATGATGAATGCAGTCATTCAGAAATCACGAAAGGGGAAGGTGCGCCAGTTCATCGGGTTGGATGATATTAATGAGCTAGCCGAGGAAGGCATCGAGCCGGATGGGCAGTTGCTGAAATCGGAAACCACCCGGCTCATCGAAGAAGCGATCGAAACCCTGCCCCAAAAGCAGCAGCGCGTGTTCATGATGCGATTTTATGATGAGCTTCCCTACGAGGACATCGCCTCCATCGTGGGGACAAGCGTTGGCGGTCTGAAAGCTAATTATTTCCATGCCGTCAAGAAAATTGGCGAATATCTTAAGGCTTCGGGGCGCGTTGCATCAGTGGAAGGGCTTGATTTCGCGAGCAGCGACTAAACTCTCAATTCGATTAAACTTTTCGGCACCTATGGTATCCAATAAGTAAGGAAAAACATGGAACAATACGATAAAAATATTGCTGATATTGAAAAGCTCGAGGATGAGATCCGAAAGCTTTCAATTCCGTATGTTTCCGAGGAGCCTGGTCCGCTCTATTGGGCAAACTTTCGGGTCCGCGTAATGGATCAGATCGCGCAAAAAGAGGAGCAAACCTCGTGGTTTGCGCGCGTTCAGCAATTCCTTGCTGGGCATATTTGGGGTAGCACGCCGCGGCGAGCGATCTCTGCTGCAGCCCTGCTGGTTGTTGGAATCATGATATTCCGTCTTGCCGCGATGGATACTCCCGCTGATCCAGGTGTTTCCTCAGCGCCAATGTCTGCGCTAAATGTTAAGCCGGTGCCTATGGCTTCTGTGCAGGGTTCTGTGCAGGGTTCTGTGCAGGCTTCTGCAGCGGTGACTGCCACTGAAATTGCGGTAAAGCCGGAGCTTGCCGCTGTGCAGGAGCGATCTCAGCCGCGCGTATCCAGGCAGGCGCATTCAGGAGATGTGATACTCCATTCTGCTGAATCCTCGCAAGCGGATCTTGCTGCGGTAACCGAGCCGGTCTCGGAGCCGGCGGAGAACTCAGTGAGCCTCGACGATCTTTCGCAGCCGCAGCTTGAAGCGATCGTGCAGGATCTGGAAGGCAACGAATAGGACCAAAAAATTTCGGAAGCAGCAAATAGCTCTTTCAAAAATGAATATGACAGTTAGAACATTATATTTAGCATTGCTTGCCGGCGCGCTGGTTACGTCGCCGGGGGTACATGCGCAATCGAACGGACAGCCGCCCACGGATGCTCAGACTTCAGTGAATGGGCAGCCGTCGTCGAATGAGCAATCATCGGCGCAATCGCAGGCTATTCGGCAAACACTCGTCCAAAAGATCGAGCAATTGAAATACAATAAGATCAAGCAAGATCTTGAGCTTGACGATGTGACCGCCGATAAATTCTTCGCAGTCTATAAACCGGCCGAAAAGGAAATTCAGGCGCTTGTCAAGGAACGTAATTTCGAACTCAAAGCGCTCGGCGCGGCAACCAGTACATCCGCTACGGATGCCAATATCGCTGCCATGACGCAAAAGATCAAAGATCTCAATCAGAAGATTGCGGCCCGCGAGCAAAAGCTCGACAACGAACTCACCCCGCTCCTAACGCCATTGCAGCGCGCAAAGCTGCTTGTGTTCGAGCAGGAGTTCAACCAGCGCGTTCGCGAATCGCTGGCCGAACGCAAAGGCGCGAACGCTGCCCAACTGCGTGAACTGCGCCGGCAACTCCGCGAACAGCGGCGTAAGAACCAGCTCCTGAAGAAAAAAGCCGCCGAAAAAGCAACGGGACGGTAAGTTACTTCGTTGTGGCGTGAACTTTAGTTCGCGCAAGTGTGTGTGGAAGGCGTTGCACAAATGAATTCTTGTGCAACGCCTTTATCTTTAATGATCTATCTCGATAACGCTGCTACTACACGAATTGCACCAGAAGTGCTGGATGCCATGCGTCCGTATCTCACTGAAGAATACGGCAACGCTTCGAGTGTACACCGGTTAGGTTCACACGCCAGAGTTGCGCTGGAATCCGCGCGCAACGTCGTTGCACGCGCCATCAATGCAGAGCCACGAGAGATTGTGTTCACATCCGGAGGCACCGAATCCAATAATGCAGCGATAAAGGGAGCGATCTTTAAGCGCTATGCGGATCGAAAGGATTGGAGTGAGATCGAAATGCTTACAAGTCCGGTGGAGCATCAGGCAGTGTTGGAGCCAATTGAATGGTTAGCGGAATTGGGAGCGAACGTATCGTTTGCCGCAGCGAATGAATTCGGACGCGTGTTACCCGAGTACGTCGAGGAACTGTTAACGCAGGCGACTACCCTCGTTTCGCTGATGATGGTAAATAACGAGACCGGTGCGATTAATCCTATCGCTGAGATCGCGGGAATTGTAAACTCGAAGTCGAACGCGCTCTTTCACACAGACGCCGTACAGGCGCTCGGCAAAATACCGATCGATGTAAAAGCATTGGGAGTTGATATGCTCTCGCTATCCGCGCATAAAATTCATGGACCGAAGGGCATAGGCGCACTTTATATCAAAAGCGGCACGCCGTGGGAACCGCTCCTGCACGGTGGATCGCAGGAGCGCAACCGTCGAGGTGGTACGGAAGCCGTTGCCCTCGCCGTGGGATTTGCGGAAGCCGTGAAGCAATTACCCCTCCTTTTTAAGGAGGGGGCGGGGGGGGGTGGCCTGGGGGACCACCCCCTAACCCCCTCCTTAAAAAGGAGGGGGGATTTAAAAGGGCAGGGTGAGGGGGAGTTCGGAATGCTAAGAAATTATTTACTGAAGAAACTTTCCCAAATTCCCGAAGTAATTCTAAATTCCGCCGCTGACGATACCTCCGTCGATTCCATCGCGAATTTTACGTTCACGCCTGAAGTGCTTGCTCGCATCGATGCCGATACACTCATCATTCGCTTCGATCTGGAGGGCATTGCGGTTTCGAACGGCGCGGCGTGTACCTCCGGCAGTCAGCAGCCATCGCATGTGCTGCTCGCGGTGGGCAAGTCAAAGGACGTAGCGAGTAAATCCGTGCGCGTATCCTTTTCGCCCTATAATACGATGGAGGATATTGACCGGTTGGTTGAGGTGATCGGGAAAATCTGAGCCTGAACCACGATTACGCGGATAGGATCGATTACGCTGATTGGAATACTGACTTCCCTCCTGAAAATCCGCTTAATCCATCCAAATCCGCTTAATCCCGGTTCTTATACCCGGAATTAGATAAGCACCTGCGTGTTATTGCGTTGGAAGACGGTGAAACGGTCTTAAATGCGTTTCCTGACCGCACCTTCAAGCAGGAGAAAAAGAAATGAAATTCAGCTATTACAAAGATACCGATTCTCTGTACATCGCGCTTTCCGACCGCTCATCGGCGGATGCGAAAGAAGTCGCGCCGAACGTAGTGCTTGATTCCGATAAGGACGGCAACATCGTCGGCATTGATATTTATCAGTATGCCAGCAAGATCATCCGACCTGAAAAAACTCGAGATCGCGCCGCCGTTTGTTCCCGCATAGTATTCATGCGATGAAGCTCCGGCTTAGGCGCCCCTCCTCCCAGCAATGATGCCCTCAGTTACTCCGCTGATATTGGTTCAATTGCTTAGATTAGTTTGCGGTATGCAAAACGTTGAAATAAGAGCCTTTACTTCACTAAATTCGCAATAGGAACCAGACTGCCAAAATATTGGTATTATAGTACCAATATTTTATTTTTAGTCATAAATGATTAATTACCAAGACTTTCCGCTCTTAAGGCCCTATAATCCATGGTGGATTAATGGGGAAAAAGCGTTCGAAAGCCTTCCAAATTTTAGGCGGCCAGTCTTTAACGATATTCTGTATGACCTTCGTAAACTGCCCCAAATATTATCTCTCACAGGGCCTCGAAGAATAGGTAAGAGCACGCTTTTGAAACAACTCGTTCAGGAGCTTATGTCATCAGGAGTTAATCCAGAAAAGCTTCTCTATTATTCGCTGGATGACCCGCTTCTTGAACTTGAAGATGTGCCGACCCTCATCACTCAAGCGATGGAATTTGCCTTTTCACAGAAAGAGCAAGGTCCGTTTTACTTTTTTCTCGATGAAATTCAAAAACTTACGAATTGGGAATTATACTTAAAGAAATACTATGATCTCGAGTACCCAGTTCGCTTCGTCATTTCAGGTTCTGCCTCCTCACCAATTTTTAGCAAGAGCCGCGAAAGTTTGTTAGGCAGGATCAAGCAATACCACCTCCTACCCTTTTCATTTAAAGAATATGTCTTATATCATTTGAAAGAGGATGAATCGACATTACACGATCTCGGTCTATCGTCGGGTCGAAAGGGCTTGGGACAATCGGTTGTAGACGTCATTGACGATCGACTCGAAGTTATGCAGGTGGAATGGATTCCAGAGGGAGCAACAGCCAAAGTAGATCCATTGCTGCGGTCATATTTCCTCGAGGGAGGTTTTCCTGAAACCTGGACGATGGAAACGTGGCAGCAAAAGCAAGAATATCTGGTTGATAATCAAATAAATAAAGTTATTTTTGAAGACTTAGTGCTTGCGGCCGATTTTCGTAAACCAGAATTGTTAAAGAGATTTTATCTCTCGTTGCTTCAGATACCTGGACAAGAAGCGAATGTCACGTCAATCTCTCAGGAGACAGGAATCAACGCGCAACAAATTGAAAAATATTTGCCACTTCTTGAAATGACTGATCTGATCTTTCACGTCTCGAAATTCAGACAAGGCGCCCTTAAAGTGAGAAGAGGCAATATGAAATTTTATCTTAGTGACCTTGCACTTCGAAATGCGGTGTTGCGACTTGATGAACGTCTTCTGGATGACACGGATACCCTTGGAAGATATGCGGAGAATCTTGTCTACCTGCAGCTTCGTCAGTGGCGTGGTACACTTCAAACGGATTATTTTCGTGAATCTGATGAAGAAATCGATTTTGTTCTTCACGTACGACCGGGTGAATACGTTCCTATAGAGGTAAAGTATCGAGATAACGCACAGGAGAGCCCTGCCCTTCGAAAGTTCTGTCGGAAGTATCGCCAAAGTGCTCCCCCACTTCTGGTGACAAAACGTTGGGATGACAGAGGACGAGATCCCAATGACGCAGGATCCCCTTTTCGTATTCCATTGCCATTATTTCTGTTGCATTTTGATTGATTGAACAATTATTTTTGCTTGCCAATGGGTTTATGGGTGCTGGCGAGCATTATGTGCCATTCCAGCGCGAGAATCTTCCGAGCGGTGTGTATTTCTTCCGGCTGGAGAGCGGTGGGAAGTCCGCCACGCGGGCGATGGTGATTCTGCCGTGAATAGCAATTGTGTCATCCCCGCGAAAGCGCATGATCGGTAATGCACCGGGGATCCAGGCCTTGAGTATCCGTTAAAACTAAATCTGGATTCCCGCATTCGCGGGAATGACATCTTAGCCCTACTAAAAATCAGCGTAATCTCCCCAAATAATCAGCGTAATCCAGGTTCAGACAGCATCCCATACCGCAACCCTTGCGTACTCACGGTAATCTGTGTTGCTTCGAGGCGATCCATCACTTCTGCAAGAATAAGCGTGCCTGCCGGCAAAATATCTGCGCGCGCTTTATTGATGGCAGGGTATCGAGCAAGAAGTTCCGAAGTGCTGACGGTGAAAAGAGTATCGAGCATTTGCTCGATCGCTGCGCGATGAAGGATGTAACCATGCACTTTTGCAGCATCGAAGGCAATCAGTCCCTGATGCATGGCGGCTAAGGTTGTTGGTGTACCGGCAACGGCGATAAGTGTATGATTCCCTCCCCTCCTTAAGAAGGAGGGGGCCGGGGGGTGGTCGAGAGCGTCACTAATAGTGCGCTTCGCAGTTTCTTTTGCTTCGAGCGGAATCGGAGTCATAGTAAAATATCGCTCCGACAATCGCACTGCACCAATATCGAGACTAATGCCACGCTCAAATGTATCCCCGTTGCCAACCGATATTTCCGTACTTCCGCCGCCAATATCAACGACACAAAAGCCCCCTCCTTCTATAGGAGGGGGAATAATCATTCCCACGACTGCTCCACGATAGGTTAGGCGCGCTTCGTCATCGCCGCTCAGGATTTCGATCTCAATTCCGGTATCGTGTTTCGTGCGTTCAACGATCTCATCGCGATTCTCAGCATCGCGCATGGCGCTGGTTGCGGCGGCAATGATCTTGTCGCACTTAAACTCGACAATGGTTCTTTGGTGCTCGCGCAGGATGGCGATGAATCGCGCGTAAGCGGCATCGCTAATTCGGTGTGTGCGATCGACTCCCTCGCCGAGTCGGGCAATGGCATGGTCGTCACGAATGACGCGGAAGTTTTTACCATCCACATCCGCGATGAGCAGCAGCACGGTGTTCGTGCCAATATCTAAGGCGGCTACTCGCATGAATGGAAGACCATGCACGCCCACTCGTTTTCCTGCAATTCGCTCACGAGTGTAAAGTGCGCCCGCTCGTATGCGGCCCGAATTTCCGCAGCATCGTAAATAAGAATTCCGGAAAGAATCGCATAGCCGCCGCTGGCTGAATGTGCGCGTAGTTGCTCCGCGATCTCAACCAGAACGTTTCGATGCAAATTGGCAAATATCACATCGAACTGTTCATTCGTTGCAAGAACATCAATCGTTCCTTGGCGGATATCGAGCTGGTGTTCGGTGAATCCGTTCAGTGCGCGATTTTCGATGGTGTTCTCGATCGCCCAGTGATCGGTGTCGATGCCCACGGCGTGGTTCGCGCCGCGCAGCAGCGCATACATCGCAAGCACACCGGAGCCGGTTCCAATATCGAGCACCGACCGGCCACTCATATCCAAGGCTTCGACTGCGGCAAGGCACAGCCGCGTTGTTTCGTGATGGCCGGTGCCGAAGCTCATCTTCGGATCGATCGTAATGCTATATTTTGCTCCGAGCTTGCTTGCCTCCTCCAATTTCCAGGAGGGCGTGATGACGAGTTCCGCAGTTGCCATTACCGGCTCGATCGTTGCCTCCCAATCGGCGTTCCAATCGCGGTCTTCAATAACTTCTGCGCCAAGAAATTCTATCTCTGGATGAGCCTCGCAAAAGGATTGCAATGTCTGTTGAAACTCCGCGTTCCATTCTGTTCCTGGAACGAAAAAGATCATCGAGCCATCGTCGCGTTCCTGCGCGCCGGCAAAAGTACCATGCGTCAGAAAAAATCCTTCGAGCGTTTCGCGGGCTTCGCCTGAAACGTCGAAATGCAGTGCGGCGTGAGCCATCATCACAGATTGGGAACGTCCTGCGGCAACTGCTGATAGATCAGGTTGAGCAGCAAGCGGCCGACTTCATCCAAGGTTTCGCGCGAAATATGTTTTGGCAGATCGTCGAGCGTGTGCCAATACTTGCGGTTCGGATCGGAGGAGAGATGGCCGACCAGATCGCCATCGATAATATCCACCGATGGAATGCCGGCCTGGATGAGCGGCAAATGATCGTCTTCAATATCCGATTGTCGCACATTATTAAAATGATGCAATCCCATCAGTTTCGCTGTTTTCCAGATCTCGTTCACATAGATGGATGCCGCCTGAACGGAATTTGTTTCCGGCTCAAAATCGGCATTGGTATCGCCAACCATATCCAGCAGAATTGCAAATCTGGGAGCGTAACTATCCGGCTTTTCCTTTACAAAATGTTTAACCCCAAGAAAATACCGGTCGAGATGATCCACAGTATATTTGCCGTAGTCCTCGCCATCATCAAAGAACAGATCGACCCCGATGGGCGGCGGATGATCCTTCATTTGCCGTGCAAGTTCCAGCATCACGCCAACGCCGGAAGCGCCATCGTTCGCGGCAGGAATGGGCTTGTTGTGGTTGGTGGAATCGGGATCTTCATCGGCCCACGGGCGTGAATCGAAATGGGTGAGAATGAGAATGCGCCACGTAGCCGAGGGATTGAAGGAAGCGATCACGTTCGTCAGCTTCAGCGGCTGACCCGGAGTGTAGCTTGAATCCTTAAAGGTCTGAATATCGACGTTTTGCGTGCAGGCTGCAAGCTGGAAATACAGCGAGTGCACTTCCTTTTCATGGGCTTCGGAATTCGGAACCCTCGGACCGAGCGCCACCTGCGTTTTCATATCGGCGTAGGCGCGGTCGGCATTAAAGCTGGGCACCGGCAACGGTGGAATAGCCGGAATGGCGGGCGCAGCCGCCGCCTTTGAGGTATTGGAAGCCGGTACTTTTTCTTTATTACTACATCCAATGATAAGGAAAACACAAAAGACGAGAGGCAGGAGCAGGCATAACCCGCTCGAATATCGCTTAGGTGTTACATTTTCATCTTTCATCTTTTATCTTTCATATTTTTTCAGAGTGGGGTGTAACAAAACTCCGTGAGGCAAGTTCTTTCTAATGTATGGCGCGTCGCATTCTTGGTCAAGTCGCACGTCGCCAGCATGGATGCGCAAACATCCACGGATGAGCGATCATCCAAAGTTTGCCACGCGAGCAATGCTCATGGGTTCTGCCTACCTCCGGCAGAAACTGGCGAGTGACCTCGCGGCGGCAATTTGCATACCAACACAATGAGCGAACGTCCTCAGCGATAAAAGAAGTATCGGCAACGATGCTTCATCGCTTAGGATACTTCCGCCGCGGGATGCCCGCCCTCTCGGGCATCCCGCGTGACGGACGCTCTGTGGATTGAGGCTGCTCTACCATGATTGACATGTATTTGAAATGCCGCAACCTTTCCGGCGTTTGTGTGTTCATCTGTAGGAATTCGCATTTGCTTTTTAGGATTTGAGGAGAAATGCTATGAAAAAAGCCATATTCGCCGTTTTACTACTTCTCGCCACGACGGGCCGTGCCGGGGCGCAGGGCGTGGATTCTTCGTGTCTCGTGCTTGTGCAGGACTTCCATTTGAGTCCACAGGATGGTATCTGGGACAACCGAGATAGTGTGATGTTCGATACGTGCCTTGGGACGCAATACCTCGCGCAATTTGCTAAGCGAGAGTTTGATGTAAATTTTCTTTACTATATTATTCCCGATTCGCTTGCCCCGATCGGCGATACGCTCGAAAGAGGCTGGCAAGATATAGATACTATCTATTCCGCAATCAGGACGGTCTTTGATACCCTTGAACGGCAGTTGGGATCATTTACTATTCAGCACGTTGCAGTCAGCGGTGATACATTGGGGGATACGTTGTGGTGGGGCGAAAAGCGATGGTACATAAATTTCGACTCCTACACTAATATTGACACTGCGATCCGTGCTCTTGCTAAGCTCCCCGAGCTTGACACCGAGTATGGCCCGGGGGGTCGCTTCGATGGGATTCCGAGCTTTTACGAAGATGTAAATCCTTCCATAGCACAAAGTCATATCAATATATGGCCGCAGCCATGCAGTTCGGAACTTTTCATTCAAGGTCGAGGACTTTCCGATAAAATTTTGTTTTACGATCCACTTGGTCGACAACTAACATTACCAATAACATCGGCCGATGAAATGTTAACTATCGATGTCTCGAACCAGCCAAATGGGGTGCTTTATTTCTACTTTTCCGGACAATTTTTCAAATTTCTAATTCAAAAATGAGCCATGATAAAAACTATTTTTTCTTTTGCTCTCACACTAGTTGGATTGATGCAAATTCTTGGGATCGATGCACACGCTCAATCGTGCTTATCGCTTGAAACGCTCCATGATAATCCAGATTCGACTTATATTGATACATGTTCCTCATCAAGTACATTCCGGCACATGTACTGCCGGAGGGATTACAAGATCGAATTTAGCTGGTATGTGATTAAAACCCCGCTCTATGGGACCGATACTTCCATTGTGTACGGCTGGACTGCAATCGATAGCTCGTATGCGTCGATCAGATCGGCGTTCGCTGCGCTCGAAACAGCCGTCGGGAAGTTTACCATAACGAAAACTTACACCTATATTGCCGACACATCGTCGGAGCTGAATAAGATTTTCTTTTTGAGATTCGATAGCCTCCTCGACGTCGATTCTTCTCTATCGCTATTATCCGAAATTCCAGGAATGAATGTAAAGTGGTATGGAGCACCCGCGCTTAAAAGCGTGATTCCAGCTGTTAATGGGCTCGTCCCGGGCTTGGATTTCCAAAACAGTATTTCATTGGTCGATTCGTCCTCGTACGAAGATTTTACTCGATACCTTCATCCGCTGGGATGGCAGTGGAGCATATACACGCTGCATTGTCCGATGGCATGGGAGATTACGATGGGAACACCCGCACCCGGGAGCGCGTAGGTCGAGCGTCCTCGCTCGACTCGACGTGAGAAAAAACGTTCGTAATGACGCACACACCAGAATTGCCGAAATGGCTTGACCCGATTCGAGAATTCACGGTTTCGCGCCGGCATTTACCGCATTTGGAGCTTCCGGGCAGCTATTACTTTACCACGAGTTGCACGAAGGTCCGTGGTGTGTTGCAGCCGCAGGAGCGTGAGGTCATCCTCTCCGCGATCCGCTTCATGGACGGTAAGAAATACCAATTGGATGCCGCTGTGGTGATGCCTGACCATTTTCACTTGCTCCTGTGCCCTCTGGAGAAAGCAGAAGGTGGCTATTATTCATTGAGTGAGATCTTCCACAGCATCAAATCCTACAGCGCCAGGCGAATTATCGAGTTGAGAGGAACTCTATTCGTCCCAGAACCGAAGGTATGGCGTTCTCGGGAACCGTCGAGCGAGGACGCTCGACCTACGCAGTCTCAGGCCAGGCGCAAAACACCTCCAGAGCATAAGATCTGGCAGGACGAGAACTACGATCACTTGATCCGCAATGAGAAAGATTATTACGAGAAGCTACAATATCTGCTATACAATGCAGTTAAGAATGGGCTTGCCGCATCGCCGTTCGAGTATCCGTGGTTATATTGGAACGGAAGGGCGGAATGATCCCATCGCAACCACACCGAGGCGTCGAGCGAGGACGCTCGACCTACGCGCTTACCTTGATTGCGCAAATCTTCCAAGCGGCATCTATTATGCTCATGTATCGAATGGCATTATGGGGCAGTCGGTAAAGCTATCGGTGGAGCATTAAAAAAGTGAATTTCAAGCGCGGGCAAAATAATGTCGTATATTGTGAGTGAAATGATAGGCACCCCGTTGGGGAAAAGATGAGATATGAAAGATGAAAGATGAAACTGGGAGGGAACGGGGAAAAGATGAATCCGCAGCGGCGGAGAGAGAGATGAAAGATGAGGGGAGGGGGCGGATGTTCATTGACAATCTGGCAATTGGGAGTAGCTTTCATTATGAACGAGTTCTTTGAGAAAAGAATTTGTTGCAACAAATGGCGAAAACAGCTTGGAAACGAGGATTCATCGGGAACTCACAAGAAAGAAAAATGGCACCTATTTCTTTGCGAAATGCTTTTGGATCGATCATCGATCCAAAGCTTCGGGTGTTTTTCTTTCCGAACCGAGCGCTCATCATCATCGTTTACCTTGGCATGATTTTGAAGCCGATCTTTCCCTCGTTCCTTGTTCTTGCGTTAGCAATTGTCTCATCTCCATCTCATGCCCAGCTCGAGGCCTCGCCGCAGCCCATCCCGCTGGGGCATGAAACAGGTTCGCTGGCGTTCGAGCGCAGCGAACTAACGTTTGCGCCGCAAAGCACGGGCATCGAGAATTGCGTGAATGTGGCGATCGATAACACCACCGATCATCCGCGCCTGCTGAGCGAGCTGCGCTCGCTCGATCCTCGGCATTTCTACGTTACCTCGCCCACCAAAGAGATGATGCCGCTTACCATTGGCGCGAACTCGACGTTCTATCTTAATCTTTGCTTCAAAGCCGACGAGGTGAAGGATTATACTACTCGCGTGCTTGCAATCTTTCAAGGCGATACCGTGCCTCTGAAGATTTCCGGGCGAGGCGTCGAGCCGCCGGCCATTGTGCCGGTTCCATCCGAAACGGGCATCACCAATGTAAAAAGTAAGAAGCACGTCTGGACCTTCCAGTTCGGTTTGAAAACGCGGGGAACCATCAAGCTTACGCTGGAAGATGTGATGTCGAAAACGGTTCGTAATTTCCCGTTCGATGGCGTAAAAGCTCCCGGCTATTATGAGACGACCTTCGATGAAAAATCCGATGCGGGAAAGAAATTGGCAAAAGGCGATTATATTCTCCGGCTCGAAGTGACCGATCAGAAAGCCAAAACTTCCGCGCATTCCTCAAAGCTGGTCAAGATCAAATAATACGGTCTTGACTCTCATGCTTCATAGCTGGTTCCTGCAATGTCATTCCCACGGAGGGGGGAACCCGGAGCCAGGAATATCATATCGGTTCCGATTTCTCGTCTACCTTCTTTTTGTTCTCGCCGGAATTGCACCTGCGATTTCCCGCGCTCAAATGATGGGCTTCAGCCCACAAGACGAACGCGCCGAACTTGCCACGGAACAAAAGTTGATAAATGAGATCAAGCCGGATACGCTCCGCGCCATTGTCACAGCCATTAGCAAGCACGTTCACGTTGCAGGAACTCCCGAACAAGCTGTCACGCGGGATTATGTGATCGATCGCTGGAAAAAAGCAGGACTTGCTACAAAGGTTTATCCGTATGAAGTAGATATTCCGCTTGCGAAAAGTTCTTCGCTGGAAATGCTAACTCCTGAAAAGAAAACATTCAATCTCCACGAAGATATAACGCCATTCGACCCTCCGGACGAGGAATATCCGTGGGTGAATGGGTATTCGGGTACGGGAACCGCCCACGGCAATGTGGTTTATGTGAATTATGGCCTTCATGAGGATTATCACATCCTCGATAGCCTGCATATCAGCGTGAAAGGGAAGATCGCGATCGCTCGGTATGGCAAGAGTTATCGCGGCATCAAAGCGGAACTTGCGGAAAAGCATGGCGCGGCAGGGCTTATCATTTATTCCGATCCCTCCGGCGATGGCTACGATGAAGGAGACGTCTATCCCGTTGGCCCGATGCGATCGAACGGCGCAGTGCAACGCGGTAGCATTTATAACGGCCACGGCGACCCGACAACTCCCGGCTATGCCTCGGTTCCAGGTGCTCACCGCGTTCCTTTGGATTCCATGTATGCCACACCAAAAATTCCCGTTATCCCCATATCCTATGGGATTGCACAGGAAATTTTAGGGGCGATGCATGGTCATGATATACCGAATTCAAGTTGGCAAGGTGGGCTCGCTTTTCGCTACCACATCGATGCAACGATCGATGCACCGGTTTCATTGGAACTCCATGTGGAATGCGACACCGGTTTGAAGCCCATCTGGAATACCGTCGCAACGGTCGAAGGCTCGACGTGGCCCGATGAGTGGGTCATTATTGGCGGCCATCGCGATGCGTGGTGCTATGGAACGGAAGATAATGCTTCCGGCTGTGCGAGCGCCGTCGCTGCCGCAGAAGCGTTCGGCAAACTTGCAAAAGAAGGTATTCGCCCTAAGCGATCGGTGTTGTTCGTTACCTGGGATGCGGAAGAGTGGGGGCTGCTCGGTTCGACGGAATGGGTCGAGCAATTGGAGAAAGAATTAGGTGCAAAGGCGATCGTTTATATCAATCAGGATATGTGCGCAACGGGAACTTCATTTTCCGCTGGAGCCGATCCGTCGCTGTGGTCGTTCGTGTATGAGGTGAGCAAGTCCGTGCCGGATGGAAGCGGCGATCCCATCTATACGAAATGGCAGGAACATGCCACAAAGAAGGAGAAAGATGCACAGCCGGAGATCGGGCTGCTCGGCGGCGGCAGCGATTTCTCCGCGTTCTACAATCACATCGGAGTTCCATCGCTGGAACATGGCTTTGGCGGGCCGTTCGGACAATATCATTCCAGTCACGATAACATTGGGTGGACGTTGCATTATGGCGATTCGAGCTTCCGTTATCATGCCGCGTCATCGCAGTTCGCCGCCGTTGAAGCTATGCGCATTGCCAACAGCGATATGCTTCCATTCGACTATACGGCTCTCGGCCAGTGGCTGAAATCGGCAGTAACACATGCTAAAGTTCTTGCGCTGAAATCATTCCACGATTCTGTTGGATTTGAACCCTTGGAAAGCGTTCTGGATACATTCATCATCGCCAGCAAGCAATTTGCCGAAGTTCGCGATAAGAAATACCTTGCGGTGTCTGCCGCGGTCGCAAATCCAGCCATTGTGGACTCTGTGAACGAAGCGCTGCGAAGCGTAGGGTTTGCCTTTACCTCACCCGAGGGTTTATTCTTCGACAAATGGGAACGGAATATGCTGGTCCTTGCCGATCCCGATAACGGCTATGCCGATATGGAACTTCCGGCGCTGAGTGTCGCACTTCGCCGCAAGGATGCCTATCAGGCAAATGTTGCGACCATAGAGCTAATACGGGCGGTGAAGAAGGCTACAGTGATTCTGCAAAGCATTAGTGCGACGTTGGGTACGATGTGATGAGGGAGCGCAGGTTTAAGCACGAAAGCACTACCTGTCAGGCAGATCGTCCCAATCCGGCTGAATGACCTGAACTTCGCTTCCCTGAAGCGCCTGCACGACTACGTCATCCGATTCATTCCGCTTGGTCCAGCCGCGGAAGACGGTATCGCAATCGAAGACCACTTGCATGTAATTATTCTCGGACATCAGCGCAACGTGAACCATCTTATTGGGCGCCACCGTCACATCCGAACGTGTAAGAAACCGGTGATGTCCCGAATCGAGCGAAATGCCGGACTGGGTTGCGGTGATGACGATGCCGGAATCTTTCACATCGCGGTATTCGACAACCGGGCGCACAAGAATTCGGAATCCTTCCCCATGCCTAAGCATCATCCCCATTTTGAGATGATATTGAGTCGCGCCATAATAATTAAGGTCGATGGCAGCGGTATCGCGCAGGGTTGCTATCTCCTCATTATGATCGACTCCAGGAAGTGCGGTCAGGATCTCACAACTTACGGTATGTGGCCCACCTAATGCAAATTCATATGGGTGACATCCCGCCAGCGCAAGGATGATAAGCACGACAGCACTATGAGAGGCGCGCATGACTATTGGCCGCTCCATGGATCGGACTTGGAAGCATGTTGTTCGCGAATGGACTCTGGCGTTTGGTCCCAATCGCCGAGGAACAGGGAGATACCCAAATACGCCGTGCTGAAGTTTTGGCTCTGCGAGAGGCCCGCAGTATTGATAAGCTGTGGCGAGAACGCCCCCGGGGTTCCCGCGGCATAACCCAGTGTAATGCCGATGTTCTCGTGCGTCCATGTATCGAGCTTAAGTTGCGCGCCGATGTTGAAGACGTTCGAAGGATAATAATTGTATTCGATGAACGGCTCAAGCATAAGGTCTTCACCCCCAAGATAGTACCGGTATCCCATGCGCAGTGGAAAGATGCCCACGGCTTGGTTCCCAAATCCCATTCCAAACCAATTGATGAGCGAGGTTCCGGCCCAGAAATGATAATTGCCGAACGGTAACGGAATTTCGACGGTGGCTAATCGTATTTGTGATGCATTCAAGGGGAGCGTCGAATCCTGCCAGATACTCGTGTATTTGGTGGAAGTCGCCATCATCGTGATTTCAAAGATATTGACATCGATCCCCGTATGCGTGTAATATTTCCATTCGTGCTCGGTTTCTTCGGCTAAATTCGTGAAATCGAGGACGCTGACGCCAAGCCCTAAATACGGGAATGCAACTGTCGTGGTTGGGCTGGACCAGGAATTAAATCCTCCGGCGAAGCCGGCATACGCCCGAAGATTCATTCCCGCAAGGGAGCCGAACTGCAATTCGCCGCCGAGGTTCAGATACCCCGAAGGAAACACGCTCGCTCCGAGGAACGGTGAAAAAATCAGATATGGAATTTGATCGCTGAGGATGATCCGGCGGCGAAGATAGATATTTGCTGCATAGCTGCTGAGCCAATTATTGCGGTTTTCGTCCTTTGCGAGCAGTTCGATGGCGCTCCATCCGAGCGTCCAGTTGGGTGCATCGTTAAACCAGCGCAGCCGGTATTCGTAGGGCATGAAGCGAATGAGTTCGCCTTTGAAAAGCTGGTTCCCGTTCGAATTCTGCGAATCCGTAGGGCGGTAAAGTGTTCCAGTCACAGGCGCGCCAGACGAAGTCAGAAGGAACTGCGTGCTATTGGCGAGTGCGAAAACTCCGAACAATCCTGGGCCAAGTCCATTTGAGGAGGAAGAGCCGAGCAGCCCTGCGGTTTCAAGTCCGCCCGCACGAAGGAAGTTCGGATAGGGCCGGTCGTGGGTTGAATCGTGCGACAGGGTGTTCCGATAGATCTGCGTTTCGCGCGAAGAAGGAAAGACGACGCCATTATCTTGCGAGGATCCGGGCGTGTTCCGCACAACCTCGCGGACGGACGTATCGCGGTCGGTGATGGTGTAATAATCCGTTTCGGTGCGAGTAATGGGATTTTCAACATGCGAAAGAAAACATCCCGAAAAAAACACGGACGCGAATAGGGATGCCATTATGCATGACATCGGGGAATGATCTCGTTTTGATCGTAGCATGAAATAATGGTGTTCGATCGGCGATCAAGATCGTTGAAACGACAGAATTGCTTCCGCTGCCGTTAATGACTAACTTCAAAACCATAAATTTTACATGGGGGTTGCCTTAAAGAATCATTTCTCAAGCCAATCGCGGAGATTATAACTTTGCTGTTTCCACCAATGGGGCACTTGTATCTTGGGACAGATCGAGAGGCATATTTCGCCGATTACTTTTGGAAATCTTCCAGGCCCCTTGGATGGAATCGGGAAACCAGAGTGTTAATTACTCCGGAGGCCGAAATTTCTCGAAATGTTAATAACTTCCGTCATATAGAAAAGATTGTGGAGAAAATATGCGAATTAATACACTATTTTGAACGAACCTCTTGACTTTTGGTTAGAAATAGCGTATATTTGTCCACTATAATTCGTGCAAATCTTGTTAACATCTTGTGAACGGGGTGCTCGAACCATTTTTTAGGAGAGAAAAATGATTGCAACACTCGATCGTTTGATGACACTCAGCCAAAAACTCCGAGATGCGGAGCGCACCCAGGAGCGCGATCCGATCTATCTGGCGCTGGATCTGAATGAGATCCGCTTGCTGGAGCGGACCCTGGAGGTCTATCTCAGCGAACTTGATGTCGCCGATGAAAGCTCGGGTCGAAGTTCGGTGGGTGCCTACGATTGATCCGGTGCGCGAATTTTGAGAACCGGATTTGCCAATCGGAAAGACGGCACGATACAGAAATAATGCTTCCAGTTGTGTCACTTCGAAAAGGTAGTTGTGATTTTCGTTAGGGGTGCGTGTTTGTTTAGTGCAGGCATCGGAATGTATTGCCACAGAAGTGGTTTTACTATATGGTACAGTTTGCTTGCCCACAACCGGATGCTTCCATGAACTCAACGCTAAGCCGACGCACTTTTTTATCATCCCTTCTTCCTGTTTCCACTGGCAATCCAGCTCAGGTGAACCGAAGACGCCAGTTCTCTACGCTATCGGATCCGCTTGCGCCCTTCGTGCCAGACGCGAGTAATCCCTGGAACGAATATCTCGCTGGGCATCTCCTTAGGCGCACCATGATGGCTCCGACGTGGTCGGACATCGAGGCGTTGGTTTCGCTCGGTGGGCCTGGGCCAGCAGTCGATATGTTGCTCAATGCAACAAGCACGCCGACCGCACCTGCCGTTGCTACGGATGCAACGCTCGATCCGAATAATATCTCGAATCTGACACTACAAGGGCAGATTCTTGGCCAGCTCATCTCCAATGCCGGCGCACTTCGCGCCTGGTGGGAGGGTCTCCACGTTACCGCATCGAATTCCATTCAGGAAAAAATGACGGCTTTTTGGAGCGGTCATTTTACCACTGAGTTCGATCTGGGAAATAATTCGTTTGTCATCGCGCCTCTACTTTATATCCAGAATCAACTTTTTCGTTCGTACGCACTTGGGAATTTTCAAGATCTGGTGAAAGCGGTCACACTGGACGGTGCGATGCTGGTCTATCTCGGAGGAAATCAGAATGTTGCCAGAGCGCCGAACGAGAATTATGCTCGCGAACTTATGGAGCTGTTTACCTGCGGTCTTGGGGGTGGCTACACCGAAGCCGATGTGCAGGCTGCCGCACGTATTTTGACCGGTTGGAAAGTTTCGATGTTCGAGCAGGAACCCGATCCGAATGGGTTGTTCCAGACCTATTTCAGTCCTTCCGATCACGATACTGGTGACAAAGTTTATCTGCAATCGGATTTTCCAGCTATTTCCACCAGTGAGAACACACAACAACTCGTTCAAACGAATGAAATTAATAAGCTGGTCGATGTACTCTTTAATTACACTGCTTCTTCAATTGCAACCTTTATTTGCACCAAGATCTATCAGTTCTTCGTCTATAGCGATCCGGATTCTACGACAAATAGCACTGAGCAAAGTGTGATCGCTGCCATGGCGGCTATGTTCCAAAGCAATTGGGAGATCCAGCCCGTCATGAGTGCGCTGTTAAAATCCGAGCACTTTTTCGATAATAACAATATCGGCAGCCAGATCAAATCACCGGCAGAGTATGTGATCGGGCTTGCGCGGCAAATATCGACCAGCGTTTCGATCGATTCGAGCATGACGAACGATGGCGAGCAATTCTTTCAGCCGCCGAACGTATCCGGTTGGCCCGGCTATCACGATTGGCTGACGACGAATACCTATCCACTGCATGGCACGCAAGCTACTGCGGCGATCCAAGCCTTGAGTGATCCTGAAGCGATCGCGTTTATTAAACAATTCCCAAGCGCGATATACACGGATGTGAATAAGCTTTCAACGGCCATCGGTCAGCTTTTGCTTCCGCGTCCGCTTTCGGCGGCGCGCGCAACGGCCTTCGCCGACGCCCTGCTGGGAACAAATACCAATGACGGAGAATGGCCCGACGTGCTGAATGGCCCCACATCTTCGCTTGCCGCGAATATTAGAAGTTTACTCACATATATCATCGCATTGCCGGATTTTGAATTATGCTAATTTAACGTAATCTCGTGCATTCGGCGGATAGGTTGCTTCGTCGGAATTGCTCCGCTGACGCTCCGCAATTCCCCCTCGCAATGACGGTAGAAAAAACCATGTTATGAAACGACGAAAATTTCTTCAATCCACGCTTGCATCGGCTGCGCTTGCGCCAGTGATGCTGGGCAAAGTGTATGCGCGGCCATCGACTCCGCTGAAGCTGCTTGCACAGCTACAGCCACAGAGCTCGAATAATAACATCCTTATTCTTGTCCAGCTTTTTGGCGGCAATGATGGGCTGAACACTATCGTTCCTGCGGAGGACGATAATTACTATAATCTCCGCCCGAACATTGGCATCGCTCAAAAATCGCTGCTCAATTACGGTGGGGTTTATTTCAATCCTGGGCTTGCAACAGGTAACAAGAGCGGCTTCTATGGGATGTTCCAGGATGGGACGCTCGCGGTAATTCAAGGACTTGGATACGATCCGCCGAATCTTTCACATTTCCGCTCGACCGATATTTGGCTGTCTGGGATCAATGATAGCAATGCGAACGACGTCTTGAGTACGGGGTGGCTTGGGCGAATGCTGGAACAGCAATATCCGAATTTTCCATCGCAGCTCCCAACCGATCCGCTCGCAATAAATTTGGGAGGATTTTCGCTTGCGCTCGAAGGTACTTCGGGGAATATGGGTATCGTCGTTTATGATGCAGGGTCGCAGGCATCAGGTCTTAGTTCCACTGACGATTCGCTGGATGCCAATGCTTCAGGAACCCGGTATGCTACGGAGTATGCGTTTGTGCAATCGGTAGCAGAAATGTCGAATTCGTATGCCACCCGCGTTCAGCATGCTTACGCAAGCGGGATCAAGAGCCTCACTGGAACCTATTCCGAGGATGAAATTGCACAGCAAATGCAGACGGTAGCGGCGCTCATCGCCGGTGGATTAAGCACCGGAGTGTACGTGGTTGGCCTCAGTGGCTTTGATTTTCACGTCAATGAAGTGGATGGCGGCGATCCCACGCATTCGACGGGTGCGCACTCGGCGCTGCTTGGAACTGTTGCCGATGCTATCGCGCAGTTCCAGTCGGATATGACGCAACTTGGATCGCAGATCGCGGATCGCGTAATTGGTTTTACAGTTAGTGAGTTCGGGCGGCGTCCGCATGATAATGGAAGTTGGGGAACGGATCATGGTGCTGCCTCGGTGCAGTTCGCATTTGGTACACAGATCAACGGTGGCGTCTTCGGAAACCCTCCAGGACTTTCTACGGACGACCTTGATTCGAACGGCGATCTGGTGTTGCAGCATGATTATCGCGCTGTTTATCTCACACTTCTCACTGACTGGTTCGGGATGAGCCTTCCGGACGCCCAAACCGTCCTTGAAAATCAGAATGATCTCCCAGATCCTTTAGGTGGTCTGATCAAAGGAGCATCATTTGCGGTCAATCCAAATTCTGCTCCAGGACTTTCGCTCTCGGTCTATCCCAATCCAATGGCTTCCAGCGCGAGCGTTGCGCTCGAACTGCCCATCGGCGCTTATACGGAAATTGAGATGGCCTCGATGGATGGGAAGAACGTCCGGCAACTGCTTGCACGGACGCTGGCGGCTGGCAGCTACACCATCCCGCTCACAACGGATCTGCCCTCGGGCGCGTATCTGCTTTCCCTTCGCTCCGGAAGTGCGCGTGCCACAAAAGTTGTGGAAGTAATTAGATAGTACCGAGTAATGAGTACCGAGTACCGGTTGATAAGCAGCACGCGCTGCATACTGCGGGGTTTGGCATTATTGGCGATGTACACGTTACTCTGTACTCGTTACTCATTACTCACGGATGCCCACGCACAGTTCCCAGCCGTGTGCGATAGCGAAAAGCAGTGCGTGGGAAACGCGCTTACGATCACGGTTACCAGCGGCAAAGGCGCGCAATATGTCGATGTCGATACCTCCTATATTCTTGATGATGTCGGCAATGCCATGACATTCGAAGCATGGATTTTGCCGCAGCAACAGCCGGGGAAAATACAATATATTGGCGGATTATGGGGGCCGAATCAGGATGTTAACGATCAATGGGTGTTGTATATCCAGGATAACCAGATCGTCTTCGAGCTTTCGAAAGATAATTCCTACAAAGGCGATAGCGATAATACGATAGCAACCGCAATCGTCCCCGATCTCTACACGAATGGCTGGCGCCATGTAGCCGCCGAGTGGGATGCTGTATCCACTGCTGCGAGTATTTATCTCGATGGCGTGCTGGTGGCATCGGCCACGAACCCGTTGTATCCTCTGAACAAGCTGCATGTGCCTGAGGATAATGTATTGCCGATGCAGATTGGAAGCTGCAATGGGCTTTATGATAACACCAATATCAACCGCACCTTCCTTGGGCAGATCGATGAAATTCGGCTGTGGAATCAGTCCCTGCCGCAGGATCAGATTGCGTGCCAGCGATTTCAATCCCTCAATGGAAATGAACCAGGACTGGTTCTCTATTATCGATGTAATGAAGCGGCATCTTTCCAAACATTATGCGACGCGACAGGCCACGACCACATCGGTTTGCTTCGCAGCGGAGCCGTTTGCGACACAAGCAACCGGACGATCCCGCTCAATTATTCTGCACAGCCTCCGCTCATCAACCTCAATGTCCATTGTACCGAGGATACGGATTTCACGTTTACCCTGATCGATACATCAAGTTGTGGCGATAATGTGATCCTTGGGTTATATGGCGCGGATAAAGGACAGTTCACACTTTCGACGAACGCCATCTCACTCATGCAGGGAGTGCCGGTGACGTTCAGTGTTCACTTTCACACGGATCTTATCGGACCGGTTGTGGCAGGAATTTATGTTGTGAATGCGAACCGTTGCAGCGACCCACTTTACATTCCGCTGAACATTACGCGCGAGACGCAGCTTAACTATTCTCTCGATCGCATGCAACTGGACAGTCTTTATGTGGGCTGTCAAACTACTACTATTTCCACAGATACACTTACGATCTGCAATCCAGGGCCAGGGCCGGTTACACTGAATAGCGTTTCGCTGGATAGTAATCATTTTACCTGGAGTTCTCAGGGTGTTACGTTTCCGCACGTGCTTGCTGTTGGGGATTGCGTTACAATCACGGTACAGATGGACATGATCGATTCTACGCATACATTTTACGATACCCTTCGGGTATCGAGTAATGAGCTTTGTCCTGGCGGTGGAGTCATTCCGATTATTGGTACCGTTAAGGATGTGTTGGGCCTTTTAGGATCGAATGGAAAGGAACTCGATTCGATGAACTTTGGAACGGTGTGCCCTGGCTTTATCAGCAATACCATCAATTTAGAATTTCGCGATCTTGGCACCAGTCCCGTTCTGGTAGATACCGTGATCTACAGTTCCCCCGTTTTTTTCGGTCAGGTATTACAGCTCCCAATGAAGCTTGCGCCATACACTGCATATCAACCAACGTACGCTCTTTTCAAACCAAGCAAGCCTGGGCCTGTGAATGGGACGCTCACGATCTCGGCAAGCTATAATGGATGCGATATTGTAAAGACGATCTACCTTTCGGGAGCTGGCTATTCCGTGGATGTCGATTTTCTGACGCCGCAAGTGAACTTCGGGAATGTAACGATCGGTAAGACGGCGCAGCAATCCGCCGAGATCGTCGATAGCGGAACAGGCAAACGCAACATTGATTCCTATTTGAAGGTTGGTGATGTCTTCACAATTGTCGCCGGTGGAAGTTATGATATCGCTCCAGGGCAGACGGAACCGATCACCATACAATTTCGCCCGCGCCAGCCGATCACTTATTACGACACACTTTCAATTTTCGATGAAGGCTGTTATGAAGTGAAGTCGATACCGATCCAGGGGACCGGAATATTTCAGGCATTTCAGTTCACTCCGTCGTATCTCGATCTCACGGGAGTGATCGGGTGTTCTTCTGAAACCGGAACGATCGTAATGAAAAATATCTCTGGTCAATCACTGACCATCGCAAGCTGTGTATTGAATGACGCAACAGGCAAATTCAGCGTTGCAAACTTCCTGCCGGCGGGGCCCTTTGCAGACAATCAGACCTTTACATTCACCGTCACCTACACTCCAAACGATGTTAATACCGACCGGGCCGATCAAGCATTCATCGATGTCACGCTTTCGGATGGTGAATTATACGAGATCATTCTTCGAGCCACGAGCCTCGCTCCAAGGCTGTATGTTACGCCGCTTACAACTTACGGCAATGTGGAGGTTGGCTGGCAAAAACAGGATTCTATTCTGCTGCAAAATGCAAGCAATGTTTCGGAGAGGATTGATAGCCCAATCATACCGTATGGTTACCACCTTATCAGTGCGAACCCATCCTTCCCGGCAACGCTTGGGCCGCGCGATTCGATGTGGCTCATCGTGCAATTTCAGCCTACTGGCGATTCCGTGTATGATACTGCATTCAGCGTTCTCGTCGATTCGCCGTGCGTGAATCGATACTCCGGCGCGCTGACTGGCACGGGAGAAATTGTGAAGCTTGATGTGCCTATTACTTTTATGAACTACGGTTTGGTTCGACCTTGCGATTGTGGCACTCGAGAAATACCTTTGGCGAATTATAGCCAGAACATTCCCATCACTATCGATTCTGTATGGATCGATGGATTGGGGGTTACGCCGCTGACACCCTCGACATTTTATTGGTATTTGAAATCGAGTGGTTCGCAGACGCTGCCGGTCGTTCTGCCGGCGCAATCGTTCGATACAATTGAAGTTACGTTCTGTCCGAACATTCCCGCAATTGCGGCGAATTTGATGAAGATCGATACGCTTCACATCGATGCACATACTCCAGGATGGAAGGATTCTTTCACAACGATCCTGAGCGGGGAGCGCGAAATGAATTTCCAGCCAAATACGGCATTAGTGCAGTTTCCGGCCACGCGTGTCGATACGTCAGCACAGCCGAAAGCTATTACGATCACGGTTCCCGGAGTCGCAACCAATCCCGATGGTGATTCCGTCGTTATCGACAATGTAAGCTTTCAGCCGGATCAGGATGTTTTTACTGCCGTTGCCTCCACTGGATCACCCTTGCCATGGGTGATCCATCGAAACCAAATGTTCTCGATCAAGGTCAATTTTCTGCCGCGAGCGCCGAAGGTCTATACCGCGCGGATGTTGATTCATACCATTTTTCCATGCAATAGCACCGACACGACGGTACTGGTGATGGGCTCGGGCTTTGCTCCGGCGTTTGGACTGCAAATGGCGTTTGATACTGCGCGCGTTGGAAGGGATACGTTCCGAATCACGACGTGCGACACACTGAATCTTCCGGTCATGCTCAGTCGAAATATTCCCCAGGAATATATGGATGTGTTTTTCCATCTGGCCTATGATACAACAGAGCTTCAATTGCTGGGTGGCTCCTCGCCATATACCGATTCTGTCTTCGGTGAGGATACCACCGACGGTGCGAACATAACGATGATGAATGGCGTCAATATCGATGCCGGAACCATCGTTACGCTGCGATTTAAAGTGATAGGAGGGGCCGCGATCTTTCCGATCACGCTCGATAATATTAATTTCGATAGTGATTCACTTGTCTTTTTCGAGATTGTAGCAGGGGTCGATCACGGCGTTGTGGAGATCGATCAGCCCATGATCGCAGTGACGAAAATGATAAATTTCGACACGGTCGATGTAAAGAATTGCAAGAGCGATACGGTGACCGTCCATAATACCGGCGTGATCCCGGTTCGCATTGACTCGCTTTCGTTACCGATGTGGCATAGGGTCACGGCTTCATCAACACCGCTTCCAGCAATGCTTGCGCCGGGGGATTCGGTGCTTCTGACAGTCACATTTTGTCCGCGAGATTCCTCGGTGTTCGATACAACCATCACGGCATTTTCGAATGAACCTTGTTTGGTAACCGATTCAGGTACGCTGATGGGAGTGGGATATGCGCCACCGTTTCCATTTAAGATGTTACTCACGCCAGACGTTAGTGCAGGTGATTCTATCGGAGGCCTCATTATGGATACCGTTGCAGTGCCCATCGCGATTGACCGCTCCATACCCCTGACCCCGCTCGATGTAAAATTTACATTGAACTACGATGCTCGCGCGTTGGAATTTCTTAATGTGACTTCTCCATACACACAGCCAGTGATTACGAACGTTCCAGGCACGATCGGATTGGTTCTGCCAGAATGCCAGAACGTCGATAGTGGCGTGATCGCAACGGTGAAGTTCATCATGGCTGTCCCGGACACTGTAAGCACAACAATGATTCTCGCACCGGGTGAATTCACCAGCGATTCTATTATGTTTATCAAGCCGCGCCCGACCGGGGATACGAGCACGGTCACGGTTGGTCCACAGTGCAATATCACAACATTAAATTTTGTTGGCGGAACGAATTCTATTTCGCCGATTCGGCCAAATCCGGCTTCCGGTGTGGTTGCGATCGATCTCACCTTTGTTGGGGATGCCGATCCCGAACTCGACATTATTAATAGTCTTGGTGCAACAGTGCTAAAGCCATTGGATGGTTGCGTGCCCTACAAAGGCGGAAGTTATCACGTCCAGTTCGATTCGCGCTTGCTTGCCTCTGGCGCTTATTCTGTTATCTTCCGCGCTGGCGATTTCGCGGCCAGCGAGCGGTTTATTATTATGAGGTAAGCGTGGGAAGTATAAAGTACCTATTTTATTCGCTGTTGCTCGTGGTCACAAGCATTGCGGTGTTTCGATCCGTTGCGGAAGCGCAGGGCAGCGCGTTGGATCCGGTTTTGTCGCCCTTTCACGCTGGTGTTCGGCTTGGTTATCTTGAGAACTTCCACCAAACAAGTTCCGAAATTGTGCAAGGTTGCCCGGTGTGCGGAACGTTCTCGAATGGGACGGGCAGTGGTTTCCAGATCGATCTGTTCGGGGAGTCGCCTTTTAATTTTTACCGACGACTCGATCTCACATTTGGGGTGGGGTTCGCGGAACGCGGCGGAGATTTCGGTCAAGCCGTGACGAACGA
The DNA here is from genome assembly GCA_963736195.1 of Ignavibacteriota bacterium. Lineage (GTDB taxonomy): Bacteria > Bacteroidota > Ignavibacteria > Palsa-1295 > Palsa-1295 > PALSA-1295. The sequence continues at coordinate 1,345,487 of CAVTNP010000001.1, forward strand.
GCTTCCTATCATTTACCCGAATAATACCTACGGTCCACTGACTCGTGAAAACTCATTCTCGGCAAACCTTCCCTATGTTGATTTTTCGGCGGGACTGCGGCTTACTCCAGTAAAGCACTTTTCTGGTTATGTCTCTGCCGCATTGGATGCAGATATTCCGCTAGGACACGCGGCTAACTATGAGCAGACAGAGTCAATACTTGCCCCGCAAGGCGTTGTATATCCGCAAACGAACACAAACACACTGGTCGATGGCTCAGGGTCACTTGAGGGGCTTAATACATTATTTGGAATCACGGGGATTATTGGGTACGAACTTCCCTTTGGTCCAATTCTTACAGCATCTCCGGAACTGTCCTATTATTACCCATTGAACGCTGTTGAATCAAGCCGGCCATGGCGAGTTTCTTCGGTGAGCGTTGGCGTTGCGGTTCGTTGGAATCAACCGGGAAACGTTGTAGAGCCTCCTCCACCGGCGCCGGAAAAACCTGGACCACCTCCGATCGTTCAGCGCGAAGATCCAAATGCGCTTGCACCGAAGATTAGTGTTTCCTCGCTGGCGACAGAACCATTCCACATTATCGAGACGACGGTCACTGAGACGTTTCCAATTTTGCCGTATATCTTTTTCGATAGCGCCAGCGCGCAGCTTCCAGACCGGTTCGCACAACTCAGCCGAACTGCTGCATCGCAATTCCGCGAGAGCGAGCTGCCGCATCGATCCCTGGAATCATACTATCAGATCTTGAACGTCGTAGGAAGCCGCATGCAAGCAAATCCGATCGCGACGGTTACGATCAATGGTACTACGGACGGAAAGGAAATCGCATCGTCGGATAATAAGCAAGCGGCCCGTGCGCTGGCTCGAAAACGTGCAGAGAGTGTTCGGGATTATTTTGTAAATGTCTGGTCGATTGCTGCGGAACGTTTCGTAATTACCACTTCGGATGTGCCCAAAAATCCATCCAGCACAGAGTATGCGGAGGGTTTTGAGGAAAATCGACGTGTCGAACTTACGTCTGATAACGATCAGATCCTAAAGCCGATTGTGCATGAGCGATTCAAGGAGGAATCCGCTGTGCCGAAGGAGATTCCGATCGGCCTGAGTGCAACGAGTTCCATTGGCGTTCGGAGTTGGCATCTTGCGATCGCTTCGCATGGGAACACGGTTTATGAAACGTCCGGCGAAGGCGCTCCGCCAAGCACCCTACAATGGAAGCCAAGCGATGGGCAAGTGGAATCGATGGCGAAAACTCTTGGCTCAAAGGATTCCCTAACGGTAACGCTGGATGCGAGTGCCTCAAATGGAGCCCATTCTTCCCAAACAGGAGCGATCGCTGCTTCGAAATCGATCAATCCATTTGAGCTAAGTCGGCTTTCGCTTATTGTCTTTGATTTCGATCAGTCTGCGATCGGTGAGCAGAACCAGCGAATGATCGCGCAGTTCGTGGCAAAATCGCTATACGCATCCTCGAAAGCCACCATCACCGGTTCGACGGATAATCTTGGAGAACTCGACCACAATCAAAAATTATCCGAAGCAAGAGCATTTAACGTGCGCGATCTGATTATCGCTGACAAACCCACCGCAACGATCACCAGCACCAAGGGGATCGGCCCATCGAATCTGCTTTATGATAATCACCTTCCGGAAGGGCGTTATTATTGTAGGACCGTGAAGGTGGAAGTGGAAACGCCATTGGAATCCATTCTCCCTGGCCAAAAACAATGATCAGGTGAACAGATCAATTTTACCGCTGCGTCGGATGATTGCATCGATCTTGTTTGCAATGATATCGACCGCGACCGAAAGCACTGCTTCGTCTTCGAATGTAAATCTGTTTCTCAACGGTGCGTCAATATCGAGGACGCCAAATAGTCGCCCGTCGCTAAGGACGATGGGGAATACGATCTCAGATTGAGATGCGGGGTCGCAGGCAATATGGCCGGGGAATTCATTCACATCTTCAACTCGGATTATTCTTCGTTCAGCTGCAGCCGTTCCGCAAACACCTTTGCCCATTGGGATTACGGTGCATGCGGGTTTGCCCCCGAATGGGCCAAGAATAAGCTTTTCTCCATCGAACAGGTAAAACCCGCACCAATTTATGTCGTCGAGTGAGTGATAGAGCAAAGCCGCGGCATTGGAAAGCGCGGTGATGAGGGGTTCATTGGGGTCGAGTAGGTTTTGTAATTCGTCTGAAAGCATTAACTTATCAAACCATTGAAAAATAAGAATTATCAACCATTATTGGAATTAATCGCTCCAACTTTTTCTTTTCGAGAATACTATGGGAAATATGAACTGGCCGATCGTTAGAGGCAAAGCAACCCGACAGGCGCATGTTGCGCTGCCTGAGGGTACATTCGAAGAAGAACACGGGCGCGAAGGCTTTTTTGGCCGCGTCTCGCATTTGTATCATGTTCATCCGCCGACGGGCTGGCTGCGCATTGAAGGCAATTTGCGGCCTCACGCGTTCTACCTCGACCGCGTCAAGCCCTCTGATATGACCGACCCGCGCGGAACGTCAGAACCCGTCCTTTATAATGACGATCTTATCCTTTCGATCAGCCGCCGCGCAGAGGCTGCGCCCTTCTACTCGCGCAACGCCGATGGAGACGAGCTGTTCTTCATCCATAAAGGTACGGGCAAGATCGAGACGGATTTCGGGATGCTCGACTACGAGCCCGGCGATTACGTCATTATGCCGCGCGCGACGACGTACCGATTTCTTCCTGCGACGAAGGACAACTTTATTGTGTGTGTGGAAAGCCACTCCGAGATCATGCCGCCCACGCCCGAACAAAAAGGGCTTATTGGTATGCATGCGCTGTACGACATGTCTGCTATTACGCTCCCGGAATTTATTCCTTATGAGAAGAATGCTGAGAGTGATGGGAAGGAATATGAACTTCGCGTAAAGCGGCTCGGGGAGTACACCTCACTGTTCTACCCATTTAATCCGATCGATCTTGTGGGCTGGAAAGGCGATCTCACGGCATACAAGATCAACATGCGTGATATTCGTCCGGTAATGTCGCACCGTGTTCATTTGCCACCGAGCGCCCATGCAACGTTCATCGCTGGGAATTTCGTGATCTGCTCATTCCTTCCTCGCCCGCTGGAGGAAGATCCGGAAACGCTGCGCGTTCCATTCTATCATCGCAACACCGATTACGATGAAGTGCTTTTCTATCACGATGGCGATTTCTTCTCGCGCGATAACATCAAACCCGCGATGATGACACTTCATCCTCAGGGAATTCATCATGGCCCGCATCCAAAGGCATTGAAAGCCAATCCGAACATCACGCGCACCAACGAATACGCGATGATGCTGGATGCGAAGCACCCACTAAAGATCGCTCCAGCAGGAGAATCCGCTGAATGGAAGGAATATTGGGCGAGCTGGCAGGAGAAGAAAGCGGAGCCCGTGGTTTAGATGATCATACCAGCCGATGCCATTATTCTAGATCAAAAGATTCGTGATTACCTACTGAAACCTCTTTTGGTTGACGATAAGTCTCATTTTCTGACTCGCGCTGGGTACAGCCGAGAAGAATATTGGGAATTAATAAGAGATATACGAGAGCAGCTTCTTCCGGGCGAAGGAATGCTTCAGGAACGAAGAGAGCAAGGCAATCTGTATGTATTACGCGGAAGATTAAGGGGTCCAAATGGACGCATGCTTGCCGTTAAAACAATTTGGCTCCAAAAATGGTCGGGAGTTTAGAGTTTTGTAACGTTATTTCCCGATAAGAAAGAAGGACGATGAAATACGATTTATTTTCACGGGTAGCGCTGACAGTCGATGTACCCAAGCATCATCTGAAGCGCGGAGATGTGGCAACGATCGTGGAGCAGATCAAGGCTGGACCAAATACGGAACCTGGCTATGCTTTGGAAGTTTTTAACGCAATTGGAGAGACTGCGGCGGTGCTCCTCGTATCAGAATCGGAGATCGAACCGCTTCGCGAAGATGAGCTACTACGAGTTCGTCATTTCGAACCTGAGCTTCAGTAAACTCTTCAATCCGAGTTCCACTCCACATCTTTCACCCCTGCTATCTGATTTGCTCGCCGGGCGAGAGTGAATAATAGATCCGACAGCCGATTTAGATAAATGAGATCGAATTTGCCGATCTCTTCCTGCGCTGCAAGATGCACCACAGAACGCTCCGCGCGGCGGCATACGGTTCGCGCCAGATGCAGACGCGATGCTAACTCGCTGCCGCCGGGATGAATAAAATGCTTCAGCGGGGGTAGAGCAGCGGTATGTTCGTCGATAGCGGCTTCTAATCGCTTTGCATCGTCCACGGCGATGCGGGGAATGTTATAGTTTGAGCGTGTGTCGAGGGGTGTAGCGAGATCGGCGCCAAGCACGAATAGATTATTCTGAATTTCCTGCAGCAGGGGATCGATCCAATCATTTCCGGATACGGCACGGCACAGGCCAATCACGGAATCCAGTTCATCGACATTGCCGTAGGCATCGATGCGAGCGGAATCTTTTCTGACGCGGCCTCCGCCGAACAAGCCAGTGGTGCCATCATCGCCGGTTTTGGTGTAGATCTTGGTGGACATACTTTGCGTTTGGAACGATCACCCCACACTGATGGAATCGCGTACGAGGGTTTTGATCGTCTCGATCTTCGCTCGGAGCGCATCGATCTCGGCGGGTACAATGGATTTTACGGCAGGCTTTTGGTAATAGATCTCGAGCGCGTTGAGCTCGATCAACATATCGGTCAGGATGGTCAGCGCGGTGCGCAGACGCCCCTTCGTATCGCCGCCGCGAAACATTTCGTCTTCGAGCAACTCGCGATAAGCGTTTAATTCGTCATTGCGCGAGAACGTAATCTTTCCAATTTCCATAGTTGAGCTGGGTTAACGAAGGTGGCGTATAAAGTCCGATCGGTGCATAGGGATTGATTCGTCGGTCCAGCGCGCGCCTGCGCGAGCGCACGGATACCATCTGTACCTTCACTGCGCCGCGGACAATTTTCCGCGATTCGATCTCCGACATGGCATACACCGCCGGCGAGACCGTCAGCAGAAACAGCAGCATCGCCGCCTCCATCAACAATTTACGAATATGTGTGATAAGCATTCCGCTTTGCCCCAACGCGCTCTGTGGAAAGAACAATCCGATAGGTGAATCCGCAGTGATTTTTTTGACGCGAAGGCTAATGCGAAGCCAGATTATTCATTCACAACTTATCGTACTGTGCGTCGGCCCCATTAGCACCTATTCCGGAAACCCAGATATTTTCACATCAGCCGGCACGTCCGAGACTTTTACATAATCCAGAAGGTGGTGTGCTGCCTCAATGTTGCATCACCATCGTTCGCAGGACGCTTCCGTTAGAAGTCTCTATCCTGAGGAAATAGGTACCCGATGGGAGTTTCGATAGATCAAACGAAAATTCAGACTCCCGCAAATTTGGCAGAGCAAGCACATTTTCGCCAAGCACATTCAGTACCGTTATGCCAAGAATAGAAGTACCACCTGCCATAATGGTAACCATACCCGTTGCCGGATTGGGATAAATCTCTATTGTATCGCCCGGCGGTAATGTTTGCACCACGCTGGAAGGGGTGGTATCCGTCATCTCCGGAATCGAGCGCATGGCGGTATAGTATGCTCCTCCACTCGCAGGAGTATTTACAAACAGGAGCGTATCGAACACGCCGAGCGCATCCACATTCAAATAGGTCAATCCCTGATTCCCTGCAAGCCAATGCTTGCCGGTGTCCATTGAAAAATACACGCCTTTCGTCGTTCCTGCGAAAAGATTTTTCCCATCGGAAACAAGCACGTTAACTGTTTCTGGAACTGTCCCGCCGCTATCGACGGCAACTGGCCCCCATTGCGTGCCGCTATCCGTTGATTCGATCACTTTGCCGCCGCCGGTGATAAAAAGAAGTGAACCCATTGTGGTCATCGCTCCCACGAACGGTGGTGAAAGCTGTGACCAAGTATTAAGATCTCCTGTGTCTTGTGAGCGCATAATTGCACTCCCATTATTTACAAAGATACATTTCCCAATAGTGGCATAAGTTTGTGCTACGGAATTTTCCACGGAATCCCAAGTCATCCCGCTATCACGAGAAAGACCAAAATAATGCCTTCCAAAATATTCATAATTCCCGAATAGATAATATCCATTCGAGGCAATATTTACTCCACCACCCACTTCGTTCCAAGTCGATCCATTATCACTGCTTCGAAAAGTAAATTGATCTTGGCCTTGTTGGTTTGCATAAAAATAGCGTCCCAGCGAGGAAAATGACACAATGTTTCCACCAGAGAATCCGATGCCGGTATCGCATTCGGTCCAATAGTACGGCAGTGGATGGCCCATTGGAACGAAACGCTGCACGGAAGGACCATTGCCCTCTCCCACGGTGCTGAGAAAGAAGACTGTATCGTGAACGCCGAACGCTAAGACTTGGGCAGGCATCGTAGCAGTCTTCCATTGTGCTGTGCAAGGTAGTGAAGCAATGAAAAAGGAAAAAAAGAAAAATGAGTGTTTCATACCATAGTTCCTTTCTAATGTGGAAATCCGGGAATGATCACATCCGCTGGTACATCCCAGACTTTCACGTAATCGATCAGATGATGCGCCACGGGCTGGGCATCGACATTTTCAAAGCCGGGATTCATAAGGTGCGTTTCGAAATAATGACGTTCCTGATAAGTAATGGATTTATAAAAAGTAAGCCCATTTTTTAGTGGTTGATCACAGTTTTTCGTAATACCCTACCATTCGCTGTTTGAATTCGTAAGAAGTATGTACCCGATGGTAGATTTGAAAGATCGAGCATAAGATCCGAAGCATATTGATTGGGAACATCAAGCACATTCTCGCCCAGCACATTCAGTACCGTTATTCCAAGAATAGAAGTACCCCCCGCAAGAATAGTAACTGTTCCCGTCGCTGGATTAGGATACACTTCGATGGTATCGTTTGGGGGTTCGGTTTGCACCACGCTGGCAGTAGAATCCGGCTTCGTTAATTCCGAAATGGAACGGTCGAAAAGGTAGTAAGCGCTTACCCCGTTTGGAGAACGGTTATAGAGAACATCAGCGAAAACAAGCGTATCGAACACACCGATTGCAACCACATCCTCCGTAGCTTTAATGTTGTCATGGTAAATATCTTGATAGGTTATACTGTCATTTTTGGCTGTCCATTCTTTACCGGTATCGGTAGAAACGAGAAAGCCTGTCGGCGTACCGACAAACAGATTTTTCCCGTCTGTCGCAAGGCAGTTCACCGTTTCTGGTATGCCTGCGCTATCCACTGTCACTGCAACCCACTGTATTCCACTATCGTCAGATTCCACAAGTTTACCATTTCCACCCACAATAAAAAAAATGGAACCCATACCCGTGATCGTTCCTGTAAATGGCGTGGGTATTTGTGCCCAGGTCTCTCCGCTGTCACTTGAATGCCAGATACCATTATTAGGAGTATAAGCAAAAACGCATGCGCCATTACCAGCATAATTATTCCCAGCTGGATACGAAAGATGTTCCCACGATTTACCGCTATCGGTAGAGCGTGCAATGCGAGTTGCATATTGTGCAAAAATATACGTTCCATTTGTCCCGACAGGACCACCAATCGGATCAGTCCATGTTGAGCCATTATTTGTAGTAAGATAACCGTTGCCTATACTTGTTGGTCCACTTCCTGCAAAAAGATATGGACCGATTGAAGCGAACGTTGTAATATTTCCCCCTGTGGTATCCATGCCGTTGTCCACTCCGAACCACCCGTTTGGGCTAGTTGGGGCAAAGCGATAGACTAAGTGGAAACCGGAACCAAGCACATCGCTCCAGAAGAAATTCGTGTCGCACGCACCGAAAGCTAAGACCTGTCCGTTGAAATTCGCGTTCTTCCACTGCGCGGAAGATGGTAGCGAAGCAATGAGAATAAAGAAAAAGAAAAATGTACGTTTCATATTGTGTCCTTTCTAATGCGGTAAATCCGGAATTTTCACATCCGCTGGTACATCCCAGACTTTCACGTAATCGATCAGATGATGCGCAACGGGCTGGCCATCGACATTTTCAAAGCCGGGATTCATAAGGTGTGTTTCGAAATAATGACGTTCCTGATAAGTAATGGATTTATAAAACGTAAGCCCATCATACGTATAAGCCACAGTATCATCCATGCCATAGGGATCGTAGTTATTCGAGTTAACATCCATATCGATTTCCGCAGGCCGGATAAGCGCCAGTGAGCGAGGCAACTGTGATATCCAATCGTAATACGGACTGTTGCGCGGAACCAAACGATCCGGAAACCTCCGAAGTACAACACTATCATATAGATAGCGAATCTCATGTGGAAGCCATTCCATCGTGAACGTGTGATATTCATAGCCACCCGATGTATCGTTTCCATCGAAAGGAAGCGTGGCTACGGGATAACTTTCGTGAGCCGAATAGAGAACCCTTCTATCGAATTGGTAGGCCTCTGTATTTCTATCCAGATCTGATGGTGACATCGTATCATCGAGATATAGCTTCCCGCTATCATTTGGATTGTTCAGGTTGTATTCCCAGTGGCAGGCATAGCTTCTTGTAAGGGTGTCACCATGCGAATTGATCGTGTCTCTTAATGTAATCTTACTCGGTTGGTTCCATTTCGAGAAATGGAGCAAATGGCCAGCAGAATCATGATATGCTGCGGAAAAAATGCGCCACTTTCCATAAGAGTCGGTGTCAACTCGCCACGGAAGACAGTCCGAGACACAGTTCCCGAGAACTGTATAGTCAAACGTTACCGGATCGGTGGAACTTGTGAGCGAGGCGGGCCAGGCAGGCTGGTAATTGAGTTCATTGAGGCCGGCAGCAAAGACGGTGTCCATGCCATGCCAGGGTGAAATTTGAACCAGATACGGCACATTATTTATTATTATCGCTTCGGGATTATTCGAAGGGCACCAATTGGCTTGCGAACTTGTGAATATTACGTTGCCGCTATCCGTCCCGAAATGCCCTATGCATGGCCCATACCGGAACGTATGGTTGAAGTTCGGATTGATGATGCCCATGTTTCCATTATCGGTTTCATTCATATCCCATTCGAACCCATAACCACCGCCCCAGTTGTTCGTATGGTGCTCGGTGTGCGGAATTTTCTCCCGTATCTCATATTTTCCATACGGTGCGTGCAGATATGCCGAAGCGACCGGCGTTGTGACCCGTTGAGAATCGGGAAAAGGACAGGCACGAAGAAGCGTTGTCGAAAAAATCTCCTTTACGACTGAGTCTGACTGAAAACTTTCGCAACTATCCGGAAACTTGGCACCCTGAACGAAGCAGCTACAGGTATCGGGCAGCGTTTCGCGCAGGATAACGTCGAGCGCCCAGCCATCGTGTGCATCCGTGTCTGGCACAAGGCGTACGTTGCTGTCGGAATTGCAATCGGCGAATATCCCGTAATAGTCACCAGCGACATTATTGACATGCCATTGATTATTGAACGTAGCGGTGTCGTTAAATTCATCGGTAAAAACACTGTCGCCCCACGATGGCTCGGTATAGGCATGGAAAAAAGCTCCTGGCTTTACGTGAAACCCTGATTTCAATTTTATTCTTCCGGAGGCCCTAAAATCAACGTCCTCGTTTTTGCTTATGGTGACCCTATCGCCCACTCCGCCACCGGCAATGATGTCGGATGGTGTTCCACCGGGCTTTCGTTTGGCCTGAAACAGCCGTTGCCAGGTCGCGAAAAGACCAAGTGGCGTACCATTAGGCGCCCAGTTCTGTAGTAATACAAAGCTGTCCACGACGGTCGTATTATAGACCATCGGTAAATAAAGCCGGTATTGATTCCCGATGGCGTCGGAGTCCCGAAGCTGATCGCTCTCGTTACAAAGATTGGCTCGCGTATCCATCGGCCCTGGCGGCGCGAACGGATTGTAATACACGTCGGTGTTCTGAAGGACGATCGTCATCGGCTGCTGGATGTTGTAGGGATTGATCGTGTCCTGGGCCAATGTAATGCATGGTGAACACATTAGTAGGCAGATGATAAGCAATTGTTTCATGGCTCACTTCTCCTTCCCATTCTTCAATTCCTTTACCTCCAATTCCAACCCTTCGATCTTATGATTAAGTTGCTCGATATAGAGCATCATTTCTTCCAACTGTTTCGTGATCGCCGCTTCGGTTCTGCCAACGGGCACGCCTGTCTTTGCAATCTGCTTCGCCGACGGTATATCCGGTAAATGATGATTCTTCTTGGTATAGTTCTCCACATCAGTAATAGGAGGGAGTTTATATCCAGGATCGAAAACGTAATCGGCCCAGGTACTGTCGAGGACAAAGATTTCTTTTGCAAGTTCCGATCCATTCACGACCAGCATCCAGGTCGAATCTGGGCCAATATCTGGATACAGTCCCGGATGGCCTGTAAAATTGATTAATGAATCCCCACCATGATCGGATGTTATACAGAGGGGTGTGTGGAAATAAGATAGCCCATTGGTATTCCTAATTCCTCCGTTTGTATCTCCTGGGGGGAAAACGTCAAATAAGTGATGATAATGATTGCCCAAAGTATCCATAATCCACAGCGCCAGTCCTGTGTTCCCTTCCACTTGAAGGGTCGTCACTCTCGAGAAATCGTTTTTTCCTCGAAGGGGACTATAGGGCATGGCATTGAGCTGAATGACACCTCCTTCATCGAACACACGATTACTGAAGGCAATCCCGCACGAACCCATCTTCGCGAAACGCTTGAATCGGTTGGAAGAGCTATCACTATGATCGATGTAGTTATTGAAGTTAATGTACCTCCAATCAGCCGGAAAGAGCCCTCCTCCGATCTTTGGTAATCCTTCAAACCGGTTCCCACCATAGATGGTAAGCCCCGGTGTCGGATCTGTCTCAAGGGTATCTGGAATTATACCACCACCAATTTGCAGTTGATCCACCGCGGAATCAAGTCCAACCATCGACCCCGAATCGTTTGGCGGCAAATCGATGCCAATATTGCCGTTGTCCATGATCGTCATGCGCTCAAGATCATGGTGGCCAGCGGAAGTGCTTGAACGGAGTATGGTATCTCCGGTGGTCGCAAATCGTATCGCTCCTCCGAGGATATGCGATAACGGCGTCCCGGTGTAATTTGTAATGATGATATCCCCATTCTCGTGTTCGTGAAGAATAAGATCATAGCCTGTCGAAAGGGACGAGAAGGGCGTATCAATTGCAAGGATATCCGGCATTAGGCCTAGTAATCCGAAGTTGCTCAGCGAGTCGTTCGACCCGTCAGAAAGCCGGATCATAGCCAGCAGAGTAGACAGGCGTGCGGGGTCGTGATGGATCTGCAAGGCATTCTGCGGTGTGCCATCACCCACGGTTCCGATACCAACCGGCGGGTTGTTCGGCCACATAATAGGTCCCGATGTATTTGTGCCGCCTTGTGCTAAGGCACTTTGGCTCATCGAAATCAACCCAAGTGTCAATACTACTGAAAAACTCAAACTTCTCATAATGGTCTCCTTTTTATAAGGTTCTCCTCATAAAGAACCTCGATTGTGGTAAAAAGTTACAGCCCGAGAGTTTTTCTCTGAGGTTGGGTACAAACATACGAAGAGAAATCGGCCTTTCGCCAAATCGGGCGAATGGCTGAATTAGGCATTCAGGTATTTTGACTTTGTGAGTAGAAAACTGAAAATTATTGTGCCCCAAACAACCGGTGCATCGAAAAGACCGAAGGTACACACAAAAGCAATTAGCTCTAAAAATGCCGGATGCATGATAATTACATCTCAAAAGTCGAATTAGGCAAAGTTAGCATAGGGGTCGATACCCTCGAGAAAATTGCCAAAACCTTCGGCGTTAAACCGAGTCTCTTACTGGAGCCCGAAGCGTACCGGCAAGAAAAAGCATAACTAACGAGAATTTCTGAATTTTGCGGAACTCGGGTTAGGAATTTGTCGGAAAAAGATGAAATGGCAAAGGTGAGTTGTTGATTGAAAATCGGGCAAATCGGTAGTGTTCTATATGAACGAATTCTTTAGGAAAGTGGAATATGGATAACTTTTTCAAGAAATGGCGAAATTGGCCCAGAATCGAGGGTGTATCGGGAACTCACAAGAAAGAAAAACGGCACCTATTTCTGTAGGAACACGGAAACCGAGGTGTATTCAAAAGTTGGAAGGTACCGTGTGGATCAGGCGATGTTCTTAATGCGATCCCAGATAGCATCGAGCTCTTCGAGGGAGAAATCGGAGAAAGGCCGTCCAGACGCTTCAACTCCGGCTTCGACTTTGCGGAATCTGCTGGCGAATTTCTGGGCTGCTCCGCGAAGCGCGCCTTCGGCGTCGATCCCTTCATGGCGGGCGAGGTTGACTAAAGAGAAAAGGAGATCGCCAAATTCTTCTTCTTTCGGCAGGATGTTGGGCTGAAAGCCCCGACCGACGGTAGGCTGCTTTTGGAGTTCGAATTCAAACTCGACGATCTCCTCGCGTATCTTTTTCCATACACCTTTGGAGTCAGGCCAATCGAAGCCAACTTTTGCAGCTTTTTCTTGCAACCGTGAAGAACGTTGGAGAGCTGGGAGCGAAGTTGGGACCCCATCCAAAATGCTATTTCTGCCTTTTTCGCGCCGTTTTAGCTGTTCCCAGTTACGGCTTACATGGTCGGCATCATCGACTTTAACATCGGAAAACACGTGCGGATGACGGTAAATTAGCTTTTCGCACTCTGCTTGAATGACATCTTCCAGGGTAAAATAGCCCTCTTCTGTGGCCAGATCGGAATGGAATAGGATGTGTAGTAACAAGTCACCGAGTTCTTTTTTTAGTTCAGTGTAGTCTCCAGTATCTATGCCAAGATCGATGGCTTCTACGGTTTCGTAGGCTTCTTCGATAAGCATGGGACGGAGCGAAGCGTGGGTTTGTTCGCGATCCCACGGGCATTCTTGCCTTAGTCGGTGGACGATCTGAATAAACTCGTTCAACGATCGTGGTGCATGCGGCGTCTGGGTTTCTATCATGGTGACCCGAACACTGCTGTGGCTGAAGGAGTGTCAGGAGCTATTGCTGAATTGTAAAGTGCTTTGAAAACAGAGTGTATGAGCGCTTGCCGACACGAGTTTATCTACTCGGCAAGAGTCAGTTTCATGGATCATCCAACTTAATCATCGAAACGAGAGGAAGCAATAACCAATGGCAACACCAGAAGCCTCGACCCCCGTTCGGCCAGCCCGCATGACCGACACCAAAACAGCCGCTAAAACAACCGCGAGCCGGAAGACACGCAAGCCGAGCGCAGCGCCCGTATTTATGGTCACGCTTATCGGCGCAGCGTTCGTTCATCTTCTATTTTGCCTTGCCCTCGCTAATTTGGGCGACAAGGTGGAATGGCATCCGTTTGCCTTGATGGCCAACGCATGGTTTGGCGAAGCCCAGTTTATTATCAATCCGGTGTTAGCGTTCATTCCGTTTGACCTGCTTTTTGGCTTTGCCATTTCGGTGGTGATCGGATTTATCGTTCGACTTCCTTTCTTTCGCGATCGTGTGTACCACACTGTTCTTGATCTCAAGAAACGCCTTGCGCTCCAGCTTTCCTCGACTCCTGATGAGGTCGAATCGATTCTTCGGAACGATCCCGAGAGTAATGCGCGTCTGTTAGCACGCCGCGAGGATATTCACCTTGATAGTGTGCATGCTGAGATCAACGCCATTAATTCTGCGCAGGCTTATTTGACCGGCAAGGGATCCTGGGTCAGCGGCATGGCGACGTACATGCGCTTCCACTTTACGGAAGAGTATTCGAATACCGTTACAGGTATGGCCTATGGCGGTGCGGCGTTTCTGATCTTCGTGGTCGGTATTCGTGGATTGAAATTTATTCCAGCAGCAAAGCCATCATTCATTCTTTTTGCACTCGGTATCGAGTTCTCGATGCTTGTGCTGCTCGCTGCGACGATGATCTTCACTGTCGAAGAAGAGCGTACCGACCTATTGCTGAAGCAGATGGTTGATGCAGTTCGCGGTGGCCGCAAGCACAAGGCCGCAGAGATCGAAACCGTTGAGCCGGCTCTCCAGCTCACACGGGGCGATTACGAGCGTATGGTTCGTGAGCAGATGGATAAGAAGATTATGTCCGTCATGGCTGATAAGGACGACGATGCGCTCCGCCGCATTGCCCTAGATCTGGTGACAAAGGGATAATTCAGAACTTATCGAATTTTGAAGAGCCGCGAATATTCGCGGCTCTTTTATTTTCACTAGTCAGCACTGAAACTATAGAATGAAAAAGGGTTTAGCGCGTGCAAGCTAAACCCTTTAAAGTTTTGAATGTCCAAATATATATCAGGTTCCCGCTGCGTAATCCAGCGAGTAGGCAAGCTGCTCCTCGGTGAGCGTATCGATGGAAGCGCCGATGGTTTCGAGCTTAAGCGTGGCAATCTCCTGATCCTGCTCGACCGGGATATCATAAACGGAGCCGCGATCCATCGTCTCTTCGCCTTTATCCACGCGAACGAGTCGAAGCTGGCTGAGGAACTGATTTGCAAAGCTCATATCCATGACTTCGGAGGGATGTCCTTCGGCGGCGGCGAGATTCACCAGGCGGCCTTGCGCGAGGAGATAAACTCGGCGATTACCGGAGAGCAGATATTCTTCGCAATTTGCGCGGATAGTCCGCTTCGTTGCCATCCGTTCTTCGAGCTCGGGAATATTGATCTCACAATCGTAGTGACCGGTGTTGCAGATGATCGCGCCATCCTTCAACGAATCAAAATGGCGTCCGACGATCACATCTTTCACACCAGTCGCAGTGATGAAAATGTCGCCGATCTTCGCGGCTTCATCCATCGGCATTACGCGCATACCTTCGAGCGTCGCTTTCAGAGCAGCAGTCGGGTTTACTTCGGTGATGATGACATTAGCGCCCATGCCCTTTGCGCGCATGGCAACGCCCTTGCCGCAATGTCCGTATCCGGCAACGACGACATTCTTGCCCGCGAGCAAAACGGATGTTGCGCGAATAACGCCATCAAGCGTGGACTGGCCGGTGCCATAGACATTATCGAAATCCCATTTCGTCTCGGCATCGTTAACAGCGATAACAGGATAGCGGAGCTTTCCATCTGCCGCCATCGAGCGAAGGCGATGTACCCCCGTCGTGGTCTCCTCGGTTCCGCCGATGATCTCATCGACGAGCTGTGGAAACTTGTTGTGAACGGTAAAAATAAGGTCAGCGCCATCATCGAGCGTGAGATTCGGATGGAAATCGAGCGAGCGCTCGATGCACCAGTAGAACTCCTCGACGTTCATGCCGTACCACGCATAGATCTCGACGCCCTCTTTGGCGAGCGCGGCGGCAACTTCATCGTTCGTCGAAAGCGGGTTGCAACCGCTCCAGGTGACCTGCGCTCCGGCTGCACGGAGGGTCTCGATGAGCACGGCCGTCTCTTTCGTGACGTGCAAACAGCCGGCGATGCGGTATCCGGCAAGCGGCTTCGTCTTTGAGTACGTTTCCCGCAGTTTCATAAGCACGGGCATACGACTTTCTGCCCATTCGATCTGTCGGCGACCTGCATCGGCAAGTGAGAGGTCTCTTACTTTATAATGTCCTTCCTTGTAGTCCATAATCCTTTATTTATTGAGAAATTCCGATTAACGAGGCCGAAACAGCAGAGATGGGGAGTGAGTTCGAAAGTCCTCATTCCAGCCATTCAGACAATAGCAAATTTTTTTTTGCATTAGGAATTCATAAAGGCACCATTCTCTTGAAAAGCATTGCCCAAGGAAAATTGGTGCCTGTCACGATGTACCACAATATACGAAGACACGAACGTCATGCCAACGAATTCGAAAATGATTTCGGCATTTTTCACCGCAGCAAAATAATCCCCGCGCTCTGCACTGCTCCATTCATTCGGACAAGACACTCGTACATCCCATTGCAAACGGCGGGATCGCTCCAGGTGAAGCTATGCTCACCAGCCGCAAGCTCATCCGAATAAAGCTTCGCCACTTCCGTTCCCAGCGCGTTGACGATGGAGACCTCGGCATAGCCGCTCCCTTGCGAAGTGAAGGTGATGGTGGTGGATAGAGAGAGTGGATTGGGATAGATTTGAATTTCGGGTTGTGCAGCCGCCGGGGTTTGCGATACGGAACTAATGCCGAAATCGGAAAGCGGGCGGCGATAGACACCGTTAAGAGTCCCAGCTAGGAGATAAGGACCGGACACTGTAATCGCTGTTACGTATGTATATTCTGGAAAACCAGAAGATATATTGCTCCAATTCGCACCATAATTTGTTGACAGGAAAATACCATCATCGGTTCCTGCAAAAAGATTAGTGTCACTTACGCCCAACACAGTTACGAGAGGGTTTGTAAGGGTGCTATCACTCTCAGTCCAGTTCTCTCCATTGTTTGTTGAGCGATAAACTCCGCCATATGCTCCAGCAAAGAGGTTAGTCCCAATTACGGCAAGAGTGGAGATAGTTCTATATTCAAAGGTATTGTAGGGCAAACCGTTGTTGACCGGTGTCCAATTTGTACCGTTGTTTGTTGATCGGAAAATACCTTGTGCGCTTAATCCATCAGCCCAATAGGGGCCACTCCCAGCAAAAAGATATTTTCCATTTGTAGCAAGTGAATAAACATCTACTGTATCGAGCAACCCTCCATTGACAGGGAGCCAAATTCCTCCATCGTCTGTCGATAAATAAATGCCGGAACTATCAACTCCCGCAAATATATTAAGGCCGGTTACTCCAAAAGCTTTGATGGGATAGTTACTTCCAGAAGGGGTTGCTGGTAGACCGAAATCATCCAGTAACCAACTATTGCCATCATTTGTAGAAAGGTAAATGCCCCCGACGAAAGACCCATTCAATTGCACATGAGAGGAAACCCCAGCGAATAAACTCGTTCCGCTCACTGCTAAGGATGACACAAAAAAATTTGGTGCGAGTATGAGATTTGTCACACTCCAACTAGTACCTGAATCACTTGAACGAAGTATGACATTATCCGCTCCAGCAAAAACGTTCGAGCCGATCGTCGCAAAACACTCAATATCATCATTATCTGTCTGATTGATTTGCACCCACTGCGCGCGCAGCCCACCGGCGTGCATCGCAGCGAGCACGAAGAAGAGCAAGAAAGCCAGAAGCCGTTTCGGGAATATCATGGTATTCTCAAAACGGCTTTGGGCGGCAATAGTGCCAGGCAGGAAGGGTAAATGGGAATGACTATCTCAGGAGCACTATGCCCGCGCTCTGTACCGCTCCATTCATTCGGACAAGGCACTCATACATCCCATTCGCAACCTGTAGCGCAGGCGTCCCGCCTGTCCCCCAGATGAAGCTATGCTCTCCGTTCCCAAGCTCACCGGAATAGAGCTTCGCCACTTCCGTTCCAAGCGGGTTGACGATGGAGACATCGGCATAGCCGCTCCCTTGCGAAGTGAAGGTGATGGTGGTGGATTGAGAGAAGGGGTTGGGATAAGTTTGAATATCAAGGGTGGGTTCTGGTTGCGTTTGCGCAACAGAACTAACGCCGAAATCGGATGCTGGGCGGTGAAATACTCCGTCCCCTTCTAAACCGACAAGTACATAACCTCCCAAATTGATCATTCCTCCAATACCGATCGGGCTGTTCGGGTAGAGATTCAAGCCCGTATCGGCCTCCACCCATGAGGCTCCGCCATTGGAGGAAAGAAAGATCCCATAGCTCGTGCCGGCAATCAAATCACTGCCGATAGTATCGAAGGCATATATTCCCAGGGTCGTCAGGCCTGTGTTGGTGGAATCCCAAATTACGCCGTCGTTCGTAGTTTTGAAAACTCCGTAAAGGGAAGTACCCAGGTACACATCATTCCCAAGGACTGCGAATGCATTAACGAAATTTTGGGGCAACCCGCTATCGGAGGCAATCCAGGTTGAACCGCTATCCGGAGAAATAAAGACGCCTAACTTGGTTCCGCAAAAAAGCAGGCCATCATGGGTAATGAGCGAATATACTGCCGTAGGAAGTGATCGCATATCGTCCCAGATTGCCCCGGTGTCGTTCGAACGAAATACGGCGCCATTAAAGGTTCCAATATACATCGTCGAACCCTCGACATAAGAACACTGAAAGTTGGTATTCGAGATGCCGGAGTCCGAGATGGCCCAATGATCACCGTTGTCCGAAGAGCGATACAGTCCGACCCCATAGACGCCAGCAAAGATAGAATTCCCACATACGGTTAAGGTGTAAATAAAATTTCCAGCAAAAGGCAAGCCGGTGTTCACGGCAGTCCACGTTGCTCCGTAATCAGAGGAGCGGAAAACGCCGGTATTACGTGTTCCTGCAAAAAGATTACCGTTCAGCGCAGCGAGGCACCGAATATCCTTCGTGGTGTCACCCGGGATCCATTGGGCGAGCACGCTGCCAGTTGTAATCAATGCAAAGCAGATCCAGATACATAAGCAAGAAATGAGTTTAAGCATTTTTTTCTTGGTCAATGTAATGATTTCAAAACCGTTGTCGCGAATGCGGGTAATAGCATGAAAGCCAGAAGCCGCTTTGGTGCTTCATACTATTTCTCAAAACGGCAAGAGTCAGCAAAAGTGCCCGTGGGGAAGAGCAAGCAACTTGGAATGACCTTCCCGTGTGCAAGGAAGCAGCGCTTCCCGGCACACGGGGTTTGGCTAAAAGTTTGTTGTCGCCAGTGGCTTGCCGGATTCAAGGAAGCTTTTGACGCTGGACATAATGCGTGGCCAGCCGGTACTAATGCCTGCTGCAACAGCATCCGAAAGCTCTTCGTGAAGCACGGTAAGCATGATGGCATCGCCGAGAGGAGCGAGTGTGTACGTGACACGCGATATGGGCTCCGAAGCGAGCGCCGCAATTTGGGAGACATCGAACGTGTAAGAAAGCGAGGTATATGGATCATACGATAAAACCTTCCCGAACCAGCTAACGGCTCCTTTCGTCGTGATAAGGGAGATGTCGGAGCCGATCTTCCAATCGCTTCGAAGTTCCTTCCCATTCCAGTATTGGCGTGTGAATTCGGCGGAGGTCAGTGCTTGCCAGAGTTTCTCGGCTGTGGTATTGATGCAGGTATTGTATGTAAATGTTTTCATGATGATGTTCTATTCTCTTGGTTTTTCAAGTGCCTGTTTTAGATTACTGATCGCGACGAGCCTGCTTTTTTCATACTTCGATACCCATCGCTCGTGGATCTCCTGGATCGGCACCGGATTGAGGTAATGCAGTTTTTCACGGCCCTTCCTTTGGATGACGATAAGATTCGCCTCTTCCAAAATCACAAGGTGCTTCGTGACGGCCTGCCGCGTCATGGAAAGATATTCGCACAACTCACCGAGCGTTTGCCCGTCTTTTGCGAAAAGCTTGTCGAGCAATTCACGGCGGGTTGTATCGGCGAGCGCTTTGAATATTTTGTCCATTGGGTTCCTAAAAATTATTGGGCATGCTTCACAATTTACTCGCTTGGCGTGGCAAGCGGTTTGCCGGTTTCCAGTAAGCTTTTCAAACTCGAAGCAATGAATGGCCAGCCGGTACTGACTTCCTCGGCAAATTTATCCGAAAGCTCTTCGTGAAGAATCGTGAGCATGATCGTTTCGCCTGAAGGGGTCAGCAGATAGGTGACCTTCGAAATGTTTTCCCCGGCGTGCCGCTGGGCGTAAGGCGAATCGACTGCGGGGTTGAACGTGAAGGAAAGCATGTTGTAGGGATCGTAGGAAAGCATCTTTCCTTCCCAATTCAACGTGCCGTCTTTCCGGATGAGCGAGATAGGGGAGCCTACCTTCCACTCCGAGCGAAGTTCGCGATCGTCCCAATATTGGCGCGTGAACTCTGGCGACGTGAGCGCTGCCCATAGCTTTTGCGCCGTGGCGTTGATGAAGATCTTGTAGGTAAATGTTTTCATGATTAGATATAAATAGAAGTTCCTTTCGTGATAAAGTTGAATAGTCGTTCCTTAATGACCATCGTCCATCCTTGCGAGCATTGCGCAAAGCATTCCTTTTCGGGAACGAGCCCGTCGTGCATAAAATGAAGCACCGTGTTCTCGCCTTTGGGAATTAACTCAAAGATCATTCTTGTGTTGGTCCATTCGTGCGGATCACCGGTGAGCCAGTTGAGCGTGCTTTCCGTCACGAGCCAGACCAACTTTTTGCCCGGAATAACCTCGATCACCTTCTGTTTCGAATAATGCGCACCAGGGTGGTTGATGATAAATTCATCGTTTAGATTGGTGCTCTGTCCCTTAAGATCAGGTCCACCCCACCATTTTGAAACGTAGAGGATGTGGTTGAAAACGTCGCTCGGTGATCTTGCAACCTCTATCGTTACACCGTAACTTTTGCTTTCCATGAGTACTATCCCCTTTGATGTTTTTATTTGGTTGGTGCTCGGAACACGCCTTTACCTGTAGTAAGGTAGGAAAACAAACTTGTTTTGATCCAATGGGTCCAGCCGGGTTCACAATCCTTCCAGCACTCGACATCTGGCGCAAGGCCTTCGTGCGTGAATGTCAGATCAGTTACACCATTTGTCTCGTTGAGATCGAAAATTAGTTTTGTGTTCGCCCATTCCTTTTTATCGGAATACCAGGGCATATTGCAATCCGTTACGAGCCAGACAAGCCGTTTATTGGGAATTACTTCCGCAACCGTGAAGTCGAAGAAGGAATCTCCTCCCATTTTTATGACGAAATGATCGTTTTGTTTTTCGGAGCTTCCGCTGAAGGTTACTCCCCACCATTCAGCTACGTTGCTGATCTTCTTGATTGCCTCACTCGCGCCGATCGGTGCGGAAATACTGCTGCTGAAATCTGTTTTGGTGTTCATAATGTGTTTCTCCCTTTCTAACGAATTTTGAATAAGAATTGGAGGGTAATTCCTCCAAACGAATGCTTAAACCAGATAGGCAACTAAAAGGTTGCATATTAATCTAAATTATTTATTGCAGGTGAAATTTCGTTAAAAATGGCATTTTTAGGACCTGGTCGGCTCGTCCACCATGATCTCCTGGTAGGTCTCGGCAACAAGTTTCTCTTCGTGAGGAGATTCGATGAGCCGCTTCTTCTTCCAGTCGCCTTTCATATAAATGAGGACGACGATAATCCCCATCAGGGTATTCGCAATGGGGATGGACCACCAGATGCCATCAATGCCCATCGAGGTATGCTTGGAGAGTATATAAGCAAGCGGGAACTGAAGAACCCATTGCGAAATAAGCGTGAGCATCATGGTCATCACCATATTGCCCGAAGCGCGGAAGACTGCGGTGAGACAGAATTGCAACCCTATGAATCCCCACGAGAACGCGATGATTCGCAGAAAGGCCGAACCGGTTTCGATGACATGTTCATCGCCAGGAACAAAAAAACGCACGATGAATGGCGCCGTGAAAAAGACAATTATTCCAAATGCCTCCAGCGCGATAAATCCAACGGCTGACCCGAGCCGCGCGATCTGTGCTGCGCGCTCCATATTGCCGGCGCCAATGTTTTGCCCGACGAGCGTCGCGATCGCCATCGAAAGACCCATCGCCGGGATCATCACAACTTGCAATACATTCGAGCCGACGCCGTATGCTGCCATGCTTGTGGTCCCAAAGCTCGTGATGAGGAACGTCATGACAATAAGACCCAGCGCGCGCGCGGACTGCTCGATCGAAGCCGGAAATCCGAGGAAGAATGCGCGCTTGATGTAAGCAAAGTCCGGACGGAGATCGCGCCAGTGCAGTCGAACGCTGTATTTACCACCAAGCAAGATCCCGATCCCGATGATGGCTGCAATGCTTTGGGTCCCGAACAGTCGCGATCGCAGCCCCGGCCACGCCGCATGCGGGAATAGATCCCCATCCGTAGATAAAAAGCGGGTCGAGTCCAAAGTTCAGAATTACGGTTCCGAGCACAATATAGACAGGAATCCTCACCTCGCCGACTCCGCGCAGGATCGACTGGAACATGAAAAACACGAAATTAAAAATGAGTCCTATAAAAGAGACCCTCATGAATGAAAGAGCTCCACTATAAACTTCAGGAGCGACGCCGAGCGCCTGCAGAAAAAGGGGCGAAAGCAAGTAGCCGATGATACCCAGAAAGACCGAGATCAGGATGATCATCAAGATAGTTTGCGCAGCAACGTGATCCACATTCCTGTGATCCTTTGCACCGAAATATTGTGCAATGAGTATCGACCCTGCGACGGCGAATCCCAATCCCAGCGAGATCGACAGGAACATCACAGGAAATGATACAGAAACTGCAGCCACGGCATTGCCACCTAATCGTCCAACCCAGAATGCATCAATAAGTTGATAAGCAGCCTGCAGGATATTTGCAAGAATGAGCGGTACGGCGAGCGTGAGCAGCGAACGAAGGATCGGCCCTTCGGTTAATTTGGCATGACGGGCTTGATGCTTAGACGACTGGGGCGGTGTTAGCGACATAATTCTTGCTAACACATGTCACATAGAAATTGGGCCTGAAAAACAGAGGAATTTTCCGATCTCACAATTTCCCTAAAAAATTCGAATATCAATCTCAATAATCCATTGAGACCATTGCAATTCTGCTGCACATAAAAATGAAGCTCTAAGATTTTTGAGTCTCAGTATTAATCCTGCCCCAATACTTCGAGGTTCTTGTTATGCCCTCGGAAGATCCTTGTCGTTCAAAAGCTCTAATCGAATAACTTTTAAGAGTCTGGAAGCGTGATCGGTCTTTTTTAGGGCATATCCACTGCTTCATAGGAACCCAATGCTTTCTATAGTGATTGTATGCGCCACAAATCAAAACACCATGAAGGATCAAACGCGAGCGATTCCCAAGACTGTTCAATTTAATTCCAAACTCTCATGGAGTGTGCTCTTGGTGTTGTTGGTTGCCATTTTTGCTATCTATGTTTGGCACCTCGATATGCCTTATTTTGGCGATGATTTTCAACAGGTTTATTATAACCCTCTTCATAGTGCAACAGCCTATTTGTTTAGCAGACCACCATTTGCAGAAAGGTATATTCCGATCCAAACAATGGTATTATCGATTTCGCAGGTGATCGATGGCCTCGACACGTCCCTCGTGAGAGTTTTCAATATCATCATGCATTCTCTTGTCTGCTGGCTGACTTGGCATCTGGCCTTACGACTTGGGATTTCTCAACGAGGTGCAGCAATTGCTGCCGGTTTTGTTGCGGTATCGCAATTGGCTGGAACGGCAGTTCTCATGAATGACTCGCCTTCCCAAATAATTAGTACCGCGGCAGGGCTAATTGCTTTGATAGCTGCATTCGAATATGCTCGTTCCGATGATCGTCGCTACTTACTTGTGATTCTGGGTGGCATAATATTGGGATTTTTATCGAAGGAAACGTTTGTCGGCTGGGCGATTCCAATCGTTGCTGTTATTGGCCTGCGCTATGATGGATCACGATGGCATATGAGAAGCTTCAGAAGCATTGTTTCTTTGGTGGTTCCGGTTGTGCTACTTTTCGCTGGCTACATACTATTCCACGCTAGCTTAGGTCTTCCAAGTGGTAAATTTGGAGCGGAGCGCTACGATTTGCGGCTCGGATCTAATATTCTGATCAATGTGGCACAAATGTTTTTCGCTGCATTCTTACCCGAATCGACCGTTTGGGTATATTTGGCGATCGCGCACAAAGCAATTGCCATTGAAATTGCAGCGTCGGTCAGCGTGGCAATCGTTGCAGCAATAGCAATAGCGGGCTTCGTTAGACTGCGCAAAGTTTGGATGGTCTGCGTTTTCGGCGCGATCGGCAGTATGTCACCAGTAATCTTTCTGAACCATGTTGGAGAGTTATATGCCTACAGCCTATTGCCTTTCGTTGCTTTGGGGTTTGCCGCCGGTTGTGAAATTCTGATGCTCACAAGACGAGCCTCGCTAGCGGTTGCTGCTCTCGTTGTCGTCGGAGCATGTTTGAATATTTGGTCCGTATTTTCCAAGCAATCGATGATGTTGGCAGAAGGTAAATTGGAGGCGACGTTATTGCCAAAATTACAAGCTATTGTCGCACGTCTTCCAACTCATTCCAGGCTTTATCTTGTCAATCCTGTTCAAAATGGGGATGATTACTCGGTATTTCTTGCAAGAGGTTTTCACCTTTTCGAGGCTGGGGAGATAGCCGTCAGTGTTCCGATTGGACGCAATGATGTCGTTACAGAAATTATTGAAGAGCACGAACTTGATTCCATTCTGCATGTGCGTCCTGGAGTTCCAGTTACTTATGATCCTAAAACTCTGACAGTCAGTGTTATTAACCGGCAAGATATTAAAGATGCTGCCATGGGGCCGTAAGCCCTGACACGCACTCCCCCGGTTCCGGTTGGGTGACAATTCGTACATCGTTGTGGTTAAGTATTTTGGAAAGAGCTTTTTGCTCCAAAATTAAGGACAAGACAATGAATATTCTCGATCTCGACGAACTCGAAGCATTATCCAAGAAGATTCTCAGCTATTCAAAATCCGAATGGGCAGAGGTATCGGTCGAGAGCGGCCATTCTGCGAACCTGCGTTTCGCTGCAAACACCGTTACAACGAGCGGAGCCAGCAGCAATACCTCATTTACGATCACGGCGGTCAACGGCAAACGCGCGGGTTCAACTTCTTCAAATGATATTTCCGATGATGGCCTAAGCCGAGCCGTTGCGCGAGCCGAGGAGATTGCTTCGCTTGCACCAGAAAATGAAGAACTCATGCCGCCCATCACTGATAAGCAAACCTATCCTCGGACATCAGCATATGATGCGCGCTCCACTGATTTCGATTGGGCATCCGATCAGCGAGTAAGGATTGCAGGGGCAGCTATTAAAGAGGCCATTGCTCACGATTTCCATACCGCAGGATTTCTCGACTCTGGAGTGTCTCATAATGCCTATCGAAATTCCAAAGGACTGTTCGTGGCCGATCAACACACTCGGACAACCTTCTCGCTTACTATGCGCACGACCGATGGAAAATCGAGCGGATGGAACAAGCGCGCTTCACACTCGATAGCGCAATTAGATGCGCAGAGTGCGATTCTCCGTGCGAGCGAAAAATGCTTAGCATGGAAGGGCGCAAAAGGAATGGATTCCGGTGTGTACAAAGTAATTCTCGAACCCAGTGCCTCAGCCGATCTGCTTCAGCAATTTATCTGGTCACTTGATGCACGTGAAGCCGAGGAAGGCCGCAGTGCGTTTTCCCGCCCCAATAGTGGATCCGCACTTGGTGAGAAGATCGTTAATGATAGGGTTCATATTTACAGTGATCCATCGCACCCGTTGGTACCATCAGGCATTTATGGCGAAAGTGGGTTGGCCGTGAGGCCAACAGACTGGATTACCGACGGCAAGCTAATGAATTTTACTCGTAGTCGATATTGGGCTGGCAAATCCGGCAAACCTTCCATGCCTGGCCCGACCAACCTTATTATGGACGGTGGATCCATGCTTCCGGAGGACTATATCTCTACAATAAAAGAGGGACTACTTGTTACAAGCTTTTGGTATATCCGTGATCTCGACGATCAAACCTTGCTTAAGACGGGACTCACCAGAGACGGTCTATTTTGGGTAGAAGATGGAAAAATCCTCTACGGCGTCTCGAACTTCCGATGGAATGAATCGCCGCTGACGATGCTACAGAATGTGATAGATTTTTCCAAACCCGTTGTTACTGCACCGCGTGATGGCTGGGATGGCATGCCAATGTACGTGCCACTCCTCTATGTCAGCGGATTTAATTTTGCATCACAATCGGATGCGATCTAATTGGGTATGGGCTGGATTAGTTACATGACTTCAGCAGGTACTGTAACCAGTGCACTCTTTCCTAATCACAACAGTTAGAGGTGGAAATGCTAGGAAACTGGAAAGTCCGTTAAAGAAAAAAAGGGATTTCAAACAATCGGCGAAATAATTTCGTATTTTTGGATGTTTAGAATTACCCAAATGCGCTTATTGCTTCTTTTTAGCGTTTTCGGGTTATTTTCTATTATAATTCTCAATCATTTTTGGAGACAATGTCATGCTTTACAAGTTTATTAAAACAAATTCATTTATTGCCCTATCGTTGACGGTCGCCACGATGGGTGCGATACTTTCCCTTGCCCCGAACACGGCTCAGGCACAATATCGCCGAGTATATCTCGAGGAGTTTACTGGTGCGTGGTGTGGCTTCTGTCCTCGAGGAGCTTATGCTATTAACAATCTTTATGCAACGTACCCAGGTCAAGTGGCTGTTGTATCAATTCACAGCGATCAGGGAAGTTCCGCGAACGATATGATGGATGTCCCTCAGGGTGATTCTCTGGTTTCTGACATCGGTTTCCCCTCAACTGAGGCCCTCACAGGGTTCCCTGATGGGTGGACAGCCCGTAGCATCCCGTCCGGAGCGACCACTTGGAATGTTGATCCCTCACAGTGGGCAACAGGAATTGCTGCAGAGTTCGGATTAAGTGTCAGCGATGGTATTGTCGCTGATGAGCTTCAGCAGCCAGTGGAAGCCACTGTCACGGTAGATAATATTTCTTATAATAGCAGCACACAGCAAGTGACCGCGCGCGTCTCGGTGACGTTCGCACAAGCCGAGTCTGGCGACTTACGTTTGAACCTAATGGTCACCGAAGACAGCGTGTCCGGTTCGGGATCGGGATGGGATCAACACAATTATTACTCGAGCGCTGGTTCCGTCGGACCGAGTGTGCCCGGCAACCCACTTTATAGTCTTCCGGCATCCATTCCAGGATGGCAGCACATGCACGTGTTTCGTGAAGCTGTAGGAGGCATTCACGGTCAGGCTGGAATTATCCCAGCCAGTGTTAAAGCTGGATCGAATTATTCGACGACCTTTACCTTTACCTTACCCTCGAATATTCAGGATACGAACCATGTGCACTTGATTGGATTAGTCAGCGCATATAGTGCGACCGACGCTTCGGGTAACACGGTTTTCGACGCAGAGGAAGTTCCGCTCATCGGTCCGGCTCCTAAATATTTCATTACCAATCTCTTGCTAACACCGCAGACACAGTACGCTACTGCAACCAGTAATGCTACGACCGCTGATACCATTCTTATTACAAATAATGATGCGAGTGACGTGCAACCTGTGACATTAAATCTCTCCGTTGATGCTTCCCAGGTACCGGCCGGTTGGTCGGTCAAATTGGCGTCCGATACGGTTACGGTAGCGCCTGGAGCGACGGTTAACGCGATCTTGAATGTTACGGCGCCTGAGCAGTCGGCTTTTACGAGCTTCAATGTTATCGCCACTCCTATTAAGGAAGGTTACATCGTCTCTTCCATGAGCACGACACAATATATGCTTTCAAATAACACGCGCTGCCCAATATTCTATGATCCCGCGTCTGTGGTATTGGGTACAGCCGAAACCGCTCTTATTTCGGCGGTTCCTGATTCATTGCAGCTTTACACAGCAGAAGTTCCACTTTCCGATGGTTCCGTGGCCGCTTATCCGCCGGAGACTTATCCCATTAGCATATTCGATAACGTTATGATCCTCGATAATGGAGGGAGTCCTAACTTAACGAATCCCACAATATTGCCGAATATCGTGGCAGCGTTAGCTGCAGGTAATAAGGTGTTTATTAGTTCGGATTATGCTCTGGGATATGCATTCGATCAATCCAATGCATATTTTGCTCAGTTTGCGGGTTATACCGAGACACAAGAAGTTCAAAGTTTTTACCAACAAATCGGTTTGGATTTTACCGCTACAACCGAACGATTCAATGCAAACACGGGCGCGTCCCTTACTTTCTCAATTAAGGGGGTTTCAAACGATCCAGTCGGGAATAATATTTCCGCAACAGATGCGGGGGGATATTTCTCCTGTGTCTATAGCATCGATTCCGCCTCAACACCCTCGTTTTATAGTGATGGCAAGTCGAAAAACATTATCGGGTCAACCTATATTGATTCATCGAGCAACGCTCGTTTGGTCTATCTTGGCTTTGGCCTTAAGGAGCTTACCGAAACGAGCTTAGCCAAGACCATCGCTACCAACTCCATCAAATGGCTGCTTTCTAACTCGACTGCTGGCGTGAACGACCCTGCCGCCGGTGTAGTAGGCATGACCGCATCGCCGAATCCATTCCATGGGATAACGCAGATCAATTATGTTGCTTCGCAGGGCGAGCAGAATGTTTCGTTTGCTGCCTATGATGTGCTTGGTCGCGAGGTTTCGGTACTTCCAGCACAGAGCGAAGGCAATAATAGTTACATCGCAACGTTCGATGGCAGCAAACTTGCCGATGGCACGTATGTGATCGTTGCTCATTCCTCAAAGGGTACCAGCCAGGTACGAGTCGTGAATCAGCAGTGATTCACTGATGGTCTGAAAGATGACCACTTTATTCATAAACATTTTAGTAGAGACCGGGGCTGCAAAGCCCCGGTTTTTTTATGTTCTTACCGCGAGCTGCCAAAACGCAACCGTTCACTTCACGGTTAATATGTGACACCCGAAGCCCTCGCCTACGCTAACACCATGATTTTTCACTCTGCCACGCTCCTAATGCCAGCAATCATCGCTGCATTTCATCCGTTGGCGTCCATTACGGGCAGCATTGTGAGCTTCCTTGAACAAGCTCTTATCGATTATGGGTATGTGATCGTCTTTGTTGCAATCATGATCGAGAGCATGGGTGTGCCCTTTCCTGGAGAGACTATGCTGCTAATTGCCTCCGCTTATGCAGCCTCAAGTGGAGCACTTAGTATCTATGGGGTCGTCGCTTGTGCGGCCGGAGGAGCAATGACAGGAGACAGCCTCGGCTATTGGATCGGCAGAGAAGGCGGGAGAAGACTTATTCGCAGATACGGTAAATTCGTTGGTCTTACCGATGAGCGCTATGAACGTGTCCAGGGTTATCTAAAGAGGCACGGCGGTAAAGCAGTATTTTTCGGACGCTTCGTCTCCATTGCCCGAACGTGGATCGCAGTTTTGGTAGGCGCACACCATTTGAATTATCTGCAATTTCTACTCTATGATATTTTGGGAGCAATAACCTGGGCAACGCTATACGGTTCGCTCGGATATGCGTTCGGCTCAAACCTTCCATTACTGGAGAAATGGGTTAGTAGAGCTGGTATAACAGTATTGGTCGTTGCAGCCGTCGTTGTGAGTTACTTACTCTATCTTCGTTGGAAGCGTAGGAAAGCGAAGGAACTGTCAGAACCTTGATTTGGGGCGATTATTAGATTATTTGGAATAATTGAGAACTTCGGTCATGGTTTCCCGCTTTCGCGGGAAAACAAATGGTTGTCCTGCTAAGTGTTTCGCTCCCTGGCTCAAACATCGTCATTCCCGGGAATGCGGGAATCAGGTTCAGGTGTGAATCAGACTATCCTTAATCGAAACCTATCTTTTTAATTTGATGATCACGCCAAATCAGGGTTCAGATGAACAACCCCCGAATATCATTGAAGACCATGAAGATCATCAGGCTTAGGAGAATTGCTACCCCGACCTTCTGAAAGTTTAACTTAAACCGCTGGGATAGTTCATGGCCAATAGAAGCTTCGATTAGAATGATAAGTAAATGGCCTCCATCCAGTGCAGGGATAGGAAGTATGTTAATGAGCGCAAGCGAGATCGAGAGCAGCGCCATAAACCCTATGAAGGATTCCAGCCCACCGGAAGCACTTTTCGAAGCCACCTGCGCGATCTTGATCGGACCTCCCAACGCATCCTGCGCGGCCATTTTTCCTTCGATGATCTCGCTGATCGTCACCACGGTAAGCCGTGCGTACGTTTGTAAGTTAGACCATCCAAGTCCAATCGAGGCAAGCAGGCCGTAATGAATATCGATCTTCTGACCGGTAAATCCTGAACCCGAAAAGACGCCGATCGTCCCCTTTATATCCGGAGTTACGGTAAGCAGCTTGTGTTCACCTTTGCGCATTAAGTCAAGGGTGAATGGAATCATAGGATGAGAGGTAATTACATCGACAAAAGCACTTTGATTTGGTATCGGCTGACCGTCGATGGCTACTATGCTATCGCCATTCATCAGCCCGGCACGCGCTGCAGGCTGTTTGGGAACTACGCTGTCGATCGTCGGTGGTGTGAGTCCTGCCGGATCGAGGCCAAAACGTTTGGGTGCATCTTTCAAGCTTCCCAATTCCGAAGCTCGGTATAGTGCAGAATACCGCTTGCCATTTCGTTCTACAGTAATTGAAAAGTCTTTTCCAAACTTATTGGTAACGGCCTGATCGACGTCAAGCCAGTTCGATGCTTGCTGACCATCGATAGCAACGATCTTGTCCCCAGCTTGCAAACCATTAGATTCAGAAACGGATCCGTGACGAACGTAACCGATGGTTGTAGTAGCTGGAGCTTCGTCTCCATAAAAATAATCGCGACAGGTAAAGATCGTCCATGCAAGCAAGATATTCATGATAACTCCCGCTGAGATCACGATCGATTTTTGCCACCAAGGCTTAGCGCGGAATTCCCACGGCTGCATCACTTCGGGTAGTGCTTCGTTCTGGGTTTCGTCGATCATGCCCTCGATCTTGGCGTATCCGCCAATGGGTAGCAGGGACAGCCGATAATCTGTATTATTCTCAAGTTTCATTTCGGCTTCGGGGTCAAGCGGACCGATAGTAAAACCGTTTACCTTATTGAATCCAAAAAGCCTTTGCCCCATTCCGACAGAAAACACCGGTACACGCATTCCAAATATTCGGCCAGCGATAAAATGGCCAAACTCATGGACGGTCACCAGGATGAAGATCGTGATGACAAAATAAAGAACGGCGCGGAGAAAACTCTCCACGCCTTCAAGACCAAATTGAGCTAAAATTATATGTTCCAATGAATGAAGCTTACGTTTGAGAGGGGAATAGTGTTTCTCGCATACAGAGAATGTCCTTTAATGGCGATATGGTTCGCGTTTTCGCGAAAAAATCGATAGAGGCCGGAAACCCATGTGCCAATGAGTCTCTTTGTACAATCCGATTCTGTTTTTATTGAAGAGCCAATAGCTTCAAAGATTTACTGTGGAATTAGCTGAACTTATCACAATCTGCCTAGCAAATGGCCTGCCCATTGAAAATGAACAGGCGAATCAGCTTGCCCATTACGTGGAATTGCTGCGGCAATGGAATTCCAAGATCAATCTCATTTCACGCAGGGACGAAGATCAGATCATCCAGTCGCATATTCTCCATTCACTTGTCCTAAGAATGCCAACCATATTGGATTATGATTTTACAGCGAAGAAGGTTGCAGATCTTGGCTCTGGTGGAGGTTTGCCAGGAATCCCGATCAAGATCGTCACTTCTGCTCTTCAGGTCGCATTGATCGATTCGATCCAAAAGAAAATTGTAGCATGTAATGATATGATTGACGAGCTTGGCTTGACAGGTATTCGTGCCACCTGGGGACGCGCGGAAGAACTCTCAAGAGCGTCTGAGCATGCGCATAAGTATGACGCAGTTGTGTCGCGCGCAGTAGCTCCGTTGGATGAGCTTGCGAGATGGAGCAAGGGTTTATTGAACTCTGGTGGGATACTATTCGCCCTAAAAGGCGGGGACCTCCATGAAGAAATTGCGCGAACCCGAAAAATGGGATTTGTAAAAAATATCGAAGAAAAACTCCTCGAACTTTCTGGTTTCGATGAATTTGACAAGGATGAGAAAAAGTTGATTACCGTCTTGTTCTAAAGATCATCATAAGTGCTGGGAAACCGTGAAGCGACATTCTTGTTCTAAAGCCGAACTATGAGCAAAGCGCCATCGAAGCAATCCACAGACCGCATCAATATCGTGAACATTTGGTTGATGGTCATTTCAGGATTTCTGGCATTTGTTTGGCCATTCTATCTATTCCTCGCTGCATACGCCATTCTTGGCCCGCTTCACTATCTGACGGAGATATCCTGGCTTCACGACCGGAATTATTACACCAAGCGAAAATATGATTATATTTTTCTGATCGTGATCACGCTGGTGTATGGAAGTAATTTATTTTTTAATTTCAGTCAGCTTCAAATTATTGTTAATGCCGTGTTGATCGCCTTCATTGGATCGATCGCGCTTACTCTGACATCCAGCATCGTTTCGAGAATTGCACTTGGAGTCATCGGTGCTATTCTCGCGTATTGCGTGCCCATGTCTTACACGACACTTATCATCGGTGTGCTGATGCTGACAATTATTCACGTCTTTGTCTTCACGGGATTTTTTATTGCATTCGGCGCGCTAAAATCGCAGAGCCGTTCGGGGTATCTTTCTCTACTTGTATTTCTTGGGATTGCCGCGATGCTGTTGCTGATCCGGAGCTTACCTGTGGGTGGGGTTGCCAACGCGTTCGTGATCGCGCAATATGGCAAGCGGTTTGCCGATCCCAATCTGTGGATCATGCGGACGTTCGGGCTCTCGAATCAAGGCCATGCAGCGCGCGACCCATTTGAGTTCTCAGCCGGTGCTATCGCCGTAATGCGTTTTATTGCGTATGCGTATTTATATCATTATCTCAACTGGTTCTCTAAGACAAAGGTGATCGGTTGGCATGAAATGCCGAAGGCGCGCCTGGCGACCGTCGGAGTGCTTTGGGTCGCAGCGATCGTGCTCTATGCCATTAATTACGACTTGGGATTCAAGGCGCTTTTCCTACTCAGCGCACTTCATGTTCTATTGGAATTCCCGCTTGATTTCCGTTCCATCGTCGGCGTGGGGGCGGAATTAGGTAAGCGCGTGAAGCTTGGGAAATTACGACCCGCCTGAATACGGAGTATTGGCTTCATACTCGTTTTTTCTCCTGTTATTTTGCCCGACTAATGTTGGGTGATAAATTTATCCTTAGCGAATGAAATCCGTCATTTTTTCGATCGCGACACACAATCATCAGCCGGTCGGTAATTTCGAGGACGTCTTCGAAGATTCATACGCCCGATCCTATCGGCCTTTTTTCAAATTAGCAGCAAAATATCCCAAAGTTCGGTTTGGGACACACTTCACAGGAATCTTGCTGGAGTGGCTTGAATCAAAGCACCCCGAACATCTCGCGACGCTTGCCGCAATGGTTGATTCAGGTCAGCTTGAAATGATCTCCGGCGGATTTTTCGAGCCGATCCTCTCCGTAATTCCTGCAGGAGACCAGTTGTCGCAGATCGCGATGCTTTCGAAGAAGATCAATTCACTGTTTCACACAGAGCCCCGCGGAATGTGGCTTGCCGAGCGTGTATGGGAACAATCTTTGGCTTCCATCCTACATGACGCCCGAATCCGTTATGTGCTGCTCGATGACACGCATTTTCTTTCAGCCGGACTCCGAGAGGAGGATCTAAACGGTTATTATATCACAGAAGATGCGGGCAAAACGCTTGCGATCTTTCCTATCTCAAAAGCGCTGCGTTATGCCATACCCTTTGCGCCGGTGGATGAAACAATCCGGGTACTCCGTGATGCCGCAAGCGAGCAAGGGACGAATATTGTGACATTTGCAGACGATGGGGAAAAGTTTGGGGTGTGGCCACACACTTTCGAACATGTTTATCAGGATGGC
Source organism: Ignavibacteriota bacterium (assembly GCA_963736195.1). Classification (GTDB taxonomy): domain Bacteria; phylum Bacteroidota; class Ignavibacteria; order Palsa-1295; family Palsa-1295; genus PALSA-1295. The sequence goes on from CAVTNP010000001.1 coordinate 1,379,031, forward strand.
TGGCTCGATGAATTCTTTTGCAAGCTTTCAGAGCAATCGAGTTGGATCAACTTTGTACCGCCTGGCGAAGCGCTGGCTCGTGTGGCTCCGCGCGGTCGCATTTATCTGCCCACAGCAAGTTACGCTGAAATGATGCAATGGGCGCTTCCAACAGCGGAAGCCAATCAGACGTACGAAAACTTCCTTCACGAATTAGACCAGGATAAGAACCGTTGGAAGCAATATCGAACCTTTGTGCGCGGTGGGTATTGGCGAAATTTTTTTGTGAAATATCCAGAAGCCAATCATCTTCACAAGCACATGCTCCGGACGAGTGCACGAATTACTAAACTGGTGAATGCCGGGCTCGATCTTTCGGAAGCTCGGCGCGAGATGCTGCGTTCACAATGCAATGATCCCTATTGGCATGGAGTCTTTGGTGGAATTTATCTTTCGAATCTGCGCCATGCGAATTACACTGCGCTTATAAAGGCAGACGCGCTTTTGGACCAAGCCGAATCGCTTTCGGAGATTCGGATGGAAGTAACCGATATGGATTGCGATGGCGCACCGGAGATCATTATTGAATCGCCGATACTCTCGCTTTTTGTAAAACCTTCCCTTGGCGGAATGATAGCGGAGATCGAACTTTAAACCGCGTTCGTTTAACGCAACAAACGTGCTTTCAAGGCGCAAAGAAGAATATCATTCTAAGATCGCAGATGCGTCGAGACTCACAAAGAATTCTGAGGCAAAATCGATTCACGATGAGATCAAGACAAAGGAACCCGGACTTGAAAAACTGCTTGTTTATGATTCCTATCGCCACGGCTGCTTGATCGAGCATTTTCTGGCTCCGGGAAGTTCATCGGATTTCCGAAATGGCTTCGATGATCTGGGGGATTTTGTGACTTCTGCCTTCGAGTGGGGTTGGAATCAAGAGGATGGTGCTCTGCGGCTTGCATTTTTAGGAAGCGTTTTAGGGAAACCAGTCAGGTTGAAGAAAACACTGGCAGTTTCTCCAGGAAGTAGTGATTTAAAAGTGACCTATTCGCTGACGAACGAATCGTCTGAAGAGCTTCGTTTTAGATTCGCTTCCGAATGGGCATTCCACCTGTTGGCTCCGAATGCGCCGGATCGGTACTATGAATCGCAGGGGCAGAAGCTTCCTTCTCCGGCGATGAATAGCGCTGGATGCTTGGCTCGATCATCGAGTATTCGCCTTGTTGACGAGTATTTGAAACTGGCTATTGGCCTTGAACCGGTCGATGCAGACGAGGTCGCTCGGTATCCACTCGAAACGGTATCGATGAGCGAGGGAGGATTCGAACGCATGTTCCAGGGATCGATCCTAATGCCGATCTGGAATCTGCAGCTAAACCCGGGCAAAACGTGGACGAGGGAAATGACGGTGAGATTTGAATTGATATCATGAATCAAAAAAGAGCATCCGCAAGAAGGTCTCCGCCGGTACAGATCACGTTACCTGTACGACCGAAGCTTTCCGTGATCATTCCTACCAAGAATGAGGAGAAGCTGTTAGAGCGCTGTCTTCAGCAGTTTTCCCCGATGGTAAAGCACCGTTTCGGCATCGAAATTATCGTGAGCGATGGCGGATCGACCGATAACACGATTGGTATTGCTGCCGCTTATGCGGACTTTATTGCCACGCATGATGCCGATCGTGGCCCGGTGCCGCGCCGCCAGACGATCGCCGAGGGTCGCAATCGAGGCGCGGAACTTGCGAATGCCGATCTGCTTCTTTTCCTCAATGCAGATACGATGATTCACAATATAGAATCATTCCTGCGAAGGGTGGTTCAGCGTTTTTCTGTCGATGAGTCACTTTCTGCTGTTGCAACCAGAGTCGAGGTTATTCCGAGTGAGCGCAAGTGGAGCGACGTGCTCTTTCATGCTTATTTCAATCGATATGTGAGCGTTGCAAATGTGATCGGCCTTGGTATGGGGCGCGGTGAATGCCAGATCGTTCGGCGGAAAGCGTTCGAGGTTTTGAGTGGTTACGATCCGAACATGGCTGCCGGCGAAGATTTTGATCTCTATCGCCGCGTGCGTTCGATCGGGCGGGTGAAATATGACGGCCGGCTTTTGGTGTACGAATCGCCTCGCCGCTATCGGAAATATGGTTACTTTCGCGTGTACTACGATTGGATCCGCAATGGTTTTGCGGTGCTCATCCGGCATCGGTCCTCGAACGAGATCTGGGAAGAAGTTCGCTAACTCGCCTCTTGAAAGTTGAAGTGTGATGCATGAGAATTCTGATTCTTTTTTTCATACTTCAAATTTCGTGTTCTCTTTTTTCGCTGGTTGCTTTTGGGCAAAACCTCGATACTGGGAAACTTTCTGGGCGGGTTAGGGATAGTGTAACCCATGAACCGCTGCCCGGAGTGCGTATCGAGTTGCGCGCACTGCACCGAGGCGCTATAACAGATTCTTTAGGGAATTTTGCGATCTCAAATTTGCCGACTGGGATGCTCGCTGTTGAAGTGCATTCCATCGGCTATGACTCCGCAACTTATTCGATCGATTTATCGAAAGATCAAGACTATACACTGAATGTTGTTCTTCATGCGATGAATTCTTTGGGTCAAGAAGTGACGGTTGAAGGTCAGCGTGAGCGAGAATTGGAGCGGACGACAGTCAGCCAAATATCCATCACCCCTTCGATGATCTCACAAGTTCCAGCCGTGGGTGACGAAAGTGATCCATTCCGTGTGTTGCAAATGTTGCCGGGTGTTAAAGCGCTCAGCGATCTTTCAAGCGGCCTCTACATTCGGGGAGGGCCACCCGATCAGAACCTGATTCAGCTTGATGACAACACTATTTATAATCCAACACACCTGTTTGGTTTTTTCAGCACGTTTAATAACGATGCGATCAAAGATGTTGATCTCATCAAAGGCGGCGCGCCGCCGGAATATGGAGGCAGGCTTACCGGTGTATTGGATGTGACCACGCGCGAAGGTGACCCGAATGATTTTCATGGTCAGAGTTCGCTCAGTTTGATCAGCGCTCGCCAAACGCTTGAATTCCCCGTTCCTGATGGGTCTGTACTTATTTCTGGACGAAGGACCTATCTTGATGAATTTCTTAACGCGGTCGATGCGCAGAAACTTCTGGGAGATGCTTCGCCGCTGCCACAGTATTATTTTTACGATCTTAATGCAAAGATCGATGAGCATTTGAGTGCAAACGATCATCTAAGTATTTCCGGCTATCTTGGCGCTGACCATTTGAATTATCCTTCGGATGGTGTTATTAGTATCCTGCTCACGTGGGGAAATAAACTTGCGAGTGCAGAGTGGACGCATCTTTTTTCTGATGATCTGTATGCTCGCACGTTTGCCGGATATAGCGCCTACACGTCGCAGTCCAGCGGCAGCATTACTGCAAGTCCGTATGACTTCGATAACAGCATTAAGGAACTCTCCGTAAAAGAAGATATCGATTGGACGGTGAATCCGTTCCACGATATTCGCATCGGAGCCGGACTTTCGCAATATACCATTAATTTCTACAACACGTTCGGCTCGACCAATGCACCGCTGAAAGATACCGGTGGTGTGCCGTACTATCTTTCAGCTTATGCGCAGGATGAATGGAAGCCTACCGACCGCATTACTGCAACGTATGGTGTTCGCGCCGAATGGCTAGATCTTGCGAATGCCATTACGCTCGATCCTCGTGCAACGGTTACTTGCCAATTAGACCCAGATTGGACGCTGAAAGCTTCCACTGGGATTTATCACCAATTCCTTCATCTTGTTTCTGCCGGAGAATATACATTCTTTGATTTTTGGATTCCCGGAACCGCACCGTTGCCACCCAGCATGAGCACACAATATATTCTTGGTGTGAGCGGCTACCCCAGCGATTCCTATTTCGTTTCGTGTGAGACCTATTACAAAAAGCTGGATAACATCGTGGAGTATAACGAGACGAAGTTCCTTTCTGACTCCATCACCGAAATATTTCCACGCGGCACAGGTCAAGCTTACGGGATCGAGTTGTTTCTTCGAAAAGAAGTTGGCGACTTCACCGGATGGATCGGCTATACACTCTCCTGGGTTACCGAAACAATTCCAGAATTGAACAATGGGCAGCCATTTTATCCTATTTATGACCAAAGGAATGATATTCAGTTGGTACTGAATTACAAGCTCTCGGAACGATGGACGGTTGGTGGAGCCTTTACGCTTGCTACGGGCCAAGCGTATACCTCCGATATTGGATATTACCAGCTTGCACTCGATGGAGTCGGCGTTGAACAGGATCTTGATGTCCCTGGCGCGATGGGAGCAGAACGATTACCAGATTATAATCGCGCCGATGCAAGTGCAACGTATACATTCCAAATGTTTGGCAAGAATGCGAAGGCTTCGCTCGATATTTTTAATTTATACAACCACAGGAATGTGTGGTTCCGCGTGGTCGATACCCAAAGCCAGCCACCGCAGATTTCCGATGTGCTATCGCTACCTATCATACCTACACTCGGACTGGAGGTAACCTATTAATGGATAGCGTAAAGTGGATAGTGGATAAATGGCGACGTTCTTTTACGCTTTTCTTGCAGAGCGCAAAGGAACATTCTTATTTTCCACCATCCGCTATTCACTATCCACTTTTCGCGGCGTTGCTTGCATCATGTTCGCCCGTTACCGAGACGACATTCTCGCCGCAGATCGTGGTGCAGGGTTACCTCTATGCAAATGAGGCGCTCGATTCCATCGTTGTTCGGCAAACGATACCGATCGCTTCATCAACTGGCAATGACCGTGTTAGCAATGCGAATGTTACAATCACTATTGGCGATTCCGTATATCAATTGCACGAAAATTCCCATTCGGTCCCAGGAAGATATATCAGCAATGATTCGATTGTTATTCAGCCTGGCGCTACCTATACACTTCGAGTAGAGGCGCTGGGACAAGTCGCGACAGCTAGCACCACCGTTCCGCAGGCGATCCTTCTTGATTCGGTTAAACTGAATAATCAAATGCTATCGTTAACAGCGGTTGACTCAGTGACGTACCCAACGCTGGTCGATAGTCTGCAAAATCCTGGCATTCATCTTTGGTGGTCTGCGAGTCCAGGCTCGGCAGGGTATGGCATTGAGGCTCTCTCTCTCGATACCAATGCCGATACGATCCTGGATGCTGTTTCGAGCGCACTCGGAGATAGCGCAGCGATGGGACAGTACCGTTTCTTCATTTTATCGACCAATGAGCAAGTGGTGTGGCCGCAATTCACACGCTACGGTTTAAACGTAGTGCGAGCGCTTGCGCTCGATAAAAATTATGAGGACTTTATCCTGGCGTTAAACCTATCCGGCTCCCAATTCAACAATAGTACGCTGGATGTGACGGGTGGTCTTGGTGTTTTTGGAAGTGCGGCCAGAGCAAGTAAAAAGGTGTACTTGCGATAGTCAGAATCGCGTGTAAATTCTGAAATTCCAATCAGGATAGGATGTTGGGCTGAGTCCCAGCCCATAGGCGGCGCCATACGCCAGGCTAAATCCAAGGCCATGCACTTCACCAAGCGGCTCACATGCTAATCCGAGCTGTCCAGACAGCAGCGCGGCAGAACCTAACCCGCCGGGAACTGCAGGCTGGGACCAAATCCCATAATAGGCAAGCCCAATAAGCGGCTCGATGCCACCTTCGAAGAATTTAAAAGGTATCCATTGAAGCTGAAAACCAAGGGATTTCGGGGAATACGAAAACATCTGCGAGATATTCCCCGGCGCTGTGTAATTGAGGTAGGGAACCGCTGCGTAGAGATAGCCAAAGGAGACGTCGAATGATAATGCAGGCCGATTGGACTCGATCCCAATAAAGACGTGATCGCCCGCTGCCGTGCCGATCCCAAAACCTGCGCGGCCATGAATATCCGCGATCGTACTTTTCTGGTTTGCAAGTGCAGCTTGTTCTAAGTCGTGTTTTTCTCGTTCGGTTTGAGTGAGTGTGGTCCCAATGCGGTCATTCACAACCATCTCATTTGCAAGCTCTTCCCTTGTTGCCGCAAGCATGGAGTCCATGTTGATCTTCTTTCTTCCGACTACGAGCGTGTCGGGTGTTCCGATACGGGTTCCCTCATTCACGGTGATCGGTGACGACTTATTGAAATCGTGCGTCTCAGAAAAAAGTACCCTTTTGGTTTCGGGTTCGAGTGCTGTATAGCGGTACTGATATGGCCCATCCGAGAACTTCGACATATCGACTTCCGCAAGGTAGTCTGCCGGCTGGCGCAGCGTATCGAGGATCGTGAGGGAGTGTGCGGTATCGACCACACTAAGCAACTCGATCTTCGCAATGCACGTGTGCGCAACCGAATAAGGGATCGAAAGCCGCTGGGATATATCGGACACGGTATTTTGTCCAAGCTTGAACGAAAGCTTTTCGCTTTGCAGAAGAATGTGTTCTTCTATGAAGCGAGAAAAGTCATCGTCAAAATCGAGTACAGTGCCATTTTCGAGCACCACCACCGCTCCTTTGACGAGTCGTTCATTCGCAAGCCGCATATTGACTGGTTCATTCGCTTTTGTGGTGCAGCTCTTTTGGAATTGTTCCATCCGGACGCTATTATCCGTGTGATTCGATTCGATCGTCCGCTCGATCACAACATAGTAACGAATGGAATCGAAATCTGCCGAGCTCGAATCTCCCGAAATATTCGATAAGGGTGGAAGCGGTAGTACGCCAATGTTAACTGTGTAGGAGGCCTCATCACTGGGTAAAGCTTTAGAAAGATTACTCACGATGGGCAGCGCAAGTGGCGTGCGGGCGGTGCCAACATAATACATAATGGGTTGCTCCCCATTTCCACGCAAGTTAGTATCCGGACCTGTGGCTGATTGGAAAAAGTAATGTGGTTGCAAATGAAAACTTGCTTCATACAGCACATCCTTGGAAGATGCGCTCAGGCGTACATAATCAGCCTCCGTTTGGACGATCTCTGGGTGGAATCGCCGACCGGACTTTGCGATTTCTTCCTTGATTCTGTTACCCATCAGTTCCTCGATGGAAGCTTCATCGGAAATCTTTGCAGCCGGAGGCTGATCTGGAACGGGTTGGGCGAGGTTGGCCGGCTGAGCCAAGGTTTGCCGAGAATAGATAAGCGACAACAAAAATACCAGGAGCATTATGTTCCTGGTACGCAAGCGAACAGTGCTCGCGAAATAAGCGCGAAGGAAGGGTCGCAGCACGGTTATGGAAGCAGCTAAAACTTTTCGCGATCCTTAAAGCCGGTCGCGGCCATCGACTACGACTTCATGCTTGCTTGTTGCATCGATCGTTTTTCCATAGCGATGCAGGATCATTACGTCAGAGGCGTCCTGCGTTTCCGATGAGGATGCAGGGGCATCCGCCTTTGAGTCATGCGTTTGCGCGATTGTGCTAGAAGAAGGAAGCACGGTCTTGGCGGATTCGCGAACGTGGGTAGCAGCGCGCTTAACCCCGCCTGTGAGGTTGGCGATCGCCTCACTCGTCGGTACGGAACTTAGTTCTTGGGAGGTTGTCAAGCCACTATTCTGTGCCAGTTTTGCAGGAGCACTGTTGATCGCCGGGCTTTGCGAAGGCTGGATGGAGGATGCTTGTCGATCCGTCGTGTTTTCGCTGACCAACCAGACCATGCCAACAGCAAGCAGGAGCGAGAGCGCCGCGAGGCTGCTCCGCAATTGCCAGCGTTTGAATCGCCGCGACATACTTGTGGATGCAACAGCACCGCGATCAGGAGCAAACCCTCGATTAGCTATTGGTTCGGCAGATGCCGCCGCCGGTGCGAGAAGTTCGTCTGCGGCCATCGTTTCCATGATCTGCTGGATGCGTGCGCGCGTGCGTTCATCGAGATCATCCGATAGCTGGAATTGAGCGTGTTCGCGGCTAACGCGAATAGCGCCACGAACCACAAGATATTCACGCAGAAGCAAACGCGCTTCTTCGGACTGTGAAAGCCGGTCGAAGAGAACGGTCTCCAGCTCCTTGCGAACCAGTTCACCATCGAGATACTGAACGATGAGTTCTTCGGTCGTCGTTGTGTTCGCTCCGTTGTGGCTGGGGTTGGAATTCAGATTGGTATTCATCTTGATCTCACGTTGAATTGAAATCGTATAATAATTAAATTCTTTTTTTGCTCGATGGATTTGCGGGTTGATCCACAGGTGTTCGGGGTGGATTGAGGCCATTTGGATCTCCAAGTACCGGCCATAACATCTTACGAAGCTTCGCCTTTGCTCGGAAAATTCGGATTCGCACAGTGGAGAGCGAGGCACCCATCAAGTGACCGATCTCATCGTATGTCAGCCCTTCGTATTCGCTAAGGATTAGTGCTTCACGAAATTCATCTGGTAATTTAGCGAGCGCCGCAAGCAAGAGTCCGGTCTGTTCTTCCATCGACATCCGCTCGAGCGGATCGTCGTTGGAAGAAAACGCCATTCGTACTTCGTCAGAGGCACCCTCCAAATTTACGCCATCTCCGGAGTACTCCTGACCATCGTGGTCGCGGTAGGATCGTTTCTTCGCGGTCAGGCAGGAATGCCGGGTGATGGTAAAGATCCATGGCCTGAATTCGCCACCATTAAAGGTATGTCGGTATTGCACCAATCGAAAGAATACATCCTGGAATGTGTCCTCGACTGATTCGCGAGGCAAACCAGCACTAAAAAGCACTTGAGCACAGTAGGCGTAGATGCTCGTCTTGTAGCGTTCGTATATGGAGAAGAACGCCTCGTCATTTCCCTGCTGGTATTGGATAAAGAGCGTTTCGTCGGATGGTCCTCCGGCAAGTTCATCGGGAAGCCCCGCAGCGATAGTTGATCGGGTTCTTGGTTTGTCAATGAACGGATGAAGCCCTCCCGGTGCGTTCGACCTGACTGGGCGACCATCTTTTCGTCGCGAAGCTTCACGCATCGCGTTAGAAAGTAGGGGTTTGTGAACATCATTTTGATCGGACTCGGGATCAGCCATATTTTCGCTTGTCCGATCCATACCATCATTCGATCCTGAGATTTCATGAGATGAAGGATCGGCTTGCCATGCGTCGTCATTCCAGGACGGTTGTCCATCCAGACTTCCATGGCTGTTTTCGTGCGTACGCTCACTTCCGGGAACGTCGCCGCGATCCTGGTCGTGCTGATCCTCCGGTCGATCCAACCGTTCCTCTAACATCTCCCCTAATGCTGACGGCATTTGCATGCTGATAAGTTCGCTCTTCACCCCCTACTCGAAACGACTCCGTGACTAAAACGTTCGTTTTGGTTTGCGCTCATGCACCCGCCCAAAATTCGTTTCGATGATGGTCGAGCTGTCGTAGTCTATTGATCCCCACTCTCCTATAATACTTCGCTCGAGGAAAATAATTACACCCTTTGTTGAAAAAAACTTTCATCAGGCGGGAAAAGCCCCGATTATCGCCAATTTTTCCAAGGAATCAACCCCTGTTCGAGCTCGTCAGAGAGGCCTCGGTTTACCTGACAGTTTTTGTATGAAGAGCGTTCCAATGCGTTGGCCGTGTACTATTTTGGAACAGGACAATGCTGCGATGATGACCCAAATTTCAACACTTATCCCCATTCCACCGTCATTCTGATACACTCTCACGTCTTTCTGAGATTTCGATGAACGCTTGTCTCATTTTGGAACATCTAGCTAGTGCATTGTTCGATTTTGCAAATTTTGAACATATTATTGCCTGTTTGCCCACGCAATTTGTCATGATCTGCGAAATCCCGTGAGAATAATAGTTTAGTTCAAGTTACTCTTAGTTAAGCCACTTATTTTAGTTGAGCCATTTAATTTAGTTAAGCCACTTTATGATTACTTTGAAGTCCCCGCCATCGAGGAATCCTGCAAAGCGGATCGCGTCGCGCACGGATACCCAGCGGAACTCCGGATTGGTAAATCGCTCGCACCCTGGATCATCTCACAATGGGACTCGATCAGGCTTCGATCTTTCTACTTCCGACAAGAACTACTTCCCGCCTCTGGAGCACGATATGCTCCCCAAGGATGAGTACGTCGCTCCGATTCTCATTGTCGATGACGAGCCATACGTGGCGGATCTGCTCTATCATTGGGTTCATAATGTGTGGGATTATCCGGCGATTGTTGCGAACGACGGCGAATCGGCAATTCTTGCCATGCGCGAGCACCACCCACGTATGGTGCTGCTGGACGTTCACTTGCCTGACCTCAATGGTATCGATGTGCTCCGCGCAATGAAAAGTGCCGATGAATTTCTGCCTGTCGTCATGGTGAGTGCAGAGGATACCATTGCTGTTGCCGTCGAAGCCCTCAAGGCTGGTGGTTATGATTATCTGACGAAGCCGATCAATACGGACCGGCTCCAGGTTATCATTCGGAATGCGATAACTAAGTATAGTTACCACGAGAAGCTTCGCTCGCTGCAGCGAGAACTCAACCATCGCTACGATTTTTCCAATATCATTTCCACCGATCCACACATGCATGACGTGTTTAAGCTCATGCGCAAGGCTTGCGAAAGCGAGATCACGGTGTGCATTCTTGGAGAATCCGGCACAGGGAAGGAATTAGTCGCCCGTGCATTACATTCCAATGGCCCACGAAGCGATAAACCATTTCAGGTCATCAACTGTGCCGCAATTCCACACGCCCTATTGGAATCCGAATTGTTCGGACATGAAAAGGGGAGTTTCACCGGAGCCACGGGGCGCAAGATCGGAAAGTTCGAGGCCGCGAACGGCGGAACCTTGTTCCTGGATGAGATCGGCGACATGGATCTGATGCTCCAGGCCAAGGTGCTCCGCGCTATTCAGGAGCACGAATTCGAGCGCGTCGGAGGAACTGAAACAATTCACGTCGATGTGCGAATTGTCTGCGCAACGAATGCCGATCTGCAGGAAGCGATCCAGGCGCGGCGGTTCCGCGAAGACCTCTATTACCGCATTTCTGCGTTTCCGATCATGCTGCCGCCGCTTCGAGATCGCCGTGGTGACATCCTGATGCTCGCAGAGACCTTCCTCAAACGAGCAAGCGAGCGTCATGGCAAGCGTGTCAGTACGCTCGCCCGCAATGCCATGGAAGCGATGATCGCGTATCCGTGGCCGGGAAATATCCGGGAACTCGAAAGCACCGTGGAGCGCGCCGTTATTCTCGCCGATGGCGATACTATTTATGTGCGCGATCTCCCGATCGCTGTGCGACAGTATGGTGAGCTTCCCGATGCAAAGCAAACCTCCGAGAACATGAAGGATTTCTTCGATCCAACAAAGAACCGGACTGTCCTGCCGCTTGAAGAGGTAAAACGCATTGTGGTTCATCATGCGCTCGATGCCTGTGGAGGCAACATCAGCGAGGCTGCTCAAAAACTTGACATCAGCCGATCCACCATGTACCGTTTTCTCGAAATGTACCATATCGAAACGCAAAACGGCGTTGCCCTCCTGCCAGAACTGGAGCACTCTAACGGACAAGCCGCGATGCAGAACACCTAACTCCGGCCAACCTAAGATGGGCCGGAAATTAACTGCGCATTCTGAATTGTGCGGTATTCCCGTATGCTTCCCAATTCCATTCGAAAGTGGAAAACCTTTGAAGCGTGGATTACTTTTCCCCATCCCATGAATCCCTCTTCAAATCTCCCAAATCCCAGTCCTGGATTGTTTCTCACGGAAAATAGGTGCCGTTTTTCTTTCTTGTGAGTTCCCGACCTACCCTCGTTTCCGAGCTGTTTTTGCCATTTCTTGAAATAGTTATCCACAAAACGCTTTCATTGAGAACTCGTTCATAATGAAAGCTACTCCCAACTCCCAGATTGTCAATGAACATCGGCCCCTCCCTCATCTTTCATCTTTCATCTTTTCCCCGGACAGGTGCCCATACTTTCACGTTCAATATACGACAATTTTTTGCCCTTGCTTGAAATTCAATTTTTACCTGTTGATTACAATTTTACGAATCACCGTGCCTCTCGTGCTTTGGATTTGCAAAAAGTAAGTACCGGATGGCAATTTCGATAGATCAAGCGAAATGTCAGACTCCCGCAGGTTTGGCAGAACGAGTACATTTTCTCCAAGCACATTCAATACCGTTATGGCAAGAATAGAAGTACCACCCGCCATAACAGAAACTATCCCTGTTGCTGGATTCGGATAAATCTCTATTGTATCGCCCGGCGGTAATGTTTGCACCACGCTGGAAGGGGTGGTGTCCGTGATTTCATGGATTGGGCGGTAGTACGTGGCATACGAAATACCGGAGGTGGCGCCGAAATTATTATTGTTGGTAGAAATGTAAAGGAACGTATCGTAGACACACATCGCCTCTATATTCATATTGGTGGTCAGGCCGTCGTTCACCGCTCGCCAGTGCTTGCCGGTATCGGTTGAAACATAGACTCCATTGCCGACATTTGTACCCTGCTCGAAGCTAGTGCTTACGCCACCGGCGAACAAATTCTTTCCATCCGTGGCTAACGTGGTCACATATTCCGGCATGCCCGCGCTATCGACATGCACCGTATCCCAGGTCATCCCGCTATCCTTAGAAAGAAGCAGGACGCCATTCCCAGGCGGGAAGGAACGATAGTTCTGGTACATAAACAGTCGTGTACCCATCGTTACCATCGTTCCCAAGAAGGGAGCAGTGAGTTGAGACCACGTTCCCCGTGCTCCGGTATCCAAAGAACGCTGTAGTGTGCCGCCGGTATTGGCAAAAATACAAGTGCCAATTGCGATGCAACTTTGAGGGTCGAAATTGGCGAGAGAATCCCAGGTGTTACCGCTGTCTCGCGATACAGACATGTACGGACCGTAGCCGAAATACTGGTACCGAGCAAAAAGATAGCGTCCATTTGTTGCGATGGCTTTTCCCCCAGGTCTTTGCTGCCAGGAGGATCCATCATTGCTCGTACGGAACGAGTAACCCGTGCCTATATTGGCGAAAAAGTATTGACCTAGCGAAGCGAACGAACTCACATTCCCATAGGAAAAATTAATACCCGTGTCGGCCTCGCCCGTTGGATTGACCCGTCCCATATGCCCAACATAACTTACAAACAAGCTTGTATCGTGAATTCCGAAAGCAATAATCTGTATGTTGGAGCCAGCGTATTTCCATTGTGCATTGCATGGAACCGAAATTACAGTTATTAAAACAACGATTAAAGTTTTCATAAATAACTCCTTCTAATGAGGAAATCCTGGAATGATGACATCTTTGGGAACATCCCAAATTTTGATGTAGTCGATGCGATGATGGGCAGCGTTGTTCCAATATCCTTTGCCAGTCGAGGTAACGTGGGCAAGGAACCACCTTTCGGTGTAACTTGGCGCAGCAAGATTGTCGTCCGCGTCAATCTCCCCAGGAATGACATTGACTGGGGCGCGGCCAAACCCTTCGACCCATTGATAATAGGGGTCTCCAGGCGCGATCATGCGATCCGGCAGCCTGCTAACAACAACGCTGTCATAGAGGAAGCGTACTTCATGCGGCAGCCATTCCATGGCAACGGTATGATACTGGTAAGGCATATTCACTCTTCTTTCACTATTTTTCGTATCACAGTGCCGGACGTGGTTTTAATTTGCAAAAAGTAAGTACCGGATGGTAGTTTCGATATATCAAGCGAGATGTCGGACTCCCGCAGATTGGGAAGTGAAAGCACATTTTCGCCCAGCACATTTAGTACCGTTATGGCAAGAATAGAAGTACCACCTGCCATAATGGTAACCATACCCGTTGCGGGATTGGGATAACTTTCTATTGTATCACCCGGCTGTGATGATTGAACCACGCTCGCTGGCGTTGTATCCGTCATTTCCGGGATAGAACGCATGGCGGTGTAGTACGCTCCTCCGCTTGCAGGGGTATTTACAAACAGGAGCGTATCGAACACGCCGAGCGCATCCACATTCAAATAGGTCAATCCCTGATTCCCCGCAAGCCAATGCTTTCCGGTGTCCATTGAAAAATACACACCTTTCGTGGTTCCCGCGAAGAGGTTTTTTCCATCGGAAACAAGCACGTTAACTGTTTCTGGAACTGTCCCGCCGCTATCGACGGCAACTGGCCCCCATTGCGTGCCGCTATCCATTGATTCTATGACACTGCCGCCGCCTGTGATAAAAAAAGGGAACCCATCATCGTCATTGCTCCCACGAACGGTGGTGAAAGCTGTGACCAATGGTTACCCGTATCTGTCGAGCGCCAAATTGCATTTCCTGTACTCGCAAAAATATACGTTCCATTAGTTACAATAGTGTTGGCAATGAAATTCGCAACTGAATCCCAGGTTTGCCCACTATCGCGTGAGAGCGCCATGTATGGACCTATTGAGTAATGCATGTATTTTCCAAATAGGTAATATCCATTCGAGCCAATACCGTCTCCACTTGGAGACTCTTCCCAGTGTGAACCGTTATCGCTGGTTCTATATGTAGCTAGTAGTACTCCCTGTCCCTCATTCGCATAAAAATATCGTCCCAATGAAGTGAACCACATTACGTTTCCATTCCCGAAGCCCATGCCATTATCGGATTCGGCCCAATGGGCATCGGGAGCCGCTGTTGGAATGAAGCGACCGACAGCACCCGCATCACTTTCAAACAATGTGGTATCATGGACACCAAATGCCAGGATTTGTGCGTTAAAACCGGCCGTTTTCCACTGTGCGTTGCAAGGAACTGATATAATACAGCTAAGAAAAACGAATGTCAATCTCTTTTTCATGGCTTATTCCTATCAAAATTAATGAGGATAACCCGGAATGATCACATCCTTGGGAACATCCCAAACTTTTACGTAATCAAGCAAATGATGCGCAGCAGGCATTCCATGCACAGGCCAGAAACCCTCGCCTGTTGTACTATCGTGCGATAGGAAATACTGCCGCTCGAAATAACTTGCCGAGCCGGGGATAATTCCAAGTGAGTCATTATCCGGCGATCCAAAATCAATATCGAACTCGGCAGGGTAAATTGAAGCAGGTGTGCGCGGTTCCGTAGTTACCCAATCGTAATATTTGCTGGTTTTGGGTACGAGGCGATCCGGGAACCGGCGAACTACGTTGCTATCAATTAAATACCGCACCTCATGTGGAAGCCATTCCATCGTGAACGTATGGTAGCGATAGGGTGTATTCACTCTTCTTTTACTATTTTGCGAATCACGGTGCCGGACGTGCTCTGAATTTGCAGGAAGTAAGTACCAGATGGTAGTTTCGAAATATCAAGCGAGATGTCAGACTCCCGCAGGTTTGGCAGTGCAAGCACATTCTCGCCAAGCACATTTAGTACCGTTATGGCAAGAATAGAAGTACCACCCGCCATAATGGTAACCATACCCGTTGCCGGATTTGGATAAATCTCTATCGTATCACCATGCGGCGATGTTTGTACCACGCTGGCCGGAGTAGTATCCGTCATCTCAGGGATAGAGCGCATCGCCGTGTAGTAGAGTGGGGATGCAGCGGGGGTGTTCACAAACAGCAGTGTATCGAAAACACCAAGCGCATCCACATCTAAATATGTCAATCCTTGATTCTCAGGAAGCCAAGTTTTGCCCGTATCCATTGAGAGATAGACACCTTTTGTCGTGCCCGCAAAAAGATTTTTACCGTCGGTAACAAGTACATTAACAGTTTCGGGAACCGCCCCCCCGCTATCGACGGCAATTGTGTCCCAAAGTGTACCGCAGTCTTTCGTCTGGATAACCAGCCCTTTGGAAGTGATAAATAGGAGCGAATCTATTACCGTCATATTTCCCGAAAACGGCGATGAAATTTGCGCCCATGTCCCGCCGCTATCCGTCGAACGCCATAAACCATTGCTCGGGGTGTTTGTAAAAACATACGAAGAAAAACCAACATAGCTACTGCCAGCAGGCGCAGACAGATGTTCCCAGGTGTTTGTTTTTCCGCTATCGCGGGAACGAGCAATTCGGGTGGCATATTGCCCGAACATATAGGTTCCATTTGTGCCGATTGGTCCACCGATCGGCTCCGTCCAGCCTTCTCCATTATTAGTCGTAAGAAATCCAATACCCTGATTCGGAGGACCGCTTCCCGCAAAGAAATATCGTCCCAGCGATGCAAACGAAGTAATATTCCCTTGTGTGAAGTCGATGCCGCTATCGGTTTCAGCCCAATGCGAGCCGGGGGCACCTGTTGGTATGAAGCGAAAAACACCTTGTTCTGGCGAGGCCACGCTAATGAATAGGCTGGTATCATGGACGCCAAACGCAAGTATTTGCTCATTTTCGCTAGCAGTTTTCCACTGTGCAGTGCAGGGCAGAGCAATACAGAGTATTAAAACAAAGATTGCATTTTTCATGGGTTATTTCTTTCAAAACTTTAGTGAGGATATCCCGGAATGATCACATCTTTTGGAACATCCCAGACCTTCACATAATCAAGTAAATGATGCGCGGCGGGCTGGCCATATACAGGCCAGAAGCCAGGATTGCTGGTATGTGCCATGAAGTATTGTCTTTCGATATAGCTGGCAGATCCTGGCACGACGCCGAGTGAGTCGGTGGAGTTTCCAAAATCAACATCCAATTCTGCCGGATAGATCGATGCAGGAATGCGGGGTTCGGTCGTCACCCAATCGTAATATTTATTACCCCTTGGGACAAGCCGATCTGGAAACCTGCGTACCACCACGCTATCGTATAAAAACCGCACTTCATGCGGAAGCCACTCCATGGTAAACGTATGGTACCGGTAGGGAGAAGCAACATAATTGGCCGAATCGCCTGGATTTGCTGGATTGGTGGTATCCGCATCGATCATTACTGTTGGAACTGGATATCCTCCGTTCTCCGTGACGGTATATTGGAAATGCTCCGTGTTAGTATGGAGATGAGAACTCGGAATCACGACCGGGCTCCCATCCGTGTTTACTAAAAGTATAGTATCTAACGTAGCGTCCCAACGGCAGGGGTAAGTATCCTTTATAGTATCACCGCTTATGTTAATTGAGTCTCGTAATGTAATAGACGTTGGCTGATAATTTTTTGAAAAATACTTTGTCCCGCCAATCTCTTGATACGGTGCGGAAAGCATTCTTCCCGTACTATCGATCGTCCAAGTTACCGAGTCCGAGGTATTCTGGTTATATCGCTCATAGTAGAATGAAACCGAGTCCGTTGTATCGGTAGCGAGCGATATTGGGAACCCTCCCTGCAATGCAGGGTTACTCCCTGGGCGCGCAATGACTGTGTCCTTTACGCGCCCATCAAAATCAACTTCATATTCGAAATTGTTAATGATAATTCGGAGGGGAATATTGTACGAGCACCATCCAGCGTCTGGGCTGAGAAAGAAAGTGTCCAAGCCGTGACTCTTGAAGATACCGTTATAGGGGCCATAACGATAGTTATGGCTCCAGTTGGGGTGGACTACTCCCATAGTGAGGTTGGTAGTTTCGTTCAAATCGTATTCCCCGTCGCCTCCTCCCCAATTATTGGTGTGGTGAATGGTGTGTGGAATCTTGTCCCGGAATTCATATTTTCCATACGGAGCATGCGCGTAGGCCGATGGGCCAAGCGTGCTCCCGGTATAGGCGAACGGAAACGGGCAAGTGCGAATAAATCCTGTCGAAAATGCGGTTTTTTGCCGTTGTAATGTATCGAGCTTTGGAAAGCATGAATCCACGTCATATACCTGTTGGTAACATGAGCAAGTGTCGGTGATAATGCGCAGAGCTATATCGAGCGCGTGCCCATCGTGGGCCTGATAATCGGTGTCCAAATAGACATTACTATCGTTCAGGCATTCATATCCTTGCCCAAAATTGTTACCCGTGCCGGTTGGGCCACCCTCGCCATTAGAAATAAACCACTGGTTGTGGAATTTTGTGGCACTGTCAAATTCGTCGCTGAAAACGGTGGTATCCCATTTGGGATCGGTATAAGCATGGAAAAACGCTCCCGGCTTCACATGAAACCCGCTTTTGAGTTTGATTCTACCGCTTGCCCGGAAATCGACGTCCTCATTGGCGCTGACAATCACAGGGCCGGAAGGATTTGTAATAATCCTGTCTACCCATAGGTAACCGTCGAGTCCCAGGGTATCGTACGTAGTATCTGGAGTAACGACGTTGCTTCCCGCAATAAGATCAGATGGCGACCCATCTGGTTTACTCCTCGCCTGAAACAACCGCTGCCAGCAGACGTTTCCACCAAGCACTCTACCGGGGCCGCACGGATGCGCGCGGTAAAGCATGGTATCGTGCCAAACAGCAGTATCGCCCACCTTAGGCAGATAATCACGCCATTGGTTTCCAACGCCATTTGGGTCGTTCAGTAAGTCGCTTTCGTTGCAGAGGTTTGCACGTGTATCCAGAGAGTCTGGCGGTGCAAACGGACAGTAATACACATCCGTGTTCTGAAGGTAGATATCACCCGCTTGCTGGATAGTGTCAGGATTTACTACCTGCCCGAATGCCAAGGCAGGCCAGCAATTGATGAGTATGAAAAACACGATTCGTTTCATGGCTCATTTCTCCTTTCCGTCTTTCAGCTCTTTAACCTCCGATTCCAACCCTTCGATCTTATGGTTAAGCTGCTCGATGTAAAGCATCATTTCTTCCATCTGCTTCGTAATGGCGGCTTCGGTTCTCCCGACGGGCACACCCGTTTTTGCCATCTGCTTCGCCGATGGAATATCTGGTAAATGATGATTGGCCTCGATATAGTTCTGTACCTCGGCAAGCGGTTTGAGCTTATAGTCCGGATCGAAGACGTAATCAGCCCAGGTGCTATCGAGTATGAAGAGTTCCTTCATCAGACCCGACCCGTTAACGACCAGCATCCACGTAGTGTCATCGCCAATGTCGGGATACATTCCTGGAAGGTTTGTAAAATTAATTTGAGCGACACCGCCATGATCGGACGTGATACAGAGGGGTGTGTGGAAATACGATAGACCATTGGTGTTGCGAATTCCACCAGTTGTATCACCGGGTGGCTCAACGTCGAATAAGTGATGATAATGATTGCCCAGGGTATCCATAATCCATAGCGCCAATCCGGTAGATCCATTCAGTTGCAGCGTCGTGCTTTGGGAGAAGTCGTTCGTTCCTCGGGTTGGACTATACGGCCAGGCGTGAAGTTCCAAATCCCCGCTTTCGCTGAAGATGCGATTGGTGAAGGAAATGCCGCACGAACCCATGCGCGCCATACGTTTGAATCGGCTGGAAGAGCTATCCGTATGATTGATGTAACTATTGAAGTTAATGTATCTCCAATCGGCTGGAAACAATCCACCGGAGTCTGCCTCATTCATTCCTTCGAACCGGTTCCCACCGTAAAACGTGAGGCCGGGTGTGGGATCCGTCTCAAGGGTATCCGGAAGAACGCCACCACCCAATTGCAACTGATCCACGGCAGAATCAAGGCCACTTGCGTTCGGTGGTAGATCAATGCCAACATTGCCATTGGGGAGTATGGTAAATCGTTCGAAATCGTGAGCCGACGGCGCCGGCGTGGGAAGTAAAGCAGGGCTGGGCGTTGTGGCCATCCGAATCGCGCCGTACGGATGCGACAGGCTATAGGACTGAAAATTCGTCAGAATTAGGTCACCCTGGCTCTGCTCGTGAAGGATCAAGTCCTCGCCGGTCGAGATCGAAGAATAATAGGGGTAGGACGATGGCATCAGTCCAAGAATGCCGAACACGGTAGATGTCGTGTCGTTGGAAAGCCGGATAATCGCCGTATCGTTATGCCCGCTGCTGCTAAAATTAAGGTGCAGGGCATTCTTCGGGTTTGTCGTTCCGATCCCAACGGGCGGATTCATCGGCCAGGGAAACGTATTCGTCTGCGCTAACGCATGTCCACCCATCGAAATCAATCCGAGTGTCGCTACTCCTGAAATACTCCAACTTCTCATTTTTTTATCTCCATTTTACTAAACAATCTCGGTAATTGTGTTTTGTTACACAAGTCCGATAGACAAATATATGAAAATATGGGGTGTGTCAACCTTTATCCTGATTCATCATATAAGCTTAAAGTGTATTTTGTTATTAGTGAGGCTTAGAATATCGGTCGGATAGAAGATCAGGAAGTATCGTCAAGCAGCGAGTCTATCCCAAGAAGCGCTCGACGCAAAATCAAAGCTCCATTCGAATTATATCAGTCTCCTCGAACGCGGCGGCGCAAACATTTCTGTTGATAGCATCGAGCGCATTTGTAAGGTTCTTAAAATCCAACCTGCCTCTCTTTTTGAATCGGAGACTAATAAAGAGGAGTAAGTTTCGGTTAACTCCCGAAACAAAGTAGCTAATCTTCCGAAAGCGTTGTGTACTATGCCGATGACCCAACCGATGAATCCGACGCACAACATTCGCCACCGCTGGTGGAAGGTTTCCATGCATGTGTGGGACTACATCGTCCGCGAAGCTGTGGTGCCATTTATCATGGCGCTCTCAGTGATCATGTTCGTTTTTTTGTTACAGTTTCTGATGCGCTTTATCGACCGCATCGTCGGTCATGGATTAAGCTTGTGGACGATCATCGAACTCATCGTATTCAACCTAGCGTGGATGGTCGTGCTTGCTGTTCCAATGGCAGTGCTCGTCGCCGGCGTGATGTCGTTCGGTTCGATGGCGTCATCGAACGAGCTCACCGCGATGAAAGCCGCCGGTGTGAGCCTCGGGCGCATGATGTTTCCCATCGTGGTGCTCAGCGTTCTGATCGCGGTCTTCGATCTCCAGTTCAATAATATCATTCTCCCGGACGCAAATCACCGCGCGAAAGATCTGATGACGAATATCAACCGCAAAAAGCCATCGCTCATCATCGAGCCGGGAACCTTCACTACGGGCGATGAAATTCCAGGATACTCCATCCTTTCCCGCAGAGTCGATCCCAAAACGAACGATCTGGGTGACGTAACGATCTATGACCATGCCGATCCTGCGGAGTCGCGCGTACTCACGGCCAAGACGGGCCATCTTTCGTTCACGCCGGATTTTCGCAATATCATTCTTACGCTTTACGATGGCGAGTTGCACGAGATATTCGCCTCGCAGCCGACGGAATACCGGCGCGGGCATTTTGGGACGTATATTGTCAAGGTTCCAACCAGCGGCTACGATTTTATGCACGAAGGCGAATCGGCACGAAGCGGCAGGGAACTATCGGCGGTCGATCTGATGAAAAAAGTACACGCGGACGAGGGATTGCAAGCGCGAGAGATCGGTAATTGGAAAGCTCATCTTCAGGCATTCGCGGCCGCAATGACATCGCCAACCCCTCCGAAGCTGCCTCCGGAGCATTCGAATCCCTCGCTGAATACCCGCATGCACGATCTCTTCGCGCCGCACCAGCTTGCTATGCAAAACGATTTTTCCGGCATCCGCGAAACCCAGGAAGATCTGGATAATTACCTTGTCGAGGCTCACAAAAAATATGCGATTCCCGTTTCCTGCATTATCTTCGCGCTGATCGGCGTTCCGCTTGGGGCGCTGGCCAAGCGCAGCGGCGTTGGTGCGGGAACCGGGCTTTCGATCGGCTTTTTCGTGCTCTATTGGGTGTTTCTCATCGGCGGCGAAAAGCTTGCCGATCGTGCCGTCATCACGCCGTTCTGGGGCATGTGGGGCGGGAATCTTATCCTGCTTCTCGTCGGCATAGCGCTTACCTGGCGCGTGGCATCGGAACATCCGCTAAATTTAAGCAGACGGGTGAGGGGATTGTGGGGTAGGTTGAAAGTTCGGTGAGCGCAGTTACTCGCTGGTCGGAGTCATGTTGTTACCGTGCTCATTTGCACCAGTACATTTTTGAATCTCGGAGTGTCAGCAAGGGGTGCAAAATTTGGGTCGGATTTGAGCAGCTCGAAATGAGAAAATCCTGCGCTGACCGCGCGATCCAATGTGCCCATAGCCGTTTCCATCTCACCAAGATGCATGAAGATCCCGGCCACCGTGTAAAGCGCGAGGCCGTCAACATCGCTGGCAACGATCAACGGCTCGATCGTTCTTAATGCCTTCTCTTTTTCTCCGGTGTATAATTGGAACGTGGCCAGTTGCGCTCGCGCGAATTGATCTTCGGGATGGAGCAGAAGCCATCGTTCGAAATGGGGGAGTGCAAGAAAAGAATAGCGTTTTCGATCGTCAGCCCTTTCCAGCCGATCTAGCGCTTCTACTAGGTTCCAGTACGTCATTCGGTTTGTGGGATTAAGACGCAAGGCTTCTTCATAGGGCGAAATGGACCTCTCTATTTGGCTGGAATTAAAATAAAAATACGCAAGATAAAAATGGGAAAGAAAATCCAATGGCGCAGATGCAACGATCTGTTTTCCGAGGGCTTCCGCTTCTTCAAACCGGCCTTGCAAAACGTAGAGTGTTAGCAACGGCCCTCGAAACATAATGTTTGGTCTCAGTTCAGAGACTTTCTGAAATGCAGATTCCGCCTCGACTAAATAAGATGGATTGCGATCCCATAGGCGATAGATCGACGTCATTCCCATTGCCTTCAATCGATAAGCTTCCGCGAAGTGTGGATCCAGATCAATGGATTCCTGAAGAAGCTTCACAGCGGTATCCATTTCTTCCCGCTTCCACAGGTCATAGAGCTGCATCGCTTTAAGAAAAAGCTCATAGGCTCTGACATGATTGGTTCCAGGGTCGCCAATGGTTTTCGATTCTTCGAGCGTCAACGAAAGCTTTAGTCCATCGACAACGCGTTGTGCAAGAATTTCCTGAATTCCAAAAATATCAGAGAACGTCCCCTTATGTTCGTCATGCCAAAGATATTCCCCTTTTTGTGTGTCCAGTAACTCAACATTGATCTTGATCTGTTCTTCGAATTTTCGAACGGCCCCACCAAGAATATAACGGACCGAAAGCTGTTGCGCTATGTCGTTCGTCCGGTCATGTGCGTTCCTAAAAGCCATCGAAGTGTTACGGTCAATGACTCGAAGAGATGTGATTTTCGATAGCATGGAAATTAGTTCACTGGTCAGGCCGTCGGCAAACCAGCCATTATCCTGACCGGGAGAAAGATCGTCGAATGGTAGAACCATTACCGATTTGCGGTTATCCTGAATCCCCGCAGCGTATTTGATCGGGGTCTGTCCTTTTAGCGAGGCGACAATTGACGAATGATCGGCATAATGGAGATAATGAACACCAGCCAGGTGATATTGAAGTGTATCCGGCAGCTCGGCATTCCGAAGAATAACCGGAAGAACGCTTTTACCGCGTTCCGCAGCGAGCGTGACCTCTTTCAGGACATTTGGAGACCCGGCGGCATTTTCAGAAATGAGTAAAAGAAGACAATGGCATTCTCGGATGGTTTTCGATATTTCAGCGGCCCATTGCTTCGCTCCGCCAATGCCATGCCGATCAATCCAAACGGTAAGTCCCTCCACTTGAAGGCGCTCGGATAGTTCGAGCGCCTCTCGGAGGTCTTTTCTGGAATATGAAATGAAGACGTCGTACGCCATTTGCTATGCTGGAGGTGTGAACTGTGTCCTAACCCTTAAACGATGGAGAAGTTTCTTAATAATCCAAATTTAATGGCAAGCCAAAAAATCGTCGTATATTTGTACATTGTCCATTCACATCATTTTTAACATTTTTGAGGAGTCATTATGAGTTACCCAAACAAACAACTATTCGCGATTTCGTGCTTTTGTGTGATTGCATTGTGGGGCTGTAATAAGAAAACCGAAAATATTCCAGACACGACCGCTGTTGCTCCGACGAAGGCTTCTTCCACTCCCATTTCGAGGATCATTCTAAATCACCCCTCGAACGTTCGATTTACTTCCTTCATGGATTCTGGAATGATCCATCTCGAAGCGATCACTACGAACCAGTGTGTCGGTTTCCGTTCGATTACATTTCCGGCGGTTTCAAACGGTTCTCCGATCCAAGTGCGATTTGCTGATGAACAGCCCGCTGGGGGCGGTGGCAGTCAATTAAATAATGACACGATTACCACAAATCCGGATGGTTCCATGATGGTTTCGCCAGGATCGTTAGTTAAACACGTAAATTTTGTTAGCGTTAATCCGCTTGGATCTCAGTGGCAGGTGCAGGTTACACCTGTCAATGCACTTGGCGTACCAATTGGTCCTCCCTTGATTTTGAATCCTGCGTCGACCAGCATTGCCATCGATGTTTTGCAGCGGTATGACATCGTACCCATGGCTGTCCCTGTGTCGGGTTCCCCAATATCCTTATTACCATGCACGAATGTAGGGCTTGACGCGGCAGGAGGGATAATTTATAGCGGCAGCAACGGTCAATTCACTGTAACATACTCAATCGATCCATAAACTTCTCCCATTAAGTCTCGCGTTACTCCACCGGAATCATGTCTAATGCACTGAGCAGTGAATTGGCGGTTGGACCAATTATGCGGTTGAGCGTGTATTGCTCCAGAATATGCGCAACTCATCTCAAAAAATTAAAAAAGCACCTGAATTTTTTCAGGTGCTTTTTGCTATAGAATCTTAGTCTCTCAGGTTCGTTCCGCAACCGGCGCCCACGCCTGATCCACCGGGCCGGTGTAGTCGGCCGTCGGGCGGATAATGCGGTTGTGCGCGTATTGCTCGAGAATGTGCGCAACCCATCCGGATACGCGGCTGATCGCGAAGATCGGCGTGTAAAGATCAAGCGGAATTCCCATGAGGTAATACGTGCTCGCCGAATAGAAATCGACGTTGGAGTAAAGCTTCTTCTCCTGCAAAATGAATTCCTCGATGGTCTTGGACATCTGGAACCATTGCATTTCGCCGGTACGCTTGCCCATCGCTTCGGAGAACTTGCGTAAATGGGTGGCGCGCGGATCTTCGGTGCGATACACGCGATGCCCGAACCCCATGACCTTCTCTTTGCGTGCCAGGGCATCGGTGATCCATTCTTTCGCTTTGGCAGGATCGCCAACACGGAGCAGCATTTTCATGACTTGCTCGTTGGCTCCGCCATGCAGCGGCCCCTTAAGTGCGCCGATACCGCCGGTTACGGCAGAATATATGTCTGAAAGCGTAGCAGCAATGCAGCGCGCTGTGAACGTCGATGCATTGAATTCGTGATCGGCATGAAGGGTAAGCGCGGAGTCGAACATCTTTACTACTTCGGCGTCCTGCTCTTTTCCGAGGAGCATATAAAGATAATTAGCCGCGTGGCCAAGCGAAGCTTTGGGTTCCAGGAATGGGCGTCCGTTACGCGCAGCATCGAAATAAGCAACAAGAAGCGGCATCATGCCGATGAGCCGAATTCCTTTTTCAATATTTGCTTCGCGGGACATATCTTCCGCCTGTGGGTCATAAAGGCCAGCCTCACTAACGAGCGTGCGAAGCGCCGCCATGGGATGGATATTGCGAGGGAACTCTGATATCCTTTGCGTTACTTGCTGGGGAACGCTCCGGCTTGCGACCAGCTTGGCGTTGAAATCGGTAAGCTCGCCGGCGTTCGGGAGTTTGCCGTACAATAAAAGGTAGGCAGTTTCTTCGAACGATCCCTTTACGAGATCGTGTATGTCATAGCCGCGATACGCTAAAATTCCGCGTTTTCCATCGAGAAAACAAATATCGCTGGTTCCGGCTACTACGTCTTCGAGGCCAGCTTTTGCCGGAGCAGCTTTGGAGCTGCCATTCGTGGTGGTGGAGGGTGGAGTTGTGACGGGGTTGAGTACTTCCTGTGCCATAAGTCAGTAAATTTAGGGGGAAAATTCTTTCTTTGGCCCCGTAAACACGAAAAATAAATAAAATAATTCGTTATATCTCAACCAGAATGGAGTTAAAGTCTGTGAGGGGATGTCGTAACAGCGATGGACCCCTTAGATTAGAGAGATTGACAATCGAGCATTAAACCGATTTGCCAATTCTTTATCTAATCTTGTTTGAAAACATACCACATTATAGTCAGACAAAGGGAAAATTCGTATTCTTGAGGAATACGAGACGGTTTTAATCAATTTTATCAGGTCAGAGGATTATGAAACTTACGCTAAGACTTCTAATAGTCATGCTTGTTTTTTCGATGCGGCCATCTCTCAGCCTTGCACAAGGCGGGGGCCGTCCCGATACGAATTTTCGCGGGGATACAACCTTCCTTCATCGCATCGATAGCATCATTAATGCTCATCGCGGTCAGGACACCGGAATCCGGCGGCTTCCTCCTCCGCCGGATACCAATCGGAATCCACATTTGCCCGATACCATCGGTGGCGGGCCAGGCCATAGAGACACCATTGGAGGTGGTCCAGGACTCGATTCCACCTTCCTTCATCGGATCGATAGCATAATTAAGGCGCGGCGTGGCTCTGATACCGGTATTCATCCATTACCACCCGATACGATCGGCGGTGGTGGACCAGGTCGCGGTGATACCACTGGCGGTGGCCCAGGTTTAGATTCGCTCTTCCGACACAGGTTGGATAGCATTTTTAATGGTCGCAGACACAACTTTGATACGGGCTTTCATCCTTTACCACCCGATACGATTGGCGGTGGCCCAGGTCGTGGAGATACGACCGGCGGCGGCCCGGGCTTAGATTCGCTCTTCCGGCACAGACTTGACAGCATTATTCAATTCCGTAAAAATCAGGATTCTACTGGCGGTGGAAAACTCGGTGGAGGCGGACAAGGACGGCTTGACACCGGCAATATTCGAAATGTTCTCGACAGCCTGATCGGTCGTTTGCTAAAGAACGGCAGACTCGATAGCATTATTGCTCATCTGCATGGCGGTGGAAATCCCACTGGCGGCGGTGGTACACCAGATACTACGATCACAACTGGCGGAGGCGGTGGAACACCAGATACTACGATCACAACCGGTGGCGGCGGTGGTACGCCGGATACTACGATTACAACCGGTGGCGGCGGCGGTACGCCGGATACTACGATCACAACCGGTGGCGGCGGCGGTACGCCGGATACTACGATCACAACTGGCGGCAGCGGCGGTACGCCGGATACTACGATCACAACCGGCGGCGGTGGAGGCACACCTGACACGACCATTAAGACCGGTGGTGGCGGCACACCTGATACGACGGTTAAAACCGGTGGAGGTGGTAATGGCGGTGGTTCCGGCGGGACTCAGATTCTGCCAGGTGGCCTTCTTCCTGGACCGAATCCTGTAGGCGGTGGCCCGGGGCTTCCTCCACTCGATACTACAAAGCATGCTTCCAACCCGCAGATCGGTGGCGGCAGTAGCCTATCCATCGCACCGTTGGTGCCCAACCCGCTGAGTGGTAGAACGAACGCCACGCTGAATCTGACGCTTCAAACCGGTACGCAGGTTACGGTTCAAATTTATGATCGATCCGGGAACCTCGTTTCGCAGGTTGCGAATGAAGAAATGACGGCTGGCGCGCATAGCCTGACCATCAATGGCTCCACGCTCAGCACAGGTGTTTACATCGTTCAGGTGCAAACCGGGAATGAATCACAAACATTGAATCTCATGGTGCAGTGAGTGGATGCTCACGGTCTGCGAATGAACTGATTCATAATGGAGGGCCTCTGGATCTGCCAGCGCCCTCCATTTTCTTTTCTCATATTCTATTGTAACCTTATGAAACGTGGTGCCTGCTGTTTCCTTCTCTTGCTATGTGTTTTGCTTCCAACGCGGCCTTCCAGGTCTCAGCAAACCGTTAGCGATTCAGTCTATTACTTTTACACGAACCTTTTGAGTGCGGACGCATATTTTCGTTTGCCTTGGATCTATGGTGTTACTGCCGGCAAAGACACCGCTCGGAACATCATTGGGTATTCGGAACGATTTAACTGCCCCTATGCGACTACGTTCCTCGATAGCGTTTCTCTTTTCATGACGATCGATAGCCTGGTTCCTGATGCATTCGCGGTAGAGGCGTTGCCTGTTGTTTGGACAAATAGCCATCCATACGCCGATTTGACTCAGCCATACTATTTCGACCTTGTTGATAGTCAAGCAACTTATTATAAGGATTCTACACGTTTCTATCCTTTCGCGATGGGCCATACCGCGATTACAGACACGGACTTTTTTGTGTCCGCAATTACCTATGACCCATTGCATACCATCGCACTTCTTTGGAGCGATTCTGTGATGTATTCCACGCCTTTTTCCTCCATCGATGAGAATCGGGATCGAAGCAGAATCCTAATTGATACCCCCTACGGATCGAATCCTGCCTATCAATATTATATGGGAGGTACACCGCATATTGTAGCAGGAACCCCTCCCGACACGCTCTATTGGTATCCGAATTTTATTTGGATCGCTTACGTCTCCAGCCCAAGTGGAAGTGTTGCGGAAATGTACCCCGCTGATCAGGATCCGCTGACCTTCTATGTGGAGCGCACGCCGCTGGGTGAAATCAATCTTCATTATACAACCCTCAATGCCGGTTCGGCACAGCTCGATCTTCTCGATGCAACAGGCAGGTTGGTTTCAACGCTCGCCGCTGGTGGTTCTGCCCCTGGCGAGTATAACGTTCCACTTCCTGCCGATGCACTATCGAGCGGCATGTATTTCGCTAGACTTACTGCAGGGAATTCCTCGGAGATGCGGCGGGTTGTTATAGCGCATTAAAGTTTCCGCTTCTGACCTCTACCCGTTTTCTGAACTTTGTTTTTTCGTTAATCAGAATTATGAAACATTACCGTCAAATACTTTCTGCTTCTTCCTTCTCACTTCTTGTTCTTGCGACGGGCACCTCGTTCGCGCAAGCGGTCAATGCACCGAACGAAGCGGCCACTGCCCACCGTCCGGACGCGGGTTCTATGTATAATGCTGCCGGTGGAGAGGATTGGTCTTCGATGGATTTTTCCTCTGGAGCATTCCTCAAGAACCATCCTCGGTTGGCGAAAGCATTTAAGTTCTTGAATAATGAAAGTTATCGCGCAGGGATTGAAGCAAATATGTCGGCGGCGGATAAGCAGACCATCGAATCTGCCGTGGCCGATGCGAAGAGTAATCTTGCAACGCTTAAGGAATTGCGCCCGCAGTACAAGACTGCTCGTGCTGCTCATGATTCTTTGGCGCTTTATCAGCTTGAAAAAAGCTCTCGTCCAAACTTCGATCAATTAGTTACGGATCGCAGAACGATCATCGACATCATTGCAAAATACAAGTTTTCTGCGTCTGCGGCAACAACCGGCTCTCTGCTCGATCCGGTCTATCCTAATCCGGTGCATCTTGGAGGCTCGGCGGCCAATATCACGTATCACACGCAGGACAATGGCCCAATCCGAATTGTCGTGACGGATGCGTCTGGCAATACAGTGAAGGAATTAGCCAATGACACTGAGACAGCCGGCGACCACACGATTTCGCTCGGAGCCGATCTTCCGGGGGCAGGAACCTATTATGTTACCATTGAATCAAATGGATCGAGAGCAACCCAAAAGGTTGCAGTAGTTCAGTAAGATTCTGCGGCTGCGAAAAGCCTTAATGCCATTAATCCCTGCGCACCATTCGTAGGGATCAATGGCATTGATACGTTTATGACCGTCACAAGGATCTTTCAGCCTTGGCTTGATTTCGTGAGCGGTGACGCGCGCGGCTTTTGAGATATTCAATGCCGGGTGGTACCATTGAAAGCACGATCACAAGGCCAATGATCAAATAAAGGTAATCGCCAATGTTTGCCACTGTCTTTCCGAGCAGCAGGCCGAGGAGCAGCACGCCGAACGTCCAGAGCAAGCCTCCTGCAATATTATAGATCGTAAATTTTTTCAGGTCCATTCTTCCGGCACCGGCCACAACAGGCACGAAGGTTCGGATGATCGGGATGAACCGTGCCAGCACGATAGTCTTTCCTCCGTGTTTTTCGTAAAAGGCATGAGTCCGCGCCAGGTGTTCGCGCTTGAAAAACCTTGAATCTGGTCGGTTATAAAGAGTTTCGCCAGCTTTTTTCCCAATATAATAGCCCACGCTCTCGCCAATGATCGCTGCGGCCCAAAGCACGAATGCGAGCGGGATAAAATCAATATCTACTCTGTGGCCGCCAACGAGAATGCCGGCTGTGATCAGCAGTGAATCGCCGGGCAGGAAAAACCCTACCAGCAGGCCGTTCTCTGCAAATATAATAATGGCTAGCGCGATCATTCCACCGCTGCTGACCAGATGCTGTAAACCCTCGGTACTGCTAAAGGTATGAAAAAATTCGATAATTGAGTGCATGAGCGCGTGAGAGGTTAGAGCAGGGTGGTTATGTTCCCGGCAGTTAGGAAAATTGGGCCAATTTGATTCAGCATCCTTTTTATCTGTCATTCCGAGCGAAGTATTGATGCGCAGAGCGAATGAATGCGGAGTCGAGGAATCCCATGCAGTTAACCAGTCAGCTAACGCACCGGAGATCCTTCGACTCCGTAATTTTCCCTTTCGGGAAAATTACTTCGCTGAGGATAACAGCATATTGAAAATCATTGGAAAACGAGCTAAGAGGTTAATTTCCGCGATTAAACCATTTTGCCTCGTGCTGTGTCTTAGAGATACTGTTTTTTTTCAGTCAGTCTTCTTTTTTGGAACGAAGAACATTTTTAAAGAGCACCGGCGCAGCCGCCATTGGCGGTACAATGGGCGCCGGTGGCTTATTCGGGGCCTTTAGTACGTCAAACGCAGCGGCTGCTCGGCAAGCAGTTCTGGCGAACAGAGCCGCGCGCAGCGGGCCGGGGAAACCGCTTGAAACGTTATCCGACGATCTTTCGCCGTACTCCGGAACCTGGGGCGATGTCCAGCTACGGCATCTCTTGCGCCGCACGATGTTCGGCATATCGGAAGCACAAATTCTGTATGCGCAACAAGTGCTGAATTCGATGGATGCCGTTGTCACGCAGCTGCTTGCATGCCAGAATCTGACGACCGATCCGATTCCCACGCCATTTGCCCCATGGCTCGGGACCATCAATTCCAGCGGAGGCCCGAATCTTCTCTCCATGGAAGTTCAGCAGATCGAAAATTGGTGGTTCGATCAGATGATGCAGGAAAATCTTTCCATACGCCAGAAAATGACGCTCATGTGGACGAACCATTTCGTAACGGGATCTTCGACCATCAATAACATTTCCGCGTATGTCTATCAGTATCTCATCACCTGCATGACGAATGCACTCGAGAATTTTAAGTCGTTTGCGCAAGCCATTTCATCGATCCTGCAATGCTCCTGTATCTCAATGGCAACACGAATACCTGGACGAGCAATGCAGACAACGTCAACGAAAATTACGCCCGTGAAGTGATGGAGCTGTTCACGCTCGGAATTAACTTCCCAAACACCACCACCCCGAATTACACACAGGCCGATGTCCGAGCAAACGCGCAAGCGCTGACCGGCTGGCAGCCGACAACAACCGCTCCGTTCGTGGGGCAGTTCAATAGTGCGTTGCACGATACCGCGAGCGTGACGTTCCTCGGGCAAACGGGCAGCTTCGATTTAACGGATATTATCAATATTATTTTCCAACAGCCGACCTCTTCTCCGGTTTATCCGCCGGCTCCTCCGGGGCAGGGGCAAACTCCGCCGGGAACTGGATTCCCGGAAGGTTATACCGCCGCGTATTGGGCGTGCCAAACGATCTATAAGGAATTCGTTTATTACGATCCTTACAACGACCCCAGCCCGACGGTGATTGACCAAATGGCGCGGGTCATGCTCAATCCCCCGAGTCCCTATAATCCTTTCGATATTGCGCCTGTCATGCAGGCGCTGCTCACGAGTGAGCATTTTTACGATGCGAACGTCATCGGCGCGCAGATCAAGTCTCCGGCGGTCTATATGGGAAGCTTAGTCCGGGAACTTGGGCTGACCTATCCGACATTCGATCCGACCGATCCGCCTCCGACCGGCAAGACGGACGGAAATAACAACCCCACCTACACCGATACGAATCCGGCGATCACGTATATGACGAACACGGTCATGAATCTCTCGCAAGGGCAGCAGTTGCTAAACCCACCGAACGTGGCCGGATGGCCGGGCGGAGAAAATTGGCTTTCCGCGGGAACGTTCCAGGGGAGGCAAAGCTACAGTGAGCAGATTCTTGCCAACGGTAGTAATGGTGATCCATCGAAGCCGGAATTTTCTATCGTAATTTATGCCGGGCAAATTCCCAATTCGGTCAATATAAACGAGGGGCAAATGGCCCAGGCTTTGGAAGACTTGTCGCTGGCCTTCACGCTCGAGCCCGCGCCCACTGGGATTGAAGCGACGGCCCTCGCTCCAGATCCGAGTTTGGAGCAGAATTTCATCGATGTCATGGGCCAGTATGGTTTTGCCAATATCTTAACTACACTTCCTGAATTTCAATTATATTAGGGTATGCGATCTCATGATGTCAATGCGAGGAGCAATTGCTCAGCTTCGCATCGCAATTTCTCCCCGAATGACGTTGAAAAAAGACCTGATTTCCGGGATTAAACCATTTAGCCTCTCGCTGCGTCTTAAAAATACTGCTTTTTTAAGGAAAGTCTCTTTTATGGAACGACGTACATTTTTGAAGAGCACCGGCGCAGCGGCTTTAGGCGGTTCTTTTGGTGCTAGTAGCTTATTTGGGGCCTTTACTTCGTCAAACGCTCACGCTGCCCAGCAGCCTTCTTCGGGAGGGCGCATCGGCAAGCAGCCGATAAGGCCGATGTCGGAAGATCTCACATCTTATACAGGAGTGTGGAGTGAAACCCAGCTCTGGCATTTGCTGCGGCGGTGCATGTTTGGTGTGCCGGAATCGCAATTTCTGGCCGCGCAGCAGATCGCGCCGTTCGGCTTGGTTGCGACAACGCCGATGAATGCCATCGTAACAAAGCTTCTTGCATGCCAGAATCTAACGAACGTGCCGCTGCCGGTTCTATCCAGTTCGCCTCCCACTCCGGAGGCATGGCTACAAACGATTCCCACCGGTAACCCGAACCTTCTGGCAATGGAGATCCAGGAAATTGAAAATTGGTGGTTTGACCAGATGATGCAGGAAAATCTCACCATTCGCCAGAAGATGACGCTCATGTGGACAAATCACTTCGTGACGGGTTCTGCAATGGTTCAGATATCCGCATACGTCTATCAATATCTCATTACGTGCATGACGAATGCGCTCGGGAATTTTCAGACGTTTGCAACTGCCATCTCCCAGGATCCGGCGATGCTCCTTTATCTGAATGGGAATCAGAATTATTGGACCAGCAAATCAAACGATATCAATGAAAACTATGCGCGTGAAGTAATGGAGCTGTTCACGCTCGGAATTACTTTTCCCGGAACGCAGATTCCAAATTATACGCAGGACGATATCGAATATTCAGCGCAAGCGCTTACCGGATGGGCTCCGACTACGACCTACCCATTCGTCGGCCAATTCAATAGTGCTCGCCATGATCCCAATTCCAAAACATTCCTCGGGCAGACGGGCAATTTTGCAATGTCTGATATTCTTAGTATCATCTTTCAGCAGCCCACGGCTGCATCAGCAACCTTGTTGGGGCTTCCATCCGGATTTCCCGAAGGCTATACCTCGGCCTATTGGGCTTGCCAGCGGATTTATAAGACTTTCGTGTATTATGATCCGACCGTCACCGATCCAAATGGTACGGTGCGCGATGCCATGGCGCAGCTCATGCTCAATCCTCCGAGCCCGTATAAGCCATTCGATATTCCGCCGGTTCTGCAAGCGCTGCTAACAAGCGAGCATTTTTATGATGCGAGTGTCATTGGTGCGCAGATCAAGAGCCCTGCAGAGTACGTGGGAAGTTTAGTCCGTGAATTTGGGCTTACATATCCTGCTTTCGATCCCTCCGATCCGCCCGCAACCGGCAATAAGGATGGGAATAATAACCCCACATATACCGATACGAATCCGACACTTTCCATTATGACAAATGTGATCATGAATGTATCGCAGGGCCAGCAGTTGCTGAACCCTCCGAATGTGGCGGGTTGGCCGGGCGGAGAAAATTGGCTTTCGGCAGGGACGTTCCAGGGAAGACAGACGTATAGCGACTTGATCCTTGGTAGTACCACGTTTGTGAATTCTGGCAAGAATTGGGATCTCCAATTCAGCGCAGATACCTACGCGAATCAGATCGCTTCAGCTTCAACACTTGCCGAAGGCGTGCTACTCTCCGATCTGGAAGATGTGTCGCTTGCCTTTACACTCCGGCCGATCGAATCGGCAGAACTTGCGCCCGACCCGACTAAAACGGATGATGTGATCGGTACTCAGGTTCCAACGTTCGCGCCAGCATTGTCTCAACTACCGGAATTTCAATTATTTTAATTGCCAATTTCTGCGTGTCAATTCAAACGCATTAGCACGCAGTACTTTAGCACTTAGCACTTACGCTTATGAAACGTCGCGATTTCTTAACAACAGGACTCAAGATCGGGGTAGCAGCCAACACGCTGCCCGTATTGCTTGGCGGCATGCCATTACGCGCACTCGGGCGCTCGCCGCTGCGTAATATGCTCGAGGCCTCGAGCAGCACGAACAACAATGTGCTCGTCATCATCCAGCTTCAGGGTGGGAACGATGGGCTGAATTGCGTGGTGCCATTCACCGATCCGAATTACTTAACCCTTCGGCCTACGCTTGGGCTTTCCGGGTCGAACATCACGGCCGCGCTGCCCGATCACCAGTCACTCGCATTCCATAGCGCAATGGGGGATTTTTTAACGCTGTATGGACAAGGCGGCGGGAACGGGCCAATGGCTATTCTACAAAACGTCGGTTACCCAAACCCGATCCTATCGCATTTTCGTGGCACAGATGTGTGGAACACGGCAACCGATAGCGGCATTTACGCCTCGACCGGATGGGTGGGAAGGTTCCTTGCTAACCAATATGGTGCTCCGCAAACAGGGACAGGGAGCTGGCCGCTTGGGATAGAATTTGGAAATGCACTCAGCGATATTTTCTTAGGCGCAAATGGCGGAATGGGTATTGCGATGAATTCCATGCCGTCCAAAGCTGCGCCGGGCGGACAGAACTACGATGCCATTACACAGACGACTACCCAATATAATGAGCTTGCGTTCGTGCGACTTATTCAGCAGGAATCCGAAGTCTATTCAGCTACGATCGTGAGCCGAGGTATTACCAAGAATAAAGTTACGTATCCATCGAGTACGCTCGCCACGCAACTTGCAGGTATCGCGCAGATGATTGCCAGCCAGTTGCAGACGGGGTCTGTGCAAACGAAGATATACCTTGTTACGCAGGGAAGTTACGATACCCACTCTAACCAGATATCCAGACAGGCGAGTTTGCTCACGGATCTATCCGCGGCCGTGCTTGCATTTCAGCAAGATCTCCAAGCGTTTGGAACAGTGAATGGCGTGAACATGGCAGATACCGTCGCCATGATGACGTACTCTGAATTTGGTCGCCGCGTGCAGGAAAACGGTTCCGGCACCGATCACGGTACTTCGGCTCCGCATTTTGTTATTGGAACGATGGTCAAAGGGGCGGTCTATGGCAGCGATCCGGATCTTTCCACGCAAACTTCCGATCCAAACGAGATCAACAAAAATAATGAGGGTGTGCCTGGGAATCTTGCCTACGATCCCACCCACGATTTCCGCAACGTCTATGCGACGATGATCAATGAGTGGCTGATGGCGGGCGCCGATCAGGCGACTATCAGTACCGTCATTCAAGATGTGCTCACGCAGGATTCCAGTGCAACCTATTCAGCGACCAAGACACCGTGGCAGTCCTTGGGAATATTTCAGACTTCTGGCACTCAATACGTTGGCTCGGCTCCTGGCACGGTAGGGCTGATGCTGCTGCAGAATTATCCTAATCCGGTCACAAGCACAACGACTATTCCTTACATGTTGGATGCAGCTGGCCCTGTGGAACTTAGTATCTTTTCCAGCGATGGCATAGAAGTTGCGCGCCCCGTCGAGGGGTGGCAAACGGCTGGTTCCCAATCGGTAACATTCGATGCGAGCAAGCTCGCGGCCGGCGCGTATTTCTTCCGATTGAAGACATCGACGCAGACTGTTTCACGGCCCATGGTGGTGGCGCATTGAACATCAACTCGGATTTATTGGATTTAGGATTTGATTAATAAGGATTTGGGGAGGTACCGACAATTCCCAAATCCTCCTTAATCCCTAAAAAATCTGAACAATCCGAGTTTAGGTCGCAGCTTGCGTATCAATAGATCCCTCGTCGTTCGGTGGGTAAATGCAACCTTTCCGTCGATAACTATTACGGGAATTTTGTCCCAATAGCGCTCCCAAAGTTCATCGCCAGGCCGAATTTTTACGATATTGAGATCGAACTCAACATAATCCATCGCGGATTCCAGTTCTTCAAAGGCATCGTCACACAATGAACAGCCTTCTTCTTTCGTGATAAATTGTACGCTGGGTTTTGCCGTCATTGGGTGCTGATCCGGTAAGGTAGCGGGTGAGTAGCATCGGACGGCATGAAGAATACCGTGGTT
This sequence comes from Ignavibacteriota bacterium, assembly GCA_963736195.1. Classification (GTDB taxonomy): domain Bacteria; phylum Bacteroidota; class Ignavibacteria; order Palsa-1295; family Palsa-1295; genus PALSA-1295. The sequence continues at coordinate 1,415,395 of CAVTNP010000001.1, forward strand.
GGCGCGCTCGAACTCACTGGGATCGTTATGCTCGCAGTTCCGTTATTGACGAGAATAGTATAAGTTCCTGTTGCCGTATCTGCATACGCCACACCGCGCTGCCCGAGCGTGATCTTTTGCCCCGCAATTGTGAACGATGCTGTGTAGTTCGATGTGGTGTTTACAAACCGGACGCGCCCCATCCCAACATTCGTTGGATTTGAGACGGTATCGAATAGCTCGAACAGACCAAGTCCAGCGTTCCCGGGATCGTTAGGAATAGTATCGATGGCAACGAAGGAATATCGCATGTTAGGTTCCAGCGGCGGTATCATGAGTCCTATGGCAGAGGCATTTTGGTCGGTTGTAAAATGGTACAACGTGTCGCTGGAATTGGGAAGAGAACCGAACCAAAAGTTGTAATACGGAGCGGTCGTTCCGAGCGCCATATAATCACTAACGGAGTCAGGAGTTATATCGGTTACTTTCAACTGGGTTGGATAGGGAAGGCTCGAGAAGGTACGTGGAATCGAGGGATCCTGATCGTTCGGATTGGAGATCAAAAGACTTAGGGAATCGTATTTGGTTGCGTTCACAATTCGGGCTCCGATGCTCAGAATATCGAAAGCAAAATTTCCTGGAGATTGCTGGCCATCCTCAAGTACCAGCACTGAAGCAATCGGGTCGTTACCTATGGGATTGGTTTCGCCGCGCACAACGATCGTAGCTAAAAACCCATTCGTCGGCAATGCATGTGGAAAGTTGAGGATCGCGTCATTCAAATTGGTATCGTTGACGGGCATGATGAGCAGGCCCGGCACGGTCGTTGGGAATTCCAGATAATCATTCGAATCAAGCCCCGTTCCAATATCAAGGCCGTTATTGTAGGAAATGCTATCGAATCGAATTCGAAGATCTGGATGTGGCTTGCCTGCTACCGTGGTCGCGGTGTCAGCGAAATAGACATCCAGCCCACCAGCGCTGGCGCCATCGATATCGGGAACTGCATTGATGAATCTGGCAAAGGATCGGTCTTCAGCACCTCGGGTGACGTCGTCCAAGTACCTTACCCTTCTGCCAGAATTTTTGGGGTCCTTCGGAAGTTGCGCGTCTGAGCCGTTCATTTTGCCTTGAAAGATCAGGCTCTGCCGGTAGTCGCGCAATATTCCGTCCCAGGTATTAACCGTATCGCGGGTCTGTGCATCCATAGCGGCGATGTGATGATATCCGGCACGAAGGGGAGACCCATCGGAGATGTAGGATGTTGGATAGCCGAACACATGCTTAGGATTCCAAGCAGCATACTTGTTCACTACATCATACCAGGCGCTATCGAAAAGCTTGCCATCGACGTAAATGAGGAGTAGTGGTGAATTACTGACTGCATTCAATATTCGAACACTGGCAAGGCCCTCCGTTGGTACGCTATCGCAGGTTGGCCGGCAGCCGGTAAAAAACGCTAGTGATACCGCGATAGCGATGCCCGCGAACCCCGTTATTGCAAAAAATTGTCTTCGGATCATTGGATTGGATGTGTAGCCGTCGATGTCAATAAAAACACCCTCTACGCTCGATTGTTACACCATACACCTAAGAATAATTTCGATAAGGACGGATAAAGCAGAGATTTGTGTTACGCCATCGAACCGCAAACTGATGGTTCGATCGAAATTATGTCTGCTTATTACTTCATCAGTGACGTGCATTTGGGCTATGGCGCGCCCGCTCAGGATCGTGAGCGGGAGCGTCGGCTTGTGCGTTTGCTCGATGAAATCTTGGAAAACGCTCGCTCTGGCAAAGCCAAGGGCCTGTTTATCGTGGGAGATCTTTTCGATTCCTGGTTCGAATTTTCTTCGGTGGTCCCGCGTCGGCATGTCCGCACTATTGCCAGCCTCGCCCGTATCGCTGAGCTTATTCCCGTAGAATACCTCATGGGCAATCACGATTTTGGCCACAAGGATTATTTTGAAACGGAGCTTGCCATTCCGGTTCATCGCGGTGACATCCAGCGGACGCTACTCGGAAAGCAATTTTATATTGCTCACGGGGATGGCAAAGCTGCTAACGATACAGGCTACCTTATCCTCCGTAGCATTCTTCGAAATCCTGTTTTGCAGGGTGCATACCGGCTGGTGCATCCCGACATCGGCATCCGATTTGCCGAATGGATTTCCGGGCGTTCGCGCTCCTATACCGATCAGCGGGATGCGCTGCACAAAGTAGATGGATTGCGTGTCTTCGCCGAAAAACTTATAGAACAGGGTGGGATTGATTACGTTGTGATGGGGCACCGGCACGCACCGCAAATCGTCTCATTTGAGAAGGGTACCTATATCAATCTCGGTGACTGGATCCACAGCTACACATACGGCGTATTCGATGAAAATGGTTTTCGAATTGAGAATGCGCCTACGACGGTTCATGAATAATGAAGCACAGCTGAGATCCCAGTTGCATAAATGATATTTCATAATTCATAATTTCCCAGCGAATGCCTAAACATTGGTGGCTTGAACATGAGGAAAGCGAGGCCGTGGATGAAATTCCATCAGACGAAGGGCACTCGTTCTTCTATGTGCAGCCGTCAAGCCGTCGGCGGCGGATCAAACGATGGCATATCGTCACGCTCTGTTCGTTAGCAGGCACGGTTGGGATCTTTATCTGGCTTTGGTTTGCGATCTCTCGCGGAATGCCCACGCTCGATCAGCTTGAAAACCCGCATCCAGAGCTTGCCACGCAGCTTATCAGCGCCGATGGCGAACGACTGGATCAGTATTATATCAAAAATCGAAGGACTGTGCGCCTGAAGGAAGTTCCGCCAGATGTGATCGGAGCGCTGGTATCAACTGAGGATCGGGATTTCTATAAGCATTGGGGAATCAATTTGTGGGGTAATATTCGGGCTGCATGGACGGATCTCATCACGCTCTCACCCAGGCAGGGCGCCAGCACGATCACCCAGCAGCTCGCCCGGAATCTTTATCTGTCGCAAAAAAAGAATGCGATGCGAAAGCTGCGCGAAATGGTCTCGGCGGTGCAGATCGAGAAAACCCATACCAAGAACGAGATTCTCGAAATGTACCTGAACGTTGCTTATTTTGGGCGCGGCGCGTACGGCATCGAAGCCGCAAGCCAGGTGTATTTCGGGAAAGACGTTGGTCAGCTAACCACATTGGAGGGAGCGTTCCTCATCGGCATACTAAAAGGTCCTGAGAATTACGATCCCGATGAAAATTACGATCGTGCCATGGCCCGTCGAAACACCGTGCTCGAAAACATGGCGGAAACGAAATATCTTTCGTTGGATAAAGCCAGTGCCTGCAAGGTCGAGCCCATTCATGTGCAGGCAATGCGCGGTTATCAGGGGATTGCGCCGCATTTTGTCGAGATGATCCGTCAGGAACTTTCGCGCAAACCGGAACTCGCAGGGTACGATCTCTATCGGGACGGTCTCATTGTTTATACTACGCTGAATGCCACCATGCAGCGTGCAGCAAATAAGGCAGTCGATGAGCATATTGCGCAATATCAAAAAACCGTGGTTGATAAGCGTTGGAATTGGAACGCACATACAGGCTTGCTTGATTCACTGATCACGAAGGCGATCCATTCCAGTGCAGAATATCGAACCGCGCAATCTGTAGATCGCAAAACGGTGGAGGCGCATTTGCGCGATAGTAAAGCCTTCGTCGATAGCGTAAAGCATGCCGCCATTCGCATGCAGTGTGGATTTGTCTGTATTGACCAATCGACGGGACAGATTCTGGCGATGGTCGGAAGTTCCAATTTCAAGGAAACGCGCTATGGATTGAATCATGTAACACAAATAATTCGGCAGCCGGGCTCGGCGTTCAAGCCTATTATTTATGCTTCTTGTTTCGAGCGCGGTGCAAGCCCCGAGACAGAAGTATCGAACGAGCCAATTTCTATTCCGGATGGTAACCATATCTGGACCCCAGGTAATTTTGAAGGCGAAGAACCCGGCGGAGTTCGCACGATTCGCACGGCATTGCAATATTCGATAAATCTGTGTGCCGTTCATGCGATACTGGAGATCACATCACCCAAAGATGTGGTCAAAATGGCGAAGCGGCTGGGAATCCGATCGAATGTGCCGCCGTATCCTTCGATCGCATTAGGAACTGCGGAAGTAAGTCCGATGGAGATAACAAGTGCATACTCAACATTCGCGAACGAAGGCGTCCGCGCAGCGCCCTACGCGATACTTCGCGTTGAAGACCGCAACGGAAAAGTGATCTATCGTGCCCATCCGGAGCTGGATAATGTGCTTGAACCACGAATCTGCCATGAAATGACATCCGCGCTGAGCGATGTTGTGAATGCCGGTACGGGTTCCCGCATTCGATCGATCGGATTTCATTTCCCCGCCGCCGGAAAAACAGGCACCACGCAAAATTATGCTGACGCGTGGTTTGTCGGTTACACGCCACAATATACTGCTGGCGTCTGGGTTGGCTTTGACGATAAACGTATCACTTTCACAGGTGCGGATGGGCAGGGCGGACGCGCAGCCGCACCCATCTGGGGATTGTTTATGAAATACGCTTACGACGCACTCCGACCGAAAATGGAGTATTTCACAACCAGCTATGAGAACAATGCATCACCAGATTTCCCTGGTGTCGATCACACCACCGATACCAGCGCGCCGATCAGCCCGCCGCGTGAGATCGAGCTGAAACCGCTTCCCGATCCGCCGGGACGCCATCAGAATGCGCCAATCCCTCGCAAGCAACATCCAACTTCAAATGGACCTGTGGGGGAGATAATTGGCTCAAAAAGCGACTATCATGACAGAGGGTAAATATTGAGGTTGAATTGTTGTATTCGATTCAGCTTCTCAACCCAAAGTTTTCATCTTGAATCGAAAATGAAATATTGATGGAAACCGAGCGGCCTCTTGTGTGTTCTTGGGGCATCGAAAAGCCATACATCACTATTCGCACATTACTTTTTTCCACGCTTTTAGCATGCTGCATGATTGCGGCAGGCTCCGGCATGCTTTCGGCGCAGCAGCCTTTGAACTCGCGCATAAGCTTGACGCCGCAGATCCATTACGATTTTCCATTTCAAACGATGTGGGACGATGCCGTCCTGACTTCGGTGCATTCGGGCAAGCCTACTCTGGCGTTCGATCTGGATTTCGTTGATTCGAATAGCATTCACCTCGCACACGTCGTGATGGAAAGCAAGCAATTGCAGGATTTCATCAAAGCGAGGTTCGAGCCGGCAATGAATGATTTTGCCACCGATCCGCCGCCATCGGTCGGGCTGGATAGTTTACGGAATCTGGGATGGCGCTTGAGCGGACTTGAAAAAGACTACGCTATCGCGGTTCGTCCGGCGATTATTGTGATCGGCCCTGACAAGCAGGAAATGGATCGGATCGTTTTTCCGCAGCAATTATCGGCTTCCGAGATCCAACAGCGCCTGACGGATATTCTAGAGGGTAGGAATACGCTCAAGAGCACCATCGCCGCGTTCTGGCGCGATACCACTTCTATTGTTATGCGCCAGCAGCTTATCGATATGTTCGAGCAGCGCTCGAAATACGATAGCGTTCTCTATCATCTCGAAGGTTTGGCGCACACCAAGGAATTTCCAGATATTGCGCGTGCTGCAGAGTTGCGGTATGCCTATTTGCGGCTGAAAGTAGAGGGTAATACTGTTCCAATCGAGAATTTCATGGCATCGCTTGGCAAAGGCGAGCAGGATAGCAGTTTGCATTACGACCTTTTAAATCGCCTGCTGGATCATTTTGAGAAGACAAAAAAACATGACAGCGCAGCAGCCATGTATGATAGGATCATGGCATTCACAGGCGTTCGCGACCCTGATCTGCTGAATGATTATGCCTGGAATCTTGCAAGCTACTCGAAGGATTTCCAACATGCGTTCGCTCTTGTGAATGAGGCGATTTCCAAGAAAAGCAACGACCCGGATTATTACGATACACGCGCACTTGTTAATGGCCGCTTGCATCGCTTTGATGATGCCATTCATGATGAAGAAACCGCAGTTCGCTATGCACCAAAGGATGACCATTCCTACTTCGATCAGCAATTAGGGTATTATCATAAGCTAAAAACGGAAGTCGAAAAGGCCGAAGCCGATGCAAAAGCACATCCGAAGGATTCCGACAGCAGCGACTCCAAGGACTCAAAAAATGGCGGCCAGAAATAGCGGGTATTGCGAATGCACTTTGTGTTTAGTCCCTCAATAGTATGAAATTCAATGCATCCTTTTTGTCGAGTTTTTCCTCCTTCGATGCTTTGCCCACAGATCATAAGCCGGAGGTCGCGCTGATCGGACGGTCGAATGTAGGCAAGTCTTCGCTCATTAACGCGCTTGCGGATCGGAAACAATTGGCGAAAACGAGTTCTACCCCGGGTAAAACACGCACACTGAACTACTATCTGGTGAACGATGAGTTCTATCTGGTTGACATGCCGGGTTTTGGCTATGCTAAACTTGCAAGATCAGAACGGGCGGAATGGGCTGATCTTACGGAGCGCTACTTTCTCGAACGCAAGGAGTTGGCATCCATTGGGCTTCTCATCGATGCCCGTCATCCCGAGCTCGAAAGCGATAAGGCCGCGCTCCGCTGGTTTAGGGATAACGAGCTTACTTTTTTTATTGTGCTCACCAAGTGCGACAAAACCAAGCAGCAGGATTTGGCAAAGCATGTGAATGTGATTCGAGACTCCTATGCAGTCACGGATGTTCACTCAACCTCCAGCACAACGGGTAAGGGCATCGCAAGGCTGAAAATTTTTTTAGTTGAAAATGCCGCCAAGAGCAACTCCAGCAAGGCTCATGTGTTCCAGGATATGGCGTAATAATGAACGTTCAATTTATGAATTTCACGCGCCGAGCTAAAAAAAGAGTTATTTTTGCAGGTCAAAGCTTGCTTGGAACGTGAGATGAATGCTGTATTTCTATTTCCGGGCATTTTTGCGAAATTTTTAGAAGAATTATGAAAGATCATTTACGAGTTTTAGCCATTCTTTCGTGTGCGGCGCTTTTTTCCGTCACTGCCCGCGCGCAACAATTTTCATCCTATCATGGGGCGAAGCCCCTGGTTCACAAGCTTTTTAGCGAGAGCGCTTCTCAGCAACCTTCCCGTGGTGAACCTACGAATTCCTCCCTGGGTGGCGGTGTGCCTTTCCTGCCATTTTCATCCGCAGTTTCGATTGCGGGAGCGGATCCCATGCCCTGTTTCGGTCACTTGCAGGAATCACAAACCGCTGCTCGCGCACTCCACAACATTCAGGTCGATCCCGACAATCCGATGAACGTTCATGCGGTTATCATGCAGGAGACGGGTGATAGTTTGGCAGACGCGAGCCTACTCAAAAGAAGAATTCTCTATACTTTTAGCTCCGATGGAGGCAAAGACTGGACGACCCCCGATACACTCGGAAACACAAGAGAGGGTTTTGTGTGCATGATCCTCTATAAGCTGCACGGGAAATATGTGCCGATCATCGCAGGTCATCGCTATACTTCGAACAACATTAAGGGCGAAATTGAATCGGCTATCTGGGTCGAGCAAGGTAATCCCGGTGATAACAACTTTGCAATGACCGAGTGCGGTGATGCTGGTGTTAATGGTACGGCATATCTTTTGTATCCTTACATTGGCATCTCTCCCGATTACAAAACGATCTATATAGTCGGCACATATTCGGCTGTGAATGGTTCATCGACTATAGGGTATTTCCAATTCGGAACGTTCAGCTTGGATACGAACGGGAATGCTGTTTTTAACAACTGGACTCAGGAACTTGGTGATAACAATAGCAACGATGGTGCTGCAGGATTTGTCGATGGTGGCGATTATGTCCTGAGAGTTTCGCCTTCAGGGAAGATCGGGATTCTCTGGCGCGAAGCAGACTGGGCCGACCCTAACTCGAATCTTTATTTTATCGAGTCCACGGATGGAGGACATACATGGCCTCAGACCTTCCCGGCATTAGAGGGTCTTGGGAGTATTGATTGGATTTCAAATGCACTACTCGGCCCATTCACCGGACTTGATTTCTTCTATGCGGGGGAGAATGCAAAGATAGTTTGGACAAACGAGCCGCAGCAGTTTCCTGGGGACACAACGAATGAGTGGTACCCATCGACTTGCGCTTTTCACCTATACGATTATGCTTCCGGCAATGATTATGCATTCGTTTCTACCATCGCCTATGATACAAGCCGGCAGGGTGGTGATACCGGACTCGATTATGACACAGCACAGTATACCCTTTATGACTCATTAGTGTTTTGGGATACCACCGACCGAGAAAATGACCTCATGATGGATTATCCCACAATTGCGCAGAGCCCGGACACGAATGTTTTTTCGGTCTATTATCAGGTGTTCCGATCTGCCGATACAGTTCAGATCAATAAGGATACCGTGAACTTATATGGGAGCATTTATTACCAGACTACAACAGATGGCGGTGCTACGTGGACTGCTCCGACGCAATATCATGTGAATACAGGCCCTGGAAACACCTATGGGAAGATCGACTATAGGTGGCCGCAGGTTTCCGATTGGAATCCTCTTGCTAATGGGGCGCCGAATACAACGGTGATGTTTGCAGCCGATACGGCCGCTGGAACGAATGATGCTCTTTCGATCTTGACTCCCAACACGGTTTACTTTTATCATCAGCAAGCTGCTCTGAGCGGCGTAACACCCACAACCGCATCCATTACGGCAACTGCTGTAAGTTACCCGGATCCATTCACTTCATCCACGACGATTAATTTCACGCTCCCGATCGAATCATCAGTATTACTGACGGTGACGGATGTCCTTGGCCGTCCGGTCGCAACCTTAGTGAATGGTCGGCTTGGCGCTGGTACGCATTCTGCAGTATTTAACGCGGCCAATCTTGCGGATGGAGTGTATCGGTACACGCTCGAAACGAATGGCGCGAGCACAACCGGCAGCATGTCGCTTGTTCGATAATTTCAGAATTTGTTCGCTGGCGTTTTCAAAGAGCTGGGCGCTCGGAATCTGCGTTGGCGTAAAAATTAATTTTGAGCTTTCCGCTACTTAAAATCCTTTCATGTGTTCTTGCACCGGAGCGAACCGTTTTCGAATGTCCTATTGGCAGGCGAGCGAGAACGGTTCTCTTAGGCGAACTTAGAATTATCAATAACGAGTAATGATACGAAATCGCTTTAGTGAAAGTCCCGCGATCCGCGCTGCGTGGATCGCTGTTTTTGTGCTCGCTGCGATGAGCCTTGCTTCGAGTTCCGCGTGGTCCCAGCGCGGTAAGATCACCGCGAAAATTATCGACGCCAAAACGAACGAGCCGCTCTTGAGGGCATCGGTGCAGATCGTGGAGACGAGAGCCGGCGCCTATTCCAAGGAAAACGGTATTGCCACGATCATCGGTGTTGATCCAAATGAGAACTATACGGTCATTGCCAAATATCCCGGGTATTTGACGGATACGATCTACCACGTAAAGGTGCAGTCAGACGTAACCACTTCCTTGAATTTTAAGCTTGGCACAAAAGAGACGGTTGTAACGGTGACTGCGGCTGCGGAGCCAATGGTTCAAAAGACGAATACGGATCTATCCACGAAGTTTGACCAATCGACGATTCAATCCATTCCAGGTCGCCAACGATTGGACGAGGTTATTTTACTTACTCCTGGGGCGGTTCAGGATAATGCGAACGGTGGAATTAGTTTTCACGGAAGCCGCGGCGATGCAAATTCCATTCGGCTGAACGGCGTAGAAATGACGGATCCACTCACGGGGCAGGCTAGCTCTTTACAATATAGCCTTTCCAGACTGGCTGTTTCGGAAGTAGATATTGTGACGGGTTCCGCAGATGCTTCGAAGGGTGGTTTCACCGGTGGCGAGATCAATACCCAGACGCGCTCTGGTGGCACAGATCTACAACTGAATGCCCATTACAGAACCGAGATCCCGGCACTTTTTGGATCGAGTGAGACCGGCATCAAACAAATGCCGTCCGGCGATGATATCTATGAGATCGCGCTCGGTGGGCCGCTGGTTTCACAGGACTTGAAGTTTTATGGAACTGCCAAGCTGAATTCCTTCCAGCATTATAACGTATTCGATAATCCTACATTCGCCAACGAAGGCTTAGGGGTCATCGATCCTGATGGAAATAATCTTGGCGAGATTCCGCTCACCGAGCGATACCGGCGGTCAGCGACGGGTAAACTTTCATTCGATGCCTTCGGGTTTTCCGTGAATGCCAATGCGGCCCTGAGCGCAGAAAGTGATCTATTGAACAATTGGACGACACTTTATGAGCCCTCCTATTATATTCCTGCAGAGGAACAGACAAACAATATTTATTCCATAACAGCTCGGGGTCAGATTGGGGACGGTATTCTTGAATTCACTGGCGCCTATACCATTAGCGACATCCAGGAAGGGCTTTACGATCAGACACAGCCGGTGAATGCTTTCCATGAACCACAATTCTTGTCCAATGCCGATAATTATACTTATAACTCGATCGACAATACGATAACCCCTGGCCCGGATGGCATCATTGATATTTATACGCCGGTGTTGAAGCAAATTCCCGATCCAGCAAATCCGACGCAGCCTTATTCCTCGGAGGTTCCGGGCCCCAACCCATTTACTGGGCATATCGAAGGTCCGGCCATCATCCAGTCCAGCGCGAATGCCTATGGTGTTGCGGACTTGTTTCCGGTTGCTGGAAATCTCGGAGGGTTTACGATCGAAAACACCTCGCAGACGCAACTCAGCGGCGATTACTCGATCGTGGTGGGTTCCCACACGCTCTCTGCCGGCTTTGATGCGAATATTATGTCGGTCTATAAATACGAAGACGATCTGCCGTGGGATGCCAATCCATTCAAGGATTCCTTCCTCGTGCATCCTTACACCGGTGGCATTTTTCTCACCGATAAGATGGAATTCAGCGACATTACATTCAATCCTGGTCTCCGATTTGACGTGTACCAGCCGGACGCAAGTTCGATCAACGATCTTTACAATCCGCTCGCATCCGGACTTTCCCCAACCAAGCTCCAGACGCAGGTTTCTCCTAGACTTGCCATCACTTATGCTGTCACCGATCAAACGACATTTCAATTCGGCTACAATTGGTACTTCAAGCAGCCGGACCTCATTGATGTATTGACGAATACGGCTGGCGGCAGTAGCAGCGCTCTCGCGCTTGTTCTTGCCCGTGGCAATCAGATCATAGGAAATGCCGGCTTGCAAGCGCAGCTCTCGAAGGAAGTTAATGTTGGTTTCCATACCCAATTATTGGATGTTTTCGCCTTTAGCGTTACGGGTATTTATAAAGATCTTCGGAATCAAGATGGTCTCGAGCAAATAACGAGCCCTTTGCTTCCGATAGGGTACACCATCTATTCGAGCGATGAATACGGTAGTGACAAATCATTGGAGATCGTCGCGGAAAAACGCATGTCCGATAATTTTTCGATGAAGTTGAACTACACTTATGGTGCGGCCACTGGAACTTCCTCTTCGGCAACGGAAAACTATGCTGCGCTTATCAACCAGGATCCAAATTCCCAGCAGGCTGTGCTGCCGCTGACTCCGTTCCCGTTCGGCTATGATCGCACAAACGTTGCCAATTTCCTGTTCGATCTTAACTACAATAAGGGAGAGGGACCGACCATCTTCGGGCAAAAACTACTTGAATGGTTCTCGCTGCAGACCACGACCGTCTATTTGACTGGTACTCCTTACACCGCACTTAATCTTAAGGGTGCGCAAGTTGGTCCGACCAATGGTGAACGAGAGCCTGACGAGTTCCAAACCGATGCAACGCTTACTCGGACGATTCCCTTCTCCGATATTTTTGGCCCAAGCACGAGCAGATTGTTTCTCGATCTGCAGCTTGAAGTTACGAATGTCTTCAACCGTGTGACGCCGGAATCGGTTTATCCTGTGACGGGGCAAGGAAATAACGATGGCACGAATGGAATTCTTGGCACATCCACCGAGTATTATGACGACCCGACAAATAGCCGTGGTGGTCAGATCGATGCGCTTGGTAATCTTTATTATAACCCTCGAATCGATTTGAATCACGATGGCCGTGTAAGCGCACAGGAACAACAGATCGCCTACACCCAATTTCGCAACGATAATTACGCACGTGCTATCAATTACTGGACGCCACGACGGGTGTACATGAACTTCACCATCCGATTCTAACCGCATGTTTCTACTTGATTTTCGGATTGCATCATCGAACAAGATTTTTTAGCAAAAGAGAATATGAACGCATTGAAATTTTCAGGTTCCGCCTATTCGCGGCCAATTACGCGGCACTTTATTGCATTGGCAGCCGTGCTCCTGTCGTTCGCAATGAGCGCGCAGGACGCTGCTGCTCGTCCTACGACGAAAAATAACAAGTCGTCGGATATGCAAGTGCTAAACTTCCTCCGGCAGACGAATGTCTATAGCAACATCGAGTTTTTCTACACCAATCGAGGCGTGGATTTCAACGCTGGCAATGGCGAGGCAGAAGGATGTTTTTGGCCGCGTGGTTCAGGCAATAGCTATATTTTTGGTGGTGGTCTCTGGTTCGCATGCAAAAAGGAGATTCAGGGTAAGCCTCACAAACTCTGCGAACTTGGATACAATCCGAACTCCGGAGCAGGATGGTATATAGAAGGTGAAGCCAGCCAGGTAGGTCTTACCGTCGGCGATTCCGATGCTGCAACCCTTTCATCTAAGTATATCTCCTACGTTGGCCCTCGCTACGATAAAAGTTCCGGCAAATACATTAGTGGTTCTTCCTCCGTCGTTCCCAGCCCCACTTACGCCTGGCCGCTCTGGGATACGAGCTCGACAAAGACGCTCAATCATAATTATTACTTTGGCGATTACATCTCAAATGTGAATAATCGTAATATTGCCGCACTTCAAGCCGCAAACCCTCTGCTTGGCAAAATAAACAAGCTGCCCGCTCCGGCCCTGACCTCCGAAGAGGACATTCTAAATCTTTATACCGATCAGGACCCCACCAACAATCCAGAATACCGCCCAGGTACCGGCTATCCGTTTGGCATCGACATCCAGGAAGAAATATATTCCTGGAGCTTCGGTCGATACCGCGATATGATTTTCGAGCGACACAAAGTTACAAATAATACCGATAAGATTCCAGGCGCATCGCCGGATACACTCATAGATTGCTGGATGGCGCCAGCCTATGATCCCGATCTCGACGCTGCTGTTGGCGGAGCCGCTAATGACGCCAATAGTTATGTCAACGATAGCTTAGTCAAGGCCGACGCAGATCCGACCGATGTCTCGGAGCTTCGAGAGCCCTACCGCTCCGATGCCTCGAAGCTCAATATGGGTGTTCAGTGGCGAAATACGAGCACGCCTCCTAATGGGGCGCAATATGGCTGGCTTGGCTTTAGCTTCCTGGAAAGTCCGGTGATCGATTCGGTTGGTCAAATTGTAGCGAACGACGACAGTGTCGGTCTTCACGGATATTGTGGTCCCAACAGCTTGTTCGAGAAACAACCATCCGTGGGATCTCCAGCGGGACAACTTGGGCTGGTCACGTTTCGGGACTGGATCATCCTGAACGACCCATCGACAGAAGATTTGCGATATGATTTCGTCTCCTCGGGCGAGAAGGATATCTTTAATGGTGACTATCAGGATCAGCGATTACTCATGTCCACCGGACCTTTTACCCTTCCCCCCGGAAAATCGGTGGAAACGGTCGTAGGCATTGGAATTGCACAGGTCGATAATGTTGATTACAAGAAAAATTTTGGTGCGCTGCTCCTTCTGATGGATTTTGCGCACGAGGTTTTTGGTGAAGTCGATTCTTCCGTTCTTCTGCCTCTCACGCCTGACTCCTCCGTGGCGAGTATCGATAGTTTAAAGACTCCGCCTGACACCACTTGGAGCTATTTCAACGATACCACCTGGAGCTGCTCATGCAATCACTTCCTTTCTCCAACATCTCCTAATATCCCCACCGTTACGACCACCGCCCTGGATAAGGCTGTGCTCGTTACATGGGATAGCGCCGCCGAACGTACCCATCCAAAATTATTAGTTGCTCCTTCGCTCATTGGTGATACCACACTATCATTCATGGGTTATCAACTTTGGCGTACCACGCGCTCAGATCATGACAGCACCATTCGACCTGATGGCAATAACCCGGACGTCATGCTCGGCCAATGGCAGTTATATTCCTTCACTGCTGATTCCGTTTTTGACAGTAAAGGCCATTTTAACCATCTCCACTATACGCGCACGAGTAACGTGCCGAACCCGATTCCACATTCGTATCTCGATGTCGGCGATGACGACCACGATGGTGTGCTGACGGGAAGTGAAGGGCTCTATAATAATGTGACCTATTATTATTACGTCATTGCTTTTAACGAGTATGATTCGATCAATCTGGTCGGACCACTCTATACAGCTATTGTCCCACCGAAGAACTTTGTTCCGGGGACACCGAACAAGCCGGTCTTCCTCGTGCCCTTCAGCGGCGATACTGCTACGAACGTCGCTGGTAACTGTTTGGCTGGCAGTGGCAAGCCCCATGATAGTTTGGGCGGCGTGGTGGACGTTCGGCTCGGCATTGTCGATACCGGAATTTTTGCCAAACTCTTCACGAACGACACGATCAACGTCAGCTTTCAACCGCGCTGGATCGAGTACAATACCATCGACCAAAGCCCGTGCGTCTTTTACGTCGATGTCACCGATACCAGAAACGGCCTTAAGAACACCTACCAATATCTCAACAATCCGGCGAATAACACGGCCGCGTATTCCTTCCCGCTTACTTTGCCGGGGACTCTGGTGTATCATGTGGATGGCACGGTCAGCCCGGGGTCGGGAACCGATTCTACGTTCATGGCCCAGTTCACCACCGATAATTCCGCCTTTGCTCCTAACCAAACCATCGACCAGGCGTTCACGGTGCTGGCAGATGTAAACCTCGAGCAATTAAGCGGACCGTATCGGTTGAGTGCAGTGACGGTCACTCCGAGCCCAACCAATCAGCAGCTCGATAAGAATATTCTTCGACTGTCGCGCCGCACGAATTGTGGCTTTGCACTCGATTCGAACCAAAATATCTTCAATTTGCCCATCGACACGGCTCCGCGGCCGCCAATGCTCTTACCGTCGGCAAATTTAACGCTCTTTGGAGATTCTGTCGGGCAGATCCTCACGCGGAGGGTCTTGGGAACCACCAACGATACAATTTATCGACTCGATTCGATCATTAATAAGATCGCCAGGATCGACAGCACGACGAATCCAGGCACGTATGATACCTTCAAGACATATCTTGCGAAATTCCCATTCCTTCACTACACTTCGCAAAGCACCCGCCCAACGTTACTCGGGGCATTGGGTGAAACCGAGTATAATGTAACCTTCGGCCCCCTGTCTAACCCGGGCCCTGTTGCTATTACGTTGCAGGATAACTCTGTGATCCATCCTGCTGCCATGCCCATTACGGTTAGTGCTGCGGGATGCGACTCTGCCGGTCAACCTCTGGCTGTATTGCGGCTTGTCAATGACACTGCACTCGACATGACGAAAGACCAAGCCTGGAATTTTTACAGTGCAACAGGCATAGCTACCGATGGGAAGACGGTGCTTCCGAAATTTACAGACCCTGACACCATGTATGTGCCGAATCCAGGCTGGTACGAGATGGCTGCATTCCATTATACCGATGGGGTACCCTTTAACCAGCCCCATACAAGTGCGTCATTCAATCCTCAAGGTGTCGGCGCGACCCTTGGCTCGTGGTACTTCCCGATCGGAGGGAGCTCCAATGTTGATCCTGCGAGCGGGGCGACGGAGCCATATCATCTCACGGTACATAAGCTAAGCGTTGGCGGTGCTGAGATCATCTTCAATGCTCCGGAAGTGCCTGACCTTTCGATCAACGTGACGGGCGATACAATTGGCGGTAGTATTGTGGGGATCGATTCTGTATGGTTCACGCCACTTGTCCAGACTTTGGCAAAGCATGATTCTATCGTCCGGTATGATTCTACCCACTACTTCCCGCACATGAACGATTTTCAACCGGGTGACGAGGTGACACTCTCGTTCACTGGATTGGCGAAGAACATGCCGTTCCCCGGCGCACAGTTTTCCATTAAAACGGATGCTGGTCCGGCTGTGAACTTCTCCAATTCGAATAATTATGTCGATTCGATCCTTGCGCAAGTACAGGTCGTGCCAAATCCCTACATTGTCACTCATCTCGCGCAGACCTCGACGGACAATGCCAAGCTGTACTTTACTCGGCTTCCACCGCGATGCACCATCGAGATCTATGCCCTTGATGGTACACTGGTAAACACGATCGAGCATATTGGTTATCTCGATTCGGTATACGTGCCCAACGCGAAGGATCCGGCAATCACGCAAACGAAATATCTTACCAACCCTCCTCAACTGAGCGATCAATCGTCGGTAGAGACTTGGAATCTTTTGACAAGCGGCCAGCAGCGAGTGGGTAGTCAGGTACTCTTTGCGCGCGTCGTCGCGAAGGATCCGAACACCCTTCAGGAGATCGGTGAGATCACGACCAAATTTGCGGTGGTCGTTGGGCTTTCGAAATAGCGAACTAACAGATTATTTAATACAGAGTGAAATCGATCGTAGCCATGATGAATGAGTACCTCAATCGGAGCAGCAAACAGGGGCGTGGGTCTGTCCGGAAGGACGGACCTATGCGAAAGTATCTATGGGTTGTCGCCGCCGCAATCGTGTTAGGGATCACTGCCTCGGGGCAGCAAGCCGTGGCGCAGCAGAGCGGCCAAACACAGAGCACGACGACACCCAATTTTACCAATGTCGGGTCGAGCGGTTCGGTTTTTACCAAACTCGGGATCGGGGCGAGAGCTGCGGGCTTGGCCGGAGCCTTCAGCGGTCTGGCTAATGATATATCCGCTTTGTATTGGAACCCAGCCGGAATTGCAAACCTTCCAGGTGTGAATGTAGGCGCTTCGACTTCGCTTTGGTTCGGTGGTGTCACCGAGAATTTTATTGGAGTCACGCTTCCCGTGAGTGAAAAATATCGCGCGGGCTTTGCGCTGACGTTGGTCGATTACGGAAACTTGGCGTATTCCACGATTCAGCAGGATGCGAATGCCGGCAGCTATAATGCAAACGATCTCTCGTTCGCTGCAACGATCGCTGGCGCGCTTACCGACCGATTCTCTTTCGGGGCCACGGCGAAGTACCTCCGAAGCACAATTTACGACATGAGCGCCACGGGGATTGCTTTCGACGCTGGTTCGAGGTACCTGACCGATTTTTATCACATGACCATTGCGATGGATCTTACCAATCTTGGGCCGAATCAAAGTTTCTCGGGAAACAGTCTTGACTTCATTGCAAATAATCCGAGTATCAATGCTGTCCGCGATTCCCTTTCTGGATCATTACTTACCCAGGATTATGCTCTTCCTCTCATCTTTCGTATTGGCGTCGCTACTGATGTGCTTCAGGGAACGGTCGAAAACCAAAAGCTCAATATGGATTTCGATTTTTCCACCCACTCCGATGGGCCGGAACAATATAATTTCGGTGCCGAATATATTTGGAATGATATGGCTTCATTGCGCGCGGGATATGCGTTCAATCAAGACCAACTTGGATTTGGGATTGGTGCTGGATTTCACTACAAAAGCGAGGATTTTTCCGGGGTCATCGATTACGCATATAACACGACGAAAAGCCTTGGTGGAATTCATCAGATTTCCATTAGCGCGAATTTCCAGTGAGCGGCGGGAGAGTATCCCCCCATGCGGTCTTCGATCTTAGAGAGCGTTCCCAACCCCATGGGACGCTCTTGTCGTTTAGGCCGTTCACAGGCCTGGGGAGTATGGGGACGTTGAAACCTATTCTTTCGAGCACGTACTTAATAATGCAAATATGAACAATCGCCATTCTTTTTTTAAATCGGTCCGGCTTGCTGTCATGGTGGTCTTGGTGTTCGCTCCGATCGCATCTCGTGGGCAAAGTCCGCTTGAAGCCGACGGTTTTGCGTTGCGGTTCGATAGTTCTCACGCGGAAGTGGAACTCGATTATGGCGTCATCGAGCGTGCCCTCGCGTTTAAAAAGGAAAAGGATGGCTATCGAGCCATTACTTCTTCCAAGATCGAAATTTGGCAGCGCGGGAACGTCGTTCAAAAGAAGGATATCCATGACACTGTTCGCTGCCCATGTACGCAAGCCCAGCTCGATTCCGCAGGAGCAAACAAACTTCTTGGTGCTATGGCCTTTGCCGTGCCGTATGCTACTCCAACTTCTGCAGCACTCATTTGGCAGCGGGGTGAGGGCGCAGGTAAAGCTGGATTCGATACCATTGCCGTTCCAATCAATCTTCCCGATAAGGACACTACGAAATTTGCGTTTGGCGGGATCGAACTCGCTTCCTCGATCGAGAAATCAGTTGGTTCTCCGGGGCCATTCGAAAAGGCTGGCTATGTTGTAATGCCAAATCCATCTGCAATCTTTGGGGAAAATTATACTAAGCTTTATTATTACACTGAGTTGTATGTACCACAAGCCTTCATAGGGCAGAGTGCCGATGTCTTGTCTCAGGTCGTGGATCCAACCGGCAAAGAGATGATCTCGAGCCACGAAAAAGTCCAACTTGGTGGTGCGACCGTTCCCATCATCCTCGGACTTGACATTGATGGTCTTGCCACGGATTCCTATAAACTTCATGTTCGTGTTAAGGTCGAGGATGCCATTCAGGCCGAAGCGGAAAAATCTTTCTTTTATTCTTCAGGCATGAAGCTATCAGAGGAACCGCCGGAACAAAATGAATCCACCGCTGATAATGACTCCGTTCTATTTGCCGGTTCAGACTTTGTTAAGATGTCCGATGCTGAAATTGACGAAGTAATTACGCAGTCCTTGTATTGGGGAACGGCGACGGATCAGAAGGCAGCCAAGAAACTCAGCACTCTGCGGGACAAGCAGAGTTTCCTTTTCACGTTCTGGCGAAGACAGGACTTGATCCATCAGTCCAAACAGCCTCTGGAAGCGTATCAGCTCTTTAAGAAGCGTGTTGCTGAAGCAAACAAGCAATATTCTTACCAGAAAACTCCGGGTTGGAAGACTTCGCTTGGCAGGATTTATATTACCTATGGGCCGGCACAGACTGTCACCAACGTGCGGTTTGATCCTGGCTATAAACCATACATTGTCTGGCAATACGATCCCAATCCTTCCATGCGTCTGACGACCGGCTCCTATGCGGAATTCGATTTCGTTGACCGTCAGGGTGCAGGAAATTATTATTTAGTAAGTGCTAATGTCATTGGCGAAACGTACGATGCCAATTGGCTGACGAACGAGGCGCTGCGCCTCGCGCATTAATCGCAGCGACCAAGAATGCTTTGGATGCTCCGGAGTGTGGGCGGCGTTTTGGGAATGATTGCATTCTGGTGTGGCATTCGATCGCAGGTTACTATGCAAAATCTCGCGCGCGCGTATCCCGAATGGACGGCTGCCCAACGACGCTGGATCGCATCCAAATCTTATGCCTCATTGGGGATGGTGTTCTTTGAATTTCTTTTTCTTCGTTTCGCGAGAAAAACTTCTATTAAGAAAGGACTCGAAATATCGAATCTCGAAGAATTTCTGCCTCGGCTCTTTAGCCCCAATGGAGCCATTCTGCTTTCGGGCCATTTAGGCAATTGGGAGTGGCTTGCTCTTGGCTGCGCTTTGCAGATTGGCGGGCCCCTGGATGTGATCATTAAGAATCAGCGTTCTCGTTGGGCAGAGCGTTTTTTGATTCGCATGAGGTCCCGTTTTGGAAATCGTATGCTCGATGCCGGCAATGTCCGCGCGATGTTTCGAGCCTTGCGGGGTGGTGAACTGCTTGCGATCCTTGGCGATCAAGCGGCTTCGCCAGAGGATGTTCGCGTGCCATTCTTTGGAACCAATGTACCTACGTTCGAAGGGACCGCCAGGCTTGCGTTGACTACGCGATCCCCCATTTATTTTCTACAGCCGTTTGTGCGCACGCACCGAGGCTATCGCTGTCGGTTTCATTCGGTGCCGATCGAGGACCTCGTAGATGCGAGTCCCGAAAACGTGAGAGAGCTTACAGCTCGACATACCACCATGCTCGAGCAGGCTATTCGAGAGAACCCTGAGCTCTGGCTCTGGCAGCACAAGCGATGGAAACATGTGGCGGAGCCAGTAATGGTTAACAGATGAACGCACTTGTAATTGAAACAGCGTTCCTGGGAGACGCGATCATTTCGCTTGCCTTACCCCACGAAATTAAACGAATGGATCCATCCGCACGAGTGAGCTACCTTGTTCGAGCCGGAGTGGAAGAGGTCGTTGCAGGTTCGCCAGACATCGATGATGTGATTGTGTTCGATAAACGCGGTTCCGAACGCGGTCTTGCTGGTGTTCGTGCAAAAGCCAGTGAACTAAGCGATCTCGGTTTCGATACACTATTTCTTTTGCATTCCTCGCGGAGATCTCAGACACTTGTTGCAAATATTCCGTGTAAAGTAAAGATCGGATTTGAGGGTATGGCTCATGCAGGACTTACGCACACCGTGGCCGACCAGGGCTGGTCCAATCGCTATGAACGCGCGATCTTGCCACTTCGAGCGATTGCGGCCAACGCAGATATTAGCTCGCTTCCTCGCATCGTGCCGCCGATCACGACTTTGGTTGAGGAGTTTATGGAGCGTTGGAAAATATGTATAGTTCTTGCGCCTGGGAGCGCATGGGCAACCAAGAAATGGGGTGACCTGAAGTTCCAAACACTCGCGAAAGCTCTGACAGCAAGAGGTATAGGGGTAGTGGTCATCGGCGGCTTAGAAGAACAGTTACTCGCTACAACTATTCGCAATGTTTGCGAGAAGGATAGCGTCCTCGATCTTGCAGGGCGGGCTACTTTTCTAGAATCGGTAGGAGCGATCAAACGAGCTTCACTTCTCGTAGCGAACGATAGCGCACCCATTCATGCGGCCGTGGCCGTGGGAACGCGAGTGCTTGCCATTTTCGGTCCAACGCTGCCGGCATTCGGATTTGCACCGCCAACTGCGTGTGGGGAAGTGATCGAGCTGCCTGAGCTTTGGTGCCGTCCGTGTAGCTCACATGGCAGCCGCGAATGTCCGACGCATACACACGCCTGCATGCAGGAAATCGGCGTGGAGGAGGTGTTCCTGCAAGCGACGAAGATGCTGTAATCGTATCCTTCGACTTACTTGCTTATCATTACACGAAGGTCTGCATGGCCTGCGGACGAGGAAATTCGCAGGAAGTATAGTCCACTTTCGAAAGGCAGATTCAGAGCCGCAGGACAGTCTTTCATGAGCGATACCGGAATTTCACATTGCTCTTTACCAAGCACATCATATACATCCACCCACACATCGCCAAGCGTGATCGACGATGTGAGTTGGAGTGAGCCATTGCTCGGATTGGGAATGATACCGAACAGCGGCGCTTTTCCAAGATGAAACCACTGGGAAAGCAGTTGATCTCCGCAGCCTTCTAAGGGAATGATCGTGGTGGAGACGGCGGGAGGAGACGAATATTCGCATGAAGCGCTTGCCGTAAGCACATTGACAGAATCGAAAGTGACGATGGGGTCGTAGGCGGTGTCGCTGAACACATTGAAGTGAGCATACGCTGCGATAGTATCCGATTTCGCATTGGGGATCTTGAGAAGCGCGCGCCCGGGCCAGGATGCGCCCGGAACATCGACTGGATTTCCAGATGGATCGAACGAGCCAAGATACTCCAGATCAGGGAGCGGGTACTGCAAGACCATCTCGACCGTCTCGGCGTGGGCCAGGCCATCGATCGTGATTGGAAGCTCCACAGTGGCGCCGATCGTATCGGTTGAGGCGATCGAGGATGATGCCACCATCGAAAGCGTGTGAGCGGCTATTCCGACTCCATCGAAGAAGACAGTATCGCTGTTCCCATTATTGAGCAATCCGACAAGCCAGGCGTTCTGAGTTCCCACAGATTGTGGTTGTAGTGTCACAGTTATTGAGTCATTACTAATGCTGTTAATCTGATAGCTTCCCGAATTCGGCCCGGAAATAAATGTGGAGTCTAAGCTTGGCGAACCGCAGCCACCATGAACAATTCGTATTGAACGGACCACAGAAGTGCACTGGAGGCTATCGTTATCGAACAGTGAGGCAGGAGATAGCACAAGGGAACCAGCAGCAGCACTGGCTACAGAGTCGCCGCCGCCGTTGGTGGTGAGCCAAATGTTTCCACTCCCATCGGCAGCAAGCACAATGTCATCGTTTATAGCCGCGATGTTTCGAGTGTCTGGGTTATTGGATGGCCCGCCAATGGGTTTCCAGCTCAGACCACGGTCCATGGATCGATGCACACCGCTCCCATCTTGCGTTCCAACAAATACTCCATCATTCGTTGTGCTCATGGACCCGGAAAGATAGGGTTTAGCTTTTGTATCTGTGGTCTGCCAGCTTTGACCGCCATCGAGACTAACATAAAAATGGGAGACCAACGAATCAGGCTCTTGCCACTCCTCGTTCGTGAGATAAAGGCGTTTGGAATCGCAGGAATCAACCGCAAGCGTCCAGCTATCCCCATTGTAAGTGCCGGCTGTCACATTCCAGGTGTTACCATAGTCGTTGGAAAAAAGAACGGAACCTAAACTTGTGGAACTGGTATCTCCTTCAACATATATGGTACCGTCTTGAGCAACAGCGAAGGAATGAAAGGTACCGTTATAGAGTGCAGAACCTCCCCAGGTGTTTCCGCCATCCATGCTGGTGTGGATTGGCCCATCAATGTCAAGCGCAATCAGATGTTGATTCGATCCGTCATATCCAACCTTCACAAGATTTGCGGTTTTTAACTCCTGTTTCCAAGTGTTTCCTCCATCGATCGTGACAAATAGCCCTTGATCCTCAGTTGCCACCAAACCATGAAGCTGATCATAAAATGCAATATCGGCGATCTGGGCTTCGGGCAAAGCCTTGGACTGTTGCCAAGTCTTACCACTATCGCGGGAACTCCAAAGCGTACTCCCGCCAGCCCAAACAATTCCATCGTTAAATTGCATGGCACCCGAGAACCCCGCGCCGGCTGGCACTAAATCAGGCGCAATATTCGTCCATTGAGCATAGGACACACCGACCACGATAAAAAGTGGGATCAGCACGAGAAGCGACCACCGGCAGAAGATACGCATATTCTAAATATACGAATAAAACTCGGCGCGGACGCGAAAAAGGAGCCTTGAGCTCAGGGCTTGATCGCCCAGCGTTCGAACGAATTTGGAGACCCTTGCGCGCCGATGTTATCAAACATCACAGGACCCTCGTTCTTCGCAAAGTAGATGATCCAATACGGAACTGTGCCTGTGCCTGGTTGCTGGTCAGCACCCTCGTTCGCGTACCGTATCATGAGAACGTCAGGAAACGACTTCGAAATCCCGGAAATATGAAGGCTGTCGAGATGGCTAAGGACCCGAGCAGTGATGGCGAAAGGCTGGTGGTTTGCTGTCACAAGTGTTCCGGCACGCCAGGAGGAGTCGTTTGCAAAAAGGTTATCGCGCATTAGCACCAGCCCGCCGGTATCCGGCTGCCAGGCACCGGGTGAAAATCCCGCAACAGCAACGAGCGAGCCTCCCTGACTTTTCGGGGCCTCATAATCCTGCGTGGTCAGAATCCACGGCAGCGAAGAATATGATCCCACTTGCAGCGGCGAATGTGCCGGTTTGAGCTGCGTCAGAGTCCCAGTGCTG
Source organism: Ignavibacteriota bacterium (assembly GCA_963736195.1). Taxonomy (GTDB): domain Bacteria; phylum Bacteroidota; class Ignavibacteria; order Palsa-1295; family Palsa-1295; genus PALSA-1295. The sequence goes on from CAVTNP010000001.1 coordinate 1,439,188, forward strand.
AACGAGCCGCTTTCGACCGTATTAACTGCATTTGAGGTTGAAACGAATACGATATTATCAGATTCAAGATTGATCGAGATTACCTGTTTAAAGTTAGTGAAAGTTGGACTCGAAATCCAGGTGTTGTTTGATGGGCCAGTCCACTGATAGATCCCATCATAGGTTCCAGCAACGGCGATTTCGGAACTGGATTGCCCACCAAAGCAATAAATCTCTCCGGCACCGGTAGAGACTGGACTCACTGCCGTTAGGCCTGACGTCAATGGGAAGGCGCCGATCTGTCCATCCATGGTACCAACAAGCAGGTAAAGTGCGCCGCCGGACGTTCGGTACTGCCCAAGCGCACTGATGGTATAGCCATTGAGATAGCTTAGTTGCTTCCATCCGAGGCTGCTATAAGATTCCCACACACCGCTTTTACCTGCAAGGATCGCGAAGATCGTGTCACCGCCCGTCCAAAGTAGCTGCTGAATAGTGGCTTGCTGTGGTACACTCAAATATAGAGTCCATGATGAATTTGTTGACAGAGGAGGTGTCGTGGACATAATGTTGCCCCACGGAGTTGCGGCCAACACCCTCGGCGTACCACTATTCATCACCGTCAGCGCCGTGATGTTGGAATCTTGCAACTGACCAGATTGCTGAAAAGAATAGCCACTAGCGGAATTATAGAAAAAAACTCCGGAATCGGTTCCAACGATCACTTGCCGGGTGGTGCCATCCGTAGTAACGATCGTTGATGGCGGCTGTGGTTTGTAATATTCGCTGTCGCTTGCGCTCAGGTAAGAACCATTGCTGAGCGCGACGATCGATGCCTGAGTAAAACCTTCGGCAAAAATGCTGTCTTGATTCACAACACACTGAATGTTGGTATGGGAACCATCGGTAACGCCGAGGAGACCATTTGAATTATTCAGAAACGTAAGCGTAGAAGTAGAAGGAATGGTGCCGGGTGTATCTGCCATTGGCATTGGAGTTTCGCCGCTCCACCAGAAGTAGGCATCAATATTTCCGATCGGCTGCTGTGATACGATCGGTGCGACCTGCTGTGAACAACTTGCGAGGAGCGCCGCTATTGCAACGAAAGAAAGTATTTTCAGGCTTCGCATATTACTTATGGATGGAATGATAATCCGAGCGATATCCCCAGCGCATTGGAGAGCAGTGTACCGCCGTTCGATTCAATCACATAACCCTCGGTGGAGCTAAGTATCGAATTCGGGACTTGAGCTGCTTGCTTCACCTGCTCCATGTCGAACGATACACCCAATCGCACTAGCAGCGTTCGTGAAAGATCGTAGGAGGTGGTTGCCTCTACCATCCCAAGCCACGCAAGAGGCTGGGTGAATGCCGGCCCGCCGGCAATCGAAAGCGCAAATCGTGCCCTATCCGACGGATTAAATGTTTGCGTGATCGCCAATGCACACCATGCCGAGGAACTCGAACTCACGTAATCATCCAAATACTGGCTCGAGAACGCGAATGAATTCGCTGAATGTGTAAATGGTTGGTATTGCGAGAAGCTTGTCAAGCCTGCATGCACGCCGATGGCAGTCCAGGGAGTGAGTTCGTAATCTAACCCTGCTTCATAGGAAGGAACCCAGGAGTTGCCGGTGATGCCTTTCGACGATCCGGTAACGTAAGAGCTTAGACTCGATTTCGTTATCACATAGCGTTCGCCACTGGAGGCATATACACGCAACGGTACGAAGTTCGACTCATCTTCGGAATCCAGGAAGCTAATGGAAGGGGTGCGATGCGATTGAAAGATCACAGGTTGTGTGGGAGGTATGGCAATAGAGTGTATTGGTGGCGGCAACATTTCCCGCTGATCGTTTTCATCGGGTGGATATTCTGCATTCCCCTGAGTCGCATTGGAGGGAGTAGGGTTCATCGTGTTTGCTACAATAGAACGCTGCGGCGGGTTTTCGTTCATTGCAAGAGTGCGCGCTTTGGCCGAAGCGCGGATGTTCCGATCACTCGAACTATTGCTCGAAACGCTAGAATTCCCACTATTAGAATGCATGGATGTTGCTCTTCCAAAGTTTGTAACTTTTGAACTTCCGGCATTCGATGCATTATCACCAGGAACTAGCGAATGTGGTGTGTTTGAGTTCAGACCATCCGTATTTGTAGCACGGGGATTCGCAGAAGCCAACGTGCCTCCGGCTGCTTCGCTTAAGGGGCTATTAAGAGCAGAACCATTGACAGCGGCAGGCATTGATCCTGTTGCGCCGCTATTCGCTGACGGACTAGTGACCGCGTTCATCGCAGCCATAGAAGTGTCGGGGTTCGTGTTATTCCTGACAGCATACCAGATCCCTCCGATCAATGTTAATCCTGCAAGCAAGATAAAGACGTTGACCCACGACGAACGCACTGCGCCTAACCAGCCTGCCGAGATACGATTGCGGCGATCGGGCGCGGCGAGATACGGTAGCTTCAGTGCAAGCACAGGCAATTGCTGAGCGAGATCGCGCTGAACGGAGAGCGGCGCGCTCACCGGCTTGCGCGCAACGGAGTAGAGATCCTGCAAGCGAAGATGTGCATCGAACAGCGCCCGCTCGTGGGATTGTGCATGCTCACCGGAGATCGCGGCAAGCACCTCCTCGCGTTCCGCTTCTGAAAGCGATCCGTCGAAGTAACCTAATATTTTTTCTTCAAAGTTTGCCATGTTGTTTGACAATAATGATTGATGAATCTTCCGTTGCAAGCGATAAGGTGCGAGCAGCGCTATTCATCGGTCATAATATCCTTTCCATTGTTTGTCGAACCGTCGTAGTTAGAACCATCGTAGTTAGAACCATCGTAGTTAGAACCATCGTGGACCAGGTCCCATAAGCGCTCGCGCATCGCGAGCTTTGCTCGATAGATCCGCTGGCGTACCGCGCCAAGCGTGATCTGAAGCTGAATCGCAATTTCCTGATAGGATAATCCATCGAACTCACGGAGCACAAATGGCTCCCGAATCTCGATCGGTAAGCTGAGGATCGCACCCTCGACGCGCTCGCGCAATGTCGATTGTTCTTCGCGGAATTCCGGGCTGAGGGTGCGATCGGTGGATGGAAGCTCGCTCGCAGTTTCATCGAGACCGACGAGCGTTCGCCGACGCTTATGATTCAGATACGTCGTTCGCACGATCGTGTAAAGCCACCCGAGAACATTCGTTCCAGAATGTCCATCCTGCGAAAGAATGGTCCGAAACGTATGCGCTTTCCGATACACTTTGATGAAAGTCTCTTGAAAGAGATCGCTGGCCAGATCGCGATCGCCTCCGGTAAGCCGAAGCGCAAAGGTAAAAACTTCCGCCTGACGGCGCAAGTATAATTCCACATATCCATCTTCGTCGCCTTGTTGGAATCTGGCGAGGAGTTCCTCATCGGTTACCTCTTTGGGTGGCCGAACCATATTGATTTTATGCGCGCCTTTAGTGGTTTCACGCGTAGTGTACGCAGGCCGAGCGGTTGGAGTCGCCGCTGAGGGCGATACAGGAATATAGGCTGCAGCAGGAACCGCCGTAGATCCCGAGTACGAATTCTTAGCCACGCGACCGCCAGCGGCTACCGAAGGGCGAACCCCGTTCGACCGTGCTCCGACAGTCCGCGACCGTCTTATGCTCAGCGATCCAATCGACATTGTAAGGTAAACACGGCAGGCTTGAAAGAGTCACACAAGAATTTGGCTGCAAAACCCCAATTTCTGTGTCCAAAAGCCGATTGAGGGGGAGTAAGCTGTTGCTGGTAAAACAACTTCAACTCAAAGCAGCAAAGCCTTCAAGCAGGCTATTTGCTATTTTTGCCCAATTCAGGTGAATTCAGCTAAGAAACGCCAATTTTCAATCATTAACCAATAGAAGGCACGGCGATCCCATGAGTCGCCTCACCCCAACCCCTCTCCCCGCTGGGAGAGGGGCTTTGGTTTCAACTATTTTTTACCGGGCGAATTCCGCAACCGACGGCTTTCGTCTTCGAGATTGCAACCGGCTGTCCTGCAAGAAGCGAATTCACAGCGTCAACGACGTAATGCTTGGTCGCCTGGGTAGCATCGTCAGCGTTATCATCGATCGCACCGACGTAGCGCACAATAAGCTTTCCATTCTCTTTATTCAGCACGAACACATGCGGCGTGTTGGTTGCGCCATAAACGCGGGTGATCTCCTGCGATTCGTCAGCGAGATACGGGAAGGAATAATTACGTTCCTTGGCATACGAGACCATCTTGTCGTAGGTATCGTCCGAATACTGTGCGGGATCGGTCGGATTGATCGCGATGACCGGATAACCCTGTTTCGTGAACTGCTGATCGAGCGCGGCAATGCGGGTCTCGTACATTTTTGCGACCGGGCAATGATTGCAGGTGAATACGACGATAAATCCCTTGGCATCCTTAAAGTTTGCCAGCGAGACCATTTTGCCATCGACGTTCTTGAGATTAAAATCCCGAGCCACGTCGCCAACCTTGTATCCGCTTGGCCCGATGCCGAGTGGGGTAAAGCTTTGAATTCCGAGGGTGACAGCGAGAAGGAGAGATGCGAGTATCAGATAGTGTTTCATGATGTGTAATTGAATAAGTAAATTGACGAAATTCAGATTAAGTTACAGTGTCATTCTGAACGCAGCAAAACGCAGCGCGCATCGCCCACGATGCTGCGGAGTTTTGCGAAGTGAAGAATCTTAGGCACTACAAGAGATCCTTCGACTCCGTTCGTTTCTCCTTCGTCGAAACGAACTTCGCTCAGGATGACAATTGAAGTTATGGTACAAAAGGTTTCATCGCCGTTTCGAGCGATGCGTAGGTAAAATCCTGCGCGAAAAGATGCCGAAGATGCTTCCCGTTATTGATCACAAGAGTGGTTGGAAGATTCCCGTCCCACGTGGAATCCACGCGGTCGATCCAGGAGTTGTAATCCGGCTCATCGAGCAAAACCACCGGATCGCTGACGCGACGCTTTTTGAGGAACGGCAGAAGCCGAGTCTTAAATTCCTTCTTAAAATCGAGGCTCACAAAAATGATCTTTACTTTCTTATCAGCTACGCCGGCCGAGAATCGCTGGAATGACGGAAATTCCTTGACGCACGGTTCACACCACGTCGCGAAAAAGTTGAAAATGTACGTCGTATCGTTCTCGCGCGACATCATTTTTGCTAATTCGTCGAACTTCACGATCCGCGCCTGATGGCCCAGCGATGGTTCTTGCCCATCCGCACTACTGGAGATGATTAGAACGAGTACAAAGCAAAGCCCGATAAATTTCTTCACGATGCCTGACTAATACACCGATGGCATAGTGAATGTTTCCTCTGGCTGTATTACCAGGGATGAATAATTATACATTTGAAGCTTCGACAGGATTTTTATCAAAGGAACGGATTCACGATCCGCACGCCATCGACCACTTGATTATGCTGAAAATCCTCGGAATAAAGTATCGAGCAATTGGATTCGATCGCCGAAGAAAGAACGAGGCAATCATAGTAAGGATATTGGGTTCGTTTCGAAAGGGATAGGGCTCTTTCGATGGTATCGGCGGTAACAACAACAATGGGGAACAGCCTTTTTAGCTCTTTGAATATCCGATCTATCGAATCCCACTCCCACTTAAATTTCTTACGAAGGACGTTGCATGTCTCCGAAAGCACTTGAGTGCTGAGCGTTATCTCGGAATTAAGGAGAAGGGAACCTGCTGTGAGCCGTTTTTCCGGTTCTGTTCTTGTATAATAATAGACGACCACATTCGAGTCCAGAAAATCTCTTTTCATCGCTCGTTCGCCTCGTCGCGGTTAAATTTCCATCCACGCGTATCGAGCGTGGGTGGAGAAAACTGCGCGAGCGCCTCTTCGACGGAATGAAAGCGTTTCTTACCATTCTCGCCTAAATCGTCCATCGTAATTTGAATCGTGTGACCCTGGAGTTCTTTTGGAACGTCGAGCACGATGGATGCTCGTGTAGGTGTAATAATTTGAGTAAACATAAGTTCTCCTGCTGCTTTAACCAATTATCTGCTCTCTTCGTGCCACAGAGCTATTTAAGCACAACCACCCGCTCCGTAACGTTTTCGCCGCCTGAGGATAAACGGCACAAATAGACGCCGCTTGGGATTTTTGTTGCATCCCACGTTATTTCATGCTGGCCGGCATCCATCCATGTGGAGTGCAGAAGCGGCGTTTCACGGCCTGCGGCGTCCGTGATGGTGAGCGTAACCTCGCTCGCTTCGGGAAGCGTGAAGGTGATTATGGTTGATTCAGAGAGGGGATTGGGGTAGCTCTTCAGTGAATTTTGAAGAGGATTCACCGGCGTAACAGCCGCTATTCCGAAATCCGAGAGCGGACGGCGATAAATTGCGCTTCCATAGGTGCAAGCAATTAGATTAGAGCCAACAACAGCAAGTGCGAGAATCTGATCTTTCGGCAATCCATCACTCGCTGAAGTCCAAGTTGCTCCATCATCAGTTGAGAGCAGAAAGTCATCTACCCCTGCAGTTCCAAGAAAAAGATCATTACCGGATGTCGCTAAAGTGTAGAGCCACAGCTTCGAGCTGTTCGTACGCACCCAACTCTCGCCATTGTCAGTCGAGAGAAAAACAAATTCACCATCCGAAGCAAATAGCTTTGAACCACTAATAGTAATGGCAATTACTGATGTGTTCTGTAAACCAGTCTGCTTCCAGCTAGTTCCATTATCGGTTGAAAGAAAAAGACCATGGGACATTCCCACAAAGAGGCTTGATCCATTCACCACAATAATGCGTGATACGGTGTTCGTCAGGCCGGAATCGCAAGCAGTCCAACTATCGCCGTTATTTGTGGATCGAAAAACGCCGCTATCGGTTCCCGCAAAGAGAATGGATTCAGACACTACGAGTGAATACACTGCCGGATATACCGAATCATGGGGCAGAGAGACGCTTGCAGATGTCCAGGTAGCACCACCATCCATTGAGCGAAAAACTCCACTGTCAGATGTCCCAACAAACAGACTCGATCCATTCACTGCGATTGCAAAGACGTTCGTGCGGCCAGCTCTGTATGTGTTTACACCGGTCCAGCTTAAGCCAGAGTCCGTGGAGTGATAAATTCCTCCGAAATCAGCTAGCCCTGTATAGATATTCGTTCCACTTACCGCAAAGCACCAATCACCCTCCGGGCAATTCGTTTGAACCCATTGAGCGTTCGAGCGGGGTACTGCAAAGAAATTAAGTGTAAGAATCGAGGCAAAAAGTACGAGTTTGCGTTTCATGATCCTGGTTATTTGGCAATAAACTAACTAACATGTCAAGTCGATGTTTTAAGCAGCAGACATCTAATCGTAAGGCTTGCTAATACGTTCCTCACGTCTGCTCCCACTGCGCGCGCAGCACACACGGCTGCATCACCGCGAGCGCGGCGAAGAGGGTGAGCGCGAGGAAGTCGGACTGGGATTTATGGGAATTTTTGATGGATTTTTGGGATGGGGGAACGCTCTGCAAGTTTTCGCGAACCCGCGTCAGCATCCCGTGCATCACCGTCGAAATCCCAAACATCTCAGTCGAAAAGCATCACCAGGCGGCAAAAGTGCCCACGTGGGGAAATCAATTCGGATTGTCTAAGCCCGGTGAACGGCTTCTCAGGAATGGCTGTTGCATTTTATCATGATACAAGCCTATATCGATGCCGCAATGGAGCGCGCTCACTATGAGATGTTCGATGACGAGAGCATCTATGGCGAGATACCCGATTGTCCCGGCGTTTTTGCGAACGAGGCAACGCTGGAACAATGCCGTAAAGTCCTGGAAGAAGTATTAGAGGGCTGGATTCTCCTCCGTCTTCAAGAGCATCTTGAACTTCCGGTGATCGCAGGAATTAGTTTGCAGTCGCCGGTGCTCGCATAATGCACTATGGGCCGGTTCGCCGTGACGTTGTAATAGCGGCGCTTCGCAAAGTTGGCTTTGCGGGACCGAAATCCGGTGGCAAACATGACTACATGATTCGTGGAAATCACTCCGTTACGATTCCGAATCCACACGGTCACGATATTAGCCGCGAGTTTCTTGGTCGCATTCTGAAACAAGCTGGAATTACACGCGAAGAGTGGGAGAAACTTTAAAGCCCTAATTATTTCCCATATCTCGTGTCATTATCCTTCAGGCTGTTGAGGACTACTTACATGAAAGCGAATCCAGAAATTTCCATTCAATCACAGAAGATCATAGGCGGCATCGCCTTCGGCATCATCCTTAAAAAAGTTTTCAAGGCTTAAACGCATCCAGGCTTCTTCATCGAGTGCCTCTTGAACCTCTTTGAATGGCGTAACGACAACGGCAACCTTCTCACCCTTCTTGAACGGCAGCGAGAGCACGATCTGCACCTCGTTATTAATGGTGGCCTCGGTGCTGTAAGTATGCATTAACAGTAGAACGACCCATTAGCGATGTGATTGCCTGACTGGGATTCATGAGATGTTTGGGGATTAATGGGATTGGGAATCAGAACGCCGCAAGCGTGGCCGTCTGTAGATACTTTTCTACGACTATTTCTTCCGAAACACAAAGGAGACCGTCACCCCTTCGAAGCCGAAATGCTTGCGGAGGGCGCGTTCCAGGAAGCGTTTGTAGGCGCTGGGAATTTCATCAGGGAAATTGGAGAAAAAGGCGAACACGGGCGGCTCGGTGTTGACCTGCGTGATGTAATTTATGCGCAGGTCATGCCCACGCACACCGGGCGGTGGAGTTCGGCTGATCTCTTCAAGAAGGACACCGTTCAGTTCGCTGGTGTCGATGCGCTTCTTGCGATCTGCATTCACTTTGAGCGCGATCTCGATAGGTTTGGTGTGCCGCAAATGTGTTAGTGCACTGATGAAGACGATGGGAATGTAATCGAGCGTTCGGAACGTTTCGCGTAGTTGCTTTTCAAAATTTGCGGAGGTCATCGTGTCCTTTTCAACGGCATCCCATTTGTTGACTACAATGACCGCACCCTTTCGCGCCTCAACTACTTCATTGACGATCTTCGCATCCTGATTTTCCATCCCTTGCGTGGCATCGAGCATGACGAGCGCAACATCGCATTCCTCAATGGCCTTCATCGTGCGGATGGTGGAATAAAGTTCGATGGTGTCAGAGATATATTTCTTGCGGCGAAGTCCAGCCGTGTCTATCAGCGTGATCTTCTGCCCGTAGTAGCTGTAATCGCTGTGGAGCGTATCGCGCGTGGTTCCCGCTATGGGTGTGACGATTGCGCGGTCTTGTCCCAACAGCGCATTCAAATAGCTCGACTTCCCAACATTCGGCTTGCCGACGATAGCAAGCTTCAGTGGTTCAGGCTCATCGCCTTTCTCTTCTTTCGGTGGGAATTTCTTCAGAAGGTCATCGAGGAAATCTGCAACGCCGCGTCCGTTGATGGCACTGATTGGAATTGGCTCTCCCAAGCCGAGCGGATAGAATTCGCTTGCGGCGAGGGGTTCACGCTTTTCGTTATCGGCTTTGTTGGCAAGAAGAAAGATGGGTTTGCCGGATTTCCGCAGCATCTGCGCGACTTCGGAATCGAGCGGATGAAGTCCGGAGGTAACATCGGCGACGAAGAGGATCACATCTGCTTCTTCGATCGCAATTTCTGCCTGTTCCTTGATCGCTCGTTCGAAAATATCGTGGGAACCGGAGACAACTCCGCCGGTATCGATCAGATTATACTCGTATCCTGACCATTCAGCTTTGGTGTAATGCCTGTCGCGAGTAACACCGGATGTGGCTTCGGTGATAGCACGCCGCTCACCGGCCAGCCGATTGAACAGCGTCGATTTCCCGACATTAGGCCGACCGACAATAGCTACAGTTGGAAGCACTTTTGGGCAAAGATGAAAGATGAAAGATAAAAGATGATTATTTCGCTTTAACCTTTCGGATGATGGTGGTTATAATCGCGATTAATTCTCCTGCCTCGGTGTGCAAAGGCTCAAGGCGTTTAGAGAGTATGATGTTCGATTCTCCGAGTAATTCGAGCCAATATTGAGTTTCGTCAAGTTCTTGGTTTGCGCCTTCGAGCTTGCTAATATAATCGGCGTTTGATTTAGCTCGAAATGCTTCTCGGAACTGAGCGCCAACGGATGTTCCGCTACGAAGTACCTGCTTGCCCATAACATCCGCTTCACGAGACTTTGGCAGAGAAGATGTGAGCTTAACGATTCGAAGTGCGAATTTCTTAAGCCGATCCCGCAGTTCGTTATCGTAGTTCATAATGCAATTGCAAAGATGAAAAGATGAAAGATGAAATTAGGATGATCTTGGATACCCGATTTCATCTTTCATCTTTTATATTTCATCTTTGCTCGTTGCTGGGGCGGGAGGATTCGAACCTCCGAATGCCGCCTCCAAAGGGCGGTGCCTTACCACTTGGCGACGCCCCAATTGGGCAAAGATGAAATATAAAAGATGAAAGATGAAGGGAAAATGAGCTAGGTTGCTCCACTTTCATCTTTCAGCTTTTATATTTCATCTTTGCCTAAAGCGTGTCCGCTCGAATTTCTGCTACACCTTCGAGCGACGCCGTAACAGACTCTAATAGACGGAAGTTCTGAACCGCTTCTGCGGGGTTCACGACGGTATCGATTTCCACCATGCCAAGTTCGTAAAATTTCGAGCCGGTCGTGAACAGTACTTCTCGGTTTTCTATCCAATGCAGTGAGTCGCCCCCATCCTCAGCATAGACGTAGCTGGCAAACAGCTTTCCGTTCTCGGAATAAACCTCGGTGGGATGTGCAATCACCAGTTTTCCAGGGCATTTGGCGGATTTTGAAGCAAACGAATGATCGGTTAAGGCCAACATCCCGTCGCGCTCCACATTCCGCCGAAATTCTGCGGTTGGTGGTATCTCAGAAAGAATCAGCGCCCATGTGCGATCAGGATTGGTGTAAACTTCCTCCACATTTGCCATCGGGATCGACTGAATATCTACCTGGAGCCAGCCAAGCGGGAAATGGGCAGCAATATCACCGGTTGGGGAATGGAGATAATCCTCGTCCAGGGCGCCAGCGAGAGGAGGATACGAAGGAGCGATCTGTGCCGGCTTATTTGCCGGACCGAATATGCTGCAACCCGCAACTACGATCCATAGAAGCGCGAAAAAAATCCGTTTGCTCACCATTATGGAGCCGAAACGCTCTCGATGGGCTTTTAGATTCGGAGAAATCGGTATGTGACATTCTGTGCCGTGTTACCAGCGAAATTCCAATTCTGCCGACATTCCCGCTTTCGTTAGCCACGAAGAATTTAGGGGGAGAAGCTCGCTTGTCTGGAATAGAAGATCGAGATCGATATTATTCGTCGCCGCGAGCTCCGCGCCGAGCGATTGATGAGTGAGAAATCCTGCAGTAGCTGCGCCTGCCATTACCTCTGCAAATGGACGAATTCCGCCATCTCCAAGTGTATATCTGTAGCTTGCCCCCAGCCAGTAGGCGCGGGATTCCGTTGGCGCACTCTGGCTTTGAAGCTCGCCGATCACATTCTGGTAGGAACCTATTACGGTATCATGAAAAGAGATCGACTTCGTTGTCGTGGATGCAGGTGTAACAAAAACGTCTTCGCCAGCAAGAATTCGAATAGAAGAGTTTGTAGATAATCGATAACCGGCTCCAAGAAATCCATCCGTGAAGGAAGTCTGCGTATATGAGCTATTCAAGCTGAACTGACGTGCGGCTGCGCCACCTATCGTTATGAACCAAGGTGATGCAGCATCATCGTCAGAGTCTAATGCATAAATGTGCGGATTTGGAGCAATTTGAATTCCCTGTGATCCAATTGCTGCCGGCTGTACACGGGCAGGTAGCATGTTAGCTCGAAAGATCGTGTGGTTCCCGATCGCTGAATCAGCAACCAGTTCGGGTTTAGATACAGAAAGATCATCGGATACGGGGTTTGACGTGACACGGTTGGGCATTGCAAGAACCAATTCATTGGCTTTCTGGCGTTCTTGAGGGAGGGGCGCTTCCGGTAGGCTGGTTGTTGCTGAATTCGTTTGATATTGAGCGAAGGGTTGGTGGGAGTCATGATGTCTGGCAAGCAGTGACCAGGATCCGGCCGTAAGGATTCCTCCCAATACGAACGGCCCAAATAGTTTGGCGTACAGCGGAAACGCCGCTGCCGGACGTGGAGAGGCAAATGCGATCAATTGAGCCATCTGTTCGAAGGGTGGGCGTGGTTTACGCGTGCGCAGCACCTCGAAAAATTCTGGGTTGTCCTTGTTATACATAACGTTCCTCAGCAATAAATAGATAAGGTCTGTGATCTTCGGAAATTCTTGAAATAGAAGGCGTCTTCTTTTCTGGGAGCGATTCACCGAGCATGCGTGCCAATTGTTCGCGTCCACGTTTCAGACGTGATTTTACTCCGCTGAGCGTCCCGGATTGAACGCGCCGAATTTCTTCAAGCGAAAAATCGGATACGTAAAAGAGCACGACGGTCTCTCGCATTTTTTCGGGAAGTGTTTGCAAAGCCTCCGTTACCAACCGGATCTCTGCGGCAGTTTCCGGGGAAGGTCCATAGTCTTGGTTTGCGAGGGCTATTGCTTCCTGATACGGTACTCGGTTGCGCTCGCGGTATCGTTTACGTTTGTTCAATCTCGAAGCGATTTTCACCAGATAATGCAGGAACGGCGCATCTTCGGTAACCTTTTCAAAGGATTCATACGCCGCAAGCACCGTTGCGCTCACAAGGTCTTCACCATCCAACTCATCTTGCGTAACTGCCAGAGCATACCTGGAGAGCCTGTCATAGGCGGGCTCTAACAGATCCAAGAACTTGCGCTGGCGCTCGTCAGTCATCGTGTAAGTTACTTCTCTACGGAAGCGTAAGGGTGCGCTCAACGATAAATGGTGAGACAGCCCGCTGAAAGCTGGTAAACTTTACGTTGGGATTGTTCGCGTAGATGTAGCCACGAAATGTTACAAGCGCTCCCTTGGTATCCGGTGGTTCGGAGTAGCCGATCACGCCATTGACCAGGTTTGTGATAAGCCCATTCGTCAGAGTAGCGCCCACCGACTGATCGATGCCGCCAGAGGCTGCCATGAGGCCCCCGCTCAAGAATGCGCTATCTGGGCCTGATGCATTTCCAGTCATGCTGATCAATCCCTCATACTCGTTCGCGTTTGAATCTTCTGTGGTGTTGATAACGGAATAGACGAGCGAGTCCATGGGAATAGCTTGAATGCCGGAACTAAGAAAATAAGATGTTCCAACGCCTCTGAACGCAAAATTTGAGAAGAGCAGGGTATCGAACCCTGGCTTTGTTAGTTGGATCGTATAAATGCCCGCCGGCACATTATTGATCTCCCAGTCACCGGTTGCACTGCTCGTGGCTTGAAGGGAAGTTCCGTTGACTTGGATGATCGCCCCGGCGTAGCTTGGGAGAGTATCGCCCAGGGCATTGACCAAGGCCACATTCCCAAGCAGCGTCCCACCGTTATTTTCGACGACAGTCGTGCTGTTCGTGCAAGCCCCGAACAGAGCAAGCGTTATGATAGTAGAAAGGATCGATCTATTTTTCAAGGTAATACTTATTCCAAGCGCCCAGCCAGTGCTCTATCTTGTATTGTCTTGGCTAAGGTAAGGTAAACGTTTGTTCGGTTGAATAGGGCGAAGTGGCCAATTGGAAATGTGCGAACGATGATGTAGTCGTAGTTTGCCCAGCCGTAAGATAAGTTTGGACGGTCACTTGGGTTCCACTCGTCACTGGTGGTTCGGAATAACGGATGCTTTCTTCCAATCTCGGCAAGGAATCATTGATCAGGTAGACAAAGTCTTTAGAACTCATATTTGCGAATGGGGCGGAGTAAGTGTATGCGATCGTGCATTCCTGCAGTCCGGTATCAGGTCCCGAAACGTGGCCCTCAACAGCCAAATTTCCGGAGTACGAATAGATAGGATTACCTTTCATATCGTACCCCTCGAGTATCTGTGTCCCAGTATTGTTCAACGTAAATACCAACGAATCCATGGGGATCTTCTGAATAGCATTGCTCATCAGAAAGGTGGTGCCGGCGCCGCTGAACTGGAATTGCGGAATCACTAATGTATCAAAGCCAGTTTTCGTGAACACAATATTGTAAATGCCGGCGGGGACGTTATCGATCTCCCAATCGCCGTTCGCGCTGCTGGTGGCTTGATACTGCGTCCCCTGAACTTGTACGATGGCATCGGCGTAGTTCGGAAGCGTATCGCCATTCGGATCGATCAAAGCAATATTACCCCGGAACGAGCCAAGGTCATTTTCCACAACGGTGGTGCTGCTTTTGCAAGCGCCGAGCAGAGTAAGGGCTAAGAAAAGGGCCAGAATGGGTTGAATTTTCATAGTTGGAGTTTTTGAAAGGGTCTATACAGAGATATGACTTAAGCGGTGTAGAAAGTTTCAAAAATAGTACCATTGTGGCGCGATTTGGTAAATCGCGGTGCGAAATAGCATTTCGTGCCACGCCGCTCGGGAAATGCACTGATTTCCTGCTTGCGCTGTTTAGGCGCGATACTACCCAGCACTCGTAATTTGAAATTCGTAATTCGTAATTAATTTTGCCTGAGCAGATTCTTTCTCGCGAACAACCTACAATAGACGCTCGCGCTGTTTCAACGAACGGCCACGATGCATCTCGCGACCTGACACTCGCTGATTTCATTCCAACCAGCGAGTGGACGATCGACGATGCCATCGAGGCTTATAACATTGACCGTTGGGGTCTTGGGTATTTTGGAATTAATGAAAAAGGTCATGTGACGATCTCTCCTTCACGCGATGCCGGAGCAACGATCGACGTGATGGATGTTCTTAAAGACGCCGAGGAGTGGAATCTCCGGTTCCCACTCGTCATTCGCTTTCAGGACTTGTTGCGCGACCGAGTTGTATCGCTCAACAAAGCGTTCAACGATGCGATCAAGGAGACAAATTATCAGGCGAGTTATTTCGGCGTATTCCCGATCAAAGTAAACCAGCTTCGCGAAGTAGTAGAAGAGATCGAGGATGCCGGACGGCCATTCCACTATGGTCTGGAAGCCGGTTCGAAGCCCGAGCTTTTTGCTGCACTTGCAACGCATTCGGATAACGAGTCGATCATTATCTGCAATGGCTACAAAGATACCGCCTTCATCCGGACCGCATTGCTCGGAAATAAGCTTGGCAAAAAGGTTATCATGATCGCGGAAAAGGTGGAGGAGGTTAAATCCATCATCGAAGTGGGCCGTGAGATCGGAGTAAAACCGATGATCGGTGTGCGCGTTCGGCTGGCAGCAAAGAGTACCGGAATATGGTCCACCTCCGGCGGTGAATCCGCAAAGTTTGGACTTTCAACTATGGATTTAGTTGAAGCGATTGAGTATTTACAAAAAGAAGATTCCATTGACTCATTGCAGCTTGTTCATTTTCATATTGGGAGCCAAATCCCCGATATTCTTTCTATCAAACGCGCGACGCGTGAAGCAACTCGCTATTATGCGAAGCTGGTAAAGATGGGCCTCACAGGGATCAAATATATCGACGTAGGCGGGGGCTTAGGAGTCGATTACGATGGAAGCCGTACGAGTTTCCATTCTTCCACGAATTACACGATGGAAGAATATGCAGCAGACACCGTCTATAACATTATGGATGTCTGTGATGAGGAATCAGTTGCGCACCCAAATATCGTTTCGGAGTCCGGCCGCGCGATCGTGGCACATCATTCGTTGCTCGTCGTTCAGGTTTTTGGCGCCATTGAAAAGACGAAGGCCGAATACGATCTTAGCGTAAAGAAGACGGATCACAAATGGGTGAAGCAGCTCAAGGAGATCCTCGACCGTTTAGATCAAAATCCACGCGAAGCACTGCATGATACGCTGCAGATCAAAGATGAATCCCAGAATGCGTTCGATCTCGGCATTCTCGATCTTCGCACAAAGGCGAAAATAGAGACATTTTACTGGCACATTGTTGAAGAGGTTGCTGAGCGCTACAAACGACGTTCGGAAGATCCGGATATGGAGGAAGAAATTCCCGAAGAAATTGCTGATCTGACACCACATCTTGCCGACCAGTATCTTTGTAATTTCTCTGTGTTCCAAAGTTTGCTCGACCATTGGGCGCTGGGACAGATCTTTCCGATCATGCCGGTGCATCGGCTCAACGAAGCGCCGACCATCCACGGTACACTTGTTGATATTACCTGCGATTCCGACGGCAAGATCTCGAAGTTCGCGGACATCAAGGATGTACGCACTACACTGCCGCTTCACCCATTGATTGCCAAAAATGGAACTGGTGCTCCGGAACCCTACTACGTGGGATTATTTCTCACCGGCGCGTACCAGGACATCATGGGCGATCTACACAATCTCTTTGGGCGCGTAAATGAAGCACATGTGTTCCTCGACCCCGATGAAGAATCTGGTTTCTACATTGAAGAAACCATTGCAGGGAATTCTATCGCGCAAGTGCTGGAATTGACGCAATATCACGAGAAGGAACTTGTTCGCCGCATGAAAGTCCAGATCGACGAAGCCATCAAGTCCGACCGTCTCCGTCCCAACGAAGGCATGCGTATGCTCAGCGATTACGAAAAAGGATTGCAGGATCATACGTATCTGACGTTCAATGGGAAGGGGTGATCATGAGAAGACTTGTTTTCTATCGCGCCCTCAATGGACATTCCTATTTCCGAGAATGGATCGATAAACTTGACGTAGCAGTCCGTCCTATTATTCAGCGCAGGCTGGATCGCATTATGCTTGGCACTTTTGGAGATTCAAAACCAGTTGGGGAAGGCGTTCACGAACTCCGGATACATGTGGGCCAGGGATGGCGTGTTTATTATGGGATCGACGGCCCCGAAATTGTTCTCCTACTCACAGGTTCTGATAAGAGCGGTCAGGATAAAGCCATCGATCAAGCAAAAACTCTTTGGAAAGAATATAAGTTACACAAACATGCCAACTGAAAGCTGGGACGAATATTTGATGGAGGAGCTTAGAAATCCGGAAATCGCATCGGGTTTTCTTTCGGATGCTTTTGAAAATGGAACAGAGGAAGAAATTCAGTTCGCGATCAATCGTGTCTTGGAGGCGAACGGCGCAAAAAATGGTCACAACGGTTTGGCAGAACTGATCGAACTTCGCACTCTCGGACTTCATCTGAGTGTCACGCCGAATTCTGTTTTGGCAGACTGAGTACGTTCGTGAATTACAATTATGATTCTGAAGTAGATATTTTGACCATTCGCCTCCGAGACCATGTCGACACGGGAGAGATCGCCGATAGCGAAGAATTTTCGGGCGGCCTTGTTGCTGAATATGGCGAGGACGGCAACCTTGTTCAACTTGAGTTGAGGAATCTGAGCAGGTTGCTTTCAGAAGCGGCCGGGAAGAATCAGGCTCGCCAGGCTGCTTAATTCCTGAATCGACTTCGAAAAAGGATTGCAGGACCATGCGTATCTGACATTTAATGGGAAGGGTTAAAGAGGTGGGAGAGAATAGTCATAAGTCCGCTCTACTGGTAATGGATATGCAGTCCGCTATTCTCCTGAATCTCCAGCACGCAGCGCCAGTGATTGCGAAGGTTGCTCAAGCCATTTCTCATGCGCGTGAGGACAAGATTCCTATTATCTATGTGGTGGTAGGTTTTAGATCTGGTTTACCCGAGATCAGCACGAACAACAAAGGGTTTACCGCAAGTAAAGCGAGATTGAAAGGTGCTAGTATGGATGACTGGATGAAGATCCATCCGGATGTGGCGCCGAGGGAAGGCGAAATTATCGTTACCAAACGACGTGTGAGCGCCTTTACCGGCAGCGATCTTGAAGTTGTGCTACGAGCTCTCGATATTCGTCACCTGGTGCTCACCGGAGTTGCAACCAGCGGCGTCGTGCTCTCGACGACGCGTGAAGCCGCCGATAAAGATTACCGCATCACCGTTCTCACAGATTGCTGTGCCGATGCCGATGAAGAAGTACACCGCGTACTGACAACGAAAGTGTTTCCCGCCAGGCTGATGTGATCACAGTCGAAGAGTGGAGCGAAGAATAGGGCGTGTCGGACTAAAGTCCGGTGTTACACCGCTACCGCCATCTCCATTTGTTTCTCCTTCGAGCGCACGATCATTCCCAGATGTTTCAATTTCACAGCTTCGTGAAATCATCTCTGTCGGCTCGTTATCAATCTCAGTGCGCCATCAAAAGTTGGCATCGAGCGGAAATGCCCAAAGCGACGATCCCATTCACCAGATTCGAGATCTTTTGTTAATGTTTGAATTGCACGTTGTTCTGCACCGGAATCGACGAACGCCCACGCCGACTGAGCTTTGCGAACGTCGGGGTTCAAAAAGGCTTCTGGACGCGCATAGAAAGCTTCGGTAAAGCCGTCCGTACAATCAATTGGAATGGGGACGGTTGAAACATCTGTTCGTTCGCCAAGCACTTGGAAGATAGATGCTATCGTGCAGAATCGTTTGCGCTCCGCGTCAATAAGTTCGGGAACATAGTTAGAGAGCCAGAATTTATCGAGTTCTTGCGAATCGAACGTCATTATGACGACGTTGCCTTTGGTAACTCTCTTAAGTTCATTGATGCCTTGCTTTAGGTTGCTCCACTGATGAATGGTAAGAATTGCCATCGAAGCATCGAGCGACTTATCATCGAGCGGCAATGCTTCAGCAAAGCCATGGATAGCTGGAGGCAGATTAGCGGAGCGCTGTGATCGCATTACTTCCGAAGGTTCTATTGCGATGACATAACGATCGTTGGGTTCATAATTACCTGCGCCTGCGCCAACATTCACTACGGTCTTAGCATCGCCCAATGCGGCATGTATTAGTGATGCGATTCTTGGGTCGGCCCTTCGATGCTTGGAATATCCAGATCCTTTGCGATCATAGTCAAAATCGCCTCCAACTAAATTAGTATGATCGCTATTCAAAGGTTGAATTGATAGATGCTAAAACAAGAAATGTTATGCTTCCATCAGCGCAGGTTCGCTATTTTTCGACATCTTATCTCTCACGATCATTCCCTCTTTCTTCAACCGGACGCTGACGATCTTCGAAACGCCATCTTCTTCCTGCGTGACGCCGTAGAGCGCGTCGGCGGCGGCCATGGTGCGTTTGTTGTGCGTGACGACGATGAACTGCGTGTTCGATGCAAACCGCTTGATGATTGAAAGGAAGCGGTCGATGCTGTTGTCGTCGAGCGGGGCATCGACTTCATCCAGAATGCAGAATGGGCTTGGTTTTACGAGATAGATCGCGAAGAGAAGCGCGATAGCAGTAAGCGTTTTTTCGCCGGTTGAGAGAAGTTCGAATCGAATGAGGCTTTTTGCCGCGCGGTTGCGCAAGAATTTCGATCTGTGCTTCGAGCGGATCTTTTCCTTCTTCTAAATTCAGATCGCAGTTGTCACCTTCGGCAAACAGGGAACGGAAAATATCCTGGAAATTTGAGCGAATCTTTTCGAACGTGGTAAGAAATTGTTCCGTAGCCGTTACATTGATCTCCTCGATGGTCTGGACGAGATTTTTCTGTGCTTCGGAAAGATCGGCGCGCTGAGTCGTGAGGAACTGCAAGCGCTCGCTCTCTTTTTGGAATTCGTCATACGCCAGAAGATTGACCGCCCCCAAGTTCTTGATCTTTTGCTTTAGCTCCCTGACTGTCTCCCGCGCGTCACCAAAGCTGAACGTGTCATCTTCCGGATATTCTTTCCGCTCGACTGCTTGCATTTCGAACTCTTCGCGCGCCCTATCTTCGATCTGCCGCAGTTTTTGCTCTAACTCCTGAATTTTCATCTGGAGTTCATGCGTGATGTTGATCGTCTTATCGTGAGCCTGACGCTCCTCACGCAGTGCTTCGCGGTACTTATGTGCTTCCGCTTGTTTTGATTTACGAAGTTCCGCTACTTGCTCGTGCAGTCCAGTAGCAGAAATAAGCTGCTCTTCCATGCCGATGAGCATGGTTCGGAATTCCTCAAGCTTAGCAGAAAGCTCGATGTGGTCACGCTCGGCGCGCTCTCGTTCACGCTGACGCTGTTCGGCGAGTTGGGTGGCGTTGTCGATGGCACGCTCGGTCTGGCGTGTTTCGCTTTCTAATCGAGATACTTCCGAGAGCAATCCGGCAAAACGCACCTGTGCCTCGGTGGAGCGTGCGGCTTCTTCAGCGAGCACGCGTTCGGCCTCTTCAACCATCTGCTGCATCTTCACCGATTCTTCCAGAGCCTCGCCATGCTGACGTTCGAATTCTACCACTTCCAGTTCAATGGCGCCGAGCGAATCCGCGAGTGGTGAGCGGTCGTTTGTCATGCGTGTTTCTTCGCTCTGGAGTGCTTCGCGCTGCTCGCCGATGCGTTTCAATTCATAGTGTACTTGCCCGGCACGCACTTGTACGGTGCGGCGGCCTTCTTCACACTGGCGAACAGTGGAGAGGAGGGATTTAATGTTGATGGCTTCGAATGCGCGGTTCGTTTCTGCGATCTCTTCCTCATAGCGGCTGAGTTCCGCCTTAAGATTTGCGACATCTACTTCCAGCTCGCGAATTTGATCGCGCTTGCCGATAAGAATTCCCTCTGTACTCTTTTTCGATCCACCTTTGACAAAACCAGCGCGAGTAATAACCTCACCATCTACTGTGACACAGCGTTCGATGCCTTGTGAGGAATCGAGGAGATCGAATCCGGCCTGAATGGAATCGACAACTGCGATCTCGGACAGCAGCATCGTGAAAAGATTACGATACCGGTCAGAAAATTTGGCGAGCGAGAGGGCGCTCTTTGCGGTTCCTGGGAGGACCACCGCCCGGCCTCCTCCTTCTATAGGATGGGAAGATGGAACCCGATCCAGCGCAATAAGCGTCGCTTTGCCTTTTTGCGAGTGCCGCAATACATCGACGGCTTCGAAGGCATCCTTGCTGGACTCGACGATGAGATAATATGCGATCTCTCCGAGCGCGCTTTCGAAGGCGGCGCGGTATTCGGAATCGCAATCGAAGGCATCAGCAACAGTGATAGGATCCATCGAAGCCCAGCCGGATTCGGAAAGCAAATATTGCGTGCCTTCGCCTGCGCCAATCCCTTGCTCGACTAATCCCGTGAAGAACTCTATCTTAGAGATCTTCTTACCGATCTCATTCTGAACCGTGAACGAAGAATTCTGTAACTCTTCGAGCTTCGCTTTCAGAGATTCCTGTTTTTCCTGGGCTGATTGATATTCCTCCTCAGCCGTTGTGATGAGCGCGCCGGCGGCATCTAGGTCAATACTTAGCTTTGCAGACTCTTGTTCGAGATTAGAATATTTCTCATCAAGTGCCGCGTATTCACTTTCGAATTTAGAAAGACGGCGTTCCAATTCTTCAATGCGAGCTTTGCGGCGTTCGAGCTCGTTAGAGCGTTCGTTACGAGAAGTGAGCAGCGAGTAAACCAGGTCACGAGCCTTTTGTAATTCGCTCCTACGAGCGCGAACAACATTTTCTGCTTCGGTTCGAATCTGTTCTTTCTCGTGCTTTTCTGTTTCGAGTTCCTGCTTGTTCTCGACTGCTCGGTCAGAGGCGATGCGAAGTGCAGCGAGCCGTTCGGTAAGCTCGACTTTCTCCCGTTCGAGGCGTTCGAATTCCTGCGTGGCGCGTCCCTTTTGCTCGTGAAGGGATCGAATGCGCTCTTCGGTCGCAATGATGGTTTCGCGGGTGCGCTGAATGATCTCGGATTTTTCTTTTACAGATCGCTCGGACGCGATAAGCTGTTCCTCGATCTCATTTTCTTCACGCTCGATGACATCGAGCAGGGCCTCGTATTTCGAAAGCTCGGTGGTGATGCGGTCGCGGGTGGATTCTGCATTCTGCAGTTCGGCGACGAGCGGAGCAATGCGCTCGGATGTTTGCGAATACTCGCGTTCTAACAGTTCTATTTCAAGTGCGCGAAGCTCAGCCGAAAGCTCGGCGTGTTTCTTCGCTTTATCGGCCTGACGTTCTAATGAAGCAACCGTCTTCGTCACTTCCTTTACAATATCATCGACGCGGGCAAGATCAGCGGCGACTTCATCTAATCTGCGCAGTGCTTCTTTGCGGCGCGCTTTGTATTTCGTGACACCGGCGGCTTCTTCGAAAAGTTTGCGTCGCTCTTCGGTGCGATCGGAGAGGATGGTCTCGATCATCTTCAGCTCGATCACCGAATAGGCGTTCGCGCCCATGCCGGTATCCATGAACAGCTCGACGATGTCGCGCAAACGGCATTGCGCTTTATTCAGCAGATATTCGGACTCGCCGGAGCGGAACAAGCGCCGCGTGATCGTCACTTCCTGATATTCGGTCGGGAGAATGCCTTTGTTGTTCTCGATCGTGATCGAAACTTCGGACATGCCGAGCGGCTTGCGCGTGCGCGTGCCGTTGAAGATCACGTTCTCCATCACATCCGAGCGGAGCGTGCCGGCGCGCTGTTCGCCAAGCCCCCAGCGGATGGCGTCAACGACGTTCGACTTACCGCAGCCGTTCGGCCCGACGATGGCCGTCATGCCAGCATCGAATTTCAGCAGCGTCTTCTGCGCGAACGACTTAAAACCGATTATTTCTAATTTGGAAAGATACATTCTTTTTAGTAGGACAAACCGTCAAGTGAGGCGTCGGACTCAAAAAACCCCAAACGCTGCTCCCCGTTCCTTACTTTTGAAGAAATACGTAACCGATGCCAACCAGTATGGCGATCAAGAGCGCACCGTAGCCATAGATCTTGGTTGGATATATGTCGAAAAGGACTCCGGTGCCTTTGAGGATGCGGAAATAGCACCATAGAATCATCGGGGCGAGCAGCATGAGCGAGAGCTCGGCAGTCTGGTGGTTCATTTCCATCCGGGGTAAAAGAAGATCGAACACAAGCAGGAAGGAGAGCGGCTGAAGCGACCAAACGGTCACATTGTAGGCATCGGCAAAATAATATCGACCGCGAATGAAGATGGCCCCGAAGCGCATCAGTCCGGAAAGCAGGACGCTTCCGGCAAAGCCGAAGGCGGTGCCGGCAATAATAAGCGCTGAATATGGCAGTGTGCTGCCTGTGGCTGTTGCGTAGAGGGAGCGCGGTAGTAATGCAGTGAAATATCTTCCGGCGGCCTCGTGTCCGTTAAAGCCGATGATGAGCGTTGCAAGAAATACCCCCAGCGCGCCTGAGCATATAAAGGAAAGCAGCGCCGTTTGCGCGTTCGGAATAAGCCGCCGGTCGCGAATATCCGAAAAGAAATTATACGGACGCACCAGTGAGCGCCCCGCATACTCCCGAAATCGACGATCGACATTCATCAGCAGAAAAAAAAGCAGGATCAGCCCGAACGTATATAGCAGCACGCCGAGATAATCGCTCTTCGGATCTCCGGAGGAAACGTCAGCGAGTAATAGGAGTGGGAGCAAGTGCGGTGTCAGTGCGAAGTAATAGAAATATTCTACAAAAATACGGCTATTTCGAATGAATGGCAAATATCATCCGAATAAAAACATCAATCTGATTTATGCCCGAGTCAAAATGTCATAGACTGCGCGCGGAGTAAGGATGCGGATCGGAGGGTTTATCAGATCAAGCAGATCCTTGTCGCCGGTAACGAGAATTTTTACGCCGCTTTGTATCGCCGCTGCGAGGATTGGAATGTCGTCTGGGTCGCGTACTTCAATGTGCGAAGCGTAAGGAGGCGTGCTCAGTTCGGCAACTTCTTCTAATGTGCGAAGGAATGCCTCAAGTTCGTTCGCATCAACGACGAATTTCTTTAGAATCGTCCTGCGTAATTCGATCAAAACGTGTGGGCTGATAACAACATCGTGTTCAGAAACCAATAGCTCAAATAACTTCCTGCAAAGTCCATTCGATGTAAATGAAGAAACGAGTACGTTCGTATCGACGAATATTTTCACGAAACTTCCCGGAATACATCCTCATCGGTTAGGAGACCCTGGGCGCGGGCTTGCGGTTCGATCGCCGATTGCAGACGCTTCATTTGCCAGAGCAAAAGGTGACGGCGCAGAACATCGTTGACGATCTCAGCGGTATCGCGTTTCTCCTCGCGGCTTTCCTGCTGGAGCCCAGCATAAACCTTCGGTTCGATGGGAATTACGAATGGTGTTTCCATAATAATAGGTAAGCTTACTTGGTGTGGTTACGTTCCACATTGAGCGTAGTACGGGGCTACAAATATGCCCTCTAATGGGACTGAGATTTTCAAAAAATCATTAAAGGTACCAAACGTAACGCAGGCTCAAGCATGAAATGCTTTGCCCTGCTCCAGCATGGCAAGGATCGTCTTCATCCGCTTGGCTCTGGTTTCCGGCTTCTTTGCCGTTTCAAGACGATACACGATCGAATACACATTTGCTTTGTTCAATGTTTTAAAAAAGGCTTCTGCTTTTTTATTTTTACTCAACTCCTTCAGAAAATCTTCAGGCGGGGCAGCGCTCCTGGATGAACTATATGCAATTTCCCACCGGCCATCGGCCTTTGCTGCTTCAACCGCATCCATTCCTGCAGGTGTCATCGTTCCCGCCTTGATAAGGCGTTCTACATGCTG
This sequence comes from Ignavibacteriota bacterium, assembly GCA_963736195.1. Lineage (GTDB taxonomy): Bacteria > Bacteroidota > Ignavibacteria > Palsa-1295 > Palsa-1295 > PALSA-1295. The sequence continues at coordinate 1,463,682 of CAVTNP010000001.1, forward strand.
CGTGTTTATTTTCGACCACCCGCTGTTGGGGCGTCTCGGTGTAAATTTCTGCAGCCATGAGAGTTCGTCGAAGGGCTTTTTCTGGCCATCGATCCAACCATAGCACAGCGCCTGATCGAGCGCCTCCGCATACGTCAGGGATCGTTCCTGTGAATCTTTTTTGAACATGCGCAACCATATACCACCTGATCCCGTGTGGTTTTTCTCCAGCCACTGCCGGAACTCCGCAGATGTTTTAAAATGTAATGTTTGCATGAAGTGTAGCCGATTATTAGGCCATTGCTGTAGTGGAATAATAATTTATGCAAAAATACGGATTTAGGGGTAGCAGGGCATCCAATGAGCGGGAATTTGTAATTTTTTAGCACAATTTATGAATGGCATGCTGTAGTCCCCTGAGTTAGCCTGGATTTTGAATATTATGCGAAGGATTAGAAATTGTGTTATATTATGTGAATAACTATGGGCACCAATGTCGCAATGAAACGTGTCATAGGTAATACAATGGCTTTAGCACAATTAGATTTCGAAACTATCAACGCGCGAAGGACCGCTCGGCCAATCCTTAAGTGGGCTGGCGGTAAAAGTAGCTTGCTTCCCATTCTTTCGAAATTTGCTCCGAAAGATTTTAAGAATTACGTCGAGCCGTTCGTTGGCGGTGGTGCAATGTTTTTTTCTGTTCAGCCGGAACGTGGAATTCTGGGTGATGCAAATGCCGAACTCATTGCATGTTACGAGGCTGTAAGAGATACGCCCGAAGCAGTCATTATTTCACTTTCAAAATACAAAGTATCCTCAGAGGAATTCTATCGTGTGCGGGCGCAGAATCCGAGAACCATGGCTCTGCATGAACGAGCGGCGAGAATGATTTTCTTGAATAAGACTTGCTTTAATGGCTTATATCGAGTTAATAGGAGTGGGCAATTTAATACTCCGTTCGGACATTACAAAAGTGTTCGCCTCGTTGATCAGGAAAATATCGATAGACGATTCTTACCATATATGGTGACGTAGAAAATGAAACTCTGGTTCATTCTCAAATGTATTGGTACTATGCGAAATCTTAAAGTAGACAATCAAAGGCTCGAATTGCTTTGCCGCGAATATCATGTTAAGAGGCTGGCTGTTTTTGGTTCGGTGCTAAAAGGGCATGAGAAGCCTGGCAGCGATTTGGATTTGCTCGTCGAATTTGAAGCCGGAAAGACACCGGGCTTCTCCTATTTCCATTTGCAGGACGCGCTCTCTCATCTCTTCGGACAAACCGTCGATCTCAATACACCTGCCTTCCTCAGTCGCTACTTCCGTGACGAAGTTGTGCGAACGGCTCAAAACGTATATGTTGACCAGTGACCGAGTTCGGCTACAGCACATACTGGATGCGACCAAACGAATCGTTGTTATTACACGTGGTCGATCTCGGCATGACATAGAATTCGATCTTATTTTGCCATTCGCGTTAGTTGCATTGCTGCAAATCATTGGCGAAGCGGCACGGAATATATCTATCGAATATCAGGAAGAACATTCCGAGATCGACTGGAAAGGAATGACAGGCCTTCGCAATCGACTCGCTCATGCTTATTTCGATGTGGATTATGATGTTCTGTATAAAGTTATTCAGGAAGATATACCACCGCTCATTGCGACGATAGAAACACTTTTGGACCAGCTTCGTCTTGATTTCTGACAGATCTGAATGTTATGCCCAAAGTGAACGCGATGCCACGAGGGCACTCCATTTGGAGTGAAGCTCTGACACTGCATCACACGAAGTAAATTTCACAACGGGTTTCAGCGACTCGAAAGCCCTTTGATCTATTCGAGTCAGAAATTGCTTTTGGCGGTTATTAGAAGCGACAATTCGAAATTTAGAATTGAATGGCTGAAAGTCTGCAAACTTTAGAAGAGACACATTGAAATCGGTCGAGTGTTCAACTTCAATAAACTCAACTGGGAACTTGTTTGACCCAAACCATATTACATCAACCATACTGGCACGTTTAACTATTTCCGGGTATGTGAACGGGAGTATTTCATCGAGAGTAGCCACAGACCCAAGAGTGCCACTTAGGTAATGTTTGCCCCTGTCAGGACGTGGCACAAAACTTTGGAATCCTTGCATATTTCCGAGTTCAACAAGTAAGCCTTGATAAAAATAGTGATCACTCTCTGGTCTTGTTGATACGGCGGGTTCATCAACTAATTGAGTTTGTAAATCTTTCAATGCCCAAAGACCAGGTTTAATCCTATAAAAAAAGCGCGTGTCTTGAACAATGCGATTTATGGACTTGAATGGTGTCTTCGTATTCCATTCTGCACCCGGGACTTTCAATGCCTCTTGATAAAGGTAGCCAAGGGTAGCGTATCCGCCATTTCGGCGCATCGCCTCAATAACGGCCTCCGTTTGAGTCATTTTTGAATTGTTTGGATTGAGTTAAATCCGAAGAATTCTTTGAGAGCGATTTTAAAATCGTCAGTCCAAATTTCTCCCACAGAAACTTCTCGCTTAGAGCTGTCGAGGGAACGTAAGATGCTCACTTTCCATCGGTCGCTGAGTATGAAGTCAAACCTAAAAATGACATTCCCCAATGCAACGAGGTAGGATGTCTCGCCATTTGGAGTTATTGCAATTGAACCGTCAAAAGTAACTACTTCGCGCATACATCGAAAAGATTAGATTAATGCTCAACATCCTGGGTATTTAGAAAAATTCACCATCACGCGCTAGTATGAAGAAGCGGCCCCGCGGCCTCTTCACCTTTACGGGCAATACAGGCCAAGATGGAAGGCGTGATCTAAAAATATCGATGTCCCAGCAATTCATTGAAGCTGTGGACGCGATAAACGGCTCAGTTTTCTCTAACGGTCGAGCAAACAAAGCTTTTAATGAAGATGTGTTTGATCTCCCGAACAATATTGCGGATTTAGTTTATCTCGATCCGCCTTATGTTAGCCGTTATTCCGATTGCGATTATACTCGTCGATACCACTTCGTTGAAGGTCTGTGTACTTACTGGAAGGACGCAGACATTATGATGGGGACCAAGACAAAAAAGCTTCGTTCTTATGAAACTGCTTTTGCTAGCAAGTCAGGGGTGACGGAGGCTTTCCGTAGGGTATTCCATCATTTCAGAAAATCGATTCTCGTTGTTTCATACTCATCAAACTGTTTACCTTCGCGTGATGAGATCGAGTCACTCCTAAAAGAAGTGAAAAAAAATGTTGTCGTTCACGAATTGGCGCACAAGTATCACCATGGGAATCAAGCCCACAAAGTTGGCGACAATAATAACTCTGTTAGCGAATACCTGTTTATAGCGAAGTGAAGATTCAGAGCAAAGATGTTCTTCAGGCTGACTCGCTTGACCGAGTAATGCTTTCAATTGGCGCGATCGCTGCGGGGGCTAAAACGGATGATGACATTGCCGAAGCGATTGGTGGATTAACGGATAGACAAGGACGCTACTACCGAAGAGCCACTGAAATCCTTGGGTTTTCCGAGCGAACTCAAAATAATGCTTCCACTTTGACTAAGTTCGGGAAGTTATTCCAACGCGCAAGCACAACTGATAAGAATGCAATAATACTTAGCGCAATACTTAACAACCCAGTCTTTGTAAGACTGGTCTCGTTCTTAGAAGCGCACGGAGCTGCAGGCGCTTCTCGTAATGAAATAGAAACGTTCCTTGCATCGGTTGCAGAACTTGGTCAAACTTCAATGGCCGGACGAAGAACCTCGACGTATTTGAGTTGGCTTCGTCATTTAGGCTTGGTGAATGAAACAGCGAATTCGTATATTCTAAATAGTCTTCCTTCTTCAGTGCCTCTCGTAACAGTTGACTCCGATGAAGAACCACTACTCCCAGCACGATATGATCTGCTAGAATATCAGAATCAGTCTCGTCGAGTAAAGAAGAGCGAGGAGGCAATTCAATTTTTTGTTAATCAAGCATCACGCGAACGGGCTAACTCAGTTCATACGGAACTTGTGAATTTGATGGCTCAGAAAATACGCAAGCATGGCTCTATTCCAAGGACAAATCGATATGTTGATCTCTCGGCGAGAATAGACGATCAAGATTATCTATTCGAAATGAAGTCAACAACCGAAAGGAACTTGCACCATCAGGCACGGCGTGGTCTTTCGCAACTATATGAGTACCGTTACATTCAGAATGTACCTGACGCAAAATTAGTACTCGTACTCGAAACACCCTTAACCGATAAGATGTCTTGGATGAACGATTACATCCTAAAAGACCGCAATGTTCTTTTGGTTTGGGACGGTAACAATCGTTTTTATTGCCATGAAAGTATTTCCGATCAACTTGCATTTATTTAATGCTAGCCGTGGTAATGTTTGGGGGTAGAAACTATGGATACCTATGACAACTATTAAGAACGTTAAAGATCTCCTCCCCGGCGTTACCATCGAGACGTTTGAACCGGAACATGATGCCGATCTATGTGGTGACATCGATTTTATAGGTTTGGTCGGTAAGCAAGCATTTGGAATTCAGATCAAGCTCTTTGCCTCTCTCTCCAATTCTCGAAATTATTCTATGAGCGAAAGAATGAGAAACGTCTTCGATGATTTTACTACTAAATTCGGTGGGAAAGTCTTCATTGTTTATAGTGTGGAAGATGAGATTGCAAACTCTGAAGTGATCGGAGAAATAGAGATCGATGTAAGCCGTTTGTCTGCGGTGTGATAAATCTTTTGGAATTCCTTGTCATTGCCACATTTAGTGCGTATATTAGGTAGTGCGATGATGGGCACCTATTGGCAATTATGAAGTATGAATTATGAAGTATGAAAGGGGGATGGATAGCTTTCTTTATGAACGAGTTCTTTGGGAAAACATTTGTTGCAACAAAATGGCGAAAACGGCTTGGAAACGGGGTCGTCGGGAACTCACAAGAAAGAAAAACGGCACCTATCTCTTGGAGAAAGGCAATCGTTAAAAAATCTTACGGTTCGGCTGTGGAGCAGAACCCGACAAAAGCGTGTTTTGCGGCACTCTAATTTTTTTATTACATGGCCAAGACGAAAATACCCGCATTTCAGAACGAGACCTACAAAGATTACACCCAGCCCCGCGAGCGCAAGGCTATGGAAGCCGCGCTGCGCAAAACAGGCGATAGTTTGGGCAAGATCTATCCTAATGTGATCGGCGGCAAGCGCATTGGAACGAGCGATGCGATCGCGTCGCGCAATCCGGCGCGACCGAGCGAGATCATCGGTAATTTTGCGAAAGGGACGGTCGAACATGCGGAACAGGCACTCCAAACGGCTGCGAATGCATTCCAGACCTGGAGCAAAGTTCCGTATGACAAGCGAGCGAATTATATTTTCAAAGCCGCGAAGATCGCAAAGCGCCGGCGTTATGAAATTAACGCATGGATGGTACGGGAAGTCGGTAAGAACTGGGCGGAAGCCGATGCCGATACCGCCGAAGCTATTGATTTTCTGGAATTTTATGCACGCGAGATGATGCGTTTCGGTGGGCCGCAGCCACTGCATCAGCTTAAAGGCGAGAAGGATTGGCTGGAATATATTCCGCTGGGCGTCGGGGTTATCGTTCCACCGTGGAACTTCCCGTTCGCGATATTGGTGGGAATGTCTGCCGCTGCCATCGTGACCGGGAACACAATAGTTCTCAAGCCCTCCAGCGATTCGCCGATGATGGGCTGGCTGTTCCATGAGATCATGGAAGAGGCCGGACTTCCATCCGGCGTGCTGAATTTCCTTACTGCTCCCGGCGGTGAAGTCGGGGATTATCTGGTGAATAGCACGATCACGCGGTTCATTTCCTTCACCGGGTCGAAGCAAGTGGGATTGCGAGTCGCGCAGAATGCTGCTACTCCACGCGAAGGACAGAAATGGATCAAGCGCGTCGTTGCAGAAATGGGAGGGAAAGATGCGATCGTCGTTGCGAAGGACGCCGATCTCGATGCTGCGGCGGAGGGGATCGTCGTCAGCGCTTACGGGTTCCAAGGGCAGAAATGTTCTGCATGTTCACGCGCGATCATCGAGCAATCGGTGTATCCGAAAATGGTCGAGAAAATTGCTGAACGCGTGAAGGCATTGGAAATTGGCGACCCGACGGAAAACAAGCGTATCGGCCCTGTCGTGAACGAGAAAGCATTTAACAGCATCATGAGTTACATCGATATTGGCCGCAAAGAAGGCCGCGTGGTCGCAGGCGGCGAACGATCGGGAACCGAAGGCTATTTTATCCAGCCGACCGTCGTTGCCGATATTGCTCCAAATGCAAGATTAGCGCAGGAAGAGGTTTCGGCCCAGTGCTTGCGCTTATTCCCGTGAAAAATTTCGATGAAGCGCTTGAAGTTGCGAACAATACCGAATACGGTTTGACGGGAGCGGTCTATTCCAAGAGCAAAAAGAATATCGAGCGCGCGAAGAAGGAATTTTTTGTTGGCAACCTTTATATCAACCGGAAGTGTACCGGCGCGATGGTCGGTGCGCATCCGTTCGGTGGATTTAACATGTCCGGCACGGATTCGAAGGCTGGAGGGTATGATTATCTTCTGCACTTTATGCAGGGGAAGAGTATTGCGGAGAAAATCAGTTCGGTAGGGAAGGCAGGTGCGAAAGGGAAATCGGCGAAGAAAAAATAAAAGTTATCGGATGATAAAGTTCTCGGTTATAAATGAAGTTCCGGAGGAAGCAGCATTCGAAACCAATTCGCATGTATAATTCCCTGCTGGGATGTTGGTGAGGTCGAGGATTCGGCTACATAATCCTCCGTTCATTGAAATTTGTTCAAACTCTGTTCGGATAATTCTTCCGAGAAGGTCGAGGATGCGAATGGTAACAAAGCTTCGCTCCGGCAGGGTAAAAATGATTTTCGCTTGCGTTTGCGCAGGATTGGGAACGATGGCTTTCAATTCGAGCGAGGGTTTGTACTCATTCTCCGTATGTACTGAATTGGTACAAGGCTGGATTTGATGACTTCTAAAAAAGGCAAACGCCGCAGCCATTACTCGGGTCGTGCCGCTTGTCGTATCGCCGCTTCCACCTGGGCGGGTTTGAATGGGATCGGCCCAGTCGAATGCGTAAAATACGGTATTAATCGTTGGGTTGTAAAATGAGATGCCCGCGCCGCTATCCAATGGCGTGAGCGGGTGTTTCGAATAAGCGTATGCCAGTCCGTTTACTATCGGGCCAACAGCCGGGGTCTTTAATGAAGGTATTACGACATCTGGTGATAACGAGATCATCGAGTCAGAAAATGTCCAATAGGCAGGTTGTTGACCTATTATTCTCGCATGATAGATACCGCTATCAGGAGAATCAGCAACAAAATCCGTGTGCAGCCATGATTGCAAAAATCCCGTATCGATCGAAATTCCATTTGGCATTAGAAATCCATGCTCGTATGCGATGTTTTGGCCAGCAATGACTAAGGATTTTTTGCATTCCGAGGTCCCTTCTTTCAGAAACTTCTCAAGTTCGAGAATTTCCTTGGCGCTAAGTCCGGCCTGGCCGGTGGGTTCGCTCGGAACTACATCTAACGTGGGATCTCCCGATGCCCAAATGACCACGGAATACGGAGTGTAATCTAACGTATCGCTCCCAGCTTGATTCCGGTCTAATGTATCGAATGTTATGCGGAGCCGGCCAAGCGCGACTTCGGCCGAATCCCGATTTCTTTGACCGAATGGCGTGAGCCCATTAAAACTCAGGATGATTTTAGTACATGGAATTTGGCAATAAATTGACTGGATTGCAAAAGTGCAAAGAAATAGCGCAATAATCGAAAGTTTCATGTCGTACCATCCTGACACATTAAAAGTGGGAAAGTTACACAAACACCTCGAATATATTCAAAAAGATACAAACCCCGGGCTTTTTCCCGGGGTTTGCGTTATTAAATATGAATTTACGCCATCATTGCGATCACGGCCCCAGCCAATGCAAGGCCGATCGTGTAGTATGCGGTATCGATGATCCAGAGCAATGTGGATTTGCTATGCCAGTTGTAGTTGATCCAAAGTGCTCCACCGGCTACGCCTAACGCAGCTACGGCCCCGATCTTAGCGCATCGCATGACGTCGCCACCTTGTGCATAATAGAGCAGAAATGCAAGGGCAATGACGGCCAGAAGGTTACCCAGGAAGCTTTTTAGCATCATCGTCATCATGGCACCGCCTTTAGGCGGATTGTCCATTTTTATGCCTGATTCGCGCGCCCATATTTTGCGAAAGAGCAATTGATACCACAACGATCCGAATACGAAATAAACAATCGCCGCCACCAGGACGGCCAGCCAGTTGATATGTGCCATAAGTGGGAATGTAATTTGTGAAATTGCCGAATGAAATGATTGAGACTAACGGGACCACTCTGCAAAACTCACCCAAATGCCGCTTTGCCAGCGATGCTCCGGACGTTTCTTATGCAAATATACAAAACTTTCGGGTGAAAGTCAAGTCTTTCGATAAATTAGCAGAGATTAACTAATCCCTGAATGGGAATGACAGTGCGACTTGACCCGATTCAAACGAAAGCCAATTCTACCAAAGGAGCGATTGTTGATGATCGATTGAATGAGGTTTCGAACACTTCAGGCTCGAGAAGCATCTCCGCCGCACGCTCTTACTGCCGGTCGTAAAAGTTCTCGAAGTCTTCGAATATGTTCGTAGGGTCATGTATGAGAAGTACGAAATTGATGCGACGATAGGATCTGCATTTGTGTAAGGTTAACACAGAAGCACAATGAATCATATCAGCAAAACCCCGATGGAAGTTATTGAGTAAACCTGAGCGTGAAATCGAAGAAAATGTTGCCTACAATGTCGCTGAGACTGGCGAAGCAAAAGAATCTCATGCAGAACTACTAAAGGTTCATCGAGCATGAAAAATGATGCTGTGATTTCTTCTTGCTTCTCGGAAAACAAGAGGCTAACTTCATCATTTATTTCCGACAATTTTTATCCCCGTCCCGGCCATCTTCTCCTTCGACCATGATCTTCTTTGGGCTTTTGGTTGGAGTGCAGGGCAGGTTTCTTTGGTTGCCGTTGTTGATTTCCATCCTGGCGTGGGGCGAGTTGTGTCTTTCCGTGCTGTGGTTTCGGGTGTTGCTGCTGTTTCGAATGTTGTTGCTGGTGGGGCTTCGTTATATTGAGCTGCGGTGGGGGAGTGCGGTCGCTATGCCCGAACGGATTATCGTGCGCGACTGGGATTTTTTTACCGGTCAGCTTTTCAATGTCGCGGATGTATGGCTTTTCATCCGGCTGGCAGAAGGAGATCGCGTTCCCGGATGCACCGGCGCGTCCCGTGCGTCCAATGCGATGCACATACGTTTCGGGGATATTCGGAATTTCGTAGTTAATGACATATTGAAGATCGTCAATATCGATCCCGCGTGCGGCAATATCGGTAGCGACGAGGACGCGGATCTTTTTCGATTTAAAATTATCAAGCGCGCGCTGCCTGGCATTTTGGGCTTTGTTGCCATGAATTGCTTCTGCTTTGATGTAGTTTTTTTCTAAGGTTCTTGCCACGACATCCGCGCCCCGCTTGGTGCGCGTAAACACAAGGGCAGATTTGATGCGGGAATCATCTAAGATGTGCAGCAGCAGATCGGGCTTCTTAGCTTTATCAACAAAATAAACTGATTGCTGAATGAGGTCCACTGTACTCGCCGGAGGTGTGACGGTAACCTTTACAGGATCGAACAGAATATCCCCGGCAAGCTGCACAATAGCTGGGGGCATCGTGGCTGAAAAGAAAAGCGTTTGGCGTTTATCCGGAAGATCTGCGATAATATCCTTAACATCTCGCACAAATCCCATATCGAGCATGCGGTCGGCCTCATCGAGCACGAAGATCTCGACATGTCGCAGATCGACGAATCCCTGATCCATCAGATCGAGCAATCGCCCCGGCGTGGCGACGACAATGTCCACTCCGCGGTGTAGGGCGTGCGTCTGCTGGCCTTGCTTCACACCACCAAAGATTACGACGCTCGAAAGTCCCATATACCTGCCATAAGCCTCAAAGCTTTCCTCGATCTGGACAGCAAGCTCTCGCGTTGGGGTGAGAATGAGGCATCGGATATGCTTCTTCTTTCCGGTTGCTTTGTTTGGATGATCGCTAATCCGTTTAGAGCCAAGCAGTTGGAGGATGGGCACGGCAAACGCTGCGGTCTTGCCTGTTCCGGTTTGTGCTACGCCAAGAAGATCGTTGCCCTTGAGGACGATCGGGATGGCTTGTTGCTGAATTGGCGTGGGGGTGCGATACCCTTCATCGTGCAAAGCGCGAAGGATCGGCTCGATTATACCTAATGGTTGGAATGACATAGGCGCCCTAACGCTCAACGGACAACTATCGTCAACAACTCAGTCGAAATAGCCTTTCAGCTCAAACAAAAGAGTTGTCGCAATGTCACGTTTTACCAATTATATTGGTTCGTGACGCCGTCCTCGTTACTCATCAATCATTAAAGTCCCATGTTCTCCCGCTGCTACACCGCTACCACGCAAGGAATCGAAGCATATACTGTCGAGATCGAGACGCATGTCGAGGCGCATGTGCCGGGGTTTGCCATTGTGGGTTTACCGGATTCGGCGGTGCGCGAGAGCAAGGAGCGCGTGCTCTCTGCCATGAAGAATAGCGCCATTCCTTTCGATACGAACCGAAAGATTACGATCAATCTTGCACCGGCAGATATTCGCAAGGAGGGGAGTTCCTTCGATCTCCCAATTGCGCTTGGAATGCTTGCAACTGGCGGCGTGGTCGATGGTGATAAGCTAAGAGAATATGTAGTGCTCGGCGAGCTCGCGCTCGATGGCGCGATACGTCCGGTGCGTGGTTCGCTGAATGTTGCGCTCCATGCCAAGAAGATGCGTGATAAATATCCGAGTATCAAAGGGATGATACTTCCCGCACCAAATGCCGGAGAAGCAGGGCTTGTAAAGGGGTTGGAAGTCTATGGTTTATCGACACTGCGCGAGGCGGTGGATTTTCTGAACGGGCTTTTAACCATCGAGCCAATGTTCGTTGATATAGAAAAAATATTCCGCGAGGATGCGCAACATACGCATTTCGATTTTGCAGAAGTAAAGGGCCAGGAGGCAGTCAAGCGGGCGCTGGAAGTTGCCGCAGCCGGGGGACATAATCTTATCATGGTAGGCTCGCCGGGTTCCGGTAAGAGCATGTTGGCGAAGCGGTTCCCGTCCATTCTTCCGCCGCTCACGTTCGATGAAGCCTTAGAAACAACGAAAATTCATTCGGTTGCCGGTACGCTCCCGCCAACCACACCGCTGCTTACCACGAGGCCTTTTCGCTCACCCCATCATACCATTTCCGATGCGGCGCTTGTCGGTGGTGGAATGGTTAATATTCGTCCGGGAGAAATTTCGCTTGCACATCACGGTGTTCTATTTATGGATGAATTACCGGAATTCCAGCGAAGCGTGCTGGAAGTATTACGTCAGCCGCTCGAAGATGGCACGATCACAATCTCTCGCACACGCGTTACAGTGGAGTATCCAGCGAATTTCATGCTAATCTGCGCAATGAACCCGTGTCCCTGCGGAAATTTTGGTTCAACCGTTCATTCCTGCTCCTGCGCGGAGGGAGCGATACAACGATATATGAGCAAAGTGTCTGGCCCATTATTGGACCGCATTGATATACACATCGAGGTGCCGAGCGTGAAGATAGAGGAGTTGGGAAAGAAATCTTCGGGTGAATCCTCGGTGAAAATTCGCGAGCGTGTTCTATTGGCGCGAGAACGTCAGCAGGAGCGATATAAGGGACTAATGATTCCCGGCGGCAAACGCAGAATTTTCAAGAATGCCGATCTTCCGCCGAAGCTATTGCATGAATTTTGTGAGATCGGCGATGAAGGCCGCAATTTGCTGAAAATGGCGATGTCCCGCATGGGGTATTCTGCGCGAGCGTATGACCGCATTCTGAAAGTATCGCGCACCATTGCCGACCTTGCGGGCTCAGAAGTGATTACCCCTGCACATCTCAGTGAAGCGATACAGTATCGCAGTTTGGACCGGCAGTTTTGGAATGCGTAGTCCGGGGCCTCTTGTTGTTTGGGACTGCATGCCACTTCTCTTTCTATGTGTAGCCGCTTTTGCCGCAGGTTTTGTGGATGCCGTGGTCGGCGGCGGTGGGCTCATACAAATTCCGGCCATCCTGATTCTGCTTCCGGGTGTACCGGTTGCCACGGCGATCGGGACAACTAAAATTCCCTCGTTCTGCGGAACGAGCCTTGCGGCCCACCAATATTCCCGGCAGGTACCGCTGGTGCCTAAACGCGTGCTTCTCATGATGGCGGTCGCAAGCCCGCTCGCGTTTCTTGGTTCGCACATGCTCACGCTCGTGAACAATGCGTTTATGAAGCCGATGCTGCTCGTTATTCTGATCGGGGTCGCGCTCTACACCTACACGAAGAAGAACTTCGGGTCACATACGGAGCAAGAGCATTCAGAGCTGGCGCACCTGTTCTATGCCATCGCGATCAGCGCCGTCATTGGGTTTTACGATGGGTTTGTTGGACCGGGATCGGGAAGTTTTTTTATACTCGCCTTCATTACCTTTCTCGGCTACGATTTCCTTCGGGCGAGCGCTTACGCGAAATTTGTGAATCTCGCGACGAACATTGGTTCGATCGTGCTGTTCGCGCTGGCAGGCCGCATCCTGTATGCGTATGCCATTCCGATGGCGGCAGCGAATGCGGTGGGCGGAGTGCTTGGCGCACGGCTTGCGATCCTGCGGGGCAACCGGTTCATCCGTATCTTTTTCCTGGCGATCGTGAGTCTGATGATCGTGCGGTTCGCGTACGACGTTTTTCTGAAGTGATGACTTATCGAAGAGATACACTAACTTGAGCAGATCGTTGTTGTGCGCAGATATGCCCGTACTCACCACACTCAACCTCAGCAAGGATTTCCGTAATAAGCCGCTTTTCTCTCAAGTCACATTTGGTATTGATTGGACAGATCGTGTTGGGCTGATAGGCGTCAATGGCTCCGGGAAGACAACGCTCATGCGCATACTCGCGGGAGAAATCGCTTCGGATTCCGGCGAGGTCATCGTTGCCGATGGTGCGCAGATCGGCTATTTACCGCAGCACCCGAAGTTCGACGAAAATCTTTCCGTTCTCGATGCGCTCTTTTCGAAAAGCAGTGCGACAATGCAGCTTATCCACGATTACGAAGCTGCTTGCGCTGCGGTCGCGCACGATCACGAGAACATGAAGCTCCTGACTCGCATGACAGAGCTAGCGCAACAATTAGATGCGGCTGGAGCATGGGAACTAGAATCGAACGCAAGATCTATTCTGGCACAGCTCGGTGTAAGTGACACAGAGCAAAAGATCGGCACACTATCCGGCGGTCAACGAAAGCGCGTTGCGCTCGCTCATGCACTTATCACTCGGCCAGATCTGCTTATTCTCGACGAACCCACGAATCATCTCGATGCCGAAACTATTCAGTGGCTCGAAGATTATCTGGAACGCTATTCCGGTGCGCTCTTTCTCGTTACGCACGACCGTTATTTCCTGGATCGAGTAACCAATATGATCGTGGAGATCGATCGCGGAACAACGCAAACGTTTTCTGGTAATTATTCTTATTATCTGGAAAAGAAAGCCGATCAGGAAGCGCGCCGAGATGCGGAGCATCAGAAGCTGAAGCAGCTTATGAAGGCAGAGCTTGCGTGGCTGCGCCGCGGTGCAAAAGCAAGATCTACCAAGCAAAAAGCGCGTGTGGACCGAGCTGAAGAAATGCTTTCGGCTCCTCGTGAAGGGCCAAAGAAGGAGATCGAGATCAGTGCGGTAGGGAAGCGTTTAGGCACGAAGGTTATCGAGTTTGAAAAGGTCTCAAAACGCTATGGCGATCTTGTGCTCGTCAAGGATTTTACCTATATCGTGCAACGGAACGACCGACTGGGAATTATTGGCGCGAATGGTACCGGCAAAACAACGCTACTCGATATGATCGTTGGCCGGATTAAGCCGGATAGCGGATATATTAGTCTGGGACCGACGGTTTCGATTGGTTACTACGACCAAGAGAATCGCAGAATGAACGAAGATCAACGGTTGATCGAATATGTGAAAGAGGCCGGTGAAAACCTGAAGACCGCAGATGGCTCGACGATCAGCGCGGGCCAGATGGCGGAGCGATTTCTGTTCCCGCCAGCGATGCAATTCGCGCCGATCTCCAAACTTTCCGGCGGCGAGCGAAGGCGATTATATTTGCTTCGGCTATTAATGGAAGCCCCAAACGTGCTCCTGCTTGACGAGCCCACGAACGATCTTGACATCCCAACTCTCGTTGCACTCGAAGAATATCTCGATACTTTTGCGGGTTGCGTGATCGTCGTAAGCCACGACAGATATTTCCTGGATAGAGTGGTCGATCGCGTTTTTAGATTTGAAGGTGGTGGGCGTATTCGGGAATATCCAGGTAACTATAGTGCCTTCCTGGAAATTCGAGATAGAGAAGAACGAGAAGCAAAACAAGCGGTTGAGGCAAAAGCTAAAAAGACAAAGCCGGCGCAGTCCCCGATCGCAGATGCGAGTGACACTCCGAAATCGCGAAAGCTGTCTTATAAGGAGAAACAGGAACTTGAGAAATTAGAGTCGGAAATTGCCGTTGGTGAATCTCGAAAGAAAGAAATTGAACTGAGATTGAATACCCCCGAACTTGACTACAAGACCATCGCAGCTTTAAGTGAGGAGCTATCGGAGTTAGACACCAGAATGGATGCAGCATTTGAGAGATGGACAGAGCTTTCAGAAGCGTAACCTTGCCGTTCGGAGCGAATCAAGAATTGTTTGTTCCAAGGGTTCGAGATAAAAGAAAATGGAACCGTGCCTCTGTAATGCCCGTTTCTTCGGCCCAACCCATTATTGTGGACCAATGGAGTTGGGGCTCGTAGCTCAGTTGGTAGAGCGCTTGAATGGCATTCAAGAGGTCAGGGGTTCGATTCCCCTCGGGTCCACTTTGCGGCAAAGATGAGATATGAAAGATGAAAGATGAGGTAACAATCCTCGAATTTCATCTTTCATCTTTCATATCTCATCTTTGCCCGAATGGAGCGGTAGTTCAGCTGGTTAGAACGCCTGCCTGTCACGTAGGAGGTCGCGGGTTCGAGTCCCGTCCGCTCCGCAAATTATTTGCGGTCTAAGAATTCGATCCTTGTGTCTTTCTTCCCTTGATCATTATTAAGCCTATTTTGCTATCCGAATATTACGGAAGTCTTTCGCCGAGAGTCTTTGTTCTCCTAACGTTACGGGTATTTTTCGATGCGTCAAGATTGGTATTTTGTCAAATTTGACCATTTCGAGCGAATTCCGTGGCTTTTTTCTATGTAAGGCTGGATCGTCCTCACTTGAGGTGCATCCAGATCACTTCGGAAAAGTGATCTGGCCCGTTTCAGCTTTTTTGAAAACATATAGTTCATTGCACTTTGGACGCTGCTGATAGATGCCATTATCGCATACTTTTCGGCAGAGTGAGTGATGTTAGAGCAGTTTATGCTGGCCTTTCTTATTTCGGCGCCCCATCCGAGATGTTGGTCAGCGGAGTAGGCGGTGGCTGGACCCTCGTGGGTGGTTACTGATCGCTGCATTGAGGCAGATCGCAGTCGCGATCTGTTTCCCAGGAGCGAAGTGACCTCAGTTATTGCCAGTGAAGATACATTATTATATCGGCCGGTGAAGTTCGTACAGTTCTTCTTTTTATTCGTTATCGGGTTTTTCGGACGCAAGCGTTCTGAGAGATCCGCTTTTTGCTATTCCGTATTTCGCTCTGCGGATGCAATGGCTGCGCACAGCCCTTTCGAAGAATTTGCCTTGCGAACTCCCCATTCGTCGGTATCATATTGTCTCCGGATGAATTTAGCCAAGCCAATAGCTATGCGCTTCTTTCGAACGTTTCGATGGGAAGTTCATGATCTGAATCGTCAGATGAAGTTAGCCTGGCATTACCTATTGTACGAAGCCCAGCGCATTCCCTCCGCTTCAAGGTAATCGAAGTTCATCTTCTATCTCCCCCTGATCGCTGGTAGCGTAGTGTTCGCTTCAGTGATTGCTCTATCGCTCGATGCCCGAAGTGCTAATTATCAATCCGTTGCGTAACGCAACGACAGCACAGTACGATAGACCGTGAGTTACCCTCAACGAATACGAAAAGAGATCATTATTAATGCGGAACGTGAAAATGAAGTCCGCATTGCAATTACCGAAGACCGGCATTTAGTCGAGCTCTTCGTCGAAACCCCTGAGACTGAGCGCCATGTCGGCGATATTTTTCTCGGACGGATCGCTAAAGTGATACCCGGCATGAATGCCGCATTTATCGATGTCGGATTAGAGCAGGACGCGTTTCTTCATTTTTCTGATGTCGGAAATTCTTATGAGACATCCTCCGCATTTCTTGCCGGGGAGGATGCTGAGATCCGAGACGATGACGATGAAGAGGACGATTACTTAGTCGAAGAAGGCGCGACCGCTGCCGAGCAAAAAGTTTTTCGGCCACGCTCCGGTGGGCGGGCGGCGATGCGATTCAACGATCGAGGCCCATCTCGGTCTGCTGGGCCTGCGATCATTCCACCTGCGGATTCACCAAGCAGCGGAGGGAAATTAGAGTTGCGACTCGCCGGACAGCTGCGTCCAACAAAGGAACTGAGTGGGTCGGGAAGCGCATCGAAAACCCAAGCCCCTCGCACTCAACGCCCATTTCCGACATTACTCGGGGCGAACGTGACGCTCGAACCTGATCATCCCATCCTTGTACAGGTTACGCGCGAAGCCTTTGCAAATAAAGGCGTTCGTGTAACAAGCCGCATCTCGATTCCTGGGAGATTTCTGGTGCTCGTACCATTCGAGCCTGGAATTGGGATCAGCCGCAAAGTGTATTCTGTGCGCGAACGCACACGTCTGCGCAGGATCGTCCGATCAATGAAGCCCAAGGAATTGGGAGTTATTATCCGAACGGTAGCGGAGAATAAAGAAGAGTCTGCTCTTCGTGAGGATCTCGAAAAGCTGCTCGAACAATGGCGAGATATTGAGAAAAAAGCACGGGAGATCAAGCCTCCGACGCTCATGTACCGCGATCCCAGCCTGACCTCCAGCGTGATGCGCGATCTCTTCACACCGGACATTACACGCATCGTAATTGATTCGCGCAAAATGTACCGCGAGGTGATGGATTACGTCGAGTGGGCTGCGCCAAATCTAACGGGCACCGTCGAACTTTATCGTGGGACGAACTCCATTTTCGATGCCTTCAACGTCGAGTCACAGATCGAACAGACGCTGACGCGGAAGATCCCATTGCCGAACGGAGGGTATCTCTTTATGGAGCATACGGAGGCCATGGTGGTTATTGACGTAAACTCCGGGCGATACGCAGCGCGGCGCGAGCAGGAATTAAATTCGCTCAAAACCAATCTGGAAGCGGCGCGCATCATTGCACGGCAGTTGCGCTTGCGTGACATAGGAGGAATCATTGTCATCGACTTTATCGATATGGCGGAAGAGCGCAATCGCAAAAAAGTCTATGATGAGATGCGCAAAGAGATGCGCAACGATCGCGCAAAATCTTCCGTGCTGCCACTGACGGAGTTTGGGCTAATGCAGATCACGCGGCAGCGCATTAGGCAATCGATTGTGCACACGCTATCGGAAACGTGTCCGGTGTGTGGCGGAACGGGCTTGCTGGTGAGCCGCAGCACGATCATTCGCCAGATCGAACGATGGATCGAACGGTTCCGCGCTGCGTCGAAAGAACGCTCGTTGGTGCTCAAGGTGCATCCAACGCTTTCAGAAATGCTTGCCAAAGGGCTGCTTTCTCCGGTTCGCAAGATGGAATTAAAATACTTGCTCCGTATTAAGATAGAACTGGATGAAACACTTTTGGGTGATGACTTTAAATTTTACAGTCCAAAGCAAAAGAAGGATATTACGATCGAATACTCTGCCGCTGCCGGTGAGGTAGCAGAAGAAGTAGATGTTTCAGAGTCCGAAGAAGAGTCCGCACCGGCATTAAAATTACAGGATCGAGATGAGGGACGTCATGGCGGACGGTCATCGAGATCCGAAGAGAGCTTTGCGGAAATGGAAGAAGAAACGGAGCAGCACAGCGGCGGAAGGCAAGGACAGCGCGACCGCCGGAGGCCGCGCCAAAACCAGAACCGTGGGCGCAGAAACTAAGTGAATTTCCATGAAACATTACTCATGAAAATTTACCATACTTTGTAGCCAAACAAGGAATTATTGACCTGCAGAATGACATTCTAATAGATGAAAAGGCGTGCACGTATGAGACATTATACGGTCCGCGCCTTATGTGGTGAAGGTGAAAGAAGCGTATGTAGCCGGAGCGGGATGCTCCGGCTATGTGCGTTTTAATGGGTGGAATTGCTGCTATCGAAGGCTCAATGCTCACTCTTCCTTCACAAGCTTGCGAATCACGGAGCCGGACGCAGTCTGGATTTGCAAAAAGTAAGTACCGGATGGGAGTTTCGATATATCAAGCGAGATTTCAGTCTCCCGCAGGTTTGGCATGTCGAGCACGCTCTCACCAAGCACATTCAGCACACTCACTCCAAGAATTGAAGTACCACCCGCAAAAATGGTAACCATACCGTTTGCGGGATTGGGATAAATTTCTATCGTATCACCCAGCGGTGATGATTGAACCACGCTCGCTGGAGTTGTATCCGTCATCTCAGGAATTGAACGCATTGCGGTGTAGTACGCTCCTCCGCTCGCAGGGGTATTTACAAACAGGAGCGTATCGAACACGCCAAGCGCATCCACATTCAAATAGGTCAAACCCTGATTCCCCGCAAGCCAATGTTTGCCAGTGTCCATTGAAAAATACACGCCTTTCGTCGTTCCGGCGAAAAGATTTTTCCCATCGGTAACAAGTATGTTAACCGTTTCGGGAACTGTCCCGGCGCTATCAACGGCAACCGGCACCCATTGGCTACCACTATCCGTTGATTCTATCACTTTGCCGCCGCCTGTGATAAAGAGAAGGGAGCCCATTGTTGTCATCGTACCCTCGAACGTTGGTGAGAGTTTCGACCACGTATTTCCAGTGTCTTGTGAGCGCATAATTGCACTCCCATTATTTACAAAGATACATTTCCCAATAGTGGCATAAGTTTGTGCTACGAAATTTTCCACGGAATCCCAAGTCATCCCGCTATCACGAGAAAGACCAAAATAATGCCTTCCAAAATATTCATAATTTCCGAACAGATAAAATCCATTCGAGGCAATATTGACTCCACCACCCACTTCGTTCCAAGTCGATCCATTATCACTGCTCCTAAAAGTGAATTGATCCTGACCTTGTTGATTCGCATAAAAATAACGACCAAGTGAGGTAAAAGAAACAATATTCCCGCCTGAGAATCCGATGCCATTATCGGATTCGGCCCAATGGGCATCGGGAGCCGCTGTTGGAATGAAGCGACCGACAGCACCCGCATCACTTTCAAACAATGTGGTATCATGGACACCAAATGCCAGGATTTGTGCGTTAAAACCGGCCGTTTTCCACTGTGCGTTGCAAGGAACTGATATAATACAGCTAAGAAAAACGAATGTCAATCTCTTTTTCATGGCTTATTCCTTTCAAAATTAATGAGGATAACCCGGAATGATCACATCCTTAGGAACATCCCAAACTTTTACGTAATCAAGCAAATGATGCGCAGCAGGCATTCCATACACAGGCCAGAAACCCTCGCCTGTTGTACTATCGTGCGATAGAAAATACTGCCGCTCGAAATAACTGGCCGATCCGGGATAATTCCAAGTGAGTCATTATCCGGCGATCCAAAATCAATATCGAACTCGGCAGGGTAAATTGAAGCAGGTGTGCGCGGTTCCGTAGTTACCCAATCGTAATATTTGCTGGTTTTGGGTACGAGGCGATCCGGGAACCGGCGAACCACGTTGCTATCAATTAAATACCGCACCTCATGTGGAAGCCATTCCATCGTGAACGTGTGGTACCGGTACGGTGTATTCACTTTTCCTTCACAAGCTTGCGAATCACTGTGCCAGACGCAGTCTGGATTTGCAGAAAGTAAGTACCAGATGGAAATTTCGAAAGATCAAGCGAAATTTCAGACTCCCGCAGGTTTGGCAGTGCAAGCACATTTTCGCCAAGCACATTCAGCACGGTTATGCCAAGAATAGAAGTCCCCCCCGCAATGATAGTAACCATTCCCGTTGCGGGATTTGGATAAATCTCTATCGTATCACCTGGCGGCAATGTTTGCACCACGCCTGCTTGGGACGTATCCGTCATCTCGGGAATCGAACGCATGGCGGTATAGTATGCTCCTCCACTCGCAGGAGTGTTCACAAACAGGAGCGTATCGAACACGCCAAGCGCATCCACATTCAAATAGGTTAACCCCTGATTCCCCGGAAACCAATGTTTGCCGATGTCCATTGAAAAATACACGCCCTTCGTCGTTCCTGCAAAAAGATTTTTGCCATCGGTAACAAGCACGTTAACCGTTTCTGGAACTGTCCCACCGCTATCGACGGCAACTGGCACCCATTGCGTGCCGCTATCCGTTGATTCTATCACATTGCCGCCGCCTGTGATAAAGAGAAGGGAACCCATTGTCGTCATCGCTCCCACGAACGGAGGGGAAAGCTGCGACCAGGTGTTTCCGGTATCCTGCGATCTCCAAATCACACCCCCATTATTTGCAAGTATGCATCTGCCGATAGATGCAAAGTACACAGCCCAATTGCCGTTATTGAAATTCGAGACGGAATCCCAGGTTTGGCCACTATCGCGCGAACGAACGACGTATGGTGGTTGAGGCATAAACGGGTGTGATGTAATTCCGAAAAGGTAATACCCATTCGAACCAACACTATTCTCATTCGTTTCTTGCCAGATTGCCCCGTCGTTGCTGCTTTCATAAGTTGCCTGAACCGAACCTGCAGAGGCAAAAAAGTATCTGCCGAGAGAGGCAAAAGAGGTAAAATTCCCATAGCCGAAACCCATGCCATTATCGGATTCGGCCCAATGGGCATCGGGAGCCGCTGTTGGAATGAAGCGACCGACAGCACCCGCATCACTTTCAAACAATGTGGTATCATGGACACCAAATGCCAGGATTTGTGCGTTAAAACCGGCCGTTTTCCACTGTGCGTTGCAAGGAACTGATATAATACAGCTAAGAAAAACGAATGTCAATCTCTTTTTCATGGCTTATTCCTATCAAAATTAATGAGGATAACCCGGAATGATCACATCCTTGGGAACATCCCAAACTTTTACGTAATCAAGCAAATGATGCGCAGCAGGCATTCCATGCACAGGCCAGAAACCCTCGCCTGTTGTACTATCGTGCGATAGGAAATACTGCCGCTCGAAATAACTTGCCGAGCCGGGGATAATTCCAAGTGAGTCATTATCCGGCGATCCAAAATCAATATCGAACTCGGCAGGGTAAATTGAAGCAGGTGTGCGCGGTTCCGTAGTTACCCAATCGTAATATTTGCTGGTTTTGGGTACGAGGCGATCCGGGAACCGGCGAACTACGTTGCTATCAATTAAATACCGCACCTCATGTGGAAGCCATTCCATCGTGAACGTATGGTACCTGTAAGGTGTCTTCACTCTTCTTTCACAATTTTGCGAATCACAGTACCCGCCGCCGCTTGAATTTCCAAAAAGTAAGTACCGGATGGCAGTTTCGATAGATCAATCGAAATTTCGGACTCCCGCAGGTTTGGCAGTGCAAGGACATTCTGGCCAAGCACATTCAATACCGTTATGCCAAGGATCGAAGTGCCACCCGCCATAATGGTAACCATACCCGTTGCCGGATTCGGAAAAATCTCCATCGTATCACCAGGCGGCAATTGTTGCACCACGCTGGCTTGGGATGTATCTGTCATCTCCGGGATAGAGCGCATAGCCGTGTAGTAGAGTGGGTATGCTGCGGGGGTGTTCACAAACAGTAGTGTATCGAAAACACCAAGCGCATCCACATTTAAATATGTCAATCCTTGATTCTCAGGAAGCCAAGTTTTGCCCGTATCCATTGAGAGATAGACACCTTTTGTCGTGCCCGCAAAAAGATTTTTACCGTCGGTAACAAGTACATTAACTGTTTCGGGAACCGACCCTCCGCTATCGACGGCAACTGGGCTCCAATGCGAACCGCTATCCGTTGATTCAATCACTTTGCCGCCACCGGTGATAAAGATTTCGGAAACCATGGTCGTCATCCCACCGATAAATGTTGGCGAAAGCTTCGACCAGTGATTTCCGGTGTCTTGAGAACGGAAAATCGCAGTTCCCGTATTTGCAAAAATGCACATGCCATTTGTAGCGATACTCTCAGGCGGAAAACTCGCAACCGAATCCCATGTTTGTCCGCTATCGCGAGAGAGAGCCATATAAGGACCAATTTGGAAATGTTGATAATCCGCGTAGAGATAATATCCATTTGTCCCAACAGCGTGTCCACCCCCCACCAATTGCCAACTTGAACCATTATCGCTGGAGCGGAACGTTTGGCTTTGTCCTATACATGCATAAAAATATCTTCCGAGCGATGCAAAGGTAGAAATGTTTCCCTGTGTAAAGTCTATTCCATTATCGGAATTGTCCCAATGTGAATCGGGGGCACCTGTTGGTATGAAGCGAAAAACACCTTGTTCTGGCGAGGCCACGCTAATGAATAGGCTGGTATCATGGACGCCAAACGCAAGTATTTGCTCATTTTCGCTAGCAGTTTTCCACTGTGCAGTGCAGGGCAGAGCAATACAGAGTATTAAAACAAAGATTGCATTTTTCATGGGTTATTTCTTTCAAAACTTTAGTGAGGATATCCCGGAATGATCACATCTTTTGGAACATCCCAGACCTTCACATAATCAAGTAAATGATGCGCAGCAGGCTGACCATAGACAGGCCAGAAGCCCTCGCCGGTTGAGGTATCGTGCGTTAGAAAATACTGCCGCTCGATATAACTGGCCGATCCGGGGATAATTCCAAGTGAATCATTATCAGGCGATCCGAAATCAATATCGAACTCCGCCGGTAAGATTGATGCAGGCATACGCGGTTCCGTCGTCACCCAATCGTAATATTTGCTGGTTTTAGGTACGAGCCGATCCGGGAACCGGCGAACCACGTTGCTATCTATTAAATACCGCACCTCATGCGGAAGCCATTCCATCGTGAACGTATGGTACCGGTAGGGTGTCTTCACTCTTCTTTAACAATTTTGCGAATGACAGTGCCACCCGTGCTTTGGATTTGCAGAAAATAAGTGCCGGATGGCAATTTCGATAGATCAAGCGAAATTTCGGACTCGTGCAGGTTTGGCAGAGCAAGCACATTTTCGCCAAGCACATTTAGTACCGTTATGGCAAGAATAGAAGTACCACCCGCCATAATGGTAACCATACCCGTTGCCGGATTCGGATAAATCTCTATCGTATCGCCCGGCGGCAATTGTTGCACAACGCCTGCCTGGGACGTATCCGTCATCTCAGGAATTGAACGCATGGCGGTATAGTACGCTCCTCCACTCGCAGGGGTATTTACAAACAGGAGCGTATCGAACACGCCAAGTGCATCCACATTCAAATAGGTCAACCCCTGATTCCCCGCAAGCCAATGTTTGCCGGTGTCCATTGAAAAATACACGCCTTTTGTCGTTCCGGCGAAAAGATTTTTCCCATCGCTAACAAGTACATTAACCGTTTCGGGAACCGACCCGCCGCTATCGACGGCAACCGGAGTCCAATGTGAACCGCTATCCGTTGATTCTATGACATTGCCGCCGCCTGTGATAAAGAGAAGGGAATCCATGGTTGTCATCGCTCCAACAAAAGTTGGCGAAAGTTTTATCCAGTGGTTGCCGGTATCCGCCGAACGCCAAAGGGTACTACCTGTGTTTTCTAAAATACATATTCCAATTGTCGCAAAGCTGTGAGCTCCAGGGCCCGGAACTGGTTGCCAAGAATTGCCCGTGTCTCGTGATCGATACACAGTTGTCGCGCTTGAAGCAAAAAGGTACATTCCATTTGAAGCAATTGGCGCACCCCCAATAATTTGCCAATGCATCCCTTGGTCACTTGAACGATATGATAGAGAACCATTTCCAGTTACACCGGCAAAAAAATACCTGCCGAGCGATGCAAACGAGGTGACATTCCCTTGCGTGAAGTCGATGCCGCTATCTGTTTCAGCCCAATGTGCATCAGGAGCAGCCGTTGGAATGTAGCGACCGACACCCCCCGCATCGCTTTCGAACAATGTGGTATCATGGACTCCAAATGTCAGGATTTGTGCATTAAAACCGGCCGTTTTCCACTGTGCGATGCAAGGAACTGATGTAATACAGCTAAGAAAAACGAATGTCAATATCTTTTTCATGGCTTATTCCTTTCAAAATTAATGAGGATAACCCGGAATGATCACATCCTTGGGGACATCCCAAACTTTTACGTAATCAAGCAAATG
Organism: Ignavibacteriota bacterium; assembly: GCA_963736195.1. Taxonomy (GTDB): domain Bacteria; phylum Bacteroidota; class Ignavibacteria; order Palsa-1295; family Palsa-1295; genus PALSA-1295. Next base: position 1,488,207 of record CAVTNP010000001.1, read on the forward strand.
ATGCGCAGCAGGCATTCCATAGACGGGCCAGAAACCCTCGCCTGTTGAGCTATCGTGCGATAGAAAATACTGCCGCTCGAAATAACTTGCCGATCCGGTATCGACGCCGAGAGAGTCAGTAGCAGGTGCTCCAAAATCAATATCGAACTCGGCAGGGTAGATCGAGGCAGGCGTACGAGGTTCTGTTGTAACCCAATCGTAGTATTTGCTGGTTTTGGGTACGAGCCGATCCGGAAACCGGCGAACCACGCTGCTATCTATTAAATACCGCACCTCATGCGGAAGCCATTCCATAGTGAAAGTGTGGTACCGGTAGGGCGTGTGAGCATACGCCGCGGTATCCACCACGGGAAGCCCCCCGTAAGTGTAGGTCGCCGTGTCATTATCGATCATCACCGTTGGAACTGGATAACCGGATCCCTCCGTGATGATATATTGATACCGCTCGGTATAGGTGTGCGGATCGGTAGCAATTATCGTATCGTCCATATATAGTTTCCCATGATTCACAGGATCATTGAGGGAATCCACCCAATGGCAGGCATGAGTCTTTTCTGTATCGAGATGGCCCTCAAGATCGTATGCTTTCAACGACAGCGATGTTGGTTGATAGTCTTTTGAAAAAAGCGAATCGGCTAAATTGTAGGGAGCAGTAAAGATTCTCCCGGTGTCGGTCCAGGTTACCGAGTCAGCAGTATTACTGCCGCTTCTTTCATAGTAGAACGAAACGGAATCGGTGGTATCGTTGACTAACGAGGAAGGGAACCCTCCCTGCAATCCGGTGGGGCACCACGGGCATACAACCACCGTATCCTTTAAAAAGTGGACCCAAGGTATAGGAAATGAGGGGAGACCTACAGGATAAAAATTTACACTATATACGAAATTGTTAATAACAATGCTCGTTGGCTGGTTTTGGGCGCACCACCCGGCTCCCGGACTGAAAAACATGGTATCGGTGGCATGCTTCTTAAAGATCCCATTAAACGGGCCATACCGAAAGTTGTGGCTCCAATTGGGATGGATTATTCCCATCGTGAGGTTGGTCGTCTCCCCAAGGTCGTACTCCCCGTCTCCGCTGCCCCAATTATTGGTGTGGTGGATTGTATGTGGCACTTTATCTCGAAATTCATATTTCCCGTACGGGGCGTGTGCATAGGCCGATTGCCCCAGCCTATATCCTGTAGAGTCATAAGGAAACGGGCACGTTCGTATGAATCCCGTCGAAAAGGCGGATTTACGCGGACCTTGTACAATATCGTTATTGGGGTAGCAGGAATTGACGTTATAGTTTGAGATGTAGCTTGTTGAAGTATCGAAAATGCGCAGTGCAATATCGAGCGCGTGACCATCATGGGCCTGATAATCCGTATCCAAATAGACGTTGCTATCGTTTAGGCATTCATATCCTTGAGGGAAGGAATTGGGGTTGCTTTCCCCGCTATTATTCGAAATAAACCATTGGTTGTAGAACTTTGTCGCAGAGTCGAACTCGTCTGAGAAGACGGTGGTATCCCACTTGGGATCGGTATAGGCATGGAAAAAAGCTCCCGGCTTGACATGGAACCCACTCTTGAGTTTTATTCTACCGGACGCCCGAAAATCGACATCCTCGTTCTTGCTAATGATGACGGAGTCTCCAGGCAAACCTCCAGCGATAAGATCGGAAGGCGTTCCATCCGGCTTACTCCGCGCCTGAAACAGGCGTTGCCAGCAGACGTTGCCGCCCAGAACACGTCCCGAATCGCATGGCGGCGACCAATTCTTAAGCAAAACCATTGTGTCTAAGGCGCTATCGAACACCATCGGTAAATAATCCCTCCATTGTTCGCCTACACCATTTGGGTCGCGAAGTAAGTCGCTTTCGTTGCAAAGGTTTTCGCGTGTGTCCATCGGACCTGGCGGTGCGAAGGGTGCGTAATACACGTCCGTGTGATGAAGCGCGATATCGGTATCCTGTTGGATAGTATCGGGATTAACGACCTGGCCGAATGCCGCTTGTGACAAGCACGTAATAAGACAAAATAAAAAGATGTGTTTCATGTGATCGTAGGGACGTGCCGTGCACGTCCGAGAAACTTGTGGAATGAAAATGTTGTGATTCACGATGCGAGTTGGACGTGCGCAGCACGTCCCTACCGTTCGATCGTGATCTTTCGGAGCACCGTACCCTTCGCAGTCTCGATCCGTACAAAATAGGTTCCGGAAGCAAGCTTCGATACGTCGAACGTGACGTCAGATCGATATGGGTTCGGAATATCGAGCACATTTAACCCCAAAACATTGAGCATACTGACGCCAATAATAGCTGTACTGCCAGCGAAAATAGTAACCATACCGGTCGCGGGATTGGGATAGATCTCTATTGTATCGCCCGGTGGCGATGCTTGCACCGTGCTCTTTGTCGTATCCGTCATCTCCGGTATCGAACGCATGAGGATGGAGTTTGATACTCCGGCTGGGATATTGATAAAAAGCATGGTATCGAACACACCTATGGTGACAACATTCAATGACGATGTTAACCCCTGATTCTCGACTCGCCAAGTTTTGCCAATATCCGTCGATAGGTACACGCCTTTCGTGGTTCCCGCAAACAGATTTTTCCCATCGGTAACAAGCACGTTAACCGTTTCTGGAACTGTCCCGCCGCTATCGACGGCAACTGGCACCCATTGCGTGCCGCTATCCGTTGATTCTATCACATTGCCGCCGCCCGTGATAAAAAGTAGGGAACCCATTGTGGTCATCGCTCCCACGAACGGAGGGGAAAGCTGCGACCAGGTGTTTCCGGTATCCTGCGATCTCCAAATCACACCCCCATTATTTGCAAGTATGCATCTGCCGATAGATGCGAAGTACACAGCCCAATTGCCGTTATTGAAATTCGAGACGGAATCCCAGGTTTGGCCACTATCGCGCGAACGAACGACGTATGGTGGTTGAGGCATAAACGGGTGTGATGTAATTCCGAAAAGGTAATACCCATTCGAACCAACACTATTCTCATTCGTTTCTTGCCAGATTGCCCCGTCGTTGCTGCTTTCATAAGTTGCCTGAACCGAACCTGCAGAGGCAAAAAAGTATCTGCCGAGTGAGGCAAAAGAGGTAAAATTCCCATAGCCGAAACCCATGCCATTATCGGATTCGACCCACTGCTGACCTGGAGGAGCCGTTGGAATGTAACGGCCAACAAATTGAGAGCAACTGATAAATAAACTGGTATCATGGACGCCAAAGGTAATGACTTGGCTAGCACTACTTCCTACCCCTTTCCACTGTGCGGTACACGGAGTGATGAAAGCAATTAAAATGATGAGGATGAATGTTCGTTTCATATCTTACCTCTCTTTCTCGTTTTTTAAATCCTTAACTTCTGATTCCAGAAACTTGTGGAATGAAAATGTTGTGATTCACGATGCGAGTTGGACGTGCGCAGCACGTCCCTACCGTTCGATCGTGATCTTTCGGAGCACCGTACCCTTCGCAGTCTCGATCCGTACAAAATAGGTTCCGGAAGCAAGCTTCGATACGTCGAACGTGACGTCAGATCGATATGGGTTCGGAATATCGAGCACATTTAACCCCAAAACATTGAGCATACTGACGCCAATAATAGCTGTACTGCCAGCGAAAATAGTAACCATACCGGTCGCGGGATTGGGATAGATCTCTATTGTATCGCCCGGTGGCGATGCTTGCACCGTGCTCTTTGTCGTATCCGTCATCTCCGGTATCGAACGCATGAGGATGGAGTTTGATACTCCGGCTGGGATATCGATAAAAAGCATGGTATCGAACACACCTATGGTGACAACATTCAATGACGATGTTAACCCCTGATTCTCGACTCGCCAAGTTTTGCCAATATCCGTCGATAGGTACACGCCTTTCGTGGTTCCCGCAAACAGATTTTTCCCATCGGTAACAAGCATGTTAACGGTTTCGGGAACCGTCCCACCGCTATCGACTGCAACCGGAACCCATTGGCTACCGCTATCCGTTGATTCTATCACATTGCCGCCGCCCGTGATAAAAAGTAGGGAACCCATTGTCGTCATTGCGCCCACGAACTGCGGCGAAATCTGCGACCATGTATTAAGATTTCCCGAGTCTTGAGAGCGCATAAGTGCACTCCCATTATTTACAAAGATGCACTTCCCAATCGTAGCATAAGTTTGTGCAACGAAATTTTCCACGGAATCCCAAGTCATCCCGCTATCACGAGAAAGACCAAAATAATGCCTTCCAAAATATTCATAATTTCCGAACAGATAATATCCATTGGAGGCAATATTGACTCCGCCGCCCACTTCGTTCCAGTTCGACCCATTATCACTACTCCTAAAAGTGAATTGATCCTGGCCTTGTTGATTCGCATAAAAATAACGACCAAGCGAGGAAAAAGACACAATATTCCCCCCAGAAAAGCCGATGCCGTTATCGGATTCGACCCACTGCTGACCTGGAGGAGCCGTTGGAATGTAACGGCCAACAAATTGAGAGCAACTTATAAACAAAGTGCTATCGTGAAAGCCAAACGCTATGACTTGGCTAGCACTACTTCCTACCCCTTTCCACTGCGCGCTACACGGAGTGATGAAAGCAATTAAAATGATGAGGATGAATGTTCGTTTCATATCTTACCTCTCTTTCGCTCTTTTAAATCCTTAACTTCTGATTCCAGCCCTTCGATCTTATGATTAAGTTGCTCGATGTAGAGCATCATTTCTTCCATCTGCTTCGTGATCGCGGCTTCGGTTCGCCCAACCGGTACACCCGTTTTTGCCATCTGCTTAGCCGATGGAATATCTGGTAAATGATGATTGGCCTCGATATAGTTCTGTACCTCGGCAAGCGGTTTGAGCTTATAGTCCGGATCGAAGACGAAATCGGCCCAGGTGCTATCGAGTATGAAGAGTTCCTTCATCAGACCCGACCCGTTAACGACCAGCATCCACGTAGTGTCATCGCCTATGTCGGGATACAGGCCTGGAAGGTTTGTAAAATTAATTTGAGCGACACCGCCATAATCGGAAGTGATACAGAGGGGTGTGTGGAAATACGATAGACCATTGGTGTTGCGAATTCCACCAGATGTATCACCGGGTGGCTCAACGTCGAATAAGTGATGATAATGATTACCCAGGGTATCCATAATCCACAGCGCCAATCCGGTAGATCCATTCAGTTGCAGCGTCGTGCTTTGGGAGAAGTCGTTCGTTCCTCGGGTTGGACTATACGGCCAGGCGTGAAGTTCCAAATCCCCGCTTTCGCTGAAGATGCGATTGGTGAAGGAAATGCCGCACGAACCCATGCGCGCCATACGTTTGAATCGGCTGGAAGAGCTATCCGTATGATTGATGTAACTATTGAAGTTAATGTATCTCCAATCGGCTGGAAACAATCCACCGGAGTCTGCCTCATTCATTCCTTCGAACCGGTTCCCACCGTAAAACGTGAGGCCGGGTGTGGGATCCGTCTCAAGGGTATCCGGAAGAACGCCACCACCCAATTGCAACTGATCCACGGCAGAATCAAGGCCACTTGCGTTCGGTGGTAGATCAATGCCAACATTGCCATTGGGGAGTATGGTAAATCGTTCGAAATCGTGAGCCGACGGCGCCGGCGTGGGAAGTAAAGCAGGGCTGGGCGTTGTGGCCATCCGAATCGCGCCGTACGGATGCGACAGGCTATAGGACTGAAAATTCGTCAGAATTAGGTCACCCTGGCTCTGCTCGTGAAGGATCAAGTCCTCGCCGGTCGAGATCGAAGAATAATAGGGGTAGGACGATGGCATCAGTCCAAGAATGCCGAACACGGTAGATGTCGTGTCGTTGGAAAGCCGGATAATCGCCGTATCGTTATGCCCGCTGCTACTAAAATTAAGGTGCAGGGCATTCTTCGGGTTTGTCGTTCCGATCCCAACGGGCGGATTCATCGGCCAGGGAAACGTATTCGTCTGCGCTAACGCATGTCCACCCATCGAAATCAATCCGAGTGTCACTACTGCTGAAATACTCCAACTTCTCATTTTTTTATCTCCATTTTACTAAACAATCTCGGTAATTGTGTTTTGTTACACAATTCCGATAGACAAATATACGAAGAAAATGGAGCGACTTAATAAATATGTTAACTCCAAAGAGTGCTGGTCCAGCATAATTTGGCGTGTGGTTAGCAAAATCCGGAAGACTCTTGCCTTAAATATTCGATATTATCGTAAGCTTCAGAACTTATCCCAGGAGACCTTAGGCTTCAAGTGTGGCATGTCTAACGTCTATATCAGCAGGATCGAGTCTGGGGATTTTGCTGTAAGTATAGACACCCTTGATCGAATTGCAAAAGCCCTCGGCGTTAAACCGAGCCTTTTACTTGAGCCGGAAGCGTACCGGCAAGAAAAATCATAACTAACGCGAATTTCTGGATTTTGCGGAACTCGGGTTAGGAATTTGATGGAAAAAGATGAAATGGCAAAGGTGAATTGTTGATAGAAAATCGAGCAAATCGGTAGTGTTCTACATGAACGAGTTCTTTAGGAAAGTGGAATGTGGATAACTTTTCCAAGAAGTGGCGAAATTGGCTCAGAATCGAGGGTGTATCGGGAACTCACAAGAAAGAAAAACGGCACCTATTTCTGACAGAAAGTGACTGCACGGAGCTGCAACGGTAGTCACTCAAAGAGACTCAAAATTTTAGCAAGGCCAACCATTTTTCATACAGCTCACTAGTCGCGCGGACATCGCGCATGCAGTATTCGGCGATTTCGCGTGAACGTCCTTCCGCGAAAAAGATGGGTACTTTATCCCCGGCGATCGTTTTGGACTTTGGGGAAGCGATGCCAAACGCCTTGGTATAAAAATCGAGATTAAATTTTCGAGTCGCTCCAACTTTATCGAAGCCGGCATTGAAGGTAAGCTTATCTAACAGATCAATATGTTCTGCACCGCTGTATCGATCGTTGGAACTTCCACCCACCTTGAATTCCCATCGGGTTCCAGCCATCATATTGATCGAAGGCCTAATTCCGAGCGCTGCGCTTCGCAGCATGAGGAACGGGCAATCGAAATTACGTCCGTTGAATGTGACAACTGCCTGATATTTTCCATCGATGCCGCTCCAAAAGTGCTTGAGCAGCGATGCTTCGTCCTTGAACGCTTTGTATCCGTAGGTGTATCCTCCCAGCTCGACGATTTCTTCGGAAGCTTGATCTGCAATATAAAGTGCGCTTCCTCTTTTCGTTTCGTGGATGAGGGTTCCGATGCAGACCACCTTACCCGTCAACGGATTGAGTGCACCATAGCCCTTTTTCTGCTCTCGCTCCTCGTCTGAAGAGCTGCCACGCAGCAAGTATTCGCGTTGTGCCTCATCAAAAGCGGAATCGAAATCCAATGGAACTGTCTCGATGTCAAAGATTAGCGTCTGCATAAGCGTATAAAATGGAATTTATGAAATTGACAACATCCCCGAGATGGGCCAATCGAGAACACTAAAGCTCCATGCGATCTTCATCGTAATCATCCTCCTCTTCTTGAGGTTCCAGCGTTTCTTCGCCCACTGCCTCCGTCGGAGCATACACAAAATCATAAGCCGGATCGCTAAAGCGGGGTTCATCAAAATTAAAAAGAGGCGTTACCTCTTCCACACCGTAGGATTCACGAATCACATCTGCCAGTGCCAATTTTTCTGCTCCAGAAAGAAGTTTATCCGCAACAGAATAGACACGTGTTTCCTCGGTTGCAATATGCTCACGATACAATCGTATCAACTGTCGTCCAGTGGCAACAAAGCGAGCATCTTCTTCAGAATGTGCATCATGCGAAGCACCGATGGCTGATTCATCATGAGGGGTACCAAGAAAGGAGTCCCAGTCATGCACGAGCACTTCCATGCTGCGTTGAAGCGCGTCATGGCCCTCGATCAGGAAGCGAATTGTCGAATCCGGCTGTTGAAATCCCACGCGAGGAACATGGGCTGCCATGGCTGGGAAAAGGAATTTTTCTTCTTCCTGCTCGTGTCGAGGTGCAGCTTTCTGGAAAAAATTAAAAATATCGCTCCATTCTGCCTGAGCAGCAAAGCTTTGGAATACACCACGCGATTCGGCATCGGCAAGGAGCCTCTCTAACTCGGCACATGCGAGTAGGATAATCTTATGCGTATCATGGAAATATTGAACGCCATCCTGGTAGTTTTCTGGATCTGGTAGATTCATGTTCTCCTGAAACCACTATGTTACGGGAATATATTCCCTGCCTTCTGCGTATTCTTAGTATGATCGAACTCCGAATTAAACGACTAAGTCCTGACGACAACGATATTCCCCTTCCAGGCTATGCCACCGAGCATGCCGCAGGCATGGACCTGCGTGTGAATGCCGACATAGAAATTGCACCCCAGCAGGTAGTGCTCGCACCCACTGGAATAGCGATCGAGATTCCAGAAGGGTATGAAGGGCAAGTACGTCCACGCAGTGGACTTGCTGCAAAGCATGGAATCACGGCATTGAACTCCCCAGGTACCATTGATGCCGATTACCGCGGCGAGCTAAAAGTGATTCTTATCAATCATGGAAAAGAGCCAGTTCTTTTCGAACGCGGTACACGGATAGCACAGCTCATTATTAGCAGATATGAGCGTGTGGATGTTGTTGAAGCCGATGAACTTGCCAAAACGGTTCGTGATGCGGGTGGATTCGGGCATACGGGGGTTAATTGAAAAATCTTAACTTTTGCTTCTTAACTTTACTTCTTATCTACCCATTGCCGCTCGTTCATAACAAAGTCATAACCATCGAGCGCCATATCATCGAGCAACAAGAACGCTCGAATGGCGCTACTGGCGATTTTTCGGCGTTACTACGCGACCTTACGCTCGCCTTCAAGATAATTAACCGTGAGGTGATGCAAGCTGGACTTGTTGACGCTCTAGGCGCAACAGGTACGCAGAATATTCAGGGTGAGATCGTGCAGAAGCTCGATGCTTTTGCTGACACTGTGATCTTTCGTGCAATGGATCACGGAGGACACCTTTGCGCGATGGCAAGTGAGGAAAATGAAGGGATTCTTCAGATCCCGGAACCCTACAAACGTGGCAAATATGTTCTGCTTTTCGATCCACTTGATGGATCATCCAATATAGATGTAAACGTCTCAATTGGGACGATCTTTTCTATCCTCAGGCGCGTCACACCAGATGGTACGGCTGGAACCCTAGAAGATTTCCTTCAGCCCGGATACAAACAGATCGCGGCCGGTTATACTATCTATGGGCCATCGACGATGCTCGTCTATACCGCCGGCCGTGGCGTTTATGGCTTTACTTATGATCCTTCGGTCGGTGAATTCATCCTGTCCCACGACGACATACGCATTCCGGCTCATGGCAGGATCTATAGTGTGAACGAGGGTAATTATCATAAATGGGATCCCAGAATTCAACAGTACATCGATTGGGCAAAATTAGATGTTCCCGAAGAAGATAAAAAGTCCTATAGCCTGCGATATATCGGTTCCATGGTCGCAGATATTCACCGAACGCTTCTCTATGGAGGTGTATTCCTGTATCCCGCCGATGTGAAGAGCCACAAAGGGAAACTACGATTGCTTTACGAGGCAAATCCAATGTCATTCGTGGTTGAGCAAGCAGGGGGGAAAGCTCACGATGGTAAGCAACGAGTGCTGGAAATCATCCCGGAATTATTACATCAGCGAACACCACTCATCGTCGGTAGTCCCAAAAATGTCGAGGAAGTCGAGCGATTCCTCAATGCTGTTTAGACCTAATGCATTCGCTCAACCCTCTTCTGACTGTCCGAGTAAATGGAGACCTTCGCTGGTGGTTTCAAGACGAAGTTCATGCACAATTTGATGCAGAAGTGGCTTCTCATTCCGAGTGATGTGGTGGATACCTATGATATGACCTGTACCTGCGCGCGCAACTTCCAGTGTAGCTTTCGCAACCGCGTTTCGAACATGATGAGCCTCCTTCTCTGAGAGGCGCTCAAGCGCACCAGCAAGTAGTGCTCGAGCAGTCATATATTTACCAGTATCCCAGGTACTCTTGACCATTGGGAGCAGACCCATATCCGTGCCGATCGACTCAAGATCATCTTCTGTTGCAATCTCGAAATCATCTTCGATCCTGCGGACATAATCCTCGATTGCTGAGAACTCACCAGCAGAAACGGAGCGGTTCTGCATTTCTACCTGCATGATCGGGGCGAGCATCAGCGCGCCGAATGCAAGCTTCTCTGGCGTTGTGTGAGATTCTTGCCACAAGCCAAGCTCGCGAAGCCGCGTAATTTCATATTCGCTAAAGAACTGTCCGTTTTCGAGAGAACCTAACATGATGTGATGTTTACAATGAATATGCGAAGAATGAAATACGATTGGTTCTCGCAGTGAAATCTACACTCCGCTCTTCTTAACAAGTTGTGAAAACACCTCAGGATGATGGTAGGCAAGATCGGCGAGTAATTTCCGGTTGATCCCGATCCCAGATTTCGCAAAAGCACCCATCAAACGGGAATAGGTGGTGCCGTTTTCGCGGGCAGCAGCATTGATACGTACGATCCAAAGCTCTCGAAAATCCCGCTTCCGGACACGGCGATCGCGAAATGCGAATTGTCGAGCTTTATCGACATGATGTTTCGCTACGGTGAGAACATTGCCACGCATTCCCCAGTAGCCCTTGGAGGCAGCGAGTACTTTTTTGCGGCGGCGTTTGGCGGCGGGTAGGTTTTTAGCTCTTGGCATAGTTATTTTTCAGATTTTTAATTTAATTAAGCCACTCTCGAAGCATCTGAATTCTTATCTTCCGATAAGGACCGCTCACAACAAGGTGAACGCTCGGAGAAGCGTCGGAAACCCGAAAACCGGATTCCCTTAGTTAATTATTGTGCCAGTAGAATCCGGATATTCTTCTCATTTGCAGGCGCGACGAGTGTCGCATGGCGCAAATTGCGTTTCCGTTTCTTCGATTTCGAAGTCATAATGTGAGCCTGGTACGCCTTTTCACGCTTCAAAAGGCCGCTTCCGGTCACTTTGAAGCGCTTTTTCGCGCCCGACTTTGTCTTCATTTTTGGCATAGATTTGGATTTGAGACGCCGCTAACAGACAGGGTTTCGACTTAGTTCTATTCGTCTCAAAACGCTGTACACATAATGCTTAATACGATGATAACGTTGATATAGCATTATGTTAGCGAGCTTGCATTAACTTGTTCTTCATTGCGCAACTCGACAGACACGAACAAATTTCACTATTTATGGAAACGAAACCGCTTTCTAATGGAACATCAGACCCAGCCAGCCAGAACGCGGGGCTTGAGATCGAAGATGCTCAGCTGCTGCTTTCTCAATTGAGGGAGCTCTATACTGATGTACTTCATCGCGGTGACGCGGTCTTTAATAATTGGTCGGGGTCTATAAAGCGTTCTAACTTTCAACCAAGCGCGCGCAACCTTGCACATTACCTTGCACTCCGCGAGCATGATCTTCGTCCAATTCAGGCGGCGCTAATTCCGTGGGGTCTTTCTTCTCTCGGTCGCAGCGAATCTCGAGTTCTGCCAAATCTTGAAGCCGTGATAGCAACGCTCGAGGTGATCTGCGATGGCCGTGCTGGTACTCCAAAGCATCCGCCCCTCTCCGCTTTTTTTCAAGGCGAGCATCTGCTTGCTGAAAATGTTGTCGGACTATTCGGCAAACAACGAACTGATCGTCGCATTCGTATTCTCGTCACCATGCCCCCTGACGCTGCTGACGATTATGAACTGATCCGCGACCTGGTGAGTGCGGGAATGGATGCCATCCGTATTAACTGCGCGCACGATACGGTGGATGATTGGAAGTCCATGATCGCCAATTTGCGACGTGCTGAGCAAGAAGTTGGACGAAATTGCAAAATACTAATGGATCTTGCCGGGCCAAAGATTCGCACCGGAAGAATTATCACTCCTCTGCCGGAAGCTCGACTTTATCCTGGAGAGAAGCTATTGCTAAACAAAGCAAAGAAACCAGCGCCTAATCCAGAGTATCGTTTTCAAGCTAGTTGCTCCGCTCCAGAGATACTATCCCAGGTCAATGTCGGTGCAGAAGTATGGATAGATGACGGCAAATTAAGTGCTCGGATCGAGCGCGTATTTCACGATGCGATCGAACTCACCATACTCGATGCGGGGCCGAAAGGAATGAAACTCAAATCAGGTAAGGGAATCAATTTTCCGAAAACAACTCTTGCGCTCAGCCCGCTCTCCGAAAAGGATTATCGAGATCTGGATTATGTGGCAGAAGCTGCTGACCTCATCGGATATTCCTTCGTCCAAGAAGTCGGAGATATGGAACTCCTTCAACAGGCGCTGAAGGCCCGCCTTGAAGACAGATGGAATAATAAAGGGATCGTCGCAAAGATCGAAACAGAACGTGCAATTCGGAACTTGCCATCCCTTATTGTCGCTGCGGCTGGAAAGCAACCGTTTGGAGTGATGATCGCTCGCGGAGATCTTGCTGTTGAGATCGGATATGAGCGTCTGGCCGAGATACAGGAAGAAATACTTTGGCTTTGCGAAGCAGCGCATGTTCCAGTTGTCTGGGCAACTCAAGTCTTAGAAACCTTAGTTACGACTGGCACGCCAACGCGCGCGGAAATGACTGATGCTGCAATGTCCGAACGGGCCGAATGCGTGATGCTCAATAAGGGCCCTTTCGTGTGTCAAGCAGTCCAAATTCTTGATCATGTTCTCACACGTATGCAGGCCCACCAGCTAAAGAAAACGCCGCAACTCCGAGCGCTCAAAGTTTGGCGCGATGCCACCTCAACCGAAGCAGATCACAATCCCGGATCAGCCGATGTGTAATTTTGTGCTTCAGTGATTTCTTGGACGTTAGCGTTGAATAACAATTGGTGCTGTTAACACTTTGCTGCCTGAATTAACCACCGCCTCATATCGCCCGGGCTGGAGATTGCTCACATCGAGTTTGGCGTTTTCGTTGATCTGCACTGAAAGAACTGATCGGCCGAGGAGATCGAGCAATTTCAAACATGACCCTTTTTCAGCTCCATGAACTTGCAGGAAAGTGGACGCTGGATTCGGAAAAACCGAGAAAGCCGTAGATGCCATATCACTCGCTACACTCGAAGTGGAACTTGAGACAAAAGCGGTGATGTAAAGATTGCTGTATATCGGTATGGTGTCGCCAGCCGGGGCAAGGTCGCTATCGATCACGCCAGCTTCGTAATATCCAGTGTTCGGGTTGATGCCGATAAAGGTGGAATGACAATTATCAGCAGTTCTTGCAAGGGTCTGCTCAGAGTCACCTCGAAGATAATAGGATGCAGTAAAGCCAGAGCTGGATTCGCTTGGAACAAGTGTAACATGAAAATTCTTCGGAACCTGGACGTGAGGGAATGGAACCGTCACATTAGTCGCTCCATTAAGCGTGGATGGATAGATAACTTCAACGCCAAAAGGATTGAGCGAAGTGTTAAATGCCGTTGCATCAAGGTGATAGTATCCAACAGGTGTTTGCAAGACGGTATCAGGGTCGAGTACTACAGCGACACTGTCCCCAGTAATCTGATCGAAGACGAATGATACAGAATCCAAGTACCCGCTATCGGATGAAAGGGTAATTCGCTCCGTATACGCGATGATAACAAATTCCCCCCAATTAGATGCCGCAGGCCAGTCATGTGTCCGCGCCAAGGGATCGAAATAGCTTATCGGAAGATCGGCAGCCTCTGCCGCAAATCGAGAATTTTGTTTTTTAATATTCGAACGATTGGGCCATCCAGTGGCGCTGGAAGACGCTGCACCTCGTTGCATTGCAAACTGTCCATACACATTCCCAGTGATAAAAATGTAAATAATAAGAATGATTGCTCGTCCACGCTTATGCATTTTCATAAAATTCTTATTAAGTCTCGGAAATATCAGAAACTTCGTCAGTCTCGTCATCGATCACCGACTCCGTAAAATCCGGTCCGAGTTCTTCAGCCGTTGCTACAGGCCCGACCTTTTTGGCAGGTTTAGCTTTTGGACCTGATTGCTTTTCGTCCTTCTTGGCTGCATCCCCAACAGGTTTCTTTTTCCCTGCTGGCGAAAGCACCATCGACATCATCCGTCCCATCATGGACATATCCTGATCGACTTTGGCAATATCTTCCATCCGTGCCTTGAAATTGTTCAGCAGTTCTTCGCCAAACTGCTTGTAGGTCACTTCACGACCCTTGAACTGGACGTATGCCTTTACCTTGTGACCTTCTTCAATGAAATTCCGAGCATGTCGGACTTTAAACTCGAAATCATGGGTATCGGTATGTGGATGAAATCGCACCTCCTTCATCAACTGCTGGTGCGAAGATTTCTTAGCGAGCTTTTCGCGCTTTTGCTGCTCGTATTTCCATTTACCAAACTCGATGATCTTGCACACAGGTGGCTTGGCGTTCGGGACGATCTCAATAAGATCCTGCTGCTTGCTGCGTGCAAGCTCGATTCCCTCCTTCGGTGACATTATCCCGATCATCTCACCATCGGTACCAATGACGCGAACCTCTGCAGCCCTGATCTGCTCATTCATTCTTACGCCGGGGTCGCGAGATGGCAGCACACGGCTAAACCGCTCCATTCGTTTCGATGTCTTCGGCGCAGCACCGGGAACGCCGGGCCGTCCAGAAATAGCAGGACGAGCTGAAGTCGTTCCTTTGCCGGCCTTGATGACAGGCTTTGCGGACGGAGCGCGCTTTTTCAGTGTCATACCACCGACGCTTTCAGGAGCAGGCGTGGCGGGAGCAGCCTCCGCCATGATGGCTTTGGTCTCCTCGTTCAAAGAAGCAAAAATCGGTTCCCCCACTGTTGGAGAAGAAGTAGTATCGAAAGTATTCAAATAATGTGTGTTTTTAGTTATTAATTATGAGTCCGTGAATGATCCGGAACAAGAGCTTCAGAAACGAACAAAACCTAAATAAAGTATCTTGTGTCAGAATAAATACGTGAAGCTTCCTGAGTCATCATGTGTGCTCCTGACATCATTCGGGAATTGCACTTTCGGCTTGTAACAACGCTAATGTTTCCTCTAAGGAAACCGTTCCAACATTGCCTTTTCCATGCCGCCGAATAGCGACAGAACGTGCCGCCATCTCCTTCTCGCCAACGACAAGCATCACAGGCACCTTCATCATCTCGTGATCGCGTATTCTGGCGTTCACTTTTTCTCGTGAGGCATCTATCTTCACGCGAATTCCCCTGTCATCCAGCGCCCTCCGTACTTCTTCAGCATAAACTTCGTGCGCATCCGTGATAGGCAGCACCACAACCTGCACTGGTGCAAGCCAAGTTGGGAAATTGCCCGCATAATGCTCGATAAGCAAGCTGCAAAAGCGTTCGAAGGATCCGAAAGGTGCGCGATGAATTACTACCGGACGGTGCTTTTGGCCATCGGCTCCGATGTATTCCATGTTGAAGCGTTCGGGTTGAACATAATCCACTTGGACGGTTCCCAATTGCCACTCACGGCCGATTGCATCTTTTAACATGAAATCGATCTTTGGGCCGTAGAATGCTGCCTCCCCGATCTCGATCTTCGATTCGAGTTTCATGATCGTGGCTGCTTCCAGAACATCCTGCTCGGCGCGCTCCCATTGTTCATCGCTGCCGCCATATTTCTCTGGATTATTCTTATCCCGGAATGAAAGTGATACTCTAAACCCGGTGAGGCCCACTTTTGCTGACACATATTGCGTAAGCGCAATGACCGAGCAAAGCTCATCACGCAATTGCTCCGGCGCGACGAATATATGTGCGTCGTCCTGCGTCATGCCTCTTACCCGGCTGAGGCCAGTTAACTCTCCTGCTTGCTCGTACCGATAGACGGTCCCGAATTCCGCGAGACGCACCGGTAGATCGCGATATGAGCGCGGCTTCGAATTATAGATCGTAAAATGATGCGGGCAATTCATCGGCTTCAGCAGGTATGCTTCATCTTCCATCACGATCGGTGCGAATTGCTTGTCCTTATAATAAGGATAGTGGCCGCTCGTTTTGTATAACTCCAGGTTCCCGATATGTGGCGAGATCACTTGATCGTACCCATGCTTTCGCAACACCTTCTTCAGGAAGGTCTCAAGCGTTTGTCGAAGTGCCGCACCATTGGGCAGCCAAAGCACCAATCCTTGTCCAACTTTCGGCGAGATCAGAAATAACTCCAGCTCCTTACCAATTTTTCGATGATCTCGTTTTTCGGCTTCTTCGCGTTGTGTAATGAACTCATCGAGTTCCTTCTTCGTCGGAAAGCTGACGCCATAGACGCGGGTCAGCATTGGCCGCTTGACATCGCCTCGCCAATAGGCTCCGGCAATCGAAAGAAGTTTTGGAAATTTTATCTTGCCGGTCGATGGCACATGCGTACCACGACAAAGATCTACGAAATCCCCTTGCTCGTAAAATGTAATCTGCTGGCCTTGCAAGCCTTCCAGCAATTCCAGTTTCAGCCAATCGCCTTTTGCCTTGAAGTACTCGACTGCCTCATCATACTCCTTAGGAATCCGCCGATACGGAACATCGCGCGCGGACAGTTCATACATTTTTGCCTCGATCCTCTCCAGATCAGCCGGTGTAAGCTTTTGGCCTTCCGGCAATTCCATATCGTAGTACCAACCGCTGGCGATTGGTGGACCAATACCGAATCGTGTGCCAGGGAATATCGCCTCGACCGCCTCTGCCATCAGATGCGCGGAGGAATGCCAGAATATGCTCTTGCCATCTTCATCGCGCCACTGGACGATCCGCACGGCTGCATCATGCATGATTGGCGTGGAGAGGTCATGAGGCACATCGTTTACAAATATACCAAGCGCAGCATCGGCAAGGCGCGGTGAGATCGAACGGGCTATTTCCATGCCCGTTATCCCTTGAGGAAATTCTCTTACACTCCCATCCGGGAAGGTAATATGGATCATCGGTTACTAAATCTTTCTGTTTATGGAGTTAATAGCATCACAACAGAAGCTGCGCCGCAACGTTTCCCATCCCATAAATCCACAGAAAATCCCACGATACTCGGCGCGGAGATGTTTCACAAAGAAACACGGGCTATTTCTTTTTTGTGAGTTCCAGACCAACCTTCGTTTTTAGCCAATTGTCGCCATACGTTGCAACACTTTTTATAATATTCACCTCTCAAAAGATCGTGTGTCAAAAGAAACCTATGCCTGCGCCGGATTTTCAACGACGGATCACCCCCCATTCCATCTCAATTTTTACATCATTCCTGGGAAGAGACCGCCCAGAACTTGTCGAATGGGCGCCTATAAACTCACTCCAGTCTGGGACATTTCCTCTCACCGACATGAAAATCGGAATTTTACTGCCCCCCCAAGCTTCAGTGTAAGCCCGAGGAGTCATGAAGAGATCCTGCCATCGAGTTTGATGAAAAGATGATGCTTCTTTGAGCGGAGCGGTCAACCATGAAGATGTGACTTGGTTTCTCCTCACGGTTGGGTTGATATTGTTTGGGATGGGTTGGTAGCCTTGCTAATTGGATTTTAGCGTCCTGTAATGGATCTCAAGATTCTTTGTCAAATATTGCGAGCATTGATGCAAAAGCACAAGAATCTTAATATGAGCGGGATTCAGGGTAAAAAAATTAATTACGGTCGTAAAGAATTCTTCCTTTTTGAATATAAATTCATACCCATTTCTCCACGAACACACAGAATTAAGCACTTTTGCTGGTTAGGTATGTAGCTTGAATATGCACAACCTACAATTAGCACGCCCTGGCATAGGCAACAAGCTTATTCTTGGACGAGAGTAATCACAAAACAAGAAAAGTATCTATGCGAGCTTTTTGCTTGAAACTTGGCATGATGTCCCTCCTGATTACGGGATGGATGGTCAACACCCCGACGATTCCTTCGGCAAGCGCGATGCCGAATTTTGCTCGAAAATACAGCCTCGGCTGTTCAAGCTGCCATGCTGTTATTCCCCGATTGAATGAATTTGGCTGGAAATTCCGCGCTGCCGGTTACCGAATGCCGGACGAGATCGGTAAGACCCAGGCTCCATTCAATCTTGGCGATTATGTGGCTGGGCGAGCAAATTTCTCGATCGCGCAGACCACTGCAACAGCTGCTGCACCGGGTTCCCCCACTGTTAGCAACCTGAGCGAGCAATTTACGGGCGCTTCGCTCTATCCGATTTTCGGTGCTCTTACCAAGAACATTTCTTCTGAAATGGAACTTGGATTCAAAGTGCCGAGCCCGACCAATAATGGTACGAGCGGTCTTACATTTCCGGTAAGTGTTTCAACTGCTTCGGTCGGATACTATTCTGGTAACGAGGACGCCTGGTTCTTGGGCCGCATTGGTATTATCAATATACTTCAGGGTTATGGCGGATCAGATCGCGGGTGGAGTGGAAGTCCTCTCATGAATTCGGCATATCCGATCAGTATCCCAGCGTATGAAGCTGGAGATAAGACGAAACCAGGCTACACCGGACTTACAGGCTCGAATATGGGAATAGATCTCGGGTATGTCTATAAAGAAGCGACACTGCATGCCGAGATTCTGAGTGGTTACGCGTATGATGCCAAAGACAAGCCTTTCGCAGCGCTCGGCGGCGGTGCGGTGAAACCAACTGGCCCTGGAGCGGGACAAGCTTCTTCTGCAAACTCGTTCGACTACATGTTCTGGGGAAATTATATCCTGACCGAGGATGGTGGTGGAATCTCGGCTGCACTCTATATTGGTCAGGCAGATCTCCCAACGAACGCCACAGTAACAAGCAGCGCGCCGGTCGATTCTAGTTATTGGACGAACAAGTTCAAACGCTACGCCGTCTATGCAAGTTATCCGATCGAAAAGTTCTTGCTGCTGGCAGGGTATGAAGGTGGTACTGACAATAGTTGGACACTCGGTGCAAATCCGACGAACGGAAAGTTCTCTTACGGTGCTAATATCAACAGTCACGGATATTTTGGTGAATTGGACTACCCGATCACTGATCTGGTAGGTGTAGGAGTGCGCTATGACGCAGTTACACCTGATGGTTCACAGAGTAGTATTGACAATATCGATGTCGTTACTGGGTATTGCGATTACAACTTCGGTGATGGCTTGCAGGTCACGGGATCCTACACGACTAAGAGTACGAACACCCCTGGAGCGAATGGGGTGACCGAGCTGGGAACTGCAAAAAATAGCGGATTTACCCTTGGCCTCTCCTGGATTCAATAACGAGCAATCAATTTTCCATCAATATGAAAAAAATTCTTTTAGTAGCTGCGGTCAGCACATGCGTGCTGACCGGCGCGACACTCAAGACCAATAGCGATACGGGTAAGGGCATTTTTCTTGATAACAAATGCAATAAGTGCCACTCCATTGAATCCCAAGGCATCAAACGGACGAGTGAACCCCCGGAAGGTGCGAAATACCCACCGCCGGATCTTTCGGGAGTCGGGCTTCGTCATACTGTCGAGTGGATGCAGCAATGGCTTACCAAACAAGTGGAAATGCACGACAAGAAGCACATGAAAAAGTTCTCTGGTTCAGACGAAGAACTAAAGACGCTAACCACATGGCTCGGAACACTCAAGAAGAAAGGTACCTGATACCCTATGACGCCTGTTTCTAATGGACGACGGAAATTTCTTGGATGGTTTATTGGAATAGGAACCGCAGGCGTGGCGGGACTCATGTCAGTCCCGCTGCTGCGGTTTGCTATTGACCCACTCACACGGACAACCACTGAGACAGCATGGAACGATCTCGGCGCAGCCGATGACTTTTCGGAAATCAACGTTCCACAAAAACGTACGATCTCGATCACCCAGATCGATGGTTGGCGTAAAGTCATTTCTGAGAAATCCATCTATGTTATCAAAGGTGCCGATGGTACGCTCAGTGTACTTACCGCAGTTTGTCCGCACCTTGGTTGCTCGGTGAAATGGATCGACACTGGAAATCATTTTAAATGCCCTTGCCATAATGGTGAATTTAGCCAGCAGGGGAAACTCCTTTCCGGTCCGCCACCGCGCGATATGGATGCCCTTGAATCAAAGGTGGAAGATGGCCACTTGAAAGTTCGTTACCAGTCTTTCCGTAATCTCGTGAAAACGAAAGAGGTAATGGCATGAGCAAGCTTTCTCGTGGAACTCGCCTTATCAATTGGTTCGATCGCCGCATTGGGGTTCGCCATCTTGCACATGAAGCACTGGATGAGCCAATACCAGGCGGAGCTCGATGGGCCTATGTTTTTGGCTCAGGGCTGCTCTATATTTTGCTCTCGCAGATTATCACCGGCGTCTTTCTGGCAATGTACTATGTCGCCAGCGCAGATCATGCTCACACCACGATAGAATATATCACGAAACAAGTCACCGCTGGGTCGTTCTTGCGAAGCTTGCATTCGTATGGATCGAGCGCGATGGTTGTTACGCTCGTAGTTCATCTGGCACAAACATATTTCTTCGGCTCCTATAAAGGTCGGCGCGAGATACTCTGGCTCTCCGGTCTGATACTTTTTGCACTTGTGATCGGGATGGCTTTTACAGGCTATCTTTTGCCCTGGGATCAAAAAGCATATTTTGCAACGGCGGTCGGTACCAACATTGCCGGCGAGGTGCCACTAATTGGGGATTGGCTCAAAGAGCTGATGCGCGGTGGAACAGAGATGGGAACGCTGACGCTTTCCAGATTCTTTGTTGCACACGTATTTCTAATACCGGCTTGCATATTTACATTTGTGGGGCTGCACGTTTTTCTGTTTCGCAAAGCTGGCAGCGCCGGACCGATCGATGAAGATCCAATTGAGCCAAAGAAGAAGACCGAACAGTTCTATCCCAGGCAAGTGCTCATGGACATCGCGTTCGCGACGATACTTGTTGGAACCCTTGGGCTTCTGTCCTATCTTTCTCCTGTCGAGCTTGGGCCAAAAGCAAATCCTGCGGACACTTCCTTCCTGCCACGACCTGAATGGTATTATTTACCGATATTTCAGTGGTTGAAATATTGGAGTGGTCAGTACGCTGTCATTGGTATTGTCGTCATACCAGGCATTATTGCAGCTTCCCTCGTGGCGTTGCCATTCATGGATCGTCGACTCGAACGGCGGCCGTGGAAGCGGCCGGTTGCCTCGTTCGCCTTCGGAATTGTACTTTGCGCACTGATTTTTCTTGGATGGGAAAGCGGGCATGAAGATTCCAACGACAAGACAGTTGCAAAGCAGCTCGAGCGGCAAGATAGTGAAACAGTCGCATTCATGAAAGCGCCTTTCGTCCAGGAACTGTCTGGTGGCACGCTTGCTGCACAAACCGCAGCACTGCTCAATCCACAAGCGGTAGCAGGGAAAAAACTATTCTCCGATAATTCTTGCAGCGACTGCCATGGTGATAATGCCGAAGGCACCGATAAAGCGCCAAAGCTCATCGGCGTTGGTACAAAGTTCGACCACGACAAGATCTTGGCATTGCTTAAAGATCCCACGAAAAAAATGCGTGATGGCGATATGGATCCAGTCGATTTGCCTGACGACCAACTGAACCAGCTCATCGCTTATCTCATGAGTCTAAAATGAGCTGTTTTGAAATCCGACTGCAGCGACTTTGAATTTCGGTAACATGAAAACCATTATCGAGCCTTTCAAGATCAAAATGGTGGAGCAACTGCGCTTCACCACTCCCGAAGAGCGCGTTGGCTTGCTCGAATCAGCATACTACAACCCATTCCTCCTTCATTCGGACGATGTCTTGATCGATCTGCTCACCGATAGCGGAACGACCGCAATGAGTGCCAAACAATGGTCCGCACTCATAGATGGTGATGAAGCTTACGCCGGTTCTCGGAGCTATTATAAATTCGAGGACGCAGTCCGTGACATAACGGGATTTAAACATATTATTCCCACGCACCAGGGCCGAGCAGCTGAAAAGATCGTGTTTAGCTTGATCGGTGGCGAAGGGAAACTCATACCGAACAACACGCACTTCGATACCACCCGAGCGAATATCGAAACTTCGGGTGCCCGTGCGATAGATCTTCCAAATGCAAAGGGGCAGATCCCTGAGTATTTGGCTGATTTCAAAGGGGATATGGACACGGCTGCCCTTGAGGAATTAATTCTTCGTGAAGGTTCAGAAAACATTCCATGTGTCATGCTGACCGTAACGAACAACACCGGGGGCGGTCAGCCCGTCTCAATGAAGAACATTCGAGACGTGAGCCGTATCGCGCATGCACATGGAATTCCATTTTTCTTGGACGCTTGCCGATTTGCAGAGAATGCCATGTTCATTAAACTGCGCGAATCAGGGTACGAAAATATTCCTGTCAAATCCATCGCGCAGGAAATGTTCTCCTATGCCGATGGCTGCACCATGAGTGCAAAAAAAGATGGGTTGGTAAATACCGGTGGATGGGTCGCAATGAACGATGACGCACTTGCCATGAAGGCTCGGAGTGTGTTGATCGTTACGGAAGGTTTTACGACCTACGGTGGGCTCGCCCGCCGCGATCTTGAAGCGATCGCCCGGGGATTGGTTGAAGTCATGGATGAATCATATCTCGCGTACCGGTTGCGATCCGTGCAATATCTAGGGGATGCTCTCGAGTTGAATGGAGTTCCGATCGTCAGGCCTACTGGCGGCCATGCCGTATATTTGGATGCAAAACATTTTGCTCCACATATCCCACAAGAGGAGTACCCAGGTCAAGCGATCGTCTGTGCGCTTTACGCACACGCCGGAATTCGTAGTGTTGAAGTCGGAAGTGTCATGTTCGGTAAGTATGATGAGAATGGCAAACTCATTCCATCCCCGATGGAGCTTGTGCGGCTCGCCATTCCTCGAAGGGTTTATACCCAAAGCCACATAGATTATGTTGCGGAAGCAGTTAACGAGGTATTCGATGCTCGCGCTCGACTTCGCGGACTAAAAATAACCTACGAGGCGCCGATACTGCGGCACTTTACTGCAAGATTTATGCCTCTGTAAGTGTATGGAAACTTGACGTAAAGTAATCTAACTATTAGTAAAGATTCTTACCTTTCCTTGTTTCGACGAATAAAATTGTGTCCTTATTCGCTTCCCACAGAAGGATTCTTAGCCTTGGCATGATTGTGCTAAGGGGTTTGGGGTATCGATCTTAGTCCAATCCATAGAATATTTTATTTCAGAACGAAAATGAAAGTCATAAGCCGTTCAGTCAGAGAGCAACTCATTTCTAGAAGTGACCTTGTGTTTGCATTAGTTATTGTTCTAGCGACAAGTCTCGGTTTCCTGATGATTCCTAAAGATCAGAAAGCGAGCCCTGCAGGCGGTAATATCACTGGCACTGTCCGATTTTCAGGGCCTGTTCCGAAAATCGCGCATGCAAAGACAACGGGCTTTGAGATGTGCGGGCAGACACACTCCTACGACCGCCTCATCGTGGACAAGAATGGTGGTGTTGAATACACGCTTGTCTATGTTGCGAATCCGCCAGCCGGGAAAGCAAATTTCCCTCCAGTGACGATTAAACAAGAGGGTTGTGGCTACTCTCCACACATGGCTATTGCCACGCGAGGATCATCAGTGACCTTTGTTAATAGCGATCCCGGGCTCCACAATGTGCATGGCTATTTTACCAGCGGATCCGATCGCTCGACCTTGTTTAATTTCGCTCAACCATCCCAAGGAATGCAATCAGCGCAACAATTGCGCAAAGCGGGAATGGTGAACGTAGAATGCGATGTGCACTTCTGGATGTCCTCCTGGATTTGGGTTACCGATAACCCTTATGTTGCGGTGACAAATGCTGACGGGTCATACTCCATTCCTAACCTTCCACCAGGAACCTATAATCTGATCATGTGGCACGAAGGCTGGAAAATGAGCAATGGGGATGGCGGTCGTCCGGAATTCTCCGGGGCGGTCGTCCAACAGAAGCAGGTTACCGTGGGTGATGGAGGTGCAACCGCAGACTTTGAATTAAAGTAAGAACTACGCCGAATTAAAATGAGAACTACGTCCCGAATCCTCATTCTCTTTGTCCTCGTAGCGGTTATAGGTTCAGATGCGAAGGCGGTTCCTGTCTTTGCTCGGAAGTATAACACAACATGCTTTACGTGTCATACTACTCCGCCGTTACTGAACGATTTCGGTCTCCGGTTTCAGGCAAATGGTTACCAGCTGCCCGGCACACTCGAAAAGTTTGCGCAAGCCGATCAACCAAGCTTCTTACTCGGAATGGTTGCACAGCCATTATTACAGTATAGCGAAGTAAAAGATAATCTTGGAGTGGCGCCAACGGTTACTTCTACCTCCTTCTCTGGTATCGAAGTGGGGTTGTTCGCATCGGCATCACTCGGTTCCCATTTTTCTTTTTACACAGGACTTCCAATTGATTATTTTTATGGCGCTCCAGCGCAGATTAATGTCGAAACCGCAAACCTGATCTATACGGATGCTCTGAACGATGGTACTGGTTCACTGAACTTCCGACTCGGGGAGTTCCGTTTCTCCTATCCTTATCAACACGAGGTGTTGCTTGCAAACCCTAACATAGACCCACTGGTCTATACCTACGACCCATTCGCGAAGGCTTCAAATACTGGCTTCCTAGTGAAAGCAAATATTCTATCGTTTGCAGATCCGAATTTCGGCTTTTCGGCATTTGGCATGATTCCCGGCGTTGCGGAAGGTTTGCGTTATGATGTTGGTATTAGCGGTGGGACGAGTAGCGATATAGATCTGCATCAGTCTCATGCCCTGTTCGGGTCCCTGAATCAAACGATCTATGTGAACAATGCGCCGTTGAGGATAGGAGCGTTCTATTATGGTGGGTCGCAGCTTATCACGAATACGAATCCTGCTGATACCGCTGGTGGATTGTCAGCGCCCCAATGGACGAACCATAGCATGCGGATCGGTATCAATCTGGAGTGCTATGATCCCTGGACCAAGCGGTTCGATTTTTATAGCCAATACTTGACCGGCAAAGATGATAACGTCGATACTTCTGGAGTTGGCTACACGGAGACTGGAGGTTTTGTAGGAGTTAACGTCATTATTTTCCCCGAGAAGTTTTATATCTTCGGTCGGTACGACATTCTCGACATTAAGGAAACGAATGACAATTCAAATCAGATCGACATGGGCTTCCAATATCATTTCCTGCCCAATGTTTTCGTTACCGGTTTCTATACTATCACGAACGAAATCATTACTACTGCTGGAGTGAAAACCGTGGATCAGACGAGTACTTCGGGTGGGATCGGTTTACGCTTTGGATTTTAATCGGATGAACGAACATACGCGGAGAAGATAACATGTATATTCAAACGCTTACAGTCGCGGCAGCCATCGGACTCTCCGGGTTGGCAATCTCGGTGAACAACGGAGTTCCTGGTGATCCAGCATCTTCGGCGATGCGAGGGCCCGGTCCAAACATTACTGCCCCTGCGCCGCCAGCCTCCCGCGAGGTTCTTGCACGCGGAAGAGAGATGTTCCTTGTTTCTTGCGCACCATGCCACGGTGCTGATGGAACCGGCAACGGGCCGATCGCATCCAACCTTCTTTCGAAACCTCGCAATCTGACGCGGGGAATCTATATGAACCGCTCAACGGCAAGCGGTGAACTGCCCACAGATTATGATCTTTATCGTACGATCACCACGGGCCTGCATAATACGGCGATGCCGTCGTTCCGGCAAATGGCTCAAGGCGACCGATGGGCGGTTGTGCAATATATTAAAACATTCTCGCCGCGTTTCAACGATTCGACAGAATACCCCCTCGACGTACTGAATGTGGGAACCGAGGTGCTGCCCAGCCCACAGAGCCTTGCGACCGGACGGGCTCTTTATCTGCAAATGCAATGTGCAAGCTGCCACGGCATTCGTGGACAAGGGGATGGGCCTGCATCCAGCACACTGGCGGATGATTTTGGGAACCAGATCTGGCCGACCGATCTTACAAATCCTTCTAATTTCAAATTTGGCCGTAGTGTGCTCAATATCTTTCGTATTTTCTCGACCGGTCTGAATGGAACACCAATGCCATCTTATGCTCAAACCTTACCGGATACTGCGCGATGGCACCTTGCAAATTACGTTTGGTCGTTACAGAACACAGATCAGTATGCGGATGGCGTGGACGCCGATAGCCTTGTGGCCATTCGCAAATAAGTAAATTATACCGATGGCGAAAATGTTTTAGCTTACATACTCAAAGTCCTTAATGGGGCTTCCGATCATTCTCACTAAACTCAATAATCGAATGAAGTCAATAATCTCAACTTTTGCTGCTTTTGCAGTCGTTATTTCCATTGCCTCCTGCGGAGGGGGTTCCAACAAAAAGCTTAATGAAGACCAGCCAGCTGCAGATACAGCCGCCGCAGCAGCACCTGCCACCCCTACGATGGCGGATTTTAAAGTCGATATGACCCCAGAGCACATTGCGTTAGGGCACGCAACCTATCACATGACCTGCGCACCCTGCCATGGCGAAGGTGGCAAAGGGGATGGTCCAGCAGCAGCAGCCCTGAATCCGAAACCGCGCGATCATACGAACGGTGCTTACATGGATAAGCTGACCAATGCTCATATTTTTGAGGTCGTGACCAAAGGTGGAGCAGCGTTTGGGTATCCAACAATGCCAGGACAGCCTCAACTTGCTGACGATTCTGTAAAGAACGTGATTGCATTTGTCCGATCCTTGAGCAAGACCTACAAGCAATAATACTTCAAATTTTGTAACTTGGCCGCGTAAGATTATCTTACGCGGCCTTTGCATTTTAAAACGTAAAAGCGAGGATTTTTCGCTAAATTCAAGGAAATAAATGATGGCATAATCATGGAGAGCATGGGAGTCGAAGCGCAGGAATGTCGCCCAGGACTGTGGGTGATGTGATTCATTCTCAATTTGGAAAACCTTCAGGATAACATATCAAGTGCGGAGCCGATGGCTGGTATGGCAGTCATGTGCATCCATTGCGGCGAACGGGTAAGCTATGGCGGAGTTTCGGCCAATGGACTTGCTTTTTGCTGCACCGGGTGTAAAACCGTGTATGAGATTCTTGCAGAGCACGATCTTTGCGATTACTATGCGCGAGATGATAATGCTGGGATAAGTATGAAGCGCCGCACGGTACGAGAAGACGAATTTGCTATTCTCGACGATCCGGCCATTGCAAGAAAACTTCTTACATTTTCTAGCCCAAACCTGAACCGTGTAGTCTGGACTGTTCCCTCAATTCACTGCGCCTCGTGCGTGTGGCTTATCGAGCGATTCGATCGGCTCGAACGCGGCGTGCTCTCTTCGACTGTCGATATAATGCGCAAGCTAGTCACGATCGACTTCGATCCACGGGTTACTTCCTTGCGGCAGATCGCAGAGCGCATGGCTTCGATCGGCTACACGCCGCTACTTCGCCTTGAAGGTGAAGCTCCAGCGGAACATGGCCCAACACGCGCATTGTATTCACGCCTCGGTATTGCCGGCTTCGCGGCTGGCAATACCATGATGATGTATATCGCAGGTTACTTTGCTGGCACAGCTGGGGTCGAGCGCCCACTGATGACTGCGTTTCGGATGCTCTCTATAGCTCTTTCAGTTCCAGTGCTTCTGTACTGTGCTTATCCTTGGTTTGCAGGAGCGCGAGCCGCGCTCCGCGGAAGAAAGATCAATCTGGATGTGCCTGTCGCGCTCGGAATAGCCGTCCTCTTCACACGAAGCGTATTCGATATTGCCAGCGGTCGCGGTGAAGGTTACCTCGACTCATTTAACGGATTAGTATTTTTCTTACTCATTGGCCGCTTGTTTCAACAGAAGGCATTCGATGCGCTATCGTTCGACAGAACGTATCGTTCGTTCTTCCCACTATCTGTTCGTGTTGAGAGGGGTAGCGGCTATCAGGTAATACCTATCGAAGCTGTAAAGATCGGCGATATTCTTTCCGTTCGTAATGGGGAAGTTATTCCATGCGATAGTATTCTGGAAAGTGAAGCAGGATATGTCGATTATAGCTTTGTGACCGGTGAGTCGGTGCCAGTCGAGTGTACGAAATCGGAAATAGTGTATGCTGGTGGGAAGGTCATGGGGCCAGCTATTAGGCTGCTTGCCGCGAAGAATGTCTCCCACAGCGAACTTGCAGCTATGTGGGATAGAAGTGGCGATACCAGTGATGCAGCTCGAAGCAAACGCGGAACTCGCTTCCTGAGACTCAGTGACAACCTTGGGCAATGGTTCACACCGATCGCGATCCTCGTTAGTATCGTTGGAGCGTTATTATGGATTCCGGATTGGGCCAAAGCGTTCAACACGTTCACCGCAGTACTGATTATTGCCTGCCCGTGCGCCCTTACTCTTGCTGCACCCATCACGCTGGGAAGCGCAATGGGGCGGCTCGGCAGGCTTGGCATTTATCTAAAAAATATGGGTATTTTGCTTGAACTCGATAAAGTCGATCGCGTCGTTTTCGATAAAACCGGAACACTAACCACCTCCCATCAGGACCTTACCTTCCGAGGTCGAACGCTTGCGAACGATCAATGGATGGCGATTCAAACCGTTGCCTCACAAAGCACCCACCCAGTCAGTCGCGCGATCGCACACGGCAACCAATCTGGATTTGGAACTTCCTATTCTTCCTTACCCTCGGAGGCACTCCTGACTTCCATTCGCGAAGAAATTGGTCATGGAATTATTGGTACGTGCATGGAACACACGGTTGCGATCGGCTCCATAGATTTCGTCAGAGACCATTGCGAATTCGCGGATCAGCAGAACCATTTGGATGGTCATAACGGAGTCGCTGCCGCCGTTGGAATTGATGGTGAATTTGCTGGTGTATTCACATTACAAGCAGCAGTTCGAAGTGGAATTCCTGAAATGATCGCGAAGGTGAAAGAGCGATTACCCGTCTCTTTGATATCCGGTGACTCTGAACGCGACCGTTCATTACTCGAACCACTATTTGGTGAAATGTCTATGACGTTCGGTTGCCGCCCCGAACGAAAGATCGAATTGATCCAGGAAGAGCGTAAATCCGGCCATGTGGTGCTTATGGTGGGCGATGGCCTGAATGATGCTGGCGCAATGGGCGAAGCCGATGTTGCCATGGCCGTGACTGACGATACTGCTACACTGGTTCCCGCCTGTGATATTATTCTACGTGCCGAATCGCTCCCAATTCTCGCAGGGTTGTTGCGCTACGCGCGCTCAATGAAACACGTCGTAATCGCCAGTCTGACATTTTCGATCTTTTACAACTTCATCGGGCTGGCGCTCGCGATCATGGGAAAACTTTCTCCGATGGTAGCTGCCGTCCTCATGCCCATTAGTTCGCTGACGGTGATTGCTATCAGCGCTGGGGGAGCGCGGAAATTCATACCCAAAGTAGATGAAAAAAAGGGGAACGTATGAATATTGTAATTCTACTGATTTTATCGAGTGTAATAGCAGCCACGTTATTTCTTATTGCTTTTTTATGGGCTGCGAAAAGCGGGCAGTATGACGATGTGCATACTCCGGCAGTCCGAATGCTTTTTGAAGATCAATTAAGTGACCGTAGCATTGCAAGCACCATGGAAACACTGAAAACTGAATCCATCGCAAACAATGCAGCATCTCTTGAAATCAATTCTAACACCAATCATGGCACCAGAACAATCTGAACAACCGATCCAACAATCGCAGGCGCCTCCTATCAATGCGGATAGAGGTGCAACCGAGACCGTAGCATACGATAACAACATTGTCCGCATGTTCGCCATGGCGACGGTCGGATGGGGCGTGATCGGGATGCTTGTAGGTCTTATCATAGCGATGAAATTATACTTACCAAACTTCCTCGGCGGAATTAATTTCCTTTCGTATGGCAGGCTTCGTCCGCTTCACACGAATGCAGTGGTCTTTGCCTTTGCAGGAAATGCGCTCTTTCTCGGGGTATATTATTCACTGCAACGCCTGTGCAAAGCGCGCATGGCGAGCGATCTCCTCAGTAAGTTACATTTCTGGGGATGGCAACTCATCATTGTCAGCGCTGCTATAACGCTACCACTCGGCTTTACATCGAGCAAGGAATATGCGGAACTTGAATGGCCCATCGATATTGCCATCGCAGTGGTATGGGTCATCTTCGGATGGAACATGATATGGACTATCCTTCGAAGAAAAGACAAGCACATGTACGTTGCGGTGTGGTTCTATCTCGCGACGTTCATTACAGTTGCGATATTGCATATCGTGAACTCGATGGAGATTCCAGTATCATTCTGGAAAAGCTATTCGATGTACGCAGGTGTGCAGGATGCGCTTGTCCAATGGTGGTACGGTCATAACGCAGTGGCGTTCTTCCTAACCACTCCATTCCTCGGGATCATGTATTATTTCGTTCCAAAAGCTGCCGACAGACCGATCTTCTCTTATCGGCTTTCGATTGTTCACTTTTGGGCGCTCATCTTCATTTACATTTGGGCAGGGCCTCACCACTTACTTTATACGGCGCTACCCGACTGGGCACAATCGCTCGGCTCTGTTTTCAGTATCATGCTTATCGCTCCTTCTTGGGGTGGTATGATCAATGGACTAATGACACTTCGTGGTGCATGGGATAAAGTTCGCACAGATCCCGTGCTGAAATTCCTCGTTGTTGGGATCACGGCATATGGTATGGCCACCTTTGAGGGACCGATGATGTCGTTCAAGAATGTCAATGCTCTAACCCATTACACAAATTATGTGATCGGTCACGTACACCTTGCAGCATTGCTCTGGAATGGCGGATTAACCTTCGCCATGCTGTATTACATTTTCCCGCGAATATATCGGACTAAACTGTATTCGGTAAAAATGGCAAACTGGCATTTCTGGGTAATGACGCTGGGAGTCATCTTCTATGTGATTCCGATGTATTGGTCAGGAATCACAGAAGCACTCATGTTCAAGCAATTCCGCCCGGATGGTTCGCTCATGTATCCTAACTTCCTCGAGGTGGTGATGCAGATCCAGCCGATGTACATTATACGCTCCATCGGCGGTACGCTCTACATCGTGGGTGCGCTGCTTGCAGTCTGGAATCTATACAAAACAGCTAAATCCGGATCACTCTTGCGTAACGAAGAAGTGCAGGTAGTGAATCACAGGATCAAACTGGATCTCACAAAGAAAGAAGGCTGGCACCGCGCGCTTGAAGCAGCTCCGGTTCGCTTTAGTCTGTATGCGCTGGTAGCTGTTGCAATCGGTGGCTTGATCGAGTTCCTCCCAACGGCGCTCGTACAATCCAACATTCCGACGATCGCGAGCGTGAAACCATACACGCCGCTCGAGCTGGAGGGACGAGACATTTACATTCGTGAGGGCTGCAACAATTGCCATTCACAAATGATACGACCTTTCCGAAGCGAAGTGGAACGATATGGAGATTATTCTAAGCCAGGGGAGTTCGTCTATGATCACCCATTCCTTTGGGGTTCCAAACGCACCGGGCCAGATCTGGCGCGCATTGGTGGAAAATATCCAAGCGCATGGCACTACCGGCACATGATGGACCCACGATCGACCTCGCCTAACTCCATTATGCCAGCCTATACCTGGCTCTATGATGACGATCTCGATCTATCACATACTGAGGGCAAGATCATCACCTTGCGTAAGATCGGAGTTCCATATCCATACGATTTCGAGTTCGATGCCGTTGATAGTGCAAAAGCGCAGGCTAAAACAGTTGCTGCCGATCTTGCCACCAGTGGTATGAAGGGGATCGACGCGAATAAGGAGATCATCGCACTTATTGCATACTTGCAACGGCTCGGCACAGACATCAAGAAAATGCCCGTCGCCAACTTACAATCAACTACCAAGTAAGGAGTATCTATCATGGAATCAAACGTATTAACCGCAATACCTGGGATCGAATATTATCCGATCATCTCCCTCATTATGTTCTTCGTACTTTTTGCCGGACTTCTGCTGTGGTTTTTCCTAGCAGACCGCAAACGGCTCGATGACTATGCGAGAGCACCATTCGACATTAACGATCCTTCCTCTGATCAAAGCATTTCCGAAACCATTCACGCATCGTCCTCGATGCAAATCCAAGCTTGAACAATGGCACAAGAACAAAAAGACATTCTACTCGAAGGTCACGATGCCGATGGCATCAAAGAATACGATAACGCACTACCGAAGTGGTGGCTCTACGGATTCTATGTTACGATCGCGCTTGGACTGGTCTATCTCTTCTATTATCATGTGTGGGATGGAAAAGATTGGAATTTTCTGTGGTATGGTCCCCGAGGATCGGCCGCAGAATATGCCGATGAAATGTCACACGTGAAAACCCCGCTGAATCCTGGAGCGAAAGACTTCTCCACATGGCAGGTAAAGACGGATGCCGCATCCCTGAAGGTCGGAGAGACGATCTTTCAGCAAAAGAACCTCTGCTTCACCTGTCACCGAGCCGATCTTGGTGGACTTGTCGGGCCTAACTTGACCGATAAGTATTGGATCCATGGCGGAAGATTGCAGGACATTCTGAAAAGCATTACCACCGGCTACCCTGATAAGGGGATGCTGAAGTATGGCAATGGGAATGTTCTGAGCGATGAAGAATTGCTCGATGTAGCTTCTTATGTACTTTCGAAGCAGGGGTCGAATCCGCCGAATCCGAAGCCGATCGATCCGGCACGCGAAGTGCTCTATACTCCATAATAGATCACGTAATATGTCGCTCCTTGATCTTAACGTCATTGATGAGCACGAGCGTTTTCGTGCACAGCTCGCGAGCGTCGCCCCAGATGGGCGGCGCAAGTGGGTCTATGCCAAAAAGCCGCATGGCTTGTTCTATCGTTGGCGGACGGCGCTTTCGATCCTGTTGCTTGTATTTCTGGCCGCCGCGCCGTTCGTAAAGATCGGCGGCCAGCAATTCTTACTATTCGGACTGCTCGATGGTAAATTCGTGCTCTTTGGATATCCACTTTGGCCGGAGGATTTCTATCTTGTTGTCGTACTATTCATAACTGGACTGGTTTCGATCGTGCTGTTCACATCCGTACTTGGAAGGATATGGTGCGGATGGCTTTGCCCGCAAACCGTTTTCTTAGAAATGGTATTTCGCAAGATCGAGTGGCTGATCGATGGTTCGGCGGGTGAACAACTTACGCGACATCGCGGGCCGTGGAACTTCGGTAGGATCTGGAGATTCGCAACCAAGCAGACCATCTTTTTTGGGATCTCGTTTGCCATTGCAAATATCTTCCTTGCCTACGTAGTCTCAGGTGATACGCTGAGAGGCTTTGTAAAAGATGGCCCCTCGGACCATATCGAATTGTTCCTTGCTCTTGTTGCATTCACCGTTGTTTTTTATGCAGTCTTTGCACGGTTTCGAGAACAGGCGTGCCTGGTAGTTTGCCCGTATGGAAGGTTCATGTCTGCATTAGTTGATGATAATACCGTCACTATTACCTACGATCAAAAGCGCGGAGAACCTCGTTCAAAATGGATGAAGAACGATCCCAGAGGGATTGCCACGAAAACATCTTCAGCGGTGCCCACTCCGGTTGGGGATTGCATTGATTGCCATCAATGCGTCGCAGTATGCCCGACCGGCATCGATATTCGCAATGGCATCCAGCTCGAATGCGTAGCGTGTACCGCCTGCATCGATGCCTGCGATGAGATTATGGAGAAAGTGAATCTCCCCAAAGGTCTCATCCGATATACCAGCGCTAATGCGCTGCAATCCGGGATCAGGAACTGGTTTACTCCCCGCGTCAACGCGTATGGTTCTCTGTGGTGCGCATTGATCCTTGTAACAATAGGTCTATTCTCCTTCCGCTCTACACTGGATATAAATGTGCTCCGATCGCCTGGAACTACATGGACGGTCACTGCCGACGGCGTCGCAAATTTCTACGAATTGCAGATCATCAATAAAGGCGCTCGCGATCTGCCCTATACCCTGAAGATCGCGCGGCCTGCCGGAGCTAAGATCACATCGCTCGGTTTGGTGCCCGATGTACCTGCCGGCCAGATGATAAAAGGCAGGTTCCTCATCACGATGCCGCAGCAGCTTATCACTGCGGCTTCTAATCGAAAAGTCGATATCCTGCTCGATGTCGCCTCCGGCGACAAGATCGTTAAACAAGTTAAAACCGAATTACTAACACCATAGGAAATAATTATGAAGAAGATCAATTGGGGATGGAAAATAATCATCGCGTACACCATTTTTATCGGTGGAACTTCTGCTTGGGTCGCTTATGCGATGACGCATGACGTCGATCTTGTTCGCAGCGATTATTACGAGCATAGTCTATTGGAAGATCAAACGATGGCCGCGCAAAACAGAGCTGATCTGCTCAGAGCTTCCGCCTCCATCTCTTTCGATGAAAAGCAAAATGCATTCGTCGTTCGTATTCCGCCGGAGCAAGCTGCTTCGGCAAAGGGAACCATCACGCTCTATCGCCCGAACGCTTCAAACGAGGATCGCATGATACCGCTAAAGGTCGAAAACAATGGAACCATGTTGATCCCATCGTCGCAGCTTAGCAAAGGCATCTGGCAGATCACGGCGGATTGGTCCTTTGCCGGCAAAACCTACCAGTTGCTTGCCACCGAAACGATCTAACCTCAAATCCGCCCGTTACCATGATCGAACTACTCGCGGGATTGGTCCTCGGCCTTGGCGGCAGCCTGCACTGCGTTGGCATGTGCGGGCCGATCGCCATTGCACTTCCGAGTACTGCTCCTGCCAAGACCGGTCGGATCGGCTGGCCCCAAGCAGGGCAGAAGATGGCATACCAATTTGGTCGCGTTACCACATATACGCTGCTGGGAGCCATTGTTGGCCTGGGTGGAAGCTGGATCGCGCTGACCGGTTACAGCCGAACGCTCTCCATTGTCTCCGGCATCGCGATGATCGCCGCGCTCGCGATTCAACTGCTCTGGAAGCGAGAACTAATAACCGGTCGCCGCATTGGGCGAGTTATCAAACCCATTAAACATGGACTTTCGGTGCTCCTAAAACATCACGGCACCCTGACCCACTATGGCATTGGCCTGCTGAATGGCCTGCTGCCTTGCGGATTAGTTACCGCTGCATTGCTCGGCTCGCTCGGAACCGGTTCGGTGACAGCGGGAGCGATATTCATGCTTGGCTTCGGTCTGGGAACGGTGCCGCTTATGAGCGCCATCGCTATTGGCGGTTCCCGTCTATCCTGCCGGATGCGGCAGAGGCTGCGCTATGCTGCCCCTGCCATTAGCATGGTGATCGCCACCCTCTTTATCCTGCGCGGAATGGCGCTTGGTATCCCACATATCAGTCCCTCCAAAATTTCCGCAGGCGCGACAGCGTGCCCGGTGTGCGCATCACAATCGATTGATTGCTGCAAGTAGGCACCGCTTTCCGCATGAAATAGGTGCCACTATTTTTCTCGATGAGTTTGCGAGCACCCACGTTTCCAAGCTATTTTCGACAGTTTGAACTTTTGCAATATTTTTTTTTGCATTAGGAATTCATAAACTGTAGAGTTTTCTGGTCAGTCTCGCCGATTGTCCTTGAACGCTGCGATCATATCCATTCATACTTCACGTTTTGCCTGATAGGTGCCCATATAAGCTAATTCAATCTACGAAATTAAAAGGCTGATGTCAAGCGTTTCGTAAAGAAGGTGACTATCTCGTGGATTTCCCATACGCCTGATTTTTTCGTTGTAGTTTCGCGTTGCCCGTTAAGGCGTGCTGTGCACGTCCGACTCGGGATTTGTTTAATATCGTTCAACTGACCTGAATAAATTTTAAACCCGTAAAACAATGCCAAAAAATAACCCATGAACGTACAAGGCCAGATCAAAGACTACATTGCCAGCCAGCCGGAACCAAAACGCAGCGACTTGCAAGCGTTGCACCGCATGATCCTGGAAACCATGCCCAAATGTAAATTATGGTTCCTTGACGGCAAGAACAGCGAAGGTAAAACCGTTTCTAATCCTAATATTGGATACGGACTTCGGACCATAAAATATGCCGATGGATCAACCAGAGAGTTTTACCAAATTGGCATCAGTGCAAACACAACCGGGATCTCCGTCTATATCCTTGGTATCGAGGATAAGACCTATTTGAAAAAGACCTATGGAAAAAAAATAGGCAAGGCGACCGTGACCGGCTATTGCATTAAGTTCAAAACGCTGAAAGATATAGACCCTGCTGTACTTCAAGCGGCAATACGATATGGGGTTGAGCAAGCGGTGTAATTTTTCTCCCCTCCCGCACCAGCGGGAGGGGCCGCTTGTTTTTCTCCCCTCCCGCACCAGCGGGAGGGGCTGGGGGAGGGCGCCGTTCGAAGTTGATCGTGTTATTAAACGTATAGAGTTCATTCCTGACACACCCTCCCCTAACCCCTCCCGCTGGTGCGGGAGGGGAATAATTCAAGCACCTTGGATGGGAGCAGCCACCCAAGTGGCGAGCCACGAAGTACCCGCAGCACAAGTTGAGGCGAAGTGGAATTATTCTGGAAGGATTGAATCCACGAAGCCATTTGCATTGAACCACACAACACCATACGCGATCATAATGCCGTCAGCATTGGCGAAGAGATCGTGCGGAACATCTTTTTTGAGATCTGCAATTAAGGCCGGCGTGATGAAGAAGCGATACTGTTTTACAAACTGCTGCTTATTTCTTATCCAGTGTGGCCGCTTGCTATCGATGTGGAGAGGATAGGCAACATAGCGGGCAGCTGTTTCGCTATCGCCTTTCAAGACGGAGAAATAAAACGCCTGAATATTTTTTTCGATATCTGCATCGGACTTTGTCGCACCTGCGATGGAGTATAGGTTGTCTCCATAGCACCACCAATGCTCTTCGAGCCGGACCGGAAGCAGCACACCCTTATCCGAACTCCATTCGCCCACAAGTACGTCCCACGAGAGCTTGTGCGGCCACGGGCGGGCGGTATCGCGCTCGGCAAACCTGAGATGAAATTCCGCGAACGGCCGACCAGCCGAATCGCGCTCGCGCAAAACAATATCGCGATTGCCGGTTACAATACCTTCAAGCTCGATGTCGTGAAGATGTCGAAAATAAAAGTAATGCGCGGTAAAATGCACAGAGTCGCCAGGCCCGATCACAAGACCGATCTTGTGAGTACCAAGCGTGCCGCGGTATTGATGCCATCCCATACTCTCCGTACACAGTGTGCGCGCCGGATGGATCGTGTCCTCGTAAGTTTGCGCCACCGCAGGACGGTGAAAAACGAGTATAAGCGCAATAATCAACGAGCGAATAAACATTGTGATGCGCCCTTAATTACTCACGCCTCGATAGACATAACAATTGCCGTTGAACGCATACCGAAGTGAGCGAGAGGTCATCGTAACATCATCGTTCCCCTTGATGTCCAAAGCAAGAGGAACTAGAAATGTCTTATCTTCATTGCGAAACTTGAAGCGATTTTTTACTCCGTTGTGACTATAGTAACTGATCGAGTTTAGCATTCCATGCTTCGTTTTGAAGAACGGAATATCAGTTAGTTTCAAACCTTTGATTGCATACGCGTTTATCTGCTCGCCGACATGCATACCATCGCCCTGCCATCCTGAAATAGCGAGATAAACCGTCTGGCCGGATTTCGTTTGAATGGCGCTGATCTTTTCGATCCAGCTATCCTGGTTCCCATCATTCCGTACCGATGGATCGACAACTTCAATTCGGTTCTGGCTCTTGTATTCTGCGAACTCCTGTATCTGTGGCATTGAGCCACCCATGTAAGTATTCCAGGACCAGAAGCGAAGTCTATGGTCGGGAGATGTCACGACACTGATTCCTATACTTTTCGGGATTTCCGCCGTAAGAGTTTGGGGAATTCTCGCAAGATACTTTTCGAGATATTTTTCGAGATAGGCATTTGCAAATTCGAGTGAATCGTCATTACCCCTTTGATATTTATTAATATCGTTCATTGCATTGCAAACATCGCGTTCAAACATTTTTATGTCACGAGGAGTGGTTTCTTGATCAAGCCTATCGACGACCGGAGCAAGATGCCCATTAGGATTCGCGCCCGCTTTGATCAGCAAATCTCGAACTGCGGATGAGTCCGCGTAGTCAATAGCCATACGACCATCGGAAGTCTTGGCATTCACATCTGCGCCTGCATCGTGCAACAGCCGTATTATATCTGCATGGTTATTAGATGCAGCATCCATAAGAGCCGTAGAACCATCCCCCCATCTGGCATTGACATTCGCTCCGGCTTTTATGAGAATAGTTACGTTTTTTGGATTATCGTTCTCGTTGATTGCGTAAAGCAACACCCGTCCATGCACCGCGTTCACGTCAGCGCCGGAATCGATGAGCAATTGAATAATAGTTGCATTGGCATCGTCACGGCTTGCGGTCATGAGTAAAGTCTTACCATCGCGGTCCTGCGCATTCGGATTTGCTCCTTCCGAAAGCAACTGCCGGACTGCGGACAGATCATGTCGATTAATTGCCTGATGCAAGGCGCGGTCTTTAGGATTTGCTTTGGCCCAAAGAACCGAATCAAAGTGAGACTCTGGGTTGTCCTGAGCATAAATGCACCCAGAACCCAAAGTCAGTGCGATTACGACAAAAAACAAGCGGTACATCATAGGTCTTATGAAGTGATAAAGATGATGATATGTTTGATTCCAATAATTTAGTTAGGTTTAATGGGAATGGCAATGAATTCTGATAAATTCACCGAAAACCTGGTCGAGTTCGTCTGTCTAACAAAACTTTACAATTGTTGCTGCTATCATCGTCCATAGCTGCCTTGCTCTTCTCGCAACATTCACCCCTCATTCACGTTTGTTCGCGCAGTGAAGATGCCCATAGCAAAAGGTCTCGGCTATCCGTGCAGCCCGTATTTCAAACGCTCGCGCTTGAATTCATCGATCGAATTCACTTCTTCCAACATTAGCATTTGGATCAGGCGGTCAAACAAATCGCTGATGGACATATTGTGACGGGCAACATAGCTGCGAGCGAACTCGGCGCTTGATGTTGGTAGCTCAATAATTAATTGTTCGTATCCCTCCATATCCATTAAATACCAAAAGGCTGTATTCAATTCCCGCATACTACTTTCTTGATCTCGAAACATTCATCCCCTATTCGTGTTAGTTCGCGCAGTGAAGATGCTTTTGCCAAAGGAAGGCGTTTGATGAATAGAAAGATGCTCGTCTGCAAATTTCATAGCTTGCGCTTAAACTCTTCGAGAGAGATACCAGCCTGATTAAGAATACTCCGGAATGTACCGGCTGGAAGCACCTTCCGGTTTGCCGGAACGATAACAATGCGGCCCGAGCCGTCGCTGAATTTCGTGTGGGAACCGCGCTGCGATTTTTTAGAGAAGCCGAGCCGTTCCAATGCACGGACAACCTCGACGGAAGAAAAGCGTTCAGGCATCGATCAGGGCTGTGCCCGTTTCGACGGATTCGACGTTGGAGAATTCCAAATACTGGCCGTCCTCGAAATACAGCGCGACGGCTTCCTTCAAATTCTCGATTGCCTCTTCCCGCGTATCGCCACACGACGCGACCTCTACGTTCAGGCAATGCGAAACGTATTGGTCATCCTCTTTCCAAACAACGTAGTTGATCTGGTGCATAATTTAATCCTCTTCACATGCAACACCCAAATTTTTCGAATGGGTTCCATTCCACTTCCTCTCGAAACATTCATCCCTCATTCGCGTTTGTTCGCGCAGTGAAGATGCTATTGCCAAAGGAATGCGTTTGATGAATAGAAAAATGCTCGTCGGCATATTTCATAGCTTGCGCTTAAACTCTTCTCATGCAGCGTTAGCTTCGAAGCCTAATAGACTTCGTCCTGAGTTCCAATATCCGAAAATAAGGCATAGCCTTCCTCAGTAAACTTGAAAACGATCCGTAATTTATAGGTTAAGCTGAACGCAAGCGAGCCTGCAAGCGTACCTTTCAATTTGTGAGTTTGAAGAGAAGGATCGTAAGGATCATTTTGGAATACAGCGATCTTCTTTCGAAAGATTGTATCCAGATCGGGATCACGCCTAATATGCTTTTTTAATACTTTTGAAAACGCGGAAGTGAATATGATCTTCATTCGACATCTTCAAGCGAACGCATTAACTCATCGATGTTGTCAGATGCGGTGAGTTTTCCGGAGCGCCATTCTTCACTTCCTGCTCGTACATTCTCGGCAATTTCAGTACGACGCCGCTCAATGGCATCATGCCGGGCAAGTGCCGCAAGCTCAGCCAGCTCCTCTGAAGGCCGCTCTGCTAATTCATCTACTAACTGCTCGAATGTCATCTTCATACATTATATTCCTTATGGCTGATCTCCGCCACACCTGTTAAATATCAAATAGATGAATTCAATTCCCGCATACCGCGGCAATGGGTGTGGTTAGCTCAATCCTCGATCGCCTCGATGCCACGTTCTTTCGCGCTTGCTACTCCGGCTTTCATGGCCCTGACTTGTTCTGGCGCGTGTCCCTGCCATACGGCGATCTCGCCAACGACCTTGAACGGATGTTTCGACCGGTACGACTTCGTTGGGTTCCCGGGGAATTTCTTATCGGTTAAGTTCGGATCGTCCTCGATGTCGCCGGTTGGCTCGACGAGGTAGATTCGTTCGCGTCCTTCGCCGAGCGCAAGTTCCGCGCCCCAGATCGCGGCATCCAGCGTTGCCGTGAGATAGATATATTTCGCTTTCTTATTCTCGCCAAAGTTCGAACTGAGTCCAGTTTCAATGAACTCGCCGATCTCTAAGTGCGCCTTGGTGCCATGGAAGAACGTCTGTGCAAACGGGCTTGGACTGGCCTCCTTTTTGTCATTCCCCATTGTTACTTGGTTGCGGTGTCATAAACAGGTTCCCATAGCTCGATCTTGTTGCCTTCAGCGTCCATGATGTGAATAAAGCTCCCAAAATCGTAGGTCACGATGTCGTCAAGGATGGTTACGCCATTCTCTTTGAGTTTGGTTATCAGCCCTTCCAGATTCTGAACCCGATAGTTGATCATAAACTCTTTTTTGGATGGAGAAAAATATTCATCTCCCTGTTTGAAAGGATTCCACTGAAGAGAGTTGATCTCGTCCGGTCTGTCAAGGTTTCGGGATTCAAAACTCACTGAACCCCACGGACTGATCTCCAATCCTAAATTTTTGGCGTACCATTCTTTCGTCTCCTTCGGATTGTCGCAGAAAAAGAAAATGCCGCCAATTCCTGTCGCCTTTGGTGTGGTTGTGTCAACTGGTGTAGTTGTGTTGTCGGTTTGATTTTTCTTGTCTTCCATTCTTATTGTCTTTTATAGCGTTCATTTTTTTGAGAGTCCGAAGGCAAGTCCGAGCTCCAGCATCAAAGCATTCCTAAAATGATCAACTTGGCATTCAAACATCTCCAATTTCCCTTAATCCTTGAGAGTGAACAAATCCCTTTCGCCACAATTTGTTTTGGGCGAATATCGCGCTGCCGACGAAATAACGTTTATTCACGACTCGGATCAATAGGATCATTCAAGATTTTAACAGGATTTGGGAAAACGGGTTCCTTTCATCGTGATCTCATTCAAATTCATCATTCCCGCAGTGGGTAAGAGCGGATATACATGCCAATACGGCCAGTCTCAACCGTAGACACGTCTGGCCGATTGCGCGAACCAAAATCGCGCCATAGTGCGTTGTTTCCAAACTGTTTTCCATAGGGCGGTCTGGAATGGCCACTGTGCAAAACAATACCTCGTTAACAGGTCACAATTCGCTTTAACAGGTCACAATTCGCTTTTATCGCTCACTTTTCGCAGAAAAAAGAATCCATGCCGAGTATTCGTATCCGAAAGCTTTTGATCGGAGTTTGTTTGATCGTCCTTGCAGGCTGTATTGGCGTACCGCTTGCGGATGCCCAATCGGGTGCTACTTCCGGAGAGTCGGATGCCAGTCCCTGGCTGATCAAATGGAAAGGCGGAATGGTGTCACTATCGCAATTCGAGGATGCCTTCCAACGCATGAATGGCAAGGCCCCGTATGCCACTTCGCTGGATTCCCTTAAGGATTTCCTGAGCGTCTATGCCGATTACGAACTGAAGCTTCAGGAAGCGAAAGAAGAAGGTCTGGACCAGGATTCGACTGTTCAGAAAGAGATCAAGGGCTACCGTACGATGCTTTCCGGTCCGTTTATCCTTGATAAGGAGGTCACCGAACCGGCGATTCGCGGGCTTTATGAGCGGCGAACGATGGATGTTCATGCCGCGCATTTTCTGGCGAGCGTCAAGAATTGGAAAGATCCTGCTGATACGCTGAAAGCCTATAAACGGGCGATGCAGGTCATTCAAATGCTCAACCAGGGATATCCATTCAAGTATGTTTGCATGGATCCGAAGGATCGTGCCATGATGTATCAGCACGATTACTCTGTTTTGCACGGGAAGATGCTCGACACATCGCTGATGTCCAATTGGGGCGGTTCCGATGATCATGCCAGCTCAGTCGCAGGCGGCGATTTGGGATTTTTTGTGGCCGGTATGACCGTTC
Source organism: Ignavibacteriota bacterium (assembly GCA_963736195.1). Lineage (GTDB taxonomy): Bacteria > Bacteroidota > Ignavibacteria > Palsa-1295 > Palsa-1295 > PALSA-1295. The sequence continues at coordinate 1,530,719 of CAVTNP010000001.1, forward strand.
GTCCATTCGAGGACGCAGTCTTTTCCCTTCAACCTGGTGAGTACACTAAAACGCCGGTTAAGACTAAGTATGGCTACCATGTGATCATGCTGTATGCAAAGGAACCGCACACGGGTGGGGTGCATGTGGAACATATTCTTGTTTCCATGCCGAAATTTGGCGGGGTGGATACTGCGCCCTATTACCATATTGCTGATAGCCTGTTGAATGCGATCCACAATGGCGCGAATTTCGAACAGGTAGCACGGGAATCTTCGAACGATCCGCCATCGAAAGTCCGCGGCGGTGATATGGATACGATCAATCATGAGGATCGGCGCACAGAACTTCCGTTCGACCGCACAGCGTATGCTCTGAAAGATGGTGAGATCTCCGGAATTGTTCGCACTAGCTTTGGCTACCACATTATTAAACGCATCAATGGCGTGCGTGCCCGGACGTTCGAGGAATCTAAAGAGCATCTGGAGCAATTTTACAAAAAGTATTATTTCGACGAGGATAAAGCCAAATTCATCGCTCGGATCGAATCTGCGCAGCACTATCAGCTCGATTCCAGCGCATTGGATTACGTCATGGCGCATATCGACTCTTCGCGCACCTCGGCGGATACCAATTGGGCCGCTAAGCTCAAAGATCGGTCCAAGGTCATTTTTAAGATGGGGGATGTGACATGGACGGTTGGCTCTCTGGCCGATTCCCTTACGATCTCGCCAGGCACCCCGCTTGCACGTAACTCCCTGCGCGATATTATTTCGAGAAATGTGGAGAATACCGCCTTGATGATCGAAGCCCGCGTAATTCCAACGAAATATCCCGAGTTCGAAAAGATTATGGAGGACTATAAGAACGGGATCGTTCTATTCGATCTCGAAAACAAACGAGTGTGGTCGAAGGTGGTTCCAGATAGTGTCAACGAGCAGAAGTATTATGAGGCGCACCAGGCTAAATATTTGTGGCCGGAGCGCGTCGATATTTCCGAAATTTATGTCAACAAAGATTCGCTCGCCACTGCATTGTACAAGCGTGCGATTGCGGGTGAGGATTTCGATACTTTAGCGAAGAAATATACTGAACGGCCGGGATTTAAACAAAAGGCCGGACATTGGGGACTGCTCTCGAAGGATGAAAATCAGTTGGCACAGAAATCCTTCAGCTTTATCGTTGATGAGATCAAAGAGCCGTTTGCATTTCAAGGTGGGTATTCGATCGTTCGGCTCAATCGAAGGGAACCGCCGCATCAAAAAACCTTTGCCGAGGCTCGCCAGGAGGTTGCCAGCCAGTACCAGGACGAGCGCGCACAGGAATTGCGCGCCCAATGGGTCGAGGAACTGCGAAGCAAATACGATCGACAGATCAATGAGCCGGTCATCGATGCCGAGTGGACCAAACGCCATTTATCCGACCAGGGTAACGCAAGTAAAAACTAACGTACTCTGATGAAGTATTTTGGCCGTAAATGTGGCGTTCAGTGTTCCATTCTGAAACGTTCGCTGTTCTGTATTGCTCTTGCCTTTCTGGAACTGCCTGCTGCGCTGGCTCAGCCCGCGCTGCCAACTCCTGTGACGGTTAAAGATGGCGGAACGCTCGATGCCGTTATTGCCGTAGTAGGGAAGCACCCGATCTTTAAGTCTGCGATCGATGCGCAAGCGGAACTGTTCCTCCTGCAGCGTGGCGTTGCGAATACGAGCCCCGATACTATGATGGCCATTCGGAAACAAGTGTTGGAAAGCGAGATCAATCAAAAGTTGCTGCTTGCCAAGGCCGACGAGGACTCGGTAATGGTTACTGAGCAAGAGGTTGATAACCAGATCGACGATCTGGTCAAGGGGTATGTGGCACGTTTCGGCAGCGAGGCCGAGGTCGAGCGCCAATTCGGTCATACGATAGCCGAGTTGAAAGCTTCCCCCGATCTTCGCGCTCGGACCCGCGAGAATCTGACTGTACAGCAAGAGCGCTACAAAGTGCTTCCGCCATCAACGAGTATTTCACGCCAGAGTGTCGAGCAATTCTTTGCTCTATACAAAGATTCGCTGCCGACAATAGGTGCGGAGGTGGAGTTGGCAACGATCGTAAAACTCGTCAAACCGTTGCCCAACCAAAAGGAACACTCACGCGAGCTTGCTAAAGCGATCGTCGATTCGCTAAGGAAAGGTGCGGATTTTGCCGGTATGGCTAAACGCTATTCGCAAGATGTAACTGCTTCCAGCGGTGGGGATCTCGGAGCTTCGTACCCGCGTGGTACTTTCTTACCTGCCTTCGAGGAGGCAGCCTTCAAGTTAAAGCCAGGAGAGATTTCGGATGTCGTCGAAACGGAACAGGGATTTCACATCATTAAACTCATCGAGCGGCGTGGCGAGGAAGTACACGTCGCGCAAATTCTGATCAAGCCAACGATCAATGCCATGGATGAAGCTGCCGTGCGCGATAGCCTGCTCGCGTTGCGCGATAGCGCGAACCACGGAGCGGATTTTGGAACCCTCGCTCAGAATCATTCCGACGATGCCGAAACTCGCTCGTTCGGAGGTGCGCTTGGCCGCATTCGCCTCGAAGACCTTGCGCCAGAGCAGCGCAGCGTCGTCGACTCACTCAAAATAGGTGATATTTCCGAGCCCATTCATATTGCCTACGCTGCCAACAAGACCGGATTTCAAATTGTGAAACTCCTTCGAAAAATTCCTGAGCACAAGCCTTCGCTCGAGGAGGATTACCGCGAGCTCGAACAAGCCGCAATCCAATGGAAACAAAGTCAGGATCTCGCGCGATGGCTTGCTCATGCTCGATCCACCATCTATGTGGACGTGCGCGATCTCTCAACCTATTACTAAGTTACTTGAATAAAGTAGTAAGCCGGCTTTCAGAAATGGATAGAAATGCAAGCAGCGTTCAAAGCACTTTAGATTTGCCATTTACAGAGTATGATCTGGACAACGGGCTCCATGTGATACTCGCGCCAAGTCATCATTCGCCAATCGTGGTTACAAACTTGTGGTATCACGTTGGCTCCAAGGACGACCCTCCCGCTCGAACCGGATTTGCGCATCTTTTTGAGCACATGATGTTCCAGGGTTCCCAAAATGTCCGCAAGGCGGAGCACTTCAAGTATGTGCTTGGTGCCGGTGGCGCTTTGAATGCCACCACGAACGTCGATCGGACGAATTACTTTGAAACTCTTCCTTCCACTGAGTTGAAGACCGCACTTTGGCTCGAAAGCGATCGGCTTTTGACCTTGGATGTTACCCAGGAAAATTTTGAGAATCAGAGGGATGTCGTTAAGGAAGAACGCCGCCAGCGCTACGATAATAAGCCCTATGGCACCGTCTGGGAAAATATTGCTCGCAGACTGTGGCCAACGAGTGGATATCATTGGACGACTATCGGTTCCATGGATCATCTCAACCAAGCAACGGTTGAGGATGCGCGCGCTTTTCACTCCGAGCACTACAAACCAAATAATTGTTCTCTTGCGCTTGTCGGGGATTTCAAGGATTCTGAAGCTCGAAACTTGATCGAACGGTATTTCGGATCGATACCCAAAGGAAAGCCCGTGGATCGAGCGATGCAGGTTATTGCGCCTACTGAAGGTCAGATTCGTTTCACTCTCCAAGACTCGGTGAAACTCTCTGCAGTCTATATCGCCTTTCAGTCGGCCCCAACATGCACTCGTGAGGAGTATGTCTTAGATCTTCTTTCGTTTGCCCTTTCCGATGGGCGCAGCAGCCGATTATATCGCGAGCTCGTCTATCAACGCGAAATAGCGCGTTCTGCTTCCGCGTATAATTCCGGACTTGAGAAGACCGGCGTGTTTTATCTCGAGGCAAAAGTAAGGCCAGAAAGTTCGCCTGAGAGTGTCGAAGAAGCTCTTTGGGGCGAGATTGAAAAGATTCAGCAGAATCCGCTCGGATCGGTCGAGCTCGAAAAGGTTAAGAATCGAGCAGAGATGGAAATCGTGGATTCTCTGGTAGCATTCGGTCAGCGTGCCGACCGCCTTCAGGCTGGCTGGTGTTTCAAACGCGAGACCGCACATTGTTTTCGCGAAGTGGATATTTATCGATCTGTTACTGCGGAAGAAATTCAGAAAGCAGCGCTGGAGCGGCTCGATCCAAAGCGTTGCGTTGTAGGTCACGTCATTCCAAAATGAACCAAGGGGATTTGGACATCACCGCATCTTCAATGTCTGCGATGCCAACCGGGTATGTTGCATTTGAGGAACATCGGCTGGATAACGGTTTGCACGTTATATTACATGAGGATCATACCTCGGCGGTCATTTGTCTTAATATCGCGTATCACGTTGGAAGCAAGAACGAGGATAACAGCCGCCGTGGGTTTGCGCACTTGTTCGAGCATTTGCTTTTTGATGGTTCCAAACATGTGCCTCGCGGCCAATTCGATGTCTTTATCACTCAGGCAGGCGGTTACGACAATGCCTACACGACCGAAGACAAAACAAATTATTATGAGGTGCTTCCCTCGCATCAATTAGATCTGGCCCTGTGGCTCGAAAGCGACCGAATGCTGGAGTTCGCGGTCTCGGATGAGGGACTCGCAACTCAAAAACAGGTTGTGAAAGAGGAAAAGCGCGAACGCTATGACAACACCCCTTATGGCTCGATGTCAATCCGCATGAATCGGTTGGCGTATCGAACCTATCCATACCGATGGGCGGTCATTGGGGATATGGAGAATATCGATGCAGCAACGGTAACGGATGTACGAAATTTTTTCGAATCGTTTTATCTTCCTTCGAACGCTGTGTTAGTCTTGGCCGGCGATTTCATTCCTGCGGACGCGTTGGCTCGCATTCGACGGTATTTCGAAGGCATTCCAAACAAGAATTCAGCGGCTATTCTTCAGCCCACCTTTGACGATCCGGAGATCGTGGATGAGCGCCGGGAGATCGTCGATTCGGAACCCGTTCCGCTTCCAGCTATTTTCTATGCCTATCGCATTCCTGCCGAAGGATCTCGAGAGTATTTCGCGCTCGACCTGCTAACGAATATTTTGTCGAGCGGGGAAAGCTCTCGTCTGTACCAACGCCTGATCTATGACCTGCAGATTGCCTCGGAGGCTGCCGCTTATGTTGATGCCCGTGAAATGCCAGGGCTGCTCTATCTCTTTGCCGTACAAAGTTCGCCCGATGGGGGAACGGAGGAATTAGAATCAGCCTTAGAATATGTGATCGGCGAATTAGTCGCTCACGGCGTCTCCGAAGAGGAGTTGCAAAAGGCGAAGAACAAGACCGAATCGATGCTCATTGCCAGCCGAGTAACCTTACATGGAAAGGCTGATCAACTTGCGCATGCTGCGCTCATGTTTCAAGATGCAGCGCGGGTAAATCGAGTGCTCGATGATTACAATGCGATCTCGACGGAAGACATCCGGGCTGCAGCGATTCGCTTTCTGCGGAAGGAAAATCGGTGTGCTATTGTCTATACCGTTAAACCTAATCTGGATGCACATTTGCCCACGGAATATTTACACGTATGAACGATTACATCTTAGACCGCTCTATACCACCCAAACCCGCGCCGATCACTAAGGTTGCGTTCCCAGAGTTCGATCGTTCCGCGATCGGAAATGGGCTGGACGTTTGGACGGTTCCCAATCACGAACAGTCCATCGTTTCGCTTTCACTTTTTCTTCGAGCTGGTTCCGCATACGATCCACGAAATCGCGAGGGTCTTGCTTCAACAGTGGCAGATCTTCTGACCAAGGGCACGGTACGCCGATCGGCTACCCAGATCGCCGAAGAGATCGATTTTGTCGGAGGCTCACTTAGCGCTTCTGCCGGATGGGATGCACTCACGATTAATGTCAGCGTACTAAGCAAATACCTTGATCTTGCCATCGATCTTCTCTCGGACGTCATTCAAGCATCGACGTTCCCTGAAGAAGAGATCGAGCGTATGCGATTGCAGCGGCTTGCAGGCCTCCGTCAGGCAAAAGCGGACGCAGGTTTCCTAGCGGATTTGGCCTTTTCAAAGCTTGTTTTTCCCGGCCATCCATACGGCCAGCAGCCGATGGGGACGGATCGCTCGATCGCCGAGACGAACCGGAATGATATTACCCGTTTTGCGAAGGAATATATCACCCCAGCCAATGCTTTCATGGTTGCGGCAGGTGATATAGATTCCGAACGGCTGTGTAAGCTTTTGGATCGTAATTTGTCAACATGGTCTGGCCAGCCAAGTTCAAAAATCCAGTCTGGAGATGCAAGTTTGAGTCGGGGCCTCCCAAGTGGGACTTATCAATCGGGAGGGTGCAGTACAATCCGCGCTTCGCGTAGGGCATGTCGGAATTGCTCGAACGAATCCGGATTTTATCCCGCTCTCTGCGTTGAATGTGCTATTCGGAGGTTATTTCAATTCACGAATTAATCTCAATCTTCGCGAGGTGCATGGCTACACCTACGGTGTGCGAAGCGCCTTCGATGCCAGGATCGCTGCCGGCCCAGTTCGTGGTCTCGACCGAGGTACGGACGGAGGTCACGACGCGCGCCGTAGAAGAAATCGTGAGTGAGATCACGCGCCTGACCGTCGAGCAAGTTCCCGAGGAGGAGCTGCAGATGGTGAAAAACTACATGGTCGGGAATTTCCCGCTACAGATCGAAACGCCCCAACAAGTGGCTGGCCGTGTGGCCACTCTTGTGCTCTACGGCCTCGAGCGCGATTACTGGGATACCTACCGCGAGAAACTTTCAGCGATCACATCCGTCGATCTCTACAGAGTGGCTCGCCACTATCTGCATCCTTCCGAGCTTTCCATCGTGGCATGCGGGGATGTGCAAGCCCTCGAAGCCGGCATGGGAGAATTCGGCGAAATGAATGTTTTTAACGATGAGGGAACGGTAATAGAAACTCCGGTTTCCATTTAAAACGACACATGGCTCAAGTATCAACCGAAATTACCTCTCGCACGCTGCCATCGACCAATGGCCGTGAGATCGAAGCTGCAAGCGAACTTGTCCGAAAATTTCAGGAATTAAAACGCGAAGTCGGAAAGGTTATTGTTGGTCAGGAGGCGGTGATCGATCAGCTCATGATCGCGTTGTTAGCGCGTGGCCATTGTTTGCTTGTTGGCGTGCCAGGTCTCGCTAAGACGTTGCTTATTCGCACTGTCAGCGATGTACTCAGGCTTACCTTCAGCCGCATCCAATTCACGCCCGATCTTATGCCTACCGACATCACCGGTACAGAGATTCTGGAACAAAACGTCACGACTGGGAGTAAGGATTTTCGATTTATTCGCGGCCCTGTCTTTGCGAATATCATTCTTGCAGACGAGATCAATCGTACCCCGCCCAAAACTCAGGCCGCACTGTTGGAGGCCATGCAGGAGCATCGCGTGACGGCCGCAAATGTGACTTACACTCTTGCAGAACCCTTCTTCGTTCTTGCTACACAAAATCCTATCGAGCAGGAGGGAACCTACCCGTTACCCGAGGCACAGCTCGATCGCTTCATGTTCAATCTGTGGCTCGATTACCCGACGGAGCAGGAAGAAATGGAAATTGTCCGCTCGACGACAAGCGAATATCACGCAACGCTTACCAAAGTCATGGATGCCAATGAGATCTGTGCATTTCAGGATCTGGTGCGAACCGTGCCTGTTGCCGATAATGTTATTTCGTATGCCGTGCAGCTCGTTGGTAAAACGCGGCCCAAACGCATGGGAACCCCAGATTTTATTTCAAAGTATGTCAGCTATGGAGCAGGACCTCGCGCTTCGCAGTATTTGGTGCTTGGCGCAAAAGTGCGCGCCATCTTAAATGGTCGATACACCCCGTCCATCGAGGATGTACGCGCGCTGGCACTGCCGGTACTGCGTCACCGCATCATAACAAATTTCAACGCAGAAGCCGAAGGGCTTTCCAGCGTTGAGATGGTCGAGCGATTGGTTAAGGGATAGATTTCCGTCACTATGAAAAGATTTCGATTGCGCAAAGCCTTCGCGTCGGTCTTGCTTTTTGTTTGCACCAGAATGCTCGTCGTGGCTCCGAGCTATGCACAATCGAGATATTGGATCGAATTTTCCAATAAGGGGATCTCGCCCGCAGCCTTCCATTCTGGCAATCCTGTGTTTGAAAAAGTACGAGCATCTCTTTCTAAGCGGTGCCTTCATCGCCGAGCACAAGCCTTATGCACGGACGAACTCTCGACGATTACCATCGAAGATGCGCCGATCTGTGCGCGCTATCTCGATTCCCTGCGTGCGCGTGGAATTCAGATGTTCCATTGCTCGAAGTGGTCCAATGCCGTGAGCGCACGCTTGACAACTGCACAAGCGCTTGGCGTTTTAAAGTTACCTTTCGTTCGGCGGCTCTCGCCCGTTGGTCATACGCAGTTGGCATCTACGCAACCCACCTCGATCGTTCCAAAACCAAGCACGAAGTTTTCTCATTCTGAACCACGAATGGCTGACCAGTCATTGGATTCTGGCTGCGGCTACGATCCAATAATTTATGAATATGGCGGTTCCCAAACTGAGCTCAACCTTATCAATGTTTGGCCGCTGCATGCAATGGGTTTTGATGGCACGGGTGTGTTGCTTGGCTGGCTTGACGACGGCATGTACTGGCAATCGGCTTCCTCCATCGAGCATATTCACGTGATTAGCCAGTATGACTACATTTTGCATGACAGCATTGTGTACGATCAACCGGGCGATAGTTCCAATCAGGATGACCATGGCACTACCACGCTCTCGACCGGCATGGGATATTTACCAGACACGCTGATCGGGCCGGCCTTTAACGCGGAGGTTATGCTTGCCGAGACTGAAGTGGCTCCCAGCGAACGCAACATCGAAGAAGATAACTACGCCAATGCGCTTGAGGACATGGAAGCTCGTGGCGTGGAGATCACTTCGAGTTCACTGGGATATTTCACCTTCGATTCTGGTCAGCACAGCTATACCTATGCAGATATGAACGGCCATACCGCCATCTGTACGAAGGCCGTAGAACGTGCAGCAAAACTTGGGGTGCTTGTCGTGACCGCGATGGGTAATGGTGATGGGAGCAGCTATCCGAATGTCGTTGCGCCTGCGGATGCGGATAGTATTCTTGCTTGCGGCGCACTAGATTCGAATGGTGTTATTGCTGGATTTTCCTCGCTTGGTCCGACTTACGACGGGCGCACCAAGCCGGATATCTGCGCGCCCGGGGTCAACTGCTGGATTCAGCATCCCTTTGGTATTTTCGGAACTGGCAGTGGCACAAGTTACGCAACTCCGCTGACGTCCAGTTCGTGCGCGCTCATTAAACAAGCGCATCCTGAAGCAACGGCGCAACAGATTCGCCATGCCGTGATGGTTACCGGCGCGAATGCAGCAGCACCGAACGATACGCTTGGATGGGGAGAGATCAATGCCTATTCCGCTGCGCTCGAACTCGGCAATATCATTCACCCGATGCAAACGTGGACCGATACTGCATTCCATATATGCGCTGGGATCGCATCAAAATTTCCCATTGAAAATGCGACACTAACCTATTTTGGTGATAGTGATATTTACCCACATACTGCAGGATTTCAGCTTGCTGCCGACTCACTTGTGTATTCCTGCACAACTGCAGAAGGATCAGCGGCGCTTACCGATCTTGGCACTCGTATGTACTACCAGATCTCCGTGACCGATGGCTCAGGCGCGACTTCACTCTATCCGCTTTCGGGATGGGAAATGCTTACACTTCCTGGATCTTCTGGAAATGCGGATGTACGCACATCGAGCAATGGTAGTGTGCCTTCGCAGGTTGAAGCATACCCTAATCCTTGCTCCACAGGGTTCCAGCTCGATCTCAGCACACCGGGCGAATGGCAGATCGTGGATGCGTCTGGCGCAATGATCGCAGGTGATCGATCGCAAGGGCCTTCGAGTATTCGAGTACCGACGTCACAACTCGCAAATGGGTCGTATTATGTAGAGTTCATCAGCACTTCGGGCGAGGCAAAAACGATCCCGGTTGTGGTATTACACTGACCTTTCGAGGTGGTAGCGCCATGACATTTCTCAATCCATTTTATCTGTTTGGACTTGCGGCTGCAAGCTTGCCGGTGCTGTTCCACCTATTCGCTCGTCGAAAGTCGCGCAGGGTGGAGTTCAGCTCGCTGCGCTTCCTGCAAAAGCTGGAAAAAACTTCCATGCGAGCCGTCAAGATACGGCAGTTGCTCCTGCTGATCGTTCGCACGCTGCTGGTGATTGCTTTGGTGATGGCATTTTCGCGGCCGGCCTTGAAAGGTTATTTGGGAAGCTTTTTCGGATCCTCCCATGCGAATACCTCCATGGTGTTCTTGATCGATAATTCTGCAAGCATGTCGCGCTCCGATGAGCGTGGCGAGTTACTCAAGCAAGCCAAAGATGCCGCTGCCGAAATTACCAATGTCTTGGAAGATGGAGACGAAGTAACCATCATACCGCTCGCATCCATTGGACGAGAGCGTACCTACCATCCTGTTCACACCAAGCGAGACGCGCTCGCCGCTCTCAGCGATATTCACATAGCTGACCGACCTGCATTGCTCGCAGATGGCTTGCGGATGGCAAGCAGCGTTCTATCCGTCTCCCATAATGTGAACAAGGAAATCTATTTATTTTCGGACGATCAGGCAAGAAACTTGCGAGACGATAATGGAGCTGCTTCCTCGAAAGATGATTCCATTCATGCCAGCAAGCTCTTCGATGCTTCGACAAAGCTGTTTACAATGACCTTCGGGAATGGTGAGCATATCATCGGAAGGAATCTTTCGCTTGATTCCCTCAGACCCGTAACAACGATCTTCGAGCCGGGCCGCCCGATCCAGTTCGAAGCATGGGTTCGCAACACGACTACGGAGCCTGCGGAGAATGTGGTGCTGTCTCTCTTCTATAATGGCGACCGCGTAGCTCAAAAAACAATTTTATCGATCGCTGGTAATGAATCCCAGCATGTAACCCTTGATGGGCCAGCACGCGGCTCTGGCATGGTACAGATCCGCGCTGAATTGGAGCCGGATGCACTGCCGTTCGATAATGCCCGTTTCACAGTCATCAGCGTGCCAGCCTCTCGGCGGATCGGGATCTTCGCCGCCAATCCTACGGACGTAACCTTTATCAAGCTTGCGCTGGAACAGACGCTCATTGGAGGCCAAGCTTCGCTGCCCTTTGTTACGGAAGTAAAACCCGTCGAAGAACTTAAAAGTCTTTCAACCAATGCTGGACATTATGATGGGATCATCGTTGAACTTGGCCCACAGGCTCTTAGCGAAAGTGATCTTGAGGGGTTGAAGGCGTATGTGGCTGCCGGTCACGGCGCGGCCGTTTTCCTGATGCCGGACATCGATATTAATTCCGTAGATCACGATCTTGTCTCACTTGCGCTGCCGGATATTATCAGGAAAGAAGGAATCCCGAACGATGCCACGCATTATCTTAGCTTTGCCCAACTGGAATTTTCGCATCCGTTCTTTGCCGGGATGTTTGAGACTACGCCGAATAATAGCTCTGCATTACAAGGGATTGCTTCACCGAAGATCTTCGAATCTTATGCGCTCGCCTCGAATGCAGGTCTGCCGCTGATCAAGCTGTCGAACGGATCCCCGTTCCTGCTTGAGTCGAAAGTGGGCAAAGGAGATGTTCTACTCTTTAATATTCCACCGACAATGGAGTACAGTGATTTTCCGCAAAAGCCGATCTTTCTGCCTTTGATCCGCCGAAGTGCTGCGTATGCAAGTTCCATCCAGGAATCGCTGGATGAAAGCCAGAACAAGAATTATTCTACCACCGAGCCCTTCGATGTTCAACTGCCAGCGTTGGCTGGGGAGCAAGCCGGCGCATCCGTGCTCGTTCAAGCGCCGGATGGCACGAGTTCGCGCGCGCCCATTACCATTAATTCGGATGGCAAGCCGCAATTGCGTTTCGATGACGCACATGTTGCTGGAAATTACACGGTGTTTCGAGATGCGGCAGCACAAGTGCCGGTAGGGGCGTTTGCAGTAAATATTCAATCCGATGAATCCGATCTGCGTGCCGCGTCACTTAAGGATATGAGGGATTATCTAGCCGAGCGCATGTCGAGCCAGAAGCCGCTTATTCTTCGGTTGACTCCGGGTGATAAAGAGCTTGCCAAAACGGTCGAACAATCTCGATATGGCGTGGAGCTGTGGCAATCGTTCTTGTGGGCCGCACTCGTTTTGGCCTTGATCGAGCTCCTCCTTGCACGCGAGGCTCGGAGCGCTGGAAAACCTGTGGATGCAGTGGCTCATTAAACCTTTCTATTTCGCATGCGTCTATATTTGCATATTATATTCGGGGTAAATCAGGTCTTCCCTGCAAGGCCCGCAACCGGCAACGGGAGCGGGTTCTTTTTTTAGGATAGGTTACCAGCATGGTTCGCCCAATTCTAGCTTTGTTTTTCATCTTTTCAGCCGGAGTGCTTCGCGCACAGGGAGCCGACCCTTCGGCTTATTCCTCGATCGGCATTGCTCGATACATGAAGCCCATAGAAACAAGCTACCGAGCGCTGTTTGGTTTTGGCAACAACGAAGGAATTGGTGCGGCAGCGCCACGATCGTACCTCGGGCAGATCAGTTACGAGATTGCGCCGATGGTGTTCTCAGCGGGATTTATGTCCGGGAATTCCAATTCACGACAGCCTCCAAGAACTACTTATACGGAGTTCGATCTACTTTATGGTATCGCGCTCGAACCCACTTCTGTTCATTATAGCGGGGAGCCGGAACATTTTCATGCGGCTGTTTCGGCAGGTCTCAGCATCAACATGCTTCAGTCTCGATGGCGATTCTTTCAGCGGGGTGTGCCACAGGATTCCCTTTTTTCTCTCCAGCCGCCTAATACCCTCGCATATTCGCTGGGGTTGCCCATCCAGCTTCAGGCGATCTATGAGCCATTTCGTTATGTGGGTATTGGCGCGCTGTTGTTCTATACGATCAGCACATTACAGCCAAGTTACGGCGGGGCCGTTGTGCTCGAACTTCGATACTGATCCGTCACTTTTCTGTAACTTGCAGCCAATTTTTGTGTTAGCATGGAGGATGAAATCGCTACGTATCATTCCCATCGCGCTTTGCTTCTCGGCCTCCGTGGTGCTGGCACAATCGGAGAACTCCGTTGGCGTGCCACCGTACCATGCAGAGCCGCCCTCCGAGTGGCATGGTTTCTACGGGATGGGTGTAAATTTGGGACATGTTAATGATGCCCCAACTGCCACGGCCATCGGAATGACGTATCAGAAAAGCCCGATCTTCTATGGTTTCGATTATATTTCCAGCGCGGGGAGTGGTCCAACGTATGCGCAAGTGACCGTAACAGAAGTTGATCTGCTGATTGGCTACTCCTGGGATCAGATCATTCCCTCCTACCATGGTCCGCCGATGGCGATCCGTTATTCTATTGCAACTGGGTTGTCCATCAACAGCTTTACCCATATCGAAAATCAAGTGGTTAACGATGGCTATGGTTTTTCCTTTTCCTACAACACCCAGCAGACCGATGGTTCCCTCGGGTTGCCACTCCAATCCTCAGTGATCTTCGAACCGTTTTCCCATTTGGGGATTGGTGCCAAGTTCTTCTATACCGTTAGTTCCTTGCCGCCCAGTTATGGCGGAGCCGTTGTGTTGGAACTGCGGTATTGATAACTACATTCAAATAACACCCACGAGCGATACCCCAGCCGTATAAAGCCCAAACAAGATCGTAATTCCTGTAAGCGTCCACGCTATGTATTTGTGCGCTCCGGACATGCGGAATTCTTTCGGCAGCGCTTTCATTTCGAGTACAATAAGGAAACCGAGTACGATCGGCAGCAGCGCGGCATTCATCACTTCCACATCGATCATTAAGTTCACAAGCGGAATGCCGAGCAGCACGATGGTTGCGCCGCCAATATGCGCGAGTGTATAAACGCTGTAAAATCCCTTCGCTTTCTTGAATGGCATATCGAGGCTTCGCTTCATGCCGAGAGCCTCACTCAATCCCCACGCACCCGCCAATGACACCACAATCGCCGCCAGGAACGATGCACCCGCCATGCCCAATCCAAACAGCACGATACCGCTCGTTTTGCCCAGCACTGGGACCAGCGCGCGGCTGATATCCTTCACGTCGTTCAGTTCGGCGTTCGGGCTTGTGGCGTGTATTCCCACCGCGGTAACGATCACTACCGCAATCATAATAAGTTGAGTAAGGATGGCGCCAATCCCGGTGTCGAAACGAAGAAGCCGTAGATGCTTCCGGAACATTTGCTTATCAATGACAGCGCCTTGCTGATAAAAGACCATCCACGGCATGATAACTGCACCAACATTCGCAGCCAGCAGAAACATATAATTCCCTTGTCCGAGCGGCAAGCTCAACATTCCATGCCCCATCGCAGATAGATCCGGCTTTGCCATGACCGCTGCGACGACAAATAATAATTCCAGCATTCCCACTGCTAATCCGATCTTTTCCACTCTCCGGTAGCTACCGCTTAATCCGACCAGCACGAGCAATGTAGTCACAATTGGCACACTCACCCACACTGGAATATGGAACATCTCTGCTACTCCTGCAATACCGGCAAATTCTGTAACTAACGCCCCAACGCACGCGACGAAGAGCGTCACGACAGAAAGCATCGCCCAGGACATTCCGAAATGTTCGCGGATCAGCTCGCCGTGGCCCTTTCCGGTTATCACTCCAAGCCGCACCGTGATCTCCTGCACAATATAGAGGATGGGTATCAGCAGAAGCTGTGGCAGGATCATCGTGTACCCCCACTCCGCACCGGATTGCGCGGCGGTGATGACGCTGCCCGCGTCGGTATCGGCAAGCATAACCATCAGGCCCGGCCCGATCACCGCCAGCCACATACCAAGACGACCGAGCTTGAAACGCTCCGCTTCATGCGCAGTATCTCCCGCCATGGGCGTGAGGGGACTCTCGGGTTTCGTTCGAGGGGTTTCTATCGTATTCTCCACTATAGAGCTAAACAAGCTACGCGGCTAAACAAGCCGAAATAAATAGATCGTCCGACAACCGGGGAGGAATAATTGATATGTACCGGTTATCGGACTACTAAGACTAAGTCTTAATAAGGATGGTTCCGTTTGGTACTTCTTTTTTCGATGCTGACAAAAAAAATCTCCCCCTTAACTATGAGCTATGAGGAGATCGAATCGCTATGGCGATCAGTTATTGTTTTCCAGCTTTTGCTCTTCCTTTTGGATGCGCTGTTCACGCTTTTGGAGGTTTTGGAGCATCATTTCCTTGAATTGCTTAAGCTGATCCGGTGTAAGCACGGCTTTGAGTTGCGTGTTACGGTTTTTCTGGTCCGCAGCGAGTTGCTTTTTTGCTGTCTTGTGGTCAGGTGTTCCGACCGCCGAGGAGGCTACGGCAACGCGGTCTGCAGCAATCTGAGGATCACTCTGCTGCCAGATCGTTCGCACCTGATTAGTTTGCGCTTCGGTGAGATTTAGCTTCTTAGCCACGTGCTCCAACCGTCGCTCTGTGCTCTGATCGAGCGTGGGCACAGCAGGCGTCTGAGCGGTGGTAACTTGTGCAAGGCTTACGCTTGCTGTGAGCGAGGCACAGAATAGAATGGTCAATATAAATATTTTCGTTCTCATGGTGAAATGTTGTTTTTTAATGTCTTTGAATATCGATTAGAATGATTCGTGGAGAAATGGTTTAATAAAATCTTCTTACCAAAACACTTAATACAGCAGCCATGGTCTCCGTTCTGCGCGAAATTTCTCTGCATCCGACTCCCATCGTTTGAAGATCGGGTCGAAATCCTCGCATCGGCTAAGCGCGTCGCGGATGCCGTGTTCGCCCGTCACTTTTTCGAACATAGCATTCGAAGAGTACGGCATGGCATCGAACGCAGCGCGGAACGCGGTGTCATGCAGCATTTGCTCGATGGCGCGAAACTGCCCTTCATAGAGCGAAGGTATGGATTTCAGGTCGGCAGGAAGCAGGAACTTCACGCCGTGATATGTTTTCGTTCCGGCGCTGGTAGTCGCGATAAAATCTTCTTTTGTTAACGAAAGCGCGTGGGAAAATGCCGAATCCGCCATGCGCCAGATTTCGCTGGAATTCATCAGCGTAGAGCCAAAGCGTAAAAACGGCATATCGCTCCCGATACCAACAGCAAGCACGCCAAGCTCACCCGTTGTGCCAAGCATAGCCAATCCGACTGCATTTTCGAAATGTGGCACGTTCGGGCTGGGTGCGGTCCAGTTCAGTCCGGTCTCGTTCCAATACATGCTGCGTTTCCAGCCGGTCATGGGAATGACCGTTAGCTTTAGTTTATTCGCAGCGTGAAACCATCCCTTTGCGCGTGCCATCTGTGCCAGCTCACCGAGCGTCATTCCATGAATGTATGGAATTGGAAGAATTCCGACAAAGCTATTCAGACTGGTATCCAGAATATTTCCCTCGATGCGTTCGCCGGAAAGCGGATCGGGCCGGTCGAGCACGTAGAATGGAATATTATTCTCCGCCGCAGCTTCCGTCGACAGCACCAATGTCGAAAGAAATGTATAAGGCCGCACACCGACATCTTGAATATCGAAAACAAGCGCATCGATACCTTTTAGCATCTTGCGCGTTGGCTTGCGTGTCGATCCATACAGCGAATAAACGGGAACGCCATCGTATTGTTCGAGCGTGTCGCTATTAACGCCGGCTTGCCGCGTGCCCATCAGTCCATGTTCCGGCGCAAAAAGTGCGACGAGCGAGAGCGCTTTCGATTTTGCAAATACATCCGCCCCGAACTGACCATCACGGGTGCGCCCCGTTTGATTGGTGATTAGCCCAACATGCTTGCCCTTAAGCTGTGCAAAATTCTTCGCGATCAAATTATCCAAGCCAGTTCTAACCTGGGTGTTGTTAACCTGAGCATGGGCTGAAACCGAGATAAGGCAGGCAAGGACGAAATGTATGTACTTTATCATTCGTTTAATAAACACCAACTATGAGAAGAATCGTCTTACTATCGCTAATAATCGTTTGCGCGGCGGGGATAGCCAACGCACAGCCAAAGCAATGGGCCGCAATGATCCAGGCCACTCGCTCGTATATGGAGCATCATCTCTGGAATGCACAGACGCAAAACTTTGTACGCCGCGCTGATCAGCCAACCGCTCCTGGTAGCGATGCGTGGGGTATCTCCATCATCCTTGATGCCGATGCGTATTTAGTGGAAGATGGCCTGATGAAGCCGGATGAGATGAAGCAATATTTTCAGTCATCTTCAATGCTGTATGAAAAAACGAACGGCAGCGCAGGTGCGCGAATTCTTGGGCGTCAGGGGAACCAGATCTATATCGGTGGCGACGACGATCTGCAATGGTGCGCCGCGCTCGTTCACTGTTTTATGGTTACCAAGGATAGCGATTATCTCACGGCCGCAACTTCATGCTTTACCGCGTTGCTCGATATGGATTTCTGGCAGGATGGCGCTTCAAAAGGATGGTCATGGAATTCCGGCGACCGTCGCCCCAACGGAGTGAGCACCGCGTATGGTGCGCTTGCCGCAGCACGCCTGTATGCCGTGACGAGAAATGACGTTTATAAACATTGGGCTGCTGCTTCGCTGAATGCGCTCATGACTCCACAAGTAGGATTTTTTCCGCGCGATATGATGGTGGCCGCAGATGCTGCGCTCACCGTGTATGAAGTTTCAAAAGAAACTTCGTTCCGCGATCGCGCAATGGAGCTTGAAGAAACTGCTGTTACCGGCGGACTAGCATTACTTCACCATGAGGGCACCGGCGAGCGCAATCCCACGGACATTGGAGACCTTGCAGATGGCCTTTACTACTTCTATGCGGAGCTGCACCAGGTGAAGTACAAGACAACAGCAGAGCAGTTCGTAAACTTCTTTGTCAATCACCGAACCGCAGAGGATGTTACCGAGCACGGATTTTTTTCTCGTTATGATCTTAAAGGTGCGCCAATTAGCGTTGGTGCATACCTCGGTGTGCCAACGACGATTCCGTTCCTTCCTGAAGTTGCGGAAATGTTGAAGCTTTTTGCTATTGCGTTTCACGGTAATTAACTTGAATCCTTATTTCATCTGAATATGAAACGGAAAAGGGTTCTTATACTGAAGTAGCCACAACTTCTTATTCTTCACATCCCATTCGTATTTTTCGCGCTGAGGTGGAATCAATTACCGGAGCGCTTCCCAACACTTTGCGTTCTGCTGCCCCTGCCATTAGCAGGGTGATCGCCACGCTGTTCATTCTCCGTGGGACGATGCTTGGTATTGTCATATCAGTCCCTCGAGAATGCCTGCTAACGCGGCTGCGTGCCCAGCGTGCTCACCCAAACTATTGATTGCTGCAAGTAGGCACTGTTTTCTTCTTGCAATAGGTGCCGTTTTTCTTTCTTGTGAGTTCCCGATGAATCCTCGTTTCCAAGCTGGTTTCGCCATTTGTTGAAAAAGTTATCCACAAAACGCTTTCATGGAGAAGTCGTTCATAACGAAAGCTACCACCAACCTCAATTTTCAATGAACATCTGCACCAAGCACCGCCGACGATGCGCCCCATTTCATCTTTCATCTTTCTCCGCCGCGGCGGATTCATCTATGCCCTGAATGGGTGCCCATCATCTCACCACATAATATACAACACTTTTTTCCCCACTCCACGAAATTCAATATTTTCTTTGAACACGGAGACGGTCGGCACAATCCGAGCGGCGGTGAGATAAATAGTATTATATTTACTCCAAAGATGATGGGCACCTATCCAAAATTTGAGGAATTCCAGGAGATTTACAAATTCATTCGCCGGTACGATGTACGTAAGGGAATGGATGGATCACTTCGTGCTGAAAATCCGAAGACAGGCGTCCGCTATGAATCACACCTTGCAAAGAGTGCGATCTTTGAAGTTCGGAAAACACCGAATGGCATCGTCCGCCGAAATATCCTGAGCAAGCCCGTTGATATGAAATCCAGTTCTGTGTTTGCGTGGACACTGTTCTGTAAACTTAAACAAAGAGGAGAGCTGTTTTGGAATTCCTCATAACGGAGCCAGCCTATTAACAGGGCCAGCCTATTAATCGAGCCATCTTCATGACAGAGCAATTCGATGTCCAGCGTGACGCGCCGAAATTACACGATCTGGCAAATAATGGCATTTATCTCGGCACGTCCTCCTGGAAATATCCGGGATGGGTGGGGCAGGTCTATCATGCCGATTATTCCGGACCTCGGTCGCGGGTTCTGAAAAAGCGATTTGAAGCCGAATGTTTACGGGAATTTGCCACTGTATTCCCGACGGTGTGTTTAGACGAAGGCTTTTGGAGATTCCCTGAAACAGATCGACTCGAAAAATATGCAGAGCAAGTTCCAAATGATTTCCGCTTTGGAATCAAAGTTACGAATCAGGTAACTGAGCGGCGAACGCATGAAGGAGTTCCGAATGGAGGGTATCTTGAATCCCGACTTTTTACCGAGCACTTTTATATTCCCACTCGGGCCGGACTTGGTGAAAAGCTTGGCCCGGTCATTCTGGAATTTCCTCCCTTCTTTTTTGACAAAACCTACGGACAGTTGGATTATTCGCCCCTCCAATTTGTGAAAGACCTTCACAAATTCCTGACCGAGATCCCAAAGCGCGACCTAATGCTTGCCGTCGAGATTCGTGATCCCGAACTGCTTGCATACCCTCAGTATTTAGATTGTCTTGAATACCACGGCGTTGCGCACGTCCTGAACGAACAAACCCACATGCCCGAAATTTCAGAACAGGTTGATGTGCCGGGTATTTTTCCCGCGTCGTTCGTGGTCATTCGTGCATTAGTTCGGCCTGGAGTGAAGCATAACGATGCCGTTAAGCAATTCGAACCCTACAACCAAACACAACTGGAATTGCCAAAAATGCGGGAAGGAATTATTGAGACAATAAAACGCTCTCTTCCTCAGAAACGCAAAGTATTCGGGTTTATCAATAACCGAACCGAAGGCAATGCCCCAAATACGCTTGCTACTATTCTGAAAGCGATTTAGGAATTCCACGTCCATGCGGAGGGCACAAGCCGCGCGACGGGAAGTAGCCCCCAAGTGGCGGATGCATGGAGTACCCGCAGATACCGTCTTTTAAGTCAAGTGGTCGCTATAATAATTTTGCTATTTTTGAGAATATTTTTTGTGGCTGACCGCTTTTTGCGAAGTGTGTGGAGGTTCTCGCCGAAATAGCGTTTATCACTCGGATAGGTTCGTTTGTATCCGAGGATTAATGGGAAAGGGCCTAAAATGGTGCTTTCGTTTGCAAGAGGAGCAGGCTATTCCTCTTTCTCCTCATGCTTCACGGCGGGAAGTTTTGCGTAGAGGGTGGGTTTGGATATTCCCAGAATACGCGAGGCTTCGGTTCGATTGCCATGCACGGCATCGAGCACGCGGTGAATATGCTCGCGCTCAACATCTGCGAGCGAGCGGTTCCAATCATATTGGTGGCCGTGGCTGCGGTGTTCTGTACCGATCGGCAGCACGGACTCCTCGATCACATCGGATTTAGAAAGCACTACCGAGCGCGTAAGCACATTCTCCAGTTCGCGGACATTACCGGACCAATTGTGCTTCTGTATCCGCTCCATCGCGGATTCGCTGACTTTATAGACCTTCGTATGCAGTTCCTCATTGATGCGCCGTAGCAAGCTGGTAACGAGAATGGGAATATCTTCCTTCCTCTCGCGGAGTGGTGGGGCTTTTATGGAAACCACATTCAGCCGGTAATAAAGATCCTCGCGGAACCGGCCTTCATCTACTTCTTTTTTCAAGTCGCGGTTCGTGGCGGCAATAATGCGCGCGTTCATCGGGAGCGTTTTTTCTCCACCGACGCGCTCGAACTCTCGCTCCTGCAATACGCGCAACAGCTTCACTTGCAATGTATGGGAGATCTCTCCAATTTCATCCAGAAATATCGTTCCACCGCGCGCTAGCTCGAACTTGCCGCGTTTATCTCCGGTCGCGCCGGTGAATGAGCCTTTCACATGTCCGAAAAGCTCGGATTCCAGCAGCGTTTCAGCAAGCGCAGTGCAATTGACGGCGATGAACGGCTCGTCTTTCCATGGTGAATTGAAATGAATTGCACGCGCGATCAGCTCCTTACCGGTTCCCGATTCGCCTTCGATAAGCACCGTTACACGCGAACGAGAGACGCTCCCGATCGTCTTATAGATCTCGAGCATTTGCGGGCTTCGACCCACGAGTACATTTTCTAGCTTATACTCCTCAGCCTCGGTTTCCTTTAACAGTCCAAGCTGCTCTGAAAGCTGCTGCGTCTCAATAAGACGCGAAAGGATCTTTTTCAGCCGTTCGAGATCGATCGGTTTGGTGAGGTAATCATAGGCTCCTTGCTGCATAGCTTTGACCGTCGTCGCCATATCATCCTGGCCGGTCATAAGCAGCACGTTTACGTGCGGCGCGAACTCGTGGATCTTTGCCTGTAGTTCAAGGCCGGACATTCCCGGCATGTAAATATCCGAAAGCACGATCTCCGGCTGGTCGACCTGCACGGCGAGCAGACCTTCGTTGGCGTTTCCTGCTGTGGTCACAGAAAATCCTTCGCGCGTGAGGAATCGCTCGAGCGTGCGGCGCGCCGTTGCGTCGTCATCGATCACCAATATTCTCGGAGTTTGGGGGGTCATGATCGCTTCGATATTATGCGGGTAATGCTACGGTAAAAACGGTAGTGTAGGGTGGCTGTTCTCCATCGCTGATATCGAGGACGCCATGATGCTGTCTCACGATCTTTGCGCTCGTTGCAAGTCCTAGGCCAAGTCCTTGGGATTTCGTTGTAAAAAATGGTCGAAAGAGACTTTTTCGAACTTCTTCTGGAATGGGAGGGCCGCTATTAGCGACTTCGAAGATCAGAACCCTTCCGGAGGTGCTGATCGCGCGCCAGGTGTCACCCTCCCGCAGCTCGGATTTCACCAGCACCATACGGTCTTTGCTCTGCTCGGCAGCTTCGATCGCATTCTGTACCAGATTCAGCATCACCTGCTTCATTTGATCGGGGTCGAAGCGTCCGGTTAACTTGTCATGCTCGATCTGAACTTTGAGGGTAACATCCCGTTGCTCCGACTGAAAGACAAGCAGCTCTTCCAACTCTTCGAGAAATTCTGAGAGGATTACTCGTTCGTAGTGGAGCTCGACGCTGCGCGCATACGTCAATACGTTTTTCACCAGGGCTTCGAGCCGCTTGGCCTCGCGGCTGATGAGATTGATGGATTCTTTCTCCTCATCGGTCCACCGCTGGGCTGTATTCGCGCTCTGCTCGAGCAGGTAAATATTCATCGCGATGCCATTGAGCGGATTGCGTATCTCATGCACGAGTGTAGCCACGCTCTCACCGATCGCCGCAAGCTTTTCGCTTTGTATGATCTGCGATTCCAGCCGCTTGCGTTCCGTGAGATCTATTTCGATTCCGTGGAAGCCGAGGCGTTCACCATCTTCCGAGAACACCGGTGAAATTGTCAGAAAGCATAACTTGTCTTCGCCTGACTTGGTACGATTGATGATCTCGCCCTTCCACTCGCCTTTTTCATCCAAGGATTTCCACATGGTTTCATAAAACTCCTGTGTGGAATAGGGTGATCGGAGAAAGCCCGTGCGCTTGCCAACAACTTCATCGTGAGAATAGCCAAACATTTTCACGAAGGCGTCATTAACCATTTTGATGACACCTTTGGGGTCGGTCAATAGCATTCCGTCGGACGCATGCTCGAACGCAAAACGAAGTAAGGCGGGGGTCTGTGGCATAGCTTGATGGATCGGTTTGTGCTGGAGGCTCAAACCCGTGGATGAAGCATCAGTTGAGATGCGCAACTCATCCGAGCTCAGGGATTTGATCTCCTCGCCGGTAGCCAAACACACATCCGCCAGTTTTACTCCGTCGTTCATGCTATTGATCCCTATTCACTATAATGCGCGTGAGTACATCTGAGTCTTTTCTGCTGCGGGCAAATACGCATCGAACACCGCGGCGATATTCCGTAGAAAGAAATTGCCCCTATCGGTCACATGGATCGCTTCCTCTTCGATGGTACATAAACCATCATCTGCGAGTGGGCGCAACGCATTGAGTGCCTGAGAAAAGTACTCGCCGAACTCGATGTCGAACAGCCGCTTGGTTTCCAACATATCGACCATTGCATTACACATAAGCTGCATTATTACATACTCGCGAATTGCGTCGTCTTGTGAAAGTTCATACCCCTTTTCGATCGGAAGCCGGCCTTCGTCAATGCTGTTATAATACACTTGCAAATCCTTTACATTCTGCGCAAAGCAATTCTCGACCCGACCGATCGCAGAAATTCCGAAGGCAAGCATGTCTTTCCCAGCCAGCGTCGAATATCCCTGAAAATTTCGATGTAGCGTTCCCGCGCGTTGTGCCTGCACGAGCGTATCCCTCGGTTTAGCAAAATGGTCCATGCCCAGAGATTCATAACCGGCATCGGTCAGCGCATGGATGGTCAGTTCCAGGATCGCGAGCTTGGAACTGGCGTGCGGAAGTGTTTCGATCTGGATCAACTTTTGGTGTGGCTTTAACCAGGGAACATAAGCGAAATTATAGACGGCAATACGATCCGGCGAGATCTTCTTCACTGCATCCAACGTAACGGCAAAAGTTTCGCTGGTCTGATACGGAAGGCCATAGATCAGGTCGATATTGATCCCTGAGATGCCGGCATCGCGGCACCAAGTGATCACTTGCTCGGTCATGCTGCGAGGTTGGACTCGGTTTATAGCGACTTGCACATCGGGATCCATGTCCTGCACGCCAATGCTTGCACGGTTGAAGCCAACCGACTGCATGGCCTGCACATGAGACTCGGTTAGCCCACGCGGATCGATCTCGATAGATAGTTCCGCATCCGGCGCAAACTCAAAGCTATTCTTAATGTGTGCCCCGAGATCCACAATTTCCGATGGAAGCAGATGCGTTGGGCTTCCACCACCCCAGTGCATTTGAACGATAGCCGGTTTGGTCTCGAAAAGATCTGCTGCAAGCGAGATTTCCCGTTTCAGGTACGAGAGGTATTCTGTGATCTTTGCTCGATTGTTCGAGATCAGAACATTGCAGCCGCAAAAGTAGCAAAGCGTATCGCAAAACGGGAGATGCACGTATAGCGAAAGCTCGGCTCGCTCTTCCGATTTGAACGAATGCGTGATCCGGTCTAAGTAACTTCCGCTATCGAATGCGTTGCTGAATAGTGTCGCGGGGGGATAGCTGGTATAGCGAGGAGCCTGTACATCATACTTTGAGAGCAACGGCAGGAGATCCTGGCGCATAGGTATCTCGCGTCGTGGTGCCTGTTTCGCCTGACGCTCGATTCGCCTAAGAGGTTTCGTAACGCCAGAGTGCATTGGTTGACTTGCACCATCGGGTATTCCCAGATCGGTATGCGTTCGCGTTTGTTGCACAATCTTTTCGGTCGTAATTCGCAATTGTCATCCACTTAAATTCCTGAAGCGGTATAGGATTGCTCGAACCCGCTTTCTTCAAGTGGAAATCCCGTTCGCTTATCGAAGGATTGCTCGAGCGCGAGGACGCGCGGAAAAAGCATGTTGTTTTCGAGATGTACATGCTGGTGCAGATCGTTAGTGAAAGCTTCAAGACCTGTTATAACCGCGCTGTGCAATGATGATGCACCTTTTGGGATGGTAAAATCGCTGAGCAGTGCTCGGATCTTTGCGAAGATCTGTGCGGTCTCTTCATGTTCCTGCCTCATGCGTGCGATCGGCCCATCGATCGTTACGAACGGAGCCAACGGACGTCGCCTCGAAAATTCGCGGGCGGATGCCAGTGATTTGAAATAAGGAAATAGGATCATTTCTTCCTTCCGCATGTGCTGTTCTATCTCATGTGCAGCGCGTTGAAAAAGAAACATCACCGGCTTTAGGTAGGGGATGACGTCGCCTTGGGCTTCATTGACATGTGCGATCTGATCGAGCAAGATAGGAATGGTCGCTCGGCAGTACCGATGATGATTTTCAACGATATATTGAATCAGGAATTCCTCATCCCAAAGGTCCCCGTGCAGGAAGCTATAGGGTCTGGTGCGTTTCATCGCATCGATGGCGCTCAGGACATCCTCAATTTCCAGCCCTTTTTTGGCGCAAGCCACAGCAAGCGTGTCCACGCCATGGCAACAGTAATCAATGCCATATCGCTCGAATACGTGCGCAATTGCACCATCGGCGAGTACGATGTCTTTAATGGCCTGTTCTCTCATTTTTCATTAACGAACTTGTTCGATGTTGAATCTTGGATCCTAGACTAAGGAGCATTCCAATTACTTATCGTAAGATTTTCTTACGCATTGTGTATTTATTCTGATCTAATTAGCTGAGAAGTGCTCGAAATCGATAAAATTCTTTATTTCGATTAAATTACTCAGCTCCAAATAATTAAGGAGAAAAAGCCGTGCCGAATGAATCACGCTTTGAGCACAAAGGAAAAGGAAAAAAGAAAGGGGCGGTTTTCACCGCCCCTTCGTCGCCTTTTTCTTGTCGTCTTTTAGGGGGACCTTGTCATCGGAATGCAACTCTAACTCTTTGCTCTATTCTATATCGAACTTCTGTTCCAAAGCACTTGTCTCTCATTTTTGGAGCGTAGAGCCTGATCGCTAAATCTTGGGATGTAAGATAATTTTATAGTGCGGAAGGAATTCTTACATTGATGCAAACTATCCTCGAGGAGAAATCCTGGTGCAAGAATGGCGTTGCTCCAAGAGAATCGACCAGGCTAAATATCCTCCGGTACCATTTCGATCGCGCCGCATGGGCACTCTGCGACGCATACCCCGCAGCCTTTGCAATAATCGTAGTTGAACTCGAATCGCTTGCCCGTTCCGAGTTTGATCACAGCGTTATCCGGACAGACCGCAAAGCAATTATCGCACTCAAAGCAATTGCCGCAGGACAAGCAACGCCTCGCTTCGAATAGTGCATTCGATTCATCCAAGCCGCCAATGACTTCACCGAACGTAGTGCGCCTTCGGATCATATCAAGCACAGGCTGGATTGTCTTGTCGGCATCGGTGTAATACCAGGTGTTCAGCTTATCAAAGCTCGCGAGCGCATGTTTGGGGGCGGCATCGAGGTTGTAGCCTCTCAGATAAGCATCGATGTTCCGAGCAGCCTTCTTTCCATGACCTGCTGCAACCGTGATCGTCCGCTCTGATGGAACCATGTCACCACCTGCGAAAATGCCTGGATGACCTGTCATCATGTCTGAAGTGACCTTCACCACACCATCTTTATCATGTTCGATGCCGGGTATGCGATCAAGCACACTGGTATCCACATCTTGTCCCACTGCAAGCACGACCATATCGCCTTCGATTACTTCATACTCGCCAGTTGGCTGAGGATACCCGTTTGCATCGAGCGCCATCTTCTCAACGGTGATACTTTCACCGCTCATGTGCTTGATCGTTTCAAGCCATCGAAATTGAATACCTTCTTCGATCGCTTCTTCAACCTCAAAATCATGCGCGGGCATTTTTTCTCGCGTTCTGCGATATACAATGATCGCCTCATTGCCTAATCGCCGAGCCGTGCGCGCAACATCAAGCGCTGTATTGCCGCCGCCATAGACGATTACCCGCCGCCCAAGCAGCGTTGGTGTGCCACTCTCCATCGTTCGCAGCACACCAAGTGCGTCGAGGATCTTTCCCGCATCTGGCGATGGAATGTCAACACGCTTGGAAAGATGAGCGCCGATGGCTACGAAACAGGCATCAAATCCTTCCTGCTGCATCAAAGCAGGAATGTCTTCTACCTTTTCATTGAGTCTCAGCGATACGCCAAGATCGAGAATTCGCTGGATCTCTGCATTCACTACATCTCGCGGCAGCCTATATGCAGGAATGCCGAATCGCATCATGCCGCCGGCTACTGCACCGGCTTCAACAATGGTAACCGCGTGGCCAAACCGGGCGAGATGATACGCAGCGGAAAGTCCGCTTGGTCCTGCACCAATGATAAGCACTTTTTTACCCGAAGGTTTGGCATTTATCTCAACGCTCCATCGCTCGGAAATTGCGCGGTCGCCAAGGAAGCGTTCGACTGCGTGAATGCTCACTGGTTCATCGAGCTGTGCGCGATTACACGAGGTTTCGCATGGGTGGTAACAAGCGCGGCCCATGATAGCAGGGAAGGGATTATTTTTCATGATCTCTTCCCACGCCGCGCGATAGTTACCTTCCTCAGCAGCATAGAGCCACGCTTGAATATTCTCACCGGCAGGACATGCATTATTGCATGGCGGCAATCGGTCCAGATAGTTAGGCCGCTCCGTGCGCCACGCACCTGTATGATTGGCAAGGCTTGAGCCTACGGGTAATGATACTGCAAAATGCTCGTTCATGATGCGATCTTGTTCGGCATTAGGTTATACTTCTGAATATTCCTGTTCGCAATATTCTGCATAGCCGCGATTCGAACGGCATCGCGCTGTGGCTTGAAGAGATGGGAGAACCGGCCTTGTGTAATTAAGAATTCTTCAACAGGTATGCGCCGTCGGATCGGATTAGATCGCACAATTTCTCCGTGCTCAGCCTCGAAGACCGGGAAGGAACCCGATTCGACCGCAAGCCGGGCTACGCGGATCGTATCACGTGAGGCATGTGCCCAGCCAAGCGGACATGGAACGAAAATGTGAATGTAACGTGCACCTCGCAGGGTCATGGCATGGGTAACTTTCGCTTCCAGATCGTGCAGGTCAGCTACACTTGCGGTGGCAACGTAGGGAATATTATGCGCCATTGCTATGCTCGGAACATCTTTCCCGATGCCGAATGGATTGCCTGGCGCGGAGCCAAGCGCCGGTGTCGTTGCTGTTCGTGCCGCAGGCGGCGTAGCGCTCGACCGCTGCACGCCGGTATTCATATAGCCTTGATTGTCGTAGCAGATGTAGAGCACATCGTCGTTGCGCTCGAACATCCCACTGAGGCATCCAAAGCCAATATCGGTCGTACCGCCATCGCCGCCCTGTGCGACGACGCGAATATCCTCACGGCCTTGTCTGCGCAACGCTGCCGCCACGCCAGAGGCAACAGCGGCAGCATTACCGAAAAGCGAATGCAGCCACGGAAGCTGCCAGGAACTTTCAGGATAAGGAGTCGAAAATACCTCCAGGCAGCCGGTTGCATTGACTGCGATCAATCTGCCTTCCGTAGCCCGAATGGCCGCGTCGAGTGCGTAGCGGGCGCCAAGCGCTTCACCACATCCCTGGCATGCACGGTGTCCGCACGTGATCGCGTTCGACCGCTCGGTCGAAGCTTGGACGGTGCGAAGTTCCACATCCAGCAATCGATTACCCGCGGTGAACGTGCCAGTTTGATAGAACTTGATTCTCTGTGCAGATTCGATCATACCATCTCCAGTTTTCTCGCTTTGTTTCCGATCATTTCCCAATTAAGGTCAAGAAATGTTGTGCCTTCCTGCTCGACAAGCTGAACGTCCTCGAATAAGGTTCTTAGGGATGCTTTCGTAATAGCACGGCCGCCAAGACCCGCAACGACACTGATAACCGGAATATGCAATCCATCGAGCGCAAGCCGAATATCGGCGGCAAGTGGCCCTCCCATTCCGGCAGTGATGCTTTTTTCAAGAACGATCACTTGCTTAGCAGATTGCAATGCTTCACGAACAGCAGCAACGGGGAACGGCCGATAGCAAGCAATAGCCAGCGTCCCGATCGATTGTCCTACTTCACGCAGTTCATCGATCACATCGAGCATTGTGCCGATCACGGAACCCATTGCAACGACGACGGTTCTTGCCCCTTCCGCTCCATACGAGTGCAACAGACCGCCGGAATCGCGTGCGAACATCGCTTCGAAATCCTTTGCAACTCTTGGTATGACGCCGAGCGCCTGAAGTTGATTTCGATGTGCCAGATACCGAACTTCCGCATAGGCCTCCGGCCCGACCAATGCACCAATAGTTACGGGATGCTCGGGATCGAGCGAATACTCTGGCTTAAACTCCCCTACGAATGCATTCACTTGTTCCTCATCCGGCATATCGATGCGCTCGTAAGCGTGCGTCAGAATAAAGCCATCGACGCACACCATGACGGGTATCCCAAGTAACTCGGCGATTCGAAACGCTTGAATATGAAGATCGACCGCTTCCTGATTCGATTCTGCAAAGAGCATGATCCAACCCGCGTCGCGCAATGCCATTGCGTCCGAATGATCGTTCCAAATATTGATCGGTGCACCGATGGCCCGCGTGCCAAGCGTCATCACGATCGGGAGGCCCATCCCGCTTGCGTTATATACCGCTTCTGTCATGAAAAGCAACCCTTGACTCGATGTTGCAGTGTACGTACGAACCCCAGTCGCGGATGAGCCAATAGCCACGCTCATTGCTGCAAATTCGCTTTCGACATTGATGAATTCGCAGTCGAGAAGTTCGCCGGTGCGGACCATCTCACCCAAACCTTCAACGATATGAGTCTGTGGCGTTATAGGATATGCGCAAACAACCTTTGGTCGGCATAGCGCAACCGCCTCGGCAACCGCTCGGGATCCTTCGATCTGTTTTAGCATATTTCCTCCGCCAGTTGTTGTTCTGCTATTACTTTGCCTTCCAAGTTTTGGATTTCATCCGATCGTGCTTGCATTGCATATTCTGAGGCTGCCGTTGCCGCCAGAATATTTTTCTCCGCGACTTCAACTTTAAATTTTTCGCGGATTGCCTGAGATACGGAATTGAGACTAACCTGGCCGGTTAATGCTGCGAATGCACCAAGCAGCGCAGCGTTCGGAATTGGCCGACCAATGAACTTAATAGCCAACTCAGTAGCGGGTACGCAGATGATGTGCCCTTCAGGAAGTTTTTGTTCTAAACTTACAAGTCCAAGTTCTCCAGGCGTCCGCTTTGAGTTTATCAGCACATATCCATCATTGCTAAGTCCGTTGAAAATGCCCTGAGTGTGCAGGAGGGTTGGGTCTTGGATAATGAGGGCATCGGGAAAAGCTATCGGCTCACGAGAGCGAATCGGTTTTTCATCCAACCGACAGAACGCAAGAACGGGCGCCCCAGTACGCTCCGAGCCAAAACTTGGAAATGCCTGTGCGTGGCGACCTTCCTGAAATGCGGCGATAGATAACAATTCGGCTGCAGTGACAACGCCTTGCCCACCGCGACCATGGATGCGAATCTCGAACATGCTTTCTGTGAATGCCACAATCTTGCCAATTCTAATTTTCGCACAAAAATCGCTAATGTCCAGCCTTTCGCGCTGAATGCAGGCCTTCAATGCGTAAGAATAATTAACGGTTTGAGCCGATCTTCAATTGTGAAAAATAAAGAAAGTAGCTCCTATTGATTTCAGCAGGCGACGTAGCTTCTAGCTAATTAGTCTAATTCAATCTTCTCATATCAGGGTTGAATCGCCCAGCTGGCAAAGAGATAGGATTCGTACATAGCGACACAGTACAAAAAACGAGTTGGCTCGCCTGGTTTCAATTTCGAAAACCCTGATTGCGAGCCACCATCATTACCAAGCCAATCTCTTCATTTTTTCCGACATGCATTCCTAAAAGTCCCTTCACACAGAACGCGTTCCTAACAACAACAAATGCCGATCGCCAGCTTCCCCAAGAACGTGACTCAAAAAAAGATTCCTACAGAGACTTGGTGCCATAGGTTAACATAAAAGGATACCGCATCTATCCTTCCTTAGACACCGTATCTTCACCACGCCCAGCCCGTAGCTTCGCGTACTCGCCTCCTTTGCAAGAGATCATCAGGCACCTGGACTGGTTTAGCAACTACGTCACCTATGCTAGCTATGTTATCCGGCATCGTGGATTTCAGGATGAACCGTGGCAAGTGGTTTGATAAGGCAATGACCTCATCTAATGGATATGCTTATTATCCCTTGTTGTTGATGTTCGTCCAATAGTCATATTCTATCTCGCAGCAGATTTTATGTGGTGAAAAAACCATTGACGATTGGTGCTGTAGCTCTCGCCACTTTGCAACCAACTGAGACTGTTGAAATTATTGTCGAGTCTAAGTCTGGGGATTCATTCTCTTCGGAAATAGTTTTGCAGAAAACTTTCGAGTGCAAAAACTTGCCATTGGTTCCAATCGCAGACATCGTTTCCAAAGTCTTCCTTGGGAGGGGCCGTTACCCAATTGCGCAAGGACCATCTGAGTACGCAGACACTGTGGGTGGAAGTGTTACGATTATCGGAATTTCGACAAGGTCCATTCATGCTCACTTCAACGGTACTCAACCTTCCGCGCTACCAGGGAAGTCCCAATTACGTTCACGAACTGCGAAGTGAGTGCGACGTTCATTCCAAAATGCTGGCTTTGAAAGAAAGAAACGCTCTGAGAAATAATGCCGCGAAGAGACCAGTGAACGAAACCGAGGATCCCTCTCGTTTAAAAAGCTGTAAATTATTTTTCAGGAGGTTGTTTTGAAATTTACCCTATTCATAATTGTGTTTCTAGCATCGATCGTGGTGAGCGCGAACGCACAAATAACGATCACCGAGTCCGACTACATTGGTGGCCCGATCCATTCGGAGTTCAACGCGACGCAATCTTCGTTCCCCGCGCTGGAGGCGATCGTGAGTGCCAGCGGGGCAAACCAAACTTGGGATTTTACCGTCGCGACTTTCACGCCGGGTGTTACGGATACTATTGTGTCTTATTCAAATAGCAGCGGGATTCCTTTTGCCAACGATACGGGATTGCAGGCCTCCACAAATGTTTTCAATACGAATGATTCGACCTTCCTTTTCTATAAGATCACAAGCAGCGGTTCCTGGGCTTTAGGAATTAGCAGCGATAGCGCAGGAACGCCTCGGTTGGATGCGATATGGAGTCCTCCCATTCAGGAAGCTGCATTCCCGATGACCTACCAGGAGACATGGAGTACTTCATCCAATACGACCATTCCTGGCGCTCCGGGTGCGATCGTGACTAAAACCAACTCGATTGTCGATGGATGGGGAACCCTGATCACGCCAGGGCATTCGACCCCAGCACTTCGAGTCAAGGCTCAGAACATTGAGGGCGAGATGATCCAGGGCGTGTTCATAGGACTCGACACCGGTTACTCCTACAATTGGTGGACAGCGGGAGGGTATTACGCTTCCATATCGACAGAGTCCTCCGTCTTAACCAACTACGTTCAAACGATCCAGAACGCCAATTATTCTGTATCCAATGGGGCCAGTGATGTCAACGAAAATCAATCCTATGGGAATGATGGATTGAGCTTGTATCTCAATGAAAACCCAGCTTCGAATGCCACTGCGAGCATAATATACACCTTACCGAACGGTGGGCCCGTACAAGTGGAATTAATGGATGAGCTTGGCCGAACGGTACGCATGTTGCAGAACGGAATTGCTTCCGCCGGCCGGAATGTGATCGCGATCGAGCCGCAAGCGCTCCCAGCCGGAACGTATTTCGTGCGCGTTACTGCGGATGGAATGAGCGCAATGCAGAAGCTTCTGATCGCAAAATAATTTCAAACGCTTGTGATATGAAATCGACCGTACTCGCATTTTCCCTGCTGTGCGCTTCCGTTTCCCTCTTGAACGCGCAATCGAGGGCTGTGTATCAAAGCGATTTTGCACAGGGAGTGAACGGTGGAACGCTCGCTCCGGGCGTAACCATGAATTGGTCCGCGTCGAATCTAGCTCCGAACTGGTCAAACCCCGTTCAGACGACGACTGCTCCTCAAGATGGAAGGGTCTTCTTAGGACAATTTGGGAAGCAGAATGTGACCCTGTCTTTGCAAGGCCTTCCCACACACGACAGCATCACCGTTTCCTTTGATTTCTATGCGATTGATACGTGGGATGGAAATCGAGATCCAACGCAGCCTTCTCTTAAACCGCCGGTTGGTCTTTTCGGATTTGATGTAGATGGAAGCGATACGCTGCTCTATGCTACGTTCGCGAACAATTTGAATTACGGGGAGTTTCAAACATATCCCTCAGAATACCCGCGCAATGGCAATAATCCAGCAACCAACCTGCCCACTACCGGTGCTTTTAGTATCAACCAACTCGGTTTTCCCAACCCGGAAGGGCCCGGTCTTCAGGCAAATCAGATGGAAGATGCTGAGTATCGTTTCACCTACACATTCGCCAATTCCAACAGCTCTTTACAATTGAGCTATTTCGGACAACTGGTCGATTTCAATCCAACGCTTGTGAATGAATCGTGGGGTATTGATAGCATCCGTGTTACTACGCTCTCCAGCGGCCCCGTTATCTCCTATCTCATCCCTGACATTGGTACGCCGGATATGAATACCTATATGGAGATCATTGGGCCATACAATGCAAATGGTAATTTCTGGATTGACGGTGTGTATTTAAACAATCCTGGAGATGCGCTTCAGGTTCAGTGTGCGAATCCTGCGGATACGCAATACGTCCGGTTTGGGCCGTGTGTCGTAAGTTGGGATGGCAGAATGATTTCCACGCAAGTATTCGTCTTGCCCGGCGCTAACCCGGCTTCTACCGATTGGCAGCAAGGAATTAAAATTCCCATCCAGGTGAAAGCCAATGCTGTTCTCTCGAATGTCGATACATTTTACATTGTGCAGCCACAAACGCTTGGCGTCAATGGCACCCTTAGCACTCCCGGTGTGCTTGGCTCAGGTGGTGCGTATGGCACACGTTCTCGGCGCGGGGCGATGATCGTCGATAGCTTAAAGCTCAACGGCAGCGGGACGTACACGGTCAGCACGCAGGATTGTGACCCAGGGACGCCGGGCAATCAGGGGTATTTGCCGTTTGTTCTTCTTAGCCGTGGCCCGATTGTCTCGAGCGCAAATTCAACAATAAGCGTTAGCGCCCCCGGTGCCGACGGTGGGCCAGGCGGTGGTGGCAGTGATGCCGGACCTGGCGGCGGCGGCGGCGGCGGTTCATACGACGAATCGGCGCCCCCAAATTATTCTGGCTCGGGAGGAGATGGTTATACTGGCGGAGAAACCCCTTATATCGGCGGTGGTAATGGTTCCGGCGCTCCACATCAAGTTGATACGGGTGGTTCCTCGCTGAATGGCGTTCTCGGAGCGTCGAGTACTACTGTTGCTGGCGGCATTCAAGGTACCGGAGGCGGAACAGGGTTTTGCTTCGGAATGAGCGGCAGTGGTGGCGATGATACGGTTGGAGGTTACGGAGGAGGAAGCGGCGCTCAGGAAGATGGGAGTAATGGCCCAACAGCATTCGGCGGCGGCGGCGGCGGATTCGCGTCCCAGGGCGGCGCGATCCTTAATGGCACCACGAAAGTTCGATGGCCCCGGGATGGTCTATGGTAACACTGAGAACATCCCGCTGGCCGGTGGTTCAGGTGGAGCTGGAGGAAATCCATACTTCAGTCTCTCCGGGTTTGGTGGAGGCGGTGGTGGCGCCATTGCTATGTATTCCGGTACCACAGCAACGTGTCCGGCGCTCACGGCGGATGGCGGACCTGGGGGTAACGATTCTGCCGTAACCACACATGGCAATACCAATTCTGGCGGCATAGGTTATAGTGGATCGGGAGGCGGCGGTTCGGGGGGTGCAATCGTGCTTGGCGCAAAAAACATTCTAAACCTCACGGCGGCTTTCTCTGTCAGAGGTGGACCTGGCGGCACAACGACCAATCCTTCTAAGGCTGGAAGTTTCTACCAAGCTTTGCAATCGGGAGGCGCAGGAGGAGCCGGAAGGGTTCGGCTCGATGGGACTGGTGGAGGAAGCGCCGTGGTATTGGGCACGGGCGCCACCTTGTTCACAGGGCCCACGACCGCTGACTCAACTTTTGTTCCAAGGACCTTCAACCTCACAGGCACCGGTAACGGAACGATAAACATTTACGTGCGACCACTTTCGGGTACATGGTCCTTGGCGGCGACTGTTTTAAGTTCCGGATCACTATGGAGCACCCCGATAACACTGGCTGGTACGGATACGATGTACTTGCTTGCCGCTGCCCAGAAGGTTCCATCACCAAGTGCCACTCAATACACCGCCGAACCATCCTGGGTACTTTCTCAAGCGGCGGCGAATATTCTGCGAACCACTTGTGTCCCACCGGTGGCATCGATCTCGCCAAGTATGGTAATGCCCATTTGCGCGGGC
Organism: Ignavibacteriota bacterium; assembly: GCA_963736195.1. Classification (GTDB taxonomy): domain Bacteria; phylum Bacteroidota; class Ignavibacteria; order Palsa-1295; family Palsa-1295; genus PALSA-1295. The sequence continues at coordinate 1,565,837 of CAVTNP010000001.1, forward strand.
GACACCGTAACGCTTACAGCATCGCCGTCAGGATTGCAGTACCAATGGCTGAAGAATGGGCAACCACAAGGCGTAAACGCAGCTTCGTTCACGGTTTCGGATTCGGGATTATACAGGGTCATCGTTACCAACGGCTCCGGCTGTTCTGATTCCACTTCGGTGCAGGTGACGGTCAGCCCATTGCCAGTGGCTGCGATCACAGCGCAGGATACCCTGATCTGCTCTGGTTCCAGCACCACGCTCACTGCTTCCGGCGGCGCAACCTATCTTTGGAGCGATGGTGAGAAGACTCCGGCCATTTCCGTGTCGCAGGCGGGAAGTTATTCTGTAATCGTAACGAATACTGCTGGTTGCTCCACAAGCGCGGGACCGGTCTCTGTCGCGCTGCGTCCGGTACCCAACTATGTGCTTTCGGCGCCGCCCGATTCAACTATTTGTGTCGATTCCGGGAAGAGCTATACACGATGGATCGCGGTCCAGAACAAACTTGCTGTGGGAGACACACTATATCTTCAACGAACCGGTGGCGCACAATACACGCCGCAATTTGACACGCTGCGGCTCGGGCCCGGCGAAACGGACAGCATCCCGATCACGCTAACCACTGACGGATTAACTGGGACCTACAGCGGAACTTACTCTATTGCGGATTCCTGCGGTAATGGAACGCAAACCCTAACACTGAACGTAACGGCTGCGAGGCAGAATCTGCTGTATTCCTTACAGCCGGATACTCCAGACACTATGAAGATCGGAGTCCCGCGTTCTGTCAAAGTATTTCTAAATCCGCCATCTCTGCTCTCCCAACTTGCGACGGCGGGACCGATTTCGTTCACGCTTAAGAATGATCCCACTGCACTCGTGCCTGGAAATCTGGCTGTGTCGTCGCCGTGTGCAACATCTACTCTTACCAGTTATGCCAGAGACTCGGTGCTCATTACGCTCGATGCATGTCCGAGTTTGCTGACAAACCCTGTTGCGACCATCACGTACAATACACTTGCCGGCTCGACGCTCAATCCCCAGGTCCTGCTCACGGGAAGTTTAGTAAACGATTGTTTTACTCTGCAAGCCGATCCCTTGGGTGATACGATCGTTACGCTATCCCTTGATCCGGTCGGATGCGAGATTCCTACAGTTGTGAACGTTACGAATTTCATCGCTGCTATTGTCAGCGTAACGCCGAATCCGTCGACCGAGGCGGTGTCGGTTGAATATGAAGTTGTGGAGGAAGCCCCCGTCTCGATCGTACTCTACAATCTTCTCGGCCAGCCTGTTCGCACCATTCTTTCTGGTTCGCAGAAGGCGGGAGAATACACCGTCGAGGCCACTACTTCCGATCTTCCGACGGGAATGTATTATCTCCACTTTACCGCAGGATCGGCGATGGATGGCCGACATCTATTGATCGAACACTAACGTGAAATACCTCAACCCCGTGTCAACGAAAAGGATCCAAGTCCTTATTGGCGTGTTCTTGCTCATGCTACCTGCGATGGCAAGCACCGGACAGACGCTCGTCCCCGCAGAAAAGGCATGGCCGGGTCTATGGCTCGGTGTTGGAGGAGGATATGGATTCAGCATTCAGACGATCGCCGATCCGGGACTTATTTGCAATAGCGACCCAGAGTGTCCTTACTTCACAGGTGGTCATGGAGGCGGCCTCATTCTAGGGTTGTCTGGTGATTGGCGCTTTGCTAATCAGTGGGGAATGTTATTCCGAGCCAATTACTTTGCACCTCAAGTAACCATGCAGAGTCTGATCTCGAATGCGAATACTTTGAATCAGAATGGGCAGGTTGTGCCACTCGTGCGCGATCATACTTTAACGATTAACAGGACAAGCCTTGGCATGGATATCATGCCGGAATTTCGAGTGGATCCATTTCGAATTTTTGCGGGCGCCGATATTGCTTTTCAAACGAGTACACGTTGGCAAGCGTCTGCGGCCATCACCTCGCCGGGGAATGTTACCTATGCGGGCGGTTCCCGCGATACCCTGTTCTTTCCGGAAACGAACGTGCCCAATGCGCAATCGCTGCTGTTCAGCGCGATTGCAGGGATAGGGCTCGACCTTCCGCTATCGAAGCGTTTAGAGCTTTCACCGGAAGTTTCCGTATCGTACACCCTAAATTCGCTTCGCACTGATATTCCCTGGCGAGAACTTACTATCGGACTGATGGCATCGCTGCGTTATAGGATCAATTCCGAATCAGCCCCAATGATCGTTCCGCCTCCTGCGCCTCCGATTCCTCAGCAGGTTCCCTACGTCGCGTTAAGAATTTGGGGTATCGATTCCTCCGGCGCGCGTCTGGATACTATTCCTGCCATTGATGTGAACATGCAATATGTAACACACGCGTTTCCATTGCTGCCTTACATCTTCTTTTCGTCGGGCTCCTCAGCGATTCCGGACCGCTATCAGCAACTGAATTCCAGCGGCGAGTTTCGTATGGATGAGATAGGATCGGACGCGCTCTCCTTGAACCGTGCGATGCTCAATATCATCGGTTCCCGGATGAAAGCCGATCCAAGTGCAACGATCGCCATTCATGGTTATGCCGATAAAAGCGTGGAGCAAGGAAACTGTGCATTAGCCGAAGCCCGTGCAAAAGAGGTTCGTGCGTATATCGCGCGGATCTGGGGAATCGACGAATCCAGAATGCAAATTGTCACGTCGGGCAAAAATTGCGTTCCTCAGGATGCAACGGCCGAGCAGAGCGAATCCCATGCAGCAGAGAATCGGCGAGTCGAGATCACGAGCAATGATGAATCTATTTTGATGCCGGTGGAACGCAAGCGATTTTTGGAGGTCAAGAACATTTCGCCACCCTCGCTGGAATTCGATCCTGCGGGTAGTGCTACTTCCGGAATCGCCTCATGGAAATTAACAGCAGTTCAGGGTGACAGCACGCTCTCCCAGTGGCAAGGGCAAGGCGCGCTTCAAGAATCAAAGTTGCATTCCATTTTGAATCAACAAGCGATCAACATGAGATCCGGCTCCGATATTGTTGCAACACTTAGCTTAGTTGATTCACAGGGTAGAACGGGTACAGCCGTTGCCAAAGCGTCTGTTACCAAGGACACCCTTCCTATTGCTGTTCAGCGGCTGACCCTGACGTTCTTCAAGATCAATGAGGACAAGATCCGGCCAAAGGATTCTTTGGAGATGATGGATTTCTTCAGAAATTTACAGCCTACCGATTCCTTGAGTTTTAAGGGATACACCGATAGTCTTGGAACTCCGAGGGAGAATTTGGAACTCTCGGAGCGCCGGGCTCGGAGTGTATATGACTTCTGGAAGAGCACCAGTGGTATTGGGGTAGTAACGGACGTGCATGGTGTTGGAAGTACACAGATGATACCTAAAATTCCTTCTTATTCCACTCCCGAAGAGCGCTTCCTATCTCGCACGGTGTTGGTTGAAATTCGAAGAAGAGAGTAATTGTGGTTGAACCACACGTCAGTCTCGTCATGCTTGTTGCATAAACGCCGAGACGATGCCCTGTGGTCAGCTTTACTTAATCTGGTAAGAGTCGAGTCTCCTGATTGGGTTAATAATTCCAGGCGCACTAATTCACCGTCTTCATTGGTTCAGTGGTGTTGTATTATTGTAGTGAACCTCTTTCGATTTCTAGCGAACTGCCCCAAATGTCCTCGGATATATTCATTTCGTATTCCCGCAAGGATTCCAAGCAAGCAGAACAGCTGGCCGAACTGCTGACCTCCTCCGGTATTTCGGTCTGGATAGACAAGTCCGGCATCGAAGCAGCAACGAGCTGGTCTGGCGAGATCACGCAGGCGATCAATGATTGCAACGTGTTCGTGGTCATGCTGAGCCCTGCCTCGATCGAATCGGTGAACGTCCGTAAGGAGGTTTCGCTCGCTGCGGAGCGCAAGCGGAAGATCTTGCCACTCGATCTTGAGGCAGTGCAGTTACCGAATGATCTCGCCTATCACCTTGCCGGCATCCAGCGCGCTCCGATGACGAACATCGACGCGGTCATCCGCGCACTCGGCAAGCTGGGACTCGCGGCAACGCAGGCGCCATCCATCAAACTCGTTCACGAGACCGATGCTCGGAAGAGCCTGATGATTCTTCCATTCGAGGATATGTCTCCAACCGGAGATAACGGCTGGTTCGCAGACGGAATTGCGAGTGAATTGATAACCGCACTCTCCAATGTGAAATCGCTTCGTGTCTCGGACCAACAAGCGACAAAGGACTACAAACGATACCAGGGAACACTTCCGACCTTTGCCAAAGAAATGGCGATTCGCTACTTCATTCAGGGAGATGTCCGCAAGTTCGGCGATAATATCAAGATCACCTCACGCCTGCTTGACATCGAAACCGGAGACCACCTTTGGCAGGACTCGATGAAAGGAGTCATGAACGACATATTCGAAATTCAGGAATCGGTGGCGCTGAAAGTGGTCGAAGGGTTGAAAGTGCATCTGGCCTCGGACGAAAAGAAGAAGCTCGCCGAACGCGGCACCGAGAATGCCGAGGCGTATGAATTATTTCTCAAAGCGAAGGAGTATTTTGAACGCCAGAGCAAAGAAGGCTTTCAGCTTGCGGCACAGCTTTATTCCGAAGCGATCGCTCTCGATCCCGCGTATGCGAGTGCCTATTCATCTAAAGCGAATGCGCTTGCAGCTCTATACCGCGGTTACACCCGCGATCCCGCTCTGCTCGAAGAGGGGCTAACACTGATCACCGAGGCTCGCCGGTTGAAGCCCGATCTGTGGTCGGCCTATTACCCGCTTTCCGCCATACTCATGCTTCAGGGCAAGGATGCCGAAGCGGAGGCCGCCGCACAGGAATGTATCCGGAACGCACCGGAGGATCACAGTAGCCATTTCGCGCTCGGATTTTTTTATTCGAATACCGGTCAGTCTGCCAAAGCGATCGCGCCCTACGAGGAGTCGCTGAAACGGAAGCCGGAACACTTGTTTAGCTTATGGAATCTCGTTGTTGCCTGCCACGGCGCGAAGGAAGAGGAGAAGCAGAAGCATTGGGCCGAAATTGCGATTCCCATTTATGAAAAGCGCCTGAAGCTCTTTCCGGACGAGGAAAATAATCGGGTGCAACATGCCGTGCTGCTTCATTTTGCGGGCCGCTATGACGAAGCTCGAACCGCTGCCCGAAAGCTGTCCGATCTTCGAGATGGAGCTGCACTCAACAATACCGCCTGCCTGCAATGCATGCTGAAAGACTATTCAGCCAGTATCCTCACGTTTCGCAAAGCGCTCGAGGCAGGGTATCGAAATATGCGGCTCATAAAATTATTTCTGGACGAAGAGGACGACGGCATCGGCACTCTCAAAGACACGCCGGAGTGGGAGGCGGCGCGGGAGTTGGTGGAGAAAATAGAGAAGGAACAGGCAGAAAAACAATGAGCGACATCTTCATCTCCTACTCCTCGAAAGACCGCGAACAGGCGGAGCAGCTAACGGAGCTTCTTGCTTCGGCGGGGCTTTCGGTGTGGATAGACAAATCCGGCATCGAAGCAGCGGAGAGTTGGTCGGAATCCATTGTGGATGCGATTGATTCGTGCAAAGCGTTCATTGTGATGCTCAGTCCGGCATCCATTCTCTCTAATAATGTGGTGAAGGAAGTTTCTCTCGCATCCGAAAAGCGAAAGAAAATACTTCCCCTCGATCTCGAACCGGTCGAACTTCCGAAGAATATGCAATATGCGCTCGCCGGCATCCAGCGCGCACCGATGACGAACATCGATGCCGTCATCCGCGCACTCGGCAAGCTGGGACTCGCGGCAACGCAGGCGCCATCCATCAAACTCGTTCACGAGACCGATGCTCGGAAGAGCCTGATGATTCTTCCATTCGATGATATGTCTCCTACAGCAGATAATGCATGGTTTGCTGACGGCCTTGCTGCGGAACTTATTTCCGCGCTTTCAAATGTGAAAGCATTACGAGTTACCGACCAACAGACCACAAAAGAATATAAGAAATACTCAGGACATCTCACAACCTATGCGCGGGAGATGGGAATCCGCTATTTCATTCAGGGTTCTGTCCGCAAATTCGGTGACCAAATAAAAATCACATCTGCGCTGCTCGATATTGAAACGGGCGACCACCTTTGGCAGGACTCGATGAAAGGAGTCATGAACGACATATTCGAAATTCAGGAATCGGTGGCGCTGAAAGTGGTCGAATGGTTGAAAGTGCACCTGGCCTCGGACGAAAAGAAGAAGCTCGCCGAACGCGGCACCGAGAATGCCGAGGCGTATGAGTTGTATTTGAAGGCCGTTGAGTATTTTCATCGAGGTACGAAGGAAGGTTTCCGGCTTGCCATTCAGCTCTTTGTCGAAGCGATCAAGCTCGATCCCAGTTATGCGCTGGCGCACTATTACAAGGCGCATGCTCTCTCATCAATGTATCACACCTACGACCGCAACCGATCCATTTTAGATGAAGCGGAGACCCTTTGCAAAGAGGCGCTGAGGCTGAAACCCGATCTTTTTCCCGTCTATCAGCCTCTCTCGCAGATTTACATGCACCGTGGCATGCTCGCCGAAGCGGAGCAGACTGCACGAGAATGCATCCAGCAAGACCCAAATAGTTGGTTCGGCTATCACACGCTCGGATTTTTCTATGCCAATACCGGTCAATATGCCAAGGCGATAGCTCCTTTGGAGGAAGCGGTCCGTCTGAGGCCGGATAATCATGCAGGCTTGTGGAATCTTGTCATAGCCTGCGACGGTGCTGGCGAGCGTGAGAAATGCACTCACTGGGCTGAGGTGGCACTTCCGCAATTCGATCGTCACCTAAAGCTCCATCCGGATGATGAGATCAAGCTGGTCAATCGTGCCGTGCTGCTCCATTTGAATGGCAGAACCGAGGCTGCTCATGCGGCTGCGATGGAGCTCACGAGTTTGAAAGATGCCAGTTCCCTCCACAACACCGCCTGCCTCTTTGGCAGACTTGGCGACATAGCGGAAGCGCTTGCGACATTTCGCAAGGCAATCGAGGCGGGATTAAAGGATACCCGAGTTCTGAAGGAATTTCTGACAGATGATAACGGAATCGCTGCCCTTGCCGGCACACCGGAATACGAGGAGGTGAAGCAGATGGTGGAGAAAATAGAGGCGGAGAAATTGTCTGAATCATGATTTTAAGAGATTTTAGAGCTTAAGAAAAAGGGCATAGGTCACCTAGTCAATCTTCTTGTTCTCGTAAGTTGATGGTTCAGACAATAATGAATGGGCAAACTTTTCCACGGAGTCGGTCGGAACCGGTTTGCTTAAATGGTTGCTTCACTTGCGAGCAATAATGTCTTCGAATTCTTAAGTGACTAAGAAGATGCATTAGATATGCGCGGGATTGATATAAAACGATCCGCGCCGCGCAGCACATTTCTGCGCACTTTACCTGAATAGGTGGTACATTCTGGCTGACTATGACGAGTGAACAATTAGGTTTTCTCTGCATCGCCGCATATCTTTCACTTCCATACGCGCAATAGAAATGGCTAAAAGACAAAAATGAATCGCTCCTAGACAACTGGATTTGGGAAAGGTAATACACTTTGATAGGGATGGTTTGAGCCTTAACGCCAGGATTCTTCGCACAATGACCAACACCGCTTTGAATTTTGAGGGCAGATGCTCTATCAAGACAAAATCAGAAGGTCAAATTTACTTCGGCCTGCGCAGATCCTCAACCCCGCACTGGAAACCGCCCAAGCCATTGAAAAATAGCGACTTAGCTGCCTCGCTAGGACTCGAACCTAGAACCTACTGCTCCAGAGGCAGCCGCCATACCATTAGGCCACGAGGCAATACTCACAATGATGAGATATCACCATTATTCAAAATCGTTAACTCACAAGAGGACTTTTGGGTTTCGTCAGGTGAAACGGTCGCCCATTAATCCGCCGCTTTTTTGAAAATATAGCTATTGCAGGCAGGGTATGTCCCCTGCGGTAAACCAAGAGTGTCTGGCTAATTGAGCTTCAAGCGAGCTAAAGCAATCTGGAAGTGAATAGCAAAGAATATCATATCCCAGATAAGTTATCCGTCCAACGCAGGAATAGTTTTGCATCAAGGGATGCTGAATCAGCACTGGTACAAGCGCACCGGCTTTGCCATGACCGGTATGGAAAACTTCCCAACACTCACCGAAATCATGATAGGCAGGAATGAGAATAATATCCGGATGTGATTTCTCCAGAACGCTGCATGCATCAAGTGGGGTTTTCGCTCTTGCAATAGCAGTGGTGTTCAGCCCCACAAGATCGATGTTGTTCATTCCCGAATAAAAGGGCACTGCTCCTGCATCTTGAAACGCGAAGGACATCTGTTCGTGGTTCGGTATTGCCGCCAACGCAGAGCCAAGCTCGCGATAGATCCGGCGGCCTTGTTCGATCGTTGCGAGTTGCATATCACGACGAACCGCCGGGAGCGAAATGGCGATCTGGGAACTAACGATAATTGCCACAATTAGAATTGAACGCCAACTGAACTTTTGCCGCGCCAGAGCAATGACTGTCAGGATTACCAGCGCCGGGATTGCAGGCCAGTCGAACCGGAAATAAAATCCTTGTAATAGTTCTGGCCATACGTAGAAGAGTGTGATCGATGCAGACCAGATCAGCATGAGCGTCACTTTTTTCCAATTCTCACGATAACGTAAGAGAGAAAATATGGAAACCAGCGTGAGTACGGCATTGCTTCGGACAAAATCTTTCAGATTCTGAATGCCGTGAAATCCAGGTTCACCGGTTTTGATATAAAACGAATTGGGAAGCAGGTCGCCAAAGTACCATAGCTTGAATGACGCATAAAGCGTCATCGGCAAAACGAACCAACCCAGCGCCGCGCGAATTGCAAACGCTCGATCCGATCTGTTTTCCCAAAAGACAGAAATCCCAAGAATTATACCGGCTATCGATCCTTCCGGGCGAGCAAGCGCAGCCGCTGATACGAGCAGGAACGATAAGCTCCATTTCTTTTGTGAAGCAAAATAAAACGACGATGTGGCGAGCAAAATGAACAGGGAAGTCTCAAGCCCACTAAAAGTATTGGTCCAGGTGTGTGGGAGCAAAAGATAAAATATCCCGGCAATAAGCGGCCACGCCTTCGATCCCGAAATGCTTTGCGTCAGTTTGAAGATAATGATCGCCGTCAGGATTGTCGAGATTATGCCAATCAACTGGCTAACGATCAGCAAGTCGGTATGCACGATGGCGAACGGAGAAAGCAGCAGGACGAGTAGAAGATTCGTATAACCCTCCGTGTGTGGCCCCGCAGCATTCCACACAAGTCCATGGCCGCTTGCTAAATTTGCAGCATAACGGAAAGTGATATATGCATCGTCGAATGGGAAGGACATCCGCCAGTGCCACAATACTGTGGCGATCATCAGCCCAATGCAGGTAAGAAGAATAGCGGGACGAGATTTCAACAAAGTTGGTTAGCCCCTTGCAGTTTTTAGAATCCTTCCATAATCGATGAGCTCCGTAAAGAATGCTTCTACGCGATCGCCGCGACGACCTTCTCTTAAAGGTTTGAAATGTTCCGGATCGACAGGAACATGCTCGTGCATTGCAGCAAGATATACTTCCGGAGGAATATGAATGGCATTGAAGATCGGAACCATTCGAAGCTCGATCACCACTTGTCGCAATTGCTCGATCGCACGCGAGCCGCCCGCATTACCATAGCTGACAAATCCGACGGGCTTCTTATTCCATTCAGGAAACACCCAGTCGAGCGCATTCTTTAGCACAGCAGCATAGCCATGATTATACTCGGGCGTAACCATAATGTACCCATCCCCTTCGCCGATTTTATTGGCCCACTTCTTCCCAAGTTCATTGGCGTAGTTTCCTTTATTCCCGGCTGGAGTGATTGGCTCATCGTAAAAGGGCAGCGGCCAGTCACGTAAATCGATGAGTTCGGCTTCGATGCCTTCCCGCTTCTTTAGCTCATCGAAAATGTAATTTGCAGGCTTTTCGCTGAATCTGTTCTGGCGCGTGCTGCCAATGATGATCTGTATTTTTAACTGTTGTTCCATGTGATGTGGGAATGAGGAAGTCTATGCCGCCATTCGTTCGCTATTGAGGATTAGTGGTTGACCGCCCAGAACGGTTTCGCGCGTGATGACCACTTTTGATGCTCGCTCATTCTCGGGTAGCTCGAACATGATCTCGGTCAGCGTTTCTTCCATAATAGAACGTAATGACCGAGCTCCAGAGCCTCGGACCTCAGCTTTTTCGATGATCAGATCGAGCGCCTCGCGTTCAAACTCCAGATCGACACCCTCCATTGCGAAGAGCTTTCGGTATTGCTTAACAAGGGCGTTCCTCGGCTCCGTCAACACTCGATATAATGCTTCGCGCGATAGGCCGTTCAGTGGTGCGGTCACCGGGAGGCGGCCAATGAGTTCGGGAATGAATCCATATTTCAGCAGATCCTCCGGTTCGACATATTGGAACAGATCGACAGCTTTTTCATCAAGTCGTGAAGGGATCTTCGCCCCAAATCCGATCGGACTTTGGTGCAATCGTTTCAAAATGATCTTATCCAAACCATCGAACGCGCCACCGGCTATAAATAAAATGTGTTTTGTATTGACATGAATGAGTGGCTGTTCCGGATGTTTTCGTCCACCTTTGGGAGGTACGCCAGCGATGGTTCCCTCGAGCAGCTTCAACAATCCTTGCTGCACACCCTCGCCGGAAACATCGCGCGTGATGGATGCTGAATCGGATTTTCTTGCTATCTTATCGACCTCATCGAGATAGACAATACCGCGTTCTGCGCGAGCTACATCAAAATCGGCAGCTTGTAGTAATGCACTCAGTATCGATTCAACATCGTCGCCGACATACCCCGCCTCGGTCAGCGTTGTCGCGTCGGCGATCGAGAAGGGGACATCGAGAATTTTCGCAAGCGTCTTGGCAAGCAGCGTTTTGCCGGTTCCCGTGGGGCCAAGCAGGAGGATATTCGATTTCTCGATCTCCGTATCCTCAAATCCCTCGACACCAATAAGCGTCTCGGAATCGATACGCTTATAATGATTATAGACCGATACAGCGAGAATGCGTTTGGCTCGATCTTGCTCGATCACATGCTCCGATAGAGCCCGCTCTATCGAACGTGGAGTAAAATTTGAAAGCCCGGGTCGCGAATTCTCGCCAGAAACTCGAAGATTTTTCTTCGTGGCAAACTGCGGCAAATGCGCCCGAAGCAGATCTACATGATTGGAAGTGCATATATCGCAGATCAGTGCATTGCCAAATGGCGCAGAGATCAGCGTGAGTACTTCATCTGCCGACCGTCCGCAAAAGGTGCAGTAAAGTGGTCGATCGCCGGATTCTCCGGATTTCTGATTTCGTGGCTTCTGGGGTTGTTCAGGCATGCAAGCGGAACCCCAACTCTTCGTTCTAAAGTTCGCGAAAGCGTCAATTTAAATCGGAGAAGTGCCAAGTAGTAGGGTTTCAATCATTCGGAGCGCCACGATTCACCCACGACGTGATTTTTGCTATGGTGCAAGAATCGAGTTGCGGACCCCATTCTGGCATATTGGGGAAAGGAAATCGGTGTTTGATAACATAAACGAGGAGCCCACGCTGCGCTACACTAATAATGGTTGAATCGGACGTAAAATCGAGACTGTCGGCTAAGCCCGCGTCCTTAAATGAGTGGCAACCTACGCAGTAATTCGCGATTGTTGGCTTTACGTATGTGGAAAAATGAACGTCTGTTGTGTCGCAATCGGCGAGACCATTGTTACATTGTGAATTGGGTGCACCGGCTAGAATCCATTGGCCAATGGTTGCGCGTTGCGCAACGGACAGTACCACGACATGGTTAATTCTCTGGAACAAAATGCTCGTTGCGGTATCGCCGGGCTGGACGAGAGGAATGATTCCATCATAGGTGGTGAAATCCAGGTTGTGCGTTTTATCGACCGGGTTGTGGCAGCCGTTTATGGTGCAGTTCGAGATGATGATCGGCTGGATCATGGTGCGAAAACACGGTCCGGTCGTCACAATACTAATGAGTGATTGGCCGATCGCCGTTGAATCGGCCAGAGCAATGGCCTCAACAATGGCGCTCGCGCTGGAATCCGTTAGATAAGATGGCGTGGCATACCACCCAGATGGGGATATTGTGCCAGGGCCAGAGACGAGCTTCCAGCGCACGCCTGTGTTCGTCGAGCCGGTAACCGTCGCCTGAAATTGTTCCCCTTGTCCGGGCGCCAATGAAACAGCCGTCGGATTCACGAGAACGCTTACCCGTCCCGAACCAGCTTTGTTTACGACCGTGACGTTGCAATCGACATAATCATCCGTATCCTGATTCGCACGTACCCGGATCCTAACGAAAAGCGTAGTTCCAGCGGCCACCGCAGGTGCAATATAGGTCGCATGCAGGCCGGTGTCCGTAAGCCATCCTACTTGAGATGCTGGCGCACCTGGTGCCACGCCAACTCCAATGAGCGACCAGGAAACGGTGCTGTCCGTAGTCCAACCCGCAATAGTTGCTCTGAGTGGGAGGGAATTGCCCTGCATCAGCGTGTCGCTGTTGAGGGAGATCGTGACCGAAAGCGCCACGTGATGCGGAGTGCCCCCTGTTTGGGTGGGCGTAGTATCGTGATCACAGCCCCATTCCCCTAATAGAACAACGAGTACCATTATGGGCGGAAGGACTCGCCAATGACTCCCGATAAACTTTTTCACTTTCTGAACGTGATATTATTTGGGATTGACCTAATTCACTATTACAAAACCATAAATATCGTCGTTAATTCCCTTTATCTTTTCGAGAATCCAGGAATGTCGAAGAAGACAACGAGCTAAGCAATTTCTCGCAACATAACTCCTCGTGCGAGCATGTTTCGCTCAGAATATAGTCCGTGAATGCCTTCTCGCGCAACCCACCCATGTGGCATAGTTTACATGCATCATTGCACCAATTCCGGAAAATCTCGTCGGAATTTCTCGACTTCTGGTTTGGTCACAGCAGAAATATATCCTTGATCAGGATGGTTGCGGTAGTATCGCAAATGGTAATCCTCGGCGCGAAAGAATTGTGTGAACGGTGCAACCTGTGTAACGATCGGCGCTGGATATTTTCCCGAGATCTGCGCGATATAGGATTCAGCCTCCTGCTTCTGCTCGGCATTGTGATAAAAAATAGCAGATCGGTACTGTGGGCCTTCATCGGGACCTTGCCGATCCTTGGTGGTTGGGTCATGTTCAGCAAAGAATACTTCAAGCAGCTTCGTGTAGCTGATCTGGGTCGGGTCGTATGCAACATCCACCGATTCCGCATAGCGTGTCGAGCCAGAACCCACCATCTCATAGTCAGGGCTGGGTTCTGTGCCACCGCAATATCCAGGCAGCGCATTTTTTACCCCCTTGATTTCGAGGAATATCTCCTCGGAATGCCAAAAGCATCCCATCGCAAAGGTGGCATGTTGTAGCGTGGAATCATCCTGCTGAAGCAGCGGAGCGGTCTGCCGATTTGCATCCTCGCGCTTAGCCGAGCCATTGCACGAGATCACAGTAAATACCGAGACCGCCATAGCGGCGGCAAGAAAAAGCATTCCTTTTTTAGCCATAGGTTTATTTGACGGATTTGAAATACTATGGTTTCACTTGCTGAACGCATTCCAATTCTGCTTGTTTTCACGAATAGAATTATTTTAAGCTATTGCGCGCACATTCCACAACGAATCCTGTTGGTATCATCCTCGCCGGAGGCTCCGGATCGCGGCTGCACCCCTGCACGACCGTTACGAACAAGCACTTGCTTCCCATTGGCGAAATGCCGATGATCTTCTACCCGATCCGAAAGCTTGTTGCTGCAGGTATTGAGGACATCCTTATCGTAACGGGTACCGAACACATGGGCGATTTTATCGAGCTTCTGGGTTCGGGGCAGGGGTTCCATTGCGCGCTAACCTATCGTGTGCAAGATGAAGCTGGCGGTATAGCGCAAGCTCTTGCACTCGCCGAGCGTTTCGCCGGCGCTCAACCTATGTGCGTGATGCTTGGCGATAATATTTTCGAAAATCCCATATTGCCGATGATCACACAATTCATGGCTGATCCGAACAATGCGCACATCTTGCTTAAGGAAGTTCCTGATGCCGAACGGTTCGGAGTGGTAGAAATGGATGGAAGAAAAGTAGTGCGCATCGTCGAAAAACCAGAGCATCCGCCATCAAACTATGCGGTGACCGGGGTGTATTGCTACCCGCCGGACGTTTTCGACATTATTCGCACCCTAACGCCCTCGGACCGCGGCGAACTGGAGATCACCGATGTGAACAGTGCCTATCTTGCACAAGATCGCTTACGAGCATCGATGCTCGATGGCTATTGGTCTGACGCCGGCACGTTCCCATCGCTTGCGCGTGCGAATGAACTGGTCAGACAATCCCCGCCTAAAGCATGAACTTGCTGATAGCCGGCGGCGCCGGATTTATTGGGGCAAACTTTGCCCATTATGCAGCAAGCCACGGGCACAATGTGCTTGTCTACGATCTTCTCACCTACGCCGGGAACCAGAAAAACGTTGGAAGCCTGAAGCATTTTGTGCATGGCGATATTCGCGATTCCCTTGCGCTTCATTCCGTTTTTGAGCTGGGAATAGATGGCAAGCCTTTCGATGCCGTGATCAATTTTGCGGCCGAAAGCCACGTGGATCGCTCGATCTCGCTGGCAATGCCCTTCGTCGAGACAAATGTGCTCGGCGCAGTTACGTTGCTCGAAGCAGCCCGGGCGCATGGAGTTCCGACCTTCATCCAAATTTCAACGGATGAGGTGTATGGCTCGATCGATGGGGTGGGGAAGTTTACGCGGTTGTCTCCGCTCAATCCATCCAGCGCGTATTCTGCGTCCAAAGCATCGGCGGATCTTTTATTGCTTTCCTTCCACCACACGCACGGGATGGATGTCCGTGTGACGCGATGCACCAACAATTACGGTCGGTTCCAGCATCCGGAAAAATTCATTCCAACCATAATTTCGAGTGCACTTGCGGGAAAGCCGATCCCGATCTATGGCGATGGCAAGCAAGTTAGAGATTGGATCCATGTCGATGACCATTGCGCGGGAATTCTTGCTTCGCTCGAACGCGGCAAGCCCGGTGCTGTCTATCATTTCGGCGGGACGGGCGATAATGATAGCGTCCATGGCATCACTAATGTGGAGCTTGTTCATTTGGTGCTTCGGCTTTTGGCGGAGCAATCGGCCGTTGACATTTCCCAATACCTTGCGCTTATTCGGAATGTAACAGATCGTCCTGGCCACGACCGCAGGTACGCGCTGGATTGGTCAGATTCCAGTGCAGAGCTTGGTTGGAAACCTAAAGCCGGACTCGAAGATGGTTTAAGAAAAACGATTTACTGGTGGCTTGCCAACCAAGACTGGTGGAACGGGGTTTAGTTGGAAGTGAATAAAATTCTTCTCCTCGGCAAAGGCCAGATCGGCAGCGCGCTTGCGCGAAGTCTGACCGAGTTCGAACTCCATGTGTGGCCGCATGACATTGACGACCTATCGCTCGATGCGATCGAAGTCATCGCGCCGGACGCGGTCATTAACGCGGCGGGCAAGACCGATCTTGCGTGGTGCGAAGCGAACGCGCGCGAGGCGTTGCGTTCCAATCTCGAAGCGCCTGTTAAGCTATACGAAAGAATTCTCAAAAGCAAGAAGTGTATTCGATTCATCCATTTTTCCAGCGGGTGCGTTTGGGATGGTCCGTACAACTCGGATGGTAAGCCCTTCACCCCGGAAACGCCGCCAGCTCCAGCTTGTCTCTACTCGTGGACTAAAGCCGCCGCCGACGCAATGCTGCTGGATAGGAATCCAGAAAAAATTGCAATTCTCCGTCCACGACAAGTTTACTCCGGCGAAAAGCATCCACGCAACTCACTGATGAAATTGCTTCGGTATCCAAAACTTATTGATACGCCTAATTCCGTCAGCAGTTTGAACGTAATAGAACAGACGGTCCGAAGGGTGCTCTCCATTGAATCACTTTGGAGTGGTATTTGGAATGCGTATGACAGGGGAGTGACCACCCCGCTTGCTATCGGCGAACTGTTGTGGAAAGCCGGTCTCCGCGATCAACCTTTCCGCATTTCAAAAGAGGAATTGGACGCATTTCACAAACCAAAACGAGTCGATACTGTTTTATTCGATGAGCGATTCGAAACGGTGATACAGCCCGCTGATGTTCAATTTCAGTTGACCAAGGCTATTGAGCAACTAAAAAATGCTTTCTGAGAAATTAAAGAATGCTCCCTGAACGCTGTGAAAATCCCGACATCTATCGATCAAGAGTCTGAAACCCTCCTGACTGCATTCTTCGAGCGGACGACTGGCGCTGGGAAGGATCATGTCTATTTGCGCTACAAGAAATCGCATGGCGAGCCTTACCGCGATATTACCTACGCGGAGTTCGGCATCCGTGTCAGGGAAGTATTCGAAGCGTTCGCGCGACTCGGGATCGAACGCGGGGACCGCATCGCAGTCATTTCAGAGTCTCGCCCGGCGTGGCTTATGTCCGAATTTGCCGCAATGGCGCTCGGCGCAATATGGGTTCCTATGTTCCCTACGCTGACCGCTCAGCAGGTCGAGTATATTGTGAACGATTGCGAAGCGAAGTTGCTCATCGTTTCGAACGATCTGCAGTTAGGCAAAGCTCTAAAGCTTGTGCAGAATGCACCGTCTGTGAAAGCAGTAGTACTCTTGAATGACGAGACCAAGCTTTCGCCACCACCCAATGTTCGTTTCCTGCAATTCAGCCAGATGCCTTCGCTTACCGGGACTGTGCCCAACTTTGAGGAAGAAGCGAAGAAAGCAAAGGCGAAAGATACGGTTACCATCATTTACACCAGTGGCACGACTGGGAACCCTAAGGGCGTGATGCTCTCACACGGAAACGTCGTGGCGAATCTAGAAGCTGTGCTCTCGGCTATACCCACACTCACCGAGGCAGACGTAGCGCTGTCGTTCCTGCCTATGTGCCATACGTTCGAGCATGTGGCAATGCACTTTTTCTTTTATCGAGGGATGGTCGTGGCCTTCGCCGAATCTGCCGATACGGTTGCCGATAACCTTCTTGAAATTCGCCCAACCGTTATGACGGGTGTGCCGCGATTCTACGAACGCATCTACGCGCGCATAATGCGAATGCGTGAAAAGATGCCCCCCATGCGACGCCGCATCTTTGATTGGGCGCTGAGCGTCGGTGGAAAGACCGGACGCAAGCTGGAGGGCGAGCGCGTGCCTTCTCTTGCTCAGTTATTGCATCCGTTAGCCGATGCCTTGGTTCTAAAGAAGATTCGCGCGCGCACCGGCGGAAGGGTCAGATTTTTCGTATCGGGGGCGGCAGCATTGCCTGCTGAGGTTGGCAGAGCTTTTGCAGCCTTTGGGCTAATGGTTATCGAAGGTTATGGCCTTACAGAGACTGCGCCGGTGCTCTGCGTTAATCCACATCAAAAACTTAAGTGGGGCACAGTCGGAAAGCCGCTGCATAATGTGGAGATCAAGATCGATCGTGATGGGGAGATCCTCGCGCGCGGTCCCAATATCATGCAAGGATACTTCAGGCATCCAGATGCTACGAAAGAAATGATCGACGACGAGGGCTGGCTGCATACCGGCGACGTTGGTGTGATCGATTCTGAGGGATACCTAAAAATTACAGATCGTAAAAAGCATATTTTCGTCTCCAGCGGCGGCAAGAATATCGCTCCCGCTCCGATTGAATCTCTTTTGGGCGAATCACGTTTCATTCACCAGATCATGCTCGTCGGTGACAAGCGACCGTTCTGCACCGCGCTTATCGTACCTGAATTTGCCGAATTGCGTAGCTCAGGCATCGCACGTGAATTAGCAGAACTTGGAGACGAGCTTTCCAGCGAAGCGCTTGCGACGAACGAGCATGTTCGATCCCAAATGGAATCCGAAATCGACCGATTGCAGAGCGGCATCGCCAGTTACGAGCGCGTTCGAAGGTTTATGTTATTGCCAGAACAGTTTACGATAGAGAACGGTATGATGACCCCGACCCTGAAAATTCGACGCAAAGCAGTCGAGGAACGGTATCGGGATTTGATCGATGCCATGTACCAAGTGCGGCCTTCTGATAATCGGCCATCCGATACTCGGCCATCCCAACAAACTTTATCCTGAAGAATATGAAGAATATTTGCCGATTCCTCCTCATTGCAGCGATGGGCGCGCTTACTTCAAGCGCACTTGCTCAAATCTCCCCTGCTGATTACATCTTACCAGTGGAGGCCGTTGTACAGGCTTCGCCCGCGACTATTACACTCAACTGGCCCAAGGATGCCAAGGCGCAGCACTTTTACATTTCGCGCCGGCTGCTTGGAAATGGTGACGCCTGGTCTTTGATCACAACCCTCCCGGGAACGGATTCTTCCTATTCCGATAAGGCCGTGACCCTCGGAACCCAATATGAGTATCGCGTAATCGATTCCACAAAGAATGATTCTGTTTATGCCATATTTGGGTTTCTGGCGTCCGGCATCGAAGTTCCATCATCGCCTCAACCCGGAGCGGTCGATCTGATGGTCGACAATACCTACTCTACGGTACTCAAAGGCGAGATCTCGCAGCTTATTACTGATCTCACGGCGGAAGGGTGGCAAGTTATTCGTCATGACGTGTCCAGAACAGATAGTGTGCCCTATATCCAGGATATAATCTCGAACGATTTCAACAATTATTCCAACCTGCGCACTGTGTTCTTGCTTGGTCATGTTCCGGTTCCATATTCTGGTGATATTGCGCCCGATGGACATACACCCGGCAATGGTAACCATCAGGGTGCATGGCCTGCGGACGTTTATTATGGAAATTTTGAAACGGATTGGACCGATGAAACCGTAAATGATGTAACGGCCGGCGATCCGCGCAACAGGAACGTTCCCGGCGATGGAAAATTCGACCAGGATGCGATTACATCACCCATGGATCTAGAAGTCGGACGGGTCGATCTCTACGATATGCCAAGCTTTCTGCTTTCGGACACCCTGTTAATGAAGCAATATCTTGACCGCGATCATGCCTTCCGGACGGGGCAGCTTGTCGTGCCAACTCGGGGTCTGATCAATGATAACTTTGGCTTGATCCGTGAAGCTGGGACCGACATTGAAAATGTTGGAGGCAAAACGGATACCTTCCAGTATGTACTCCCGTTAGACTATGATGCACCGGCAACCGACGGATGGCGAAATTTTCCTCCACTGGTTGGAAGAACTAATATTTTTAATTCAAAAATTGTAGACAGCGGAGCATCCAATTGGTTCAGCTATCTCGACACTGCGAAATATCTTTGGGCTTATGGGTGTGGCGGCGGCTGGTTTCAAGGGTCTTCAGGCGTCGGAACGACGGCCTTGTTTGCCGATTCCGGCGCGGATGCGATATTCTATATGCTCTTCGGTAGCTTTTTCGGGGATTGGGATAGCCCGGACAATTTTCTGCGCGCTCCGCTTGCTACGAAATTTGGGCTTGAAGACTGCTGGGCCGGCAGACCCTATTGGTTCTTTCATCCGCTCGGAATAGGTGAAACATTTGGATACTGCACGCGGCTATCGCAGGATGTTACTGGCCAGATTGACTGGGCCAAATTGGGAATTAGTTTTGCTCTCGTGAGCGACTACATGATAAGTCCTTCTACAAATGGTGTTCATGTTGCTTTAATGGGTGATCCGACCCTTCGCATGGTGTATCTCTCCGCTCCGCCAACGGCGCTTTCAGCAAGCGTGGGCACTAATCAGGTGAAGCTCCAATGGAGTGCGCCCTCGACCAAGGTACCCGGATATAACATTTATCGTTCCAATGCAACGGGCGATACCTTGCTCCAGATCAACACTTCGCTTGTAACGGAAACGAATTACACCGATCTTTCTCCGTTGAGCGACAGCAATATTTATGTCGTCCGCGCCGCCCAGCTCATCACCACTCCGAGTGGTTCGTGGTGGAACGAAAGCGGAGGAGTAACACAAGGCGTGAACGTAGCACCTTCCGGAGTTGCCGAAGCACCATTGGCACAGAACACGCTAACCGTGCGTGAGAATGGCGAATTTCTCGAATATCAGCGTATCAGAGGAAGCAAGCTCTTCAATGCGAACTTTCTGTGGTTGATATTGCCGGACGTGAAATTGCAATCGTTGCCGACGGCACGTTTGCTCCGGGTGTATACAACTACCACTTTGGGACGTCCGCATTGCCATCCGGTGCATACTTCGTTCGCATGGCAAGTCCGGAAGGAGTGCAGAGCGCGAAGGTTGCGCTTGTGCGATAAAAGCGCGAGTAAGAATACTCGCAAGGGAATGACTGAATCAACTAATTTTCTTAGTTAGCTGTCCGACCTCTATCGCTTACTTCGGCAAATATTTTATTAGGTCTACCTCCAATTGGGGTGCCACCTGACCGTCGTTCGTTCCGTTATGCATTATCTTAACATAGATTCCAATGCTTGGCGCAAACCACGTATCAGTTATTGCAGTATCGCTTGCATTGCAACCGCTCGTGCTACCATTTCCTATGACGTTGATGGAAGTCTCCCGCACATGTAGTGTCGAGAATGGTCCGGCGGGCGTTGTAATATTTTCAGTACCGACAAAAGTGCGGACGTCGGATCGAAAAATAGGTATGCCTGCCTCAACCGTATCGACAACTGGAGCGGCAATAGTCTTTTGGCTTCCGGTTGGGAAGGTCGTCCAGGTGTAGGTAAACCCGTTGGATGCGTTTGGCGTGGAGTCGCCATACGAAAGATCGCCGTTGGTTTCAATATTATAGAAAAATGTGCCTGCAGTACCTGCCCGATCGAGACATCCAATAACGCCTACTTTCCCGCCAAGATGCTGGCCGGTTTGGAGGATGGTCACAGTGTCGAACACCACTGCGCTTGATCCTTGGGTTGATGATTCGAAGGCATATTCAGTGCCCACTACTGGAACAGTCCATTGCACAGAAGTCTGAGAACTCCCATTCGGAGATGTATCAGATGTTTGACTGCAACCGATCACGAAGAGCGGCAACAGCGTTGCAAGAAAGAGGTGTTTCATAGATCGAAAGATAATATTCGAATGGAAAGTCAAATAGTATGCCTTTAGTTCGCTGAACCAGCAAAGGCAAAGCGTGGTTTGAGTCGGCAACAATTTCTTGTCGTAACATATCATGACCGTTCGCCGAATCGTTTTTGCCTTTTGTTTTCTATCACTATTAGCTTCCTACAGTATTGCTAAAGGTAAGCTGCAATTCACCATCGATCTCCGCGACACGAAATCCCACATGGTGCATGTAACCGTAGTGCCTTCTGGGTTTCATGCCAAAACGGCGGTGTATCAAATGCCGGTGTGGGCGCCGGGAGCATACAGCGTATCGCATTATGGGAAGTATGTCAAGAATTTCAATGCGTTCAATAAATATGACCACTCGTTGGTGACCAAACAAGTGAACGATGATCGCTGGGAGATCTCGACTGGTGCGTCCGTGCAAAAGCTCGAGTACGACATCCTCGATTCGCATCTCGATACTACCAGCCTTTATTTTGCAATGGCGAATATCGATACGACGCTTTTTTTCTCCAACGCGACCGCACTGTTCGGCTATTACGACGATGATAAGCAGGCCGCTGCGATTGTAACTTATATCCTTCCTCCAGACTGGAAACTTGCTTGCGCGCTGCCTCCTCCGGGCGGATATAAGAAGGATACAATGCCCACCTTCACCAACACAACCTTTGTTGCCAAGGACTATGACGAACTCGCCGATGCCCCTGTCCTTGCTGCGCTTGATAGTGGCGATAACAAGCATTCGGACCATCTAATCTCCCGAAGTTTTGCGGAAGGAAGCGCGATCTATGATGTCGCAGTGGCAACAGATGGAAGTTGGTCCAATGTAAAAATGGATTCGCTCACGGAGTATCTTCGCAAGATCGTTCATGCCGAAACGGATTTCTTTCACGATACGCCTTACAAGCATTACACCTTTGAGATAGTAGCTCCGACACTTTCGCACATGCCGGGGTTTGCCCAAGGCGCTCTGGAGCATTCCAATTCGAGTGACTATCTTCTCATGAATATGGGGTGGTCCATGTTCAAAGGCTCATTCCTCAGCATTTTCTCCCATGAATTCTTTCATTTGTGGAACGTCAAACGTATTCATTCAAATTTGCTCGGCCCTTTCGATTATACCAAGCGCGTGATGACCACAAGCCTTTGGATGGCAGAAGGAATTACCGAGTACTACGCACATACCCTGCTTGCACGCTATGGAATTATCACTCCCGAACGTTTTTTTGGAGACGTCAACCAATGGCGAGAGGAGATGGCAATGGCTCCTGCTTCCGCGTCGGTGAAATCCCTGGAAGATCTTTCGATCGATGAGAGTACGTTCGAAATGGATGAAGCTACGTTATTTTACTCGCGCGGACCGCTTGTCGCATTAATGCTGGATATCGAAATTCGCAGCCGGACAAATAATACGAAGTCGCTCGATGATGTAATGCTTGCATTGAACAACGATGCGAAGCATGGAAAGACCTACACCGAGGAACAGTTGATCCACAAAGTGGAGCAATATGCTGGGATCGATCTTACAGATTTCTATCGTGAGTATATTCACGGCACCGATTCGCTCCCGATCAATTCCTATCTTGCAAAAATGGGGTACTCGGTATCGCCGATCAAGGAACCACAGCAGACCCGGATCGGCATCATCTCCAATAGCATCCTCGTTTTTCAATCGATCGACAGCACTGCGCCGCTTGCGATCGCGGGAATTAAGGAAGGTGACGCGATCGTGTCCATCAATGACACTAAGGTTACCCGCGATAATCTTGGAATGCTTGCATCGATCGATACATTGCAATTCGCGACGTTTAAGGTTCTTCGCGAAGGCAAGCAGTTGGATATTCCGGTCGATTTCTCAAAAAAGAAAGATGAAACTGGAACTGCGGAAGGCATCGATCCTAACGCCACACCGCTTGCCATCGCGATCCGAAAAGGGATCGTGGGTCAATAATTGACTGCTCTCTATGCCGGGCAAGGTCAATTAGAGAATTTCTCTCCACTTGGGAGGTAGGATTGGAGAGGGGATTTTGTCTAGGAGCATCACTGTTATGGCATCGTGACCATAGAATACGTTCGCGAACTATACCATACCCCTTTCCTCAAAC
Organism: Ignavibacteriota bacterium; assembly: GCA_963736195.1. GTDB lineage: Bacteria > Bacteroidota > Ignavibacteria > Palsa-1295 > Palsa-1295 > PALSA-1295. The sequence continues at coordinate 1,589,044 of CAVTNP010000001.1, forward strand.
TTATCGCACAGGCGAGCCGAGTTCATGAGGCAAATAATACTTATGATGATATTCAGCGCTGCACGCTGCTTTCGGTGAAAACAGGCGGCTGCCCGGAGGATTGTGCCTACTGCCCACAAGCCGCTCGTTATCATACCGGAGTTAAAGCAGAGAAGCTGATGCGCACTGCTGATGTGCTTGAGGCTGCCCGCAATGCAAAGGCTAATGGTGCAACACGATTCTGTATGGGTGCTGCTTGGCGCGAAGTTCGCGATGGCCGCGATTTCGAGGAAGTCCTCGAAATGGTGCGCGGCGTGACCGATCTTGGGCTTGAAGCCTGTGCCACGCTCGGAATGTTGAATGAGTCTCAGGCGCAGCGCTTGAAAGAAGCCGGACTTTACGCATATAATCACAATCTCGACACCTCTCGCGATTTTTACTCAGAGATCATTCACACCCGCGATTATGACGACCGTTTAGGAACCATTCAAAATGTCCGCGATGCCGGGATCACAGTGTGCTGTGGCGGAATTGTCGGCATGGGCGAGACGGATGAGGATCGCATCCAATTTTTACTGACTCTTGCATCACTAAGTCCCCAGCCGGAAAGTGTTCCGATCAACGCGCTTGTTGCCGTCCCCGGCACGCCATTGGCTGAGCAGAAACCGATCGATTCGTTCTCGTTCATCCGAACCATCGCCTGCGCACGAATTCTAATGCCAAAGTCAAAGGTTCGGTTGAGCGCAGGAAGGCTTAGCCTTTCCGAAGAGGCACAAACGCTCGCCTTTCTCGCCGGTGCCAATTCCATCTTTTTGGGCGATCGGCTTCTCACGACCCCAAACCCAGAACCAGACGCAGATTATCGGCTATTTAAAAAGCTGGGTCTCGAACCATCAGCCATGGCAACCGCCGAGCACAGTGCGTGAAGACTGGCTTAAGAATTTAGAGCAAGAGTTAAGCGAGCTGCGCAAGAAAGGTCGCTATCGCTCGTTAAAGACCTACTCGGGAATTGATTTCGGCTCGAATGATTATCTTGGCTTTGCAACTGACCCAAAGCTGAAGTCGGAAGTTTTAGATGGCCTCAAGAGCATAGCTCTCTCTTCATCAAGTTCGCGCCTGTTGCCGGGACACCACGAAGAGCATCTTGCTGCTGAAAGCGCCTTTGCGAGGTTTATTGGATCGGAATCTGCGCTATTGTTTAATTCCGGTTATGATGCGAATCACGCGCTGCTGACCACCCTTCCAACACGTCACGATCTCATTCTTTATGATGAACGTTCTCATGCCAGCATCTATGATGGGGTGCATTCCTCACTTGCGAAAAGTCAAAGGTTTGCACATAATTCGGCTCAGGACTTAGAAGCCCGATTAAAGCGAGAGAGAAAGAGCTCCCAACATTCCCAAATATTCGTCGTGCTGGAAAGTGTGTATTCGATGGATGGCGATGTCGCCGAATTGAAGCAAATTGTTGAAGTTGCTGATCAGTTTGGAGCAATCGTGATCGTGGATGAAGCACATGCAACCGGTGTTCTTGGCAAATGGGGTGAGGGATTGGTGAAATATACCATTCCCAGGAACGATAATGTCATCACCGTTCACACCTGTGGGAAAGCACTCGGTTCGGCGGGAGCATTTCTTTGCGGGTGTAAAACTCTTGTAGATTTTCTCATAAACAAAGCTCGCGGATTTATTTATACCACCGCGTTGCCACCGATCATCCCATTGCAAATAATCAATGCTCTTCATCACCTCGAATCAAATGGCCAAGCTCTTGTGAGTGACCTACGCGCGAAGTCTAACCTTGTTAGGGAGCAACTGCGGCAATCGCTTGCAACTTGGAGGGTAACCGATGGCATTACACCGATTATATCCATTATTATTGGCCGTGATGAAGATGCACTCCAAGCGGCTCAGTTATTGGCTGATCATAATTTCGACGTTCCCGCCGTTCGCCCACCAACTGTGCCGAATGGCACCGCGAGATTGCGGTTGAATGTTAGTCTGCGCCATTCCGATCAAGATTTGCGAAATGTTATCGAAGCAATATACAGAACCGAGTCGGAACTTACAAAATGAAAAGCATTATTATTTCCGGAACCGATACAGGAGTGGGGAAGACCACGCTTTCGGCGCTTCTGATGGCTTCCTTACCTGACTACTACTATTGGAAACCAGTTCAATCCGGTACGGAGGATGGGACAGACCGCAAAGCCGTTCGCTTACATGCTGACTGTACTCCGGAACGAATATTGCCAGAAGCCTATATTTTTAGCCGGCCGCTTTCGCCACATCTTGCGTCTAAGATCGATGGAAAAATGATTGAGGAAAAGAAGCTGGAACTGCCAAACGTTGCACCATTAATTATCGAGGGTGCTGGCGGGCTGCTGGTACCGCTAACAGATAATCTTCTATTTATTGATATGTTCCAAAAATGGAATCTACCGGTGCTCCTGGCGTGTCGCTCAGGACTTGGCACCATCAATCACACCTTGCTTTCTATTGAAGCATTGCGTCGCCGTGAAATACCGTTACTCGGTTGCATCCTCATCGGAGACCTAAATCCTGAGAATGAAAATGCGATCGAACATTATGGCAAAGCGAAGGTTCTTGGAAGAATTCCGCTGCTCACCTCACTCGCAGCAGATACCCTGCGCAAAACGTTCGATCAACATTTTACTGCATTAAAATCCATCTTGTGAATCCATCCAATCCTGAAAATCGCGGCTCTGGCTCGTGGATCGACCTTGACGAGCGATACATCTGGCATCCGTACACTCAGATGCAGCTTATACCACGTTCGGTTGGAGTAGAGCGTGGGGAGGGTGCGTATCTTTATCTTTCGGATGGGCGCCGTATTCTTGATGGTATCAGTTCCTGGTGGGTCACATTGCACGGCCACTCACATCCCAAGATCGCAAAGGCCATAGCTGAGCAGGCCGCAAAGCTCGAGCAAGTGATATTCGCCGGATTTACGCATGAGCCCGCTTCGAGGCTTGCGGAAAAGCTTGTGAAAATCACTCCCGAAGGATTGGATAAAGTTTTCTTTAGCGACAATGGCTCGACCGCCGTGGAAGTAGCCATTAAAATGGCCATCCAGTATTGGAAGCTGTTGGGCGAAGAAAGAAGGGAGATCCTGGCGCTCGATCATGCCTATCATGGCGACACATTTGGGACAATGTCCGCCAGTTCGCGTGGATATTTTACAGCACCATTTGAGGATTTCCTTTTCAATGTGCATCGCGTTCCGTTTCCCGATCCAGTACAACCTGATAGCGAGAGCCGATTTCTCGAAGAGCTTCGCAAAGCGGGCAAGAAAAACACCGCTGCCGCATTTATTTACGAACCACTCTTGCTCGGCGCTGGTGGAATGCTGATGTGGCGACCTGAGATCCTCGAACAGGCGTTCAATATTGCGAAAGAATTTGGAATTCTTTGTATCGCCGACGAAGTGCTCACCGGATTCGGACGAACTGGAACAATGTTCGCATCCGAACAAGCTAGCACCAAGCCCGATCTGATGACGCTCTCTAAGGGGATCACCGGCGGGTTCCTGCCGATGGGAATGACCATGGCTTCGAGCAAGATCTTCAACGCCTTTCTCAGCAATGACCGCGCCAAGACGTTCTTTCACGGCCACAGTTATACGGGGAACCCCATTAGCGCGGCTGCGGCACTGGCCTCTCTGGAAATATTCGAATCGGAACCCGTCTTTGACCGAATCAACGCCATCGCTGCTGCGCATAGACGTCATGCGCCAGAGTTCGCAGCAAAACATGACCTCATTTATCGGCAAATCGGAACCATCGCCGTATTTGATCCAGTGGATATTGCGGGCTATCTAAGTACAAAATCTCTCGAATGGGGTAAACAAGCTTTGAAGGAGGGGCTGCTAATCCGTCCGTTGGGTGATACGCTCTATCTACTTCCACCGTATGCGGCCACGGCGGAAGATATTGCGTTCGCGTATGAGGTCTTCGACCGATTGTTCCGCGCGGAAACCGGATAACGGCCCTGTAAGTTAGATAACTATATGACAACTAACTTTACAGCCGTATTTAAGCAGGTTCCAGAAGGCTTTATCGGCTTTGTGGAAGAATTGCCTGGAGCGAATACACAAGGATTGACCTTGGAAGAAGCTCGCAGCAATCTCCACGAAGCTATCGAAATGGTGCTTGAAGCAAATCGTGAGTTGGCCGAAGAATCGCTTCGAGGCTTTGACGTGATCCGTGAGCCTATCACAGCTTTTTCGTGAAACGCCGCGAACTCGTACGGCATCTCGAATCGCTTGGATGCCAATTCTTGCGTGAAGGTGCCAATCATTCCGTATATGTGAACCGCAAAGCGGGAACATCGTCCTCGGTGCCTCGTCATACCGAGGTCAACGATCTCTTAGTCCGCAAGATTTGTAAAGACCTCGACGTCCAGGCCCCACACAAAACTTGAAGGTTACACGCTTCCCTACGGACCGTCGTTGTGAGATTGGAACGTCCCCATTTATCTCCTGTTTTCGTGCTCCTTGAAATGGAATAAGCTGCCTCCCAGCTTTGTTATAGCACTTCTACCTTTTCAAAATAATGCCAGGAATCAACGATTTTGCAATAAAACTCGCCACTGTCAACGGTACAGGCTCTGCGAGCGCCAGTAATCTGCTGATGCAGTCCATTTACCGCATGGGTATTCCCGTTGCGGGCAAGAATTTGTTTCCATCGAACATACAGGGCTTACCTACATGGTATGAAATTCGGGTGAGCGGCGCGGGCTACGGAGGGCGAGCTCTCGATTACGATGTGATGGTCGCTATGAACGCTCAAACCTATGCTAAGGACGTTCAAGAGGTTCGCTCTGGCGGTTACCTGCTTTATGACTCAACCTGGCCACTTCCGAGAGAGCTTGATCGCAATGACGTGACGTTTCTCGGTGTGCCGCTTTCGACCATGCTCACCGAGACAGTTCCCGAGCCACGAACCCGCATTCTGCTCAAGAACATAATGTACTCAGGATCGTTGGCTTCGCTGCTCAATCTCGATATGGAGATTCTGGAGGAGTTGATCAAAGAGTCGTATGGCAAAAAGCAGGCGCTCCTCGATGTCAATCGGAAGGCGCTTCATTCGGGTTTCGATTATGCGCAAAAGAATCTTCCGGCGCTCCCTTTCGGATGCGAGAAAATGGATGCCAACCGAAATAAAATTCTGATCGATGGCAACACTGCAACCGCGCTCGGGGCGATCTACGCGGGGGCAACAGTTGCTGCGTGGTATCCCATCACGCCTGCTACTTCGGTCATGGATGCTTTCAAAGCATTCGCTGATCGTTATCGCGTCGATCCGGTTACGAAGCAAAATAATTTTGCATTCCTTCAGGCGGAAGATGAGCTTGCAGCCATAGGAATGGTGATCGGCGCTTCCTGGGCGGGGGCGAGGGCATTCACATCCACTGCCGGTCCGGGAATTTCTTTGATGAATGAGCTGATCGGTCTTGCATACTACGCGGAAATTCCCTCCGTGATCGTCGATGTGCAACGAACCGGGCCTTCGACCGGTATGCCCACGCGCACCCAGCAGTCGGATATCATGGAATGCGCGTATGCATCGCATGGCGATACGAAGCACATACTTCTCTTTGCTGCAAATCCCAACGAATGTTTTGATTTTACGGTAAAGGCTTTCGATCTGGCTGAGCAGTTTCAGACGCCTGTGTTTATGATGAGCGATCTCGATATTGGCATGAACGATTGGGTCGTCGATCGCTTGAAATGGGATGATAATTACAAACCGAATCGCGGAAAGGTTTTAACCAGTGAAGAACTCGATAAGCTGAAAACATATTATCGGTATTCGCCGGAAGATCAGGATTATGTTGCGGCGAGAACTTTGCCGGGCATCAATGCGAAGGGTTCGTTCTTCACGCGTGGCTCCGGCCATAACAGGCTTGGCGGGTATACAGAAACACCTGCGGAATATCAGGAAGTGATGGACCGCCTGCTGAAGAAACATAATGCTGCTGCAAAGTATGTTCCCGAGGCGATCATTGAGCGAAATGAAGGCGCTACGTTTGGAATAATCACTGTCGGGGGTTGCGACCCTGCCTGTCGAGAAGCGATCGATATTCTCGAATCTCAAGGCGTGTCCGCAAATTATATGCGCGTACGTGGATTTCCATTTGGGAAAGAGGTCGTGGAGTTTATGGAAGAGCAGGATTTTTGCTACGTGGTCGAGCAGAACCGCGACGGACAATTGCGTTCACTGCTTACGCTTGAAACTCGCATTCCAAAGGAGAAGCTGCTTTCGATCCTTGTCTATGGTGGTTTTCCTCTTTCAGCAAAATCTGTTGTCGAGGGAATCCAGCACAAAAAGACGAAGAAACAATCGCCCCAATTAGGTGCCGTATTAATGGAGGAATGATCGGAATGATCAGGTCAACCAGTTCATCCTTCATAATTCATACATCGTAATTTTCTCAATATGCCATCAATTTCAAAACCAGTTGTAACACACCCAAGCCTCGAAAAGAACGAGTTGGGACTTAATCTCCGCGCGTATGAAGGTGCGATGAGCACGCTCTGCGCGGGCTGCGGCCACGATTCCGTAACTGCTGCGATCGTGCGCGCTGCATGGAAGCTTTCCATCGAGCCGCACAAAATGGCGAAGTTCTCTGGTATCGGATGTTCATCAAAGACCCCAACATATTTTGTGAGCGGTGCACATGGATTTAACTCCGCTCACGGACGTATGCCTGCCATCGCTACCGGCGCAGGCGCTGCAAATCGTTCATTGCTCGCCATCGGTGTTTCAGGTGATGGTGATTCGCTTTCGATTGGCATCGGTCAGCTAGCGCACGCCATTCGCAGGAATCTTAATATTGTTTACATCATCGAGAATAACGGTGTGTATGGGTTGACGAAAGGGCAGTTTTCCGCCTCTGCGGATGTTGGTTCGAAGAGCAAGAAGGGCGAAGCGAATCGAATTTCACCGATCGATCCCGTAATGCTGGCGCTTAGTTTGGGCGTGACATTCGTTGCAAGAAGTTTTTCCGGAGATAAGGAGCAACTCGTTCCCATCATTGAAGCAGCGGTCAAGCATAAAGGCCTTGCTTTGATCGATGTGATCTCCCCATGCGTGACCTTTAACGATCATGAAGGTTCGACCAAAAGCTATGCCTATACCCGCAAGCATGAGTACCACGTGACCGATTCCGATGTAATATTTCCAGCCGACGAGATCGTTGCCAACATCAGCATCAACGGCGCAACAACCGTCATGATGCACGATGGCAGTCTTATAAAGTTCACGCGCACGCCCGAAGGCTATGACCCACGCGACCGCGCGAAAGTGTTTGCGTACCTTCAGGAGCACCAAAGCGAAGGCAAAGTTCCGACAGGAATTCTGTTCATCGATGAATCTGCCCCGGACATGCACAATGTCATGGGTACTACGGATATTCCGCTCACCGAGGTCCCTTTTGAAACGCTCTGCCCCGGCAGCGCAGAATTGGAGAGGCTGCAAGAGGAATTTCGTTAATCTCCTCAATCCGAGTTCAGAAGCACATGTGGACGAACGTCATCGGTGAAGAGCGGGTAAAGCATATTTTACGGAATGCGCTGGAGCATGAAAAGCTCCCGGGCGCCTATTTATTCTCCGGGCCGGAAGGAACCGGCAAAGATGCAGCAGCACTCGAGCTTGCAAAAGCTATAAATTGCCTCAACCCTGGAATGAACGGCATCGAGGCATGTGACGAGTGTGTGAGTTGTATTGCAATTGACGGATTTGCTTCGTCGGCAGTTCAATTCATTAATGCACTACCGAAAAAGTCCGACGACGATGGGGCAGAGTTAAAAGACGAGGATGTTGCGATTGTGCGTGAGCAGCGCGCCGCAAAATCTGCAGATCCCTATTACAATATCGAGATACCACGAGCGGTCAGCATCCATATCGGGCAAATTCGGGAGCTTCGGTTATCACTCGCTCGGAGCATGTCCGGTGCGAGAAAGCGCGTCATCATTATTAGCGAAGCGCAGATGATGAATGATAAGTCCCAAAATGCCTTCCTCAAAACACTGGAGGAGCCTCACGCAGATACCATCATCATCCTGACGAGTTCGAACGGAAACGGGTTATTGCCAACGGTTCATTCGCGATGTCAAGAGGTCCGGTTCGATGTGCTTGCTGTTGATGAGATCAAGCAGGGCTTGATCGAGCGGGAGTCACTATCTGAAGATGAAGCAGCATTCTTAGCTCGGCTTGCGGCTGGAAGCTACTCGCGCGCGCGCGCCATGATCGGCGAAGAAGTGAAAGAGATGCGGAAAGAGATCGTTACATTTCTGCGGATGGGTCTTTCAAAGAGTAGGCGCAATGCCGTTATCGAGATCAATAAATTACTGCCGCGGTCGGGTGGGAGCTTCTTGGAAAAACGGCAATCGGTCGAGCAGTGTCTTGTTCTGCTCACACTTTGGCTGCGGGACGCACTTGCTCTCTCCGTTTCAAAAGGCTCCCTGGCGAATGAAGATAACGAAATCATCAATCTTGATCAAAAAGAGGATCTGATGAAATTCGTCGCTCGGTTCGGCGACCCACGGCGCATTATGGGCGCGATCGCCGCAGTTGACCGCGCGATGCATCATACGCGACAGCAATTACAATTGCGACCAGTGATGCTTCAGTTGGTTGTGGATCTGGAGTTAGCGCTTACGGTCTGAACCAATGATCTTTGAACTGATGCTCGGCTTTTACCTTGCTGTGGTAATAGCAGGAATAGCCTGGTGGCGCAAGGCGCTGGATGCCGGAGGTGCAATTGCCGCTACGATCACCGGGACGATCATTTTTGGATTAGGAGGGTTGGGGCCGAGTGTTGCTCTGATCGCATTCTTCGTGAGCGGATCGGTACTTTCGAGGTTACCTCACAAGAGCAGCATGGTGTATCAGATGGAATCGCTCGGAAGAACATGGAGGCAGGTCCTTGCGAATGGGTTAGTTCCGGCATGCATGCTGGTTGCGAGCGTGATATTCCGGAGCAAGGAGTCAGTTTTTCTGGTCGCGTATTATGGCGCACTCTCTACATCGTGCGCGGATACCTGGGGAACAGAGATCGGGATTCGTTTTGGTAAGCGGCCGCGAGATATTCTGACTGGCTTGGAAATTGAAACCGGGCTTTCGGGAGGAATTAGTGTTGCCGGAACTGCTGCAACAATGGTTGGTGCCGCGCTAATCGTGCTGTGTTCTGTTCTATCATTCATGCCACTACATTTTCCCCACATTAGGCTCGCGCTGTTCTCCATTCTGCTGGCCGGTACGTTGGGCGCGCTCGCGGATAGCATCCTTGGCGCGTCAATACAAGCGAAGTATCACTCAAATGTTACGGGACGCATTTCGGAATTTGCGGGCGAAGCAGATGCCGGCGCCACATCCAGCAATCCGATCGCAGGCTATAGGCTAATTACAAATAATGCAGTGAATCTTCTAAGCGCGGCGATTGGTGCAGTACTTTCAATCATTCTGTTTGGATTTTCTTAGAAGCAATCCGTCACTCAAGCGGGCTTTGAAGCACCGCTATCTTCGCCACACCCTTTTTCACTTCAATTCCCAGCTTTGATCCATAAGGCAGCGTCCACATACGCTTCTCATGTCCAAATGGGAGATTGGTTAATATTGGAATCTTCAGCTTCGACAAGTAATCTGAGAAAACTTCATTTGAGTTTAGCGTTTGCGCATCGGCGTCTGTATCGCAATTGGTGAACTGACCGAGCAGAATTGCTTTTGCTTGATCGAAAGCACCGGCAAGCCGCAACTGCGCAAAATGAGCATCGAGCTTGCGGGGCTTCTCGTCGATCTCTTCCAAGAAAGGTATCGTACCTCTGAAGGATGGCTGATACGGTGTGCCAAGCAGGCTTGTGAAGACTGTAAGATTCCCTCCGATCATTTTGCCTTGTACTTGAAATGATCTGGTGTTAGTCAGCTGAACTCCCTCGTTGCTCGCAAGGGGTAGTTCTCCGATCGGTTTTGTGCTTGTAATTACGCGCCATAATTGTTCTTCGGTGAAGGGATCGATGTTATCCCACAAATCTACACCCGGCATTGGGCCAAAAAGCAAGAAGTGAGGCCGGCTTTCTTGTGTAATGCCGCAAAGAGCGCTGTGGCATCGGAATAGCCAACAATGATCTTCGGATTTCGTCTAATAAGTTGGTAGTCGAGCTTATCGAGAAGCCGTATCGACCCATATCCGCCGCGATGGTAGAAGATCGCTCGTACATGTTTTGAGCGGAACATTGCATGTAGATCGGCGGTGCGGTCGCTATCGGTTGCTGCGAGATAGCTCTTACCAGCAAGCCCATCCCGAAAATGTTTCCCAAGCTCGACCCTATAGCCAAGTGCTTCGAAATAGGAAACCGATCTTGCAATACGTTCTTCCGATCGCGGCGGACTTGCCGGCGCAATAATGCCGATCACATCACCTGGTCGAAGAGCTATTGCTTTGTTTTGCACGGTTTAGTTAACAATCGGAAACGCTAAAGCATGTCCTCTGTTTGGCGGCGATCCAAGGGTAAATTTGGCATTTGTGAAGCGGCAACAGCGAGTTCATCACAGCGTTCATTTTCCAGATTACCGGCGTGGCCTTTGGTCCAGCGAAATTCGATATTGTGTTCTTCGAGCTTGGGAAGCAATCGTTGCCAGAGGTCGATATTCATGACCGGTTTTTTATCGGCTTTTCGCCAACCCTTGCGCTGCCAGTTCATCAGCCATCCTTTTGTGATTGCATTGATGATATACTCGGAATCGGAGATAAGCGTCACATCGCACGGTTTATTCAGAGCTTCGAGTGCTGAGATAACCCCGAGCAATTCCATCCGGTTATTGGTCGTATTGCGGAACCCTCCGGAAAGCTCGCGGCGACGACCGGATGCATCGAGAAGCACTGCCGCATAGCCGCCCGGCCCTGGATTGCCGGAGCAAGCGCCATCGGTGTAGATGGTAACGTGCGGTCGGCGAGTCACGCGTTCGCTGCCTTCAGAGTGATCTGCGTTATCTCCGGCGGGCAGTTGATGCGAATTGGCACGCCTACTACGCCGATACCTCGCGATACGTACATTTGCGCTTTGGATTGAATACCCTCTGCGCGATACGATCCCTCCACATATTCTGACGCAAAAGAGCTAAAGGTAAGCACTGTCTTTCCGAATCGGCCAAGCACGATCTGTCCGCCGTGTGTATGTCCCGAAAGCATCAAGCCGGTATTCGTTTGCGCGAACTCCTGAAACATGTATGGTTTGTGACAGAGCAAAACGGTCGCTGCATTGGAGGGAACTCCTTTCCAGGCAGCCTCAATATGCTGCGCCGATTTTCCTTGCACATATTCCTTGACCGTGATCGCATCCATATCGTCAACACCGATAAAATATAGGGATTGTCCATCGACGGTCACGGCTGCATTCTCATTACGTAATAGTTTAATACCGGTATCCTCAATGCCGCGGCTAACTTCATCCACGCCGGCATAATAATCGTGATTGCCCGTGCAAGCAAAGACGCCGAAACGCGCTTTCAGCCCCGACATTGCTTCTGCAAACGGCCCAACTTCGTTTACATGGGACGTAACAAAATCACCTGGAATAACAATAAAGTCACTGCGCAGACTATTTACAACCTCTGCAATATGCTTCATTTCATCCACATCCATAAACGGTCCGGCATGGATGTCGCTTAGGAACGTAATGGTCTTTCCTTCGAATGCGGGTGGAAGATTTTGGAGTGCAAACGTTCGGTGCGTGATCTCAATTTCGTTGCGCTGCATAATGCCACGCGTGCAACTCGCGAGCGCTATTCCGCTGACTCCGAGAATACTGGTGTGCAAAAAAGCCCGCCGTGTAAGGCTTGCCGGATGCCGTTGCTCCGCATGGCCAGCATTTTCCTCGCTTGGCGTTTGATTATCGCTTATTTCTGTTCGGTCAGTCATAAATAACTATTCTCCAAGCACCTCGAGGCTTACTTCATTTCCATGCTTTACGTCATCCCGTTCTGGCTGATTCTGAAGCGAGCGACGGACGAACATCAAAAGTTTTCTGATCCATCGCCATATCGTGATCGGAAATAGTATCAGAACCCACATCAGCATGATGGTCTGCCACACCAGGAAGGGATAGAGCAACACTTTTGACACTATGGTCATGGAGGCGTGGATGCTCCCGCGAAAATAAATGAAAAGGAATGGGCTATCCAGCAAAATGAATGCCCACCGCGCAATTTTTGCAAGCCGTTGGCCAAGCTTCGGATAATCCCGCAAAATAACCCGTTTCAGATTCGCATAGACGTACCAATGCAGTCCTACAGAAATGCAGAAAACGATGAAAAAGGCAATATGTTGAGAATTCTTAGACGGCAATGGGGGTCTGTGTCTCTAAACCACTGACTATTAACCGCAGAGGGCACATCTCTGTTCACTCCACACGAAGTCCTCTGCTGCCGGGATGAAAAAGCGCTGGGAGCGTGTTCGGAGTCCAATCAAGATGGAAGAACACCTAATTGTGGATACACCACAAACGCCTATACCGATGCCAGGTGGCCCTCGTTCGCTTTTCAAGCGGCGTTGGGTGATCGTGGTCGTCCCGCTTGTTTCGCTGATTGTACTCGTCCTGCTTCTCGATAATGTTATTATGCCGCTTTACGTGAAGCAGGGCTCTGTTGCAACGGTCCCGAATGTGGTTGGCAAGGGCAAAGCATTGGCGCTGGAAACTTTGAAGTCAGTGGGCTATGACCCGATCGAGTACGAAACTCGATTCGACGAGAAATCACCGGTCGGAACCATCATTCGCCAAACCCCCGAAGGCGGCGAAGAAACGAAACCGGGCCGGAAAGTATATCTTATCATTTCGGGTGGGAAAGAGATGGCGAGTGTTCCGGATCTGCGGGGTAAATCGCTGCGCGATGCCAAAATGCTTATGATCAAAGCGAACATGTCCATTGGCAAAGTGAATTATGCATACTCAGATAGCGCAGCCAATGGTACCGTGTTCGAGCAATCGCCATGGGCTGGAACGAAAACATCAACGAGTACCGAAGTAAGCGTTACGGTATCGCAAGGGCCACTCCTGGGACGTGTGCCGGTTCCGAGCTTGACAAAACTCACCCTTTCACAAGCGATCGAAACATTGAAAGGTGTTAAGCTTGAGCTAGGAAAGGTGAATTATCAGAATGGCGCGCCCGAAAATGAAGTGCTCGATCAATATCCGCCCGCCGGTGATCTGGTTAATGAGGGCGCAGCCATCGATGTGTTCGTTGCTCGCGGCGGTGGCGAAACGCCCGCGAATACACCATAACTCTCCTTCGGACGCTTGATCGATTCGGAACCGACCTATTGAACATGGAACACTTCGATCTCGCGATTGGCTGGCTGTGGGAGTATGATGAGCAGTTCGCCTTTGACTTGGAGCATGAAGCCCAGCAACACCGCAAGCTTAGTACCTTCCAGATTCACGAGCACAATATCGATGAAGTTCTCGATAGAGTTCGCAATCAATCGCTGCATTTTGGTCTCTATTTGGATAGGGGATACGATGTTGATGAAAGATTTGAGGAATTGGGGAATCTTCTATTGAGCAGTGGCGGCTCTGTGGTTAATGCATACGATCGCACGATCGAAGCGATCGACAAAGCTTCGATGCACTTGCAGTTCATTAGTGCCGGACTCTATGTCCCATTCACCATCATCATTTCTCCCTACTCACAATATAAAGATGTTGGGATTTCTATTGAAGACCTGGCGCACCTTGGCCGGCCATTTATTATTAAGCCCGCTAACACGACCGGTGGTGGTATTGGTGTGGTAATGGGTGCCGAAACGCTTGCGGATGTGATCCAGGCTCGCACGGAATTTGGTGAAGATAAATATCTACTTCAAGAACACATTGAGCCGCGCGAGATCGCGGGGCGCAGATGTTGGTTCCGGTGCTTCTTTGTCTTTGGGAAGGTATTCCTGGCCTGGTGGGATGACCGTACCCACGTCTATGATATGGTCACCACGGATGAAGAGCATTTTTACAAGCTGCGGGCACTTCGAACTATCATGCGGACCATAGCCAACGTATCGGGATTGAACTTCTTTTCGAGCGAGATCGCCTTGCGGCAGCCGTCTCCGTATGAACCGTCCCGCTTTATTGTTGTGGATTATGTGAACGACATGTGCGATATGCGCTCGCTTGACCAAGCGCCCGACGGGCTTGTGCCGGAGCTGCGTGATGGAATTATCTCACGCATTGCGCTTGAAGCCAAAAAGAGAGCGTAAGAATGGCCCGTTATTTCGGGATCGCTTCTGTCAGATTCTTCGGTCCTTTTGTAGTAACAAGAATGTTGTCTTCGATCCTTATGCCGAGCTTACCAATGAATGGTTCGAGCGCTGTCCAATCCACCACATTCTTAAATTTATCACGACGTGCTTCATCTCGAAGTAATGCCGGAATAAAATATAGTCCAGGTTCCACAGTGACCAGATAGCCGTCGGCAAGTGGAAGATCCATGCGAATGGCAACGCCCGCTACTTTGCACTTTCCATCTCGTCCCGGGAAAGCGCCACCAGCATCCCTCACGCCGAGACCGACCATGTGCCCAATTCCATGCGGGAAAAAGAGTGAGATCAATTGTGTATCGAATGCCTCCTGCGCGGTGCATCGGATCAATCCGATCTTGCGTAGGGATTCTGCCATGCTGAGAGCGGCAACTTTGTGGAGTTCGCTCCATTCCGTTCCCACAATGCATCCATCGATGACTTCTTGTTGCGCGCGCAACACCGCATCGTAGATCATTTGCTGATCCGCAGAAAAAGTGCCGATTGCAGGATGTGTCCGGGTAACGTCGGCGGTGTAGCTGTTCACTTCGCCGCCGGCATCGATCAGCACCACTTCACCCACGCCAACTTTCCTGCTGGTTGGAGCAAAATGCAGCACTGCCGAATTTGGGCCAGAGCCAACGATGGTTGGATACCCCAAACCCTCCGCGCCGGCGCGGAACATTGCGGCCTCTAACTCTATCTGAAGTTGACGTTCGGTTACGCCCGGCCTGATAAGCGAACGTGCAGCTTCATGGCCAACCGCCGTGGCTTTTATGGCTTCTGACATCAGCTCAATTTCGAGCGCATCTTTGGGGCGGCGAGCGTGCGTAAGTATTGCGCGAAATTCTTCATCGGCAGTGGCCTCTTTCGGAACACCTAACCATCGGATGGTTCGACCTGCTCGTTCTTTTAGCCATTCTTCCAGTTCCTGCAAGGGTCTTCCAACGGGGCGTTCACTCCCACCCCAAACTTGTTCGCCTTCGCTGAGTGGCGTTTCAAAAAGCGTCCAGCCTTCGCGTGGATCGTAGGCCATTACACCGCCCTCGCGATGCCGGCCTGTAAGCCAAAAATATTCCGGATGAGGCTTATATGGGAAGCATTGATCGGCTCCGCCTGGGATGGGGATGGGTAAACCTGCACCAATGAGGACAATGTCGTCCGTTGTACCCCATGCTGTTTCAGCTCGTTTTTGTCTTTGTTCAAACATGATTAAATAATGTGTGCTATTCCTTCACGAATTTTGACCTCAATACTCCATCATTCACAAAATAGATTCCCGATGGAAGAGAGGATATGTCGAAGCTGTCTCCTGTGCAATGTACAGTGTAGCTTCTGCCAAGTTGATCGAGAATCGAAAGATTTTCGCTTATTGATGAAGTTGTAATAAAATCTTTGGCTGGATTAGGAAAAACAAATAGATTGCTATTAGTGTTTGGTAACCAACTTACGTCGCTCGGAGCGGCAGATATGACGGTGATGTCAATTCCATCGCCAATATCATCGTAGTGGAACCACACGATCGTGTTAACGGTGTCGGGAGTTGTAGTTTTGAATAACACCGGGACGGCCACACTATCGCCAACACCCAATTCAGCGTCCTGGAGATTATTCGTAAGGCTGCATTGAGGCGCTGCCGGGAAAAGGTAAACGGAGTCGATCAGGGCAGTTGTGTCGCCTGTATTATGCAGTTCGAAGTGGAACGTATCTTCAGTTCCAACCGCTTCGCGGTAGGCTCCATTACCTTGATAGGTAAATTTAAGAATTGGCGCGACCATGTGGTCGTACTTTGCAACGGGGCCCGTGTATATCCCAGATTGCACTAATTGACGGTTTGAACTTGAATCCGAAGTATAATATGCTGTAAAGCACGCCGAGACAAAGGGCGTGGACGTAAGATAGTAATAACGGTATTCAACCGAGCTAAAGCCAGCGAAAGCTAGATCGAGCCTAACAAATACACGAAGAGCGGGGAAATCCCCAGAGGGAATTCGCAAGGTTCCATAAGCATCTACACTCGCATCCACAGAGATGATCGCATTCTGCTGAGCGGCACTCCCTATGCTTGTACCAGTCCAATGCTGGCCTAACGTCATAGGAAAAACAAAAAGCGGAATGGGATGTTCGGTAGTTATCTCTTCATTTCCACCGGGATTTCCATAGCCATGATACCATAGCGTATCGAAACCATTGGAGTCGGTTGTCGAATAGAAGGTTGGTTCTGTATCAAGCCCGCTGCCATTTTCAGGAGTTGAAAAAAGATCGAGTTGAATTTCATTCGCTCCCGAAATAAGAGGAGTAGTATCCTCTGACCATCGCGCCGGGTATGATAGATCGAAGTAAACAGAACGGAAGTCAAACACCTGAGCGGAGTCGGCATTAGGGACGCCAACATTAATGCTATCAGTCGCCAGCGTGGCGCCGGTGAAGTAGAATCGGCTATCGTTAAATCCGTAATCGGCGCGAGAAACCGTAATCTGGCCGTCGGCATTGGGAATTAACCAAGCGAAAGTCAGGAAACAGACTATCGAGCATTGACAAAGTTTTGACATCTTCGAACAGCTTATCTTGAACGTTCGGGGTGGTTATTCATGTGAAAACAGGCAGCAATCTATTTGGTTGCAGTGTATTCGGAGTGCCTCTAATCATTTCTCTGGCTCCGCCTGAATAAGTATGCGCGTCAGTTGTGGAAATTGCTTCCGAAGATTTTTCTCTACGTTCGTCATTATCTCGTGCGCATCGTGGAGCAAAAGCGAGCTTGGAAGGTCGAGCGTGAGCACAAGCTTGAGGCTCGCATCGCGTTCGTCACGGAAGAGGTGCATATTGCGAACATCTTTCACCGCTGTGTTTGTCGCTTTTGCGCAAACGGCTGCTTCGGCGAGCAGGGGAGTGTCTTCAATTTCTTCCACATGGGGCTGTGCGCGATCGGAACGCTCTTCTTCAAGATGCACAAAGATATTACCAATATCCGGCATTTCGTGCCGAATGCGCCCTTCGATCTCAGCAGACATTCTTTCCGCTCTCAAGAGTGGGGTTCCCGGAGGGAATTCCACGTGATAATCAAGCGCCGTTTCACCGCTCGCCATGTGGGAAAGCTCGATATTGTGCGGCATCAGTCCATACTCCGCAGCAATCATTTTTAGGGTATCGAACGGCATCTCGGTTACGGTGCGCACTGGCCGCCAGTGGATCGTCACCTCAGCTTGTGGGAACTCTGATGAAACGCTTCGCTCCACTTCAGCGACGATCCGCTGCACGGCTGCAAATGGCAGTACGCGCGAAATTTGAATGCTCACCTCAACGAACAGCACCGGCCCAGCCAGCCGCATGCGCATCTGCGATACGTTTTCAACCCCGTGGATCTGTCCGAGCAGAGTTTTTAATCTTTCGTAATCACCGGTTTTCGTGTAGCGATCGGTCAGGCCATCGACGGCGCGTGTGATCAAACGAACGCTCAGGTAGGCTACGAAAGCCGCAACGATGAGAGCGGCCCAGTTGTCGGCAGCCGGAAAGTTTGCGAAGCGAACGATCAGCAACGCAAGGACAGCGATAAGCGCAGTTAAGGAATCGGTAAAAAAATGCAGCGAGCTTGCTTCGAGCGCGGCAGAGTGATGTTCGCGGCTGGTGCCTTCGAGCAGTTTTGCGCGCCAAAAATCGAGGGACATCGAAAACACCAACACTCCGAAGCTCCAGAAATTTACCACCACCGGTTCCGGAGTTCCAACAAGGCGCTGGATAGCACTCCACGCGATCCATGCTGTTGCAACCAACAGTAACAATCCCTGAGCGAGTGCAGAGAGGCTCTCAAATTTGCCATGACCGTAAGCATGGTCCTCGTCCGGAGGGATCGAACTAACGCGAACGGCAAGCAGCGTGATGAGTACCGCCGCGAGATCAATCCCGGACTCCGCCGCGAGGGATAGCAGCGCAAGGGAACCTGTTATCAACCCAACGGTCAGCTTCGCCGCAATGAGTACCATCGTAACGACAAGCGAGATCCATGCAACCTGGAGTTTTTTCGATGACGAATGGGAGCCTTGCAGCGCAAGAGGCTCCAATGTGTTGGCCGGTATCATGCGGGACCGTTCACTAGGGTCGGCAATATGCTATATTTATCGCTGGTGCCCGAGGCGAGACTCGAACTCGCACAGCCTCACGACTACTGCGCCCTGAACACAGCGTGTCTACCAATTCCACCACTCGGGCTTATTTTCCCCATTATTCATCGGGGGACGGCCTAACAGCCACAATGTTACGCCTGTTCCGCGTGTTTGTAGGCATTCTTTGCCGCCCGTACAAACGCCCGTGCGTTTTCGGGATCGACATCCGGCGTAATGCCATGCCCCAGATTAAAGATATGTCCACGAGGTTCGCCCATACGTTTTGCAATAGCACGGACTTTTTCCTCGATCACTTCCGGAGTCGTATAAAGCATGGCGGGATCGAGGTTCCCTTGCAGTGCGACCGAATCGCCAAGCAATGCTTTCACTTCCGAAATATCGATCGTCCAATCGAGGCCGATCACATCGCAGCCGGACATCGCGATCTCCGAAAGGGAATGATTGGCACCCTTGCAAAAAAGAATAATTGGTGCTTTGCGCTTCGTGTGCTGCTTCACGAGCTGTACGATCTCGATAAGATACCCAAGCGAGAATTCGATGAAATCTTCCGGAGTAAGAACTCCGGCCCAGGTATCGAATATCTGCACGACATCCGCGCCGGCCTCGATCTGCGCGATAAGATATTGCGCAACGGCATCCGAAATTTTGCGAAGCAAAAGATGCGCATCATCCTTGCGCGTATAAAGCATCTGCTTGGCATAGCGGAAATCCTTCGAGCCTTGACCCTCCACCATATACGCGAACAGCGTCCACGGCGCGCCCGAAAATCCGATGAGCGGCACTCGGCCGTTTAGCTTTTCTTTGGTGAGCTTAATAGCATCCGTTACGTAACTAAGCTTTGAGGTAATACCTTTATCCGTCAGCGATTTTATTTGCGTGTAGAGACGGATCGGGTCTGGGAATCGCGGGCCTTCGCCTTCCTCGAACACCAAATTCATTCCCATTGCCTCTGGCACGACGAGAATATCCGAAAAAATGATCGCCGCATCGACATCAATCAGATCAACAGGCTGGATGGTCACCTCAGCCGCAAGTTCTGGGGTGCGCACCATGTCGAGAAAGCTATGCTGTGCGCGGATGGCTCGGTACTCCGGCAAATACCGTCCCGCCTGACGCATGAACCACACCGGCGCCCGCTCGATCGGCTCCATCCGAGCGGCACGCAAAAGGAGATCATTCATAACGTCTGAACCTGGATTACGCGGATTTTAGCGGATTCCGCAGATAGTGTTGTTGGATTTTTCACGGTTTGTCTAACAAATACGGGCTTGTTTCGTCCCACAACTCCTAATTATCCGCGTCATCCGCCCTGATCCGCGTAATCCAGGTTCAGACTAATGCATCAACACGATTGGCAGCGTTTCCACTTGCCCATTCATTCGGACGAGGCATTCGTATGTCCCTTCGGGTAATCCTGTAGGATTACCCCACAGGAAGTTGTGCTCCCCCACACCCAGCTCACCCGAAAACAGCCGAGCAACCTCCACGCCAAGCATATTCAAAATGGATACATCCGCATATCCGGCAGTTTGTGCGGTGAAGGTGATTTGGGTGGATTGGGAGAAGGGGTTGGGGCAGATGTGAATGGCTTGGTTGCTTAACGGAGACCGCTCCGCAACATCCAATTGATTGAAATCTGAAAGTGGCCTTCGCCAAACGCCGCTACCCTCAGTCCCGGCAAAGAGATTCGTGCCGATCACCGCAAAGGCTTGGACAAAGGTGTTCGTCAAGCCGCTACTCTCCCACGTCCAGCTGGTGCCGCTGTCGGTCGAGAGAAAAACGCCGCTATCGTCAGTCCCGGCAAAGAGCATCGACGACGATGAGTTCGTGTCGATCACCGCAAGGGAAAGGACAGAATTGTTCGTCAAGCTCCCTGTCCATCCGGTGCCACTGTCCGTCGAGCGTAAAACGCCGCCGGAAGTCCCGGCAAAGAGGATCGGCGACGATGAGTTCGTGCCGATCACCGCAAGGCAAGGGACAGCCTCGTCAGAGCCCCCTGTCCAGTTGGTGCCGTTGTCGGTCGAGCGATAAGCACCGTAGACAGTCCCGGCAAATAGTATCGGCGACGTTGAGTTCGTTCCGATCGCCTCAAAGCATAGGACTTCAGGGATCATCAAGCCGTTACTCGCCCCCGTCCAACTGGTGCCGCTGTCGGTCGAGCGAAAAACGCCGCCACCGTCAGTCCCGGCAAAGAGATTAGAGCCGATCGCAGCAAGGGAAGTGACCTGAGTGCTACTTAAGCCGTTACTCGCCGTCGTCCAGCTGGTGCCGTTGTCGGTCGAGCGAAAAACGCCGCCGTCAAAGGAAGAATAAATCCCGGCAAAGAGATTAGAGCCGATCGCAGCAAGGGAAGTGACCTGAGTGCTACTTAAGCCGTTACTCGCCGTCGTCCAGCTGGCGCCGTTGTCGGTCGAGCGAAACACGCCGCCGTCAAAGGAAGAATAAATCCCTGCAAAGAGATTCGTGCCGATCACAGCAAGAGAGAAAATGTTTCCTACGTAAATGCCATTCGTCTGTACCCACTGCGCACGCAACCCACACGCCGGCATCACCGCAAGCGCGGCGAAGAGGATGAATGCGAGAAGCCGTTTCGGGATCATGGTTTTATGCTACCCTGAGAATGAGTACCGGGAGCCAAAAGTGCCTGGAATGTCGGAACCTTGATTGGGGTCGATTATTTTGATTAATGAGATGGCTTTGAGTAATTTGTCGCGGCTGATGTTTTGTAGGGGCTAATGGCATTAGCCCGAATTGCAATTGCCGAACGGGCTAATGCCATTTGCCCCTACCCCTTTCATCTCCAAAATCCATGAAATCTCTCCAAATCATGGTTCAGACAATCTGATTATTTCCCTCGCCAAACTCGCCTGATCTGCTTTCGGCGCAACAATTTCCGCCGTGCTGTGCAATATTTCTTCGATAGCTTGTGCCGTTGTTTTCCCAATTGCGGCGAGAGCGGGAAGGTTATCGAGCAATCCGGTTCCAGCAAGCGTTTGAGCAAAATTTGTCACAGCGGAAGGAGAAAAGAATGCGATGACACCGGGACGGTCGTTGCTTTGCAGTAGTTTGATGAGCCGCGCAGCATCAGCGGGAGTGGGGCCATTCGTATAATACAATGTAACACGCTCGGGTAACGCGCCTATTTCACGCAGAGCATTTTCCAAAGTATTCAACCCAATCTGCGATTGTAGCAGAAGGATTCGCTTTCCCGCAAGATCTCTTTTCGAAAATGATGAAATGAATTCTTCGCTGCCACCTTCGGAAGGAATAGGGAAGTGAATTTCAAATCCAAGGCGTGTCAATTCTCCTGCCGTAGCTTCCCCAACGGCTGCAAAACGAGCGTTGTTGCGAAGCGCATCCAACATCCCAAGTTCTTGCGACCGTTGCTCGAAAAAAAGTACTGCGGTAGGACTTGAAAGAATAATACTATCGAATTCTCCCTTCGCAGCGCGATTGAGATTAGAATCCAGTTCGCTTAGATCGGGCGGGAGCGAAAACGAGATCATTGGTATCTCTTCGATGATAATTCCCGCGCCGTTCAGGATGCGGTGCAGATCGTCACCATCAGAAGAACGAATGCGTGGTCGCGTGAGAAGAACTTTTGGCAATTATAAATGATGAATTATGAATGATGAAAAACCCTTCTTAAAAACATAACATAATTCATCATTCATAATTCATCATTGCCAACAACTCTTTCCCACCCATATCGAGCAGTGTTCTCGCAAGGTCAGCACCGATCTGCTCTGCTGTGGTAACCTCGCCGGTATGCACTGCCCGAACGATAGATTCTCCATTTATCGCAGCAATGCATCCGGATAGCTCCAGCGTATTTCCAACGATCTTACCGTGCGCACCGATCGGAACCTGGCAACCGCCGCCGAGCGATTGTAGCAATGAGCGTTCTGCTGTTACGGATTGGCGAGTAGCATTGTGATTTAGTGGTGCGAGAATCTCAAGCGTTTTTGCATCGTCATTTCTGCATTCAATTCCCAGCGCGCCCTGGCCGGCTGCTGGAAGGACCCATTCGAGCGAGATCGTATGGGCAAGGTGCTCGGTAAGTCCCAATCGTTCAAGGCCGGCGCGTGCGAGAATCATTCCATCCCAATTAGATTCCAGCATCTTGCGAATGCGCGTCGGAACATTACCGCGAATATCAACAATACGAAAATCGGGGCGTTTGGTTAGGAGTTGTGCAATACGGCGCAAGCTCCCAGTAGCTATGGTTGCGCCATCCGGCAGGTCCATGAGGCGCGCAGTGGTATCTTTTGAAAGAAAGGCGTCTTGCACATTTGCGCGTTCTGGGATTGCCCCGAGTGTAAGATCTTCGGGTAGAGTTGTCGGAAGATCTTTCAAACTATGAACAGCAATATCAATTTCGCCGGCTAATAACGCAATTTCTATCTCTTTCGTGAACGCGCCCTTGCCGCCGAGCATCGAGAGCGGAGCATCGAGGATCTTGTCGCCAGTAGTATGGATCGTCTGGATAATAACATCCAGTGCAGGATGTTGTGCTAGGAGGAGATCGCGGACATAATTAGTTTGCCAAAGCGCCAGCTCGCTTGCCCGGGAACCAATTATTAGCCGAGACACACTCACTTCAACAACAGGGTGCGAAGACTCATAAGCGCCTCCTTCATCGAGTGGATCTCTTCGAGAGATAGCGAAGCAACGGCTGCAACTGGCTTTGCATCGGATACCAGCGCGATCTGCGCAGGGTCATTCGGTGGAGGTGGCTCCTCCAAAGGTTTCCCATCATTTAATCGCTCCGCTTTAAGAATAGCTTTTGCCCCTTCAATGGTGTAGCGCTGCTCACGCAACAACTCCTTGATACGAAGGATGAACTTGATATCGCGGTTGGAATAGACGCGGTTTCCAGCGCGGTTTTTCTGCGGATGTAGCACATCGAACTCCGTTTCCCAATAGCGCAAAACGTATTGCTCGAGTCCCGTCAGCCGACTGACCTCCGAGATCGAATAATAGAGTTTTGGGATGGAAAGGTCTCTCATGGTCTTGCGGGCTGGCGGAGTGCTATTCGTCGCTGCTACGGTTGCAGTTGGTAGGCTCTCACGAACAGGGTCAAGCGAATGGGGAAGCGATTCCTGCGATTCCGCGAGCGGGGGAGCAGGTACTTCCTCGATTGAAGCGGTGGCGAGTACAATGTCTGGTCTCTCGAAAAACTCTCCCTGCGTGCTCATGGAGCAGTAAAATGGTTCGAAAACGATGTCAGAAGTTGAAAAACGTTAACCGAAATGGTGAGGGCTAAGTTCATTCCGGTAAAGGTGCGCCGTGGCGAGTACCTATTCTCAGTCATTGAGGGCCAAGCACACTCTCGATCGTTACGATCGCCTCAGCAATATTCTTGGTGTGGGTGATGGAAAGGTTTATCACAAAGTCGCCGCCAGTAATGTGGTGTGCGCGGTCGGACATTTTTCCACGAAGCTCGATATAGGGCCGGCCTGACCACTCCTTAAGCACACACGCTTGATTCCAGATAAACCCCCGCCGAACTCCCGTTCCCAAAGCTTTAGCATACGCTTCTTTTGCCGCAAACCGAGCCGCGAAATGCTCAGCGGCATGGGGTCGCCCAATGCAATATCGAATTTCTTCCTCGCAATAAATACGCTTTAGGAATTGGTCGCCATACACCTCAATAGATCGCGCAATGCGCGGAACTTCTATGGTGTCGATGCCGATGCCGAAAAGCAATGGTGAATTAAGAATGGTGAATGATGAAGGTGAGCAGCACTTACTACTTTTCTGAACCGATCGTTTGTGAATTCTGGGAATCGACGATTGCGAGAATATCGCTGATGTCCGCGAGATCGTAATCCGCGCCGTGATCCTTGGTGTCGAACACGTCACCGTAGCGTGCAAACGCGGTTTGCATACCGACGGCCTTTGCGCCCGCAATATCGCGCTCGGCCCAATCGCCGACCATCAGTGCTTCGTGAGCCGGAGTGTGCAGGCGATCGAGCGCAGTCAGAAACGGCCGTGCGGAGGGTTTGCGCTCGCCCGTTTCATCGAACGTAACCGCTATGTTGAAAATATGATGGAACCCAATATGGCACAAACGCAGCCACGCCTCCCGGCTTGGCGCATCTGTTAACACAGCAAGTTTGATACCCCGCCGCAGAAGCTGCATAAGGGTTGCTGTTGCGTGAGGATAGGGCTTTAGCGCTGCTTCGCGCGCGCGACGGTAGGCAATGACCCCAGCGGCGAGAATGCGATGATCGATCTTATTGAATACGCCGAAGATGAGGTCATCAAAAACCTGCTGGTATTCGATCCCGCGCTCTTTATAGATGGCATCGATCCGGGATTTAATATCCGAGCGTTCGAGATCCAGGCCGGCATCGAGCATTGAGTCGATCGCAGCTTCGATGGCCTGATGCTTCATCGCCATAAAATCGACGAGCGTGTTATCGAGATCGAATACGATGGATTGTATCAATATCTGTAACGAGTAAGTGAGTACTGAGTAACGAGTAATCTGCCTTGGTTGTCCCCGTTAATCGATACCGAAGCTTAACCCATCATACCCAAGCCGAACGGTCGCTGGCAAGGTGCGCTCGGTTTTGGCATGCAAAATATCATGATTGATGTGCGTGAAATAGGTAACACGCGGCGCGATACGTTTGGCGATCGAGGTAGCTTGCTCGATCGTAAGATGCGTGGGATGAGGCTTGAAACGAAGCCCATCCAGCACCAGCGTGTCCAAACCTTCGAGCAACGGGTATGAAGCTTCCGGAATCTCGCTGCAATCGGTGAGGTATGCAAAACTCCCTATTCGAAATCCGAGAATTGGCAATGATCCATGCAGCAAAGGAATCGGGATGATGTCCAGTCCCAGCAGATTGAATGGCCGGTCGTCAATCTCAATAATATTCACTTCTGGCAGTCCGCCTCCCGTCTGAATAGCTGCGCCGAATGCATAGTCAAATGTCTTGCGAAGGTGACTTGCCACAGGCTTTGCTGCATAGCACACTGGGGCTTTCTGGTGCAGGAATTGGAAGGCACGTAGATCATCAAAACCTGCTATGTGATCGTAATGCTGGTGCGTATAAAGCACCGCTTCCAGGTGTTTGACTCCGTGAGCAAGCATCTGCTGGCGAAAGTCCGCGCTGGTATCGATGACGATATTTTGCTTGCGATGCTCTATGAGGACGCTTACACGAAGCCGTTTATCACGCGGATCGGTCGATCTGCATGTCTTGCACTTGCAACCGATCATCGGTACGCCAACCGAGGTGCCAGTGCCAAGCAGCGTGATCTTCACAATGCCCTATGCGGCTTCCGCCGCAGATTTCGCAACTTCATCGTCGATTGCTTCGCGCAAAGCAGGCCGTATAAAATTGTTGCCCAGACCGTATTCGTTTAGTCCGAGGGCCAGCGTCCGAATCTTTTTCGGTACGGTAAATCGGCGATTGATCACAAGTAGCTTCTCTTCGCGAAGCAAGCAATAGCCCCCACCGAAATTACCATTCTCGAAGCGAAGCTTTATCCCAAGCTCGCTCGCAAGTCCTTTTAATTCTTCAAATAATTCTTCGTGCGTCATGTAGTAAAAATTGCGACCGAAAGTGCTCAACAGAAGAACAGGATGAATTAGTTGAGCATGGCTTGAGAGGATTTATTTCTCTTCTATAATGCTTAACTTTGAAGTGATGAATTATTCTGAAGTAACGCCCGAAGATCGCGCCGAATGGGTCGCTCTTGCGATCGCGCTGTGGCCTTATGAAACGGAGCAGGATATGAGTGCTCTATTCCTTAAACGCATTCCATCGAAGAAAGACAAGACCATCTTTTGCAGGGATGAAAATGGCGAAGCCGTAGGATTTATAGATCTTTCTATTCGTGAGGAATATGTGGAAGGGAGCTCATCGAGTCCCGTCGGTTATGTGGAGGGAATTTATGTTAAGCCTGCATACCGAATGAAGGGAATCGCGCGCGAGTTGGTTCGATTAGGAGAGGAATGGTCCCGCGCGCATGGATGCAAAGAATATGGCTCGGATACCGAATTAGAAAATATCGTAAGTCAGGCGTTTCATTTGCGAGCTGGCTTTGAAGAAGCACACAAGATCGTTCACTTCATCAAGAAGCTGTAACAGGCCCTGCCAGCGAGTGTTGGATGATAGAAATGACTTCGGATTGCGAAAACCCTCGTGGCCGAAATCGAGCACGCGCCAGATGCACCGCCTCCTCCAGAGAATCAACTTCTCCGCGCAAATACAGCCAAACATGATATCCGAGGCGATTGCGGTCGTTCTCTTCAACGGTAGGGACACCCGCGACGGCTGCGTATGCAGTTCTCGCAAGTTCAGTATCATGCTCTTTGGAGATGTGTAGCGACATTTGTTATTGAGTTATAGACATCCGCTCAGAAACCTGTCCATTTTGAGTTTTGGCGATCACGACGTAACTTCCATTCGCAAGCCCCGCAAGAGAGAGTGTATGTTCAGCAATGGAATTGCCTGATGCAAACTCATCTGTTCTCACTATTTTTCCAGATGCATCACAGATCAGCAACGTGATATTACCAAGCTGATTAGATCCACTCAATTCCATTTCAAGTATTTGTTTATTGTCGGGATTTGGAAATAAGCCGAGCTTCAAGCCATTCTGTTTATTGGCAGCGGGTTCGACCCCGGCAGTCCCTTCGATGGATTTAATGACTCTCCATAGCAACAGCCCATCCGGATCGAAAACAACAGTATCGGGCTGGAATCCAAAGCTTGCGGTGGCACTGCTGGTTTGCGTCGAGTCCATCATGACGGTATCGTATGCCACCATTCCTGTTTTGGTAGAACCTTTTACTGGTACATACATCCGAAAATAATCGGTGGAATCATTATTTTTTAGTTGATGAAAAGAAATGGATGCCCCGTTGGCCTGCTTTGCCCAAACGACCGTATCTTTTGGATAACCGGTGCCAAAAACCCACGGTTTGAAGAACCAGCCGAGATCCTTCCCAGAAATAGTGTCGAAATCATTCCAAAGGTCGTAGCTCGTGGCTGTTGAATACGCGTGGGTGTTGCCATAATAGCGCACGGCATTGAAGAAAACGGTATCTCCAAGATATTGGCGCAGCATTCCAAGCACACACGCGCCTTTTTGGTAAATGGTTGAATACGGATAATTACTATTATGATGATCTACCGTGGCCGCTCCGAAGAGTGGAAGTGTGCTTCCTTTTGCTCCGGCAATATTTTCATGTTGGCGGGAAATATATTTCTCACGCCCGAATAAATGCTCAAGATCGAGCGACTCGCAAAAATGCGCAAATCCTTCGTTCAGCCACGCATCGTCGAATGTTTTGCAGGTCACACGATCGCCCCACCACATGTGCGATAACTCATGCACCGCTATAGTACTATTATCCGTCGTATCGGTGAGAGGATTCCCTATCGGAATAGTTCTATCGAGCGAGATCATCGTCTGGTGTTCCATCGAGCCGAACGGAGTAAGAACATATCCAACTTTCTGGAACGGATATGGCGCAAACAGCGAGTCGTAAAACGCCAGGATGGGTGCTGCACGCTCGTTCATCTCTTTTGATGCATTCGCGCTATCGCTAGCCAGGGCATAGACATCAAAAGGCAGACCAAGTGAATTCGTTACCGTCTGCAACGTGAATGGCGCTGTTGCGAATGTGAGAAGATACGTAGCGATCGGATGGCTCTCATGCCAGTGCATGATGCGCTCACCACCGGTGGGCGGCAGACCCGGCGTTACGGTGTTAGAGATCAATGTCCCGTTCGAAGCTGTCACATCGCTTGCAGGACAGGTGAAGGTAAGGTCAACGGAATCCGCTTTATCATCCGGAAGATCGTAGCAGGGTAACCAATGACGGGTGCATCCTGTGTACGGTGCGAAAAACCCAACACCCATCGCGAACATGATACTATCCTCATCCGTGACGCCGCCCCAACCGGTACCATCGACCGGTGGTTCATACTGCTCGGGCTTGGGATGGCCATGGTAGTAGGTAAGTACCTGGAAGAGGGAACCGGAACTCAAAGGCGTTTGCGGAAGAACGTAATAGGTACCCGAGGTCGTATCGCCATATTGCACCGTGGCGCGAACATTATTTACAAATATACTATCGATCACGAGATATTTCTCGTACTGCAGAATTTGTGAGATCGAGCTATCGGTCACAGCAGTCATGGTGACTTGCCCCCACAATGAATCCTCTAATCGATCAAGCTTGACGGTAGCGTTATAGTACTTGACATCGTATCCTTTTACGGGCTGCGCACGTACAATGCCGCCTGCCATCGGCAGAAGCATCAGGAATAGAATGACTGATTTCATATCGCTCATTTTAGAAGAAAACCGAACCGAGAAGTGGCATAAAGAAGTTCTCATTGTT
Source organism: Ignavibacteriota bacterium (assembly GCA_963736195.1). Classification (GTDB taxonomy): domain Bacteria; phylum Bacteroidota; class Ignavibacteria; order Palsa-1295; family Palsa-1295; genus PALSA-1295. The sequence continues at coordinate 1,617,823 of CAVTNP010000001.1, forward strand.
GAAAATGCCGGAATCGACTGAAATACTACCAAAATCGCTCGCCATTCGCCCTAAATCTTTGGCAAATGGGGTCGAGGTCGCGTTGCCACGCAGCCAGACGGTACCCTTGCCGGATCACATTATCGCCGCAAGCGAGGAAATGCGCGAGATCGTTTCGGTGGTTCGGGCTATCGCACCAACCTCGATCACGGTATTGCTGATCGGTGAAAGCGGAACGGGCAAAGAGGTGTTTTCCGAACTGATCCACGATCTGAGCGACCGGAAGGGACCGTTCGTCACTGTGAATTGCGGTGCAATTCCTGAAGGACTCATCGAATCCGAATTGTTCGGACATGAAAAAGGGTCGTTTACCGGGGCAACCGGTCAGCGCAAAGGATTTTTCGAAGCGGCGCAGGATGGCACACTTTTCCTGGATGAGATCGGGGACATGCCGCTCGCATTGCAAGTAAAACTTTTGCGAGTGATCGAAACCGGCTCATTCACGCGTGTCGGCTCGACTACTCCGCAAAAAACGAACGCGCGCATTATTGCTGCAACCAATCGCGATCTCGAGATCGATGTCCGCGCCGGCACATTCCGTTCCGACCTTTACTACCGTTTGCGCGCTGTGATGCTCCGAATTCCGCCCCTGCGAAATCGCCGAGAGGATATTCCGTTCCTTATCGAAACGATGCTCGAGGAATTTGTGCTTAAGCATCACATTGTTGGACCGGATGGTAAACCGCGTATGCCGCAACTGATGCCGGATGCGATCGAGTTGCTCATCAATCACGAATGGCGGGGAAACATCCGGGAATTAAAGAACACGCTCGAGCAGCTTGTGGTGCTGGTGTGCGCGATGCAACAGAGCGATGGGCATTGCATCATTTCCGGGCGCGACGTCGAGCGGTCGCTTTCATCAACGGTAAGTGGTTGGGATGGTCAGCGATTCGAACGCCCACTGCCTGCAACTGCCGCCGCTCGCGAAAATCCCCAGAGCGAACGTGAACTTATCTACCGAGCACTACTGGAGCTCCGAAGCGACATCGCAGAACTAAAGGAGATGATTCGTGACCGTGGAATGACACCGCCGCCAACGACAACCCTTGCGCTGCCGGCCGCGATCCCAGCCAGTTCCAACACAATGAAATCTTTGGATGAACTCGAAGCCGAAGCGATCCGGCAGGCGCTCGATTACTATCACGGTAACCGACGCCATGCTTCCAACGCTTTGGGTATCAGCGAACGATCGCTGTATCGTAAGCTAAAAGAAAAAGGGTTGGAACATTTATGAGTTCGATTAAGCATGTCATTCTGAGCGGAGCAAAACGTCGCGACAGCGACGTTTTGCGGAGTCGAAGAATCTCTTGTGACTTCCTGAGATCCTTCGACTCCGTTCGACTCCGCTCCGCTACGTCGAACTCCGCTCAGGATGACAACTTACACACATTCAAAATTTATTTTCTCCTTCTTTTCATACTCCATACTTCATACTTCATACTTGCCACAGGATGTTATTCCTTCACGGGCGCCAGCATTCCGCCCCATATTCATAGTATTGGCATTCCGCTTGTTGAGGATAATTCCGGATTCGGACAGTCCGCGATTCGGCAGAACATCACCGACCAGCTTATTCAGAAGTTCAACAATGAGGGTTCGCTCCGTGTGGCGAGCGTTTCTTCATCGGATGCCAAGCTGGAAGCTACGATCCCTGCATCCGGCATTGACGACCAGCCCGTGAGCGTTGCTGCGGGAAATATTGTAACCACCAAACAGATCTCGCTTAAAGTTCACGCTATTTACACAGACCAGAAAAAGCAAAAGGTGTTCTGGGAACGCGATTTCTCTGAAACCGCCCAATATGCTATCTCCGGTGGACTTCCCGCCCAGCAAACCGCCCTCTCCCAAGCTGAGGACAAAGTTACCTCCGATATTTTGATTGCCGTGATCTCAAATTGGTAAAAGGAACATCCCCATGTAGCGCCGGCGTCCTCGCCGGTCCCCTTCGGCTTTGGGGATGGGGACAGGCGAGGACGCCTGCGCTACAAGGAAGATGTAATTTAGAGGAATTATGAGATTAATAAAAAAATCCGAGCAAGCCGAGAATACAGGTTTTATGCTCACGAGAAGACGCAGGCCACATTATGAAATTCCGGGCCGAACCTATTTTTGTACTACGAATGCAAGTTCGGGAAAAATATTTACGGAGGCTGAGAGAGATATTATTCTGGAATCAATTCACTACTTGGCTGAAGAGGACTTTACTCTCTTTGCTTGCATTGTGATGCCAGACCATATTCACCTGCTAATTCGTCCTAATATGGTGGGGGATTCGGAAGCTATCACCTTGGAACAAATATTTCACAGATTGAAAAGTTTTACCGCGCACAAAATTGCTAAGGGGCCACGAGGTCATGTATGGCAGCCGGAACGAGACGACCATCTCATTCGGGATGCCAAAGAATATTTTTATTGCAAGCAGTACATTATCGAAAACCCTGTTGTTGCTGGACTATGTGAGAAGCCCGAAGACTATCGGTGGTTGTATTTTCGGGATGATATAGGAATGTGATTCAGCATGTTTCTGGCGTCGGCGTCCAGATTTAATACGTATGTAGCGCCGGCGTCCTCGCCGGTTCCCGAGCCCCGCAATAAGGGGACCGGCGGGGACGCCGGCGCTACATAAATCTTATTTCAAAAGATCTAATGCTGTTCGCTGAATATTCCCATTTACGCGGACGACGCACTCATACATCCCCGGCGCGGCGCTGCTGGCATCCCAGGTGAAGGAATGCTCGCCTGCCGATAACTCTCCCTCATAAACCCTGGCAACCTCCGCGCCGAGGAGATTGTAGATAGTTACTTCACCTACGCCCGATCCAGCGCAGGAAAATGTTATCGTTGATGAGGAAGTGCAGGGGTTGGGGTAGGAGGCGATGGATTGCGCTGATGGCTGTGAAGGGACGACAGTAGCGGCGCCAATCATTTCTGAAATTGAGCGCCGCCAGATGCCATATTGATAGGTTCCAGCAAAAAGATAGTTTCCCATTACTGCAATGGATTGAATATTGTAATTGGGTAATCCGGCGTCGATCCAGGTGTCTCCATTATTTGTCGAGAAAAAAACACCGCTATCGCCGCCAACGAATAGAATTGGATTTGAGATTGAGTCGTTGAAGACTGCGAGCTTATACGGAGTTCCACGAGGCAAGGAAGCTTTCGTTGGAGCCCAACTCAAAGCATTGTCTTTCGAAAGTTCAACCATCGAAAAAGTCAGGAATCATTTGCTGCGACGGCAAAAATGTCGGTGTCCGTAAAAGCGAGAGAAAATATTATACTATCTGTGAGTCCAATCGACTTATTAGACCATGTATTCCCCGAATCGGTAGAAAGAAAAATGCCACCTTCCAGAGCTGCAAACATATTTCCTTGATTAGCAACTACCGTCCAAATATCTGAGGGCGGCTGTGGGCTCGTAATCCATGTTTTGCCGCTATCATTCGAAGAAAAGGCAGTGGTTTCTCCTTCATCGCCTGTATTGAAGGCATAGAGTTTAGGGCCAAGAGCAACCATTGCGACTACGGGGTTAAGAGGCCCGCTCCAGATATTGCTTGAAGGATTCCATGATACACCACTATCCGCTGAGAAAAAAACACCTTTCCATGTCGCCATAATGGCATTCCTACCAATGGATGAGAAGCAATTCACATAGCTGAATCCCGAATCTCTCTGCCAGTTTAAACCTGTGTCATCGGAACGTAAGAAAACCCCATTCCACGTTCCAGAAAATAAATGGGTTCCGAGTTGAGAAAAGCAAGAAATACCATCCGAACTCGACGATTTGGTTACTTGAGTCCACTGTGCGTGTGCAGGAGCATGTGCCGCAAATAACAAGCAGCTAATAGCAATTCTGAAGACGAAATGCTTCATCATATTTGATGAGACACGCAATCGGGAGAAGTAATTCCGCTTAATTCCCAAACCCCTCATTCCGCCCCACAAACTCTGGGTCACGGCGGCGGAGATTTTCGTGATTGGCTTTACCAGCATGAGATCAGACGATAGGCACCAATTTCCCAAAGAAATTTTCGCTTATTTTCAGGAATCACTTGACTTCCGGAATTTCCCGCCGTATATTGAGAGTGAAGTTATAGGCACCAAATGTCTACAAGAATAGTGTTTTGTGTCATGTTCATTGACAATCTGGCAGTCGGGTGTAGCTTTCGTTATGAACCAGTTCTCTGAGAAAAGAATTTGTTGCAACAAATGGCGAAATTAGCCTGGAAACGAAGATTCATCGGGAACTCACAAGAAAGAAAAATGGCACCTATTTCCTCAAGCAAATGAGCACCATTTTCCAATAGCTAATGAGCACCATAGCCCTCATACCGCTCGACAAACTCGGGATCGCGGCGGCGTAGATTTTCGTGATCTACTTTGCCGGAGCGGGTCATGAGCTTGTAGGCAAAGGGGAGCGGGTCGAGGTGCATGTAGTCCTTGAGGTTTTCGAACATGAGGAGGCTTTCCATAGCTGCTTCCTGGTATTCGTCCACCACGGGCCTGCGCATTGCTTCGAATTCGGCCAGTGCTTCTCTCACCCCGGATCGCTCACGATGCGCCTCTTCCATAGGGAGATGGTTATTCTTGAGGGCATGAAAGAGCGCAATGGAATCTTCGAGCGCAAGCTTAGTTCCAGAGCCGATGGAGAAATGCGCGGTGGCAAGTGAATCGCCGAGTAATGTAGCGCAAACTTTAGTTTGCGACCCCGATGCGATTTCGGTCCACCAATGGCGATTACGAACGAAGGTGAAATTCAGCCATTTGGAATTATTCGAGAGCAATGGTGCTCCGTGAAGATCGAGATGGAACACATGTTCGAGGTAATGCCGGGCAGTGTCGTCATCCATATCTTCAAATCCAGCGGATTCCCACGTTTCGGGATCGCACTCGACGATGAAGGTACTGGTATTTTTATCGAATTTATAGGCATGGGCAGCAAACACTCCTGCGCTATTTTGGCGAAAGATGAGGGTCAGTCCATGGAACAGATGTCGCGTACCAAACCAAATGTATTTGTTACTCCGGACAGAAAGGTCGGGCTTGAATTCATCCTGAAATTTGGTGCGAACTCCGCTTGCGACGCCATCGGCACCGACGATCAGATCGTACTTTCCGTTTTGAAGCAGTGGTTCAACATCCGAGACCGGCGCGCGAAAATGAAGATTGACACCAAGTTCGCGGCATCGGTCCTGGAGGACTTTGAGCATTTCAATTCGGGCGATTCCGGAGAACTTGTTGCCACGCACGGTGATCTTTTCATCTCGGTAGATGATGTCAACATTTTCCCATCGTTCGAACCTGTCGATGATGCCTTGCCACGATGGGATGTCCTCGGCTTCGAGATAATGGAGGGTTTTATCGGAGAATACAACGCCCCATCCGAAGGTATCCTCCGGCGCGTTGCGCTCGAAGAGGTCGATATGGATGTCGGGGCGCCATTTTTTTACGAGGAGTGCGAAATACAAACCAGCCGGCCCTCCGCCGATAATTGCGATGTTCATGGAATATTAGTCAGATAAATGTGGGAGTTCAAGGAGCGGAGAGATAATTCGTTTTGTTGACCTAATGATTCCAATGGAAATTACAAAACATATCGTAGCCTTTGGCGGAGACGCCATGATCGCAGAACCGAATAATCAGCTTTCGGCGCAATTTGTGCTAAGCTTAGCACGCAAACCGGATGCTGGAGGCAAGCAGCGCATTTGCTTTCTACCCACCGCAAGTGGAGATCCCGATAACTACATCCAGGCTTTCCATGCTCGGTATGATGGTCTTGCAGAGACTTCGCATCTCAATCTTTTTCTTCGAAAGGTTAAAGATCTGCGTGGATTTCTACTTTCGCAAGATGCGATCTATGTCGGTGGTGGCAACACTGCCAACATGTTGGCGGTCTGGCGCGTGCACGGTGTTGATACAATTTTACGCGAAGCTTACGATTCTGGAATTGTAATGTGTGGGACGAGCGCCGGATCGCTATGCTGGTTTGAATGCGGCGTGACGGATTCATTCGGTCTCGATCTTGCGCCACTTAACGATGGCCTGGGTTTCATCAAAGGCAGTAACTGCCCGCATTACGATTCGGAGTCTCTGCGGCAGCCGCAATACCACAAATTCATCATGGAGGGACTTCCCGGCGGTTATGCTGCCGATGATGGCACAGCGCTTCATTTTATCAATGGTGAATTTTACGAAGCAGTAAGTTCCAAACCATCGTCGAGAGCTTTTGAGGTGAGAAAGCAAGGCAATGAGGTAGTTGAGAAACAGCTAAAGGTCCGGTTTCTGGGCGCATAAAAAAATGCTCGGACTCCACAACGCTACCTCGGAACAATGGATCGAAGCCGCGAACCGCGATTCAGCTTCGGTGCTTTGTGACCACGCCCACTGCGAAAAGAAGGCCGCAACGATGGCGATTTCTATGCTGAATCGCTATCCTGAGAAATGGGAATTGGTCAAACAAATGGCGGAGTTAGCCGAAGAGGAAATGGGCCACTTTCGTTTGGTATTGAAAGAGATGTCGGCTCGCGGGATTGTTTTTACAAGAGATCCGGGTGATCGTTATGCCCAGCAGCTACACGCGAACATTCGTATGCAAGAGCCGTATCGGTTGCTTGACTCGCTTATTGTTTGCTCACTCATCGAAGCGCGTTCTTGTGAACGATTTCAATTACTTTCAAAATCCGTGGAGGATGAAGGTTTGCGAACATTTTATCGCTCGTTGCTTGAAAGCGAAGCACGGCACAGAACTGTTTTTCTTTCGCTGGCTCGGCTGTATTTTCCAACTGCCGAGGTTACAAAGCGGTTGGATGAACTAGAAGTTGCGGAAGCTGCAATTATCACGTCGCTTCAGCGTGAACCAGTCATGCACGGTTAATCTCATTTGTCATTACAACATGGCGTTCGAACTTATATCGGATTACAAACCATCCGGCGATCAGCCGGAGGCTATTGCGCAGCTTGTTGAAGCGATCCGACGCGGTGATCGCGCGCAGGTGCTACTTGGCGTCACGGGTTCAGGGAAGACGTTCACAATGTCGAATGTGATTGCGCAGATCGATCGTCCCACCCTAATCATCAGTCACAACAAGACGCTGGCGGCACAGCTTTTTGGCGAGTTCAAACAATTCTTCCCCAATAATGCAGTCGAGTTCTTCATATCGTACTATGATTACTATCAGCCGGAAGCCTATATTCCAACCACTGACACCTTCATTGAAAAAGATTTTGCAGTCAATGATGAGATCGATCGCCTTCGACTAAAAGCCACCAGTGCGTTGCTTGATGGACGCTCGGATGTTATCATTGTTGCTTCAGTAAGCTGCATTTATGGTATTGGCTCGCCGGATGAATACGCGCGACAAATGTTGCGCGTGGAGACAGGTCAGGAAGTTAAGCGGAACGATCTTCTTCGTGGACTCTCGGAAATTCACTATTCCCGCAATGACGTCGAGTTTCAGCGCGGCACATTTCGTGTGCGTGGCGATATCGTCGATGTCATTCCGGCTTACGAAGATGAGGAAGGTTACCGCATCGAGTTCTTTGGCGATACCATCGAACGCATTTCTAAGATCAATCGGATTGATGGGAAGAATTTGGGTGAGGCAACACGCGCCACGATCTATCCTGCGAAACATTTCGTAACCAGCGCCCCCGAACTGGAACGTGCGATCCTCGCGATAGAGAAAGAACTCGAAGAACAGCTCACCCTTTTTCGCAGACAGGGAAAATTATTGGAAGCTCAACGCATCGAACAGCGCACGCGGTTCGATCTTGAAATGCTCCGTGAACTCGGATATTGCTCCGGCGTAGAGAATTACTCTCGCCATCTTGCAGGACGCAAAGCAGGCGAGCGACCGAGTACGCTAATGGATTATTTCCCTGAGAAGTTTTTAACGATCATTGATGAATCTCATCAATCCATCCCCCAGATTCGCGGAATGTTCGCGGGAGATCGAGCTAGGAAAGAGACGTTAGTTGCACACGGCTTCCGTTTGCCGAGTGCGCTTGATAATCGTCCGCTGAATTTTGGAGAGTTCCAATCGATGGTCGATCAAGTGGTGTATGTGAGTGCGACTCCATCTGAATTTGAATTCGCAGAAGCTAAGGGCGTTATCGTAGAGCAAATTATTCGTCCAACCGGTTTGCTTGATCCACGTTTAGAAGTGCGGCCTGTGAAGAATCAAATCGATGATCTGCTGGCCGAGATCCGAAAGCGAGCAAGAGTTGGGGAACGTGTGTTGGTCACAACACTCACTAAGCGCATGGCGGAAGACCTTACCGATTATTATTCCAACGTCGGAGTGCGTATTCGATATTTACATAGTGATATCGATGCTCTCGAGCGAGTCGAAATTCTGCGAGATCTACGCACTGCCGAGTTCGATGTGCTTGTTGGTGTTAACCTTTTGCGTGAAGGACTCGATCTACCCGAAGTATCGCTGATTGCGATTCTCGATGCGGATAAGGAAGGATTTCTTCGTAGCGAGAAATCGTTGATGCAAACTGCAGGCCGCACCGCCCGCAACGCCGAAGGGCTCGTTATTTTCTATGCCGATAAGGTCACCAATTCCATGCAAGCCGTGATGGATGAGACTTCAAGAAGAAGGGAAATCCAAAATGCTTACAACGAGGCCCATGGCATTGTGCCACAAACGATCCGGAAGTCAATCGAAGAGATCTTGCAATCAACTTCAATTGCGGATGTTTCACACAAACAAGAAGCACGCAAACACGCAGCGGTAGAAAAACGTGAAAGCAAACGCATGACGCCACAGGCTGTCCTAAAACATCTAGCACCTGCGCAAATAAGCGATTTGATCGAGCAAATGAAGCTGGAAATGAAGATAGCTGCGAAAGAAATGGATTTTGAAAAAGCCGCCAATATCCGTGACGAAGTACAGGCGCTCGAAAAAGTGCTTGCAACAACTAAATAGATGTTTAGCCTTTTTCTTCCGGAGAAATGTCTTCATTGCGAGTATCCGTCGGCTTACTCACTCGACCACAAGTTAGAAGATAAATTGGCACATTATCTTTGCCCTGTGTGTCTCAGAATGCTGTACAATCAGGATGCCCCAGAAGAGCGAATGGTGCGCAATGAATTCGAGCGTCATGGAACGCGCATAGAATTTGCACACACGCTGGCCTCCTATATTTTCGTAGCAGGATCTCCGCTGCAGTCGATCATCCATTCCGTGAAATATGAAAGTATGGTACAGCTCGCAAAACACATGGGAAAAACCCTTTCTTACCTGGTCCCACGAGATGTGAGTGTAATAATTCCAGTTCCGCTTCACAGGACGCGCCTTGCGGAGCGAGGATACAATCAGGCAGAGGTTATGGCAAGAGCGATAGCACTGGAATCGAATACGAGAGCTATTCAGGCACTAAAACGTGTGAGGCCAACGCCATCCCAAACTCATTTATCAATTTCGGAGCGCATTGAAAATATGCGCAGTGCGTTTTCACTTAGCCGTCATGCTCCCGAAATTAAAGGCCAACACATCCTCATTGTTGATGATGTGATGACAACGGGTTCCACACTTGCAGGCGTTGCGGAAACACTGCTTGAAGCAAAACCGAAATCTATCAGCACTCTGGCGCTGGGGATCGCAACAAAAGCGTTTTAGCATTATATTACGCACCACAATATCCCATCCATTCCGTAAATCGAAGTTCAGACAATCACGCGGCCCTCGCAATTTCCTGCTCCTTATATTGCAACTCGTAAAGTGTTCGGTAGATGCCACCATGACGAAGCAGTTCATCATGCGTTCCCTGCTCACGGATCTCGCCGTGGTGCATGACGATAATTTTATCGGCTTTCTGTATGGTGGAAAGGCGGTGAGCAATTACGATAGAAGTCCTCCCAACCAGTAACTTTTCAATTGCACGCTGGATCATTTGCTCCGATTCTGTATCGATGCTCGATGTCGCTTCATCCAAAATGAGAATGCTTGGATCGTAAGCCAACGCTCGTGCAAATGAAATTAGTTGCTTCTCCCCGACCGATAAGATCGCGCCACGTTCTTTCACTTGAGATTCAAATCCATTCTGTAATCGCGAGATGAAATTATCCGCTCCGACGAATGCGGCTGCTTCCCGGATCCTATCTTGAGATATATTCTCATTCCCAAGGCTGATATTCGTCGCAACATCGGCACTAAAGAGAAATACATCCTGCAAAACGATGGCGGTATTTCGGCGTAGTTCCTGGGGGTCAAGCAGCCGAATATCGATTCCGTCGATTAGAATTTCACCACGCTGAAACTCATAAAGTCGTGTTACTAAATTGGTGATCGAGGATTTTCCAGCACCCGTTGCACCCACGAACGCGACCGTCTGTCCCGGCTTGACATGGAAGGAAATATCCTTCAGCACATAATCTTCATCGTTATATGCGAACCACACATTCCGGAACTCTATTTCACCGCGCAGACGTCCGGGCGCAATTGCTGTTGCGGGTACTGCAAGAACAGAATCATCGTCGATCAGTCGAAAAATCCGTTCGCTGGCGGCCATTGCGGACTGCAAAATATTATACTTATCTGCAAGATCCCGAATAGGGCGGAAAAACTGCTCGGTGTATTGATAGAACGCGACAAGCATGCCTACGGTCACACCAGCCGTCAGAGCAAGTTTATTATCACCCAAAACTAACGTTCCGCCATACCATACAATGAGCGCCGTTGCGATCGAAGCAAGGAATTCAACGGCAGGATAAAAGACCGCATAATAAAACACGCTTCGGATATTTGCGTCCGCGGTTTCATGATTGATCTTGTCGAATTGTCGATACGTGTGTGCCTCCGAGCCAAAAAGCTGCACGGTGATCATTCCGGATACGTGCTCATTCAGGAACGAATTCACTCGTGCAACCAGCCGGCGGACTTCTCGATACGATTCCCTTGCTTTTTTACGGAAGATCGATGTTGCGATCAGCAGTAACGGAAACACCGTCAGCACCACCAATGAAAGCTTCCAGCTTGTGGCGAACATGAATATAAAGATCCAAAGAACCACGAATACATCCGCTACGATCATGATGATTCCAGAGCTAAATAGCTCGTTCAGCACCTCCACATCGTTCGTGATGCGAGTGATCAGCCGGCCCACCGGATTCCGATCGAAAAATCGCATCGAAAGCTGCTGCAAATGCGCGAAAAGCTCTCTCCGAAGATCATATACGGTTTGCTGACCGATCCATGCCGTAAGCAGCGATTGTGCATAAAGAATGAGCGATTGCAGAACCAGTGTCCCAACTATGGCCGCCACAATCAGTGTCAACCCTCCGAAATCACCCTTCACAATATACTTATCGATCGCGATCATTGTGAGCATTGGGCGCAATGGTCCCAATGCTGAAACGACGATCGTAATCACAACGGCAAGCATGACTTTCCACTTATACGGCGCAAGGTATTTCACCAATCGCCGCATTAGCCGCGCATCATAAGCTTTTCCAAGGATCTCTTCTTCGTGTGGCATGTAACAAATACTAACGAAGCCAAGAGGCTTTTTGTCTCTCGGAAGCACAATTGGTATCCCCACGTTCGAAGGAATGACAACGAGCTGAATGATCTCCCGTTTGCTTTCCCCGTGAAATAGGTGCCATTTTTCTTTCTTGTGAGTTCCCGATGAATCCTCGTTTCCAAGCTGTTTTCGCCATTTGTTGCAACAAATTCTTTTCTCAAAGAACTCGTTCATAACGAAAACTACCGTCGACTGCCAGATTGTCAATGAACATGACACAAACACCCTCCCCATTTCATCTTTCATCTCTCATATTTCATCTTTTCCCCAGATAGAGCCTGCCCTGAGCTTGTCGAATGGGTGCCCATCATCACACCACCTAATATACGATTGGAATTTCAGAAAGTCAAGCGAATGTTGAGAATAAATGAAAATAATTGAAAATAAATGACCCCTGTAGCGCAGGCGTCCTCGCCTGTCCCCCGGGTTGCGTGCGTGCCGTGATGGGGACCGGCGGGGACGCCGGCGCTACTTAAATCTCAGTTTTGATATGGATGCGGATGAGCAAACAAGCAGCTATTGCAAATGCACTAAACTAATTCGCTGGGTTTGCCCGCCCACGTTTACCACGCACTCATACATCCCATTGGGCAAGCCTGGAGGCATGTCCCACACAAACGAATGCTCGCCCGCGGGCAACTCACCCGTGAACAGCCGCGCGACTTCTGCGCCAAGAAGATTTACAATGGTTACTTCGGTATAGCCTTCATTTTGGTTAGTAAAAGTAATGGTTGCTTGCGAAGAGAAGGGATTGGGGTAGAATTGAATTTGGGGCGGGAATGGTGTGGGTTTCGCGACGGTGCTTGCAGGAATCAAGTCAGCGAGGGGGCGCCTCCAGACGCCGGCATACTCCGTACCAACAAATACGTATTCTCCTCCGATAGCCAGAGAAGAAACTAACGTGGAGTCTTTAGCCAAGCCGAGATTGACGGGGGTCCAAATTTCTCCATCATCCGTAGAAAGATAAACGCCGGAGTCTGTCAGAATGAAGAGATTTCTGCCACTTGATGCGATATTACCAATATTGTCATCTGGCAAGCCTTGATTGACCGCAATCCAACTCGAACCACTGTCCGTTGACCGAAAAAGGCCCCTATTTATCGTAGAAACGTATAGGTTTGAGCCGCTGACTGCGAGACTTAGAACATATAAATTTGGCAACCCATTATTAAATGGTTTCCATGTTTCTCCTAAATCAGTTGATCGAATAACCCCAGAGGCATTATACGATGTCGCAAATAAACTGTTAGCAAAAACAACCATGCCGCTAATATCCGGGTCCGTCGGTAATCCGGAACCGACGACTGACCAAATCCTTCCGCTATTGCTTGAGCGATAGATTCCATAATAATCTCCCGCGAAAATATCATAACCAAACGAAGAGAAAACAGGCGAAATATTTGCAACGGCTCGACCAGGTATGCCATTGCTTGCTGTCGAGAACGATTTTCCACGATCTGTTGACACATAAATACTATCATTACTACCACCGGCAAATAGATAGTTGTTGAATGGTTCGAGAGAAGCGATTTCGTTATCGCCTAATCCGGTGCTGGAATCGCTCCAGGTTGAGCCACCGTCCGTCGATAATGCCACGCCAAAAGAAGGCACTGCTGCAAATACGGTTGACCCATCTGAAGTAAGTGCAGTAACAAAGCCGTTTGAAATATACTTACTCGCATAACTCCAGGTATTTCCACTATTGGAAGATAAATAAATTCCGCAACCTTCAGGTCTTTTCCCTTTTAAGACATTGTTGGCTATTAAGTATCCTCCGAAGACTTCCAAACCTTGTAGATGACCAAACCCATCCTCATGTTTGCTCCATGTTTTACCACTATCGTTAGAGCCGTAACAAGTGTCCAGGTCAGATCCGAAAGCAAATAAAGTCGTTCCAATCACAGCAAAATAGCTGACCTCAGCGTTTGTCAAACTGGTGAGGGTCCAGCTCGATCCATAATCAGTCGAGCGATAGACTGCTTGGAGTCCAAGAGCTCCTGCACCAGCTCCAAAGAGGGTCGTACCCATTGCTATGATAGGATCGAGGCCATCGTTTGGCAGATCTGCCGTCACATCTACCCAACTTGCTCCACTATCGGTGGATCGATAAAATCCAATGCCATTCAATGCAAATAGCGTTGTGCCACATGTTGTGATCGTCTCTGCTTGCAAGTATGACGGAGGGATGGAGTCGAGGTTAGACCAACTAAGTCCGAGATTCTTTGACAAGAATACCCCACCGTTGTCGGATTCTGCAAAGATTTCGCTGCCAAAATTGATGAAAGCAGATGGGCTGTAATACCCCAATCCTGTGTTTGCCAATTTCCAAGAACTGCCGCTATCTGATGAAGTAAATACTCCACTATCTGTTGCGGCAAAAAGTGTGGTGTTATTCACTCCCAAGGCCCAAATATTAATACTTGCAAGCCCTGAGTTCACCTCTTGCCAACTCTTCGCGGTGTCCTTCGAACGATAAACTCCGCCTCCACCCGGCAAACCATATGTGGCTGTTCCGACAAAGAGAATAGATCCCATCGATGTGATGCAAGTGAAGGTTCCGCCGGAAGGCCCATTCGTTTGCACCCACTGCGCGCGGGAGAGATCGCTTTGCGCGGCGAGGAGAATGACGAGACCGGTAATGGCGAGCGTTCTCTTCATAAGCGTGATTATTTAGACACTATGGGAATGAGTATCGGGATGGAAAAGTGCCCGGATGTTTGAGGTGTAAATTCTTTCTTAGCTTATTGTGTTACATGTTTTATGAGCTATCGAGACCGAATTACCATCAACCCGAAGCAGCGTGGAGGGCAGCCGTGCATTCGCGGTCTGCGTATCACTGTTTACGATATTCTCGAATATCTTGCATTGGATATGACCCGTGATGAGATTCTCCGCGATTTCCCTTACCTGGAATCAGAGGATATTACTGCTGCGCTAATGTACGCTACGGCTTAACACACTTAACCAGCGTAATCCAGGTTCCGGCGCTCAAATTCCGCCTCCAGCGCCGCAAGCTGATCTTTCGTATTCACGCCGCTCACTTCAATGGGATCGTTTGTGCTAACCACGGCAACTGCATCTGGTCCGAACTGCTCGATGATAAGCTTGAAGGTGTCGGTGAGGTAATACTCGCCTTGTGCGTTCTTGCGGTCGATGCGTTTTAGGACATTGAAGAGCACGTTGGCATCGAAAACATAGATCCCGCTATTGATCTCGTTGATCGTTTGCTCTTCGGGCGTGGAGTCTTTTTGTTCTACGATCCTTTCAAGATTCCCCGTCTTTGTTCGGATGATCCTGCCATAGCCCGTTGGATCGGGCAAAAGGACGGAAAGAACGGACGCGACGGTTTTCTTGGAACGATGTTCTTGAATGAAGCGAGAAGCGGTTCCGGCAGTTAGCAGCGGCACATCTCCGGAAAGGATGAGTACATCGCCATCGAATCCGGCGAGTTGCAGTTCGGCTTGCTGAACGGCGTGTCCGGTTCCAAGCTGCTGCTCTTGAATTGCAATTTGTGCTTCGGGAAATTTTTCGGATAAATAAGCAGAAACGGCATCGCGCCCATAACCGATAATGCAAATGATTGGGAACGCTTTAACCTGCTCACACAACCGAACGACATGCCCGAGCATCGGCTCGCCTCCAATGAGGTAAAGCACTTTGGGGATAGAGGGATCTTGCATCCGCTTGCCTTGTCCGGCAGCCATGATGACAGATGCGAGGGGGCGATGTTCTTTAGAGAGCCTTGGTATTACTGTCATTCTGAGCGTAGCAAATCGTAGCGATAGCGGAGATTTGCGAAGTCGAAGAATCTTTGGTCGTTTACCTCTGAGCCAAACTACATGAGATCCTTCGACTCCGCTTCATCCCTCCTTCGTCGGGATGAACTCCGCTCAGGATGACACATTGACCGAACTAATTGATCCTCGAAAACGCCTGGGTATTATCCGTTATTTTCTTGATGCGATTGGCTTTGTCAACCTGCACGATGGTCGGGCGGTGATAGCGAAGCTCCTCTGCATCCTCATACTCACCATAGGTGATAATTATGATCTCGTCGCCGATAGCACCACGGCGGGCCGCCGCTCCATTCAAGCATACCACGCCTGAGCCTGCGGGACCTTCAATGAGATAGGTTTCGAAACGCTCGCCATTATTATTGTTCACAACGGCCACCTTTTCGTAGGGGAGCATATCGGCGGCATGCATCAGCTCGGCATCAAGCGTCAGCGAACCCTCGTAGTAAAGCTCCGCCTGCGTGACGGTTGCACGGTGGATCTTCGATTTGAACAGAATGCGTTTCATGATCTAACCCTAAATCTGGATATTGTCTATCAGGCGCGTAGCCCCGATCTTTGCCGCAATAATGATGGTCGCGGAAGCGTCTGAGCCTTCTCGGAACTCAAACGAGGTCAGCGGTTGAAATGTTTCGGAATCGACGATATTGAGGTAATCGAGGGCGCCATTTGGCGCAAGCCGCTCAAATTCGGCAATTCCGGCCTCCCGTGCGTGTGTGATATTTTCGCGAGCTTGAAGCAGTTCGCCTGTTCGAGAAATTGCTTTCGAGAGCGCGACTGCCTCTTGCCGTTCGTCGGGCGCAAGGTACCTGTTACGAGAACTTAGGGCCAAACCGTCTTTTTCACGAATCGTATCACCCGCCATAATTTCGATGGGGAAAGCAAGATCGGCAGCAAGTTTACGAATAACGGCCAGTTGCTGTGCATCCTTCTGTCCGAAGAACGCAGCCTGAGGCTGAACAATATTGAAAAGGATGGAAACGACGGTAGCAACTCCATCGAAGTGGCCAGGCCTCGTCGCGCCTTCATAGAGCGCTGTGATTCCTCCCATGCGAATAGAAGTAGAGTGACCATTTGCGTAGATCTGATCGACTGTTGGGAGGAAGAGGAACTCCACATTCTGCTCGGAGAGCATGGCTGCGTCGGTCTCGATGGTTCGAGGATACTTTTCGAAATCTTCCGACGGCCCAAATTGGGTGGGGTTCACAAAAATGCTAACGACCGTAAAGTCAGTATGCTCTTTCGAGAGACGCACAAGCGATAGATGCCCTTCATGCAGAGCGCCCATGGTGGGAACGAAGCCAATCGTTTTTCCTTGTTGACGCTGGAGTGCAAGAGCGCGGCGAAGCTCTGTGATTGTGGTGATCGTTCGCATTTATAGTATTCGTTTTCCCATGCTGCTGGCAATGAGATCGGCGGCAAACTCTGCGCTGGCATTTCGCACATCCAAAATGGGATTGACTTCCGCAACTTCCATCGATGCCATCGCGCCGGTGTCGGCGATGAGTTCCATGATCAGATGCGCCTCGCGGAACGTGATACCTCCGGGAACCGGCGTCCCTACACCGCTTGCAATGGTAGGATCGACCACATCGAGGTCGAAGCTGACATGCAAGTGATCAACTTTTTTTCGCAAGGAACTGACGGCTTGAGTAACAAGCTGGAATACCCCTTGCTTGTCGAGATCGGACATCGTGTGGGCTTCGATGTTCAGCTTATGAATGAGTGCGCGTTCGCCTATATCCACCGAGCGAAGCCCAACATACACCAATTGGCTCGGCAGAAGCTTCGGTCCATCGCCGCCAATGCTTGTGAGAGCGGGATTTCCCATTCCAAGCGCTACCGCAGCGGGCATACCATGAATATTCCCGCTTGGCGAGGTTTCTGGAACATTAATATCAGCGTGGGCATCGATCCAGATCACGCCAAGGCGTTTGTTCTCACGCTTGCAATGCTGGGAAATTCCAGCGATCGTGCCGATCGCCATCGAATGATCGCCGCCAAGTACAAGTGGGAATTCATCCCGATCGAGTGCGTCGCTCACCTCTGCTGCCAGCAGTGTGCACGCGTTTGCTATCTCCGGCAGGTAGGGAAGTTTAATATCCTCGATCTCCTGCACTTCCGCATTTCGTATCTCGATGTCTCCCGCATCGATCACATGATATCCGAGCGCGCGGAGTTTATCACTCACTCCTGCAATGCGAATTGCCGAAGGCCCCATATCGACGCCGCGTCGGCCAGCGCCCAGATCCATGGGGAACCCGATCAGCCGCACAGAACCTGGATGACCCGTATGATCAATGATGCCGGGCGGGGTGGATGGATTCACTGATGATGATAAGTTAGGGATGGATCGGATGGAGAAAACTACGGAAAATCACTCAAACGGATCCATTCATGCCGTGCAATTCAGGTACGGGGGCAAGATGCTTGAGTACATTCGATATGGTTGCCTTCAATTCTTTCCGATGTGAAATGATATCGACAAAACCGTGCTCCAGCAAAAACTCCGAGCGCTGGAAACCGACAGGTAGTTTTTTGCGAATGGTTTGCTCGACGACGCGTGGTCCCGCGAACGCAATAAGCGCTTTCGGTTCAGCAATATTTACATCCCCCAGCATCGCGAAACTCGCAGTAACGCCGCCGGTGGTGGGATCCGTGAGGATGGATAGGTACGGCAGGCGCGCTTCAGAAAGTTGAGCAAGTTTAGCGCTGGTCTTGGCGAGCTGCATAAGCGAGATCGCGGCCTCCTGCATTCGTGCTCCGCCAGAGCTAGAGATCACAATGAATGGGGTCCGATGTTCGATCGCGTAGTCAACGCCGCGGGCGAACTTCTCACCCACAACAGCACCCATCGAACCGCCGACGTAGGCAAAATCCATAACACCCATCACAACGTTTCGTGTGTCGAGGTGGCCGGTACCAACTCGAATGGCTTCCTTCAGGTGTGTTTTGCGCTCCGCCTCTGCCACGCGGGAGGGATAGGGTTTCGAGTCCACAAATCCCAGCGGATCGGCCGGACGCAGCTCTGCGGCGATCTCCAGCTCTAGACCATCATCAAGAAGAATGCTAAAGTACTCGCGGCTTCCGATGCGGAAATGCTTATTGCAGTGCGGGCAGGTAAATAGGTTTTCCTCGATCTGCTTTCGATAGAGGATTTCCTTGCATTCTGAGCATTTTGCCCATACTCCATCCGGCATATCGCGCGTACTGGCGCTCCCCGGCAGCCCGGGGCGGGATTCGATGTTTTGTTTTGATCTTGTAAACCAAGCCATAGAAATTTATAAACGAAAATGCTGCGATAGAAGTGCGTACCTGTAAGAAATCTATTGGGCTGGTTCAATTTCGGTTAATGGGGTAATTCAGCGGCGGCTTTTGTTGTTCGAGATTATCCCAAGGTAATCTCCCAAACATCATTAGAATACTTATGAAAATTTACAGCTCACTACCGCTTGCAATTTTAGTACTAACTCTCTTTTCCGCATGCTCGAAGCAAGAGCGGATCCCGCCGCCAACTACTGACACTTCGAAAATTTCCGCTGGACCGATGAAAGAAGGCCAAGGAAAGGGAATTGTCAGAGGGATCGATACTGGAGCAAAGGCGATCACGCTCGAGCACGGTACCGTTCCGGGTGTTATGGATGCTATGACGATGGATTATCACATGGACCGCCCCGAGATGTTGAGTAATCTAAAGATCGGCGATTCTGTAGCGTTTACCTTACAAGATCGAGGGCAAGGAGATTTTGTCGTTTCACAGATCGCTCCGATCAAGAAATAAGAAATACAATTCGGTTCAGAACGCGAACACTTCTCCGAGCTTCATGATGAAGCCGGGGAACATTGGACTGGTAAGATCGTCCGCATCTTTTAGAAACGCTTCGGATCGGAAGTGGTCTCGATCGCGTCGAAAGATCTCTACAGTCTCGTTCTTCGGATCGACGATCCAATACTCATCAACGCCACGCTCGGCGTAGATCATCTTTTTATGTGTCAGATCGTAATAGGCGTTCGATGGAGATAGCACTTCGACTACCAGATCGGGAATGACGTTGAGCCTATCTCTTCCGACCTTGGCGAGATGATCTTTTCGTACAAAAATGAGATCGGGTTGGAAAACATCGATGTCAGTAAGCCGCACATCGATCGGCGAGAGGAAGACTCGACCGAGTTTTTGAGTTTCCACAAAATATCTGAGGCTCTGATAAATATTTCCGATAATATTTTGATGGAGCGGAGTGGGGGCAGGGGTCATAATAAGTTCACCGTCAATCAATTGATACGGCGCCCCATCAGGCAGAGCCTCGTAGTCTTTATACGTTAGTCGTTTTTCGAGAACCATCATATTACCAATGAAAGGGATTCGTCACGAAAAGAGTTCGGTGGCACGTCACCAATATGCCTGTTGTTCTCATAATTATGAAAGTTAAACTTCTTGATATTTGCCATGCTCGTAGCGGGGATAAAGGTGATGCCGCAAACGTGGGCCTCATTGCGCGTGAAGAGCGCTTTTATCCTATCATCAAAAAACAGGTCACTCGTGCGGCGGTCAAGAAGCATTTTAAGGGGATCTGCTTTGGGCCGGTCGAACGGTTTGAATTACCCAATTTATGGGCTTTGAATTTTCTTCTCCACAACACCCTTGGCGGCGGCGGGACGGTCAGCCTGAAGCAGGATGCGCAGGGCAAAACGCTCGCTGCGGCACTGCTCAGGATGGAGATCGATGTGCCTCCTGCAATGTTGAGGCCAGCAAAGTCGATAGCTCGAAAAGCGCCTCGGGCTCGAAGCTGATGTCAGCGTTTGTGCCTTGGTGGGTTTGTATTGCGATGCTCATGCTCACGATAGTGGCAGGCTGTTCTTCCAACTCCACTCAATCACCTTCCACCGGCGCCAACACCGGCTTACCCCCTGGAACTTATCGCTATTCGCTGAGCGCTTCGAACCTTGTGCCGCTGACCATGTCCGGGGACCAATATGTGCTATGGATACAGATGATTGGGGATACATCTTGGGCTGCTATTCCGCTTGACTCTATGCGTTCGGGACATGATTCGGGAACGATCAAGTTACCTCACGCACCCGATTCCATATCGAATGCGTTCGTCTCGATCGAGCCATTAGTGGTTCCCTCAAGACCATCGAGCATATTGATGGCTGGCAGTTATTATCCCCAGAAAGATTCCGCATTCTTAAGCAGTACCAACAGCAGTGGGGTCGGAGATTTTGCGTCTGCGACGGCGACTGCAACCTTTACTACAAGATCCACTGATACAGACCTTGCCAAGAACGAGTTTTATTTAGTGAGATTCGTTAATGGAGTTCCGTATGCAAGCTCGGCAAACCTGCCACATGCACCGGCAGGCTGGAGTTACGGATTGTGGGTTCTGGATTCAAGCTTTTATCCCATTCATCAATTCTTTTATGGGGCATTCACCGATCCGGACAGTGCTGATACCCATCCAACAAATACAGATTATGCTCTCCCAGGTGGGTTCAATCTCGCGCCATTGAACGACCCGGGTGCCGAGCTCGAAGTTACGCTAGAACCTTCTTTCACCGTCGCAAACAATAAGCCCACCGGCCCATCCCCCTATAGAATTCTTTCTGGACATCTTTCCACATATATTTGGCTCGGTGATACTCTTGCTCTGCAGAATGTTTGGCCAGCGAGTGCCCCACAAGCGATACTAAGCGTAAAATAAAATGTACTGCACTTACTTACCACTGGACAGGGATGCGAATCACATCCTGGGCGGTCTTTTTAAGATCGATGCTTCCAAATAACCGATAGCCTATTGGCGCGGTTGGTGCCGGGTGGTCTGCCAGAAACGTCATATTCTGAGATTGATACGGCGAAATAGATAGTTCCGTTGGAGTTGGGGCGAGGTAGTCGTCATGTTGCAAGAACCGCTGTTCTACAATATGCAGATGCCAGGGATGTGGATGGTTTGGCAGCGCCAGACCTCCACGAATATTCAAAATATACATTCCAGATCCGCTCGAACCCTCGGAGGAATCTCCGCTATCTTGCGAATTAAAAAGAATGGGTACAGATTTTTTGCTATAATCAAACGCAGAATTGAACACGGCTGTCGAGTCAGGATGAAGTACCTGGCACGCGATGTCTGTGAAAAGATCGTAGTCCTCAGCCGGTATAGTAATATCGAAAACAACTCCGCGCTCACCCGGCCGGGGCGTGAATCGCAGCGTGAACATGTCGCTCTCAGAGATGAGTGTGTCGATTGTGCGTTCATACCCAACTACATTTGCCGTAGGTTCGGAATGATAGGTCTGCATAGATGGATTTGCAACCGAGGCGCTCAAGATGGGATGGCCTTGGTTATCGAATCCCGAAGAAAGGTCATCGAGGTCCAAGACCTGCGCATCTACCGTGAGATCGACTGTAAGATCATGCTCATCTTCACTTGTCATGGTACGCGAAAGATCTACCTCCCAGATACCTGGCGTCAATTGGGTTCCCGAGAAGTAAGCGCTGGAGGCCCGAGGGGCACTTGTTTTTCGAAAGCCCAAATGGGAGATCTCCTGACCGGCGTTATCGAATAGCGTTGCCGTGCAATCTCCTGTGGATTCGCGGGTGACAAGGGAAACTTTCAGTTGTTTTGCACCCGCAGGAATTGCAAAGAATTCCCGCTGAAGCGCTCCCGGGGCAAGTTTCATATCCGTGAGAGCGATGTGGTAATCGCTATGATCGGCAAAGGTATGTGGAACGATAATGGAATTGACCAACTCAAATCTGGCATCGCTCCGGGTATGCGCCGTGCCTTTTTCGTAGCCCCAGATCCTCCCTGAGTACAGCCCAGGTTTTTGTAAGAGCTTGGAGTTATATCGAACATCTACGTTCATCGGGCCGCCGCCGCGACGGTAAATGCTCGATTGTAGTGGCGTCATCCATGGTTGGTCGGAAACAAGATCGAATGCTTCCATCCCAATGGCGCGCTGCCGTGGGGTCAGTCCTGGCGGATCTTCCGGCTCTACGGTAAAGGATTCACGGTCTCCATCGACCGGGTAATTCCCTGCACGAAAATACGCAGCGGTTCCTGTCTTTATCTGAGAGGGAATACTTGCCTCGATCGCGACTGGGCGCGGCACATACCCGATACGATGCCAGTGTGAAAGAAGCTCGAAAGCAGCGGGCACATCGATCATGCCATAGCCTTCATCTAATGGCGTCGCACCTTCAACGTGTTCGGCGGCCAGTTCGATCGCGCGCTTGATTGTGTAGGCATTTGCTCTCCAATCGGGGAATGCCTGAGTCATCGCAGAAAGCAAGAGCGCGCAACAACCCGTGGTATAGGGTGAAGACATGCTGGTTCCGTTGTAACGGTCACCGGTTACATAATCTGGCACGGTACTTACTGCGGTTCCCGGTGAAAGGATATCGGGTTTTGCAAGCTCTCCTCCACGAGACGAAAAATCGAAAATAACCGGATGGGTAAGATAGAGATCGTAAAGATCCCGTGCAGCATCCGCCGGCAGTGCCGCACCGCTTGCGATCACGCGGTTGGCGGAACCGGGAAGTCCAATGCTCGAAAGCCCCGGACCTTCATTGCCACCCGAGACGCACACCGTGAGGTTTGGGGTTGCTGCAAGCAGGCTATCGAGCCACTTATCCATCGCAGCCTGGCCCTCCAACTCATTGCCAATTCCAAAGCTCATGTTTACCACGACTGGCTTTGGCTGCGATTTCGCCATTTCTGCCGCCATTTCGAACGCATGTTGCATCGAGCCGCTCACCGTCACGCCTCCGGCATTGTTATCAGCAAATTTTACCGCAATTACCTGCGCGCCGGGGGCTACGCCATTAAATCCTTTTTGATTATCAATATCGTGACCGGAGGCAATGCCAGCCACATGCGTTCCGTGGCTGCCATCATCGAAATACACAGAGATCATCTTCTGTGCGGGATAAATATTCACTGCTCCGGTAAGCATCCTGCCGCTTGAAACCGAGTTATCTGTTGAGTGAAACGAGAAGGTATCGAAATGTTCGTGATAGTTTGTGACTTTATGTTCGTTCGATAGATCACCATCTCCGTCGGAATCGATGTATGCAGCGTAATGATCTGCGGAATCTTTAAAGACGAGTATGCCGAAGACATCGGTATCGCTGGAATTAAAATTCAGATCTGCGAGACCGTTTTGAAAACGTAACTCATTCAAAGCGCCGTAATAATACTGTCCGTCGATGGGGTTTACGTTGATAGCGTTCATCCCACGCAAAACTGTTTTGCCGCCAACGCGAAGCTCATCGCCAGCACGTTCTGCGAGACTGTAGGTCACATCTCCGGTGCCAGATAGATCATGGACATCGATGATCTTCGGCTTGCCTTCCGAAGTAGTTTGCAGTCCGGCGATGCCGGGATCGACGCCCGTATCAAAAATAAAAATGATGACGCCGCGACCATCATACGTTGGGTGATCCCGAATGAATTGATCGGCGTGTGTGGCGCCGAGTGGCAAAAAGCTCCAGTCGCTTTTGCCCTTCGCGTTATCGGGTGGCATGATCGGCAGATTAACACTTGGCGCAGCAGTGCTTGGCCCGGTGAACGTCTTTTGCCGCTGTGCAAACGCGGCAGTGGAAAGGATAGAAAATACGAAATAAGAAAGGAAAATTGTACGACGGTTCATCGGATAACAAGTTGAGATGCTATAAACCCAGCAAACGGCAAGATTAAGTCCTTAGAGAAATAGGAAACTCGTATTGCAAGCCAAACTGTTACCGCACCCACAATAAATCATCTTCCATCTCTCATCTTTCATCTTTTCCCACTTGGTCAGGTAGCTCAGTCGGTAGAGCAAAGGACTGAAAATCCTTGTGTCGGCGGTTCGATTCCGCCCCTGACCACTTTTCTATTGAGAATTACAGATTAAGAATTAAGAATCAGCCTCTTGCCATTGGCGAGAGGCTTTATTCTATTTGCAATTTTGATCTATGCTCCACGCTTCCTCGGTTTCTCGGTCCTCACTGATTGTATTGTGCTTAACAGTCTTTTCCTTCATTTCTGGATGTGGAAAACGGGATGTGCAGGTCATGCGCCCAGGCCTTGGCGGAAAAAAGCTGGGAGGCAGATATACCCTGAATGAAATTCGTGGTAATCCATCCAGCCTTGATCCGGTGAGAATGAATAGTAAGGTCGAGGACAATATCGGCACAAATATTTTCGATAAGCTCGTCGAAAATAACTCAAAGCTTGAACTGGTGCCTGAACTTGCCCGATCCTGGGACATCTCTTCCGATGGTATGACATACACATTCCATCTTCGCACCGATGTGTTTTTTCATGATGATTCCTGCTTTGCCTCGGGCAAAGGAAGGAAGATGGCCGCAAGCGATGTAAAATATTCATTCGAGCGAGTCTGCGATCCCAAAACTCTCACCTCCGGATATTGGATATTCCAGGACATCGTGCAAGGTGCCAACGATCATTTTGAAGGAAAAGCTGATAATGTTTCAGGGTTCCTGATTCCTAACGATTCAACCTTTGTTGTTCAGCTTACCAAACCATTTGCACCATTTCTCGAACATCTGACCACGAGCTTTGGGTATATCGTCCCTCATGAAGCGATCGAGCATTATGGCAAAGATTTTTTCCAGCACCCTGTTGGTACTGGCGCATTCCGGTTTGCCCATTGGCTGCCAGATCAGGAAATACTACTCACTCACAATCCCAATTATTGGGAGTACGACTCAGCGGGAAATCGGTTGCCTTTGCTCGATGAAGTGAAGTTTACCCTCATCAAAGATGATAAAACGCTGTTGCAGTCATTTCTCCAATCGAATGAGGACGAGGATTTTACTCTCCCGACAGAAAGTTTCCAGGATGTTGTAACGGCTGACAAGCAGCTTACAACGCAATACGCAAAATACACATTGCAGCACATTTCTGCAATGAACAGCTATTTTATGGAGTTCCTTTGCACGAAGCCGCCATTCGATAATATGGCACTCCGCCGTGCGATGTCCTTTGCGGTCGATCGTGAAAGCATTGTGAAATATGTACTAAAGAATGCTCCGCACGGTGTAGCCGAACATGGAATCATTCCACCTGCTTTTGCGCAATATCCAATTGACGAAGTGCATGGAATCGGTTACAATCCTGATAGCGCAAAGCATTGGTTGGAGGTTGCTGGATTTCCGGCAGGGAGGGGTGCGCCGCCGATCACGCTTTCCGTTTATAACGAGCCGCGCCCGATGCAGATCGCCGAAGCTGTGCAGCGTATGTGGCAAAATATCGGTTTGAATGTTAACTTACAGGTAATGCAATCTGCACAATTGCTCGATGGCTCCGAAGATGGCAGCCTGTCGCTTTGGCTCACGCGCTGGTATGCAGATTATCCGGAACCTGAGAATTTCCTTAACTTACTCAACGGCCGCCTCGTGCCCAAGGATCAGAAACAAAAAAGCTATCCCAATAGCGCGCGATGGAACAATGAGCAATTTAACGACCGCTTCTATCAAGCCATCGCCACAACCGACGAAACAAAGCGAATGGAGCTTTACGCACAAGCCGAAAACGTAGCTGCATACGAAGCACCTTCCATACCACTGTTTTATGAAGAGCATTATCGTTTGCTTCAACCCTATGTTCGCGATAATCCGCTCGATCCAATGAACCGGATCGACTTGAAATATGTGTGGTTGGATAAATAATCACAAGCGATCGTGGCCCATTCTATTCTCATTCAAAAATTTGGAGGTACATCCGTTCAAGATGCGGAATCGATGGCTCGCGTCATCGAGATCGTTCGCGAACAAGGAATCACTCGGCGTTTTCGGCCGCTGGTTGTGCTATCCGCGTGTGCTGGTGTAACAAATTCCCTGATTCACATCAGTGAACTGTCTCTGAAAGAGACCACGACCGAAGCTTTGTCTGTGATTGATCAACTGGAAGTCCGCCATGCACGCATCGCTCGTGAATTGATAGAAGAAGAGTCCAGTGTAGTCAAGGTGCACCAAGTACTCCACGCACTTTGGGAAGAACTTCGCGTTCTTGTACGCGGTGTGAACCTTTTGCGAGAACTTACTCCGAAGAGCCGCGATCAATTCCAGTCCCTTGGCGAGCGCGCGTCTTCCGTGATCTTTCATGCGGGGTTGCAGGAACGTTTAGCCACAAACGGAGTACTAACCCACTTGTTCGATGCTCGTGAATTCATGGCGACCTCGAACGAATTCACAGCCGCTCGGCCCTTGATGGGGGAGATCACCCGTCGGATGAAAATGATACACTCCATGCTGGTAAAAGGAGCGATTGGTGTAACGCAAGGCTTTATTGGCCGCACACTCGCAGGTGAAACGACGACTATTGGTCGAGGCGGCTCCGATTTTTCTGCAGCGATCATGGGGGTAGCGATGGATGCTCGCGAGATCCAGATTTGGACCGATGTTGCCGGAATCATGACCTGCGATCCGCGCATTGCTCCGGAAGCATGGACGATCGACAAGATCTCATTCCACGAGGCTAGCGAGCTGGCGTTCTTCGGTGCAAAAGTCTTGCATCCTGAGACGATTTGGCCGGCAGTTGAGAAATCAATCCCTGTCCGTGTGCTATCATCGAAGGAGCCTGAAAAAGCTGGGACGGTTATCGTAGCGCACACCGAAAAAGCACAGGCCATGACTGGCATTGCCGTCAAGAAGTCGGTTACGCTGGTTCGCATCTCGGCGAATGGTTCACAGCCAAATCCTGCGGTACAGCAAACTGTATGGGAAGCACTTGGTGCATCTGGGGTCATCCCACTGACGGTCTCGCTATCGGTTGATGCCGCATCCTATGCTTTCGGAGATTCAACTACAGTTCCGGCGCTGCGTTCAGCTTGTGAGGGACTTGCAACAATCGAAGTGCATGCTGATCGTTCGCTAATCACGTTGGTTGGGTCAGGGCTGTATTCACAGTCTGGAATCGCTGCACGCATGTTTCGCGTGCTGGGCCGCACGAACTGCGAAATGATCTCCTACGGTGGATCCGAAAGTGCGATCAGCATTGTGGTACAGGATGATGTGGCAAATCGGGTTCTGAAAAAACTGCACCGGGAATTTTTCGAGTAGGGGAAGAACAGACGTCTCAGATCCCAAAGATCTGAAGATAGACGTAGGTCAACGGCGCAACAAAGAGTATAGAATCTATTCTATCGAGCACCCCGCCATGCCCTGGAATGAGGTTCGATGAATCTTTCACGCCAACATCGCGCTTCAGCATCGATTCGGCGAAATCTCCCACTTGCCCAAATCCTCCTGCGATCACGCCCATTGCAATTGCAGTTGTAATCGAAACCTCCTGCAAACCTCCGATATACATTCTACCGATCACCCAAGCGGCGATCGCAGCAATTAGTCCCGCGATGCCACCTTCCCATGATTTATTTGGACTAATCTTTACAGCAATTTTATGTTTGCCGATCGCGCTTCCTACAAAATATGCAGCACTGTCGCAGATCCAAATCGAAGCAAGCATTGCGATCACAAAGTAACCGGCTTGAGACGAAACCATCGAGGGATCCGAGCTCAAGGTGTTTTCCGCAGCGTGAACATAAAAATATTCGTGAACGCCATAGAGTCCTCCAAGTCCTACACCTACATAAAGCGCACCGGCGAGCGTAACCGATATCTGCACGGATGGATTGGGGTAACCTTTTACGAGTTCAGCGATGAAGATCGCAAGCACTCCGAGGATCAATACCAGCGGCAGTAGTTCTATCGATGGATTGATCGGAAGCCTAAAATGTGCAAAGGTTAGTATTATGCTTGCGCTCAGAACCATCCCCAGCAAGCTTTGGGGGACGAAACCTTTTGCCTTCATTAATCCATAAAATTCATGGACCGCAAGTAATCCAACAATAATTGCCAGTCCGAGTAAACTGTACGGCTTGAACGCGATATAAATTATGATCGGGATCGCAACGATGGCCACCAAAACCCGCTTGGCGAGATTACTCATGATCGTATTGGGAATGTTCGTCCAGACTCTCCACTCCGGACCCAGCATGTTGAATCGCCATACGTGCATCAAACTCGCGTTCAGCATTGCCACGCGATTGCATGTGGGCGGTCGTGCGGTTAAATAAAAACAGGAAGGCGGCCAGGGCCACCAGCACAGGTACGAGCAGTGTCAGCGCTTCGGTTCCTGACAGCTCATCCGTGTTGACCATGTTGGCATTCACATTGGCGGAAAGCTGCTCCGGGTTCAGATAAAGCGCAACGACGATAAAGCCATTATTTACCGCATGAGCCAGTGCACCGGTAAAGAGATTGTTCGTACGATAGCTAAGCCAACCGAGCGTTAGCCCGAGCCCAAGCAAACCTGGGAATTTAAATACGCTGAGGTGGATCATTGCGAAAACGATCGATGCAATCGCGAGCGCAAGATAGGGACGCGAATGCCGCGTACCACTGCGCTCGATATTCGTCTGTGCAAACCCTCGGAACAGCGTCTCTTCGGCGATCGCCGGAACAAGCGCCACAAAGATAAAAATGAGCAGGAAATCCAGAGGTCCATGAGCGGTAACCAAGCCTTGTAGTGATTGGTCGCTCGCGGTTTCATAGTGATCGAGCGCCGAATACACACTCGGAAAGAATTTCCAAACGCGCTCGAAGAGCACCGAAGCTGCACTTCCGCCGATCTGTGCCAGCAGCATGATCGGAACAGCCAGCAAATAGGCGCCGACCGGAGTTTCGTGGAATCCTTCCAGACGGAAGATCGCAAAAAGGTTCTGTCTCGCGGTTACCGAGATCAGGACTGTTCCGCAGAGCAGCACAAGAACCTCGGCCAGCCCATTAATGCAGAGCGCAACAATGGGGTGTTCCTCAATATGAGTACCAACCGCAGCGAACATCACACCGCTTCCCAGACCCTGAAAAAGAACAAAGAGTCCGATTACGATCGAGAGCACAGAAGGTACGGTGAAATACCCATGCCTCAGCCAGCCATTTCTCGCGCCGAAATATAGGATCGCTCCCAGAAAGCCGAACAGGATTATCGCGACGCTAACAAAAAGTTCGAGAGAAGAAAAAGAGGGCATTTAGTATGAATAACGCCGCTTATTTCTTTGCAATTACAATTTCTTTCTTCTTCACTGCGGATTGGTAGATCGCTTCGACCACGGTCATTCTCTTCGCGGCTTCATGTCCTGATGATACCAGCGGTACGATCCCTTTTACTGAGTTGATGAAATATCGCAGCTCATTTTCATAGGACTTTTTATACAGACTAACCGGAGTTTGTGGTTTTGCAGGAGTTAGGTTGATCAAGTTGCCATGCACCCGTTTCATCACCTTAAGGGGGTTAATGAACGCGCTGCCATCATTGCCATACACGTTGCAGTAGTAAAAATCGCTCTCACGCTGAAAGGTCCAGCTCACTTCTGTCGTGAAGGTAATATCCCCGGCAAGCCGGATGAAAATTGCTGCAGAGTCCTCAACGGTTTTCGTATGAAGATGATAGGTACTTGCGCTCACTGTAAGCACATCCGGATAATCGAGAAGCCAGAGTCCGAGATCGAGCATTGCAATGCCCAGATCGAGGATCACGCCGCCGCCTGACTTCTCCTTTTGCTGGTGCCACGGCGAGGTGCTTGATTCCTGCTTCAGCCAGCCAGACTTAATGTAAAATACTTTTCCAAGTTCCTTCTTATCGATGAAGGTTTTCAGCATCATTGTATCTGGACGAAAGCGATTGTTCATTCCAACCATTAGCTTTCGGCCATGCTGCTCGGCAGCAGCGACCATGTCCCGTGCTTCTTTCGCGGTTCGGGCGATCGGTTTTTCGACAAGCACATCCAATCCATATTCCATGGCTTGGATCGCCAGCGGGCGGTGCGTGTCCGTCGGAGTGCAGAGATCGACGGCGTGAAGATCCTGTGCAACGGGTGAACTCAGAAGCGCATCCAGCGAGGGGAACACGTTCGGAATATGCGAACGTGTAGCGATGGCGTTCGCTTTTCGCTTATCCGGATCGACGACCGCAACGATCTCAACATCCGGCAGATGTTCCAGTACTGGCAAATGAACGATCTGCGCGACGTTTCCGCACCCTACAAGAGCAAGTTTTACCTTTTCCATTCTACAAAAATACTCAATTACAAGAGATAGTCCGAGAGATAGCGAAATTTGGTTTATAAAGCATACCTCAGTTCGGGCAAACGTAAGGATGGAGTTCGCAGGTTCGAAATGTGCGAATTTTGCTGACGTGTTCACCAGGAAATAGGTGCCGATTTTCTTTCTTGTGAGTTCCCGATACACCCTCGAATATGAGCCAATTTCGCCATTCCTTGCAAAAGTTATCCACATTCCGCTTTCCTAAAGAACTCGTTCATATAGAACACTACCCAATTGCTCGATTTTCAATGAACAATGCACACTCCCCATTTCTCCGGCGCGGCGGATTAATCCTTTCCCCCAGAAATAGGTGCTCATACTTCCACTTCCAAACTACGCAATTAATAGGAGAAAGTCAAGTAGATTTAAAAGATTCTTGAAGATAAAAAATATAGTTTGCCTTAAGAAAGAAAAATTATTATGGAATTAGCCTCACCACTGAATTTTAATTGTATATTGTTTTATGTATTTGACGGCCCGCCGCTATGAATGACCAATCCTCCTTCACTCGGATTGACCACCAGCACGTTGTTTTATCATTGCGCATTGCCCGTTTTCGCTCATTGCGCCGTTTGTTAATCGCTCATCCGATGTTATAACCACAGATGGGCAAAAATAACTAAGAGGAATATATGTCACAAAGAAATAGCCCCGAGCCCGGGAATCATCCTTAATGGTATGAAATGAAAAAAATAGCCATTCTTCTCATACTGATGAGCCTGAACGATTCCTCATTCGCGCAGTCGATTGCCGACGCGCTTGAGCAAAATGATCGTCAGTTGCTCCCCGCAGCAGTAGAAGCAGCAGTCACTTTCAGACCGGGCGGGCCGACATTCGTACAACAAAATTCCGGTTGGCGTGAAATGGAGAGTCATAAGAGCTCTCCTCACACAGAATCGGTTCCAGATTCTATTTCGTGTGCCGATTGGTACTGGGTCGGAAACGAATATGTGAGCGAAGGAGATTATGAGACCGGCAAGGACACTTTGGAAGCCTACATTGAGCATTGTTATGCATCACCGGGCTCGCCTGATGCCTTCCCGCAGATTGGAAGTGCAGTCGGTTCCATAGCCCAACAGAATGAATGGCTTGCTTTTCGGAACTGGTTATTCTCGGTATTATACCTAAACCCTGACACCATCTATTATTGCAGCGATGCAGATCAACTCATCCCAACATTTGTATACGATGAAGGGCCTCGTGGAGACGACACGAAGGGCCAACTTGCCGTAGAACAATATCTTGTCGAGTCTGGTAAGTGTCCGGCATTCGATACCGGCCTGGTTCACTCACTAAAGGCAAACTGGCATGCTGCGTATCTGAAATGGCAGGACACCGTGAAAGACTCGCTTGCCAACCCATTCGATAGTACTCTTCCGACGTTGCAGCAAATTGGCTTCCAGTTACTTCTGGGGCCACAATACGCCATTGCGAACAACGGCATCCTTCCCACGAGCATGCTGGGAAATATTGGCATTGCACCAAATCCTTTTCTGGATAACACCGTTATCGATTATTCGCTGAATGTTCCAGCCACGCTCACGGTTGAAGTATTCAATGTGCTTGGGCAGCGCGTTGCATCGCCGGTGCCATCGGTCCTTACCACCAATGGAGCCTATTTGCTAACGCTTACTGGTTCGGCAATTGCGTCAGGGACGTACTATGTGCGCTTCTCGGTGCCAGAAGGCGAAGTGCAAACGTTGAAGGTCGTGAAGGAATAACCAGCAATAAATAATAGAGTACACAGAACAAGCCCCGAGCCAGGGAATCATCCTTAATGGTATGAAATGAAAAAAATAGCCATTCTGCTCATACTGATGAGCCTGAACGATTCCTCATTCGCGCAGTCGATTGCCGATGCCCTTGAACAAAATGAGCGTCGGTTGCTCCCCGCAGCAGTAGAAGCAGCGTTCACTTTCAGATCGGGCGGGCTGACATCCGTACAACAAAATTCCGGTTGGCGCGAAATGGGGACTACTGATACCGATTCGTGCGCGAATGCTTTTGGGGCAGTGTACCTCTGGGAACAGAACTACGAGAATTATGCCCCTGCTTACGATACTATGCAATGGTACATTCGGCATTGTTACCAGAATGCCGACGCAGGGCACACGTGGGGTGCCTACAACCAATCGTGGGACACCGTTGTCTGGACCCAAGCTGGCCGCGATAGTATTTTCAATTTTGTTCTCTATGCGCTCGGCCTTCGCAGCGATGATGAATGGTTCTGCTACGGTGTTCCATTATTGGTTGTCAAGTATAGCAATAGTAACGGTGAGACCCCAGATTTCCGCGCCGAGCGAGCTATCGATCAATTCCTGATGAATAATCCGCGTTGCGTATTTAATTATAGGAACGACTCGATAGATTATGCTGGTACGCTTAGAGCGCAATGGAACCTATGGGTAGATACTGCGACTCCCGGCGACGTCTTCGATTCAACGATACCCACATTGCAGGAACTTGGCTTGGATACGCTGTTAAGCTTTGCTTCGGCAGCGGTATATGAAACGCTTGGCCCGCAAATAATCCTCGATGCTCGTTTGGAAGGAAACCCATCGAACGATGGCGGCTTGCTCTGGCTTTCGATTGGGAGGGAAGCATATCTGCATATCAATGTGTATGATTTACTTGGCCGTCAATTGTCGGGCGCAGGCTATCAAGGCATATTCGAGGAAGGCACGCGGGAAGTTCCGCTTGGCATGGCAAACGCTCCGACAGGAACGTATTACGTCCGCCTCCAAACCGCGAACAACGAGACCCAAACGCTGAAATTGGTGAAGGAATAAACAGTCATATTTTTCCACTCAAAGCCCTTCTCATTTGAGAAGGGCTTTTTTTAGAATGTGGGAATAAGGAATAGAATTACCGGACCACTTATTCTTTTACGATTCTCTTGCAGAGGACAATATCCCCGACGAGCGCGCGAACAATGTAAATTCCGGGTGCAAGTGTGCTCGCCTGCCACTCATGAGAACCGGCGAGGTTGAACTGATCGACCGTTCGTCCTAACACATTGGAGATCGTGACTTCGGCTGAAGGTGCCCCTGAAAGTATTAACGTCGCATCGCCAGCTATGGGATTTGGAAATATATTAAGGGAAACGATGCTCTCCATATTCTGCGCTATGCCGGCAGTTGGCGCATAAGTGAAGTTATATTCGGATGAGGAATTACCCGCAATATCCTCAGCGCGTATTGAAAAACTTGCGGGAAGCAATAGATCGATGATCGTCGCGGTGTCCGTAATGCTGGCTTCGCCGGCGACTACTTTAGCTCCGGAATCGGAGAAATGAAGATTCCCGGAGGATGCGATGCTGATCGCTTTGAGGCCACGATCCCAGGGCTTATCGTCGGTGATCTGCATAACTACCTCGAGCGGAGAAGAGAGTGTATCTGCATTAATGACGGGCGGATTGGTGTCGGATATGGTGCAATAGCTAACACTTATCCGTTGGGCTTTTAGGTCCGAATTCACGACAGAAACCGTTCCAGAGCCATTTTGAAAGGAATCAACAACACAGATACTGAATGTGACCGAGTCGTCACCCGGAGCAAAGCCGGAAGATTGCAATTTCATGTTGACCATCGACGATGGATTGAGGGAGTCGATGCCACCTCGAATGATTCCCGTATCTGCAACAGTTCCCGGATCGGTTGCGAGCACCGTCGTACACTGCGAATTGCATTGGTTAGTATCATCTGGCGGTGTTTTCGATAGCACAGTCACTACTGGTGTTGTGGTATCAGAGGGAATCCAACGTGAGCCATCCATTCTGATGAGTTGCGCATAGATATTGGGGTCGTTATTGCCTTTTCGAAAATCGGTCCAAACAGCGATACCTCCGTCGGTGCGTGGCGCTAAGGCCACTTGCTTTGTGATCCAGCCATTCGAATCCGGCCCGGAGCACAGAGGCTCCGCGAGTTTTGTGTTCCCACCGGCAGGAAAGTAATTGTGACCGTTGCGGTCGATTCGCTGCGCAAAGATGGTAGTATCCTTGCCGAAACCAAGTCCGTAGTATCGCGCATCGTTCCAAACCGCGAGGATGCCATTTCTGGCTGGATCGGCGTCCGTGATCTTCACGGCCTTGTAACCATTTTGGGCGTGTGGCTGCTGCTCGAGGAAGAAGAATCCATCGCCGGATGGCGGCCGAGTGCTTGAGCCATCGCCGAGCACGCGAACCATGGCAACATCGTAATCGTCGGTAGAACCGGGTTCCTGGTCAAGGAACGGAACGAGCACGCCGCGCAGCGATGCCGAACCATTGCTCCAGAGGGAATCGTCAGAGAAAATTTGTGGCGTGATCTGATCGTTGAGCCATGCTCCGGTCACAGAGATGGGAGGAGAATATTCTTTTGTAGTATTGGAAGTCGTGGAGCAGCTCATCCGCTGCGCGAAAAGATCCTGGCCATCGGCGGGGGAAGTTGAATTCGCAACTTCCCAGGAAAGTAAAAGCTGATTACTGTCGAGCGAAACGGCAACGTTGCTTGCATTGGGCTGCGGATCGCTTGGCGATGCCTGAGCTTCATAGATCAAGACTCCGGGGCTTGGCGGCGGCTGGCCCCAAAGCATACCGCCGTTGGAACTGATCCGGCGCGCGAAGATGGCAGATGGAGTGTGGCCTTCGTCTTCCCATGCTACATAACACCCTCCTGTGCCGTCCGGACAAATGGCTGGGGCAACTTGTCTGTTTGCAGATGCATCGACTACCATTCCTCCCGACCCGAAGCTCACGCCGCCGAAGGTCATTTTATTCAAATAAATGTCAGGCTGGCTGGAGGCTGTTGCATTGCGTGAGTCTTCCCACGCGACGAAGGCATTACCATTTCCATCCGAGCAGATTGCGGCATGGTCTTGATTTCCATTTGCGCTTGCCACCGCAATTCCGGCGCTCGAATACGCGAGTGAGCCGTTTGATTGGATATGTTGGCCATAAAGGTCTATGCCCTTGGAATTGGAATTTCGGTCATCCTGCCAAACGACGTATGCACCGCCATTACCATCCGAAGCAACGATAGGGTAACGCTGATCCGCCTCGCTTTGCGCGATCTTTACTCCGTTGCGAGTCCAGGTAGCATAGCCATTCGCGTTAAGATGCTGCGCGTAAATGCTAAAGTAATCGGCGCGCTCATCCTCCCAGACGACGATAGCACCATCAGCTCCGTCGGAACATATTTGAGGATAATCCTGCTGTCCGGTCGTGTCACACACAGGGGTGTTTGTGACAGAGTCCGGGTTCCATTGAGCTCTTGCCGGCAAAGCTGCGAGCACAATGATGGCAAGGTACCACATAAAACTGCCACGCAACGATAGTGTTGCGTGGCAGGAACTGCTACTGGGCATCAGAAAAAACCAACGTCTAAATAGTACGACGATAAACCTTGGCCCTTATTCTTTAACGATCTTCTTGCAAACCACGAGATCGCCGATAGCTGCGCGAACAATGTAAATTCCGGGTGCAAGGGCGCCGGACTGCCAATCATGTGAACCAGTGAGGTTGAACTGATCGATAGTGTGTCCTAACACATCTAATACGGTTACATCGGCAGAAGGTGCTCCATCGAGTTGAATGGTCGCATCACCGCTCGTGGGATTGGGATACACCGAGATCGAAACTGGATTCGATGACTGTTCGGCTACACCGGACAGCGGAGTATAGCTAAAATTATAGACGATCGAGGTATTCCCTGCGACATCCACAGCTTTTAGTGAAAAACTTGCACGGAGCGTATCAGTGATGACGCTGACCGTGTCGAGGAATGACCCCTCGCCAAGCGTGATCTTGCCTGGCGGACTCGTAAAATGCAGGTTGATCGAATCTGATGCTGAAACAGATTTTAGACCCCGATCCCATGGCCCATCATCGCTGATCTGAATGGCGAGCTTGAAAGGACTGGTGGAAAGAGTATCGACACTGATAACCGGTGGCCTGGAATCGGGAATAGTGCAGTAATTGAAGCTCATGCTACTGGTATTGTAGAGAGAATCAATGACAGTGATGGTGCCCGAACCATTTTCGAGCGAGTCGTTCACGCACACCGTAAAGGTTACCGAATCGGATGTCGCCGAAAAATGAGGTGTTTGTAAGACCATATTGATCATGCCCGAGGTATCCACGGATTGGATACCACTCTTGAGTTTCTCAGTGCCAACGATGGTTCCGGGCGCCGTTGCAAGCACGGTGGTACATTGGGAATTGCACTGGCTGGTGTCGTCCGGCGGGGTGCTCGATAGGACCGACAATGCTGGTGGGTTGGTATCGGCTGGGATCCAGAGCGAGCCATCCATTCGGATAAGCTGGCAGTAAATGGCCGCAGTACCACTTCGGAAATCGGTCCAGGCGACGATGGCGCCGTCGGTGCGCGGCACAAGACAAGGTTCGCGAGCGGACCAGGTCTTGCCACTGGCGGCATTGCCGCTGATGCAAATACCCCAGGAATTATGTGTTCCGGCAGTTGGAAAATACTTACGACCGTTGCGGTCTATTCGCTGGGCGTATAACATAGTGTCGGGTCCATCCCAATCGTCATTCCAGACGGCGAGGAGCCCGGTATTGGCTCCCTTATTGGTGGTGTCGGTGATCTTCGTAGCCAGCAAATTATTGTGCATGTTCGGCTTCTGTTCGTAATACCAAAAGCCGGTTCCCTGACGCGGAAGTAATTCCCCGCCGCTGCCCAATACGCGCACCATTGCAATATCGTAATTGGACTGGGTGCCAGGCTCATCATCCATGAAGGGAACCAACGCGCCATTTTGTCCGCTGACGGCAGAATCATCACTGAATATGAGGGGGTTTATTTGATCCTGGAGCTGATTACTGGTGACATCGACCGCATCGTTTTGATCGCCCCATAAAAACGTCGTATCCATAGGAGTGCTGCAACTCATACGCTGCGCAAAGATCTCTTCACCATCGTTGGGGCTCAAGGTTTCCCAGGCAAGCAGGAGTTGATTGCCATCACGGTTGAGCGTCACATTCTTGGAAAGGTTCGTTGAGCTTAGGTCGCGATAGAACTGAAATCCGGCTTGCGGTGCGGGATCCCAGAGCGCTTTGCAGGTGCTGTCGATATGGGTGCCATAGATCGAGTTGGGGATCGTCGCATTGGAAGTCCATGCGAGGAAGCATCCGCCTTTCCCGTCGTTTACCAGCACCGGCCCAACCTGTTTATTAGCGATCGTATCGATGGGGAGCCCAGTCAGGTTTCCGACAGAATATGCGCCAAAGGTTCCGGGAGTGGGATACGTTTTTAGAGAGATTTGGGTATCGCTGAGTACCGAGGCAATCGTATAAGATCCCTTTCCCGCAATCGTGAGTGACAGACCGACCATATAGCAATTGAATTGTCCGTTCGGATCGTGAAAATCGTATTCGTATTTAGGAGAGTGCATGGTTCCTACATTATTCTTTGTCAGGGTGCCCTGCGTCCCGGTGGTTGTAAGTCCATATTTCACTGCTCGTGGCCACAACCGATTCATCCATATATCCGGCCTGGTTGACGGATCGCAAGCCCGATAATCTTCCCATGCAACGAATGCACCGCCAAACCCATCGTCGCAGATGGCGGGGTTCAGGCAACTGTTGAGGCCAATGGCTACCGCAAGCCCGGTATCAGGATAGGCCATGGAGCCATCGGCCAATATGTGTTGAGCGAACAGGCATGTTCCATTGGAGATGGCATTGTTTACGTTCCGGCTATCGAGCCAAACTACGTAGGCGCCGCCGCTATCGTCGGACGTAATGATAGGGTTTGTCATTGCAGGGTTTCCGTTTACGGACGATGCGACCCTTACTCCGTTACGATTCCATCTCGGTTTCCCATATTGGTCGATATGCTGAGCAAAGATTTGGAATACACCGTAGCGGCCATCTTC
Source organism: Ignavibacteriota bacterium (assembly GCA_963736195.1). Lineage (GTDB taxonomy): Bacteria > Bacteroidota > Ignavibacteria > Palsa-1295 > Palsa-1295 > PALSA-1295. Next base: position 1,656,163 of record CAVTNP010000001.1, read on the forward strand.
CCAGACGAAGATAGCACCGTTCGCACCATCCGTACATCCCTTGGGATAGTCCTGCTGGCCGATGGTGTCGCAAACTGCAGTATTAACCGAAGAATCCGGATGCCATTGCCCGACCGCCATGGATGGCGCAAGGGAAATAAGGCATATTGAGATCGAAAAAGCGAAGTAGCGGAAAACGCGTGACTTCATAGGCATAGTAGTTTACAGGGTAATGGTGGGGTAGAAGTAGAACATTGAGTACAAAAGAATGCACCAACCAGCAGATTAGCGAAAATCATACCAGCGGATTTTCTGCAAAGCATAATTTGCAGCTAACCATATATAAACCCGAATACATCATTTCATAACAATTGATTCATAATACACTTATTTTTCCGAGAGAATACCGACCTCGCCAGTCAATCACCATACATTATCGGTATTTTATTGCTTCCTGAATTGCACCGCTTTCCATTTCGAAAACAACGGTTTGCACTTGTTGCGTTGGTATTTTCCTGTGCTCGTAACCGGAATATCATTTCCAAAAATGACAACCTTCGGCGATTTGGAATATGGAAGCAATGCATGGCAGTGAGCTATCACCTCCTCCTCATTCAGAGTAGCCCCTTCAATTGGCTGGACATAAGCGCCGATTTCTTCACCATAAAAGTCATTTTCGAAGCCGACAGCGATTGCTGCCTTCACCTTGGGGCACCTGGCAAGTACTTCATCAATTTCAAGGGGAGAGATGTTCACACCACCCCGAATGATTAGCTCTTTGATTCGGCCGGTAATAAAGAAAAATTTGCGGCCAATTTCATCAACTTGGAAAAAGCCTTCGTCGCCGGAGCGAAACCAAGCATAAATGAAGGTGCTATCGTTGGCGTGATCATTTTCATAATAATACTTCATTACATTTTCACCTCGGATCGCGATCTCGCCTTTCTCACCCGTCGCCAGTTCTCGTCCGGACTCATCGGCGATCATCATCTCGTTCTGAGGGATAGCGACGCCGATCGATGGGTAACCGAAATCACGCATCCAATGGCGATGCTCCTCTTTCGTCAGATCGATCGGCAAAAAGCAGGAATAGCATGTTGTTTCGCTAAGCCCATAGCCGTGCATGATCTGGATCCCGAACATGTCTTCAAATTGCGCGCCCAGTTCAACGGTAAGCGGACCTGCACCGCAAATAATGTGTCGGAGCGTCGCGCGTTGAGCGCCCAATCGCTCAAATAATGAGGATTGAGATTTATAATATTCTATCAGGAATGCAAGCAGTGTCGGTACGACGCTGACGACGTTCACACGCTCCCGCTCGATCCGCTCAAAAAAATGCTCCGATTGAAATTTCTGATTCAGAACTATCGTCCCTCCAAAATACATTGGAGTGACGAGCGTTACCACCGTCCCATTCACATGATGTATGGGCAGGACGCACATCATTCGCTGCGCGTTTGTCATTCCATGCCATTCCGTTATTCCCGTTGCATCTGCAAGCAAATTATGTTGCGTTAAAACGACGCCTTTAGGGTTGCCGGTAGTGCCGCTGGTATATACAATAAGCGCTTCGTCCTCGAGGGTAACGGCTTTCTCGCTTGTGAAAAATGGCGAGGCTTGCAACACCAGTTCATTGAATGGTTCGCTACATAATATGACGCATGGGTCGGATGGGACTGATTGAATGATAGGAATGACTCGCGCTGTGTAATCGCTTCTTAGAAAAACAAGTTTTGCTCGGCTGTTTTCCAGAATATACTTGATTCGGTTGTCATCTTCCGAAAGGCTCACGGGAACCACACAAGCGCCCATCAGCCAAGACGCAAAATATTGGATCACAGTGTCCGAATGGTTGTGGCTGATCGTTGCGACCCGATCGCCACGACGGACGCCTTTCGCGGCCATCACATTGGCGCACTGTTGCACAAGCGTAAAAAACTCTTTATAACTGAACGCTGTCCGGTTCCCATTGAGATCATAGAAGATCAGGTAAGGCTTTGTATCGTACGCTCGGGCTTGCTTGAAGAGGAGCTCGCCGAAATTCTGAAAGGAAATTGCCGTGGGCTGCGGGTTCGATACGCGGCGGGCGTGTTCGATGTTTTCGAGGGTTGCTACTGATAACATTCTGCAAACAACTAAGTTGTGCCAGCAATAAACTCCCTAAGAATGCTCGATCAGTGATTAACGAATCGCCTCGGCGGAGAAGAGGTAACGTGTCCCGTAGGCATTTCTCCGGCTTTTGCTGTGAAAAGTGTTTGTAAGACACCATTTTCATCCCACATCTCCCGCAGTTCATTGAACGTCATGATCCGTTTTCCCCGATCAGGGCGAGCAGGATCGAGGATGAATATTTTTCCCTCCTTTTCATCGTACCCGAAAACGAGCATTGCGTGATACCAAGTGTGCGTATTAGTAATACGGGGTACTTTTATTGAAACGATCACTGGCCTTTTATCATCAAGAGACTGCTCAATTGCCGAAATAGCATTATGAAATCCGGCACTATCGTCGTGCCATCGCCAACGATCCCATGTATAACCAATTTTCTTAATTCCTTCCTGCACCTCAACAAATGTTGTTGTGCTAAACAGGTCTTTATGCTCATTCGAAAGCCGTTTGACAGTCCATTGCGATTTGCCATCGCCATAATAATTCATTGCCATGGACACGCACGTTGGCAGGCATAAGTCCGGACTTTGCGTCTCATGCAATATTTGAAGATAGGCGTAACTGCCCCGCTCGATCGGTTTGGAAGGCTGTGCTTTACCACTGTCAAGCCATGAAAAGCATAGGACGACACAGAAGGGCAACAGTATGCATCCACGCATGGCGCGAAAATACGAAGATCTTAGCATAATTGTCTTTACGGAAGAGTTGATTGTGTGCCTGTCTGCAACGAACCATATTTTCGTAATGTTTCCGTGCCTCTGTTCGCAAAACAGGCCGGGAGGCCGAAGCCGGAGTGGCGAAATTGGCAGACGCGCGAGACTTAGGATCTCGTATCGCAAGATGTGCAGGTTCAAGTCCTGTCTCCGGCACCATTGGGCAATGATGAATGATGAATTATGAATGATGAGGCGAAATACGCTTCAGACTCATAACTTATTTCATTTTTCATCATTCATAATTCATCATTCATAATTGTCAGTGACAGCAACCATCCACGAAAAAAGCCAGATCGCTCGCGAACTTGAGATCAGGGTCGATGAAGCGGAACTTCAGCAGGCGTTTGACGAAGCCTATAAGACCACGCGACCTCGCCTTTCGCTTCCGGGATTCCGTCCCGGCAAAGCGCCGATCGCGATCGTAAAAAAATTACATGGCGATGCGATCGAAGGCGATGCTCTCGAAAAACTTGCCCAGGATAAATTTCGCGAGGCTGCCGAAGAGTATAAGATCGAGCCGCTCGGTGCTCCTGTTATGACCGACCTTCATCGCCATGCCGGTGAGGGTGCCCACTTCCGGATCATGTATGAGATCTCTCCAACTATCGAGATCAAAGATTTTACCGGAATGGAGGTCGAGAAGAAGAATATCACTATTACTGATGCCGATGTGACAGACCGAATCGAGCGCCTCCGATTTGGCCTCGCTGAAAGGGAACCTGCTACAAAAGTGGAGAACGCCGAGACGATCGTTAAGATCGAAATGCGTGAAATGGATGTGGCCGATGGCGCCCAGCCCGGCAAGTCGGAGCAAACCGAAGTCTACCTCGCCGATCCGGAGATCATTCCAGAATTGCGGAATGGCCTCGTTGGTGCAGAAGTCGGGGCGCAGCTCATTCTTGCACTTCCGCAGCGCCGACGAGAACCCGGCACGGATCTCATGAAGGAAGAGGTCGGACGCGTGGAAGTAACAGTGCTCGAAGCGCAACGCGTGGTGCTTCCCCCGCTTGATGAAGCGCTTATCAAGAAAATATCCGAGGATAAACTATCGACAGAAGCCGAGTTGCGAAGCGAAATTCGCAGTGGTTTGGAAAAATCAGCTGCCAAAAAGTCTGAAGAGGATCTGGAAGAACTCATTGTATCCAAGTTGATGGATATGCATCCCTTCGAAGTGCCGCGCACGATCTCGAATGCCATTCTCGGCCAGATAATCGAAGAGCGAGAGCAGGATAATGTTCGCCGTGGGTTTCCCGCCACCTATGGAGTAGATGAAGCACAATTCCGAGAGCAATACAGGCCCGTTGCAGATGCTAGAGCTAAATGGATGCTTTTGCGTGAGAAACTGATCGAATCTGAAGGTATCGAAGCAACAGATGAAGATCTCGAAAAACTTGCCGAGGAGGAATCCGCCAAATATGGCCTGACCAAGGAGAATTTACTCAAGTACTATCACAAGCATGAATCGATCTCGAATCGTATCATTAGCGATAAACTTGGTGCTCGGTTACGCGAGAAAGTGAAAATACTTGAATTGTGATCGGACAAATTCGTGACCTCGCGAGCAGACAGAATTTTCGGCTCACCCGACACGCGGCTGAAGAGCTTGCTGATGAAAATGTCACGGTCGATGAAATGATCCAAGCCATCTTAAATGGAAACATTATTGAGGATTATCCGAATCATAAGCGGGGAGCGTGTTGCCTTGTGAACGGCACCACGGAGGGCGGTCGTCCGTTGCATATCGTATGCACTTCCGGAAAGCCATTCTTACTAATTATCACCGTGTATGAACCGGTGCTTCCGAAATGGCTGACGCCAACAGAGAGACGAGAAAAGAATGAGATGCACAATTGAAGGCTGCCGCGGCAGCTATGAACCAACAACTGTTACACACACTGTTCATCATGACGGTGATGTGGTAGTGATCGATCATGTTCCTGCAGAGGTTTGCGATGTATGTGGCGATGTTCTTTTTTCACCGGAGACGCTCCGCCATATTGAGAGCATACTCCAGGCGATGCCCGAGCCGGACACCACCGTACCACTTTATGAATTCGCGTAAAAGTTGATAGCTGGCCAGCATGGATCATGTACAATAATTCCACGTTTGGAGCCTCATTAGTAATTAGAAATTTCAATTTAAGTTTTATGTCAGATATTAGAAACCCTTACACCGAAATGCAAATGGCACTTGTGCCGATGGTCGTCGAGCAGACTCCGCGTGGCGAGCGTGCCTTCGATATTTATTCTCGGCTCTTAAAAGAGCGTATCGTATTTATTGGTACTCCGATCGACGACAACGTCGCTTCGCTCTTGATCGCGCAGCTTCTTTTTTTGGAGTCCGAGGATCCGGATCGCGATATTAATATTTACATTAATTCGCCAGGTGGTTCAGTCTCCGCGGGTCTTGCCGTCTATGATACGATGCAGTATATCAAGCCTGATTGCGCAACGATCTGCCTTGGCATGGCTGCTTCGATGGCCTCCTTGCTCCTTGCCGGTGGTGCTGCAGGTAAGCGTACAGCGCTCCCGCATTCGCGCATCATGATCCACCAACCGCTTGGTGGAACGCAAGGTCAGGCGACAGATATTGAGATTTATACCCGCGAAATGATCCGGGTCAGACAAGACCTCTATGGTATTTATTCCTATCACACAGGAAAACCGATCGAGGAGATCGCCAAAGATGCGGATCGTGATAACTACATGTCGCCGGAGCAAGCCAAAGAATACCGGCTGATCGATAACATCATGTCGAAGAGCGCATTGAAAGAACTGGGCGGAGGGGTTCGTTTGCCACTTACCGGGGCCGTTCAGATTCTGAACGAAAAAATTGACTCCGGTGAGCCGATACCCGAGTCATCAGCCGGTTCCCGAAGCTCCGGTGGCTAAATACCTCAAGGCGTTGCTATGTGCAATGCCTTAGCGCGATAACATTATTAGGTTCAGCTTCACCCCGCCGAAAGTTAACGGGGTGGATTCGTGAGGTGTTAGCAGGAAATGCGCAATAATGGTGCATATCCCGGATCTGTTCAGCAATCTTTTTCGAGATCGCTCTAATTTTTGGGCTTATTTTACCAGCCTCTTTGTGTTAGAGTGCCTTTGCTAATTCCTACCAAGCCAACCTACTAAGCCATTTTTGTGATTCGAAGGACGGTAACCATCAAAAATCGTGCGGGGCTGCATACCCGGCCCGCCGCAGCGATCGTGAAGCTCGCAAGCAAATTTCGTTCGGAATTCTATATTATTAAAGATGGATTCCGGATCAACGGCAAATCCATTATCGGGGTCATGACTTTAGCGGCTGCGCAGGGCACCGACCTTGACCTGGAATGCGATGGTCCGGATGAAGAGCAGGCCATCGAGGAACTTGTCGATTATTTCGGAAAAGGATTTGAAGAGGAGATGTAGGCATTCACGTATGAAAAAATTCTGATCTGGCTGCATTGAATGACATCCAATCATCACGTGGAAGGTAAGGAGATGCTGCGATTCCCTGGGATTGCAGCAAGCCGGGGCATTGCTATTGGCCCGGCATATCGGTATGTCCGTACCCTGCTTTCTGCAGACGATCGCGAGCTTGAACTGAGCGAGGTTGGTTCCGAGATAGAGCGTTTTGACGGTGCAGTGAATAAGGCCCGGCAGGAGATCGAGAAAGTCCGCCGAGTAGCGGAGCAAAAAGTCGGGGCATCGGCGTCTTCCATTTTTGAGGCGCAGATGATGATGGTCTCAGACGAGTTTATTCTAAGCACGATCCGTCAGCGGATAAAACATGAGCTGAAGCCTGCAGCTTTTGCCGTAGATAGTGAATTCACTGCGCATCAGCAGATGCTGGCGGTCTCCGATAATCTGATGATGCGCGAGCGTGCCGACGACATTGAGGACATCAAGCAACGGCTTCTGCGATATTTGTTGGATCGCAAGAAATGGCTTTCAAAAGTAGAAGTTCCATCCATTCTGGTTGCTGACATGCTGACTCCGGCGGACGCAATCCTTTTTTCGCGATCCTCGATGCTTGGCTTTGCGATCGATGGCGGGGGCATTACAAGCCATGTGGCGATCCTTGCGAGGTCACTTGGAATTCCGGCACTCGTGTCTCTCCACTCCTCTGCAGATCACATCGAAACGGGGGATACACTTATTCTCGATGGCGACCGCGCTGAACTTATCGCGCGCCCGGATGCAAAAACGCATCGGGAGTATGAGCAGGAGCAACGGCTTGCTCGTGGCAGTGTTGTTGATACGGGCGCTCCGGTACTCGATAAGGATGCGCCTGTCGCGAGAACCAAGGACGGTCATGCGATCACGCTGCTGATGAACTTAGAGTTTGGCAGCGATACCGCCATCACCGAAGCGGAACATCTCAGCGAAGCTGCCGCACGCGACGATGGTACCAAGCAATTGGGCTTGGGACTTGTTCGCACCGAGCATTTTCTTCTGATGCACGATGAGTTCCCATCCGAAGAAGAGCAATCGGCGTTATATAACGATCTGGCAGAACGCCTGTATCCGGCGCCCATTACGCTTAGGACGTTCGATGTCGGTGGTGATAAAGTGTTGAGCGGTACCTATCGCGAGGATAATCCTTTTCTTGGATGGCGCGGACTGAGAATATCGCTGGATGAACCGGAACTGTTTACTGCGCAGTTGCGGGCGATCTTGCGAGCTTCCGCACGAGGGAACGTAAAGATAATGTTTCCGATGGTCACCACGCTCGACGAATTAAAGCGCGCGCTGGAATTTGTCGAGGAGGCAAAACACACCCTCCGTGAAAGCGGCGAGTTATTCGATGAGCAGATCCCGGTTGGTATTATGGTGGAAGTGCCAAGCGCCGCGATCATGGCAGATGCATTCGTGCCATTTGTCGATTATTTTTCGATCGGTTCGAACGATCTCACGCAGTACACGCTGGCGGTCGATCGTGGGAATGATCTGATCTCCACGCTGTATCAGGAATTGCACCCAGCAGTGCTGCGGTTGATCCAGATGACGGTCGATGCGGGTACGCGTGCGCAAAAGCCGGTCTCGCTCTGCGGTGAACTTGGGAATTACCCATTGGCTACTCCGTTATTGGTGGGAATGGGGATCAGTGAAATTTCCGTAGCGCCGGGAGCGCTCCGATCCCTGGCCGCAAGGCTTCGAATGCTAAATTATGAAGAGTGTTGTGCGCTGACAGCTCGCGTGCTCAGAGACTGTGTTTCTTCGGAAGAAGTGAAATACGAAGTGGTGCAATTCCTTGAGGAACGAAAGCTTGTCGAGCATTTCAATGAAACGACGCGGAAACCGGGAGCGAGAGCAAAGTCTTCTAAGAAGAGATAATCATTATCTATTAGAAAACAAAGTTATGAATGGATGTAATGTTTGCTGTTTCAATGCGAACGAAAATCAATCCTCTTTGAGAATCGAATGAAATAAAGGTAGGATTTGATGAGGATGTTTTTGCATTCTTTACACATTGGCCAATTTCGTTGAAGAACTGAACTCGGGCCGATTCTGGGGAATCTTCGGGAGTTGTAACCATAATTCCATGAGCAACCTGTGAAACGGTGATTTGCTCGGTCGGTTTTGAATGTGAGGTGACCGAATTAAAGTTGCTATTTCCACTGACGCCCATCGGATCATATTGATTTGTCGAATTATCAATCTCTACGCCTAGCCATGACCATGGAGAAAGTTCCTCTGGTTCGATATTACTCCAAAGCGAAGCAGATTGACCTGGGGACAGCGATCCCGAAAAATCACATCCGCTCCAACAAGTGCAATTACCACCCATACTCCAAATGTAGTGGAATACCAAATCCCTATTTGAACCCGAGTCGTTCGTGATGGTGACCGGACCTGTTTCCACGTTGAATGTCAGTGTGTTATAAGCTGTTGAATAAGGGGAATAATGGGCAATAATGACATCACCAAGAATATTCGAAAAAATACTCGATGACATGCTATCAGTGCTAACAGCAAAGAATGCGGTGTCCCCAAACCATGCCCCAGAGGTGATAGAGCCCGTTGAGGAATCACGAAGCCGACTCCATTGCATTCCATCATAATATCCGATTCCAGGAATGTAAGTTTTATCAATCGTATCGAAGCTTCCCCATGCAAGGAAGCTCTTGGAGGAAATCGGAGAAATCCCCCAAATGGTACCTTTGATGGTTTCATTCTCCAGCCAATTTAAGCCCATATAATCTGATGCTTCATCTCTAAAAAACGAATACAATGTATTCATACCTCCAATTGCTAAACAATTATACAATGATACAACGGAGTAAAGCGGAGCATTGAAAGTTCCAACATTAGAAAAACCAGTGAATTCTCCAACGATCGCCAGAGAAGCAGATGGAAATCCCGTGCTAATCCCTCGTACTGTACCATTAAAACTATTTGTACTTATGGTATCCCATCCTTTCAACCTGCTCCAACTACCAATGCGAAGTGCGCTGCGAGGTCCCCGCAGTAGTAAATGCTCCGCCGCAATATAATATCGTATCAGATCTATAAAGAGTAAACACCGTATCATTCACTCCGCTTCCGAGGGAAACCCACTGGTTGCCATCCCAGTGTGCAATGTTCATGGCCGCGATTCCTCCGGCGCTATCGAATTTACCTCCCACATAAAGTCCTCCGAAACCGTCATCAACAAGAGCGCGCACTTCACCGTGAATTCCAGAGCCGAGTGTTGACCACGAGGTTCCATTCCACCGTGCAATGCTATTAGCGGCAATCCCGCCAATCTTATCGAATTTACCAGACACATAGAACGAGTCACCGACAGCTCTCATCGTCCAGACGGTGCCACGAACCGGTGCAAAAAACGTAGAGCTTTCCTTCTGCGCCCATGCATTCGTGGCGATATAAAATAGAATTGCACCTAAGATTCTTGTTTTCAAGAAAATGTTTGGTTGTTAAAATTCAAATTTACGAAAAATTGGGCCTCAATTAAGAAGACCAATGAAAATAAAAAAGGTAACCGATCTTCCAGGTCACAAATTTTTGCCAACTATTTCTGGGCTTTCCAGATCACGATTAGAGATCCCACAAAAAAAAGGAAATTGGCAAGCCACGCCGTTACGATCGCTGGTGCTTCACCGGTATTACCGAAGGCTTGAAATACCTTGGAGAACGCGAGATAAACAAACGCAATGGCAATGGCAATAGAGAATTCGAAGCTGAGACCGCTGCGTTTTTTCTTTGACGCAAACGGGACGCCGAACAATACCACAATGAGCGAGGTGAACGCAAGCGCATACCGGCTCTGATAATCGACTTTATCGCCGGCGGCATCTTGCCCGGCGCGGATTTTTAGTTGGATGCGATTCGAAAGTTCCGTATTTGTCATTTCTTCTTCGCGAAGAAGTCGATCTTTTAATTCGTTCGGATAGAAGCTGAAGTGCATGTAACTTTCATCGCCGGTAAGCGGACGGGTGATCTCTGCCGTAGTATCCGTTTGGAAGGTGCGAAGGGTTGCATCGGTGATGTGCCAGGCATTGCGCGAAGAGTCCCACATCATAACGGATCCATCGATGCGATTGATCATGTGCGTGATGTTCTTGGGATCGAACTGCTGAACAGAAACTTTGATGCCACGCCGTTGGCCCCACGAATAATCCGACATCGAGACTATTCGCGATGGGGAATCCTGCAAATAGAGGTCGATCTGCTGGCTGGCGATGAGATCCTCATGCACGTAATCGCGGATGATCTCCTCGACCTTGACATTGGCTCTGGGTAGTATCCACCCATCGAAATACACCGCCGCTGCACAGACCAGCGCAGAAGAAACGATGAACGGCACCATCAGCCGATACAGCGAAATTCCACCCGAGCGCATGGCCACGATCTCGGTGGACATGGACATCCTTCCCGTTGCGAACAGCGACCCAAGCAACAGGCACACCGGCAAGATAAGCGCGATGATCTGCGGAGTAAAATTGATGTAATACTCCATGACCATCATAAAAGAAAGATGGTGATCGAGAAACTTATCGAGCTTCTCCATCAGATCGACCGCAATGTATATGATAATAAAGCCCGCCATAGAGACGAGCGCGGCAGTGAAAAACTGCCTTAATACATACCGGTCAAGAAGCTTTATGGGCAATGATGAATGATGAATTATGAATGATGAAATCACTCGCGGAGCGAATGGCGAACGCCGAATGCTGAATGGCTCCTAGTAACATGAAGAATTTAGCAACGCACTTCTTCGTTTCATAATTCATCATTCATCATTCACCATTGCACAAAGACTGGATAGTCGAGGAAGATTTCGAGCAAACCGGCGCGCACCACATGGCGCGCGACGAGGAGTTAGCACGCGAGCGAATCGAGGACCCGAACCTTCCCAGCGTGCTCCGATTATACTCATGGCAGCCATCAGCAGTTTCTATCGGTTTTCAGCAAAAGATGGAAACCCTTGATCTGGATGCGTGTCGTGCCAAAGGCATCGATGCGGTTCGCCGGCCTACCGGGGGCAGAGCGGTGCTTCATGCCAATGAGCTGACCTACGCGGTTATCACCACAGCAAGCCCGGCAGACGGTCTTTACGCAGTGCATAATCGGATCGTTTCGGCGTTGCTCGAAGCGATCGGGCATTTGGGACAGAACCTGGTGCCAAAAGAATTATCGCTGGAGGTAACTCCGCGCTCTGGTGGCGCAAGCCAGAAAACAACGCTTCCGCTGGCATGTTTTGCGAGCGCCGCGCGGCACGAAGCAACCTGGCAATCTAAGAAAGTGATCGGTTCGGCGCAACGAAGATTTGGCGAAGTGGTGCTGCAGCATGGTTCGATCTTGCTTACCAAGGACCATCTTCAATTACCGGACTTGCTCCAACTTACAGAGACAGAACGCATGGAAATGCGCAGAACCTTGGAACGCGACACCGCATCACTCGCGGATGTATTCGGGCGGTCCATTGGAATTTTCGAGTGTGCTGCGGTTATCCAAGCCTATTTCATCGAGCGATTTGAGACACTAAGCACAAGCGGGAAAGCGTTACTGGTGGCGTGAATGCAATACTTCTTGAATGCCGCAGACGGCTCCTGCTCATTGCTGCTTCAGTAGCGATGCTGGCATGTTTTGCGGCGATGACCGCAGGATGCCGCACGGTTTCGCCGGTTAGAGAAGTCCGATCCTCGTATCAGCCCGATATTTCCAGGCTTATGCTCAAGAATAGTAAGATCGTAATTTTCAATGCTGATCTTGGATGGTACAATAAGCAGGCAGGGACTATCGAGGGGGTAACGGTCGATACTCAGCATGTGGTTTATCATCTTTCCGAGATCAATAAGATCGAGACGGTTCGGGAGTATTCCATCATTCCGGCGATCTATGTCGGTGTTGTGGTGATCTTTGCAGGGCTATACTTATTGGCGGCTATCCTAACGCATTTTGAGTTTTTGTGAGGAAATAAACATGCAGGTGGCGTTCGATCCTCCTGATTTCTCATTTTGAAACCTTTTTGCAGGCTTGCGTCACTATACACTTGGTGTAATGAACTGAAAATAGCAAAATTCTCGTTTCAACAATACTTTGGTTTCGCTTTCTTCAGACTCCAAGCATTTTCAAACTGATTACTTAGGTCAAAACGGTTTACCATGAAAATTCCCTCTCTTTTTCGTCACATTCGCAAGAGCGCACTGCTGCTCTTAGTGCTGGCATTGCTCGGCGGATATTCAGTGCATAATGCGTTCAGCCACTACGATGGGATCACGATTGCCGGGTATGCTGCATTCCCATCCGGCTGCGGTCAGAGCAATCCTTGCCATAGCCCAGTTCCTGATCCCACAACCGTGATCCATCTTTATACACCAGCAACGATCGTAGCTGGGAACACGTACAAGTTTACGCTCAGCGTAGCAAACCCGAATAAGGAGGATATTGCTGCAGGCTTCGACATTGATGCGAATCAGCCGGTTATTCTCGATACGATACCGGGGCAGAATACCATCATCACTAACCCAGATTCTACCGGATCCGGGGAGTGGACCATTTCACACATGACTCCGAAAAGTTTTGTCGGAGACTCCGCAACGTGGACGTTCAACTATACAGCCCCAACGGTGCCTGGGGTATATACGATTTACATCGCCGGCAACGCCGTCAATGGCGATAGCGCTACAGCCACGGACTCCGACCGTTGGAATCATATTGCGCCCAATATCACCGTTGTTGCACCGAGTGGTGTTGCGCCTGCTCCTTCCATGCCTTCCATCCAGGTCTATCCAAACCCCGCTTCAAGGGAGCTATTTCTAAATGATGGAGTTCCATCCGATGTGGGTTCCTACACGTTGACGGATGCCTCAGGCCGCGTGATGCTCATCGGGCGTCAGGTCGCGCTGGATGGCAGCCACAGTATAGATGTTTCGACTATGGCGGCGGGAGCGTACATGCTCACGGTTCAACCCCGATCGAGGTCGGCGTTCATGCGGAGTATTATTATTCAGCGTTAGCTCGATGTTTCCCATTTTATTTCATCGAATCCGTAAGAGCTTGTTTGTCGTTCTTCCGCTGCTGATCGTTGCAGGTTACGCGGTGCAGGATGCGTTAAGCCATTACAGGGGCGTGGCGTATTGTGCCGTACCCCTGCAACAAAATCCAGGCTGCAACGCAACTGCCACCGGCGGTGATCCATGCCACGGTCCGAATCCATCTTCCTCGACCGTGATCCACGTTTTCATGCCCTCCGTTATCTATGCCGGAAGCACGGACACCATCCGCATCAGCGTCGCAAACAAAAGCAACCTGGATGTAGCAGCGGGCTTCGATGTTGATATTGACACGCCGGCCATGCTCAATACGACTTCCAATACCACTACAGTTCTTTGGGATAATCTCCCTCCGTTTCCTTCCTGGTCGGATATTCATCAAACGGTGCCACAATTGTTTAGTGCTAATGGACCTAATAGCGACTCTGCCGTGTGGTCCATCATCTATACCGCCCGACCGACCGCAGGCTACGATACACTTTATATTGATGGCAATGCCGTCGATGGCGATAGCGCTTCAGCCACCATTCATGACCATTGGGATTCCCTTACGCAAATTATCACGGTACTGCCTGCTCCCAGTGGTGTAGCACAAACGCGCTCCGCAAATTCGGTGCGTGTGTATCCGAACCCGGCATCCAACGAGGTATTTATCGACGATGGGAACCCTGCGGACATAGGATCTTATACGCTGACGGATGCGGCAGGCCGCGTGGTTCGCTATGGCCGTCAGATCGTGCTCGATGGCTCGCGTAGTATCGATCTCTCTATGTTAGCAACAGGTGCTTATGTGCTCAACGTGCAGCCCCGTATGGGTCACGCGTTTACGAGAAGTATTTCGATCGAGCATTGACGAACCCGTAGCGCGATCCCGCAAACACACTCGTAACCACTGAATAGCCTGAATCGCTGAGATCATATTAATTTATCGTTATGAGTGCGACGGTCGGGTGTTGTATCACAATGATAGTTAATTTATCGCTGTTTCTAATTATTGCCGTTTGTTCTCCGCGGTTAGTTATTATTCAGCATTAGCTCTGCCTCGTGCCTGAGCCAGCTCCTCAAAGACCACGTTTCTATCCTCCATGCATTCGATTTTCCAAAAGTTATTTTTACGCATTTCAAACGCGCCATTAAGATCAACGGTCAGTCAACTTCTCTCGAAGGTTACCCGAAGGCGCATTCTCCATCACCGGATGCGACAGGGATCGATTATCTGCAGCGTGCTCGCGGTCGCCGGAGGATATTCGATCCATGAGGCGGAAGGGTCGTCCGGCGGCGTTGTCGGCTTATCCAAATCAGGATGCTCCTGTCACGGCTCCAAATCCTCTGCAACAGTGGTAAGTGTTTACACCGATTCTACGCAAATACTCGCCGGGCATACGTATGTTTTTAGCTTGTCCGTCGCAAATCCCTCGGAGAAAGGCGCTGGATGCGATCTGTCCGTCGATAATGGCGGAGTGCTCGCGTTGGATGGCACGAACTCTGGGCTGCAATTCTACAATGGAGAGTTAACCCACGTCGGTCCGCGTACTTTTAGCGGCGATAGCTCCGTTTGGACTTTCAAATATACTGCTCCCAAAACAAACGGCGTCGCGCATATTTATGCTGCCGGGAACGCAGTTAACCTGGATGGCAGAGCTGACGCTGCCGATCATTGGAATACAATAGTTTATGATGTAAATGTGGTGAGCCCTGCCGGGGTGGAAGAACCAGCGAGCGCCGCCCCATCGATCAGCCTGTATCCGAATCCTTCGAAGGGAATTGTTACGCTTTCGTCATCGGGCTTATCCGGTCCGGCAGCGATCACGGTATCGGACGCATCCGGCAGAATGGTTCACGGCGAATCGGTGACACTTTCCGGCGAAACAAATGGTGAAACTCCTCTTGATCTTTCGAGCTTACACAATGGCCCGTATTTCTTAACCGTTCGCGCGAGCAATGGCCAATCGTTCACACGGAGCATTGTGATCGCCAAATAAATCTGGGCACTATTGTATCAGCACGATTGGCATTTGCTGGACAGACCCATTCGTTCGGACCACGCACTCGTACATTCCGGCAGGCAAGGCCGAAGACTTGCTCCAGGTAAGGGAATGAGTTCCGGCATCCAGCGGACCTTCGAAGATCCGGGACACTTCGCTTCCGAGAATATTAAGGATCGTTACGCTCGTTTCACCGCTTTCCGTGGAGGAAAAGCTGATAGTCGTCGATCGCGAAAAGGGGTTGGGATACGCCGTGAGCGAAGAAACGGGTGTAATTGGCTCCTTTACGGCATCGGCTGCCCCATTTAGTTCGGAGAGCGCTCTGCGGTAAACTCCAAGTTCGGTTCCGGCATATAAATAGGAGCCATCCGATGTGAACGAATAGACTGCGGTTCCCGGTGGCAGGCTGTCATTGATCAATGCCCAGCTTGATCCATTATTGATCGAGATAAAAATGCCGCTGTCGGTGCCAACAAACAGTTTATCGCCAAACACGGCGATCGCATAAATGACGGAGTCCGTAAGGCCGGTGTTAACAGGGTTCCACGAGTTGCCGTTGTCTTGAGAGATATCTACGCCGCTTCCATCGGTTCCGGCGAAGAGGGTGGGCACATCCGCGCTGGTATCGCTCATTGCGAGCGCATCAATATCTGTGGTGGATAAGTTGTTATTGAGGGCCTTCCAGGTCGCGCCGTTATCGGTAGATTGCAACAATCCCTCCCCGCCGGCAAAGATCGTGGAACCATCCCAGCAGAGCGAGAAAATGCTATTACTATAGTTGGACGTTTCCCAGCCGACACCCGGGTTACTCGAGTAAAACACGCCATTTACGCCACCGGCAGCAATGTTCGTGCCGCTTACGGCAAGCGCCTGTATGGACTCGGTATCGATCCAGGTGGCCCAATACTGGCCAAAACTGTTGGAGCCGGAAACGCCTCCACCTGTACCGGCATAGAGGCTGGTTCCGATCGATACGAGCGCCTGAATACCTACCGGCGTGAGACCGGTCTGGGCCAGGTTGTGTCACCGACCCACTGATAGACATTGATGTCATTGCCGGCGAAAATATCCGTGCCGATCGAAGTAAGTGCATAGATGCTGCCGCCGAGGCCAGCCGCCGATTGCCATTGCGCGCTGGACTCAGTCGGTGAAAAAATAAAGAGGATGCTCGCAACGGCGAGGAGTATGATGCTCTGTTTCAATAAGATGGATGTTTGTGTAATGCTGTCTATTTGGTAAAACTAGAGTTCGCTGAATAACTCCCCATCCTTCCTTGGGAGGGGGGCTATTTCATTGGACTCAATTACCTCAGAAGTACGACCAGAATGCGATAGTACCTACCATTCATCCCAACTTTGCACCAATATGTTCCCGGTGGCTGGCAGGTTGTATTCCAGGTGAAGGAATGTTCGCCCGCATCCAGCTCGCCGGAGAATATCTTTGCGACTTCCTCACCGAGCAGATTCACGACCGATATTTCCGCCGAACCACTTTCTTGCGATGTGAAATTGATGGTGGTGGATTGTGTGAGAGGGTTGGGGAATGCGCTAAACGTCGCTTGTGGTGATGGACTTGATGTAACATCGCTTGAGCCAAGCATTTGGGAAAGTGGGCGCTGATAAACACCGTTGCTGTCAGTTCCTACATAGACATCTGTATCCACAGAGGCAATGGAAGTTATCCAGCAATGCAATGGCAAACCCGCATTCTCCACAGTCCAACTTTTGCCGCTGTCAGTCGAAACAAATACGCCGCTATCAATAGTCCCTACAAAGAGATTCGAGCCTATCACTTTAATCGCAGTTACGGGTGAACCGATTGGTAAACCGTTGTCCCTCACAGTCCAATTTTTACCACTGTCGGTAGAGAGATAAACTGTGTTCCCACCTGCAAAAAGATTGCTGCCGATCACCGCAAGGCAAGAAATATAGCCAACCCCTCCTGCTAGATTCCAACTTATTCCGCTGTCGGTCGAAAGACAAACTCCAAAGCCATTACCAACTAAAGTCGCGGCGAAAATACAGTTCTCATTCACTGCAAAGGTGACAACAATCTGAGTATCACGGTCTCCAAGCTCATCATAACCAGTCAAGCCACTATCGGCAACAATCCAATTTGCGCCGCTATCAGTTGAGCGATATACACCACCGCCATCAACATTTTGAAGACCACCAATGCCAGCAAAGAGGTTCGAGCCGCTCACAGCGAGAGGACCTACACCAAAGTCACTTGGTAACCCATTGTTCGACGGGGTCCAACTTGCCCCTTGGTCCTTCGAAATATAAATGCGATCTTCACCAATTGACACAAAGAGGTCAATACCGCTCTCAGCAAAGGAAACAGCTGTAGCTTTTGGTGGCAAGCCCGTATTTTTCTGAGTCCAGTTTGATCTATTGCCGGCCGTTAGAAAAATTCCTGAATCAGTCCCTGCAATGAGGTTCATATTCGTTTCAAAAAGGGTGTTAATTCGTCCCCCATTTGGCCCATTGGTGGAAGCCCACTGCGCATTCACCTCCTTTGCTCCGGAGATCGCAAGCGTCAGCACCGAAGCGATAATGACGAGTTTTTGCTTCATATCCAAGAATAATTTGAAGATTAGGTAAAGGATGCCCGAAAAGCGTATTTTTGTACACCCTAAACAACTTCGAAATCATGGAATTGTTACAGCTAAACCGAAAAATATGTCAGTCAACTACATGCCAGCAGAGTACCATACCGTTACCCCATACATCATAGTGGAGAACGTTGAATCGGTTCTCAACTTTCTTACATCCGCGTTTGGCGGCGAAAGCAGGGAGGTGATGCGGTTGCCGGATGGCAGAGTAATGCACGCCTCTATCTTAGTCGGCAATTCGATGTTGATGCTCGCAGAGGCAAAACCACCGGAATGGCCTGGACAGCCTGCCTCGTTCTATCTATATCTCCCGGATTGCGATGCCGCCTACCAACGGGCACTCGCTGCCGGCGCAATGAGCATCATGGAACCTGCGGATCAGTTTTATGGCGACCGTCACGGCGGTGTAAAGGATTCCTGCGGAAATTCCTGGTGGATCGCCACGCATATCGAAGATGTATCGGCAGAAGAGATGGAGCGGCGTATGAAGGAAAGGAACGTCTGAACCCAGATTACGCGGATGATGTGGATTACGCGGATGGATTTTTAGGATTACCGTATTTGCTATCCTAATATTAATAGTGGAGTCATTACGAGGAGGAATTGCGTAACGGAGTGGAGCAATTTCGACGAAGCAATCCTTTGACATTCAAGAAAATATCCAGAGATCGCTTCGGAAAATCGAACAAGCATCTCAGCGATGCGCCTTCGGTCAATCGATTTTCCTCGCAATGATAGTGTAAAAAACTTCTAGAAAACAGCAGTTAATGTTCAGTAAACAAGCGGCAACAAAAAAGCTAGGAGCGCAGGAGGGCTTTCGGTGGCGAGGGGAGGAAATATCACGCATCGAGGGCCTGAGCGACGCGGTGTTTGCCTTCGCCGTTACGCTCCTGATCGTATCGACGGAAGTTCCGAAGACGTATAGCGACCTCGTATTGAAACTTCGAGATTTCGTTCCGTTCGCCGCATGTTTCGTGCAGTTGATGGTCGTGTGGTATCTGCACTACCAATATTATCGCCGTTACAATCTGCAGGACATGAAATCCATGGTGTTAACAATGGTTCTCTTGTTCGTGGTACTGTTTTACACGTACCCATTGAAGTTTGTATTTATGTCTTGGTGGCTGAGCCTGATCGATCCTTCGGATCCCACGACGTTGAATCTGTTTACCGGTAAAGATCAGCTCGCACAATTATTTACGGTTTACGCGATCGGGTATATTGCGGTGTTCTCGGTATTTGGGCTGATGTACCATCATGCGTATCGTTCCCGTCTAGAGCTGCGCCTAACGGAACTCGAGATCTGGGATACGAAGCACGTGTTGAGGGAGATGATCCTGTTCTGCGGTGTCGGCGTGATCTCGCTCATCCTTGCGGATGTATTGCAAGGGGTATATGTCATGTTTGCGGGCATATCGTATGCACTAATCGGAGTGCTTAGTGGATTTCATGGCTCCTGGAGCGGCAAGCGTAGAAAGGAGATTCACTCCAAACTATTTTCTAATACACAATCTGGTTGATGGTGATGCATAATTTCATGTGAGGAAAATGGAACGCGGATGGATTCGTCATTTTATATTTATCCAAGATGGGGAAAAAGTCAGATAGAATGAAGAACCGGCGAGTCAGGAATTGACGTGAAAATTTTTATTGATGTGGGGTCTGGATTATTTCTGAAAAATCAAGCAGGTGGGGGAGGGGGCTGACGGAAGGGTTTATTTGAGCATAGATAACCGACTTTTTGAAAGCATTTTATGACGAAGCAAATTACTCTTAACCGGACGGTAACTTTCGGATAATATGATATCCATAATTTTGTGAGCTAAGATATAATTGTATCTAATTATTTATACCCCGAAACGCTCATGAACAAACCGTTACTTTCTTGTTTTCTTATTGCAATTTTTTTGGCAGGCTTTATTGGTCTTGCTGAAAAAACTGATGCTCAAAGCTCTTCTACGCTAGTACACTACTGGTATTTTCCAGAGATGGCTTCGGCAGTCTATAATATTCCCAATGTGCCGAATATTTATGAAGATTTCGATGCAACCGGAGATACCACCCAGGCCTATCTTGAATATTACCTTCTGCCACGAACATCAAGTTCGTATGCTGGTTACCTTGATGGAGTTGCCTGCGTCGATAGCAGTGTAGCGGATCACGGCAATGCTCGAAACGGAGTGGGGCCTGCCGGTTGGGCGCTCCGCGTACGTAATCCTGTGGATTCGATCGAACTGCGTTGGCACATGCCGACCACGGGCTATACCAGCCCCGTGATTACGTATGCACTTGAATCCTCCAGCACAACGAGTGGTGATTCGACGCAAGTCTTTTCGTATAGCGTAGATGGGGGCAAAACCTGGAAAAGTGCAGATATTTCGGTTAATGGCGTCAATGTTGACACATTAAGCGTTGCCAATAATGCAATTTACCAAGGAACTTCATGGGGCCTTGTAGTGATCACGTTCGGCTCTGATGATTCGGTTAATAATAACCCCAACTTCATATTCCGAATCACTTATCGCGGCAATATTTCTCTGACAAAAGGAAATAACCGATTTGCTGACGTTACCATGGATGGTGATGGAAAATCCTCAGGTCCACAACCAGCGAAAATTACGTTGTTAAGTCCTGGATCGGGCAATATCTTGGTGCCAAATCAAGTGGATACGATCCAGTTCACGACGTATAGCACCGTAGGCCAAGTTCGAACGATCAAGTTTTCATCGGATAGCGGGCTCACATGGTCGCCGGTGGGAACCGTAACGGGAGGGACATCTTACGTATGGACGGTCCCCAATATCCAGACAAATAAGGGATTGATCCAAGTGACGGACTCTGCAAATGTGACAGGGCTGAGCACGACTTTCGTTATCTATCCCATAACCCCTGCAAACCGCATAGTTCATTATTGGGATTTCAATACGCTGGGTTCAGCTTACCACAATCCGAATATTCCTGCGCTTCCTGCTGATTTTTCCGCCACTCCTACACACGGTTCAATCGTTTATGTTATCGATACAACGAACCCATCCTACGCAGGCTATATCGATAATGTCGCGGGTGACACAACATCTGCCAATGCAGACGCTCAATTTGGAGAACCGGCCGGTCAAGCTCTTCGTGTGCGCAACCCAACGCACGCAATGGAGCTTCATTTCGTGATCCCAACGACCGGATATAGCGGAATCAATTTGAAATACTCATTGCAGTCATCGAGCCTTTCGGGACCTCAGGTCCAGCATTTTTCGTATAGTACCGATGGCGGCCTGATCTGGATCGCAACAGGGATGACTGTCAATGGCGCCGATAGTGTTAAAGATACTCTGGATGTAACTCAACTCCAATATCAGGGAACGCTGAATGGCCAATATGGGCTCGTGACCATCGGGTTTAACTCCCAGGCAGTCAACGTTGATAACAATCCCAACTTCGTTTTCCGAATTCTTTTCGGTGATACAGCAACCACTGGAACAAGTGGCAATAATCGGTTCGATAATTTTAGCGTCCTGGCAACGAACTCACTTGCAGGGGTCAATGAACCATCGCAACAACAGCCACAACTGGCGATCAGTCCGAATCCGGCTATGGATGAAATTACTTTTGAAAATCCCTATAGTGGGCAGATCAATGTATCCGTTTTAAATATCTTAGGGCAGGAGGTACTTCGAACGCAGGGAATCAATTCATCAAAGGTTGAGATGAACACATCAGCCCTTGCATCGGGATCCTATTATGTTCATGTTCAGAACACCACCACTGGAACCGAACAAGTTGCAAAGTTCGTAAAACAATAGGTTCAGACCTTTGTGGTTCGATGGAGAGCCCGCGGCTTAGGATTACATCTAAAGCTGTGGGCTTCTTTATGGGGGTATTCTTGGCATCACGACCACAATGAATGAAGCATTTGCATAATCATTTCATATTAAGGTATTTAAATACCCTTAATGCTTTAGTAATCCGCATCCCCTAAATTTGTCTTTAGAATTTCTAAGCCCCACGATGGGGCTTTTTCAATCATTTACTCGAATATCCCTCACTCATGAGAAGACCTTTACTCGCAATATTTTTTTCAATTACTCTCCTGTCGGTCTCGACCCGATCTGGAGCACAGGTTTTAATTAATTATTGGAATTTCAATAACTTTACTGCGGTCGATACGTTTGGATCCGCTTTCAACCCTATCCCTTTGATCGATGCGGATTATTCGGCGATCAATACCAAAAATGCCTACATCCAATATGCGTTCGATTCGGGCACAAGCGTTAAATCCGAGGATAGTTGCTGGATCGATGAAACCACCGGCTCGACAGTGAACGCACAGCAAGGAGCTGCAGCCGGTAATTGCCTGCGTGTTCGCAACCCAACCGATTTTACTGCGCTCGAGTTTTTTATTCCGACGACGAACTTCAAGAACATTACCGTTTCTTATGCTTTGCAATCGTCGAGCGCTAAGAGTGGCCAGGCGGTCGAAGCCTTTGCCTATAGTGTGGATAGTGGCGTAACTTGGAAAACTGCGAACCTCACAGTAAATGGCGCGGGCGTCGATACCCTCCTCGACACTCCCAGCGTTTACATCTCAGGTTTTGGACTCGTTACGATTGGCTTTGGCTCTGACACCACGGTTAACAATAATTCCAAGCTCGTTTTTAGGATCACATTTAAGTCTTATGGTACAGGGGCTATTACAGGGACGTCCGGAAACGCACGGCTTGACAACATAGCCGTGATGGGGAGCTATATCTATTCAGCAATCGTGATTTCATCCCCTCCCTCGGCTGATACGCTCTACGTTGGCCAGCAGATCCCGATAATTTATCAGATTTTCGGAGGAGTATCCTCTACCCGCACAGTCAATTTATCCACAGATTCAGGCAAGACCTGGACTGAACTAGGCCTTTCAACCACGGATACATTCACCTGGGTAGTAGCTAACAAAGCATCGAGTAATTGCTTTATCGAAGTCAATGACACGGTAAATGGATTGGTTGGAATAAGTCCACGGTTCGTAATTCATGCTCCGAAGATCGTCGTTTCAGCTCCTGCAGCGGGCATTTCCCTGTATGGTGGTCAACAACAGACAATATCTTATCTGCCCTCAGGCGCCATTTCGGCTACGCGAACTATTTACCTTTCTACGGACTCCGGTGTGACATGGAAGCAGATAGTATCCACTACGCAAACATCTTATACCTGGACCGCCCCTAATGCTAATTCCAATAACTGCTTCATCGAGATCGTCGACAGTAACGGCATCACCGGGGAAAGCGGCAGATTCAGTTTGCGCCCGCCTACCATTACCATCTCACAACCAAACGCTGGGCAAACCTTGATTTCTGCTACTTCAGTATTGATTTCCTACCTTACGTTTGGCGGCGTTACGGGTTTTCGAGCGATCGATTTCTCCTCTGATTCCGGTAAGACCTGGGCTCAAATCACAATTTCAACGGCTGATACATTTACTTGGACTATCCCAAGCATTAACTCCAACAACTGTTTCATCGAAGTGATCGATCAGAACGGTTTTATTGGCAAGAGTGGCCGGTTCGCAATTTCGATGACTGCTCCTCCTCCTCCGCCAACTAGTGAACTCATTCAATACTGGAATTTCAACAACCTGGCCACGACAACGACCTATAAAGTACCTAATGTGCCACATATAGATGCTGATTATTCTTTACTCGATACCAGCAAGGCATTTCTCGAATATTATCTCGAACCTGGAACCTCAAGTTCATATGGTTCAGCGAATGGCTCCGACAACCTTGATGGCGTTGCCAGTGCTGATACGTCGAACCTTCGCCTCGGTGCTTCCTCAGGGGATGGGCTCCGTGTTAGAAATCCAGTAGATTCGATCGAACTTCGCTGGCATATCCCATCGACGGGTTATAACAATCTCGTTATCAAATTTGCTGTCGAATCTTCGAGCACTGGAAGCGGCGATTCTACGCAGATATATTCCTACAGCACTGATGCAGGTGTAACCTGGAAATCGGCCAGCATTACCGTCAATGGCGCAAATGTTGATACAATGAATACGACAAGCAACCCCCTGATGCAAGGTACAAACTGGGGTCTTGTGACTGTCACATTCGGAAGCGATTTAACGGTTAACAACAATCCAAACCTCATTTTTAGAATTATCTTTAGCGGTAACACGCATCTGCTTAGCGGCAACAATCGCTTCGATGACTTTACGCTCGATGGCTCTCAAGGAGCCCCGCAGCCACCCCCTCCGCCACCACCGCCAATTCCTGATTCTATCACTGTTTCCACACCGGCTGCAGGTGATTCGCTTCTTTCTGGAACGCAGACAACCATTTCCTACACAGTCACAGCGACCACTAGCAAATCACGTTCTATCGACTATTCCACGAATGGAGGTACAAGCTGGATAAACATTACGACCAACGACACCGCTCTTGCCTTCAATTGGATGGTGCCTGCAACACCTTCATCCAATGCATTAATCCGTATCAAGGATTCGAGTGGAGTTGTTGGGGTGAGCCGCCCATTCGTCATACTCGTTCCTGGCACTGTTGATAGCGTTTGGCTTTCGTCTTCGCCGGTCATAGCAGGGCTGCCCACGAACATAAGATGGACTGCAACCGGGTACCTTGGTAATTCATATACCATTAACGTATTTTATGATGGAGTGACCCCGAACTTTCTCACGAGTGGCACTGCGGCTGAGACAGGTGACTACATTTGGATGGTCCCGGCTGCAGCACTCGACTCTGTCTTTGTTCAGATCACGTTTGCGTCCGGATCGAGCAAGACTTCTGCGCCATTCAATATTGTCGTACCAGCGGGTGTGTCCAGTGAGACTCCTGCTGGGGGAAGTTTCTCAGTTTGGCCAAATCCGTTTCAGACTCAGACAAAGATCCAATATCAACTTGCATCATCTTTGAATGTATCTTTTTCGGTTCATGATCTATTAGGACGTGAAATTGAAACCATTCAGGAAGGGATGCAATCTGTTGGAGAACATGAAATTGTGTTCGATGGCTCAAATCTGCCCGCGGGTGTCTATCGATATGAATTAGTCGTCGGTAGTCAACGCCACCAAGGAGACTTGGTAATCATCCGATAAGGAATTTATTCTTTTTAATCGCAAAGGCCCATCCAGTCGGATGGGCCTTTCATGTAGAACAATTCCGAACTCGCCGGCAAAGTTATTCAAAGCGCAACGCCTCGATCGGGTTCAGGCGCGCGGCTTTCATCGCGGGATACCAGCCGAAGAATATTCCCACCGCTGTTGCCGCCGCAAAGGATAAGGCAACCGCTTGGGAAGAAATGATCAGTCTCCAGCCATTTTGATTTGAAATGAAATCGCTCGCAATATATCCAAGGATCACGCCGATCACCCCTCCGAGAAGACTAAGCGTAACGGCCTCCGTAAGGAATTGCGTCAGAATGATCGAGCGTTTAGCACCAATAGATTTTCGGATCCCGATCTCGCGCGTTCGTTCGGTTACGCTTACGAGCATGATGTTCATAATGCCGATTCCACCTACCACGAGTGAGATTACCGCAGCCATTCGAAGCAGATCTGTAAGGGTTTGCGTGGATTGAGCGGCTGCTTGAGCCATTTCGACTTGAGAGCGTACACGGAAATCGTCCGATCCGGTTCCCGAAAGTTTGTGCTGAATGCGAAGAATGCGCGTCACATCCTGAATTGCAACTTCGGTCATGTCGGTCGAAACTGTGCTCACGAAAATGTCCTCCAGCCATGTGATACCCATTAGTTTTCGCTGGACCGTGGTAAATGGCGCAAGTACATTATCGTCCTGATCCTGTCCGAATGAGTTCGAACCTTTCTCCTTGAGCAGCCCTATCACAGTGAACGGGATATTGCCAATGCGAATAGACTGACCAACCGGATCGGCGCCTGCTCCGAATAAATTATCAGCAACCGTTTTGCCAAGCAGGCAGACCTTTCGGCCCATCTTTGAGTCCGTTTCCGTGAACATTTCTCCGCTGCTTACCGCATAATTCCGAATGCTCATTATTTCAGGTGTCGAACCCGTGATGCGCGTCTGCCAATTGGAATTCCCGGCGACGACCTGAGCTCGTGTATCAACCGATGGAGCCACTGCCGACAAAAACGTTGACTCCCGAAGTGACTCCGCGTCCTTCTCGACGAGATGAACACTGCCCCCGGCGCCGGAAGAAATCCCTCCCATATTTGTCGGCCCTGGATCGATCTGCAGCATGTTCGATCCCATAGAGTTGATCTGATTTGCGATGACCTGCTGGGCACCCTGACCGATGGCCGTCATAGTAATGACTGCCGCAACGCCAATAATAATTCCGAGCATGGTAAGCAACGCCCGCGAGCGATTCGCTGCGAGCGATTGAAACGCCATCGCGAGGCTACTGACAAACTGCGTCCACACCCAGAGAAAACAACTAAGAACGGGTAATCATCCGTTTTTTACAAGCAACGGATGAGAGGGCACTAAGGCCAGGTAATATCGAGAGAATCACGCACTGTCGTCGGGTAAGTGGAAGCCGGGCAGGGGTCGTTATAATTTGCGCCATAATTTCGCGCATATTCTTTCATCAACACTTTCCCACTCTTCATGATGCTTATTACGACAAAGCCAAAGTTCCGGTAATTTCCAGCTGTTGTTTCTAACGAGCTACCGCCATTACCCGAGATGATCTGCCATGTCTTGCCGGTCGTTCCTTGCATGGGGGGCTGAAATACATGGTTGTGAGCTGTAATCATTGCCTCGACCTGATTGGTGTTGAATAGGTTCCACAACGAATCGCGATTGCTGATGGTAAGGCCGTCCGTTGTACCATCATCCCAGGAATAGGCTGGCTTATGTCCGATTGCAAAAATATGTTTTTGTCCCCTGGCACGCGAGGACGCCATGTCCGTCGCTGCCCAGTTGACCGGGACTGTTGCATCTGCGCCGACAGGGTCAGTATTGAACAGAATGAAGTGGGAGTCTCGGTAATCGAACGAATAGGTGAGCCGACTCTGATCGGTTTGGAGATGATCGGCCCCCCCGGACCCGGTCCATTGCTACCTGCAAGATACGCGGACATGTTATTCAACCACGCCTGTTCGGCCTCCGGGAATGATACGCCATTGACCCCTCCCTGCGTTTCATGATTTCCAGGTGTTGCGATTAATCGAATACTCGAACCGGCAATAGGAGAGCTTTGGTAATGCCGTATCCACGCTCGAAGCTCCTGCCCTACGACTGCGGAATCGACGGACGCGGAAGGATCGGAGCCCTTTCCGAGTATCAGATCACCGCAAATGAACATAATATTTGGTTGTGGATTAAGCGCCATGATGTCAGCAAAGGTGCGGTCGAGTTGGGGGGTATTTGCGGTGCCGGGATATAGTTGACCATTGGTATCGCCTGCACTCAGACGGTTGCATCCGAAGACAGCAAATGAATACAACACGGAATCGGAAGTCGTTGGGTTACCATTTTTGGTTGTATCAACTGCAGTTGACGTTGATGGAGCGTCGTGGTGGCAGCTAATCCCAATCGTCATTGCGATGCCTACGATCA
The DNA here is from genome assembly GCA_963736195.1 of Ignavibacteriota bacterium. GTDB lineage: Bacteria > Bacteroidota > Ignavibacteria > Palsa-1295 > Palsa-1295 > PALSA-1295. The sequence goes on from CAVTNP010000001.1 coordinate 1,683,649, forward strand.
GAGCTTTACTAATATTTGTCTTTTTCATGAATTAATCTTTCCAAGTAATATCAAGAGAATCTCGAAGTGTTGTGGGATATTTCGATGCAGGACAGGCTGCAGCATATCCCTCGGCAGGGACAGCATGGCCATAACTCTTTAGAATGACCTTGCCACTCTTGAGGATGCTCACTAATATGAATCCAAAATATTGTTTGTTTGGCGGTAACGTTTTGTCGAGCGGCGTACCCCCGTTTCCTGAAATGATCATCCAGGTCTTTGCATGATGTGGCTGGAACCCATCAAAGACGTGGATATGAGATCCGATCATTGCTTCCGCATGATTGGTTTCCAGCGCATCCCAAAGCTCGCTTCGGTTGCCAGCAGCCAAAGCCATGCTCCCTTGATACCCGAACGCAGGTTTGTGTCCGATCGCGAAAAGATGCTTTGCGCCATTTTTACGAGCGTTTGCAAGATCATTCGCGATCCAATGCACTGGAACATGCGCATCCTGACCCACCGGGTCGGTGTTCATGAGCACGAAGTGGGAATCATTCAGATCGAAGGAGTAGGTGAGCCTGCTTTGATCTGTGGCTAAACTGTCCGGACCTCCTGCATGCGGGCCATCATTGCCATTGAGGAGCGGTGTCATTGTCCTCAACCACACACGTTCTGCATCGGGAGATGGTACTTTTCCGTCGGCGCTATCAACCTCTGTCTCATGATTGCCCGGGATCGCGACAAATTTAATTCCTGCTTTTACAGCGGGCGAAGCTTCCACATGATCTCGCCATAATGTGAATGCCTTCGCAAGCTTTACCGTATCATGTTCATAACCAAAGATCTCATCGCCATTGAAAAAGATGCATGATGGTTTCGGAATAAGCGTAGCAGCTTCTTCAAGCGTTCGATCCAGTTCAGCCCAATTCACCCCGGCAGGATTTGTTGCCGAGTTGGTATCGGCCTTATCGACACGGCAGTCGCCCAGCACGACGAAGGAGTATTGGACGGGATCGTCCGCAGGCTTATTTGAACAGGAGGTAACTGTCCATGGGATCATCAGGGCAATGACCGCGATTAATTTTTTATTTTGATACAGATTGGACATGGAATTTCGCTCTTTTTTGGCTCGGTGCGTCCTACATTGTCGAAAGTATTTCAGCAGTTGGTTGGCAAACACAAATTATCTGTCGAAGGATGTTACGGAATGATTAAATATGGAGGTATTGGAGGAGCTTTTACGAACGTAGTGATGGGATGGGTCGTTTTTTACGCATAGCTTAAAACTTAAATAATTTTTTATATGCGGGTCATCAATGAACATCGGTCATTGCTGCATACCGTTCGTTACATTTCATAGACGCTTTCATGAACTTCAAGAAGTTACTTGTCCTTACCGCCGCAACATCGATGCTGGCAGCGTGCTCAAAAAATTCCCCGACAGGAACCACGCCGGATACGACAGTAACAAAACAGCCGCCGAAGGATACCGTGGCAGTCGCCAATTGGGGGCTTCCACTAGCAGATACAAATATCTTTCACACTGGAACTCAAGTTGGCAGGTACACCTCGAGTTCGCTGAGCGCTGTCTCGGGGATGGCCGCCAGCAGAGCCTATCCCGGAATGTTCTGGCTCGAGAATGACCAGGGAGATCCCAATGCAGCTATTTACCTCGTCGATTCCAGTGGAACTATGCGCGCGGACTATGCCGTGACCGGCGCATCCAATCGAGATTGGACGGATATGACTATTGGCCCTGGCCCAGGCGCAGACACCACATACGTGTATGTTGCCGATATCGGCGACAGCCCGGGGGATCATCCTTATTCTATCGTCTATCGGTTTCCGGAACCCACTATGCCTCTCGGAACAGGAGTGCTTGCTGCGAATACAGCACATGCGGATCAAATTCGTTACAAGTATCCCGATGGTCCACGCGATGCTGAGACTATCCTAATCGACCCTCAATCGAAAGATCTCTACATCGTGGATAAGGGTTTCAATGGGAACCTCTATGAACTTCCATACCCGCAAAGCACCGATACAATCATCACTGCAACGGCAGTACTCCAAAATTTGCATTTTGGTCCATGGCGATGCGGAGCGATCGGTACAAATCGCCGAGATCTTATTCTGAAGGGATATACTGCCATGATGTATTGGCCTATCAGTCCGAACGAAAGCATTTTGGATGTTCTGCTTTCACAACCCGTCTATCTATCGCTTTCTGGCATTAATGAGCCTCAGGGCGAAGCGATGTGCCTTGCGACCAACGATAGCGCCATTTGGACGACCAGCAAATTCGATAATCTCCCCTACGCGAATCTCGACCGATTTCTTCGGAAGTAATTATTGCTGGTTCCTGGAACCATCGGGGATGCTACGCGTGCAGTCCCTTTTCCATACGGGCATTTTCGAGTGTTCTCCAACTAATCGCGGTTAGGTGGCTGACAGGAAGTGATAACCCTGTTCCGAGCTGGTTTGAGGGTTTCAAACATTTAGCTCATCCTATTAGCTCATCCTATTAGCTCATCCTATTAGCTCATCCTATTAGCTCATCCTATTAGCTCATCCTGGGCTGGTGCACACGAGGCGTTATGTCTGGTTGATTTTCCATTCATTCTAGTGCACATAGTATCTATAATAGCAAAATGCCGAGTGACCTAATGGTCACTCGGCATTTAAATTCACTTAGAACGAGTTACTGCTGGTTTCCTGAACCGTTCGATTGGTACGCACCGAAATCCGCACCGAGTCCATTTGGAGTATCAGCGCCGAAGAGGTTGGTCTTACCTCCTACGACCTGACCTTTGATGGAGGTTATTGCATTCATGGGGATCTTCACCCCGGTCGGAAGTGCAGCTTGCGTTCCTGAAGCAGTGTAGGCTTTTCCGATAGCAGGCGAACCCGCTGACAGCCGGAAATTGCTGCTAAACGGCGTAGCACCGCCGAAGGTGGCAAGGTCACTGAAACGAGCGCCTGGGGTGCCATTCAGCGTAGGATTCTGACCAATGGCATCCGTGGTGGTCATCACAAGCTCACGAGGATCCATAGCACTAAATGCGATCGGGAAAGTATAGTGGCTTGCCGTCACTGCGGTAACGTCATAACCGACGAACTTAGGATCGTTTGAGCCAGCAGCACCATGAACATCACCTGGATGTGGCCATTCACAGCTTACACCATCATTGACAAATCCAGGATAGCCAGGATAGAACCAATCTACAACCGAATCGGTAAGGCCATAATACCAGTTGTAACCATAGTACGTGTGCAACGTGTCAGCAAGCGGGCTGCTTACAAGTCGGAACCCGGTACGGCAGTTGATGAACATATTATTGAAAACCGTACCTTCTGCGCCATCCTCGACATCGATCGAGCCGGCACGGCCGGTACCGACATAACGCCATCCGTCGCAGACAATTGTATTGTTATAGATGTTGGCATTGCATTGTGCGCCACCTTTATCAGCTTCCTTTGGTCCATTCGTACAATTGCCGATGAATACGTTATACGCAACGTCACCCACGGTTCCGCTCTTCATATTGAAGCCGTCGCCACTTGTTGTAGAACCAGCTTCGAACACATTGCGAAAAATACTGACATTGCCGGCAGATGTTCGTACCGGGTCGTCTGTACCACCGGTATACACGCAATCTTCCATAATAAAGTTGGCACTGGCATTCTGGAAATATGTTCCATAAGCGACTTTCTTTCCTGCTCCGACAGCCGTTCCTGCTCCGCCAAAATAAGCGATATGTGTCCATTTCAAGATCAAATCACCGGAGTTAACATCGCATTGAATTCCGCCCCAAAGCCCAAGCTGAAGATTGGCCAATGTACGATATGACGGAGGAACCGTCATATAGATCGGAAGCGTCGATGTACCATCGCTGATGAGCGTTCCACCTCCCGTAAGAATGAACTCAGGATAAGCATTGGTTTGGGGAATAACGATGATCGTGGTACCCGCTTGAATGTAAAGCGTGTCGTTATTATTAATTGTCACGTCGCCGGTCATGTAGTAGGTTTTTCCAGATGTAAGATAACCTTTGAGATTTCCCATAAGAGTATCTCCGGTAATCTGGGTGCCCGGCGTCGGAAGCGGAGTGGAGACATGTACGGGGCTGGATGAACTGCTGCAAGAATTGAGCACTAAAAGGGCCATCAGCGGTAACGCCGTTATGCCCAGTAATGTACGAATAGTTCGATGTTTCATAATGGATTGGTTTGAATTGAGTTTGAGTGTTGGTTAAAATAGTTTTGGATGATGGATCATCCTGGTTCCTGTTGTGGTTACATTTTGAATCGAATGCCGAGAATGTAGGTCCGGTCATAGAGCTCTTTCCGCACAAGAATGTCCGAGCCATTGGTCTGACCGTTTACTGGAACGTTATCATATTCTGACGTCAGATACGGCTGATGGATCGTCTCTTCGCGCGCAGTGTTGAGAATATTCTGCACTTTGACATAGAGGACGAGATTTCCGGTCAGACGCTGTTCTCCTGAGATATCAAGCTCGAGAAATCCGTTCGCCCAGACGTCGCTATTAAGATAATCAGAGACGCCGACGATGTCAGGGCCAGTATAGACCGCACTAAGCTGTGCATCGGTGCCGTTTTCGAAATCGCGGTAGAGGAGGGACAGATTACCAATGTTTGCAGATTGCCCTTGCAGTGGGCGAGTTTGTTTTACTGTATCGATACGCTCATATTGACCTTTTGCATTCGGGGTCGTATCCTGCCATTCGAAGAGCTTGTTCGTTGTGATCGCCGAGTTCGTATAGGTATAATTGCCGGAGATTCCGAAATTCGAGAAATATTTGCGGAAATCGAGCTCAACCCCAAAATTTGTTGCGTTCCCAAGGTTCTCGGGCTTATAAATGAGATTGGAAGCGCCTGGCGGGAAGGTGATGGTGTATTCGATGGGATTCGTCAGTTGCTTATAAAATGCACCTACAAGCAACTGATCAAGTCCGCTTGGGAAATATTCCCAACGAAGATCGAAATTATTGGCCGTCGTTGCAAGAAGGTAGGGATTGGGAACCTCAAGGTAGTCGTCCCCTGGAACGCCTTGATTATACACATATTCGTAAAAACTGGGGTAGCTCGTGGAGCGGAAATAAGATAGTCGCCAATTCTCGTCCTCCATGGGCGAATATTTGAAGCTCGCAGAAGGCAACAGGAAGAATGGAAGTCCGGGGTCGGTCCATGCACCATAACCAGTTACGCCGGAATCGGTTGCTGGTAGGTTGTTGAGCCACCCAAAGTGGGTCGCTTCGCCGCGTAGCCCGCCGATGAAAGAAAGTTTGTCAAGAGTGAACTTCCCTTGCACATACCATGCAAGCGTTGTATCTCCTGCCTGATAGTTTAGCGCCTGGACAGGAACTTGAGTGCCTGAGGTTGCAGGACGGAGTTGAAAGGTATCAAGCGCGATATTTCCGTTATAGACCTGACCATTATCGATTGGGTCGAGATCAAACTCGTCATAAGACGCCACTCGGGTTTTGAGCCGATACATACCGCCATACCCAAATTCCACTGGCAATCCGAGGATCGGCTCTGTGGACTTTAAATCTAAGTAAACACTTTTATCCTGGTCCGTACTGTTGGTCCACTTGCGGGTATTGGTCCCATCGCCCCCCTGAACGATCTGAGGCGATACCACTGGATTTGCTCTGGTGGAGTCGAAATTAACGGTTTCTGAAAGTGATAACTCGGCCTGATCGGGCATAGTAAGTGTTGCTCGAGAATAAACAAGTTTCCAATCAACTTTTAGATCATTGCCGAGTATATCATGGGAGCCACTGAGCGTGAAGTTCATGATTCCCTGATCCTCATTCGTTGCTCGGATATCCTGCCCAACTGTATTCTGAAGAGGCCATTGTCCCTTATCGTGCGCCGTATCCCATACATCGCGGAGTTCCTCTCTCTGGAGGTTCGCATACATACCGAAGAGTTGAATGGTCGATGTTTCGCTGGCGCGATAATCTGCATTCAACATCGCTCCGCTTCGAGTCTGTAGTGTGCTGTAAGTGCGAACCTGAAAATCCTGAAGATCAGGAAAATAGTCGGTCGGGAGTATGTGCCCTTGAGCATTCGTATTATAAGGAGGTTCAGACTCCACTGCTTCCCAGAAATTGGTGTTTGCGCCTCGATAGGTGTTTTGAAAACTACCTGCCACAATGACCCCAAGGCTTTGATCGTCAAAAAATCGGTTCCCAGCCGTTGCGGAGAGAAATTCGCCGGGCACAAAATTGGCTGTTGTTGGCGACCAGGATCCCGAAGGGAATGTAGCAGCAGCTGCGATAGGACTCAGATTTGCAATGGAAGCACGCGGTGAAGTCGTCTGAGGATTTTCGGTGAAACCATAGAACGGCCTTCCGTCAGTGAACAGATCATCATAACCAGTTCCCGCTTGAACGGAAAATACTTCGTGATCGGGCGCTTGCTTCATCACCATGTTCATCGCGCCGCCAATAGCATCACCTTCCATGGAAGGTGTCAGCGTCTTCTCTACCTCCACTCGATCGACAAGTTCAGCGGGGAAAATATCCAGCGGAACATAATTGTTTTTATTATCGGGACTTGGAATCTTGACTCCGTTAATCGTGGTGTAATTATAACGTTTATCCATTCCGCGAATGATGGCGTACTGCGCATCACCGGAACCGACGGTTCGAGAAGTAGATACACCCGAAAGACGCTGGGACACATCAGCAACATCCAGATCGGGCGAAAGCTCAATAGTTCGTGCCGAAACAGCGTTGATGACATTGTCGGCATTTCGCATCGCGACCGCCGCATTGGCTTCGCTGCCATTTTCTGTCTTTCCAGTTACTGTTACCTCTTTAGCATTGCGCTGGAGCGCAATGTCTAAGATCTGGTCTTCTTCGGACACAATAATATTGAGTACCGTATCGACGTATCCGACGTAGGTGATCTTCAGGCTATACTTGCCGGAATCCAGCTTCAATTTATAGCTGCCGTCGAATCCGGAGATTGCGCCCTTATGTTTGCCAACGACCGTGATCTTTGCTCCCGGCATTGGCTCGTTGCTTAGGGCATCGATGATTTTGCCCCTAATAGTTCCGGCTTTTGCCGTAGTTGCCGCTAAAGTCAAAGAAATTAAAAGGAATAGCAATGAATTGACGCGAAACTGCAAAAAAGTCATGAAGGGTGCATCCCCGGCGATGCGTAAAGAAATGGGTCTATTGAGTCCTGAAAATCGAAAAAGGTCAAGCCGGACGCACGCGCACTGCGCTCGTCGAGCATTCATGACAAAATTATGTGAATGAGATTTTCGAATTATTACTGATTCGTCACTCTGCCATTAATAAATTGTTCCGTGTTTTTACATACACAAATCTGATCGGATGCGGTAATAGTATTTTGCTGCTATTTTTTGTGAGATCGAAGGCAACACATCCAAGAGATGCTGCAGCTGCCAAAACCCGCGAGCGGAATTTCTGACCTATCAGAAAGAGGACATCACCGCTCTGCAGCCACGTCAAAATATAAGCGTTGAGAAGAGATGCTGGTGCGTTTGAAAGCGCAATTGGCTTGGCATGCCAAAGGATCCTCAGCCTGCCGTAGAATCCTGGACCGCTGCCAGAATCCAGGTCATCCAAAGGCCAGATTTAAAGAACTCCGAACCAAGAGGATCAAGGCGTCGATGGTGGTACCGGCACATTCGCCAAGCCGGTAATCTTGTTCTACAAATCCCAGTATCAGCAGCGGTGAGAAAAGGAAATGGAATTAAAATGGCAATTCACTACTCAACGGGCTACATGCCCTAATGGCCCAGAACGCAAAAACAGCCCATGTTGGGCTGTCTTGGTGGTTTGCGGAGAGGGAGAGATTCGAACTCTCGGTACGCTATTAACGCACAGCCGCTTTCCAGGCGACCCAGATAAACCACTCCTGCACCTCTCCAAATGATATGATTATTCCGCTTTTCAGGATGGCGAGGTAGCGAAACAGGGCAGGGCGGATTCTTGTGCCATCTCAAACAAGAATTCTTCAGAATGAACTGAACTTCGCCCGTTTTTGTGTAGTAAAAGGTAGGATTGTGGGAAATAGACCATCCACGACCACCCCGCTTAGTCTTTCCAGCGTTGCCCCGCGTTTGGAGTTCGAGCGGCTAAGCCACTAACTACATCGCCTTCGATGCTCTGGCCGCGCCTTATGCGCAAGATGAATCGCCTACGATGCGTAGGGTTTGCCATTGCGATTAGCTTTTTGCTATTCGCACTTTCCGTTCGCGCTCATGTCACGACGGGGGTGCATGTTCGGGAGCTAAAGCGCTCGGGGAACACTGTTACGATCGAGGTCACGCTTCCAGCAATTCGGTTTGACACGCTACAAAAGTCCGTGCACCTTCGCAGGATCTCCAGACAGATCAATAGTGGTGACGCCCTCGCCTCGATCGCACTTCCCCTTCGAGTCTCCCGCCGTGCGACCGTTAGCATAGTTTCGCATGATGACGCAACAGTTTCAGCAAATAAACTTGATCTCAGCAACATACTTGCGAAAAATATCGCGAGTGATGGCAAACATGGAGTAATTTCTCGATCGCTGAAATCCGTGTCTCCGATGCACCACGGCATAGGATACGCGGCGCTCACTTATATGGGAACGATGCGGGCCGCCGATATTTCGCGACTTGAATTAGGAATTCTCGACCGGGCCGGGGCGTATTCAATTCGCGCGGTAAAGAAAATAATTCTGCAGATCACCGATCCGTCGGGGCTTTCCTCACAACCTGTTTCCGACGTAAGTGAGCCGTTCAAAGTCTCGAATGCGGTATTTAGGTCGCGGCTCGCTGCGGGCCATAGCCAAAGCAAAGGGATGCGAACGCTTTCGGTCGGCGATGCACAGCAGCTTCCTGGAATACAATCCGACGATGGGAATGTTTATCGCATGTATGTGCGGCAGAATGGGATCTATCATATCACATTCAGCGATCTTCAAGACTTCGGCATTGACCCCACGCAGATCGATCCGTCTACGCTCCGGATCATTAACAAGGGTCAGCAAGTGGCCGTGTATGTTTCAGATATTTACCAGGATGGCAAGTTCCACACCGACGATTATTTCGAGTTCTTTGGCAGCGAAGAACTGTATGATGGTCCTGACACGCTCGGAGATTTTTATTATAACCCCGATACCAAGAACAATATCTATTATTTAGTATGGGGAAGCCATTATTCGCCGATACCGCTAACAGGTGTAAAGCGCATGGTGGAAGAATCGGGTGAAATACGAACGGCAACTCGCTCACCGTATCCGGGTGGCGATAGCTCGTATGTCGATCTGAAGGATAGTTCTTTTGCAACCAAAATCCACTTCGAGCAAGATAATGTGCATGACCCGCTCGATGTTACCGATATGGATCAGCGATCCGATCTGCGAGACCATGATTTCTTTGGAATTGTTGCGACGGGGGGAACCTATCCATCCACTTATACAACGCAAACGGTTATACCGTATCCGGATGTGCGTGCGAACCGGCCAGTCTCGTTTCGGGTTGCGCTGCATGGCATCGACGATTTCATTCAAGGGGCAACGGATGAAAAAGGCAATCCGCTTCCGTACGTCGATAGCGAGGAAGATGCGCTCATCTCGGTTAATCAGCAAGCCGTGCTGCACGGGATATGGAGCGGACAGAATCTTAAATTTTTATCGACAGATACAGCGTCGCAGCTTGTATCTTATATTCCATCGGCCCAGTTGTTGGGGGTGAACCCGGCAGATACGAGCGGGGGACTTCCGCCGATCGCGATAACTGTAGCGCAGGAAAAACAGACTTCCCAGCCCAGTTGCCGATTTGCATTCAATTGGATCGAGATCGGTTACAACCGCAAGTACTATGCATATCAGGATACGATCACGTTTCATGCGCCGCCGTATAGCACGGCCGGACTCTATCAATTCACGCTTCAAAATTTCGACCGAACGGATATTTCTATCTATCGAAAAGACGTTTCAAAGATCTCCAACGTAGTGTTCGTTTCGAATCCGAATCAAAGCCGTAGCACAAAAGCAATTTTTCAAGTTAACATTACAAGTGCCAGTGATGAATTTATCGCTGTTACCGATTCGAACAAACTCAAACCATATAAATACGAGAAGGATAATTTTGTCGGACTTAAATCGCCCTCGAATTCTGGCGCGTACCTAATCATCACGAATCGGGACCATCTTCCAAAAGGAAATAATGGCGCGCATGTGCCGCTCCAGGATCTACAGAGCTATCGCGCAAGCACGAATCACGTTTCCACACAACTTATCGATGTAGCGAATATTTATGATGAATTCCATTACGGGATCCGGTCGGCGAACGCGATCAAATCCTTTTTGAGCTATGCGTATAACAATTGGCAAGACCCACCGAAATATGTGCTGCTCATGGGCGTTACGCACCCAGGCACGGACGACACCGAGGAATATTTTCCGAACGATCAGGTCCCCGCGCCCTATATTCAAGCGTATCTGGAAGGCGATGTTGCCGCCGATCTGTGGTATGCCATGCTCGACAGCAATAACGATCTTGTTCCCGATCTTATTTTAGGACGTGTTGCTACCCCTGACATCAATGGCGATGCAGCCTATCTTGCGAAACTGCAACAATTCGAAGCCGACCCTGCAACGCCCGGCGATTGGAAAGATCGCGCGCTCTTTATCGGTGCCGGCGGTAGTTTCGATACCGATATTGATGGTATTCTACAAGGATCTCTTCCCGAACGGGTCAGCGTGCTTCGGCAATCGACGGTTCCCACCTCGCCGTATCACGGCACGCAGCAAACCCTGTTCGACAATGTAAACGGCGGACTTGGACTCATGGCGTATTTCGGTCATGGCGGAGCATATATCTGGGACGATCCTATTAACGACACCAGTGGTCCACCGTTTCTTGCCAATGCTCAGGTCTCGGGCTTCACAAATAATGCTCATTACCCACTGGTGATGAGTATGACGTGCTTTACAGCAACCTATGATCAATCAAGCCCAGGCATATTGAATAGTCTTCAAAACCTTGGAGGCGCCGGTTCGATCGGCGCGCTGGGAACCACCAGTTTCGGGTGGGAACAAAATGATGCGCGCTTGGCAGATGCGGTTGTACCGCGCGTGTATGACTCCATCGGTGGTTCTATTGCCGAGCGCGTTATCGACGCCAAGATGGATTTTCTCTCTCAATCGCTTCCCGGCGATCTTCTTCCACCTACGCTTGTGTATTGCTATCATTTTCTTGGTGATCCGCTGCTCTCGCCGAACTATCCCACTGATCGAGCAAGTCTTTCGCTATCCAGCCGGGTCATTCAACCTTCTGGAAGCGTCCAACTCACAGGTACAAGCTCGATAAGGACGGGACTGGCTCGCGTTGAACTTGCGAATAATTTCCTGAGTCCGCTTTCGCCGGTGCATATTGTGGATAACATCCCGGTCACCAACGGTGCGTTTTCACTGACGGATAATGTCCCGAATGTAACGATGCCATTTGGCACCTACCGCGCAATTGTTTATAACAAGTCCTCGAACCAGTTCGCAGCAACAGCGGAGGATGTAACCATCACTGCATCGCGGATCACGGAGCTTGATTTCGAGCCGCATCCGCTGGCTGTCGGCGTTCCTTTGGATTTCAGCGCTGCTATCCAAACGCCGCAACCGATCACCAGTGTTACGGCGAATATCACGGTCTATTCACAAAGTGCAACCGGAATCGTTACCACTGTTTCATTGCCGCCGATGTCGATGTCACCGATATCCGATCGGTATCATGTAGTAATACCATCGAGCACCTTCAGTGCGGGCAACAAGATCGTTGCTACCATATCACTCATTGCAGGCACGGATAACATCACTTCGGACTCGATCTACATTGTGGTTGGAGCGGCAAGCGATCCTTCTGTTGATATGGATAAATATCATCGCACACTAACCGGCAAATACGTTTCTGGCAAGAGTGGGCTTGCATGGAATGAGCTTGTCTATAATTGGGGGTCTTCGCCCGTGAGTTCGGCGATGGCTTCACTTTTGAATGTCCGTACTGGTGTGCCATTGCTACTCGGTAGTGCGCCAATTAGTGAGATCTCATCCCATGGTGATACCATAGTTAACATTCCCCTCACCATCACCTCGCTTGATTCAGCAACCTACGCTTTTGCTGTGAGTCCGGAAGCGGGGACCAGCCCACTCAATTTGCGGGATAGCGCAACATCGAACGATACTACCATTCCGCTTGCAATAGCTCCTGGTGCGGTTGCGTATCAGGCGGCGTTGGGAACAACTCTGGATGGCGCGTCCACGGAACCCGCAGTATTTAATGGTGGTGAAGTTAGCCTTCAATTACAGCCGGGTGCGGAGGGGAATGTGAACGCCGATGTAATTAGTCTTGCACGCATTTATACTGCCGCACAGACTGCACAGCCGGATATTCATTTTTTGCCGATGTACACCGATAAAGGGGTGCGTTATTCGAGCCTTCGAATTGTGAGTGATTCACTTGGAGCAATGGCACTTACAACATCGAGGTTTGGCACCTCAACCCTAACGCTAAAACTGAATCTCAGCGATTCACTCATAAAGCTGCATACGAACGACAGCCTTTTCATCTACCGCCAGGACGATCGTACCAAACTTTGGACGATCCTTTCCACCAAACGATCGGCGCCGAACCAGTTGACTGCGGTTATTACCAATCTCGGAACATTTGCCATCGCATATAACTCGGACCGAGTTCCGCCGGTAGTGGATATAACGGTCGAAGGGCAAGTATTCATCAATAATGGAGAAGTTCCACCGCAGCCGAAGATCGATGCTATTATTCAGGATGCCAACGGTATCGATATTACCCCCGGTAAGACCATCGTGAAGATCGACAATCGTGTGCTCCAGCCTTCCGAGTATGTGATGCTCGATTCGAGCCGAACGCAGACCACACTGAATCTTACCATGCAGCCCTCGCTTTCGAGCGGCACCCACGCGATCACCATTCAGGCAACAGATAATAATGGCCGGACGAACTTGCCACCAAAAGAACTGGATGTTCATGTTGCTAACCAGTTCGGCGTCATCGTGCTTGGTTCGTTCCCAAATCCATTTACCGGCGTTCAAATGTTCATTGCATATCAGATCAGTGGCATTTCTTACGCGCAATCGGTGAGCCTCGATATTTACACCGTGAGCGGCCGCAGAATTCGGACAATGAGTTATCCATCGAACGATCCAACACGAACGTTTGGATTCCTACAAGGTGGTACGGGTACACCGACGAGCATTGGCTATCACGAAGTATGGTGGAATGGCCTCGACGACGGAGGCGCGGAATGTGCCAACGGAGTTTATTTCTACAGACTGACGGTCAATACATCGACATCGACACAAGAAGTTAAAGGGAAATTTGCGCGTGTTAGGTAACAGAACCAGGTGGTGTAGCCCGGGTTTCAACCCGTGCAAGGGGAGCGGGTTAAAACCCGGTCTAAGCCTGCTCGTGCTGATCCTTGTGTTTGCGAGTTCATCCAAAGTAGATGCTCAGGATTTATATGCTGGCGAGTTTCTACAAATCCCGGTCGGTTCACGAGCGCTGGGGATGGGCGGTGCATATACGGCGATCGCGAATGACGAATCAGCATTCCATTGGAATCCTGCCGGTGTGTCGCTCATACCCGATCAGCTTGTTGGATTTATGTACTCTTCGGAATATGGTACACCCGGGAACTCGCTTGCCAATTTCTACCAGCTTGGTTTTACGTATCCGATGAAGGATATGACGCTGGCATTGAATTGGGTTAGGCTCTCGGTCGGCGATCTCGCGCAAACTCCGGATCTAACGAATATCAGTGTTACCGATGAACGCGCCCAATTGGTCGAGGAAATATACGACGGCGCGCCTAACTATTTCAGCGATAACGAGGACGCGGTAGTGCTTTCAATCGCGCGCGATAATAAATTTAACCTCGACTGGGGCTGGCTTTATTACAAAGAGCAGATCGAAGTGCCGATAGGAATTAATTTCAAGATCATTCATCAGGCCATTGGCACGTTCGGCACGGCGAATGCCATCGGAGTGGATGGGGGCGCGATGCTGCGATTTTCGCTCGGGGAATTTCTGCTCGATACGGCACTTGGGAACGTCTCGCTGGGCGTTTCTGTCACCGATATAGCAGGCACGCAGCTTGCCTGGAGCACACAGCGGACGGAGATCATTCCGATGCAGATCAATGGTGGGTTTGCCTACTCGCAACCTATTCCAGCGATCCAGTCGGTAGCGACGTTTTCTTCGGATTATTTGATGGATGAGCGGGCACAGCCACGCTTCGGTTTTGAAATGACCTACGATAAGCGCTTATCACTCCGTTTTGGCCTGGATCAAGGAGAGTTTACCACTGGCGCTGGCTATAACTGGGAGCACAAAATCGATGTGAACTATTCGCTTTCCATCAACAACGCGCTTGGGCCGGAGAACCGCTTGAGTTTTTCCGCCGATCTCGATAATCTCTTGAAAAAGGGGGCACCGGGTGAATAATACGTTGCTGAAGTGGGGGTCATTCGGATTCGCACTAATGGTCGGCGGTTGTTCGGCACCATCTGCGCCGGTGGTTACTCCGCCGGAGCCGGTTTTTGTACCCAATAGTTCTCAATATAATCCTGTCGATCAAGGGATCTTCGCTGATGTCGGTGCGCAGAATGCTATCGACATCGAGTGGAGACCCGACACAACGGGAAATACGACGGGCTATCTTCTTTATCGTTCCATCGGCGATTCGAGTGTCGGCACTGATGGACTTCTCGTGCATCGCACCACGATTGCAGATATTGAAAGCAGCAATCAACTCATCTCGCCGCTTGATACCTCCTATTCAGATACGTTAGGCATCACGCCGGGTGCGACCTATTGCTATCAGCTTCAGGCATTTTATCGCAGCCCTACAAACTCAGTAACCTATAGCAAGCCCACGCATCCAGGGATCGCGACCTCATTTATGTATGCTCAGCGGGTAATACTTTTAAGACCCAGCGGTACAGACACCCTTCATGGCTTTCCACTTCAATTATTGTGGCAGGATCCGAATAATGGTGGCAATTATCAGATCATCGTTCAGCGCCTCGACAATTCGCAATACGTTTGGTCTGGCAACGATCAGGACTACGAAAGCACGCTAACCATTCAATATCCTGCGAGCGCCACGCCGCTCGTGCCGGGTGCGCCATATCAATGGCGCGTAAAATACATCGGGCAAAATGGTGGCTCCACTTCAACATGGATGGAGTTTAGTGTAGAGCCCTGATGTTCGGCCTTTTTCAAATTGCGCATCTCTTAGCGTATTTTTGTATTAATGAAATTATTCATACTCATTCTGGCTGTTCTTTGGAGTTTTGCCGCAACACCCTCTGCCATTGCTCAAAATGGGCAAGGTGGGTCGGGAGGCCCAAGCCAGCCGCTTAACCCGACCACCCCAAACATGGCGATATACAATGTCATGCGTGGCGGCGAAATACAGATCGACGTGAATTTATGGGGGTATGTTGGCTCGCCTGGGCATTACCGCGTGCCCGGTTCGACATCGCTCGTGGAGCTTCTGAGTTTCGCCGGCGGTCCTACTGCACAGGCACGGCTGGTCGATATTCGAGTGATTCATGCTGATACTGCGTCTGAAAAGCGGGTAGAAACCTACAACCTGGAAGCTTATCGCGATAATGGGGACCTATCGCAAAATCCTCTGCTTGAGCCCGGGGATACTATTGTTGTGAGCGGCCGCGCGCTCGATATTTTCTTTCAGGCGATCGGGGTAATCACGAATATCATGGTCATCATAACCGCGCTCATCAGTTTTATCACGTTTACGACCAAGTGAGAACGATGGCTGTCAGCGCGAGTAGCCGCGCATCGTTCCGGATCTTTTTCTTTCTTTGCTTCTCGATCTTTGTCGGTAGTTGCGATCGAGGTATTACCCCAGGCGTTCTTCGGTTTTCACATTTTTGGTCGGAGCCCGCGCAGCGCGCAGCTATGGACTCGCTGCTCGCGGGGTTTCATCGCCAACATCCGGAGATCCCCGTTGATGTAACCGAACTAAGTTGGGCCGACGGGAAGACAAAGCTTATGGCTGGTTTTAATTCCGAGACAGCACCGGATGTGCTGGAACTCGGCAGCGATTGGGTCGCTCAGTTCTCTTCGAGTGGGGTGCTGTTGCCGCTGGATTCAAATGCAACGATCTTACAGCGCTTTGTCAATGCGCCCCGATATGCACTCCCTTCAGGAATGTGGGAAGGCCAGCATTTTTCTGTGCCGTGGTTGCTTGATACAAGAGTTATTTTTGTAAATGACGATCTTCTCAATGGTTCTTCTGATACCTCCCATAGGACCCATGGGTCACAAAGGACTGATGCATGGAATTGGCAGACCATGCAAACGGTTGCTACAGCCATTGGCCCGCATGGCTTTGGCGTCAATGGCTCGGATCAGCACAGGCTTTACAAGAAATTTCTGCCGTATGTGTGGTCGAACGGCGGCGATCTGTTTGACAGCCTGGGACACCCAACCATGAACTCCATGCAGAACATCGAGGCACTTCGCTTTTACATCGATCAATTAAATTATGGAGTGATGGAAACGCAAAAGAATCTTGACGATGCCTTTGCGCGAGGAACTTTAGGAATCTGGTTCAGCGGTTCCTGGCTGCTACCGCGTCTTGCCAAAGCTCCATTCAAGTGGCATACTGAAGTATTTCCCGGCAACAATGGCCATATTGGCGAGTCCTTTGCCGGCGGTGAATATCTTGCGATCAATGCTAAATCGGCAATGAAGCGCGAGGCCGCGTTGTTCCTTGAATACGTAACGAGGCCGGATAACGAGCTTGCATTCGCCCGAAGTGTCAATGAATATCCGGCAGATGTAAGATCGCAATCGGATACATTTTATCTGCACCGGCGAGAAGGAAGCATTTTTACATCGCAGCTTGCTCATGCCCGGATGACTCCGGTTATTCCTAATTGGCTCGATGTCGAGGGAATTATCGAAGATGAAGTTTCGAAAGCGCTGTATAAAACCGAAACGCCAGAAGAAGCGATGGCAAATATGCAGCGGAGAACTATTGCCGCAATGAAGAACGATCAATGAAGAGCGAAGAAGTGGTGAATACTGGATTTCGCGCAGGATATTGCGCGATCGTAGGCGTGCCGAATGCGGGGAAATCTACGCTCATGAATGCGATACTCGGCACGAAACTTTCGATCGTAACACGAAAGCCTCAGACCACGCGCAAGCGAGTGCTTGGGATCTATTCGAGTCCGCAGGAGCAGATCGTTTTCCTCGATACACCCGGCATTATGCCACGACCAACGACATTATTGCACAAAGCAATGCTGGCTGAAGTTCAACGTTCCTTCGCCGATGCCGATGTCATTCTTGTGTTAGCAGAGGCCAACCAGCCGCATGATCGAGCTTTGCCGGCACTATGGAATGACTACAAAAGGATCGCCGGGGAGAAGCCGATCGTCCTTGCCATTTCTAAAAGTGATCTTTTGAAAGATAGAAAGGATCTGCTTCCCATTTTGCAACGGTATGGCGAGCAGCCAGAATTCAAAGAGTTGGTACCCATTTCTGCGAAAAAGGATTACAACATAAAAGAGCTGATCGAGACGCTGCGGAAGTATCTTCCAGGAACCGAGCCTTACTTTGATTCCGAGCAATTAAGCGATCAGAACGACAGATTTTTTGTGGGCGAGCTTGTTCGCGAAGCGATCTTTCAGCAATTTAAGGAAGAAATTCCTTATTCGACTGAGGTTGAAATTACGGAGTTCAAAGAACGGACGGCAGGAAAGTGGTTCGTTAGCGCGGATGTAATTGTGGAGCGCAATACGCAAAAATCCATCCTTATCGGCAAGGATGGTTCAGCGTTGAAAACGTTAGGTGAACGTGCAAGAACAGAGATCGAACGGTTTCTCGAGCATCCTGTTTATCTCGAACTTCATGTGAAAACCAAAGCCGATTGGCGTCAGAATAAGAGGACACTTTCCGAACTTGGGTATCACGTTTAATAAAATCATCTCACGAATCTCCCTAAAATCCCACGAATCTCAGTCCATGGCCGAATTCCTTCCTTTTATTGGCACACGTTACAACGCAGCAAAAGTGCGGATCGAGAATGTCACGTCGCCACCTTATGATGTGATCTCTGAGGATTATCGTAGGCAGTTGTATGCACGCGATCCACATAATGTGATCCGACTTGAGTGGAGTCGCGAGCCCGATCCTTATGCAAGCGCCGCCCACTACTTCAAAGAATGGAAGCAGACGGGAATTTTACGACCGGAAGAGGGCGAAGCATTTTACGTCTATCATCAGGTGTTCAAGAAGCCCGATGGAGAGCAAGTTACACGGGGTGGGGTGATCGGGCGGATGAGGGTGAGTCCATATTCGGCGCACGAAGTGATTCCCCACGAGCGTACCCATGATTGGCCGAAGCGCGACCGGCTGGAGCTTATGGAACACACGCACACAAATTTCTCGCCGATCTTTGGGCTTATTTCCGATCCGAGCTTCCTATTCGATCAATCGCTGGAGCTGGCAACGGTTTATACACCCATCGCAGATGTTAATGAAACGCTGCCCTCCGGTGAAACCATACGGCATCTCCTATGGCGGTTGGAGGACGCAAGTGCAATGGACAGGATCACTCGCATCGTGCAACCGCTTCCAGTTATCATTGCAGATGGGCATCATCGCTATGAGACGGCGGTTGAATTTCATGCTAGACATCCGGAAGTGGCTGGTGGAGGCTATATCATGATGTTCCTTTGCAACTTGCAATCTGAGGGAGCGGTAATTTTGCCGACGCATCGGCTGTTGCATGATGTCCCAGGATTCGATCAATACCGGCTCCTGGAACGATTACGGGAGCGATATGAACTTCTGATCTTTACAAATCGCGAAGAAGCCATTGCGGAATTGGAGCGAGATGATGCCACGCTAACCCTCATCGAATTTGCTGAGGATCCGAAGTGGGTATTATTGCGAGATATGGCTGTCAAGTCGCGTGCTGCTGTCAAGCCAGCAGCAGAGCGACTCGAAGAGTCAATATTCATTCCACTGATCGGGCTAACGCGCCAGGCGATAGAAGAGCGTAAAAACTTGCTCTATCCGCATACCCTTCATGAATTGGATGAAATGAAAGAAGAACAAGCGTGGGATGCCGCCTTTCTGCTCCGCGCGGTTCGGCCCAGCGAACTTCAAGCCGTGGTGGAGCGGGGCGAATTCATGCCGCAAAAGACCACTTATTTTTACCCGAAGCTGCTGACGGGCCTCGTTTTTCATGAATTTGGAGCACAAATTACGTCGTAAAATAGTTTTCGGAGTGTAACTCTCGTCATTCATTTTTGTTTTAGGCGTCATGTCAAGTCAATCATACGGATTATTGAAAGGGAAGAAAGGCATCGTATTCGGTCCATTGGACGAAACGAGCCTTGGCTGGCAAATCGCGCTTGCAGCACATCGCGAGGGAGCTCAACTTGCGATAAGTAATGTAGCAGTAGCTCTGCGCGTTGGCAAACCAGCCGAGCTTGCGAAGCTGCTGGGTGATACACCGCTCATCCAATGTGACGTTTCAAACAGCCAAGAGGTAGAAGCCTGCTTTGCCGAAGCCAAGAAAAAGTTAGGTTCGCTCGATTTTTTCGTTCACTCTGTCGGGATGTCACAAAACATTCGGAAGGGATTGAAATATGAGAATCCGAACTACGATTGGTTTTTGAAGACGCTGGATGTAAGCGGATTGTCTCTTCATCGCCTAATTCATGGCGCAATAGCTACCGATGCGCTTGCCGAGGGAGCGAGCATCGTTTCCCTAAGCTATATTGCCGCCCAACGCACCTTCACCACCTACGCCGACATGGCTGATGCAAAAGCATTGTTGGAATCCATCACCCGAAGCTTTGGGGCGCGGTTAGGAGAAAAGAAGATCCGTGTCAATACAGTAAGCCAAAGCCCCACGCCTACGCGGGCTGGCTCCGGTATCGTTGATTTTGATAAGATCTACGAGTTCTCAAACTTGCTTTCGCCCCTTGGTAACCCCACCGCAGAGGAATGCGCCGATTACGTGGTAACATTACTGAGCGACCTGACCCGTAAAGTTACCATGCAAAACCTTTTTCACGATGGTGGGTACAGCAGCATGGGCATGACGACCGAACTCCTGCATCTTATTCATCACGCTGTCGCATCGGATGAAAAGCTGCGGGAAGCCGGCTTCGATCAATATCTGATCGACCGTGTGCGGCAAGAATAGAAATTGAAGGAAACTGCGCCTTTTTCAGCCATGTTCGTTTTGGGAGCCACAGTGCAATTTTCAATAACTATTGAAGCCATTTTCTAATATATTTCGTCCACGATTATGGAGCATACATTAAGATTTTCGAGTAATTCCATGAAAGCCATCGCCGTGATGTGGTGCCTGTCATTTGTTTTCGATCAGGCGAGTGCGCAATCTCCGATCACGCTTACGGCAGCGAACACACCGATCGTGGCAACAACCTTTACTGTAAACAGCTTTGTGTCTGCTTCCGGGCTATCGGTCCCTTCAAAGGGGACGAACCAAACATGGAACTACACGGGTAATGTGTTGAATACCACAACTCAGGAGTTGTATCAATCGACGGATCATGCGTACAGCTCTGCAGCGGTTTATGATACGCTCGGACTTGACGTGCTGATTAGCTCTGGAGTGAAAGAATATGGTGTGTTCTATAACACCGTTTTCGACTACGGATCAAATGCGATTGTCGAGCCGGGTATCATGGTGCCTGAAGGCGCGGCAAATTTGAGCCAGATATCGAGCGGCCCTACTGATTCAATTTGGATCGCTGCTCAGGATGACTTATATTCTACCCCGGTTGTGGATCTGGCGTTTCCGACAACAATGAATTCCAATTGGTCCACGGTGAATGCGAAACGCACCACCGATATGCGAGTCAGGGTCGCGCTACTTGCTGGCGACAGCGATTTTAAAAAAGTTTCCATTTTCAACAAGACCGATACCGTCGTTGGCTGGGGGAACCTGATCGTGCCCGCGTACGGCGGCTCCCAGATCTCTGCCTCTGCCTTGATGATCAAGGAGAAGGAAGTTCGTACAGACAGCTTTTTCTTGAACGATCAAGTGGTGAGTGGATTTATCTTGTCAACGTTTGGGCTTCCGGCACAGGGCCATGATTCCGCAGTTTATAGTTACCAATTCTTTGCACAAGGTTCGATGCTGCCGCTCCTCAGGATCTATTACTCAGACTCCACCTATTCTAATACGACGAGCGCGTTCACGTATCAAGTCGGTAATGCGGCTGTGGTACAAGGTGCTTTGGCCGAACCGATCGGACTCTTTCCAAATCCGGCCACCAACCGGATCAGTGTTGCTGCTTCGAGCGGCCCATTCATAGTTCTCGATCCCCTTGGACGGAGCTATGTGGTTCCGCAATCGGAAAACACGATCGATGTGTCCGCGCTACCATCCGGGGTTTACTTTTTGAGCGACGGCCAACATCGTGAAAAATTCGTGAAGCAATAAGAGTCAATCGGCATTGGTTTGACTGTCTCGGAAATTCTCGCGGAGAGAATGCTGTTCTGTCGCTTGCCAATGCAGAACTACACATCCCAAGCGAGTCCGATGCCTTCTCCTGAAGAAATTGAGTTGCCTATCCTTAGCCTGCCTGATCTTAGCATACCAGGGCTTGGAAATCAGGGCGCGGTATTCGACAAGCCCGAGAGCAATTGCGGTGTTGTTGGGGTATATAACCATCCGGAAGCAAGTGTGATAGCTTATTATGCGCTTCATGCGTTGCAGCACCGAGGCCAGGAGGCGGCAGGAGTGTTATCGGCGTTTACAGAAGAAACACCGAAAGGCCCAAAACGCAAGTTTCGCATTCACAAAGATAACGGTCTCGTTCTCGATGTATTCAAGGACGACAAAATATTATCGGATGTACTCATCGGCGATTCCGCTCTTGCACACAACAGATATTCCACTACCGGTGCCAGCGGAAAGATCGAGAATATTCAACCTTTCTTCATGCACTACCGCATGGGGAATTTCGGGCTCTCCCATAATGGCAATCTTACGAACACACACGCCTTGCGCGATGAGCTAGCTGAGCTAGGCACTATTTTCCAGACTACGACCGATAGCGAGTTGATCCTCCACTTGGTTGCTCGCTCTCACGAAGAAACGCAGATCGATCAAATTCGCGATGCGTTACAACGTTCGCGTGGAGCGTATTCGCTTGCAATGTTGACGGATAACTCACTTGTCGCAGCGCGTGATCCGCACGGTATTCGTCCGCTTGCTTTTGGCCGCTTGAAACGTCCGGATGGCGGCTGGGCCTACATGGTGGCATCGGAAACCTGTGCGTTCGATATTGTGGGTGCGGAATACATTCGCGATGTGATGCCCAACGAAATTCTTATCATCGATGAGCATACCGTCAAGACCGGCGAGGTACGTTCGACTCGCATCATCGAGCATGCGCCTAAGCCCATGCATTGCATTTTTGAATACATTTATTTTGCACGTCCGGATTCCAAAGTATTCGAGGAGAATGTCGATAAGGTACGAAGAAGGCTTGGGAAAACCCTGGCCACCGAGTCTCCGGTAGCACATGACCCCGGCAAGCGTGTGACGGTCATCAATGTGCCTGATTCTTCCAACACAGCGACTTTGGGGTATGCCAGCCAGAATCAGAAACTCGGAAACCAAACGAAGTACCAGATCGGACTCATTCGATCGCACTATGTTGGAAGAACCTTCATTCAGCCGGGTCAGGATCGGCGTGAAATGAAGGTAAAAGTAAAGTTCAATACCGTAAAAGGCGTGCTGAAGGATAAGAAGGTGGTTGTAGTCGATGATTCGATCGTGCGCGGCACGACCTCAAAGGCTCTCATCAATCTCATCCGAGAAGCGCAGCCACGCGAGGTGCACTTGCGCATCACCGCACCGCCAATTACGCATCCCTGCAAATACGGGATGGACTTCCCGAGCAGAGGCGAACTGATCGCGAATCATCACGCCAATGAAGAGGAAATAGGGAAATCGCTCGGCGTCGATTCATTGAAATATCTCACCGTAAAAAAACTGCTTGAATCTGTCCCTCACAAAGACAAATCCGGGAAAGACATCGGATATTGCACTGCCTGCTTTACCGGGAATTATCCAGTTCCATTCGATGACGAAGCACAGGAAATTGACGATTAGGTTGTTTATAGGGGTCGGACCAATACCATTGCCTCCTTCGTTGATAGCAATATGGTGTAGGGGCTAATGGCATTAGCCCATCTGCGGCCATTTAGGTCATATAGAATTGCCCCGATTCGCTTGAACCCCACCCGCAAAGCATCCGTTAAAGCAACGATGTTCATGCGGTCGCTTCTTCTATGTTTGCTTTTCGCGGTTACGGGGTTCGCGCAACCTTCCAACAGGCCGATCACGCGCTCCGCAGACGATTCAACCGTCCGTAGCATCATCGTAAAATTCCGCTCGACTGGGGCGATGAGCGATGCGCCTACTCTCGCCAAACTGCAAGCGGTAAGTTCTACCAGCGAGGTTGTGCATCCTTTGTTTTCTCGTTCCAAGCCAAAGATTTCTGTCCAAAGTTTAAGCGTCGATACCGTTGGTATTGATCGCATCATGAAGATCTCGTTAAGAGATGGTGTTAGTGCCGCAGACGCAGTTCGAACACTCGCGGGTGCTAATACCATTGAATATGCTGAGCCGAATTATTATTATCATGTTCAACGGGGCCGCCTCACCCCCCAACCCCCTCTCCCTGCTGGGAGATGGGGAGTAAAAGCCCCCTCTCCCAGCAGGGAGAGGGGGTTGGGGGGTGAGGTATCCCCAAACGATCCATATTTCGATCTGGAATGGTGGCTGCAAAGTGTTCATGCCCCGGAAGCTTGGGAAGTTACCGAAGGTGATAGCACCGTTCACATTGGTTTTGTCGATACTGGGGTCGATTGGCTGCATCCTGATCTTAAATTCCAGTTTGCAGTGAATCCTCTTGAGGATATTAATCATGACGGACTATTTGAAGCATGGCCATCGGATTCGCTTGGTGTCAATGCCCGCGGCGACACTGTGTACGGCGACATCGATGGGATCGATCATGATGGCAACGGCTATGCTAACGATGTGATCGGGTATAATTTTGTTAATCAGGAAGTTATTGGTATTGGCGATACGTCCACCCGCGGCCCTATTCCTTACGATCTTCACGGACATGGAACCGCTATGGCCGGTATCCTGGCAGCACAACAAAACAACAACATTGGTATCAGCGGTATAGCGCCGAAATGTAAGCTGGTGGCGCTTCGAGCGTTCGATGCGAATGGGACAGGTTCTGATGACGATATTGCGACTGCGATCGTTTATGCCGCTGACAATCATGTTCAGATACTCAGCCTTTCGTTCGGAGACATTGTCCCATCGCTGCTTCAGCGCGACGCCATTCGGTATGCGATCTCAAAAGGCGTGACGGTGTTCGGTTCCAGCGGAAATGATGGATCGACCGGACCGAATTATCCCTCTGATTTCGATGAGGTAGTTTCGGTCGGTGGCACGGCGCCGCAGGGATTGTATATCTATACCACGCACGGTCAGGAGCTTGACGTAGTTGCGCCAGGTCAGGATGTTTATACGACGAAGCTTGGCGGCGGGTATGATTCCGTTTCCGGAACCAGCGCGAGTTCTCCGATTGCTGCTGGAACTGCTGCGTTGTTGCTTTCGAAAAATCCAAGCCTGACCCCGATAGAACTGCGCTCGATCATCGAATCTACTACTGAGGTTGTTGGCGACCGCTTACATAGTGCCAACGGACAAGTCGATGCGAATGCAGCGCTAACCTATCCGGGTAGCGCTGCGATCAAAATGCTAACGCCTCACACGCTGGATGCTTTTCACATTGGGGATACGATCCAGATCACCGGCGACGCAATGTCCACGCTGTTCACAGGATATTCACTGTCATGGGAAAAGGATTATTGGAAGGACAGCCTTGGGTACGACCAGTTTGGAAATTATGGGCTTATCTCTTACGACAGTGTAGTAGGAAAAGAATTCGATACCAGCAATTCGCAAGTTCTCAACGGTACGCTTGGAACTCTAAATACACATGGATTCGATACTGGCTCTTATACCATCATCTTTGCAGTTGGTTCAAGCGATAACCGCAGTACGCAGGAGCGGTGCAATATTTACATGGTAAAGGCTCCGCCAAAGTTCGTAACCTTCAGTATTGATTCTATTTGGGTAAATACCGAGCGAGGTTTGCTCGTTCAGGCAACGACGGATGTTCCTGCACAGCTCGATGTACGTTACTCTGCGCCAGGAGCGACACCCTCTACGATCGCTGACGATCTTATTGGTTTTGAACATACCATTCTGATACAGCGGGAACAGGCGCAGGCGGGTGTGCCCATTGCGATCGAGGCGATGCTTGTTACGCCAAACGGCGATACCACGACGCGCGATACGGTCGCTATGATTCCCAATGAAGCGGTCGCACAATTCCCCCAGGGTGGATTTAGCGAAAAGCCCTATACGCTTCCACCGGGCTTTGCACTGGATTCCGTGCTTTCGATTCCAGCCGGCGACCAGGTCGTTGAGAATCGGCTTTCGAGTGGTCAGTTAACCGTTTTCCAGTTTGATAGTGCGAAGATGTCGTTTTCAGCTATCGACTCTGTATCCGATCCATCGATCCCGCAGGCAATCGGGAACTCTCAATCAAGTGGTGGCCCTGAGTTACTCGTGCAAAGCGCGACTTCATGCGAATTTGTCCCGCTTTGTGGGACGACAAGAGTCTATAAACAAAATGCGACACATTCGATCCTTGGAAATATTATATTCGAGAATGACACTCTTTTCGGTAGTACATTTGCTTCCCTGAATATCCCTGGACAGCAGGACATCCTTGGTGTAATAGATAGCTCGTGGCAGTCCTATCAATTCAATGGTGGAAGATATTCGCTTTTAGGATCAGGAGTTGATCCCGCAAAGCCAGACTACTATAATCCCGGCGATAATATCACATGGGCAAACGTCAAGGCTGCCGATCTTCGTGGAACCGGTGTGCAGGATCTCGTGGTGCTTGACAACGCTGCGAACCTGATAATTTTTGAGCGTGATGCGTCTGTGCCAACAGGCTTTCGTGTGGTATATATCGATTCAAATGTGGGATCATCCAGTGGCACGCTGCTCACAGTGGGGGATTTCAATGGCGATGGCAAGCCCGATATTGCGTTTGCTTATCATCCCATTTTTGAGCAGGACACGCTCGATGAATATCATCCTGCGTATTGGACACTTGTGGTGCTACGCAATCTCGGTAACATGAAATTCGATACGATGTCCGTCGATCATTTTTATGGCTCAAATCAGAACGATCATTTCTATCTGACGAGCGCCAACGGATCCATTGGGAGGATCACCAATGTAACGGGTCATTCGGCGGATGATCTTGCGGTCACTTTTTTCCCGAATTTTTATTTGCTCGAATTCGACTCAAGCGTTGGAACCATGCGCCCAATTTGGAATTACCCGGTGTCGCAAAGTCCTCGCGGAGCTATTTCATGGGATTTTGACCGTAATGGTAAGCGCGAATTCGGTTTCTTTACTGGCGACTCCATCCGATTTTTCGAGCACAACGATAATTATACGGAGCAAACACCAGCCCCCGCAGGATTGATGGTTTCTCCGAGAGATACAAACCGTGTCGATCTTGAATGGTCGCCCGTCGAGCAAGCGACAGAATATTACATTCTGCGCGCCCCGCAAGGCCAGAACTTCTTTAATGTCATCGACTCGACGCAATCCACGTCCTACTCTGATATGACCGTCTCGAACGGCGATAACTGGATGTATTCGGTCGCAGCGTTTTCTTCTGCGTACGCAATTCCGAATAGCGAAGCAGCCCTCGGCATGCAAGCATTAGTACATCCGATGCCACGATTGGTGAGCGCAAGCATGTTGTCGCAAAACATACAAGTTCGAACGTCTCAGCCGCCGCGCAACAACCGAGTCTTTGCAGGAACGATCATGGTCGATGACTCTGTGCAGCCAAATGCCATCAGCATGAGTTCCGACAGCGAGCTTGTGATGAATATGTCCGCCTCCCTTGTCGCCGGCTCGCACCGGATGCGTGTAACTTCGTTCGGATTGCGGGATATTTATAATTCTCCGTTTGATACTGCAGACTATCTCGCATTTCAAGTCTCGGCGGATACCACAGTTCCGCGCTTCTACATTGTGAGCTGGACGTTCGATCAAGGGCCGAAAGGGCTGCAGATTCATGTGATCTTCAATGAACAGCCCGGCAGTGACGCGCTTGATGTTTCACATTATTCGCTCTCGCCTTACGGAACGTTGACGAGCGTCTCGCGCGACACTACAAACCTCAATGCCCTCTTCATCGATGTTCAGGACGTTCAGCTTGTGGCGCTCGGGGTTCCGTTCGTGCTTTGCGTGACTGGGATCGAAAGTATCGAGAACACACCACTCGATGCGACGAACGGGAATTGCGCGGGCATTTCGCTTGTCGAGCCGGACCTTTCGAATGTGATGGTCTATCCTAATCCTGCTAAACAAAGTTTGGGGCAGCTAACCTTCGCGCGTCTTACGGCGCAGGCCGATATTCGGATATACACCTTACGAATGGAATTTATTAGGGAAATATCGACGACCGCTTCGCAGGGGGGCGCGGTATGGGATCTGAAAGATAGTAATGGAAATCCCGTTCCAAGCGGCGAATATCTTTACTACGTTACTGGCTCGAATGCTGATGGGATGGCTGTTCAAGGCGTTGCAAATAAATTGGTGGTTGTCGACGATGCCAAATAGACTGAGATTCATGAGATTTTTGGGGGATTTATGTGATATTGATCTGCTTGATCACTTTATCTGTAGAAATTGTTATTCTAAATATTCCTCCCTATAGCTTTTCCCCAATCCAATGAATCCCTCAAAAATCCTATAAATCCCAGTCCATGATACTCACCGACAAGCAGATTCTCACGGCAATCGCGGATGCCTCCATCGTGATCGAGCCATTCCGGATCGAATGTTTGGGCTCGAACAGCTACGATGTGCATCTCTCTAAAACGCTGGCTGTCTATAGGGATAAAGTTCTCGATGCGCGAAAACATAATGAGGTGGAGTATTTGGAAATCCCGGAAGGAGGGATGGTTCTCAATCCAGACACACTCTATCTTGGGGTGACCGAAGAATATACCGAGACCCACAAGCATGTGCCGTTTCTGGAAGGAAAATCAAGTGTGGGAAGGCTTGGAATAGATATTCATGCGACGGCAGGCAAGGGCGACATCGGTTTTTGCAATACGTGGACGCTGGAAATCTCCGTACGGCAGCCCGTGCGTGTCTATGCCGGAATGCCGATCGGACAGCTCATTTATTTTGAGACTTCCGTTGACGTTTCTATCCCTTATGGGAAAAAGCCGGATGCGAAATACACCATCCGCTCCATGCGTCCCATCGAGTCCATGATGTTCAAGAATTGGGATGATGCGAAGGGACGCTGGAAATGAGAACGTGCGCTTTATTGCAACCCGCCGTGGAACTTCCCGAATGCGTTCGCGAGCATGACAGCCATCAGTACAAAGCCGGTCGCGAAGAGCAGGAAGTGAGCCATCCGCTTGTGATCGAACTTGCCAACGCGGCCGATGAGCAGATAGCCCACCAGCAGATTAAACAGTCCCCAAAGCACATTGATCGTGGATGAAGATAATCCTTCACCGGGCGGTGTGGCGAACGGACTCTGAAAAGCATTACCTGAAACGCCGTTGACAAGATGCGGAATGCAATTAGCGAGGAATGCCCCGCCGAAAAAATATGCAACGTAGTGATACCAGCGCATTTTGGGGTCCTGATCGTTATTGCTCATGAAGTGATTCTCTCTTTGACTACAATAAACTTATACCCCGACCGCCATCTTCCCATTCGTGGAATATGCATGAGTGCCTGCTTTCTTGAAATCCTCGACAAGATCAAGTTTCTCCCACGAGAAACCTTCTCGGCCAAAGTGACCGTAGGAAGCCGTAGCCTGATAGATGGGGCGCTTCAGATCGAGACGAGAGATAATGCCGCGTGGCGTGAGATCGACGTTCTTACGAATGATGTCTTCCAATTCGGAGTCGGGAAGCGTTCCTGTGCCGTGCGTATCGACATTGATCGAAACAGGCTCTGCAATACCGATAGCGTATGCAAGCTGCACCGTGCATTCATGCGCAAGTCCGGCAGCAACGATATTTTTCGCAACGTGGCGCGCGGCATACGCTGCTGAGCGATCGACCTTCGAGGGATCTTTTCCGGAGAACGCTCCGCCGCCGTGCGGTGCGCGTCCGCCGTAGGTATCGACGATAATTTTGCGACCGGTGAGTCCGGTATCGCCGTGGGGTCCGCCAATTTCAAAATTACCAGTTGGGTTCACGTGGATGATCATGTCCGAATCGCGCAAGTTTTTCGGAATAACAAAATCAATTATGTGCTTAATAACATCTTCGCGGATCTGCGCCTGCGTCACATTAGGATCATGCTGCGTGGAAATAACGACGGTATGTACTTTCTTTATTTTCCGGCCATCATATTCTATGGTCACCTGGCTCTTGGCATCAGGACGGAGATACGGCATGAGCTTGGAGTGGTTCTTTCGCACGTCGGCAAGGCGTTCCATGAGCTTGTGCGCGTAATGGATAGCGGCAGGCATGTACTCCGGTGTCTCGTCGGTCGCATAGCCAAACATCATTCCCTGATCTCCCGCGCCACCGGTATCAACACCCATCGCAATATCCGGCGACTGTGAATGGATCGAGGTCATCACGCCACAGGATTCAGAATCGAATCGGTATTCAGCTTTCGTATACCCAATACGCGAAATCACTTCACGCGCCACTTCTGCTACGTTCACATAAGCGTTCGTTGTTACTTCGCCGCCGACAATGACGAGTCCGGTTGTAACGAACGTCTCGCAAGCCACACGGGAGTTGGGATCTTGCGCTAAAATGGCATCGAGGACAGCATCGGAAATTTGGTCGGCAACCTTATCAGGATGGCCTTCAGATACGGATTCAGAGGTAAAAAGATATGACATCAGGCGGTTTGAAATCTAATAAATGAATGAATACCCGTGCTAAATGAATGAATACCCGAGCAAAGCCCAGGCGCGGAAAACCACAACCGTGAAGAGAGAACCTCGGTTCGCCTTGACTTCGGAAAGGCTCAGTGATAGCTTACCGAAATCTTTCCAACACCACTCGAGAGATGGAGCGTAAGCACCGGGCTTTTTGACATATCGAATCCTGGGCTGGATGCATAGCCAGGCCGGCGCTCTGCCAAACCAGAGAATGTATAGGAGCTGAGGAGGCCCTCTTCAAAAAAAACTTGCACCCGACCAGCAGTCGGAGGTATAGTAACTGTGCACATTCCCATGCCAATATCAATGGCGGCATCGAGATTATGGGTAAGGGTACCTTCGCATCCGAGGTGATAACTTCCGACTGCCCCATGAAAGGTAAAGTGGTCGGCATTGAGATTCGAAATGCCCGAGAACGTACATTGACCGAGACCAGCGTGGACCGTACAATTGCGGAGTTGAGCAGGATTCACTGAGTTGCAGCAAATACGTGTTCTCGATGCACCCGTTTCTATTGAAGCGTCAGTGATCGGCAACCCCGTAAGATCGAGGAAGGATTCGCCAAAGCCAAGATCAGCCGCGAAGTCGATCGGAAGGTCTTTAGACAGTGTAATACGAGTTCCGGCCCTGGCAGCAGATTCAACCTTGGTGCCCGCGTCGGTCGATAGCGAGTGAAATCGTTGTGGGAAGCCAGACCCAAACGGGATCACAGGCGTTGAGAAGGAAAAGAACGATGAAGGGCAGGGTGGTGCCCAGTCAGGTTCTGGGGCAGTGGCTACGGCAGGTGAAAATCCAGATCTTGTGTCCCACATAGCGATAGGGGGCTTGGATACCATGCCTTCGTCAGTGCCAATGCCAATTCGCAGCATCCCTACGTTGCCATTATGCATACCATACGACCATTGCGGGCTGCGTGCATCAGCTTCATCTGCTAGTAATTCTATCGTTGCTGCATCATTAGGGCCTGCCCCAGATCGAAGATCGACCGAACCATAGGGTGCATCCAGCCGGAAAACAAGGCGTTTTTCACCACCTAAGCGATGGATGGGGATGATAGAATAATAGTTCAATGCTGCCGCAATGCCGCCAAAAGTGGCAACGGCTCCTATGCTGAAAAGCATGATGCGCGTGACCGGACGCCTGGCGCCATGTAAATGGCGTTGCATTAATTCTCTGTTGTCTGGCACGGTCAGAAAAGTATCAAATGATCGGAGAGTATAGTCGGACAAGTTAAATGAATTTTGCCTCATTGGGCTACGATGGGGGATTGGTGAAGTTTCGAAAAGCAGCAAGTTTCACATGGGTGACCACCTTCCACCATAAGAACGAAAGAACACAGGGGGGATGTTAAAAATAGAGTAATGAAGCTTTCGAGATTCTTTTCCTTACTGCTAAGCCTATGCTTGGGCACTT
Organism: Ignavibacteriota bacterium; assembly: GCA_963736195.1. Lineage (GTDB taxonomy): Bacteria > Bacteroidota > Ignavibacteria > Palsa-1295 > Palsa-1295 > PALSA-1295. The sequence goes on from CAVTNP010000001.1 coordinate 1,715,214, forward strand.
CTGCCATTGGCGTTGTTACGACCGACTGCCAATGCATGGAAAAAAATGTATGTTGCTGTCAAAAGAAATGCTGTGTGTTGGGGAGCAAATGTTGCTGTAAGCCAACAACGACCTATTCGAATGTTGCAGCAGCCGGCGCTATTGTAAAGCCGCCAAAGAACGTTCGATCTTTTTCCTTTTTTTCTCCGGCGACCTCTCGGCAAGGAATTGACCCGAACAACATTCATATAGTCATTACCGGTGCGCCGCCTGAATTTCGGCCTCCCGCTTCGGAATTAATGCGAAATATCGTGCTTCGAATTTAAAGTGAAGGAGGGAAACAACTTCATTCCCTTCACCAATGTCAATTCACTTTTTAAGTAACTTTTTTTCAAATACAAACATGAAGAAGCTTTTAGTTTTCATTTCCGGTCTATTATTTACGCTAACGGCAACAAGCTTTGCGGGGAACACACCGGCAACGACTCCGCCGGCCAAAGCCAAATCTGCATGCTGCGATTGCAAGTGCGGCGACGAATGCTCGCCGAATGCGCCATGCGCCCAAGGCTGCAATTGCTGCTGCGCGAAATAGTCAGAACCGGAATTACGCGGATTAAAGCGGATTTCCAGGACATAATTCAAACGGGCTTGGTTTTCCAAGCCCGTTTTTTTAATTTCAACCGTCGACTTATTTGCCTAATTTATAAGAAAGAAGTGTTCGCGTGAAGTTAACAGATACAGTTCCGTCCCCAGATTGCGTAAGCTCTTGATCTTTTACAAAAAATCCAAGTTGAGGCGAATACCAATAATGGTGAATAATGGCTTGCGTGTCCACGTTGCTGCCGCTATTTAGACTCCCCGATGAGGCTGTAATGATGAGTGTTTCACTGACTTCCGAGCATGGGAAACTTGTACCCGCAGCACTGATCGTTGCTTCGCCATCGTAGTGTGTTTGCCAGACGATGCTGCTGTTCTGATCAACAACGCCATTGAGCTTTGTCGGAAATTCACCGCCATCTGAATCGATGAAAGACAGGTGACTTCCAGTTGGCAACGGAATAGAATCGCAAATCGGTTCTATGTCGATCGGGTTCGGTTCCAAGATGAATGAGAATGGCTGAAATATGATCGGCAATAGATCACCGGATGGTTTAAGAACATACTGCTCCTGATCACTTGTTTTGAAGCTGTTCTCGGTATCGGATCTGCGTGTTACGGTGAAAGAGTCACTTGATACTGATGTGATCGTTGCCAGCTCCTGTAGTTGAACGGTTGGCTCAACTACCTGATAGGTGAATTCTGAGCCTAAACTCGGCATGGCCGCCGCGCCACTTGTTTGCGGGTCGTTAGAAGAACGGCACGCAGCAAAAGAAGCTGCACATAAAAGTAAAACACAAACCTTTTTCATCATAAAAGTAGAATATCTGAGGAAATGATAATGATGCTTTCATTATAACTCGCAAGGAACAGGAAAGTTGCACGAAAAAAGCGGCGGTAATCGTTCGATCGCCGCCGCCACACAACTTGTGGTATAGGCCAGGGTTAATACCCTGGTGTACACTATGATGCAAATTTCACTACTTTCCCGCTTCGGTTCCATTCCGCGCCGTGGAGGATGTAGAAATAGCTCCCCGGCGGAAGATCGTGAACATCGAGTAGTATTTCCTGATTACCGACGCCAAAAACCTGTTCCTCGCTGCGCCATTCTCGTCCGGTGAGATCGAAAAGTTGGAGCTTCACATTTTCGGCTTTAGCTAATGTAAAGCCGATCTGCAATTGGGTTGAAAACGGATTAGGGAGTGTGTAACTTTGACTAATGCTGCTATTGCTTGTCACAATACTAAACGGTGCATTCCACGTTACCGGTAACCTATAGCGGATGACGGAATCGACATTCGCATATTGCATTCTCGACGAAAAGATCACCGTATCGAAACTCATGTAATTCGAAGACGAAAAGAACAGGCTAAGTGGATAATTGCGAACGAAGGGGAGGGCGCGATATTGCGTGATTGGTGTAATGCCATCCGAGACACTCAGCGCGCAAGTCGCGCCATTCGTCGGCGTGGCGGAGAAGTTTGAAAAAATAGTAGTATCTGCAATGGGATTGTCAAACGTGGGAGTGGAATGATTTGTCCATACACTATTGAGGGAATCCTGACTCATGATGATCGCCCATCCGAACTTACCGGATCTATCCAAGGGGAGCGGGCGAATGTGCGGGAAGGAATCTGAAACAGCGAATAGGTGAATGAGAAGAAACTGCCAAATACTATATTCTTGGCAGGTTTCGTGGTCTGGCTCTAATTCTTCACATTCCCGATACGTCTCAAAAGTGTCAATCACCCCACCAACTTGAGTCGGAGCAAAGTAAATATTGGTATCGCCAAGATCTAATATTTCCAGCGGGTTGAAGTACCAATTTTGACCACACGAACAGGAGCACTCTAGCTCATCGGGGTCACCGCAAATAGAAGGGGGATAAGCACAAACGAATTCGGTGTCGCCAACGGCGATCGTATCAGCGGTAATACTTGGATATGAGTATTGGGCATAAATCGCTTGGCCGCTGAAAGCGGTTACCAAGATAAGCGCCATGAAGACTCGACGTAACATGATGCGAAAATCACATTTTAAGGATCATCGAGAATAAGTTTACTTTTAAAACCCAAAAGCGGCGGCAATCGTTCGATCGCCGCCGCTTTTTGAACAGTCATGAAGTATGAAGTATGAAAGGTTCTAGCCTTCATACCCACGTCATCATCCCTCTTCCACGATAGCTGGAATTTCTCCCGGCGCGGGAGGCGCGGGTTCCAGCATTTCTTCGGGGAGATCGAAATGCCCAAGTTCTTTCGGGCTTGGAGCTTGCTCGACGAGCGCAGCAAGATCGATGGTGCCTTCGGACGTTTCCGTAGCCTCGCCATTCGCAGCGGCGGATTCATCCTTTTTCTTGCCGCGAGCACCGCCGCGTTTCGGACGCTTGTCGGTGCCGTTATCGCGTCGTTTCTTGGACATCTCTTCGAGCGTCTCCTTCGGGATCGGATGCTTCGCGTTGAACTCTTCGAGCGCCGAACGATCTTGCGATTTCAGCCATTCGGTGGCCGAAAGTACGATCTTTTTGTTCTCGGAATCGAATTCGATCACGCGTAGATTGAGCATTTCGTCGATATGGAAGGAATCGCGAATGTTCTTGACCGGGAAGAAGGCAAGCTGCGATACAGGAACGAAACCATCAACGCCCATCGGCAATTCGACGATCACACCTTTATCGATAATCCGGACGATCTTGCCCTCGGTATCCTTGCCTTCACCAAAAATAGTTTCAAGGTGATCCCACGGGTTTTCGAGCACTTGCTTATGGCCGAGCGAGATGCGGCGGTTTTCGAGATCGATGCCTAAGATCATGACATCAATTTCTTCACCCTTCTTTAATACTTCACCGGGATGCTGGACCTTTTTCGTCCAGGAAAGATCGCTGATATGCACAAGGCCATCGACACCCGGTTCGAGTTCGATGAATGCACCGAAGCTGGTAAGATTGCGGACAATACCGCGATGCTTGCTGCCCATGGGATATTTTTCGAGGAACAGCGTCCACGGATCAGGCTCGAGCTGCTTCAAGCCAAGCGATATCTTCTTGGAGTCTTGATCGATATTAAGGATGAGCGCTTCGACATCCTGACCGATCGAGAGTATCTGGGAAGGATGTTTGATGTGCTGGATCCACGACATTTCGCTAACATGGATCAGGCCCTCAATACCCTTTTCAAGCTCGATAAACGCACCGTAATCTGTCATCGAAACCACTTTACCCTTGACGCGCTGGCCAACCTGATACCGTTGTTCGATCTCGGCCCACGGATGAGGCATAAGCTGCTTCATTCCGAGTGAAATGCGCTTTTTGCCCTCGTCATAATCGAGCACAACGACGGTTACGACCTGATCGAGCTTTACTACTTCGCTCGGATGCGTCACACGGCCCCACGATAGATCGGTGATATGGACGAGGCCATCCACGCCACCGAGATCGACGAACGCGCCGAAATCTGCAATAGCCTTGACCGTGCCTTCGAGCACTTGTCCGCGTTCCAGTTTCTCGACGATCTCTTTGCGCTGATCGAGAATATGCTCTTCCAACAATACTTTGTGGCTAACGACAATATTCTCTTGCTGGAAATTGATCTTGACGACTCGTATCTCGAGTGACCTGCCGAGAAAGGCATCGAAATCACGGATGGGTTTGACGTCGATCTGGCTGCCGGGAAGGAATGCTTCCACCCCGAGTACATCCACGACCATTCCGCCTTTAATGCGGCGCAAACATTTTGCTTCGAGCACTTCGCCAGATTTTTGCGCTTCGATAATACGCTGCCATGTGCGGGTGAATTCTGCGCGCTTGCGGCTAAGAACCAAACGGCCTTCACGATCTTCGATGGATTCGAGATAGACCTCGACCTCATCGCCTACTTTCAGGTCTGGCGTAAGAACAAATTCATTCCGTGGGATCACGCCTTCAGACTTGAAACCAATATCTACGGTAACCTCATCATTTGCCAGCGATACAACATGGCCTTTAACGATCTGTCCATCAACAAGTGTTGTGAGAGACGTTCCATATAATTTCTCCAGTTCGGAACGTTCTGCTGCGGTATATCCGCCGCCAAGTTTTGTGTTGGGATCGAGCACAGTAAACTTTGCTCGGCGAGAGGGAACACTCTTTGCGCGCCCGTTCGTGTGTGGCGGCTCAATGATACTCTTTGCTTGAGGCGCATCCACAACAGGTTGTGCGGATATAGAACTTGCCGCAACTGGGAAACTCTGTGTGATCTGTTCTGATTCAGTGAGGGACGCAGTTGGATTGTCAAGAGTGGCTGTTTCTGAAGTCTCAGAAGCTTCAGAAGCAAGAGCATGAGTGGCGATGGTCGCATGATCGCTCATGCTAATTGGATTTGATTCGATTTCAGTCATGTAGGTTAATGGTCGCGCAGATGACGCGCGGTGGTTGCCGGGCATTCGATAGTTTATGATGCCGGTCTCTGCGCTACCCGTCACGCGCTTTGACCGGATTGAATTTATACCCTTTTGGGGAAGCGCAGAACGGAATCCATCCCTAAGTGGTGCCCAATAAAAACGCCGTGAATGCCTTTCAAGATGACAAGGGGGAAATGGCCTATTTTGAATGATTATTGGTACTTGGTGACCTTATCACGATGGGGAGGTGAGAGCGTCGAACCGGTCTTCCGAACACACACCACGAGGACGGCAAAGTCACGCGCCCGAGGTGTGGATTGAGTAACGGGAATTCCTACACGCTTGGGTGGTGATGGGCGATAGATGAGCGTGGGGTAGAATTATATTGGAAGTACAGCGTGTTTAGCACGTATGCAACGATCAACGGAAAACGAGCTTACTTTCATTGTTGAGGATGCGGAGGATGGCGGATTTATCGCTCACGCACTGGACGAAAGTATTGTAACAGAGGCCGATACCATTGACCAACTTCACGAAATGGTGCGCGATGCGGTGGACTGCCATTTCGAGCCAGGACAAAAACCCAAGATCATCCATCTGCATTTTGTACACGATGAAGTGATCGCGGCGTGAAAACTCCACGCGATCTCTCTGGAAGTGATCTTATCTTTGCCCTACGCAAGTTTGGGTATGTACGTGTCAGGCAAACCGGCAGCCACGTTCAATTAGTTACTCAAGAGTATGGAGAACATCATCTAACCGTTCCATGGCATTCACCATTACGAATCGGGACGCTCAACCAGATACTGAGCATGGTTGCCGAGCATTTTGAAATTACAAAAGGTGAAGTGTTGATGAAGATAATGGAATAACTCAGTGCAGGATGCTAAAACTGCTCGCCCGATGCATGAAATGAGCAACCGCAATTCCTACGCGCTTGGGTAATGATGGGCGGTGAATGAGCCTTTGGGGAAAAGATGAAAGATGAATGGAACCCATAATAGGTGCTCGATATGTTGGGGTGGGAAGTAACATGAGCCGAATTCCAGAAATCTCATTCTCAGATCTTTCAACAGGCCTTGATAAACTCGGCTCTGGTGAATGGATTACTGTCTATGAAACATCAGAAAATCATTTGGAGAATGCTTATCACTACTCTGCGATAGTGTCCGAAGAGCGAGTAGCCGAATGTTTGGAGCGATATTCTTGGGACTTATCGATTGGCGACGGAAAGCCGGGATTTTCAGGCGATCAAATTTACTATCGGCATGCGAAGGAAGGAATAGAGCCGATTGTACTTGCTCGGTCTTTTTATTCCCTCAAGAAGAGTTATAAAGAAATTTCCGAGGAATTTCGTCTTTATTTTGATCTTTACGATGACAAACAAAACGGTAAGCTAATCTTAATAGATACGAATGGAGACGACGAAGAGGCTGTTATCATAACTCCGAGTCGAATCCAGATCAAGGCCCGACTTCTGAAGGAATTTCTTCATGCGAAGAAAGCACAACTTGCTCTCTATTTCAGCGTCGACCGCTTTTCTGAAAAATCGATTCCGGAATGCGGCGTTAGTGAGTTTCATAAAATTGAGAAAGGCCAAGATTTCATTTACGAAATTGGCGCACGACCCTGGCATTTTTTTTCTAATGACGAGCGCAGAACGCACGCGTTTTTTCAAGGGAAGAAGTTCATTCACGGTTCAAAGGATTTGCCATTCTTTAATCGATGGGTGAGCGACAAAAAACACATTGAATTTATTGTGGGTGTTGATCATGAATCAAAAGAAATCCTATCGACGTGTGACGAAGCGAAACTTTCATCAACGGATGGTGATGGGAGTTCGTCCCATTTTTATCTAACACCGGTATTTTTTCGGCAGGAGGTGTTGACGAAGTATTATTCACAACCAGATAAATTTTCTGTCGAAGATGGTTATCTGCATTGTGGAGGACTTTGGGGCCTGCATATGGATAATAACCATCCTGACGCTGTCATGGTTTTTCTCGGCGATCTGGGAACATTAAGTTATAAAGAACAACTTCACTGGCGAAGCTCGAACATCGTCTATACTCAAGGCATGAGCCACACTGCTTTTAAACGGGCTATCGAAGGTGAATTCGAAGATCCCGAAAGAGCAGATTTAGTTTTTAAACAACGATTTGCTCATTTTAATGAGAAGTGGACGACCCAATTTGGCTGGAACCTATTTCTTCCACTCTCTAAGGATGATTCCCATTATCTCAGTTCGCTCAGAATTCCACTCACAAATGAGCAGAAAGAATTTGATGAGCAAGTACTGGCATTGACTAAAGTGTTCATTGATTCTCTTAACGAGGTGGAATTAGCCGCAGGGTTGAAATTAACTAAAGCGAATAGCAAGGGATTAGATAAGCTTGAGGGATTCTTGGAACGACATGGAGTGGCTAATCCAGCTATGTTTGATTTTTTAAGAAATCTTCAATCCTTAAGGTCAACTTCTGTTGCACACCGGAAAGGTAAAAATTATGACAAGATCAAGGGTTATTTCTTTATAGATGAAAAAAATAGGATAGACATTTTTGAAGAAATCCTTATAAAATGCGTCAAGACTTTGAATACGCTTACTCGAATTATCACAGAGTTAGCGGAACCAAAAAGTTAAAAGCTCCGTAGGAGCGGAATAAAAGTATGAATTGTACAACAGAACCGTTATCAACCATCGTTAGGGACGTAATAATGTCTATTGCAGCGATTGCTACGGCGATTGCTGCAATTGTTGGTGTCAACTGGGGTCTGCGAATTTGGAGAAAGCAATTGCGTGAAAAAGTTGAATTTGACCTTGCAAGGCGAATTCTCAGATCTCTCAACCATTTTCGAACGCTGGTTGAGCATGCCAGGTCGAGTTTGATTAGTGGGAATGAATATCCAAAGAATGATGAATCGTTACTTTCAGAAGGCGAAGATCCAGAAATTCTTAATGAACGTGGTGTACGAAATCGCCGCGAAATGTTGTATGTGTTCCGTCATCGAACTCGACGTGCAAGAAAGGAGTCAAATAACCTCTGGGCACTTATCGAGGAGGCAGAAGCATTTTGGGGTCACGAAATTCGCGTGCGGCTTAGAGCACTTATTATTCATTGGAACAAGTTAGTGGCCACGATTGAGCGTCATTATTTGAATGATCCTGGTTATCAAAATGGCGAACCAATGAAGGCATTCTCAATAATATACGCGAGTGGTGATGCTGAAGATACTTATCAAAATGAACTCGTAGAAAAACTTGAGGCAATTGCTGAGATCGTTCGAGATAAAGTGTCGTCCCTCCGGGACTCTGGCTCTTAAAAAAATCCCGCACACCCCGCGCTTCCGCACGGGGCTACAAATATGCCGCCCCGCTGGGGCTGGATTCGTAGGGACGTGCTGCGCACGTCCGCCCCGATAATTATCGACGCATTTGAGATCGTCCGAGATCTGGAATGAGCGTTTCGGGAAAATGGACGTGCGTCCGCCGCGGCGGATCCCTACGGTTACCGGATTTTCAAAAAATAATTTTGGATTTCCTTGCTTTTGGATTTTGGATGTTGTATCTTTGGTAGTACATCAATGAGCACCTATGTCTATAAGAATAGCCTTGACATGGCTTTCACCACGAACGAGTTCTTTAGGAAAAGACATTATGAATACTTGTTGGAACAAACGGGCGAAATTGGCTTGGAATCGAAGGTGAGAGTGGGATGATCGGGAACTCACAAGAAAGAAAAACGGCACCTATTTCTGGGGGAAATAGGTGAGGTAAGAAGTAAGCGGCTAAGAAGAGGTAAGAAATGAGATAGAAGGAAATTTTAGAATAATTTGGTATTATGGAACGGGCGGTGAGGGGTTATGGTTAAAGGCGTCCCAACAATAGGGAAGGCTCGTAAAACTCTCGTAGAGCCGCCGGTTAGAAGGTGCTAAAATCGTCAACGATCAGCAAACCACCCACCGGAAAAATAAAATCTTAAAAATCTCTTAATATAGCGCGGAAGCGAGAACTTCCGTTCGAGGACGCGGGTTATACCGCTCCCCTCGAAAGAGGGATTTTGTCTGCTGTTTGAAAAAGCTCTTGGCTAATTCAATAAGATCAGCAAAAACAAGTGTTCATTGAAATAGAAGGGCTACCCACATTTGGTGGGTAGCAGGAATGAGCAATCATGATTGCTCATTCGAAGTCAGCATGATGAGCCCGCGCAGTGATGCGTGGGGGTTACTTGCGGATGGGAAGACATTCCCATCCCTGTAGCGGCCAGGTCGCAAACTAAAGTTTGCGCTACATGGTCTCATCAGCAGCAAGCAACCGTGAATTTAGACCCTCACCCAACCTCTCCCGCTTGCGGGCGAGGAGCAGTGATTAAAGGGTCGTGAGGTTCACACACTTGCAATCTGGAACAACAAGCGTTTATTTATAGACGCCACGTTGTTCTGAGATTTCAGTATCAAACCTGAAATAGTACAGCGCTAAGTAGTTCGGACGCATGTTCGCGCTATGAAGCTATCATTCTTTATGAATGATTAAGTGAAAATATGTACTACGGAGAGTTTGATCCTGGCTCAGGACGAACGCTGGCGGCGTGCCTAACACATGCAAGTCAAGGCGGTAGCAATACCGACTGGCGCACGGGTGCGGAACACGTAGGTAATCTGCCCTTTAGGGGAGAACAACCAGTCGAAAGATTGGCTAAATCTCCGTAACATGAGAGACCGGCATCGGTCTTTCATCAAGCTTTCTAAGGGATGAGCCTGCGCCTGATTAGCTCGTTGGCGGGGTAACGGCCCACCAAGGCTACGATCAGTAGCTGGTCTGAGAGGATGATCAGCCACATTGGGACTGAGACACGGCCCAGACTCCTACGGGAGGCAGCAGTGAGGAATATTGCTCAATGGACGAAAGTCTGAAGCAGCAACGCCGCGTGAGGGATGAAGGTGCTCTGCATCGTAAACCTCTGTAGATGGGGACAAACTTCGAGTTACTACTCGATTGATGGTACCCATAAAGTAAGGATCGGCTAACTACGTGCCAGCAGCCGCGGTAATACGTAGGATCCAAGCGTTGTCCGGATTTACTGGGTGTAAAGGGTGCGCAGGCGGGCTGGTTAGTCAGGAGTGAAATCTCGGCGCTTAACGCCGAAACGTCTTTTGATACTGCCAGTCTTGAATCGGGGAGAGATCCGTGGAATTCCGAGTGTAGCAGTGAAATGTGTAGATATTCGGAAGAACACCAGCGGCGAAGGCAGCGGATTGGCCCTTGATTGACGCTCAGGCACGAAAGCATGGGGATCAAACAGGATTAGATACCCTGGTAGTCCATGCCCTAAACGATGATCACTTGGTGTCGGCCGCAAGGTCGGTGCCGGAGCTAACGCGTTAAGTGATCCACCTGGGGAGTACGCTCGCAAGGGTGAAACTCAAAGGAATTGACGGGGGCCCGCACAAGCAGTGGAGCATGTGGTTCAATTCGATGCAACGCGAAGAACCTTACCTGGGCTTGAAAGGTCGTCTAAACTGGTGAAAGCCAGCTACCCGCAAGGGGGGCGATACAGGTGCTGCATGGCTGTCGTCAGCTCGTGCCGTGAGGTGTTTGGTTAAGTCCAGCAACGAGCGCAACCCCTGAATTTAGTTGCCAGCACGTAATGGTGGGAACTCTAAATTAACTGCCTACGCAAGTAGTGAGGAAGGTGGGGACGACGTCAAGTCATCATGGCCCTTACGTCCAGGGCAACACACGTGCTACAATGGCGGCTACAACGCGCAGCAATACCGCGAGGTGGAGCGAATCGCTAAAAAGCCGTCTCAGTTCAGATCGGAGTCTGCAACTCGACTCCGTGAAGTTGGAATTGCTAGTAATCGGGGGTCAGCACACCCCGGTGAATACGTTCCCGGGCCTTGTACACACCGCCCGTCAAGCCATGAAAGCCAGGGGTACCCAAAGCCGCCTTATAAGCGTCTAAGGTAAAACTGGTGATTGGGGCTAAGTCGTAACAAGGTAGCCGTACCGGAAGGTGCGGCTGGATCACCTCCTTTCTAAGGTGCTCTGGATCCGCAGAGGATCCATCCTTCTATTCTCCTCTCCCTTATGGGAGAGGCTGGGTGAGGGAAATGTTTGGATAACATCAAGGTTCTTCACGGGCCTGTTATTCAAATGCACATAATGAATCAGCAATGATTCAAACGGATCAGAAATGGTCCGGGACCAGCAATGGTCCGAAGGTGAATCTCACTAACCGAATCGAATACGCTAAGCGTATCGACATCATGCCTGACCCTTCTTTTCAGTGGCTTTTTATGACGAGTCCGCCTCGTCGGATCAGGAACCCTCACCGCTCTGCGATGAGGGTTTTTTTTATTTTGATTTTAGTTCGATAATTTCACTTCTTCGTTCCAACTTCAATACAAAGATGAGATCTACAAAAACCTACTTTCTCGCAATGGCTGCGTTCTGGGTTATTTTTGGACTTATAACAGCCTTCTACCCCGCATTGATGAACCTGTTCCAAACAGAGGCGGGAATCAATGCGGTGACCGCATATTCGAATCATGTCTGGCGGCACGATGGTTTCGATATTATTTCCATTAGCGTTTTGTTTTTTGCGCTTTCCCGTGAAACGGTTAGCCGTAGTATGTTGCGTGCCTCGGCAATAGTAGCATTGCTTGTGACAGTTGCTATTATTTCGTCACTCGTTACGACCAATTACTGGAACCCCTTGTTCATAGTGCCGGGCGTAAGCTGTTTTGCATTTTCTGTTTGGGGCTTTATGCTGGCCGCTAAAACGAGGTAACTCATACCCTCCCCAAGACGGGGCAGAGAACCACATGCGTTTGCACAATATCTCGCATCGCCGCGTAATGGTATCATACCTTTCTGTTTTGATGGCGTTTTAAGACGAGTCCGCTGCGGCGGATCGGGGACCCCGGTCGCTATGCGATCTGGGCTTCCAATGATACTGGAACTCTTAGGTCGAAACGCTTCTGAAGTGGTGATTCAGTTCTTCGCGAACAGAATTTCGAATGTCTCGGCGTTTGCTCCCCAACTGATCGAAGTAAGAGTCTTGATAGTAGTAGTCGGCGCGCCAGTGGTTTGATCGTAGCTTACAAACGTATCGTTGTCGCTAACGTTAGAGACGATGCTACTGACACCACCCCACATCCAATTATAGATAGGCAAGATCTGGTTGTTTGGATCGATCTGAGTTCCGACGGCATTGGTCACGGTGAAGCTAATGACATGATTATCTTTCAGCTCCAGGGGCCCGGAATCATAATAGCGAACAGAGGTGGTGCGAAGCGTACAGGTCATGGTCTTTATGGTGAGTCCATCGGAAAGGAATGATCCATTGACAACGCAAAACTCGGAGTCATAGCCTGCACCAGAGGTTGCCGAAAGGAGTTTGAGATTTCCCGTAACTACCGTATCTTCCCAAGTGATCGGGATCCAATTTACTTCGTCAGGGAAGAACATAAGACTGTTATCCTGTGACCCGTCGGAATAGTTACGAGTAGTCTCGAATTGGAACTGCATTCCATTTTGCTGATGCCATAAGCTCCAGAGTCCTCCATTGCCGATCGTTGCGGTCGCTGTTGCTTTTCCCATGAGCTGGTTCTTCGCGTTGTCATACAGCGATAACGTGATCGTGAAGGTACCCGACTGCGTAAAGGTGTGCGATGCAGAGCCTTCATTGTAAAGCACATCTGGCTCTGATTGATCTCCAAAATCCCATTCATACCGGGCATTGCTTGGAATAGATGCTGCCGAGCAACTCCAAGAATAGGAAACGTTGGGCTGGCCCGTCATCGATTGCGGGTCAATGACGAGTTGGTTACTAAAAATGGTATCCCAGATGAAATCTACCCATTCATAATTTGTATCTGGTAGGGGTTTAGCGACGAAATTGAATCCAATTATGTTTCTCCCATATTGCAATGGAAGCATTCCATTCATTATCGAGATCGGGGTACCATCAATACCATATGCGACGAAAGCAGGACTCCAGCTCAACTTAATGCTGTCGGATTCAATGGTCAGATTGCTTGGCAGACTAACGAAGGCTCCAGCGGTATTATCATAATATTTCAGAGTTACGCTGGGAAATTGTGCGTTGCCGATAGTCTTTGCTTGTACCTCAGTCCACCGTTCGGCGACCTGATCCCATGGAATGTAGGCGGTCTTCGCCAAGACTGCAAACCGGTCAAAAACCTTGACAACATTCCCAACTTTCAATGGTGTGCCATACGGCTGAAGTTGGCCGTTGACATAGTCGATCTCTTTTTGCGCTCCGGGGTAGTTCGGATCTGCAATGAGAAGCTTCCCATTTAACTTATCGGTGTACTGCACCCCATAGCATACCATTGCATGCCCACCGGTATCAGCGGATTGATACATGATCAACGATTGCGGTTGCTTGCTTACATAGATGCTAAGCAAAAATAATTTGAATGTGAGAGCTGGATTCCATGATTGGAACGACACGTGGTGAACCCAGTGATCGAACACCTGGTCATGTTGCACGACCGAGGCAAATCTATATCCGAGACGGTCACCACTGGGCATATTTGTCGTGGGAAACGCCGGATTGGGATTCAGGTACCCATTCAACGAATGCCCTAAGGTATTCTTCTCCTCGATGAAGTACCACATCGAAGTCAAACTCTGACCGGCGCAATGCCCTCCTGGTGCAATATAGCTTCCAAAGTTTGTAAATTCCCAGTCATCCGTTCCAAGTTTGAACTCTGTCACTTGATTTCCGGTCGAAAATAGTTTATTTTCATCCATCGCAAGAATGACGATGTCGCTGTAACTGATTGTCGCATCCAACGGGGTTCTTGATCCTCCCCGCAATCTGCTTGAGCTAGTAAGTGTAGAAGTAGAGAAGTGGCAGGTGGAGATCGTAATCGAAGTACCGGACTCCGCATCAACTGGGATCGGTTCAAGTTCACCCGTCGATTCATTATAGAAGAATGCCCCTGCAACACTGCCTGTCGGAAGGGTAATTGGAATTTGTACTGTCATCGGATTCGAGGCATATCCTCCACCGTTCGAGATCGTTATCATCGGCGTGAGAGGAACGAGGTCGCTGCTGAGTGTTGTACTCGTGATGGGGGCATACAATATCGTAAAAGTTCTGGAAATCGGATAGGCCGTATCCGGAACGGTTAACGTCATGCCGTTCAATTGAGTCTGTGAAGCAAAGACGGGGACAATGCCACCTCCGCTAGAAACCACCTGGTTGGCTAAGGTGGTCTTGGATCCAAGGGTAAACACCGTCCCCGTTTGCGGCTCGCTTGGCCCGGTAGGAGTGAACTTGCAGCTTGCTAAAAGAAGGAGCAGGATTTGCGATTTCAAAAACGATTGAAAATGGGATTGCAAGCGACTAATAGTTCTTTTGTTCAGCATAATCATTTCCTCCGTATTGAGCTCTTAAGCTTTTTATACCGATTATATTACAACATAAATGCCATACTCTACAAATGAAATTTAACGCCCGTAGGGAGCAGGTTCAATGTCTCGATTTTACGATCACCGCTTTGGGAGCGGAAAAATTTCCATGAATCGTTAATAATATTTACCCCGGGGAAGGGCTATTTTCCCTATCTCAAATGCTTCAGATGATCGTGAATCAGAGTTCGATTTTCTCGGTTCTTTTACTCTCATTTGAGTCATCGAAATGCAACATAAATTGATTGAAAGTCGAAATGGCCTCATCCTCGTTGTCGCAATGCTTCTATCTGTTCCAGGTAATGTAAGCGCGCAGCACACCAACGGCATCGTTGCGCGAATGCTGTTCCCACCGAGGAATTTCGAAATTCTACTCGGCGATACCATTGTGCCCACAGTGCGGGTCATTAACACGGGCACGGTAATTGATACCGGAATTAAAGTGTGGTTCCGATACAGCAATGTGTCCTGGCCGAATAATACAGCGGTCTATTCAAGTAAAATTAGCGTTCCTAACCTTGCGCCTGGCGATAGCATCGACCTTAGTTTTGCAGCTTACGCATCAAATCCTAATATCATTTCTGAGTTAGGCACATTCACTGGCTGTCTGACTACTCTGGATACTGTGCCACTCACTACGACATGTTCTTCGATGTTCGCGATTCGCAGAACATCGGTTCCCTTTTTCGATCCATCGGATGGGTATTCCAAAGCTTACGTTGGTAATTATAGCATCCCAGATCAAACGATGTGGGTGTCGCTTGGCGCTACAGTAGTCGATGGAGAGGACTCGACATGGGATCCGCCGCCGCCACGTTACTCTCTTCCTGGAGTAGGGCCTGACTCGATGATTTCGCCAGTAATTCGTCTTGATCGATTAGATTATAATGGGAATTTCTATTCGGGAACGGGTGTCGGAGATACGCTAACGAGTTTCCCGATTTATTTGGGTGGAAAGCCATCCGTTTTCTTTTACTTCGATTATATGCGGGCAGGCCGTCATCGTTATCCTTTGGGGTGGGACGATAGCGTGATGTTTGGTCCGGAAAATACCATCACCGAGAAAGGCGGGAATGTCATTCGTGCTGGCGATTCCCTGATTCTCGAATTTGAAAAACCATCAGGTCCCGTTACAAACCCCGGCCCGAACGATTGGAACGAAATAGCAGCGATCGACGGCGGTCACGATTTCGAATACAAACGTTTTTCAGCGCATCCGGATTCGAGTGGTTTGCAATTAACGATAGACGGAATTACAAAAGAATTGCGAGACACTACGAATTATTTCACTCCTGATTTCCGGTTTCGCTTGCGTCTCAAAGCAAATAACGATGCTTCGCAAAACGCGCCGCCTGTTGATGATGCCGATCAGTGGTATATCGATAACCTCATGTTGGGATTTCCATTGGTGCCTGAGTATGAACTAAGATGGGTTCGTGTCGCAAATCCCTACACCAAAGTGCCTTTGTCACAGTCCGATTTTCCGATATTCCTGAATCTGGGTATTATTGATTTGGGATCGTCTTTAGACCTCCCACTTGAAGTTGATATTATTAATCCTTTTGGCGATACGGTTTACTCGCAGTTCGTTGATATTCCCTCGTACTATGGGGTCGATACCACTATCCAATTTCCGAATTGGGATGCATCCGGCGAACCCGGTAATGATACGGGAGCATATTCCGTCATTGCACAAATAGCTCAAGCAAATTTCCAAAACTATAACACTACGGAAACATATTCGAAATTTTACTTAAACACCGAGAGCGGTGATACAGCCATTCAGGAATTTGCACTGGACGATGCTGGCATGAATCCTGCGCCTGGAGTCGGCAACAATATTCCAAAACTAACCGGAGTACCTGGCTCAGGAATTGGCTTCGATCACATGAAAGGAAGTTTTGCAATGGACTTCTATCTCGGCCATTATGATTCTGTTGCTGGCGTGAGATTGTATTTTGGAAGTGCAAACCCCTCACCAGATATTGTCAGTATTGGCTTTTGGAGCGGCAGCCCGGACAACAATTCTCCGCTGGCTTCATTTTTTGCACTGCGTGATACTGCACATCTCGATCAATTCTCATCATATTATTTCCCCCAACCTGTTCCGCTCCCAGGTGGTGTCTCCTATTGGATTTCGGTAAGCCAAGTGGAAATAGATAATATGGAACTTGGTGCAAGCGTTTCTCGCGGAGGGGAACAGATAGTTCGTGAGAACGCTACCTCGCCACAGATCAGCCCAATATACACTTCGCCTTACGGCACACAATGGGGCAGCGGCGCCGCAGACAACAATGGTAACCCGATCAATGCATTTGAAGTGGAAACGGGAAATGGAAACGATAATTGGATTCCGTTTAGCGCTGCTATGAGCTCGACAGACGACATACAACCGATGCTTCATATTGGGGATACATCGCCGTGGATAGGTGCCGGAACCTATATTCCTATGATCCGCCCGATATTGGGGGCAGTACCGTCGCAGAGCAGTGTATCAACATTCCCAGCCGCGCCGAGTTTCGCGTTGGAACAAAATTATCCAAACCCATTCAATCCCACCTCGACTTCAACGACGATCTCGTTTACACTGGATGTTCCTGGCTTGACGTCGATCACCGTTTCCAATATTCTTGGGGATGTTGTGAAGAAGTTGGTGAATGCTCCAGAGGCTGCCGGATCACATGTTGCAGTGTGGGATGGAAAAGATGAGAACGGGTCATTCGCTCCCGCTGGCACGTATCTGATCACTCTGACATCAAATGGGCGGCGTGTAACAGAAAAGATGATTGTAACGCAATGATAGCTGCTGTTTCCATTACCCCCATCGGCTATATCTCCACGCCCTTTAAAAGCAAAGCGGAAGCGCCGCATCAGCCGGAGGGTGGGGTTGAAGGAATTATAAAGTTGCTTGAAGGGCAGAATTTCGAGCAGGCGCTGGAAGACCTGGCCGGAATGGAAAAGATCTGGTTGATCTACTGGTTCGACCGGAACCCCAATTGGAAACCGAAAGTGCTGGTTCCGCGTGGCCCTCGGCAAAAGCGAGGGGTGTTTGCAACGCGTTCCCCGCATAGGCCAAATCCGATAGGGCTTTCGCTGGTGGATCTTATCGAAGTGCGTGGTCTCATGATTCACGTCCGCAATGTCGATCTGCTCGATGGAACTCCGATCTTAGATGTTAAGCCGTATCTGCCGAACGTCGAATCGTATCCCGATGCATCTTCAGGCTGGATTGGAGAGGTCGCCACCGGTAGTGAATACCAGATCGATTATTCGCAGCTTGCTATTGCGCAGCTCGAATTTTTGAAAACGCATAGCGTAGAGTTGAAGAACCGTATCGAACGAGTTCTCTCTCGAGATCCAACGCCCCATCCTTACAAGCGCGTTGAGCGCCATGGTAACCATTGCATTCAAGCAATTCGTGGATGGCGAATCGTGTTTCACGTCGAGAATAATGTTGTAACAGTGGACGAGATCCGAAGTGGGTATTCACAAGAGAAAATATTAGAAGCAACAGATCTTTCGGATGCCGAAGCGCAAATGGCATTCCTGTCAGCATTTAAATACGGAACATAGAAATTCCTCTTCAACGCTTTTTCTCGATCTTAGCAAGACTTAGATCGGTATTAAATAATTCATTCATCTGGGTGAGGAAGTGATTCGACAGCTCTGGTGTGAGCGATTTTGTTGGAGTGTGGAGAAAAAAATAAACAGTTTGCAATCCGTTATCCATCCATAATTTGATGCGAGTGGCCCATGCATCGATTCGTGTGAAATCCGTCTCGTGTAATTCATTGCCGTTGAAGCGAATGAAGGCTGTTCGCGTTGTTAGGCCCATGTGCAACGCATCGCGTCGCCCCGATGTATCGGTTATGACGGTGCCGATCTTTCGCTTGCGCATTTCTTGAAATAGTGTATCAAGTACTTGATGGTCTGAGAACCACTCTGCCCGGCGCAATTCGACATACAGTGGGAGCGTTTTATCCCACAGGTCAAAAAAAGTCACGAGGTCGTCAAACCGTTGCGGAGAGAAGGTGGAGTGTAATTGCAAGAACACAACCCCGAGATGCTTCCCGAACGCATGCATGGAATCGCAGAATTCTGTTAGAGCCCGTCTATTCTTACCCAGAGGCTTTACTTGACAGATCGGCTGCGATACTTTGGGGCAAAACAGGAACCCTTTGGGAACGACATTTATCCAATCTTCCACCATTGTCCGCGTCGGAATCCGGTACAAGGTCATGTTCTGCTCGATCACGTTGAACTGCTGCGCATAGAACTTCAGGTAATCCTTCGGCTTAGTGCCTTTTGGATAGATCTTTCCTGGAAATCCATCATTGCCCCACTCTGGTAATCCTGAATAGATATTCACCCGTTTGGCGGGTTTTCCCTTCAATACTTTTGCTGTGATCGGATGATCGGGAGGCAGCGAAAAGTCGATGTGGTCGATTTCGTCCAGGTGTCCAAATTTCATGGAATGCAAAATTACGACAATGTACCCGGCAATGTGTTATATTTGGTAGGGCTTTGATAGGCACCTATGGTGACCACAATACCCATGCAACGGATTATTTGTCATCTCGATATGGATGCGTTCTTCGCCTCGGTCGAGGAGAAGCACGATCCAGGTTTGCGCGGTAAACCCGTGCTTGTTGCCGCCGGCCCGGTAGGGCGTGGCGCGGTGGCTTCGTGCAATTATGTCGCGCGTAGGCTTGGCATAAAGACGGGTATGAGCACGCAGGAGGCCATGAGGATCGCCCCAAATGCTACTCCGGTGCGCGCGAATTACGACCGCTATCAAGAAGCTTCTGAACAAATTCTGAGAATTGTCTATCGTTTTACGCCGGAGGTCGAGCCTCTGAGTCTGGACGAATGTTTCTTTGAACTCACGAATGTTATTCGCCGGTGGCCCGATCCGCACGTTGCTGCTGAGGCAATTCAGCGGACGATCCAGGAAGAACTTGATCTCAGTGCTTCCATCGGCATTTCGTGTGGCAAAGCCCTTGCAAAAATAGCGAGCGATTACAAAAAGCCGCACGGTATCACGGTTGTTCCATTTGGCTATGAGATGGACTGGATCGACCCACTGCCCATCGAAGCCGTGCCGGGAGTGGGAACTGCCACGCATCGGAAGCTATCGGAGCTTGGTATTGTAACCTGCGGCGATCTTTGCAAGCTTAGTCTCGGAACGCTGCACAAACTCTTAGGAAATGTGCATGGCAGCTATTTATGGAACCTTGTTCGTGGCCGCGACGATCGGCCGCTCTCCAAAAGAGGCGCGGCAAAATCCATTTCGCACCAAAGCACGCTGCAAAATACTACTACCGATAAAGACTATGTGGAATCGCTCCTGCTCTATATCGCCGAACGCTGCCTTTGGAGGCTTCGCAAGAGCGAGATGAAAACCCGAAGCCTTTCGGTCTATATGCGTTTTGCCGATCAGCGATTTGCCCAGCGCGTCGTTCATCTAAAATATGCCACGCAGGCGGAGCAGATCATTTTTCCGCTCGTATCGCAAATGACGCGCAACATTTGGGAATCGAATCCAAAGCCACGCGTGACGTTCATCGGCGTTCACCTCTCCGATTTCCAGCCCGCAACGCCGCAGGAAAAATTGTTCTTCGACGATACAGAAAAGAAAGAGCGGCTTTCGCGTGTGATGTCCACCATTCGCGAAAAATTCCACGGGCCGCTCATTACCAGCGCGCGGACTTTCGGTCTCCACCATTCTTACCGCCTCTCGCAAGCAGGGCTTTCATTTACCGTGATGAAAGTCGAAGAAGAAGAGGCCGCGCAGATGCATAGAAAAGAAGCCGAAGGATACGCGGCGATGGATGCGGTTGAGTAGATGTGTGTGTGTGGCTCCCAGATTCTCCCAAAGGTAATGTTTCATCAGGAAATAGGTGCTATTTTTCTTTCTTGTGAGTTCCCGATGGATCCTCGTTTCCGAGCCAATTTCGCCATTTGTTGCAACAAATTCTTTTCACAGAGAACTCGTTCATAACGAAAGCTAATGCCGACTGCCAGATTGTCAATGAACATGACACAAAACACTGTTCTTATAGACACTTGGTGCCTATTACTTCACTCTGAATATACGGCGGGAATTTCCGGAAGTCAAGTGATTCCTGAAAATAGATGAAAATAATTTCGAATGATGTAGCGCAGGCGTCATCGCCTGTCCTTCGGATTGCGTGGTAACAGGGGATTACGGGACCGGCGGGGAAAGCATCGTGGGCGATGCGTCCGGCGCTACAAGATGCCCCATTTCATCCTTGTATTTAATCTTTCATCTTTGCCCCCGATCCCTCCCCGGTTTCATCTTTCCTATTTGATCTTTGCCCAAGATAGGTGCCAATTTATGGAATTAAATGGGCGATGTCATGGGGTTGAGAAAGATTTATTGAATTATCGTGTCGGGCGGCAGAAATTTCACGGCATCGTCACCGCGATCACATTCGATTTCGGGCCGGTTGAAGAAAAACGGGTTTCATTGTGAACGGGATCGAAAAAGGAGAATGCAAAACCATCTGGATGGTCGTCATTAAAGACACTTGAAGAACTTACATAGATTGTCTCACCGGAATAAGCACCAGCCGATCTAAGAGCATCATATGTGAAATAACCATCATCGTATTGATCTGTTAGGAGGTGAGCATCTGAAGGCTGTGTGTTTGAATCAAGGTCGCAATACATTGCGAAATATGGGATTGAGCCGAAAGCTTGAACATTATAACCTAATGTTAATCCGTCAAAATATGCTTTTGTTATGACAGGAGTAAAACTCGGCATTTGAGCTATTCCAGCAGGAGTAAGGTCAAGTCTTCCACCGACCATTTGTTGCTCATACCAGTGAAAGGTTCCAAACCCAGATTTTGTAGCGCTAATGCTATAAAGTCCCTCCGGAACCGCGTTAATTTCCCATCGCCCAGAGGAGTCAGTTGTTGTGCTAATGGATGTACCGTCAATCGAAACGGTTATTCCAGAAAAATTTGAGAGGACTAGTTGAGTAGAATCAATCAAAGCTACCCTCCCTGCAAAGGAGCCAGTTGTGCCGGGCGAAGTAGTGGTTTTGCAGCCACCCATCCATGCGAGCACCGCAACTGCAATGACGATGCCGACAGGTATCTGTTGAAACGAATGAAAACGTGACTTGAGGAGATTCTTCATAATTTGCCTCTGATTAAGAAACACGAACTCTCAAATAACACTCGAATTTTGATTTTGTTACACCTATGCCGGTGATCATTCTGGGATTTAATGGAAGTGGGTGATGTTAGATACTCGGTCAATATATTTCGTCTATGAGAACCCCTATTTTTATCCTGGTGCTCGCGTTTGCATGAGTGGGAATGCATTTGCCCAAAAGATTGAGGATCGAATGACGCCAGCACAACTTAAGGCCCTGTTTCCTCAGTATTCAAAGATGTTCGATGATTCGGGTATTGTCGCTATAGATTCATCAGATCATTTCTACTTTCACGGTGTGAAGGGTGAGGCGGACTTCATGTTCCAATTTGGCCACCTCAAGTGGTTTCGATGGGTTTATTCGAATGGAAAAAAACCATTTACACTATTGACAAAAAAGGATCGGAAAAAATTATCTAAATTATTCAAAGGATTAATTGCCGATTATGGGCCTTTTCAAGTACAAACTACTTTTGGTGATTACTATTGGCAAATGTCACGTGCTAATGTTGCCTGTGATTATTCCGCTCGAGATTTTAGATTTGGGGTTTATGACAGTGCATTTGTAAAAATGATGTTCGCACCTACTCCAAATCACCATGATTCAACCGCTGCAAAACGTTAGCGTATCTCAGATCACTCTCAATGCTTCCCATTCTGATGCATTCCTTCACGCATCGCCCGTCAAAATATGCCCCAGCTTTTTGCGCTTGGTTTCTAAGTAACCGGTATTCCGTTTAGGGTGCGGGGTAATGAGCATCTCTGCGGATTCCTTCACGCACGTATTCTGCAGCCAGCGTAGCGAGATCGACTTTTCGTTTCTTTGCAAGCGTCTTCAACTGCCGTGCTGAGGCATCATCGATATGGAGGGAGATTAGGCCCTCGGTCCGCTTGAGGTTGGGAAAGGCATTAGGTTCGGTAATTCGTCCCTCTTTTGAAAAGCTGAAATAATCGCTCATTTCGTGGGTTGCCCAGAACTCGCGTTCCTCGTCCTCGGAATCGAATTTCGGAATAGGTTTAAGGTTCTTGCTGTCCATAATCGTTTCTGTCTTTTCTACTCATCGGCCGTGCCGATATTACTCGAATGCTTCTTGCTCTGATAGTAAACACCAAGGTGAGCAATCTGTTTCCGTCCGTTTTCCCAAGTACACCATAACGAGTTTCTGTCGTGGAATGCTTGGGATCATCGGAAAATTGCAGCGGCTCGTTTCCAAAAATTTCCTCGGCCTCTACATTGGAGACTCGATGCTTTTTCCAATTTTTGTTGATATTACCGGTATCCCATTCGAAGCCCGTGCATCGTGCAACCAGCGCGGCAATATCTGAATGACGGGAATCGTCAGCATTCATTTAATGCTTACCATTCTCGCGAATCCCTTCGTGCATCCCAGCCAAAATATGCCCCAGCTTTTTGCGCTTGGTTTCTAAGTAACAGGCGTTCTGTGCGTTCGAGGGGAATTTGTTCAAACATAAAATCACGCACAGGTTCTAAACCGTTTCGAGAGACACTTTCAAAATGTCTCCCATCGAGACGCGTTTTGAGAGGCGCAGAATTTCTACGCCGACCACTTCATCGTGCTCGTTAAAATCGAGTACAACGCCTGGCGTGACTTCCTCCGAATCCACTATTTTGGATTCGTCGAGCCGCAGGTACAGCGCATCCGATTCGCGATCTACTTTTAGTCTCATAGCTTATTCTTGAGCCTCCGGTCAAAAAAGGTCGATACGACAAGCGGAGGAACTACCGTATTATTCAATACAACCCGAAGAACGCGGTTTCCGTTTTCGGTGATTCGGGCAAGGAAATGGGTTAGTTCTGGATCCTCCCGATCCGGCTCAGTTCGGACGGGATTTTCAATGGTTCGCGCGACCCAGTCCGGATCGATCTCCCTCTCTATTATCGCATCACGAGCATGGCTTGTATATTCTAATTGCATTGTAACAATTTCATTTGCTCATGCTAATTATTCAAGTGTCAATGCTTCCCATTCTGATACATCCCTTGGTGCATCCCCGTCAAGATATGCCCCAGCTTTTTGCGCTTGGTTTCTAAGTAACCGGCATTCCGTGCGTTCGCGGGAATTTCTATGGGAACCCGCTCGACTATTTCTAAGCCATAGCTCGAAAGTCCCACCACTTTTTTCGGGTTGTTCGTCATCAGGCGCATTTTTCGGACGCCGAGATCGGCCAGCAGTTGCGCGCCCAATCCGTAATCGCGCAGGTCGGCTTTGAATCCAAGTTTCTCGTTCGCTTCGACAGTATCCGCGCCTTCTTCCTGCAATTTGTAGGCGCGCAGCTTATTTGCCAATCCGATCCCGCGCCCTTCTTGGCGCATATAGACCACGATCCCGCGGCCTTCCTGCTCCACCATCATCATCGCAGCATGAAGCTGATCCTGGCAATCGCAGCGCAAGGAACCCAGCGTATCGCCGGTAAAGCACTCGGAGTGCACGCGCACCAGCACCGGCTCACCATTCGCAACATCACCTTTTGTGAGCGCGATATGCTCCTTGTGATCCACTTTATTCTCGTACAAGTGCAACCGGAAATCGCCGTATTCCGTGGGAAGGTTAACCTCCACAATTTTGTGCATCAGCTTTTCGCGCGTCATCCGATACGCGATGAGATCCTGCACGGAAATGATCTTAAAATTGAACTCCTCGGCAAATTTCACAAGCTCTGGCATCCGTGACATGGAACCATCCTCGTTCATTACTTCACACAGCAGCGCGATGGGTTGGAATCCCGCCATTCGTGCAAGATCGACAGCGGCTTCGGTATGTCCGGCGCGGCGCAGCACACCTTCATCGACGGCGCGAAGAGGGAAGATGTGCCCAGGCCGCGCGAAATCGTGACCGACGGTCTTAGGATTTGTCAGCGCAAGAACGGTTTTTGCACGATCGCTGGCGGATACGCCGGTGGAAGTTCCATGCAAATAATCGATGCTGACGGTGAACGGCGTTCCATGCCGCGCGGTATTGACGTCCACCATCATCGGCAGATCAAGCGCCGCCGCGCGTTCTTCGGAGAGCGGCGCGCAGATAATTCCACTGGTCCGCCGCAGCATGAACGCGATCATCTCCGGCGTAACCATTTCTGCCGCCGCGACGAGGTCGCCTTCATTCTCGCGCTCCTCATCGTCAACGACAATGACCATCCGTCCGCGCCGGATGTCTTCAAGTGCTTCGTCGATGGTGTTTAACATAGTACCGAGTGATGAGTAATGAGTGCCGAGTGGGGATTATGCTGCTGGCTTATCCGAATTCTTCGGCACAACGGTTCCGAGCGCGGTTTTTTCTACACGGATCTTGGTGTTGTCTGAAACCTGGAGTAGAACGGTTGTGTCCTCGACTTGGGCAACTGTCCCGTGGATACCACTTGCAGTAATTACCTTGTCACCTTTTTCCACCTGCTTGATAAGTTCTTCCCGCGCTTTTTGGCGTTTCTTTTGCGGACGGTAAAGTAAGAAGTAAAAAATGAGGACGATCACGATGAGCGGCAGAAACTGCATCACCGGATCCATCTGCTGACCGGCCGCTCCGCCGCTCGGTTGCGACATAAGAAGCTGCATTTTTTCTGGATTGAATAGGGAAGAAATCGTCATGAAAAAAGTAATATTGAATATGTAAAGAGCTGAATTTTGATTAAGAGGCTATTTTCTTCAATAGCCTGTCTAAAACAGGTATCAGGGGTGAATCATTCAGGATTGGGCGCGGAGAACTGCGGTATTGGGAAATCAGGGGAACTGCCATTTGTTCTCCTGTTTTCCACCGCGTGCGCGGAATTTCGGGCTATCCGAAAGAACGCATATTTTTGTACTAAATTTTTAGTGTTTGGGCTACTACCTTGAAGCTTACCGACTATCTTAACCCTGATTCGATCGCGATCGGCATGGAAGCCGATTCGAAAGAGGCTCTGCTCGATGGCATCCTGAAATTAGCTGAGAAGAACCCCCACGTTCTTGACGCAAAAAAGATGCGCGCGGCAGTTATGGAGCGTGAAAAGATCATGTCCACGGGCGTGGGGAAGAATTTCGCGATCCCGCATGGCAAGACCGATGCCGTGGATGACATCGTCCTTGCGTTTGCCACGATGGCTCAGCCCGTAAATTATGGTTCGATGGATAATGAACCAGTGAGAATCGTGTTGCTGCTCGTAAGCAAGGAAAACCTCGTTAGCCAGAGATTGAGCCTTCTTAGCCGCGCCTCAAAAGTAATGAATTCCGATTCGGCCCGGACTGCGCTCATCAATGCCAAATCGCCGGAAGAAGTGATCTCCATTTTCAATCAGGAAGAAGCGCGCATTGGAGAATAAGCTATCCAAAGCCGAGCTCATCCAGGCGCCGCGTGGTACGAAGGATATCTTGCCCGATGAAGCAAAAAAATGGCGGGAGATCGAGCGAGCCGTCGATGATGTTGCTACGCTTTTCGGTTATGGCGAGATCCGCACGCCGATCTTCGAGCAATTGCGCTTGTTCAGGCGTGCAGTCGGCGAAGAAACGGACATCGTGTCCAAGGAGATGTTCCTTCTCCAATCGAAATCTGAGGACGAAGAATTTGCTTTGCGTCCGGAGCTTACGGCCCCTGTGGTTCGTGCAGCCATCGAGCATGGCTTGCTCACCGGGCAATCGGATTGTCTGCGATTATATTACAATAGCGCGCCGAACTTTCGTTATGAGAAACCGCAGAAGGGAAGATTCCGTCAATTCCATCAATTCGGCACAGAATTGCTTGGCCCTGATAGCCCGCTTGCCGATGCCGAGACTATCTCTTTCGCTATTTCGGTGTATCGCCGGCTAGGTCTTTCGAATTTCAAGGTAAGGCTGAACTCACTCGCATCGCCATCTTCGAGAGAAACATGGAAGCAGATATTGGTCGATTATCTCAGGCTGAATCTCGATCTGCTCTCCGATGAAAGCAAGCGGCGCACCGAAACGAACCCCATGCGAGTTTTGGATTCGAAGGACCCGCGCGATCAGGCTGTCATCACCGGAGCGCCATTGCTTTCCGATTTCTTATCGCAAGATGACCGAGATCATTTCGAGAGCTTGCAATTGTTGCTTCGGCAAACTGGTATCGAATTCACGGTCGATCCACTACTTGTCCGGGGACTGGACTATTATACTCGAACTGTATTCGAGATCACCTCCAGCGATCTTGGTTCGCAGGATGCGCTATGCGGCGGCGGAAGATATGATATGCTCGTCCAGCAGCTTGGGGGTCCGGAAACGCCGGCGTTCGGTTTCGGCGCCGGGATGGAACGTTTATTGATCGCGTTGGAATCGCCACGGCAAGCAGCGGAAATTACGCGAGCCGATCATTCGATTTACGTGATCGCTCTAAGCTCAGCTGATGCTGCAAGGCCCTATCGAATATCGCCTGTGCAATTGCAGGCGTTTGAAACCACAAGCGCACTTCGCCACGCAGGCCTTACCGCTCTCATGGATCTGAACGGCCGCTCAATGAAAGCCCAAATGCGTGAGGCCAATCGTGAGAAAACGCATTTTACGTATATCATAGGTGAAAACGAGATCAAAGAAGGTTCCGGAATCTTAAAGAATATGCAATCCGGCGAGCAGGCCAAAATAAGTTTTGACACGATCGCGGAAGCAATAACGAATAGGCTTCCTCTTTCATAATCCATACATCATCATTCATAATTTTCCCATGGAGCCATTACCACCAGTAAAAGAAGTCGAATATCGTTGTTACATCGGTAAGGTGTTCGAGGAACTTTCAGGCACGGAATTCATGACCTTCGCCTTCGAGACCGCGAAGGAGTTCTCGAGCTTTCGCTATGAGATCGCGGTGCGATACCGCATCCAGCCGGGGCTGCTCGAGTTCAAAGTGCTTGGCATGACGGCTACGCGCACCATGATGCCGGCGTTCGGAACCGCTCGCTCGGTGCTCAAGGTGCCGCTCCTGCCGCTGGGGGTTTATACCGTGAAGATGATCAAGAGCGACGATACCGAGAATATGTTCAGCATCGAGGTCTCGAAAAAAGGCTTTCAGATTTTGCTGCCGATACCGCGCAAGCGGTTCATCGATCTGGTGATCGAAAATAAGGCATCCATTCCGAACGCAAAGCACCTTTCGACGGTATCGAAAACGCCACCGGTTCCGTTGGTGCCGCGCACGATTCAAAAACGTGTACCATTGCCGGGCGAATTGGAGGATGGTGAAATGGAAATGGTTGAAGAGACAGAGATGCAGGACGATGATGTCCTTTTTGACGAAACTCCGAAATCGAAGAGCGGAGCTAAACATGCGATCGAGGAGATAAGTGAAGTTCCCGAGACTCACAGGCCCAGTGCGAAGCCAAAAGCAGAGCCAAAGCACAAACCCGAGCCAAAACACAAAGCTGAGCCAGAGCCAAAGCACAAAGCTGAGCCAGAGCCAAAACACAAAGCCGAACTGGAGCCAAAACACAAAGCCGAACTGGAGCCAGAACACAAAGCTGAGCAGGAGCCGAAGCACAAAGCTGAACCAGAGCCAAAACACAAAGCTGAGCAGGAGCCAAAACACAAAGCTGAGCAGGAGTCGAAGCATAAAGTGGAATCTAAACCAAAAGCCGAGCCAAAGACCGCGAAAGCACCGACTGAGAAGGCTGCTAAAGTTCCGAATGTGAAAACGGCAAAGGCTACTTTAGTCAAAGAGAAGAAACCAGAGCAAAAGCCTGCCAAACCGGCACGCGCTGCGGCCAAACCCGCTAAGAAGGTGGCCGGCAAAGCGAAAGCCCCGGCACCAAAGGCTGCTGCAAAGAAGAAAGCTCCTACGAAACCAAAGCCAGCACCAAAAGCTAAAGCGGCGAAGAAATCAGGGAAGAAGAAATGATCTGAACAAAGCATGCCGATCAAGGCATTCGAGATCATTCTTTACATTTCCGATCAAGCTCGCAGCGGTGATTTCTATTCCCAAGTTCTGGGTGTAGAACCTTCACTCGATGTTCCGGGAATGACGGAGTTCGACATCTGGGGTGCGAAACTTGGCTTGATGCCAGCGAGTGGGATCCAATCGCTGCTTGGAGATTCGAGAATAGATCCAGCGAGCGCCATTTCACGATGCGAGTTGTATATGCTTGTGGATGATCCTCTCGCGTATGCTGCTCGCGCACAGTCGGCGGGTGCTACGGAATTGAGCGCACTCCAACTTCGAGATTGGGGCGACGAAGTGGCGTATTATTCAGACCCCGATCATCATGTGCGTGCCTTTGCGCGCAGATCAAAATGATTGCAAGGACGCGTAACCTATTTCAGGTTTAAATCACCAGCTATTAACTCCAGCGGAACCGGAAGGTCACGCTGGTGCCATCATGGGAGGATTCGATGCAGGAATCGCTGGTGAGCGCTTTGACGAGATACACTCCGCGTCCGCCGGGGCGGTGAAGATAGGGGCCGTTCGTTGGGTCGGGTACTAATTCAGGAATGAAGCCGGCGCCACGGTCGCGCACGGTAAAAGCTATTTCGTGATCTTCGGTTTTGCACTCGAGCTTTACCTTGCTCGTGCGGCATTCTTTACAGCCATGCCGTATGGCATTCGTCACACATTCGGAAAGCGCAAGCAGCACGTTATGCCGAAGTTCGGCAGGAACGCTGGCGCGGTCGAGCTGCTGGCGAGTCCACTCGTGAACTTGCTCCAGCTCGTCTAATCTGCCCGGTATGAGCAAATGATCCATCTTTGTGCCTGGGTGAGTGCTTACAGCTTACTTTGCTTAATTTTGGCCAATTCCTGCATCAGATCCATCAGCTTAGCCATCCCAGCCGGGGAAACTTCGAGGAATTCCTCTGAATAGGTGTGACCGTTATCCCTGGCGTGTGCGAGAATTGTGCGCACTTGCTGTACGGTGTCCCTAAAAGTTTGTTGCAGTTTACCAAAGCCTTCTGCTTTCGGCCCCTCGCGCTGCATAAGCAGGAAGGTTTTGTGCGCGAAAGTCGCGTAGAAAGCCAATTCATGCTGTAATCCCGGCTCATTCGCGAGCGAGTCCAGCAGAGATTGAGCAGGTGAGGTAGTTTCTATCGGCATTGTGATGTCTTTCACCTGTTATTCCCGCGAAAGCGGGAAACCAGGCCCTAAGTTTGCGCTAAATCCAAACCTGGATTCCCGCTTTCGCGGGAATGACACTCCTAACTATGCCGCAACTTCCGAGGCCGTGGCAGCTGTAGCACCGGCCCCACGCGCCGTTTCGACGAATGCAAGCAGTTCGTTATTATACTTATCCCATAGTTCGGGACTCATATCCGTTACGATACCTCGCAACGCTTCGGAGTTTTCAGGCTTAGCGGTAACGAGTTGCTCCAGTTGGCGATTATTGAAAAAGCTGTATGGCTTCACTCTGGCTTCGCGCGCCCGAGTGTTGCGCCACTTGCGAACTGCATCGAACAGCGGGAAATCGGCATCTGCTATTTGTGGCTTGTAATCTTCGGTCGGTGCCTTATCTGCTTTCGGAGCCGGAGCGCTTTGGCGCGGAGTGATACCTGGCTGACCGCCAGATTGCGGAGAGAACTTTCGCGATGGCTGTCCACCTGAGTAACCTTGCCGTGCATGCTCAGTTTGAGCTGATTGACGGTTTTCCGCTTGCGGAGGACGGTTCTCATACGCCACGAATACATTCCACACGCCGAGCACGATCGGCGCGCCATCTGCCGATGGAAGTGAAGTTGACGGTGCAAAACTTGCCGACCAATGCCGGACTGATTTCCCTACAAGGAATTCGTTCACTGCCTGCTCGTCGGCAGCGTTTTGAATTTGAAACGTCTTTATCTGAATGTCGGAAGAAGAAAAATTGCTGTTCGCCATGAACGGAATTGATTGAAAGAGTTTTCGAAAAGGGTCTAAATGCCTTAGAACGGGATTGAAACTTGCAAACCGAGGCAAACACTCCCGCAACCGAGCGCCGTTTTCAAGCTGATTTCGAAGCTTCCGTAATAATTCTGCAAAAAACCAAAGATTTTTTTGTAACCCAAGCGACCCTGTGCGTTCTTGTCTGAGGGAGAATGTACTCCCGTCCTAAATGAACTGATAATGAAACGCAAACTTATTCTTATTGCTACGATTTTTACAATTGCAGTTACTCCAATCGCTCAGGCTCAATGGAAGCAAACGAGCTTGGAAAATAAGAATATTAGTGTCTTGGCTGTTATGGGATCGAACATCTTTGCAGGGGCTCCCTACGGCGGCGGCATTTTTCTATCGAAGGACAGTGGTACGACTTGGAATCTGGCGAATACTGGCCTCACGAATACATACATTCTCGCGATCGCGTCGATCGGAACAAAGGTCTTTACTGGAACCGAGGGGGGCGCCTTTCTTTCGTCCGATAGCGGTAGGAGCCGGGCATCGGCTAATAATGGCCTTTTTGATTCCATTGCTCAGCAATATGTTTATGTTAACAGTTTTGCGGTGAGCGGTCCATTCCTTTTCGCTGGAACTTGTTGTAACGGAGTTTTTTCATCGATCGATAATGGCCAAAACTGGCACGCTGTTCACAATGGGTTAACTGGTAGGCGTATTTTCGCGCTATACGGAAGTGGCTCAGATATCCTTGCTGGAACTGCAGACAGCGGCCTATATGTATCGACGGACAACGGCCAAACCTGGGCATCGGCAAACGCGGGTCTGGGTAATAACACAGTGGCTGCCATTACATCTATGGGAACTACAGTCTTCGTTGGCACCGGTACTCCAGGTGTTTTCCTTTCTACCGATGATGGGAAAAATTGGACTTCGGATGGACTGCCGAGTACGAATATTAAGGCTTTTGCCGTTTTTGGTACGAATCTTTTTGCTGGGACGCAAGATGGCGATGTATTTCTCTCGACGAATAGGGGTACCGACTGGACGGCAGTCAATAACGGTTTCACCAATGTCCAAGTTAGTTCGCTGGCTCTCGGTGATTCGATGCTATTTGCAGGAACATACCAATCCGGTGTTTGGCGGAGACCGCTCTCCGATTTCGGAATTAGTGCTGTCACTCCGATCACATCGTTCAAATCCCCCCTCACCACCTACCCCAACCCCTTCACCAACAAAACGACGATAACCATTTCGCCAACAGAAAGCGGCGTAGCAGAAATATCGGTGGTGAATTTGTTGGGTGAAGAAGTAGCGCACGTCTTTAATGGCGAGTTGGAGCCCGGAGCGCATTCCTTCACCTGGGACGCAACCGGTTTACCGGCTGGAGTGTATGAGTGCCTGGTTCATCAAAACGGTCGCACGGAGTCGCTTCCAATGGTGTTATCGAAATGATCTAATATGAGATTTCAGCTACTCCTCCTCGTTTCAACCGTTATTCTGTTATGCCTCGCAAGCGCCGGCGCTCAGGCACAATGGATCCAGACCACAGGGCCGAGCGGTACGGAATGTTTTTTGGGAACGGGCACGGACCTTTTTGCCGGTACGCAGGGGGGCCTGTTTCTTTCGACGAATGATGGTCTAAGGTGGAACCCAATCGGTCCGGCCGGATTCGATTCGAATTGGTTTACCTCCATTGTTCAATTCGGTGGGAAGATTTTTGTAAGTACACTTAACAGCGGAATCTTTGTATCGAGCGATATGGGTGTAAACTGGATGGCGGATTCGCTTGGTGTTTCTGGTTCTACTACGCTCGACGTCGGGGAGATCGTGTCGAGCAATACGAATATCATTACGGGCACGAACGTCGGCGTATTCACTTCCACTGACTCAGGTGTAAGCTGGCAGAAAACACTTGACGTGCCAACTATGAAGCCAATGTTAGCAGATGGAAAGAATGTATATGGCCTTGTTAACCTCGATACCACGTTTTACTACTCCAGCGATGCCGGGTTAACCTGGGAAAAGCGCGGATACTTCATAGGCCAGATCTATTCCATGGTGAATGTTCATGGCGATATCTTTGCTGCGATGAGTAACGGCGCTGGGTTTTATTTATCCACGGATCAAGGCAACACCTGGGCCACTGCGGATGGCGATCTGATCGTTGAAAACTTTCCACGGTTCAACGCCCATTTTGCATACACCTATGGCGATGACGTCTTCATCGGATCGGATTTTGGCGTTTTTCTGACGACCAATGAAGGCCTCAATTGGCAAGATGTAACGGACAGCGCGGTTCAGCCGGAGGATGGCCATATTCTTGATATAGATGGGATCATTGCGTGGAATGGAAACCTCTTTGTTGGCGCTGATGATAGCGTGTGGTACCGCCCCTTGTCGCAAATGCTTCCGAACGACTCCGTTAGCGCATCCCCGACTCCGACTGCAGGAATCGCAGTTTATCCCGACCCGATCGCGCAATCCGCGAGTATGAATGTTACGCTCGAAAAGTCCGCAGTGGCGGATATTTCGATCGTCAATATGCTCGGAGAAGAGGTCGCGAATATTTTTAATGGCGCATTGTCTGAGGGCACGCATTCATTGGTATGGAGAAGGCCAAGCAGCCTGCGCGCCGGCGCTTATGAATGCGTTCTGCGGCTGAATGGAACTTCCCAGCAAATTCCTATCATTCTGGAACAGTAGAGTTACACACCATCGCGCCGAATTCCCAGCCGGTGCATCGTGCCATGCTTCGCCTCGCGATGGCGGAATAGGAACGTAAGCACCACTCCGGCAGCGAATCCACCGATATGGGCCATATAGGCGATCCCTCCTTCGAAAGTGGCTGCGTGCTGATATTGGGATGTCCAGCCAGATATTAGCTGCGTGAAGATCCACATGCCAAGCACGAACCACGCGCTGACTGTCAATGTGAAGGGAAAGAAGAGCAGTACGCGCACCTTGTTTTTAGGGAAAAGAATAAGATACGCTGCCAGCACCCCGGCAATAGCTCCGGAAGCACCGAGATTCTGCACTTCTGAATCCGGCACGGCAAAGGTTTGGGCAAGCATCGCTGCCACGCCACATCCCACGTAGAAAATAATATACTTTACTTTGCCAAGATTATCTTCGACGTTATCGCCGAATACATAAAGATAAAGCATATTCCCAAATAGGTGAGCGATGCCGCCATGCAGGAACATCGAGGTGAAAATATTGGTAAATGGTTGCCGGCCGGCGATAAATTCCGCGGGTATCAGCGAGTATCGTTGCACGAAAGCATCTCCGCCAGATAATTCCAGAAGGAAAACAAGCACATTGACAACGATGATGATCGTCGTAACAACGGGGTAGGAAACGCGCTGGGTGTTATCGTCGCCAATAGGGAGCAGCATTCACTTTGCTCAAATTAAGAATTGTGAGTTAAGAATTGAAAGGGCTTTTTGGCTGTCGAAACAAACGCAAGTGGAGCACGAGCAGTCTAGATTACACTCACGAACTAAAACGATTTCCATCGCCTCTTTAGTGCGCGCCATTGAACTGAAGAAAATGAATCTAGCAATTGTCAATCGCTCAAATGAATTTTGCCGCCCCAGCACTCGTTGACAAGCTCAATCCCATCAGCGATAATAATAGCGAAGATCATACTTATGGCATCTTCGCAATGGGATATTGCCAATCATGTCAGAATCTCAGTTCGATTCCGAGGTAAGAATAGAATTATCGGACACGCCGGCTCCGGAGGAGCGCGGTGGCAGATCACAATACGCTAAATTCTTGGCGATGTCGGCGCAGAACAAGCGGAGAAATTTCAAGCTCGGTGTGACTAATGGAGTACTGTATGGACTCGGCACCTCGTTCATCGCGCGTTCGACGATCATTCCAAGTTTCTTGTCACATCTTACCTCTTCGAGCCCACTGATCGGAGTGGTTTCTCAGTTCGAATCCATCGGGTGGTATTTACCGCAGTTTATCGCGGCGTCGTTTGTCGTACACTGGCCAAAGAAGTTACCGCTATACCGTATAGGCTGGTGGGTGCGAAGTGTCGCACTTTTCTCGCTTGCTGCAGTTACGCTATGGTCGCCGAGTTCAGCCGCACTGCTTGCGCTGGCAATCGCGCTCTATGCAATGTTTGCCGCTGGCTCAGGGCTTAGTGGAGTGGTCTTTCTGGAATTGGTCGCGAAAACGATCCCGCCCAAACGTCGCGGGCGCTTTTTCGGACTTCGTATTTCGCTTGCTTCTATGTTGTCGGTCACGCTTGGGGCAGGAGCGATCTCGCTGATCCTTTCGTCCCGTCGGTTCCCAACGAATTTTGGATTATTATTTCTTGTGTCAGCCGTTATCGTAACTGTTGGACTGGGATTTATGGCATTCATGCGTGAGCCGCGAACCCGGGTCGTGCCAGATCCACGAACGCTCATGGAACATTTTCGCGAAGGCTGGAGGATCTACCGATCCGACCGTCGCTTCTCGAGCTATCTACACACTCGAATGCTCATGGCTACGTGTACGATCGGCGTACCATTCCTTGTTATTTTCGCGCATCAAAAGCTGGGCTTTCATGTGAGCGATCTTGGCATGTTCGTAGCTGCGGATTGCCTTGGGACCGTCATCGGGAATTTCTTCTGGGAACGTCTTACCGATCGGCGCAGTGCGAAAGTGTGCCTGGAGGCGGCGACGCTGGTGAATATCGCACTTCCGATCGTAGTTTTACTTTATCTTTGGTTACCATTGCCGAAAATACTGTTTGCCCTGGTGTTCGCGATCGCCGCCGCGTTCGATGCGGGAACGTCGATCGGGGGTCTGACTTATATCATTGAGATCAGTCCAGAGCATGACCGCGCTACCTATATTGGTTTGTTTAGCAGCCTCATGTCTCTGCCTCTGATGCTGACGGCTGTGGCAGGTGTAATACTTGATCTGACCGGGTTTGGTGTGCTTTATGGACTTGTACTCTTTCTTTCTCTAGCCTCGCTCATTGCGATTCGGCGATTGGAAGGTTAGTGGGCGCCTGCGAGCCAGCGGTGGAGAATGCAGAGGAGTGTGGGCATGATAGGGTTCCAAGCCCCTTAATGAAGGCTTAATATGGCCAAAAGACTCTAATAAAGCGGTTTGCGAGTACTTTCCATCTGATACATGTTAATTTTTTAACTGGAGCACTCGGTTGGACACCGGAAGAGCGGCCGTTGTCACACTCCGCAGCAGATCGTCAATTGAAAGGCGCGGCGCGCTTCAGGAGGTCATCCAATCCGGGCTCTTTTGAGTTTTTTGGTTTTCCGGGATGAATGATGGAAACCTGGCATCCTTCCGCGGCTTCGACCAATTGGCGGAACGTTCCTGCACTTGGGTCGGCAATGTAGGCCTGTTTGTTCTCGTTATAAGCAAACATTTTATTATTAAGCTGCGTACACTCGTTACAACTGGTGCAGCGAGCAGTCTCAATATACGGCTCATCCCCGTGTTGTTCTTCCACTTCGACAACGAGCACTTTGTTCGCTTTCGCAGGCTCCGCAACAACCAGCGTAGCGACCGATTCTTTAACAGGCTGCGCCGTCGATAATGCTGCATTGACTTGCGCTTTGATCTGCGCGGCGAGCAGGCGTTCCGCGTGGGAATTGTGAATCCCTCCCAGTTCCTGCAGGCTGCGCCACATTTCGCGGCATCGGCGCGTCTCCTGGAAGGTGCGCCGATCGACAATGGCTCGGTGCAACAGGCCTTCGTTATCAACAACCGTAATAAACGGGACCTTGTCTGAAAATTGTTGAATTTCGCTTTGCAGTGCCTCTGATAGCGAGAGCATTACTCCACTCGCTTCTATCTTATCTGTGAGTGCAAAATGATCGTAGAATCGGTCATCCATGGCCATAAAATCGGCAAGCGTGAATGCCAGCATTTCCGCTTTCGCCTGGTGTGCTTCATTCTCGTATTCAAACGCATGCACAGGCCAATCATCGTCGGAACTCGGATTTTGATCGACCACAAGTCGTGATGCCCAATCCGCACCCGCGGAGGGATCATAAACAATTGCAGGAAATGCACGCGACTCCATTGCCGAAGCCGCAACCAAATAGGGTGGGAACGCTGTAGTATGTTCGTTAGCGCCAGAAAAGATACTGAACAGAGCAGGACCGTTGTATGATAGACCCCGCATCAATGCATCTCGCGATTGAAAAAGATGCGAAGCGCTTGATTGGAGTACAAATACATCGGTCAGCCCGATCGCCATCTCTCGCAGTTGGCGCGAACCGGATGCCAGCACCATGTGGCCTTCGGCAATAGCGGATGGTTCGAGAATATCGTCAGTTTGGACCATCACCCTAAATGGCAGTCCGGCTGAGAGAGCTTCAATGATATGAGCAGTCTCGTCGGCATCAAGCTCGTTGCTATTTGTGCAGATCAGATAGTCCGGCAGCTTTGCAAGTTCGTTGGCGTCGAGTCCATTCGCGCCAAAATTCTCGAACACTACATTATGCACTGACTCGCGATAATCTCCATTCGCTTCAAGTTCTGCGACAGCAAGAGCTTTGAGCAGTTCCACTGCTTCATTGTGACGCTCTTTATATGCCAATAAGGCCTCGGAGCAACGTTCGAATGAGAATCCATAAGTTCCTGTGCCTTCACCATCTATGGGATAGAATTGTTGATTTTCAAGAACATCGATCAGCCCGCGAATACGTTCGCGGCGTTCGTCCGTAAGTCGAAATCCTGGCTTTGCATGAAGCAGAATTCGCGACATAGCATCGAAGTTGAAAGCACTCGAGAACGATTCACCAACGGCAGCTTTCAGACGATCGGGCGCTCGGCCGATCTCCGACACTGCGGTTTCTGCTTCGAGAATTCCGCGAAGTTTTAACAACAATCGTTCGGCCTGCTCGCGGAATGCCGCTGCTTTAACAGCCTGAACCGCATTCCATGCATGCCGCATAATTCGTGGTGGCAGTTTGGAATCGACATCGACGAGTTCACCATTCGCGTGGAATAAGTGGAATAATCGCGTGGCGGAGTTCTCGATGGTTTCGTTCTTTCCGGCAAGTCGAGTTACAGCAGCGTTCCAAAGGGTGGCGAAATCACCCGCTCCATTCTCAGCCAAATCGCGGCGGAGTTCCCGTTCAAGTTCATAGCCGTGACGCGCGATCCTGTCGCGGTCTGGATCGTTGTGAAGGGTTTCAACGGCATCGTCGATAAGTCTGCTAAGCGAAAGCACGGCTCGTTCGGTCGAACCCGCTTTGTTGAGCAATAGTGGGAAGTCGTAACGCAGCGAGGTTAGGTCTCGGTGACGGGCAAAGAGAGCGGGTCGATAATTGCCATCTATCGGCCGCAGACTCGATCCGGTGGTACGGCCCGTGAGATGGAAGGCTATCTGGTGTTGAGGTTGGACTGCCATAGTCGTGTTTCTAATTGGGCTGAAGTCCTTCGGGCCACACGGTGAACTTATCGAACTCGGATTCGAGTCCATTTTTGATCAAACTGTTTGTGCGAAGGCGCGCGTCGTACCTCACATCTTCATAGCAGGGTACGTCCTCGTTGCGGTAAAGTATTCCGACGGGAATGGGGTCAATGCCGGAAGCGATCTCACGCGCCCGGTTCATATCCGATGGATCGTGTTCTTCCATCTTGGTATAAGTTCTTGCCAGATTGGAATCGATATGAATTCCATCCTCGTGATGCAAGAGGAGCACGCGCTGCGGATCGTGAAGCCACGGGTCCATAAGCTTTGGCAGCCATTCTGGGCAGCGTTGAATGATCCGAATAAATCCTAACCCTTTATGGTGATAAGCTGCCGAGATCACTTGATAAAGCACTTCTGGGATCCAATCCACTACTTGTGCAACAAAGGAAACGTTTGAAATGCCAAGCGTAACAGTGAGCGGATTTAAAGCTTCGAGATAGCTTCCGTGCGGCGTGGTGTTACTTTTAAGGCCGATGGGAGAAGTTGGTGAAGCTTGTTTCTTGGTCAAGCCATAGATCTGATTGTCATGCAGCATGACTGTCAGATTCATGTTGTATCGAATACCGTGGATCCAGTGTGCGGCGCCGATGCTGCAGCAATCTCCGTCGCCCATATTGACGAAGACTTTCAGATCAGGCCGCGCAAGTTTTACTCCTTCTGCGATCGGCAGGGCGCGGCCATGGATTCCGTGGAACCCGTAGGTATTCATATAGTGGGGAAGTCTGCTCGAACATCCGATACCGGAAACGAAAACAGTTTTTTCCGGCGCAAGGCCCTCGTCGCGACAGAGACGCTGCACTGCCGTGAGGATCGCGTTGTCTCCACACCCGGTACACCACCGTGGCACGCCTTTTTGGTAATCCTCGAGTTCATGCTGCTCCTCGTAAAGTTGGAGCAGGCATTCATTTGCGCTAATGGTATCTATGGTGTTAGTCATGACAGAGCCTCCAGAATCACGCGGCGAACAGTATTCGGTTTTAGTGGTGTGCCTCGGCATTCGCTCCAGCAATCGACATCGACGAGATAGCGAGCGCGCAAAAGCGTCGCGAGAGCCGAGTAGCGGCGGTTGCTTTCATCGATCATTTCATCCGCAGGAGAATCGCTCCAGTTGTTCTCGATCGTCATGACTTTTTTGAATCCGGCCATGATCTCTTTTATGCCGGGCGGCATTGGCTGGATAAATGTCAAATGCAGTGACGATACTTTGGTTCCCTCCGCGCGAAGTGCTTCGACCGCCTCTTCGATCGCTCCCTTCGAGCTTCCCCAGCCAATCACGAGGAGATCGCCTGTGGCATCTCCAAAAACGGTTGGCGGTGAGAGAGTCTTTTGCAACGTCGCGAGCTTTAAGCTTCGCGCACGCATTGCACGCTGGTTAATTTCGGGATCGTACGCAACGTGGCTGTTCTCGTCATGCGCGAGTCCAGTGAGCGTATGCATGCCGCCCGGCTGACCCGGGATGAAGCGGCGCGCAAGGCCCGTCTTTGGATCCCAATCGTAGGGTTTCGCCCCAGCGGGAACCGCACTCTGGTCGATCGGTGGCGCCAGCCACGCTTCATCGAATACCGGCCGCTTGAACGGCTGCTGGGAACTTGCAAGATTGGCATCCGATAGGATGACGACCACCATGTTGAAGGTTTCCGCGATCTTGCGTGCAGTAATGACGGAATAGAAACAGTCTTCGATGGTTGCCGGCGCAATTACAACTTTGGGTGCATCGCCATGGCTGCCGAAGATGGTGGTCATGAGATCGCCCTGTTCGGTCTTTGTTGGTTGTCCCGTGCTTGGGCCGCCGCGCATTACGTTTACAACGACTAAAGGTATTTCGCCCATTACTGCGAGACCAATGGCTTCTTGCTTGAGCGAGTAGCCAGGGCCGGAAGTAATAGTTACTGTACACTTGCCGGCATACGACGCGCCGATCGCAAAGGAACACGCGGCGATCTCATCTTCCGCCTGATGTACGATGCCGCCGACCTCCTCGAATACATCGCTCAAATAATGCGATGCGGAGGTAGCGGGCGTGATCGGGTACATTGCGCAGATCTCCATGCCTGAGGCAAGCACACCGAGTGCAAGCGCAGTATTGCCGTTGACCACAATTTGTGGCACTAGCGATTTAACTGCGGGAATCTCATAAAAGAAATCGAGATTTGCCTCGGCCCATGCGTATCCGGCTTCGAGCAGTGCAATGTTGCTCTCGATGATCTGTGTCGCTTTTTTGCCGAATGTCAGTGCAACTTGCTCCCGAGCAACCTGCAGATCGAGGCTGTATGTGCGGCAAAGCAACCCGAGGGCAAACATATTCTTCCCCTTGCGTGGATCGGAAACGAGCTTTCGGCATTCATGCTCCATCGGAATCTCATAGATCTTATATCCTGCAGTTCTTAATTGTGCCAGCGTGTCGGAATACGATTTGACGATCTTCGGGTCGCGATCTCCACTCCACATTGATTCCAGCAGAATAGTGCAACCGGGCTTCAGTTCATTCGAACGAACTCTTCCAAGAAGAACCTGCTCGTTGAAGGCCACGACCAGGTCGGTTTCGTTGCCGCCGTTCGTTACTTGCTTCGTGCCGATGCGGATGCGGTTCCCGCTGGCACCTGCGACGCTGCGGGCGGGTGGCCGAATCTCCGCCGGAATGATCTCAACCGTCCATACTCCGTTCCCCATGCGGGCCACGATCGAGCCGAACGATTGGCCACATTTCTGCGCGCCTTCGCCGGAATCGCTGATGATCTCGACAATATGTTCTTTCAGCCGTATGGCCTTCGCGTGGGTCGTGCCGCCCTCGGCGCGACTAAAGCTGATTGGCTCCATGAGCATGCCGGTGGCGGCACGCTCCACGCCGCCGTTGGGATTAGTTCTATTCCTGGTGACTTCTTCTACTTCCATCATTGGGCGACCCTCACTCTCATAAAATTGTGCTCTCGTAGATCAATACCGAATAATGATCGATCCACCTTGAAAGGACCTACATCCCGAATGCCCAAAAATGCTTTCATACCACGCGCTGCTTTCCTGCCTGCGCCCATTGCTTCGATAACAGTCGCCGCGCCGGTGACAATATCGCCGCCGGCGAAAACACCGGCCATCGATGTCATAAGATT
The DNA here is from genome assembly GCA_963736195.1 of Ignavibacteriota bacterium. Classification (GTDB taxonomy): domain Bacteria; phylum Bacteroidota; class Ignavibacteria; order Palsa-1295; family Palsa-1295; genus PALSA-1295. The sequence continues at coordinate 1,756,143 of CAVTNP010000001.1, forward strand.
GTTATCCGTTTCGATATAACCACGCTTGTTAAGCTTCAGCTTTGATGTTTGACCAATGATCGGATTGGCGTTCGTGCCGATTGCATAGACCACCTCATCGGTCTCGATCTCGAATTCGCTTCCGGGAACCGGGACTGGCCGGCGGCGCCCGGAATCATCAGGCTCGCCCAACTCCATTCGTATGCATCGGATAGCATGTACTGAACCTTCACCATCATCCAATACCTCGACAGGATTGGTCAGCCAGTGGAACTCGATGCCTTCCTGCTCGGCGTGATGAACTTCCTCCGCTCGGGCGGGGCACTCGGCTTTCGAGCGGCGATAAACACACGCGACCGTCTCAGCTCCGAGCCGCTTGCTGACGCGCAATGCATCCATCGCTGTGTTGCCGGCGCCAACAACCACTACATGTTTTCCAAGTGGGAGTGGTGTATCGACATTCGGAAAATCGCGGGCGCGCATGAGGTTGCATCGCGTCAGAAGTTCGTTCGCAGATAGCACACCGTTGAGCGAGTCGCCTGGAATACCAAGCATCGTAGGATAGCCCGCGCCTGTTCCAATGAACACCGCATGGAATCCTAACTCCTCGATCATCTGCTCGATCGTGAATAGCCTGCCGACAAGTGTGTTGCACTCGAACTTAACTCCAAGCTGCTTGAGCTTTTCAATCTCTGCATCCACAACGGTATTCGGAAGACGGAAATCGGGAATGCCATAGCGAAGGACGCCACCGGCTTCGTGGAACGCTTCGAAGACCGTAACCTCACAGCCGGCTTTCGCCATGTCGGCCGCACAAGCCATGCCGGAAGGCCCGGAACCGACGATCCCGATCTTAAAGATGCTTGGTTGAATGTAGGGCTTGTTGACCCATCGGTTCGCGATCGCGAGATCGCCGACAAAACGTTCCAACCTGCCGATCGCTACGGGAACCAGATTTTCACCAACCGTGCAGACGCCTTCGCATTGGTTCTCCTGCGGGCACACTCGGCCACAAACGGCAGGGAGCAGGTTCGTTGCAGTAATAATATCATAGGCTCCGCGAAAGTGGCGCTCGCCGATCTTTTGGATAAATCCCGGAATATCGATCGAGACCGGACATCCTTCGATACATTTTGGATCAGGGCAGAACAGGCATCGCTCTGATTCACGAATAGCCTCCGCTTCGGTATAGCCGCAGTTTACTTCCTCGAAATTTCGTGCTCGCACATGTGGATCGAGTTCTCGAACCGGTGTTCGCTCCTGCGGTATCGTTCGTACTGTACGTTTCTTTGCCATCCGCTTGGGGAAATTATGAATGATGAATTATGAATGATGAATTATGAATGATGAAAGTAAAATGAAATGATGCTTCCTACACTGATAATTCAGATTCAATCAATTTTTCTTTGATGCCATTCATACGGCAGGTTTCCGACCAGCGTGCTGTCGCGGCGCGCTCTTCCTCCTTGTAGCGGCGCAGGCGCACCATCAGATCGTCGAAGTCCACTTGGTGGCCATCGAAATCCGGACCATCCACGCAAGCGAACTTAACCTGCTCACCGACCTTTACTCGGCACCCGCCGCACATGCCCGTGCCATCAACCATAATGGGATTGAGGCTGACCATGGTCTTGATTCCGGCTGACCGCGTTGCTTGCGCGCTCGCTTTCATCATTACAGGAGGACCGATCGCAACAACTTCGTCGATGTCAGCATGCTTTTCGATCGCTTGTTTAATACCATCAGTCACAAATCCTTTAATTCCAGCCGAGCCGTCATCCGTGCAGATAACAAGTTCGTCGCAAATGCTCCGAAATTTATCTTCCCAAAATATCAGATCTTTGTTGCGGAATCCGAGGACACCGATCACATAGGCGCCATTTTGCTTCAATGCGCGTGCTTGCGGAAAAACCGGAGCGACGCCCAACCCGCCACCTACACAGATGACTTTTTTGGCGTTGGTAATGTGACTCGGAATACCCATCGGCCCTGCCAAGCCATACAGCGAAGTCCCGATCTGGCAGGTTTGCTGCATTTCCAGCGTAGTCTTGCCGACAGCCTGAATAACGAGCGTGATCGTCCCTTTTTCCCGATCGAAATCGGCGATGGTGAGTGGAATCCGCTCACCGGTTGCATGGGACATCACAATGACGAACTGACCGGGCTTTGCCGCGCGGGCCATCATCGGATGATGGACTTCGAGCATGTAGGTCACATCGGAATAATCCTCGCGTGCAAGGATTTCAAATGTCTGAGCATTGGTGCCGAAGGCAGCTAAATTTTCCATAATAATCCCCCTACATTCAGGAGTATAAAAAATCATACCGAAGCGCTGTTAATCAGACATCCTCACGATTCATGGCAAATAAACTAACGAAGTGCCATACAGGGCAAGAGCTGCTTAGTAAGATTTCTTATTTATGGTAAGAAATTTTAATTTTTGCAATGGGAGGGGATACTTTCTACAAAACTTGAGCTGTTCGAAACGCTGTGAATCACTGGTTCAGACGGTCGGATGGATGTTCTGAGGCTGAAGGCCATCAAACCTTGCCAGTATGAACAAACTCACCCTGAATCCATTCAAGAGGCAGGAAAAGACAATTTGAGCCAAGCCACACAATCCCATAATTCATGGTTCACACAGCTTCTACACCAGGCCCATGACCACCTGATGGTTCGGCGGACCAGCGAGACAAACTGCACCCTCTTTCTCATCGGTCAGAAATAGATTCAGATGGTTAATACCACTAAAAACCGACTCGAGTGCCTTACTGAATGCTCCGAGCGCTTTCAGTTGGTTGCATGAAATTATACCGTTCGTCTATACGCATACTACGATCGCATTTTTCTTGGCAGGAATATCAAAATTGACGAAACGAAGCAATCAAACTCCGGAATTAATATTCTTCTTTTTTCGCACTGATGATTTTTGTAAGTGCCAATATTTAGCGATAATGATTCGCTTCGAAATAGTGAAGTTTGCGTCGCTCACTCTATTGCAATAGCAAACTGAAGACAACATCTGGAGTTGCAACGCCACATTCTCAGGCCAATCGGAGTGCAGAGAAGGTTTAGCTTTATGAGTGAACGCTCCTGTGTGAACAGTTCTTGAACAAGTTCAACGTTCAACGATCATCGAAACGCGCTGGATTTGCGTGCCAGACTGAACCACGCACTCATACATGCCCGTAGGCATAGTGCTGGCGTCCCAGATGAAGTATTGATTCCCACTAGAAAGATTACCACTGAACAACCGCGCGACCTCCTTTCCGAGCAGATCTACAACCGAAACGTTCACATACCCCCCATTCGACGTGAATGTGATCGTCGTGGAGTGGGAGAATGGATTTGGGTATGCGCTGATAGAATTCCCTTCAGGTCTCGAAGGTGCAACAGTGTTTGTGGCGATCATCTCTGAAAGCGGGCGGCGCCAAACACCGTTGCTGATAGTTCCTGCGAAGAGAAAGGAGCCGCTTACCGCCAGAGACCAAATCAACGTGTTTGGCAATCCAGTATTGACTGACGTCCAATGTGCGCCATAGTCGGATGAAAGATAAACGCCTCCTGCTCTTGCGGAATTTTTTAAATAGTTGTCTGCAGCAAAGAGATTTGTACCACTCACCGCAAAGTTACCGACCGAAGATGTTAACGGTAACCCATTGCTTGACGCTTTCCAACTTGCGCCGTTATCGGTCGAGAGAAAGACACCTCCCGTGGTTGCGCCGTCACCCTGGCCAGTCCCGGCAAACAGATTCGTGCCAACCAACGCAAGCAGCATGAACCGCGATTTTCAGGATTTTGCGGATTAGCAGGATGGATTTTTGGGATTATTTTGCAGTCGAATCGACAGAGATGAGGGTGAAAGTGCGTTTCATATACTCTTTAGTTAGCCCTCCACTGGTTTCGGTTCGAAGAACGGGTAATCCATCGGAAGTTCGAAATTGTTCGAGACGGTCGGTTTTGCCGTGACCGGCAACGGTGCCACCAAACACCTGGTAGTTTATTGCTTTCGTTGTTAGCTCGTATATTCCTGCTTTCCTCTCGCTCAGATTCTGGCTAAGAGAATAATCGTTGCGATACGAATTATAACTCGGGCCGGGAGGGTTTAACACGACGGGACCACTGGCAGAATGATTTAATGGAATATGAGGAGGGTTTGTCACCTCGTGACTGCTATCGTTCCATTCAGAACCACGGCGAACATTAGATCGAGCCGACCGTGGAGCAAAGTTCTTGTACAATGATCGTTTGATAGCTGTACTATCCTCGACCCCCCAGCCGTTGAAATTGGGATCTTTCATCTTTTCGTGAAAGATGCTATCATGGGTGTTGCGCCGAAGGATCATTCCATCAAGATACATTCCATATTTATCTACCTTTACACTATAAAGTGGAATGTCTTCTCCGAGATTATGGGATACGCGTGGTCCTTCCAATACATCGTGTGTGTCATCACCGCCCTTGAAATCGTGCGTTTCGGTATTTTGCACAACGAGCGTTGCAGAGCCATCGAGATCAACATTTACGACCGCAATTTGAATATCTTCCTTGGAATCAAAATTTCCTCCTTCATAACCTGGCGGGTTATCCGGGCTCCGCATCTCATCCAGCCGCTGATAATGCAAGACAGTTCCTGCCTTGAAATGATAGGAAAGATCGACCGGCGTGGGCGCTGTTGCCTGTGCGAGAGAGGTTTTGGCATAAGCCATCGAGATCAAGATGCAGCAAAAAAGTATTTTCACAACGATATGTTCCACAAATTCTAACTTCTCAATTGAAACCGTGGGCATTACAGGGTTCGAACCTGTGACCTTTCGCGTGTGAGGCGAACGCTCTGGACCAGCTGAGCTAAATGCCCGGACGGCTCCTAACTTCCAGAAATTTATGGTGGTTCCATTTTATGCGTCGTTTATGAATCTTTCTTCAGATAAATTCCCGTGAAACAGAATTAACCACTTTGTATCATTTTTTCGTGTGACATCGCGCAGCCTTTGGCGTTATACCTCTGAGGTCGATAATGCATAAGGTCCTCCCGGACGAATGATCCTTCGGAAACCGTTCGCATTATCCACCCACCGGTCGCTTATCGCATGTCGATGGGCCTGGTTTGTCAATCGTGGATGCACTCCCGTCGCCGATGGGACGCATTCGAATCACAATCACTTTTTTATTAGTACGAGGTCTGATATGAAAAGACTAATCGGAGCACATTCACTCGCTCTTTTTGTAATATTGCCGCTTGCCTTGGCAAGCTGTTCCAACCCAAATTCTGCACCCGGAACGGTGGGAACCGGCATTACTCCGTCGGATTATTCTGCGGCAGCGTTCTTTAATACGCAAACGCTCGGGGATACCTCTTCAGTACCGTTTCCATTTTGTTTTCCCGTCCAATATTTACAGCAAAAACTTGGACTGACTGACACCCAAGTTCTGGATATTCAGAATTTGCAGGATTCTCTGCGGCTTGCATTGCAAACCCAGCTAGCCGCACTGAAAGCTGCCGGCAAGGTAAGTCCGGATTCCGTTCGCGCTTTGCGATTGGAGTATCAAACGGATCTCTATACTGGCATAGCCGGAATACTGACCACGGCACAGCTTGCGGATCTGCAATCACTTCAGCCACCGCTTGGCCCACCAAATCAGTTTGGCCGAGGTCCAATTCCAGGGTGGGGTGGCCGAGGCCATCGAGGTCCGGATACCGTGAAAGTGCAAATTTCTGCCGCGCAGCGCGACAGCTTGGAGTTGGCTCGACTTGAAGCGACCCTTGCGACTGCCGAAGACACTTTGACGGCGACACAAATCTCGCTCATTCAGAATTTGCAAACCACGCTGATAGCGGATACAACGCTAACGCCGCAGGGTCGGAGCGCAGAGTTCGATGCGCAACTGCAAACGATCCTTACATCGGCTCAGCTAACCGATTTACAACGGCTTGCTAATATCGGAGGTCGGCCACGCCGATGGCATCGGTAGCCAAAGTTATTCATGACTCCGTATGGGGACTCGCTGACGGCGAGTCCCCATTTTTTTTGCCATTTTGAGGCCGGTTTTCCACATTTTTTTGATTTTTCCACAACCTCCAAATTTTCTTCGTATATTTGTAGAAGTTTAGAAGGAAAGTGGCTGGCAAAAATCAATTTTTGCCGTTTTTTGTCCGCCTCGATCCTATGCGTTTCGTTTAGTTAGCAGAGGGGAATTAGTTTGCACCTGTATCGGAATACTCCCCTCATTTTATCAACTTCTTCTAATCAATTCTATGAGAAAAGTCCAGCGCATTCTTTGGGTGAGCATCATGCTGCTTGCTACCATCGCGTTAGCTCCACATTCTGCATTCGCGCAGGTGAGCACCTCAACCGATGTTCCCCGCACGCTTAGTTATCAGGGCGTTCTTCAGTCGGACAATGGCGCGCCTGTCAACGGTGTCAAGCCGATGACGATTCGGCTGTATTCGGATTCGGCAGGTTCGCAACTTGTTTGGGAAGATGAATTTGCAGTCAACGTGCAGAACGGCGTCTTCAATGTGATCCTCGGATCTCAGAAGCCGCTGCCCGATGCATCGCAGGTTACGGGTGCCCTCTGGCTGTCAACCCAGATCGGCGATTCGCTCGTCACTGGTTCGCTGACGCAGCTTTCGGCTTCGCCGTATGCGCTCACAGTCCCGAACAATTCTATTACAGCCTCGAAAATGGGAACGGATTACGTCGGCTCGATCTCGTTGAATGGTAAGAAAATGACCGTCCGCGGAGGCGATCTCAATATTGTAACCGACGGTACCCTTCAGGCTACCTATGTGCCGACCTCCAATTCACTGCTTTTGAGCGCAACAGGTGGTGGTAATGGCAGTGGCAAGGGTAGTGGCAATGCGCTTATGAGCAATTACTGGGGTGAGTCTCCGTATCCGATGAATTACCTTGGGGATATGTGTTACAATGACCAAAACGACAATGCCCAGACCCTTGAATGCAATTGGAGTACCCAGAAGATGTTTGTTACCGAGACGGGCACGGGAACACAGGGTTCTGCGCCAACATGGGCCACAATAAATGCAAGCGATCTTCCGCCGCTCGATAGCTGCACAGGGACGGTTCACGTCTCGAATGGTGGAACCGGCTGCACCTCCTATTCTACAGGTGACTTCTTGTATTGCTCGGGGTCAAACGCTCTTTCGCGACGCAGCATAGGTTCCGCTGGGCAAATTCTATCCTGCCAAAGCGGCCTGCCGACCTGGCATACACTCTGCGGAAGTGATCTTCCGGCTCTTGATAGCTGTCACGGCACAGTGCATGCCGCGAACGGAGGTACGGGTTGCACCACGTACAATGTCGGAGATATTTTGTATTGTTCAACCGCAGGATCGCTTTCGCGGCTTAGCTGCGGATCAACCGGGCAGATACTGCAGTGCCAGGGCGGAGTTCCAACCTGGCAGCCCTGCCCGTCAGGAACGGTAACAGGGATTACCTTATCAACCGGATCAACAGGACTCACTGTTAATGGCGGCACGAGCGCCACTGTGAATTCCTCCGGTACATTTTCTATTGCCGGCACGCTTGCTATCACCGATGGTGGTACCGGCGCAACGACGGCCACTGCAGCGATCAACAATTTGCTTCCATCGCAGACAAGCAATGCGAACAAATACCTGCAAACTAACGGCAGCGGAACACTTGTGTGGGCATCCGGCCCAGTTGGAGCTACAGGAGCAACTGGAGCTACCGGTGCCACAGGAGCGACAGGCCCGCAAGGACCAGCAGGCACGAATGGCGCTACCTGGTGGACTGGTACCACGGCTCCGGCCACGGGTACGGGTAGTGTCAACGATTATTATTTCGAATCCTCCAATGGATACGTGTATGAAAAGACAGGAACGTCAACCTGGACTCAGATCGCAAATATCACTGGCCCAACAGGAGCCACTGGTGCAACAGGTGCTACCGGCCCCACGGGAGCTACCGGAGCAACAGGAGCGACTGGTGCAGCAGGAACGAATGGCCTTACTTGGTTTACTGGGACGACAACCCCAGCCTCTGGCACCGGCGCACTGAACGACTTGTACTTTGAGTCGACAAATGGTTATGTCTATCAAAAGACTGCTTCGACAACATGGACGCAGATTGCCAACATCACCGGGCCACAAGGACCTGCTGGTACCAATGGAACAAATGGTACTAACGGTACCAACGGAACGAATGGCACGAACGGAACGAATGGTGCCACGTGGTGGAGCGGCACCAGCACGCCATCGACAGGCACGGGCAGTGTAAACGACTACTACTTCGAATCATCGAATGGCGAAGTCTATCAGAAGACTGGCTCGACGACGTGGACCGCTTTGGCGAACATCACAGGCCCAACCGGTGCTACGGGCGCAACGGGCGCGACCGGAGCTACTGGCCCGCAAGGTCCACAAGGTATCCAGGGCGCGACCGGTGCAACTGGAGCAACGGGCGCCACTGGCCCGCAAGGTGTTCAGGGAGCCACCGGCGCAGCCGGAGCGAATGGTGCCACTTGGTGGAGCGGCACCAGCACACCGTCCACAGGAACGGGTAGCGTAAACGACTACTACTTCGAATCATCGAATGGCGAAGTCTATCAGAAGACTGGTTCGACGACGTGGACCGCATTAGCGAACATCACAGGCCCAACCGGAGCAACCGGAGCAACCGGTGCCACAGGAGCTACTGGCCCGCAAGGTCCACAAGGTATCCAGGGAGCAACCGGCGCGACTGGAGCAACGGGCGCCACTGGCCCGCAAGGTCCCCAAGGCATCCAGGGAGCAACCGGAGCTACTGGCGCGACTGGCGCAACCGGCGCCACCGGCGCAGCCGGAGCGAATGGTGCCACCTGGTGGAGCGGCACCAGCACCCCATCGACAGGCACGGGCAGCGTAAACGATTATTATTTCGAATCATCGAATGGCGAAGTCTATCAGAAGACTGGTTCGACGACGTGGACCGCATTAGCGAACATCACAGGCCCAACCGGTGCAACTGGAGCAACGGGCGCGACCGGAGCTACTGGCCCGCAAGGTCCCCAAGGCATCCAGGGAGCGACCGGCGCGACTGGAGCAACCGGCGCCACTGGCCCGCAAGGTGTTCAGGGAGCCACCGGCGCAGCCGGAGCGAATGGTGCCACTTGGTGGAGCGGCACCAGCACACCGTCCACAGGAACGGGTAGCGTAAACGACTACTACTTCGAATCATCGAATGGCGAAGTCTATCAGAAGACTGGTTCGACGACGTGGACCGCTTTGGCGAACATCACTGGCCCAACCGGTGCAACTGGCGCAACGGGCGCGACCGGAGCTACTGGCCCGCAAGGTCCGCAGGGTGTTCAGGGTGCAACAGGCGCCACTGGTCCGCAGGGTATTCAGGGAGCGACTGGAGCAACCGGTGCAGCCGGTGCGAATGGTGCAACCTGGTGGAGCGGCAGCAGCACGCCATCACCTAGCACGGGATCCAACAACGATTATTACTTCGAAACCTCAAATGGGGAAGTATATCTAAACGTTGAAGGATCGTGGACCGCTATAGCGAATATCACTGGCCCACTGGAGCAACAGGCGCGACCGGAGCAACGGGTGCCACAGGAGCTACCGGGCCGCAGGGTCCGCAAGGTATTCAGGGAGCAACCGGAGCTACGGGAGCAACCGGAGCAAGCGGAGCCACGGGCGCCACAGGCCCGCAGGGTCCCCAAGGTGTCCAAGGTGCGACGGGAGCCACAGGAGAAGCCGGAGCAAATGGTGCGACCTGGTGGAGTGGTACAAGTGCACCGTCATCAAGCACCGGATCGAATAATGACTATTATTTCGAAACTTCGAATGGCGAGGTTTATGAAAAGATCAGTGGTTCCTGGGGTAATGGGATCTCCAATCTCACCGGGCCGCAGGGTCCGCAGGGTGATGTTGGCCCAACAGGCACAAATGGAACGAATGGCATCAACGGTACCAATGGCACCAATGGCGCGACGTGGTGGTCTGGAACTTCGACACCTTCCTCCAATATCGGCTCGAATAATGATTATTATTTTGAATACTCGAACGGAGAGGTTTACGAAAAATCTTCTAACACGTGGTCAGAAGTAGCAAATATTACAGGCCCAACTGGTCCGATGGGAGCCACAGGCGCAACTGGAGCAACTGGCCCACAGGGTCCGCAAGGAGTTCAGGGCGAGACAGGCGCAACCGGAGCAACTGGCGCACAAGGTGCGACGGGAGCCACAGGTGCAACTGGAGCGACCGGCCCACAGGGTCCACAAGGTATTCAGGGTGCTACTGGAGCAACCGGTGCCACCGGCGCAGCCGGAGTGAATGGTGCCACTTGGTGGAGCGGCACCAGCACACCGTCCACAGGAACGGGTAGCGTAAACGACTACTACTTCGAATCATCGGATGGCGAAGTCTATCAGAAGACGGGTTCGACAACTTGGACAGCTTTAGCGAACATCACAGGCCCAACCGGCGCAACAGGAGCGACGGGTGCAACTGGAGCACAGGGTCCGCAAGGCATTCAGGGTGCGACCGGACCACAGGGTCCGCAAGGCGTACAGGGTGCGACGGGTGCAACTGGCCCACAAGGTACGCAAGGCGTTCAGGGTGCGACGGGTGATACTGGCCCGCAGGGACCGCAAGGCGTGCAGGGTGCAACTGGTGCACAGGGACCACAAGGCCCTGCTGGCAACAATGGAACGAATGGAGCTACCTGGTGGTCTGGGACGACTTCACCATCCTCAAGCACCGGAGTCAACAACGATTACTATTTCGAAACCTCGAATGGCGAGGTTTACGAGAAAATTAGTGGTGCATGGGGTAATGGAATTGCCAACCTGACTGGCCCACAAGGCCCACAAGGCGATGTTGGTCCTGCCGGATCCGATGGTACTAATGGTATCAACGGAACGAATGGAACCAATGGAGCGACTTGGTGGTCAGGAAGCTCGACACCATCATCGAGCATCGGTTCGAATAACGATTACTATTTCGAGTACTCGAATGGCGAGGTATACGAAAAGTCAGCTGGGACGTGGTCAGAGGTTGCCAATCTCACCGGTCCTGAGGGTCCACAGGGTCCTGCGGGTCCAAGTTCACTCTCAACAAGCACGAGTACCAGCGGCTCCGGATTCTTGGTTGCTAATGGTTCTAATGTGACGTTCGAGAGTGCCGTCAACCTGGCTTCTTCTGTTTCCGGTACACTTGCGGTCAGCAATGGCGGTACAGGTACTACCACAGCGCTCAGCACAGGCAGCGTCGTGTTTGCAACGTCTGGCGGGACATACACTGAGGATAATAACAACCTCTACTGGGATCAGACCAACCACCGGCTCGGTATCGGGACAACATCTCCGGGACAATCACTCGATATTAATGGTACTGTGCAGATCGAGAACATGCCTACCGGAAGCACAACCGAAAATGTCGTGACTGCGGATGATAATGGTGTTCTCTCGGTGATCCCGGCTTCTGATCTTATGGGAACGGGTTCCGGTCTCCAGGGCGGATCATGGCTCATTCAAGGTAATTCTGGAACTGATCCGAGCCAGAACTTTGTCGGGACGACCGATGCGAACGATCTTGTATTCCGGACCAATAATACCGAATTCATGCGAGTTCAGTCTGGCGGAAATGTCGGTATCTGGACTACAACGCCGAATGCGGCCCTTGAAGTGGATGGATCCTTCTTAGCGTCTGGAAGCACAGGAGCGGCTCCTGCGTCAGGTGCTGGAACGCGACTGATGTGGGATCCCGATAACGCTGCATTACGCGCGGGTTCTGTCGATGGCACCCAATGGGATGAGGGATCGAGCAACATTGGCTCGAACTCGATGGCCTTTGGGTATGATGTTACGGCATCTGGTGCATACGCGTTGGCATCTGGGAATTACTCCAACGCAAGTGGCGCGAATGCCACAGCGATGGGTAATTCGGCGTCAGCGAGTGGTAATACTTCCGTAGCCATTGGATATAACACTGCGGCAGGCGGAGATTATTCTACCGCACTGGGCTATTTAACGCAGGCGAACTACAACTACTCCACCTCGATGGGTAGTGGTACCGAAGCCAACAACCAATACGCAACCGCGATGGGTAACGGCAGCTATGCTGGCGGGAATAGTTCGACGGCGATGGGATACCAGACTCAGGCGAACGGAGATTTCTCCACGGCTATGGGTAACGCTACGCAGGCGACTGGAGAGTATTCAACGGCTATGGGTTATGGAACCCTTGCAACGGCGCAGTCCTCTTTTGCAATTGGCGAACAGGGCTCGGAAGCAACTGCCGAAGCTTCGATGGCAGCGGGTATCGGCACCACTGCAGAAGCAATGGACGCGACAACATTTGGCGAAAATACTATTGCTAACGCAGAGGGAGCCACCGCTTTCGGAAACACTACGAATGCAAGCGGATTGTACTCGGTCGCATTCGGCACTTCCACGACAACGACGGGAAGCAATTCAGCTGCCTTTGGTGAGAATGGAACGACTGCCGGAGGAGAGGCTTCTGTGGCGATGGGTAATGATGCCCAGGCGAGCGGAGCTTATTCGCTCGCAATTGGCAATACTACCACTGCCAGCGGTTCTTCTTCATTCGCATCGGGTAACAGCAACATTGCGCAAGGTGCAAATTCGATCGCCATTGGATATAATTCTGACGCCTATGGCGACAATTCAGTCGCTATGGGAGTCGATGCCTCAACCGGCGTTGGGACGACCTATTACAACAATTCGTTCGTCTATGGTGATGGTTCTGCATCAACACTCAGTGATGCATCAAACGAATTCACCGTCCGCGCTTCGGCTGGATTCGAATTCTACGATAATGCGACCACTGCGCCAGACATGACCCTTGCAAATGGGCAGCTCAATGTGAGTGGCACAGTCCGAGTAGGCGGCAGCATCGTTGCTACCTCAAGCAGCACGGCGCAATCGTCGGATAATGGCGTGACCGTCTCGGATGTACCGGTCTTTATTATTTCAGCCGGTTCTACATCGGGTGCATTCGCACTGACCATGCCAAGCGGTTCGATCACCGGTGACATGATCGTCGTTATTAATCAGGACCCGAACTACTGCGCTACCTATGGCTCGACTGCGAAAGTTGCACCGCTCGGTTCGCGCACGTTCTACTTCGACGGCAGCAACTGGCAGTAAGACCAGGAGATCAGCATTTAATCATATCTCGAGAGAGAGTTCACTGGCGCGAGTTCGAAAGAACTCGCGCTTTTTTTTTGCGTTAGCTGAAGTCCGAGTATTGCCAATTGGTAGCATCCGGCAATATTTGACGTAAATTTGCACGAAATTCATAAACGATACTTCAACAGATGAACCGAATTCGCCTATTTTCGCTCGCACTACTCATCACTACGTTCTCGCTACGTTCGTTCGCCCAGGGTCTCGGTTGGGACTATCAGGAACAAGCCCGCTCCCATACCACCGATCTTCAGCACGTCGAGATGCACATCTCGTTCGATGAACCTGCCAAGAAAGTGATGGGGACGGTTCTCCAAACCCTCGCCATCCTGCCACAAAAAGAATCGGTGAACGAAGTGGTCTTCGATGCCGTGAATCTGAATATCGAGAAGGTTTGGCTCGACCAGGGTAAAGGCAAGCAGATTCCACTTACGTTCAGCACCAAGGATTCGGCGAAGCTTCACATTACGCTCGATCGGGTGCATCCCTATGATGTCCCATTCACGATAGGCATTCAATATTGGGCTCAGAACCCCAAGAAAGGATTGTATTTCATTCAACCTGACACGTTCTATACACAGAAGCCCGAGCAGATCTGGACGCAAGGCGAAGGGGAAGAAAACCGGAATTGGTTACCAACTTATGACTATCCCAACGACAAGATGACGACGGACATGTTCGTCACCGTACGTGCCGACCAGCAGGCGCTTTCGAATGGTCATCTTGTTTCGAAAGATAAGAATAAGGATGGAACCGTAACCTGGCATTGGAAGGAAGACCATCCGTATTCCACCTATCTCATTATGCTTGGAATTGGACATTATGATGTTGTTACCGATAAATGGCGTGGGAAGGATGTCGATTATTGGGTGTATCCGGGCTGGGCCAAAGAGGCGCATCGCATATTCGGGCTGACGCCAAAAATGATCGAGTTTTATTCCGATCGCACCGGGTTCCCGTATGCATGGGAGAAATATGCGCAGATAGCGATCGCGGATTTTACGTATGGTGGCATGGAAAACGTAAGCGCAACCACGCTCAACGATTACGTCATGTTCGATAAACGTTCCGGCGTGGATTTCAGCAGTGAGGGGCTCATCGCCCATGAATTGGCACACCAATGGTTCGGCGATCTTGTCACATGCCGCTCATGGATCGAGATGTGGTTGAACGAATCGTTTGCAACGTATTTCGAAGCGATGTTCCGCCAATTCAACGATGGCGAGGATGAATTCGAGGAGGAAATGCAGGGTGCACAGAACGCCGGAATTGGGGCAGAGACGAGCCTCGGAAAAAAGCCCATTGTCGCGATCAATAATTACACGGCGAATCATTATCCGCGCGGCGCGGCTACGCTCAACATGATCCGGCACATACTCGGCGACTCCGGATGGTGGCATTCGATCCATCATTACCTCGATGTCCATCAATTCCAACCCGTCGTTACTCAGGATTTCAAGATGGCGATCGAAGAAGCAACGGGTCAGAACCTCGCATGGTTTTTCGACGAATGGGTCTATAAGAGCGGTCACCCCATCTACGATGTGACCTACAACTATGACGAGGCTGCGAAGATGTTGCACATGACGGTCACGCAGACCCAAAAACACGACACCCTCACCGGCACATTCAAAATGCCCGTCGATGTGGAACTTACAATGCCCGATGGCTCGACGGTCATGCAGACGCTTCATGTTCAGGATTCTTCACAGCAGTTCGATATTCCTTCGCCGCAGAAGCCGATGATTGTTATTTTCGACAAGGGCAATACTATCATTAAGGAACTCAAGATACACAAGACCCCAGACGAGTGGATCGATCAGCTATCGCTTTCGAAACGCGCGATCGAGCGTTCGCAAGCTGCACTCGCCATGCTGCCGGATTCTGTTGGGAAAGACCCGCGCGCATTCGAAGCATTAAAATATGCCGCAGTGCACGATGAATTTTTGGGCCGTGCGGCTCCATGCGCTGGCGACGCTTGGATCCTGGGCCAATGCCAATAATTCGATCCTGGAACTCATACTCGATCGTTCCAGGAACGATCCGCGTGCCGATGTTCGCTCGCTGGCCATTCAACTTTTGGGGCAATCCGCATATCCCAAACCTATGGTCGAGCCGACCTTGAATGGGATCATCGCAAACGATTCCAGTTACAATGTGGTCGGCAACGCGCTCCAGGTGCTGCATTTGTACGATCCTGATCTTGCATATCAGGATGCACTGGGATACCTCAAAACAAATTCCCCTCGCGATCATATCCGGCACGAGGCAGTCATAGTGCTCGAACATACCAAAACTCCTGCATCTTTGCAACAGCTTATTGCGCTGGTCGATACGCGTAATATTCCGAACGATTCGCACCAATCGACTCGCAATGATATCGTCGATGCCATTAGCAAATTCGTTTCGGTGGACTCCGGCCTGGTATATCGAACATTATGGAATCTTACGATGAATGGCGACAACGGTGTCCACGGCTCTGCGATCAACCGGCTTGCAGATATTGGGAATGCCGCAACGATGCATCAACTCGAAGCACAAGAAGCTACGCGGCCCGAGATGAAATCGACGTATGAAGCGGCGTTGACAAAAATGCGGAAGCGGCTGGGAATGTAAGTCTGGCAACTCACATGCCAACCGTTTTTAGGGTTCGGGGCTACCGATTCTTTTTCTTCAGCCGTTAAGGAAACGAACCAGCGCATATTCACATTGAACATGCAGCGCGTCATGTAAAATTCTGGCTCGATCCGGTAGAGTTATCGGAATCAAAGGGTTTTCGGAGCCATGAATTGACAGAATTGGCACATTTAGTAGAGGCACATCAACATGAATTCAAAAATAAATGGGATGAACACTTTAGAAATTAAGGTTGATAGCGCCGTTGTCGATGTGCGCGTTACCGACGATGAGATTCAAATGTCGCTTGCAGATGGCCGTCAGGTTTCTGCCCCGCTCGAATGGTTTCCCCGCTTGCGACACGCTACCCACGAGCAGCGAGCCAACTGGAGATTAATCGCGAACGGGGTCGGCGTCCATTGGCCGGAGGTGGATGAGGACATTTCGGCTCGGAGTCTGCTGGCGGCTTAAGTTGGTACTTGTTGCTGCCACCGCTCCAGCTTAAACGTCTCGCCTAAATACAGTCGTCGGATTTCCTCATCGCTTGCAAGCTCTTCTGCGGAACCGGCTCGATAGATCGTTCCATCGATCAAAATATACGCGCGGTCTGTGATCGAGAGCGTTTCATGCACATTGTGATCCGTGATGAGAATGCCAATACCGCGCTCTTTTAGGCGAATAACGATCTGCATGATCTCTTCCACCGTAATGGGATCGATTCCGGCGAATGGCTCATCGAGCAACATGTAGGCAGGGTTGGTGGCAAGAGAACGCGCGATCTCGCACCGCCGGCGCTCACCGCCGGAAAGCATGTAGCCATACGATTTCCGGATATGCGCTATGTTTAATTCCTCAAGGAGTTGCTCGGTTCGTTCCTTGCGTTGCTTGTTGGTCAGCGAGAGCATTTCGAGAATAGCCATCAGATTCTCCTCGACGGTCATTTTGCGGAAGATAGATGCTTCCTGTGGCAGATAACCGATTCCTTTTCGCGCGCGCGCATACATCGGTAGAGGGGTGACATCCTCGCCATTGAGCAGCACGCGGCCTTCATCCGGCTTGATGAGGCCGGTGATCATGTAGAAGGTGGTCGTTTTACCGGCGCCGTTCGGGCCGAGCAATCCGACGATCTCGCCAGGCGCGACGGACACGCTCGAATCTTTCACGACCGTGCGTTTCCCATAGATCTTTTTAAGATGCTCTGATTTAAGTTCTTGCATGATGAAGTTCTTGCGTGATGAAGATTTGCATGAAACGGCGATCAACCCGCCGATTTGCGTTTGGGTTTTTCGCTGGGATTTGGTGGTGGTGCGGGTTCGGGCGGTGTTGATGCAGGCGCCACAGCAGGAGCGGGTTGGGCGAGTGTTTCTGCTGTTGTCGGCAGTACAAATTCCTCGCGATGCGGTCGTAGGTTATCGTGCCGTTCGTAGGCTGTAAGATGGAATGCCTTCGCTCGCCCCTTGACGAATCGCTCTGGGAAATATTCTCCCTCGGTGCCGGAAATAACTGCGATACGCACCACCTTGCGGTTCTGGAAATCCATTCGGATCGTGTCGCCGGAAGCGCGGTTCAATCCATCGGGCTTCTCATCGCTCGTCAAAAAGTGGATGGATAGAGCGCTTGACATATCATACAACTCTCGCGCAGTATCTTGCCGGACAATGAGCAGCATATTATCACCTTCTAACTGATCGATGCGGCCAGAGTTCGGAAATTCCTCTTGCGGACTAGTCGCGAATGCATGCCCGAGCGCGTATATTTTATTGATGTGGTGCTCCTTCATCAGCATGGAAACGCTATCGGCGTCGATCTCGGTAGAATCATTCCAAATGTGCTGCCGATGATCGGTCATCTGCTTTGCTTGAAATACGCTCATAATGTCATGAATCTGATCATAGACCAGTTTGCCTCCGCTCAAGCTAAAATTTGACCGATACAATCGGACACTATCGATGGCGATAAATCTTGCAGAATCGCCCTGATAGAGTTTCATCGTATCCGCACGGACGAACATTGTATCGAACACGGTGTTGACCTTGCCGGTGCTATCGCGAACTTGGGAGCTATCGATATACAGCAACAACGGACGCTTCGGGACGACCAGATAATTTCCGACCGAAAAACGAGCAAGCGTATCGCCAAATATGGTGGTGTTATTCTGAATATCTTCAACAGCAACATTCCCACGCGCATGTAATTCGCCATGAAGCTGTGAATTAAAGAGCCAATCCGAAGCGAGCCGGAGGGAATCGTTCGCGAGATGAACGCTGCCTTTTGCAATGGTTTCACCAAGCGCTCGAACATTCGTGATCGTATCGCCGGTGAGCGAGCCGGAATCGCTCGTAACGGAAGCATGACCATAAAGAATGGATGTTTCCGTGGAACGATAATAGGTCATGGAATCGGAAAGGCTGGTATTCTTTCCCTGCGTTACTGTTACATGATGAAAAAAATGGGCTATTTGAGTATTCTCATTGTAATCGCCTTCGTGGGCAGTCAGCTCCTGATCGCGGTCGAACATTCGGACTCCGCCATCGCCATAGCCAATGGATGTGGAGTCATTATAAATAACGTGCGGCGCGTAAAGTGCAAGCGTATCCTGATGAATTGCCACATTGCCCGTCATTTCCATGCGATGGGCGGTGGTGAAATAAATTGCTTTATCTGCCGAACCATACAGCGACCCTTGCACGAACTGCATGTGTCCGATGTATTGTTGAACCGGCAATCCGTTGATAACGCCACCGAACAGGGTATCGGCAGTGATCGTCACGGGAATTTGGGCACGCAAATTGCTTGCAACAATAAGGAAAGCAAGCGGGAGAAATGTCATCCTGAGCAGAGTTCTTCTTTGCGAAAGCGAAGACGAACGGAGTCGAAGGATCTTATGCTTGGCCGGCAAAAGATCCTTCGACTTCGTTCGCCGCTGCGAACTCCGCTCAGTATGACTCAAGAAAAACATTACGTAATAAGAATTTCAAAAACAACGCCTGACGTATGGCAATCAATCCAAGTAAACTAACAGTTAAGTCGCAGGAGGCGCTGCAGGCGGCTGTCGAGATCGCAGCGAATTACGGAAATAACCAGGTAGAGCCGGAGCATTTGCTTGCCGCGCTTATTCAAGATCCCGAAGGTGTAGCAACCTCGGTGCTGCGAAAACTTGGGGTAAATATCGACCAGCTACGCGTTCGTGTGACCGGCGCGCTGGAAAAGCTTCCGAAGGTGACCGGTGCGCAGGGTGCGAATCAATTTGCCTCGAATAATCTGAACAAGCTGTTCGATGTTGCCCGCAAGGAAGCTGAAGCGCTGAAAGATGAATACGTCTCGACTGAGCATTTGTTGCTTGCATTGCTCGATGGCAGCACGGCTTCGGCCAGGCTCCTCAAGGAGCATGGTGTCACAAAAAACAGCGTGCTTACTGCACTCCAATCCGTCCGTGGCACCCAGCGTGTGACCGATCCCAATGCCGAAGAACGCTACCAATCGCTCGAAAAGTACGGACGCGACCTGACCGAAGCGGCGCGCAAAGGCAAGCTCGATCCCGTTATCGGGCGCGAGGAAGAAATCCGCCGCGTGATGCAGGTGCTATCGCGCCGCACGAAAAATAATCCCGTCCTCATCGGCGATCCGGGAGTGGGGAAGACGGCTATCGTTGAAGGCATCGCAAATCGTATCGCGTCCGGCGATGTGCCGGAGGGATTGAAAAGCAAACGCATTGTTGCGCTCGATATGGGAACGCTCGTCGCTGGAACCAGTTTTCGCGGTCAGTTCGAGGAACGATTAAAAGCGATCGTGAAAGAAGTTGCGGAGTCCGCCGGAGAAATAATTCTATTTATAGACGAACTCCACACGCTCATCGGCGCCGGTGCTACGCAAGGCGCGATGGATGCGGCGAACATCCTGAAACCAGCGCTTGCTCGCGGTGAATTGCACACCATCGGTGCAACCACGCTCGATGAATATCACAAGCACATTGAAAAAGATGCCGCGCTCGAACGCCGGTTCCAGCCCGTCTTTGTTGGCGAGCCAAGCGTGGAGGATACCATCTCCATTCTGCGCGGATTGCAGGAAAAATATGAAGTGCATCACGGCGTTCGCATTCGCGATGCCGCGCTTATTGCCGCCGCGCAGCTTTCGGATCGCTATATTGCCGACCGTTTCCTTCCCGACAAAGCCATAGATCTTGTGGATGAAGCCGCCAGCAAACTCCGCATCGAAATAGATTCCATGCCCGCCGAACTCGATCAGATCGAACGGCGCATCCGGCAGTTGGAGATCGAGAGGGAGGCGTTGAAACGGGAACAGGCAGCGGCGTGAATCGATTAGTAGATCAAAGATAGGTACTGCCCAACGCAATGATTATCGTTGAACAAGCGACCGTTAGAACGGATGCGGTTGAATAGATGAATTTTGATCGACTGTAAAACAAGCGGTAAAACAGCAAGAGTATGAAAGCGGTCAAAAACAATCCCACAAAGTCGGCGACAACAACGGAGCTTGGATTCATTTTCCACCATGATCTTGCAATCTTGTGATCGATACCAAGCACAAACAGAATACTCAGAAAATTGGTACTTGATTTTAGCACCCTTTCTTTATATAGGGCTTTCTCAGGTGGTGTCAACTTTATGCCTGAGAAGATGTAGTCGGTTTCCATTGGAATCAGGGTCACGAAAAAGAATTGCATTGGTAATTGAAAGGCCAAAGAGTTGTAGTCAGCCCTCAAGTAACCCAAAAGAATTATTAGAAGATACACTATTGCAAAAACGATGATCATAATCCAATATTTCGGAATTCGCATTTGCATGTTCGATAACATCACTGCGAGAAATAGCGGTAAAAGAATGACATGATCTAGCTGCGACGCATTCAATGATTTTCCGAAGATAATAGGGTACATCCAAAGTGTTGAGATTAGTGAAAGCAACGCAGCACACAAAATCAGATAGCTGTGAAAGTGACGATCAAGGTTCAGGGAAAGTGCCATCGGCTTTATTGTTGCTGGCAAAACCGACTATTCACATGAGTGGTTTCGCCACTGATTCATGGTCGCATAGCGACGCAGTACCCGCAGCCCAGGGTGCAGCAAGTATCGCCGACGATGCGCGCGGAACCCTGGGTTGAAGTTGCACATTTTGAATTCAAAGCCCTGAAAGGGCGTTGTAAAATCGAGCGGTCAACATCGCCCTTCCAGGGCTACAATTTCAAAATCAATCGCGACCTGGGGTTCCGCTTCGCTGCACCCCAGGCTGCGGGTACACCGTCCCTTCGGGACTGGGATTTATGTGATGGATGGGATTTTTGGGAGGTAGCTGTGCTTTATCACGAGGTACATTATGAGTGGAATAACCATAGCCGAGAAAGATCACAATGTCGTTGTCACTGTGGATGTCGATATTATCGAGCGTTGGCGCATCGAGCAGGCATTGAGCTTGCTTGAGATCGCTCCGCGAGATTATTCGCATATTCCATCTATCGATCCGGAAGAGCAGGCCGAGATAGGAGCAAGCCTCTTGCGACGAACGCCCGAAGACCGAAAGTACACAGTCATTTGCGACGGATGAGTACGTTGTGGGTTTCCATAGTCCAACGGGACGCTATGTTTTTGTGGTGTAGCACCGAGCCTTCAGGCTCGGTGTGATAATCAGCCGAACCTGAAGGTCCGACGCTACACTTCTCTTATGAATAATTTCGAATTTCTTTGGCTTCGTTATTAAAATACTTATATTGGTAGTATTATAATAGGCACCAATGTCCGCTAGAAACAAAACTGCATAAGTTCATGAATATTTTGCATGAGTTCATGAACTCCTAATGCAAAAAAAAATTATAATGCCCGAATTCAGCGAAAAACCTTATGTTTTCGGTACTCACACCGCTGAGCTTGAACGGCTCGGACTTCAGCACCGTGTGTGGCGGCCGGATGTAACCGATGCTTGGCGGCGGGCGGGATTTACCACCGGTCAGACGATTCTCGATCTTGGATCGGGACCGGGTTTTCTTAGCATGGATCTGGCGGAGATCGTTGGGCCATCCGGGCGTGTGATCGCGTTGGATAGATCGTCCAATTTTCTGAATTATCTCGATGCCGAAGCTCAAAAGAAAAGATTGCACAATATCTCCACGCATTGCGTGAATCTCGATGAAGATGAGATTCCCAGCGTTGCCCTCGACGGCGCGTATGCGCGGTGGCTTTTTGCGTTTCTTCGGAACCCGAAAGGATTGTTGGAGCAGGTTGTAAAAAATTTGCGCAAAGGTGGCACCTTCGTTCTTCACGAGTATTTCCATTATCATACATTCGGCTTTACATCACCTTCACCGGCGTTCGATGTGTTTATTGCAGCAGTGCTGAAGGGGTGGTATGCGGAAGGAGGCAAGCCCGATATTGCACCGGAACTTCTAAGGTGGTGCCAGGAACTTAGCCTGACTATTGAATCGGTCAAGCCGATCGTCCATGTTGTAACTCCCGAAAGCTACATCTGGCAATGGCCGAAATCGTTTGTGGAAGTATCGCCGTGGCGGCTTGCCGAACTTGGATATATGTCCAAGGCTGAAGTGGAATCATTACAGCGGGAGTTTCGCGGTTTCGAACAGGATGGCCATACTCGAGTGATCACGCCTGCCGTGCTAGAGATTATTGCCAGAAAGTAGAGGTCTGCCTCTCGATCTGTTTGGGTGCAGGCGTTCATCAGATGCACTCGACCATTCATTGCTTTATTTTTTGGATGAATTGTCGAGCTTTGTGTTTGATGCCTTGGAAAGCTCTCAAGACACTAGCGTGGATGAATACTATCCATGGGGTGATCCAAATTTTTCGGCATAATCCAGGTTCACATGTTTTTTATTGATCAAGCTCAGATTCGGATCGAAGCCGGCAATGGTGGTGATGGAGTTGTCTCTTGGCGGCGGGAGAAATACGTGCCGAAAGGCGGTCCGGATGGCGGTAATGGCGGCCATGGTGGTAACGTGTATTTCGAGGCAGATCCTGAGCTTGGCACCCTGCTGGATTTTCGCTACCGGCGGATTCACAAGGCAGAGGATGGCGGAAAGGGAGCTGGCAAGCTCTGTACCGGCAGAAGTGGAGAGGATCTTGTCATACGCGTCCCGATCGGGACGGAAATTCGTTCAACGCAATCGGGTTTAACCGTTGCTGACCTTACCGAACCTCACCAGCGCATACTCGTGGCTCGCGGTGGTAAGGGGGGGCTTGGCAATGCTGAGTTCAAGTCGGCGACCAACCAAGCTCCACGGAAGCAAACGAATGGCAAACCTGGAGAAGCCTTCGATTTGGAGTTGGAATTGAAGCTTCTTGCCGATGTGGCGCTTGTCGGATTCCCAAATGCTGGGAAATCCACGCTCATCTCTCGAGTTTCTGCGGCGCGTCCTAAGATCGCTGATTACCCATTCACGACACTCGTACCTAATTTGGGTATTGTCCAGGCCCCGGAAGAGCACAGATCGTTTGTTGTGGCCGATATTCCAGGTTTGATCGAAGGAGCAAGCGAAGGGAAGGGGCTTGGATTACAATTTCTTCGGCATATTGAGAGGAGCCGAGTACTCCTGTTTTTGCTCGACGGGACTTCGACCGACCCAGATCCCCGGAAGTCCTACAAAACTCTGATAAAGGAGCTCCAAAAGTTCAATCCCGAGCTGCTGGACAAGCCCCGAATCATTGCGATAACCAAGGCCGATGCAATGCCTCCCGATGCGTTACGAGCTTGCGCTCGTATGCGAATCGATAAGCAAAAACCGCTGACCATCAGCGCCGTTTCCGGCGAAAATATAAGCGTGCTTATCCAAATGCTATGGGATGCAATCGGTGCATTTCGCTCTGGCTCTTAGCCAGCAGTGAGCAACTACTTATTTAAGTACGAAGGATGATAGCGCTACGATAACCGTCAGCAAAGAGGCTATTTCTAAAAATAGTCTTCGAGTGGTAACTTCTGGACGTCCAAACATAATGAACCCTGAAATGTGGCAAGTCTTGCGGGGTTGAAAAACACTCAAGGATAGGGATCCTGGGATATTCGCCCCGGCAGAACCAAACTAATTTGTTTCTAAACTATTGATTTAACTAAACTTAGAGTCGACGGAGGGGCAAACCTCGAATCGAACCTGCACAAATTTACGACATTTATCCACACAATGCAAGGAAATTGACGACAAAAATAGATGTCCCAAAGAAAGAAATGTGAAGAACTTACTTATCAACATTTTTCACCACAAATCTACACTACACCGTGCATTTAGGTTCGCCGTCATAAATGCAGTCATTCGAACCAATCGGTCGAAGCTGCGGTCAGAGTTCGATGAATAATTCGGGCTTCGATTTCCATACACCAAGAAAGATAAACCTGAAATAGGTACGACCAATCGGAAGGGCGGGATTATTCCAAACAGTCTTTTCTATCTGCGGAACCTACTGATTTCGCTGGGCATTTAAGGCTCGCTTCCTTAGCTCAGTTGGTAGAGCAACTGACTCTTAATCAGTGGGTCGCCGGTTCGAGCCCGGCAGGAAGCACACCTATTAAATTCGAGTAGTGAGTACCGAGTTTTTTTTCTTTTTTACGGGCCTTGAAGAAGTCTTGCTGGGGGTTTGTCTTACTATTGTGCGTTTCCTGCGCTCCAACGCGGTTTGTTGAGCCAGTACCGGATGGGCACATAAATGTTACCGCCTCGTTAGGCGGACCGTTCTTCGATTTCTCAGGTACAACAATTCCGATGCCTCTCACATCCGTTGCTGCGGGATATGGCTATTCCGATAAACTCACGCTATCTGGAGGTTTGCAAACAACCTCGCTTTTATTCGATGATCTTCAACTGGATCTCGGAGCATTGCAGGAACTCAATCAGCAAGATCAGTTCATTCCAGCGGTCTCCGTATGTCCAGTCGCGAATTTGTTTTTAGCAATGCGTGATGGAAGTTTTCGTATATGGCCTGAGGGGGATGTCAACTTCTATTGGCATTATGGCAGTAGCGGGAACCTCATTTACCTTACAAGCAGCAATTGGTTTGACCTAACCTCTTCGCGCGCGGACGATGAGCCACAAACTCGGCATTGGGTCACAAATATCGGATTGGGTCATCGTTTTGAAGGTACACATTGGCAATATACCATTGAAGCGAAGTATCTCGAAGTTGGCATTCCAAATACGCCGAACGCGGTTGGCTATCACGGTGTGGATGGCAATGGCGCCTTCGGAATTTATCTTGGACTTACACGAAAGTTCTAATGTCAAGGATTTTATTATTATTATCATTGGTCGCGCTGTCAGGTTGCTTTAACCTTGATTCTGATTTGCTCAATCCTGGCCCAAAGATAACCGCCTATTACATGGCAGGGTATACCAGAACGGTCGATTTTCGGCTGGATTCATCCTATTCGCTACCGCCTCAGTTCATCAATGTATTTACGCTCCCGAGCCTTGGAATAGGCGAAACTTCACCGACCACGATCTACGCTGCTTACCTTGGGGATACCTCGAGAATCGCTACGGATACTGTGATCGTCTATTGCCACGGTTATGATCACAATATGGATTTTTACTTCCCGCGCACTCAATTATTAGCGAATGTTGGTGGGAAGGATCGTTATGGGGTAATGATGATGGATTACCGAGGTTTTGGCCTCTCGCAGGGAACGTCTTCAGAAGAAGGTCTTTATGCTGATGTGAATGCGGCGATCACCTGGCTTAAAGCCAAAGGGCTGACAGGAGATCGGCTGATACTCTATGGGATGAGCTTAGGCGGGGCCCCTGCAACGCATCTGGCGGCGCAGCCTCGGGCGCTTGTTGCACAGAAATTAATGCTCGAATCGCCCTTTGCATCAACGGGATCTATTACCGCGGACGCAACAGGACTCAACATACCGGCATCAGCGGTGACAACGTTGAATTTTGACAATGCCCAAGAAATAAAGTCCGTCATGCAGCCATTTTTCTGGACTTCAGGTCTGGATGATAGCTTCCTCAATATCACTACCAATGGCGACGAGATCTTCGCAAATTATCGTGGAGTGTACGGAGAGGCGCACAGGATTCCTGGGGCTGATCACTCAACGGTGCCGCAGACGTGGGGACTTAGTAACTATTCGGATTCGGTGTTAAAATTTATTACGCGGTGACGGGTGTTTCTTTGGCATCCGAATACTGAAGTGCGATAAGCTTCTCGCATAGATTCGCAAGTTCTCGGAGATCGTTTTCATTGAGGTTTGCGCTCATTTTTTGGTCGAAAGCTTGCAATGTCGGTGTGATCGAGTCAAGCACAGATAATCCTTTTTTCGTGATAAAGACACGAACGACGCGGCGGTCGCCGGTGGAGCGTTCACGTCGAGCCAGTCCTTGCTTTTCAAGTGCATCGATCCTGCGCGTGATATCAGGAGACCGATCGATCATCCGACAGCCGATCTCACCAGAGGGATGCCCCTCAGCGCCAGCGCCACGCAAGATGCGAAGAATATTGAATTGCTCGCTGGTGAGCTTTGCTTCAGCAAGCACGCGATCCATATTCGAACGTAATTCGCTGGCGGCAGCCATTAATGCAAGCGTTGCTTCCTGCACGGGACTTTCGAATTTGGCCATTTTTAGCCGTTTTTTGAGGATTTCACCCATAAAAAATTACAACACATTCACCTAAACAATAATTGAGTGGAATTTTGCAGCAAAATTCAGACCCCCAAAATGATGAAGAAGTCTACTCAAGTTGTTGGCAACAAACTGAGTTCTAAAACTTTGCACCTAACATTTTGAAAGCATCAAAATGAAATAGCTTCTAAACTACAGTTCAGCAGTATTTCTTGTTCGCTCCCGGTCTGTAAGAGGATGCTCCCGCAAAATATCATCCTTGATCTTCAATAAATACTCCTTTGCGGCGCTGTACTCGTTCGGAATGATTCCATCCAAAATAGCTTCCTCGATCGCGGTTTTGAGAATACCAACGGTTCGCGATGGGGGAATGCCGCAGATCTCCATGATCTCATCGCCGCGAACCGGAGATTGGAAGGCGCGCATTTGATCCTTCGCTTCGACTTCCGCCATTTTTTCGGCAACGATGTCGTAATTGCGCTGATAGCGGTTTGCAAGCTTCGGGTTTTTCGAGGTAATATCCGCGCGGCAGAGGGTAAGCAGATCGTCTATATCCTCGCCGGCTTCAAAAAGAATGCGGCGTACGGCGGAATCCGTCACGCCTTCATCGACAAGGCCCATGGGACGCATGTGAAGCCGTACGAGCTTTGCAACATATTCAGCCGCATCCATCGGAAGCTTCATTCGGCGGAAAATCTTCTGTACCCATCTGGCGCCAACAATGTCGTGTCCGTAAAATGTCCATCCAATACCTTCACGGAATTCTTTTGTGCGCGGTTTTGCGATGTCGTGCAAGAGCGCGGCAAAACGAAGCCAAACGTTATCCGTCATCGCTGCCATGTTATCGACGACTTGCATGGTATGCCGGAATACATCCTTATGCGCATATTCCTGCACTCCAACCGTACGGAGTTCCGCGCCGCCAAGTTCATCGACTTCGCGAAATACGAAGTGCATCAGTCCCGTTTCGTGCAAAATATTTAATCCGACAGAAGGTCGCGGCGATTCCATTATTTTCAGGAATTCGTCTGTTATTCGTTCCTGACTGACAATGGTAATGCGGTCGGCCATGCGCTCCATTGCGTCGAGTGCGTAGCCATCTACGTGAAACCCAAGCTGTGCAGCAAACCGCGCGGCGCGCATCATTCGAAGCGGATCGTCAGAGAATGTTTGCTCCGGATCGAGCGGAGTTCGAAGCAGATGTTCTTTGAGGTCGAGCAAGCCATCGAAACGATCGATCAAATCACCGAAGCTTGTCTGGTTTAGAGAAACAGCCAGCGCATTGATCGTAAAATCTCTGCGTGAAAGATCATCCTCAAGCGTGCCTTCTTCCGTGATCGGGTTCCGGCTGTTCGCACGATAAGATTCCTTTCGCGCACCGACAAATTCAATGGTATGTTCGCCGACCTGCAACGCTGCGGTGCGAAATTGTTCATACACAGCCAGCCGTGCTCCATCCAACTCACTTGCTACAAGGGAAGCAAACCCAACACCATCTCCAACGACGGTGATGTCAATATCTTTGCGAAAGCCTCGATTCAGCAACTCATCGCGCACAAATCCGCCAACCACATAGGCCTCCACGTTCGCTTCATCGGCAATGGAGCCAATGGCGAACAGGATAGGATCGGCGACGGGAAAGCGTTCTGGCATGGATCAAAAAGAGATAATTATTAAACAGAGAAATCTATGCTTTTGTCATTCCCGCGAACGCAGGAATCCAGACCCCACCGCAGACAACAACCCGAACCCGGATTCACGCTTTCGCGGGAATGACCGGGCAAAACGACCAATGTATTGGTTATTCTTCTGAGTCTGGCCCGGGCTTTTTATTCCAGGTTACGATGTAGCCGTCGTTGCGGATAAGCGTGTGCATCGTTTCAAGTTCCTGGATCTTTGGAAGCAATTGTGCGAGGAACTTGTGCAGCATCTCTAACCGCTCGTTTTCGCTGGTGATACTGAGCAGCGCTTGTCGTTGCGGAGCTTCCAACCCGGACTTCTGTGCGATCTTAAAAGATGGGAATCTATCTTCGGCATTCCAAAGCTTTTCATCGAGCGGATCGATGACGCCTTTGTATGCGATCTCGGCTAATTCGTTAAAGAGATGGATGGTTTTGCCGGCTAATTCCATATCACGCTCTTCCGGCTCATCATCCAGCCAGCGGACGGTTGCGAACGAGATCTCGCCAGGGCCATTCTGCTCAAATTCGAGAACTTCATACCGGCTTTCGCCTTCGGTCACAATGTCGATCTCGCCATCGGGATGGCGTTCTAATACTTCAACGACACGGGCAGAGCAACCTACAGCATGAAGCCTGTCGCCCTCCACATAATTAATACCAAATGAGGTTTTGTCATTGATAGCATCATTGATCAGCTTTTTGTACCGATCCTCAAATATATGCAAGGGAATCCTGCTCTCAGGAAAGAGTACGACTCCGAGAGGAAACACTGGAATGCGGGTGCGCGAATTACTCACGATGCAAAATTACGAAAAATCAATGGCCTTCCTTCCATAAGTCATACCATTCCATTTGGATGGCCTCCAGTTTCTTCTCGTTCGAAAGGTGAATGTCAATCTTCAAAATCCGGAAGTTCGCTGATCCATTGGAGCAGATCCGTAAAGCGAACAGCAAGCGGGTCCGTGCCCGGATACTGTTCCATCAATGCTTCTGCAATATCTTCTCTATCTGACCAGGTCATAGTATTACTTTAATAGCCAATGGCATTGGCCCGTGACAGTTTAAGTGCGGGCTAATGCCATTAACCCCTACATGAATATTAATGTGCTCCTTCATGGAATAACTTTGCGATCGCCGGATTAAGCTGAGGGATTTCCACGATATAATCGGCGTCATCCTGAATTTTGCATTGGCAACCAAGGCGCGAATCAAGCGCGAGCCCTTCGGCTTCATCCAATTGATCAGCTTCATCATCTTCCATTTCCGGAAGCAGATCCATGCCTTGCTTCACCTTTACATGGCACGTCGAGCACGCGCAAACACCGCCGCAGTTATGCTGCAGATCGATATGATGCGCAAGCGCAACGTCTAAGAAGCTCTCACCGATGAGTGCTTCGCACGTGACGTTCATGGGAAGGAAAGTGACTCTGGGCAATTGTAAATGATGAATGTGGAATGAGGAATGATGAAGAGAATCCGAAAATAATATTTCATCATTCTACATTCATCATTCATCATTTCTGTTTATCTCGCTATAAATTTCAAAAAACGTTCGTTGATGCGGCCCCAGTGGAGGCCATTGATAAAGTTATCGATGTAGGCTGCACGCTTTGGGCCATCTTTGTGGTAATAAGCATGTTCGAACACGTCGCACGCCACGAGCGGTACAGCTCCCCACACTGCGCCATAATGGTGTTCATCGACGAGCACATTCTTTAGTTGGCCTGACCCAAGTGTATCGAAAACCAGCAGACCCCAGCCGGAAAGCTTTGCTGCGAGAGCGGTGGCTTTGAAATCGGTTTTCCATTCTTCGAACGAACCAAAATCCTGTGCGATCTGCTCGTGAATTTCGACTGCGGAGGCCGGTTCGCCATCGCCGCCGAGGCACTCCCAATACACGTCGTGAAGGATGGTGCCGGAATGATTCCAAGTCCAACGGCGCTTCAGTTCGCCGAAGGCGGAGTAATTCCCATTAGCTTTCGCTGCATCAGCATCGAGCAAGGCTTTTTCGATCTCGTTCAGTTTATCGACATAGCCTTTGTGGTGCGTGTTGTAATGCCAATTGGACGTTTCGGCGTCCATCACTTTTGCGAGAATGAGTTTCGCATCCTCGTCGGAATACGGGCGCTTCTTCAAGGAGAATTCTGTTGCTTTCATGTCAAGTAAAAAATAAATGATGAGAAATAGTTAAGTTCGATAGCTTGCTTACACTTGTTCAACGGTTTTTCCTTCGAGCGCTTCTGCGAGGCTTGCGTTCATGATCTCATGGGCCAGCGGCTCCGTAGCGCGTTCAAGGAGTTCCTGGTGTTTCAGGATGCTGGCAGCATCATCGCTTGCGGCGGCGCGGCGGAGTGCGTACAGCGAATCAATGACATCGCCAACGTTGATGGTCTTCAGTTTTGCTTGCGAAATTGCAAGCTGGCCGCGTCGAAGCTGTCCTAAAACTTTTTCGGTTGCGGCGAGAAGGCGTTGTGCTTCCGTTTTCGCCTCGGCTAAGCGGCGCGCAGCGATGTCGGCAGGTGCGTGCTCCACGGCATCGCGAAGCATTTTGGTGATCTCTTCTTCCGAAAGTCCATAGGAGGGCTTAACCTCTACTTGCTGCTCCGTGCCGGTGTGCGACTCTCTGGCATGCACCTGCAAAATGCCGTCGGCATCGATAAGAAAGGTTACATCCACTTTCGCTGCACCGGCTGGAAGTGGCGGAATGCCCTTTAGCGTAAAAGATGCAAGGTGACGATTATCTTTTACAAAATCACGTTCTCCCTGGAAGACGTTGATCTCCACGCCGGTCTGATTATCGACGAATGTAGTGTAGGTTTCCGTTACTTTTGTGGGGATCGTCGAATTTCTCGGAATGATCGTGCTCATCATTCCACCCATTGTTTCGATGCCGAGCGAAAGGGGAGTGACGTCGAGCAACAGGATGTGCTTGGTGTCACCGGCAAGAATATCTGCCTGAATAGCTGCTCCGAGCGCAACGGTTTCATCGGGATTCAATTCATCGTGCGGTTTGCGCTTGAAAATTTCTTTAACGAGCGCCTTCACCATTGGCATGCGCGTTGCGCCGCCAACGAGCACTACTTCATCAATATCGCCCACATCCAGCTTAGCATCGCGCAGGGCATCTTCGCACGGTTTGCGTGTGCGCTCGATGATACTCTTTGCTACTCGCTCAAATTCCTGGAGCGTAAGGTTCCTTTTATAGCTGATGCCGGATTCCGGCAATTCGATCTCAACGGTGACATGCGATTTTGTAGAAAGCTCCACCTTTGCACGTTCGGCAATCTGACGAATTCTTTGCAGTTGTTCGGGCGTGGGCACGAACGAGGGCGTCATGTGCTGGATCTGCGAGATGAAGAGCTCCATAAGACGGCGGTCGATGTCATCGCCGCCTAAGTAGGTATCACCGTTGGTGGAGAGCACTTCGAAGATGCCGCCAGTGATCTTAAGAATCGAAACATCGAAGGTTCCTCCACCAAGATCATAGACCGCAACAGTTCCCTCTTTCGTCTTATCGAGTCCGTATGCAAGCGCTGCTGCAGTGGGTTCGCTGATGATCCGCAGCACATCGAGACCCGCTAAGCGCCCCGCATCTTTGGTGGCATGACGTTGAGCATCGTTAAAATAAGCGGGAACCGTAATGACAGCACGCGTGACCGGCTCGCCGAAAAATATTTCGGCTCTTCGCTTCAATTCGATCAGCACATAGCTGGAAAGCTCGATGGGCGTGTAAACATGCTTGCCAATTTGAA
>CAVTNP010000002.1:0-8446 GCA_963736195.1 Ignavibacteriota bacterium
GGAATGCGATGCGACCAAATCCTTATAAGGGTAATCCGAGCCAAGCGCAAGTATCATTCCCAAAACGGTTAGGGCAAATCGTGGGAGATACGGGGAGGACAGCAGCCCTGCTCGACGCGGATGTGATAGCGGATGTCATTGTGGGCGATACGATTTGCGTAAAAGACCCTACGGCACATATCGCCTTGGACGGGGTTTTAGTGAATTCCACGATCCTCGATGAGATCAAAGGAAAAAAAATCCCTCAATGCGTCGGCGAAGACATGCGTACCCATAAAAGAACAAATAAAATAAGTGTTTTAAGTTCAGGAACCGTTCCCTGGGCAACGCATCCGGCTCCTGCTGATTCGGGATCCTGTCTTCAATTCGATTATTCACCGGAGTGGATGCAGGCAACATTTTTTGGTCAGGATTATGGCCCAAGGCTCGTTAACTCGACTGGTGGGTGGTGGATAAAACCTGGAAAGGAATACATCGTGTTCCTTAACTTCATAGGCATCGGAGCGGATACCGCTCTAAACTATTTCACCTTAAGCCCAAGCCCTTCGTTCAGTAGCGGAAGCATGTATCCCGTTATAAATGGGATTGTACAAGATCCGAACGACGATTTCGGTCTTGGCGCATCAGCCGGTCTTTCGGTCGATGTATGGAAGTCGCGGCTGCGCGCAAGAATTAATAAAATCATCAACCCATAATGTAAGGAGGAATGCACAATGAAAAAGATTTACCTTCTTATATTCTTTCTGGCGATTGCCAGAATGGGATGGTCCCAGGCGCCCTGCAATATTCCATGCTGCCAGCAAAGCTTCCCATACGAATTTTGTGACAAAAACGGGAATGTTACTGTCCATTGCTCGACGAATCCGAATGATGACCCAGCCAATGGAATGCCGGCAAAGGCGTTTATTCCAAGTTGTGTGAACGTCGATCAAATGCCCGATAATGCACTCTGGCAGCCGACGAAAGCGCCGCCGCAACCTGCAGTTTATGTGGGCGATAATGCTTTTGACCAAAGTAATCAATTTGTGGGGGACGAAGAGTCTGGCGCACAAGCGCAACAGGAGAGTGACGAGACGTTATTCGATCAAATTCCCAGCCAGCAGCCCGTTGATCCTTCGACGGAGCCGACCCTTTTTCCGGTCATGACTCCTCCAGGTGATGAACCAACCTGCGGCGACGAACCCATTTGTGGCGATGATCCATGTGGCGTTGAACCGGATCCGAATGATTATTCCGGTGGCGATCAAGACCCACAGTACATTCAAGATGAACAGGATTGGAACGATTGCGAGGACGGCACTGGTCCGAACGGTTCCGCACATATAGATTGGGAAGATTGCAATCAAAAGCATGCCGATTGGGTCTCATGCGAATCCATGATCGATGCAAGAGTTGCACAATGGCAGCAGGATGAATCGAATTATAATAAATTCGAAGGCGCCGAAGCGCAGTATAAAGCTGACCTAACCGCTTGGGACAACAGTGCCAACGCCTATGTGCAGATTTTCGATCAAAATCAGGCGGGAGTGGATGCAACGCAGGCGCTAAATAGTTGGCGGGCTCAATGTAGCCCCCCGATTCAGTCGTGTCCCAGCAACCCGCCGTGCTGTATTAATGTAATCATGGATGACAATTCAAGGGATTTTCAGGATGTTCCTGCTGGAACTTTAGCCCAAACGATTGGGAGTGGGGCTAACACCTTTTTAACGTGCAATCCCACTTCATGCGGGAGCAGTAATATGACCATTCTGGTAAACGTTACCGATCAAAATTTAGGAGATGAAAGACTGACGGATGTTACGCCCACTGATCCATCACAATACGGCTTGCACACAGTTAATGTGACAGGATTTTATACCGGTCAAAATCCACCACCAACTATACCGGGCTATGAGAACTACAGCTTCTTCGATCTCATGTTACATGAGATTGGGCATTGCCTCGGTCTCCATCATCCTGATGATCTGAATTCATCATGTACCAATTGCTACACGGCGAATCCATTTTGGGTTTCCACTGGAGGGCCGAATGGCACGACCAATCCCACTGGATTTCAGACTGTCATGGCACTCAATAATAACCTTCCAAGTTCTTCTGCGAAACTTTTTTCTCCGTTAGGTTTGACCTCTGAGGACGGTTGCCAGTTTCAGAAACTATATTGTAATACATGCGGTGGTGGCAGCGGAACTGCTCCATGTGCGTTCGACGATGGTGTTATTGCCCCTATGCAGGATGAATTCAATGCTGAAATTTACCCTAACCCTTCGACCGGCACCGTGGAACTGTCTTACGATGTTGCCGACCATTCGTTCGTACAGGTGACTGTTTACGATGTGCTCGGCAGAGACGTTCTCAATGTTTACACAGGATATCAAAACCCAGGACCTCAATCAATTTCACTTGGCACGGAAGCACTCCCAAGCGGCCATTATGTATGCCGGGTTACAGTCGGCGACCGGGCTGCATACGTTGATTTTATTATTAAGAAATAGTATTGCGATTTTTGAATACTCGAGAGAGGCCGTTCATAAGAACGGCCTTTTTTTTTCGCGCCACTACATTCGCCGTGCTGTTGTTCTCAATTCCCATGACCCACTCTTTCGATCGCTACACCGCGGCGGGCAACACATTCCTCGTGCTAAACACGTGGGAAGACCCGCTTTCGCTTTCGCGAGACGAAATGCGGGCGCTCGTGCGCGCCGCGTGCGATTACAAGACTGGTGCAGGCGCGGATGGGATTATTTTGATAAATCAACCCGCCCCCTCACCCCACATCGTCGGGGATGCGCTCTCCCCGAGGCGGGGAGAGGAGAATAGTTTTAATAACTCCGATCTCCCAGCAGGGAGAAGGGCTGGGGGAGGGGCGGTTGCGTCATTCCGCATGGATTTTTACAATCCTGATGGCTCGACAGGGATGCTTTGCGGTAATGGCTCCCGCTGCGCGGCTCAGGCGGCGCGGCAATATGGTTTCGCCAGCACCGAAACCGTGGGTTTTGAAGTATTAGGAGCGATCAACACTGCCAGCTTCCTTCCCAATGGAAGCGTTCGTGTGCATTTCCAGGACCCAACGGTTATTCGTTTGAATTTTCCTTTGCCGTTGGAGAGTGGTCATAGCATCACGGCGAATTACGTTGATCTCGGTTCACAGCATGTAGTTGTTTTCGGCAATGAGCTTGGGGCAGCTTCAGGGGTCGAGGAACTCGACGTCGCCCATTATGGCAGACTGCTTCGATGGCACCCGGAGTTCGCACCCGTTGGCGCAAATGCAAATTTTATCGAGGTGCGCGAAGATGGCGAGGAGAAGTACTTGCGCATACGAACGTTCGAGCGCGGTGTAGAGGGCGAAACGCTGGCGTGTGGAACCGGTTGTATGAGTTCTGCGATCGTAGCAAGAATGACGAACCGTATCCTGAAAACTCCCATCCGGCTGCATACGCAAAGCGGGGAGTTCGTAACGGTGAATTTTACGCTTGTCGGGAATCAGGTAACACATTTATCGCTCGAAGGAAGTGTCCTCAAAGGAGAATCCGGCATGCTAACCTTTGATGAAACGAGCAGAACGTTGGAGGTGAAATACGAGTAAGATCAGAAGCGCATTTTCTTCAAGATCGGTGAGAAGGCTCGCCTTTTTCGTAGGGTTCCTGGTCTCTTCTTTGCTTTCAACGAAGGCGAGTGCACAGCAACCCAATAAATTCGTTCCGCCACCTCTGCCGGTCGATACCAGCAAACTTTGGATATTCAAGGATGTCACGGTTGGTCCCTATTTCAGCGGCGGATTTTCCGAGCAGAATGCGAACTTGCCGACCAACTGGAAAACACTACCACGGTTTGCCTTCAACGTCGGGGGAACCGTCGATTTCTATTATAGTCAGTGGCTGGGGCTCGATTTCTCAATGATCTACGATTCTCGCGATTTTTATCTTGATACCGCCAGTGCGAACATCGATGTGAACCTCGGATATCTGGTCATCGAACCCTCCGTGCGCCTGCTGTGGCTGCTCCTCGGGATTTCGCTTGATTTCCCGCTGAGTGGGAGTGCTATCGAAAAGCTCGACAACTATCATCGCGCAGATAATCCCAAGATCAACAGTTATGACGAGAATCTAAACATTCAAACAAGTGACCTACAGACCTTCGCCGAACTTCGTGCCACGCTTTCCGTACCGATTTTCGAAAATGCGAGTGCAAACTTGCATTTTCTTGTAACTGGGGGTTATCCGCTTTCGAAAACCATCGCTGGCACGTCAAGCTTCGATACCACCGGGCATACCAAGACAAGCGGGATAACGGGCATCGGGCGATTTTCGGGATCGTCCCAGCCGGGTAATGGGCCGCTTCCGACCGTTCAAGCTGGTTTAAGCTATCAATTCGATGCACTGCATTAATAATTCGCAGCAGCACCCTAATTCAGAATTTACCAGAACTCCCCAATTATTGCTTATTTTTGTATATTCTTAAACTCAAAAAATCTATGAAATTCACAGCTTTATTCATTGTCGGATTCTTCGGTCTTCTTTCGAACTCCTATGCCCAAAATGCCAGCGCTCCGCCGCCATCGACGTGGAGTGACATTAAACTCGGCCCCCTGTTCAGTGCGGGCGAAGCCGTCAGTGCTGGAACGGTGGCAAATGGTGCAAAAACCGCAAATGAGTTTGCGTTCAGCGCCGGTGCAAATGCCGATTTCCCGCTCAATCCAAATATTTCCTTAGATCTCGCGATCGCCTATGATGCTCGTGAAATCAATTTCCACGATCAGGATAATACTTCTAATGGAGTAAATTACAATTTGGGATATTATGAGATCAGACCGGAGTTCCGCTTCAGTGGATTTTTGGTCGGCGTAGGAATCGGCCTTCCCGCTTCCATTTCCTCCACAGGTCTCGGAACCCTTTCGAGCAACCCTACCACTCCGAGCACTTCTGATATGAAAACTCTTTTTGAGCTCCGCCTCGGTGGTGCGATCCCAGTTGTGCAATCTGCTATGGGCGTGCTCAACGTTACGATCGAGGCTTCGTATGCGTTCACTCAGATCACGAATGTTGCACTTATCCCCTATGCCTCCGGCACACCGCCGCCGAATTCAAGCAATAACGGCCCTCTCGCCACGGCCGAGCTAGGGCTTCAATACTTATTTGATCTGAATCCGCACTAACAGAGATCGTCAGTTTTCCGCGAGTTCCATTCCCAGCAGCAACTTAGCTGGGAGTCGTGTGTTAGTATTGACGGATCATCGCTGCGAGCCGGTCATCTCGCACAGTTTTCGCGATCCGTGAAACATGAAGCGCAAATTTCTTCTCATGGCAGCACTGTGCGGTTTAGTATCCTCTGCTCACGGGCAACGTGCAAGCATCTACGATCTTGTGCCGGATGATACCTGGAAGCTTATTAAAGTCGGGCCTTTCTTCAGTGCAGGTGAATGCTTCAATTCAGGCCCAGTATCGGATGGCATCAGTGCGTATCCTGCACTTTCTTATAGCGCCGGAGTAAATGCCGATTTCCCGCTACGGCCTAGATTGGCATTCGACCTTGCCATCGCGTATGATGCTCGGCAAATCAATTTTCAAGAGATCGGCAATAGCGATAATGGAGCGAACTACAACTTTTCGTATCTCACGATCCGCCCGGAGGTTCGCTTAAGTTGGTTTTTGGTGGGTGTTGGCATCGGCCTGCCCATTGCATCGAGCGCGTCAGGATACGGAACCTTTGCCTCATCTGCAAATTTGGGAACGAGCACCGTGAACATGCTTTTTGAATTTCGTATTGGTGTGTTGATCCCGCTTGCTCAATGGACAACCGGGGTCGTCAACCTTTCGATCGAAGGCGCGTATGCCTTGTCTCAAATCACCAGCGCACAACTAACGCCCTATGGCGCTACCACCACCGCAGCTACGCCAACCAACAACGGGCCGCTTATGTCCGGTGAAATCGGAATTCAGTATTTGTTTGCGCTAACGAGCCGCTAATCCCTATGCATCCTCTTACCGAGAACCACCGCTCACAAGAACAAGCGGTTCCGTTTGTGTACCCTCCAAGGTAGTAATGCGACATACGTAATTACCTGATGGGAATGATCCCGCATCCCAAACGACTTCATGCGTCCCAACACCAAAGTCCTGGTCCACCGGCGTGGCAATTTGCTCGCCAAGTATGTTGAATATCTTGATCGTCACATGCTCTGTTTGCGCTATCGAGAATGGAATCGTTGTTTGGCGCGTGAAGGGATTGGGGTAATTTTGTTCTATCGCGGGCAAAACACCGACAGCTTGCACTGCGTCGAAATTGATCATCTGCGAAAGTGGGCGATGCCATACACCACCACCCTCCGTACCGGCGTATAGATCGGAGCCTTGTACCGCAAGCGCATTGACGGAAAGAGTCGCGAGGCCCTGGTTTTCTGCATTCCATGTGTTAGCTCCATCGGTTGAGACAAATATGCCGCCTGAAGTTCCAGCGAATATACTCGATTGAACCGTGAGCAAAGAGGTAATGCCGTTGTCGGCAATAAACGCGTCGGTCCATGTTGTTCCACCATCAGAAGAAACAAACAATCCCTCGCCCCCTCCAGCTACAATATTTCCATCAACTAAGGCGATAGCTTCAATACTATCGTAGGAATCTGGCGGGGCTATATTATTCCACGTCATCCCATTGTTTGAAGAATAGTAAACAGCACCATTCGTACTTCCACAAAAGAGTGCCGAAGGGCCTTGAGCAAACGAAAGCATATCGATGTCATTTGCCGCAATTCCCGAATTGGCGCCCAACCATGTCGTGCCTTCGTCTGTCGATTCGAAAATACCGCTGCCCGACGTAGCGAACAAGGCGTTTGAAGTCGGGAAAATAGCCGTGATTGCGAGACTGCCTAAATTTGAGGATGTGTTCCAGGTCATGCCGCTATCCATTGAAACATACACGGCTGGACCTTCTGTTACGGCAAAAACATCTCCGCCATAAGCAGCAATTGCTATTACAGGCAAGTAACTATTTAAATTGGCAGTAATATCCGTCCATCCTTCACCGTCAATTGAAACAAAAACACCATCAGAAGACGACGCAGAGGATTGGCCGCAGTTAGCAAAAATGTCTGGCCCTTGGACGGAAAGGGAAGTAACGTCCGTGATAACCATACCACTATCTATAGGCTGCCAGCTCGATGCTCCATTATTCGAAATAAACAATCCACTACTCCATGTGCCAGCCAGTAGTATCGATCCCAAAAAGCCAATAGTCTGAACACTTCCGGCGGGCGAGCTTTCTTGAGCCCAGTGCGAACCGTTATCCGAACTACAATAGAACCCGGCATCTGCCGCTGAATAAAGGTCCGCACCATTCGCGGCAAGTGTGTTAACGCCGAAGCCTTCGTTGCCTGTACTGGCTGGGTTCCAGGTGGCTCCTGAATCTGTGGAACGAAAAAGTCCCGAAGCCACATCCGCCACAAAAAGAGTTGTTCCAATAGCTGTTAAATTAAAGATGTAGGGATCTGGCAGTCCGGCATCTGCTGCTGTTATCCAGGTAACGCCGCTATCAGGAGAATAGGATACCCCGATCCCTCCTCCAGCCGCGAAGAAATATCCGCCGATAGACGCCATTGAATTAACAGTGGAGTCGATGTCGATGGGTGTCCAGGACATTCCAAGGTCTGTTGATCGAAAAACACCCACCCCATAGCCGAATAATGCAAACAAATCGTTTCCAACTGCCTCCAGATACATTGGGCCCCCTTTTGATCCTGCATCTGCTTCTTGCCAACTGAGACCCGTGTCCGATGAACGCAACATACCAATATTTGTGGATGCAAAAACATTGCCATTAAGAATAGCCAATGCCCTGATTGAGGTATTTTCCTTTCCTGATGTTACCCGTGACCAATGCGCGCCAGTATCAACGGAACGAAACAATCCACTTGTGGTACCCGCAAATACATCCCCATCGAGGACGGCAATGGCAGTGATCGACCCGCCTTGCGGCCCTGCCGTTTGCACCCATTGTGCATGACCAGTGCTGACGAAAAAAGTGAGCGTAAGAATAATGACGAAGCTCTTAATAGTCATAAATATGTTAGATATTCGATTGAGGCCGAAAAATACACAAAATACTCATATAGAAGATTCCGCCACTCTCAATCCCTGCTCCCCGGATATTTCTTCTTCCGGTTCCTAACATAATCGACGAAAACGAACTGGCCGAGATCGTTCAATCCGGAATAATACGCTCGGCCTTTGTTGGACTTTGTCAACTCTTCGACAAAATCGATCAAATATGGATCGCGCGCAACCATGAACGTGGAGATCGTGATCTTCTCCCGGCGGCAGGCAAGCGCTTCATCCAGCGTTTTGTTCACGATCTTTGGATCGAGTCCGAAGGAATTCTTATATAACCGGCCATTATCTTCGAACATCGCGGAGGGCTTGCCGTCCGTTACCATAAATATCTGCTTATTGACATT